>NZ_JAGIBD010000002.1:0-31695 GCF_017744555.1 Cellulomonas sp. | reverse complement strand
GTCGCGTACGTCGACGCCAACGCCGCCTCGCTCGGCACGCCGTGGCAGGAGGCCGCAGGACGCCCCGCCCACCCGGGCCGGACGCTGCGCGCGGCGCTCGACGCGCTCGGCGGCGCCGCCGTCCAGGTGGCCCGCACGGGCACGGAGGACCAGGTCGCTCAGGCGCTCGCGGTGCTCGACGCTGCCCGACGCGACCTGTACCTGATCCTCGCGGGCGCCGCTCCCGGCGCGACGAGCGGCGGGACGGACGGCACGTCGACGCCCCCGACGGACGACACCCCGGACGCGCCGACGTCCGACGCCTGATCCCGGGCGGGAACGGCGCCGGGCCGGTCAGGCCGTCCAGGCCGGGTTGCGGCCCAGGTAGCGGAGCAGCTCGGCCGACGGGCCGTCCCCCCGGGCCGGGTCGAGCGCCGGCGCGTACGCGCCGTACTGGCGCAGCGGCTCGACGATCGAGCGGGCGACGGGCAGCAGGTCGGCGGCGAGCGCGTCGTCGAGCGGCGACGGTCGGCCGGCGGCCACGGCGACGTCCCACGCGTGCACGGCGGCGTCGAGCGCGGCGGCCCCGACGGCGACCGGTGCCGGCAGGCTGCCCTGCGGCAGGGGTGTCGGGGTGGACGCGTCGGCCGTGACCGTCGCGAAGGCGCCGGCCGACGCCACGAGCGCGGGCTCGACGAGCGCCGCAGGGGTGCCGTCGAGCGTGCCGGACGGTTCGAACGGGTTCTCGGTGGGTCCGTCGTGGCCGGTGATCGCGGCGGCGTACGCGCGCTGGTCGCCTGCGGCGTGCTGCAGCACCTGCGTGACGTTCCACTCGGTGCACGGCGTGGGGCGGTCGAGGTCGGCGGCGGTGAGGTCCGCGACCACGGTGCGCAGCGCCGCGTGCGCCCGGTCGAGGACGGGCCAGGGGGTCGTGGCGGTCATCGGTCTCTCCTCGTTCGAATTCGGAACGGAACGGATCGTTCCGTTACAAGAACCGTAGCGGAACGATCCGTTCCGTTCAAGAGCGCCGAAGGGCCGCCGCTCGACGGCGTCCGGACGTGCCGAAGGGCCCGCCGCGCGACGCACGACGAGCCCCTCGGTCCGGACACGACAGCGGGCAGCCCGCGACCCCCTCGGTCGGCGGGCTGCCCGCGGTGGACTAGGCGAGCGCCTTCGCCTTGAGGGCGGCGAACTCGTTCTGGTCGATGACACCGGCGTCGAGCAGGTTCTTCGCCTCGCTGATGGCCGCCGCGGGCGACGCGTTGGCGGTCTGCCGGATGTAGGCGTCGGTCGCCGCCTTCGACTCCGCGATCTGCTGCGTCTGCCGCTCGGCCATCCCCTTGCCCCTGGCGATGATGTAGATCAGCGCGACCAGGAACGGGAAGACGATCAGCCCGATGACCCAGAACGCCTTCGCCCAGCCGCTGGCGTTCTTGTCACGGAACAGGTCCGCGACGATCTGGAACAGCAGGATCAGATACATGAAGAACACGAACCACCACACCATGAGCCAGAACCAGTCCCAGAAGCTGTTCACGAGCGGCCTCCTCAAGCCCGCGCCGGCTACGGCTCCGGCGTCTGTGCCCACGGTGGCCCCTGCCGGGCGCCGGTTCCTCACCCGTCGCGGGTAGTCGTGCAGGATGCTCACCCGCAGGTCAGCGCCGCGGGCAGGCGAGCGCCGGGCCGACACCCACCTCACGGTCGGCAGGAGTGCGCCCCGAGCAAACGCGCGCGGTCGCGCGGACCGGTCAGTCGCGCGCGACCTGCAGGACGCGCGAGATCCCCGGCTCGTCGGGGTCGTCGACGATCTCCCGCCCGTCGAGCCACGACCCGATCACGTGGGCGAGCTCGCCGGGGTGGCTGAAGTTCATGGCGTGCGCGGCGCCGACGATCACGGCGAGCGTGACGTGCGCGGGGGCGAGCCGGGCGACCTCCATGACCCGCCACCGCGGGGGCATCAACGGGTCGCGGCTCCCGACCACGGCGAGCGTGGGCACCGGTGTGCGCAGGATGCGCTCCTGCGACGGGAACCGGGTGAGCTCGCTGAACAGGTGGAACGCGTTGAGCGGCCCGAACCGGAAGTAGTCCGGCACGGCGAGCCGCGCCATGCGAGGGCTCTCCCGGGTGGCGTCGCGCGCGAGCTGCATGAGGCCGCGCGCGAGCGGCTGGTTCCACACGCCGCCGGCGGGGGAGGCGAGGACGACGGCCTGCACGCGCTCGGGGGCGACGTGCGCGACGTCGAGGATCACGGGGCACCCCATCGAGTTGCCGACGAGCACCACCTTCTCGAGCGAGGCGGCGTCGAGGAACTCGAGCAGCGTCTCGGCGAGCGCGGTGATGCCGAGGGTCGCCTCGGGGTGCTCGCTGCGGCCGTACCCGGGCAGGTCGGGGACGATGTTCGTCGCCCGGTCCGTCAGTCGCTCGGCGGTCGGCAGGAGCGACGTCCCGGAGATCGCGAACCCGTGCACGTGCACGATCGGCACCGCGTCGGGCACGTCCGCGCTGGTGCGCACGAACATCTGACGGCCGCCGACGCGGACCGTCCGCTCCGTCCAGCCCGCGGCGAGGGTCCCCACGTCGCGATCCTGGCAGGGCGGCGACCCGCCAGGACCACCCGGAACGGGTGACGCTCGCGCCCGGACGCAGGCGGGACGCTCGGCACGATCGGACCAGACCCACGGACGGAGACGCGACGTGGCCGACGCACCGCAGCCCCAGACCGAGGCCCCGCTCGACAAGCGCCTCGCGGTGCTGCTCGCGATGGCGATGTTCGTCCTCGTGGTCGACACGTCCTTCATGAACGTCTCGATCTCCGCCGTCGTGCGCGACCTGGGCACGACCGTGAGCGGTGTGCAGTCGGCGATCGCGCTCGAGGCGCTCGTCTCGGCGGCGTTCATCCTCATCGGCAGCAAGATCGGCGATCTCGCGGGCCGCAAGCGCGCGTACGTGCTGGGCCTGCTCGGCTACGCGACGGGTGCCGTGGCGATGATGCTCGCGCAGAGCCTCACGGCCGTGATCATCTTCTGGGCGATCATCGGCGGGCTCGGTGCGTCGCTGCTGCTGCCGTCGATGCAGTCGCTCATCCACGGCAACTTCACGGGCTCGGCGCAGCGCCGCGTGTACGCGCTGGTCGGGGCGTCGGCGTCGATCGCCGCGGCCATCGGCCCGCTGCTGGGCGGGTTCATCACGACCTACCTGTCGTGGCGGGTGGCGTTCGGCCTGGAGGCCGCGATCATCGCGGTCGTGCTCATCGGCATCGGGCTCGTGAAGGACGTCCCGTACACCGGCCCCCGGGAGATCGACCTGGTCGGCGCGGCCCTGTCGGCGCTCGGCATGGGCGGTGTCGTGCTCGGCATCCTCGTGTGGCAGGAGGGCGGCGAGGCCGTCGGCGCGCTCATCCTGATCGGCGCGATCGCGCTGTTCGGGCTCGCGCGGTGGCTCGTGCACCGCAAGCGGACCGGCAAGCCTGCGCTGCTCGACCCAGCACTGTTCCAGCTGCCGCTGTTCCGGATCGGCGTGACGCAGCAGATGTTCCAGCAGATCACGCTGGGTGCCGCGATGATCACGCTGCCGATCTTCCTGCAGATGGTGCTGGAGTACGACGCGATGTCGGCGGGCCTGTCGCTGGCTCCGCTCTCGCTCAGCATGTTCGCCCTGGCCATCCTCGCCGGGAAGCGCTCGGGCGGCCGCCGCCCGGCGGACATCATCCTGTCCGGGTTCGTGCTCGTGGTGGTCGGCGTGATCGGGCTGATCCTCGTGGTGCCGCGCGCGACGTCCGGCTGGTACCTGGCGATCCCGCTCGTGATCCTCGGGTCGGGGCTCGGCCTGCTCGTCTCGCAGCTCAACAACTACACGCTGTCGCCGATCGACGAGGAGCACGTGAGCGAGGCTGCGGGCGTGAACTCGGCGGCCGGCTCGTTCGGCCTGTCGTTCGGCCTCGCGTTCGCGGGCGGCATCCTGCTCGCGGCGCTGTCCCTCGGCTTCACCAACCAGACGAACGCCAGCACGGTGCTCGACTCCGCGCAGAAGGAGCAGGTCGCGACCGTCCTCGAGGACGACGCGCAGCTCATGAGCAACACGCAGCTCAACGAGCTGCTCGCGGACGAGCCGCCCGCCGTCGCGGCGGAGATCGTGCAGATCAACACGGACGTGCGGCCGCGGGCGCTGCAGATCGCGCTGCTCGTGCCCCTGCTCGTCGGGGCCGCCGGCATCGTCAACGGGCTGCGGATGCGGCGGCTGCCGGACCCGTCGCCGAACAGCGCGATCGAGGGCGCGGCGTTCGGCTGAGGTCAGCCCTCCGCGAGCTCGTGCAGCAGCAGCACCTGCGCGACGGCCATGCGCTCGATCTCGGACGGGTCGACGCTCTCGTCGGACGCGTGGATCCGCGACAGCGCGACGTCCTCCGGTCCCCACAGCACGAACTCGGCCCCGGGCGACACGGACGCGAGCGTCTGCAGCAGCGGGATCGACCCGCCCGACCCGACGTCCCCGGCGTCCCGGCCGTAGGCGGCGCGCAACGCCCGGCGGGCGGCGGCGTACCCGGGCCCGTCGGTCGGCACGGTGAACGGCGGCGCGGCCTTGGTCTTCTCGACGACCACCTGGGCGCCCCACGGCGCGTGCGTCTCCAGATGACGCACGAGCGCGTCGAGCTCGGACGCCGGGTCGGCGCCGGGCGCGATGCGCATCGAGATCTTGGCCCGCGCGGACGGGTGCAGCACGTTCGACGACCCCTCGACGGACGTGACGTCGACGCCGATGGCGGACACGGACGGCCGGGACCACAGCCGCGACGAGATCGACCCGGTGCCGGCGGTCCGTACGCCGGGGAGCAGCCCGGCGCCCGCGAGGAACTCCTCCTCGGACTGCTCGGCGCCCGACCAGTCGTACCGGGTCACGCCCTCGACGGCGACGTCGCCGTGCTCGTCGAGCAGCGACGACAGCAGCCGCGCGAGCGCCATCATCGCGTCGGGGGCAGGTCCGCCGAACACGCCGGAGTGCAGCGGGAACGCGAGGGTCGAGACGGTGACGACGCACGCGACGTCGCCGCGCAGGGTCGCGGTGAGCGACGGCTCCCCGGCGCGCAGGTTCCCCATGTCGCACACGACGAACAGGTCGCAGCGGAACAGCTCGGGGTGCGCCTCGACGAACTCCTCGAGGTTGCTGTTCGTCTCCTCCATGCCCTCGACGACGAGGCGCACGGTGCACGGGGGCTTCCCGCCCAGCGCGCGCAGCGTCGCGAGGTGGATCGCGAGGCCGCCCTTGTCGTCGGCGGCGCCGCGGCCGTAGATGCGGCCGTCCTCGCGCCGGGTCGCGACCCACGGGTCGGTGGTCCACCCCTGCGTCGCCGGTGCGGGCTGCACGTCGTAGTGGCCGTAGAGCGTGACGACAGGCGACCCGGGCGGCCCGGGGATCTCGCCGACCACCGGCGGGTACCCGTGCGGCACGTCCGCGAGGTAGGCGTTCGTGACGCCGGCCTCCTGGAACAGTGCGAGCGTCCGGGCGGCCATCGCGTGCACAGGCTCCGGCGGGTAGCCGGGGAACGCGATCGACGGGATCGCCACGAGCTCGCCGAGGTCCGCGAGGACCCCCGGCAGGACGGCCGCGACGCGGGTGCTGACCTCGCTGTGCTCCACGATTCCCCTCCGGACGGACGTCAGTACAGGATGACGGCGACGAGCGCGCCGACGCCGATCGACACGACGCTCATCACGAGCATCGGGACGAAGAACGAGTGGTCGAGCAGCTTGCCGCCCAGCTTGGTCGACCCGGTGAGGTCGAAGTTCGCGGCGGCGATCTGCGTGCCGTTGGCGGGCAGCGTGTAGACGCCGTTGAGCGCACCGGCCCACATGCCCGTGACGAGCGCGGGCGACAGCCCGACGGCCAGGCCGATCGGCACGATGGTGCGGGTCGCGGTCGACTGCGAGGTGGTGAGGGCCGCGACGAGGAACACGGCGAGCGCGAAGATGAACCGCCAGTCCGTGACCCACGCCCCGACGGTCGACACGATGTACTCCTCGTGCGCCGCGATGAACGTCGCGGTGAGCCACGCGATGCCGAACAGGGCGATCGCGGCGACGAGTCCGCTCTTGAACACCGACGTGTTCGGCACCTCGCTGATCTTCGGCCGGCCGACCAGGATGATCAGCACGCCGACCGTGAACATGACGAGCTCGATGGTCGACGTCATGTCGATCGGCACCGCGCCGCCGTCCTCCGCGAACGACGGCCGCAGCCCCGGGAACAGCCCGAACGCGACGATCGCGAGCACGCCGAGCAGGAACACGATCGCCGAGTTCCGCCCGGCGGTGGTCGACGTCAGCTCGACGCCCTCGCCCGCGGCGTCGGGGTCGGGCAGCACCCCGGACCGGATCCGCTCCTGGATCTCCGGGTCGTCGTCGAGGTCCTTGCCCATCCGCCCGACCACGAGCGCCGTCACGACGATGCCGGCCAGCGCGGCCGGGATCGTGATGGACAGGATCTGCGCGAGCCCGAAGTCGTACGGCGCGACGTCCGTGAGCGTGAGCATCGCGGCCATCGCCGCGGACACCGGCGACGCGGCCAGCGCCATCCCGGACTGCACCACGGACACGGTCAGCGGTCGCGACGGCCGGATGTGGTTGCGGTACGACACGTCGTAGATGACGGGCAGCAGCGGGTAGAGGATGTTGCCCGTCCCGGAGCCGATCGAGAACGCGAACGCGGTCAGCGGCGCCAGGAGCGTGATCTGCCGCGGGTGCGCCTGGATGATCCCCGCGGCGACCTTCACCATCCAGTCGATGCCGCCCGCCGCCTGCATGAGCGACGCCGCGGTGACGACCGACAGGATGATGAGCATCGCGTCGATCGGCGGCTCGCCGGGCCGCTCCCCGAACACGAACACGAGGACGGCGACGCCGAGGCCGCCCCACACACCGACCCCGACGCCGCCCGAGCGGGTCCCCATGACGATCGCCGCGAGCACGACGACCGCTTCGAGCACGAACGACACGTCCATGTCCACCCCGTCACCCCATGGGCGGACGAGGTCGGGGCGGTCCGCCGGCCGCCCGTGCGCCGCGACGGCGACCCGTCACGGGCCGCCGGTCAGCCGGCGAGGATCTGCGTCTTCTGCGCCTCGAACTCCGCGTGCGTGAGGATCCCCTGGTCACGCAGCTCTGCGAGCTGCTTGAGCTGCGCGATCTTCGCGTCCATGTCCGGGGCGTCCGGCGCTGCGGCCTCGACGTACACCGGCTGCGCGTACGCGGGCGGCGGGGGCGGCGGCGGGGCGTAGGTCGGCGCTGGCGCCGCGTACGACTGCTGCGGCGGCGGGTAGCCCGCCGCGGCGGCGTCCTGCGCGGCCCAGCGTCCCTGCTGGCGGCGCTGCACACGGCCCGAGACGGCGCTCGCGGTCCCCGCGACGACGGCGGTGCGGGCGACCCCGCGGATGAGACCCGGCATGGTGTCCTCCTCCTCCTTCGACCAGTGGTGGGTTCAGCTCGCGTCGAGGTCGTCGAGCGCGGCGAGGATCGACTGCACGGGGATCCGGCCGGTCGCGACGAGCTGCCCGCCCCCGCGACGCAGGGCCGCCGCGAACGGTCCTGCCCACGCGTTCTCGTAGACGAGGATCGCGGCGGCGGAGCCGTCGTCGAGCGCGGCGGCCGCCTCGGCGACGTCGTCGTCCCCCAGCAGGCCCGACGCGGCGCCCTCGAAGATCGACAGGTCGGGCTGACCGCCGCCGCCGGCGTCGTCGTGCATCTGCAGCGTCCGCACCGTGCCGTCCTGCTTCTCGACGAACACCAGGTCGAGGATGCGGATGATGCCGCGGTCCACGAGGTCGATCAGCAGCGGGAACGCGGTCCCGTCGAGCTTGTTGTGCGGGAACTCGACGACCAGGTAGTCGATCGGTCCGAGGTCTCGGTTGTCGTCGTCCAGGTCGGTCACGTCGTCCTCCTCGTCAGCCGTCACCGCGCTCGTCCGCGCCGTGTTCCGTGCGGCTCGTCCCGTCGCGTCCTCAGCCTCGCCAGCGGCATCGGCCGGAGCATCACCCGCGACGGGTGGTCGTGGTCCTGGGGGGAGCGCAGCCGCGGTCGTCAGGACCGCGACGGAGTGCTCGCGCAGCCACGCGAGCACCGTGTCGAGCGCGTCCGCGCGCACGCTCAGCGCGGTGCAGCGCAGCCGCTGCCGGTCCTGCAGGTGGTCGAGCATCGACAGCAGCACGTCGCCGACGTTGCCCGCCACCACGAGCGCGACGCCCATGCCGTCGGTCCGCCGTCCCGCGGGCGTCGTGCGCCGGACGGCGACCACGTCGAGACCGAGCGCGTGCGCCTGCTCGACGAGGCCGAGCAGCGCGGCGGTGTCCCGGACCGTCCCGTGGACCACGGTCTGGCGGTGCGAGTCGCGGACCCCGTGGGCGCGCAGCCGCAGCATCGACCGCGCCGGGAGGGTGCCGAGCACGGTCACCTCGACGGGTTGTGCAGGCATGACACCTCCTGTGCCGGTGCCGAAAGTGTTCACGCGGCTTTCGATCGTCCTCATCACCCGAAATGGGTACTGATGTGGCTACTCTCCCGATATGGCCACCGTCGGGCCGGCTCCACGCCAACCGTCAGGCGCCGCTCACAGGACCGTCTCCAGCAGAGTGGGATGGGCGAGCGGCGTCGGCGCGCGTGCCCGGACGGCAACCGTGCCGGCCACCACGGGGGCGATCGTCAGACCGCGGGTCGAGGGCAGGCTGGACGCCGTCCTCACGCACCGGCTGACGGTCGTGGCGGCCGGTGCGGGCTGGGGCAAGACGACGGCCGTCGCGTCCTGGTGCCGGACCCGCGACGTCCGCACCGCGTGGGTCGTGCTCGAGCCGCGCGACGACACGCCCAGCGCCGTGTGGCTGCGGGTCGTGGAGGCCGTGCGGGCCAGCGGCGCCGTGCCGGCGGCCCACGAGCTCATGCGGCTGCGCGTGCCGCCGACCGTCACCGCACCGTTCGCGACGCGTCTGCTGCACGCGCTCGAGCAGCTCCCGGAACACCTCGTGCTCGTGCTCGACGACTTCCAGGTGCTGCACGATCCGCAGGCGCTCGCGGCCGTCGGCGACCTGGTCCGATACGCGGTGCCGCTGCACGTCGTCGTCGTGACCCGCGCGGACCCGCCGCTCACGCTGCAGCGCATGTCGCTCGACGGGCGCGTCGACCACGTCCGCGCCGCGCACCTCGCCTTCGACACGCATGAGGTGCAGGCGCTGGCCGCCGCCGAGCAGGTGCCGCTGTCCGCGGCCGGCAGCCGCGTGCTGCTCGACCGCACGGAGGGCTGGCCGGTGGGTGTCCGGCTCGGTCTGCGCCAGCCCGCGGACCCCCGGACGGGCACGCCGACAGGTCTGCCGGACCCGGACCGGGCGGTCGGCGAGTACCTGCTGGAGGAGGTCCTGTCCGCCCAGAAGCCCGAGGTCCGCGACTTCCTGGTCCGCACGAGCGTCGCGACGACCCTCACGCCGGAGCTGGCCGAGGCGATCGTGCCGGGTGCGTCCGCGCACCGATACCTGGCCGAGCTCGTGGCGTCGAACGACTTCGTCACCCCGCTCGGCGGCGGCCCGGCGCAGTACAGGTACCACCCGCTGCTGCGGGACATGCTCATGGGCACGCTGCGGTTCGAGGACCCGGCCGGGTTCCAGGACGCGCACGAGCGGGCCGCCCGGTGGCTCGTGGTCCACGGCGACCCGCTGCACGCGCTCGACCACGCCGCGACCGCCGGCCAGTGGGACCTGTTCGGCGAGATCTTCGTCGAGGCGGGTGCCGCGCTCGTGGCCGGCCCGCAGCGGGAGGCGCTGCTGGCGGCGGCCCGGCGGGTGCCGTTCGTCGACGCCCCGCAGTCGGCCCTGCTGGAGCTGTGCGCCGCGACCGACGCCTGCGTGCGGGGCCGGATCCCCGCGGGGCAGATGCACCTGCGCCGCGCGCGTGCGCTGCTCGACCAGCTGCCCGCCGAGCACCGGGCCGCCGCCGACGTGCTCGTCGAGATCCTCGCGGCGCACGTCGCGCTCGGCCGCGGTGACCTGCCGGGCACGGTGTCCGCCGCGACGGCCGCCAACCGGGTGCTCGACGGGACGTCGTGGCCGTTCCCCGCGTTCGAGCACTACGGCACGTGGGCGCACGACCTGCGGGCCACCGGGCTGTGCTGGGAGGGCGACCTCGACCTCGCGCGCGCCGAGCTGAGCCGGATGCTGCGCGGCGTCGACTCGTCGGTCGCGAGCCTCACGACGCTCAACGGTCACGCCTACCTGGCGCTGTGCGACGCGATCGACGGCCGCTACGACGAGGCCGTCGAACGTGCCGACGCGACCCTCGTGCTCGCCGAGAACGCCGGCTGGCAGGGCTACGAGCACCTGCGTCCCGCGTACGCGGCGTCGGCGATCGCCGCACTCGTGCGGGGTGACTGGCACACGGCCGACCGCACGCTCGCGTACGGGTTCGCGGCCGACGTCGGGGGCGACGAGCCCGTGCTGCTCCTCGCCCTGCACGCGCTGCAGTCCCGGGTCGCGATGGCGTCCGGCCGGGTCCGAGCCGCACGCGCGGCGTTCGAGCAGGCCTGCCAGGGCGCGCTGGACGTCCCGCTCCCGCCCGTCGCCGGCGACCTGCTCGCGCAGGCGGCTGCCGACCTGGCCGTGCACGCGCTCACGCACGACCAGCGCCCCGACCTGGTGTCCCCGCCGTCGCGGGCGACCCGCGAGGTGCTGCTCGCGTGCCAGGCGCGGACCGCGCTCGCCCGGCACGACGCCGCGGCCGCGATCGAGGCCGCGCGCGAGGTGCTCGAGGCGGGCGTCGACGTCCTGCCGCTCACGCGGGTCGAGGTGATGCTCGTGCTGGCGGGCACGGCCGAGGCCGCCGGTGACACGACCGGCGCCGACGCGTGGACGCGCCAGGCGCTCGCCGAGGCCGCCGAGTCCCGCCTGGTGCAGCCGTTCGTGGTGCGCGGCCCGGCTCCGCTGCGCAGCGCGGTCGACCGGGTCGTCGCGCGCCGCACCGACGACCTCGCCTCCGCCATCGAGGCGCACCTCGGCCGCGGCGCGCCCGTCACGGAGCCGACCCCCCTGGTCATGGCGCTCACGGACCGCGAGCTCGTGATCCTCACGGCGCTCGCGACCATGCAGAGCAACGCCGAGATCGCCGACGAGCTGTTCGTGTCGGTCAACACCGTCAAGGCGCACCTCAAGTCGGTGTTCCGCAAGCTCGACGTCACGACGCGCCGCGGTGCCGTCCGGCGCGGCCGTGACCTGGGCCTTCTGCCCTGACCGTTGCGGACGTGCGGGTCACCCGCCCCGGGTGAGGCGCCCTTCAGGGCCGTTGCTACGGTGCAGAGAGGACAAGGCGCCAGATCCCGGGCATCCCGGGCCGACGTTCGGGGGTTCCCGTGGCTCAGTCGTCGTCGTCGCAAGCCGTCGCTGCCCCTCCGGGCGCTCCCGGGAACGACACCCGGTGGTGGGCCCTGTCGTCCGTGGAGGTCGCCCGCGCGCTCGGGACCAACCCCGAGCAGGGCCTCGACGGCGCCGAGGTCGGCAAGCGGCAGCGGCAGTACGGGCCCAACACCCTCACGGCGCAGGCGCCGCCGTCGGTGTGGGCGGTGCTGCTCGAGCAGCTGCGCGACCCGATGAACCTCATGCTCGTCGCGGTCGCCGTGGTGAGCGTCGCGATCGGGCAGGGGTCGACGGCCGCGATCGTCGCGTTCCTCGTGCTCGTCAACGTCGTCATCGGCACCCGTCAGGAGCTGCAGGCGCGCAAGAGCGTCGACGCGCTCGCGACCATGCAGGAGCCCACGAGCAAGGTGGTCCGCGACGGGGTGCTCGTGCAGATCCCGGCGAGCCAGCTCGTGCCGGGCGACGTGGTCGAGCTCGAGGCGGGCGACATCGTGCCGGCCGACGGGCGGCTGGTCCGGACGGCCACGATGGAGACGCAGGAGGCGGCGCTCACGGGGGAGAGCGCGCCGATCGGCAAGGCCACCGAGCCGCTCGCGGACGACGAGGTGCCGCTGGGCGACCGCGACAACATGGCGTTCCAGAACACCGCCGTCACGCGCGGCACCGGAACGCTGCTCGTCACGTCGACGGGGATGTCGACGCAGATCGGACACATCGCGACGCTGCTGTCGTCGGTCGAGAAGACGAAGTCGCCGCTGCAGAAGGAGCTCGACAGCCTCACGAAGGTGCTCGGCGCGATCGCGTGGTCGGCGGTGGCCCTCATCGTCGTCATCGGGCTGGTCCGTGGCGACTCGATCGGCGACCTGCTGTTCCTCGCGACTGCCGTCGCGATCTCCGCGATCCCGACCGGTCTGCCGACGTTCGTGCAGGCCATGCTCGCGTTCGGCGCCAAGCAGCTCGCCGCCGCGAAGGCCATCGTCGCGAACCTGTCGGACGTCGAGACGCTCGGGGCGACGAGCGCCATCAACTCGGACAAGACCGGGACGCTCACGCTCAACCAGATGACCGTGACCGCCCTGTGGCTGGGCGGGCGGCACTACACGGTCGAGGGTGCGGGGTACGACAAGACCGGCCGCATCCTCGGCCCCGTCGGCACCGAGGTGCCCGACCTCACGCCGCTCGCGTACGGGCTGTGCCTCGCGAGCGACGCGACGGTGTCCGACGCCGGCGAGGTGATCGGCGACCCCACCGAGGCCGCGCTCGTCGTGCTGGCCGCGAAGCTCGGCGTCGACGCCGCCGAGAGCCGTCGCACCTGGCCGCGCGTGTCCGCCGTGCCGTTCGACTCGGCGTACAAGTTCATGGCGACCGCGCACTGGATGCCGTGGCGCGGCGAGCACTCGCTCGTCGAGGTCGTCAAGGGCGGACCCGACGTCGTCCTCCAGCGCTGCACCCGCGCGCTCGCGGCGCCCGGGCAGTTCGTGGGCATCGAGCAGGTGCGTGCCGACATCGACGCCGAGCAGGAGCGGCTCGCCAAGAGCGGCCTGCGGACCCTCGCGTTCGCGGTGCGGATCCTCACCCCGAAGGACGAGGCGCCGCTCGTCGCGGACCCCATGTCGTACGTCGAGGACCTCGTGTTCGTCGGGATGGTCGGCATCGTCGACCCGCTGCGGCCCTCCGCGAAGGTGTCGGTCGAGATCGCGCACCGCGCGGGCATCGACGTCCGCATGATCACCGGCGACCACGCCGTCACCGCCGGCGCCATCGGCGCCGACCTGGGTCTGCCCGGCGGTGCGATCAGCGGCGCCGAGCTCGCGCGGCTCACCGACGACGAGCTCCTCGAGCGGCTGCCCAACCTGCACGTGTTCGGACGCGTCACGCCCGAGGACAAGCTGCGGCTCGTGCAGCTCATGCAGAGGCAGGGCCTCGTCGTCGCCATGACGGGCGACGCCGTGAACGACGCCGCCGCCATCAAGCAGGCCGACATCGGCGTCGCGATGGGGTCGGGCAGCGAGGTCACCAAGCAGGCCGCCCGCCTCGTGCTCACCGACGACAACTTCTCGACGCTCGTGCACGCCGTCGAGCTCGGGCGCAGCATCTACCAGAAGATCACCGCGTACATCCGGTTCCAGATGAGCCAGCTCATCGGCCTGGTCACGCTGTTCCTCGTCGCGAGCATCACCGACCTCAACGACGGCGTCGCGCTCACGCCGATGATGGTGCTGTTCCTCAACTTCTTCGTCTGCGTGGCGCCCGTCATCGCGATCATGCTCGACCCCGTCGGGCCCGAGATCATGAACCGGCCGCCGCGCGACCCGAAGCAGGGCATCAGCAACCGGCACGCGATCAGCCGCTGGCTCCTGTACGGGCTCGTGCTCATGGTCGCGACGCTGATCCCGCTGCTGTTCGGGCCCGACGAGCTGTCGTCCACCGAGCCGTCCGCGTCGATGACCATGGCGTTCGTGGTGATGGGCCTCGGCAGCACGTTCTCCGGCCTGGTGCTGCGCCGCGAGCCCGAGTCCGGCCTGGTGCCGCCGCTGCTGTCCGCCGTCAAGGTGCTCGCGATCCCGGCGCTGCTCATGTGGCTCGCGACCGAGCTCGACTTCCTGCAGCAGTGGCTCACCACCCAGGAGCTGAACGGCGGCCAGTGGGCCGTGGCGCTGCTGCTCGCGCTGGCGCTGCCGATCGTCGCGGAGGTCGACAAGTGGTTCATGCGGCGCCGGCTGCCGGCGCCGCCGACGCTCACCACGCAGGAGGCCGTCAGCCCGGTGCGGGCGCGCAACGAGGTGCCGGTGGCGGCTCCCGCGCCCGTCGAGCGGGCCGCCACGACCGCACCGACGCCGGTCGTCACGGAGCAGACGACGGCCTGACCTGCGCCGACGTACTCCAGGCGGGTGAAGACCACCGACCCGCCGTATCTGCCGGACCCCCTCCCGTTCTTGGTCCGTGTTGTCGCCGCGAGAGCGACGCAGAGGAGCAAGACCTAGGGGGAGGTGCACGAAAGATGACGATCGAGATCATGGACGTCGAGGAGATCACCGCCACGCGGATCCACCTCGACCCCGACGCCGGCGGCGCCTGAGCCCGCCCGTGAGCCGGCCCGGTCATGACGACCGGGCCGGCTCCGCTCGTCTGCACCCCTCTCTTCTCGACCCCCTTCTCGAACCAGGACCGCCGATGCTCCCCCGACTCAAGTCGCTCAACTGCCTCGCCGGCGACGGCGAGCTGCTCGTGAGCCTCGACCCGAAGGTCCGCACCCGGATCGCCGACGCCGACGGCCAGGTGCTCGCGCTGCTCACGCTGCTGCGCGACGGCACGCGCGACGTCGCCGCCCTCGGTGCCGCCTTGCGCGAGCGGTGGCCCGGCACGACCGACATGGACGTCGCCACCGTGCTCGCCCAGCTCGACCGCTTCGGCTGGTTGGAGGACGCGTCCGCCCCTGAGGTGTTCGACGCGCACGACCGCGAGCGGTACTTCAGCAACCTCGCGTGGTTCGACGCGTTCACGACGCTCGACACTCCCCGCGAGCAGCCGCAGGCCGCGCTGCGCGGGTCGCACGTGCTGGTGCTCGGCGCCGGCGGGCTCGGGTCGTCCGTGCTCATGAACCTCGCCGGGCTCGGCGTCGGCGCGGTCACCGTCGTCGACCAGGACCGCGTCGAGCTGCGCAACTTCGCGCGGCAGTTCACGTACACCGAGGCCGAGGTCGGGCAGCCCAAGGCCGAGCGGGTCGCGGAGTGGCTCAAGGCCTTCGACCCCACGCTGCGCGTCGAGGCGTTCCGTCGCCGCGTCGAGTCGCCCGACGACGTCACTGCACTGCTGCACGGCTCGGCGCTCACCGCCCGGCCGGACCTCGTGGTGTCCGCGATCGACGAGCCCGACGAGGTCGACCGCTGGGTCAACGAGGCCTGCGTCGCCGCCGGCATCCCGTTCATCCGCGGCGGGCTCGCCTACACGCAGGGCCTCTACTGGTCCGTCGACCCCGGCCGCAGCGCGTGCCGCGAGTGCCTCGAACGGCACCGTGCGCGCCTCGCCGGGGGGATCGACCGCGAGGTGGTCGACCGGCCGCGCGTGCTCGCGCAGGACCGGGTCAACCGGGCGATCGGGCCGGTGACCAGCGTGCTCGGCGGGCTCGTCGCGCTCGAGGCCATGCGGTTCCTCACCGGGCTGTCCGAACCCGTGTCGCTGGGGCGGTACCAGCTGGTCGACTTCGCCGGGGACGGGCACACGTCGAGCGACGCGTGGCCCGTCGACCCCGACTGCCCGGTGTGCGCGACGTCGCCCGTGCGGCGGGCGGCCGTCGCGGCGGTGGCTGCGTCCCCCGCGGCGTGATGACCGCCGTCGAGACCGTCGCACTCGTCGAGCCGCCGATCGGACCGACGTCGCGCCTGGGCCTGCACCCGCTCACGCGCACCCCGCAGGGCGACCGCGTCGTCGTCGGCCGCGCGGACACCGGCCGGTTCGTCGCGATCCCCGCCGTCGGCGCCGAGGCCCTCGACCTGCTGGAGGCGGGCCTGACTGTCGCGGAGGTCGAGCGGGCCGTGACCCCGGCCGACGCGACGGACCCCGTCGACGTGCTCGGCTTCGCACGGAGCCTCGTCCGGCTCGGGTTCGTCGCCGCGGTGGACGACGCATCGACCGCCGTCGCCGCCGCACCCGAGGTCCGTCGCGGCATCGTCGTCGCGCCGCGTGCCCGCGCCCGCTGGCTGTTCTCGCGCACGGGCGCCGCATTCGCCGGGCTGTGCGTGCTCGCGACCGTCGTCATGCTCGTCGCCGTCCCGGACGTGCGGCCGCACGCGCTCGACGTGTTCTTCCTGCGCACGCCCGCCGAGAGCCTCGCGGCGCTGACGGTCATCACGTACGTGCTCGCGGGCGTGCACGAGCTCATGCACGTGATGGGTGCCGCCGCGCTCGGCGTCCCGGCGCGGCTGCGGATCACCCGCCGGCTGTACTTCCTCACGTTCGAGACGAACCTCACGGGCCTGTGGGCGCTGCCGCCGCGGCGCCGGGTGGGCCCGCTCGTCGCGGGCATGGCGTTCGACGCGGCGGTGCTCGCCGTCGTCCTCGGGCTGCGCGTGGCCGAGATCGGGCCGGACGCCCTGTGGGCCGCGATCGCGCTCGTCGAGGTGGCCGCGATCCTGTCGCAGTTCTTCGTGTTCCTGCGCAGCGACGTGTATGCGGTCATGACGGCGCTGCTCGGGTGCACGCACCTGCAGCGCACCACGCGGCTGCTGCTGCGGCGGACGTTCCGACGGCTGACGCCCGACGAGCGCGCCACGCTGGCGGCGACGCCCGCCCGGGACCTCGCGGTCGCCCGGTGGTACCGGTTCGTGCACGTGGGCGGGCTGCTGCTCGCGACGTGGTTCTTCGTCGTGCTGTTCCTGCCGTCCACGTGGCACCTGCTCACGTGGATGTGGGGCTCGCTGGTCCAGGCCGGACCGACGACGTGGACGTTCTACGAGGCGCTCGTGCTCGGGGTCCTGCTGCTGTCGCCGCGGCTGCTCACGGCCGTCGTCGCGGGCCGGGACCTCGTCGACCGGCGCCGAGCCGCCCGGGTCGCCGCGACGCCCGTCGAGCTCGGGGCCTGAGGACGCCCCGACCCCGGTGCCAGGGGGCAGCACCGGGGTCGGGGGCTCGTACGTCGGACGTCAGCCGAGCGGCAGGCTCGCCCGCACGTCGCCGAGGCCGCGCGCGACGAGCAGTCGTCCGCCGTCCGCGATCCGCGACCACGAGCCGGACGCGGCGTCCCACGCCCGCCACAGCCGCGCGTCCGTCTGCACCCGCACGCGGGCCGAGTTGCCCGCGCCGAGCGTCACGGACGCCCAGCCGACCAGCCGCACGGGCTCGTCGGACGACGACGGCTCGAGGTACACCTGCACGACCTCGCGCGACTCCCGCTCGCCCGTGTTGGTCACCGTGACCGAGACCGCGGGGGACGGGCCACCGTCCGAGACCGTGGCGTCGGAGTACGACCACGTCGAGTAGCCGAGGCCGTGGCCGAGCCAGAACGCGGGCGTCGGGGCGGTGCCGGCCCAGTGGCCGCGGTACCCGATGAACGTGCCCTCGGTGTACTCGATGTCGCCGTCGACCGGCGTCACGTTCCAGGCGGGGGCAGCGCCGTCGGCGACGGGGAACGTCGTGACGAGGCGGCCGGACGGCTCGATGTCGCCGAGCAGCGCGGCGGCGACCGCGTGGCCGCCCTCCTGGCCGGGCAGGCCGGCCCAGAGCACCGCGTCGACCTCGTCGAGCCACGGCATGAGGACCGGCGTCGCGGCGTTGACCACGACGACCGTCCGGCGCGCGGCCGCCGCGACGGCGCTGACCAGCGCGTCCTGCGCGCCCGGCAGGGCGAGCGTCGACTTGTCGACGGACTCGGTCTCCTGCTCCTCGGTGAGCCCGACGACGACCACCGCGACGTCGGCGTCCGCGGCCGCGGCGGCCGCCTCCGCGAGGACGTCCTCGACCGGGCGCGGCGCCGGACGGGCGACGAGCCCGAACAGCCCGACACCCGCGAGCGGGTTGGCCGTGGCGTCGACGTCCTGGCCACCGTCGACGACCTCGGTCGCGGCCGGCGGGCGGAGCACGACCTCGCCGTCGATGATGTCGTCGCCCGACACGTCGACCGTGCCGAGCTCGACGGGCGGCGCGAGCATCTCCTCGGCGAACCCGCCGGACGAGCGCAGCTCGAACTGACGGGACGTCGCCCCGACGCGCAGGTCCCAGGCGCCCACGCCGATGACGCCGACCTCGACGGGACCGTCCGCCGCGACGCGCGCCCGCAGGCGCACGGTTGCGACCGGCTCGGTGAAGTCGTCGTCGAACCCGACCATGAGCGTCGACGGCGCGTCGTGCCGCTCGTCGAGCACCGTGCCGTCGGCCGCGAGCAGCGTGACGTGCACGCCGGGGTTGCCGGTGGACGGGTCGATGACGAAGCCCGGGCGGGCGGCGACGGGCCGGTTGCGCACCTCGACGCCGTCGACCACGCGCACGGCGTCGCCGAGCAGCGCGGTGAGGCCCTCCGCGACGCTCACCTGGTACGGCGGGTTGACCTGCGCCGAGCCGCCGCCCATGTCGATCGTCTCGAGCGCGTGCCGGCCGATCAGCGCGACGTTCGTGCCGCGCGTCAGGGGCAGCGTGGCGTCGGCGTTCGTCAGGACCGTGATGCCCCGCGCGGCGAGGCGCGTGAGCTGCTCGCGGCGGATCTCGCTGTCGGGGGCGGGCAGGTCCGTGGGCAGCTCACGGAGCTGGCCGAGCATCCCGACCCGGTCCGCGAGGACCAGCAGGCGGCGCACGTGCTCGTCGACCACGGACTCGTCGAGCTCACCGGCGCGGACCGCGTCGACGAGCGTCTGCCCCCACGGGCCGTCAGGCCCGGGCATCACGAGGTCCAGACCGCCGGCGGCGGCCGGGGCGGCCGTCTTGGTCGCGAACCAGTCGGACATGATGAGGCCCGTGTAGCCCCACTCGCCCTTGACGACCTCGTTGATCACGTGGTCGTGCTCGGTCGCGGCGACGCCGTTGACGTCGTTGTAGGCGGCCATCATCGACCACGGGTCCGACTCGGACGTCGCGATCTCGAACGGCAGCAGGTACAGCTCGCGCAGCGTCTTGGCGTCGACCACCGAGTTCATGGTGTTGCGGGCCGTCTCCGACTCGTTCGCGACCAGGTGCTTGAGGCACGCGCCGATCGCGAGCTGCTGCAGGCCGCGGACGTAGGACGCGGCGAGCTTGCCGGTGAGCAACGGGTCCTCGGAGTACGCCTCGAACAGGCGGCCGCCGAGCGCCGAGCGGTGCAGGTTGATCGTCGGGCCGAGCACCACGTGGATGTCCTGCGCGAGCGCCTCCTCGGCGAGCATCCGGCCCACCTCGGCGGTCGTCTCCTCGTCCCACGCGGACGCGAGCAGCGTCGCGTTGGGGAACAGGGCCACCTGGCGGCCGCCGCTGAACTTGAGGCCGCGGACGCCGGTCGGGCCGTCGGACAGGTTGATCTCGCCGAGCCCGATGGACTCCTCGGGCTGCAGCGTGAACGCGGCGGCACCGGTGAGCAGACGGACCTTCGTCTCGAGGTCGAGCTTGGAGACGAGGACGGCGGGGTCGATGGGCGACTGGGTCATCACTTCACCTTCTTGACGGGGATGATCGCGAGGGCTCCGACGAGCGTCAGCGCCGCCGCCGTGAGGTAGAGCAGGTCGTAGTTCTTGGCAGCCCCACCGATCAGCAGAGCACCCAGGAAGGGCGCGAGCGACTGGGGGCCGGCGTTGGCGATGTTGAACACGCCGAGGTCCTTCGCGGCGTCGTCCGGGTTGGGCAGCACGCCGATGACGAGGGCCAGGTCGACGCCCATGTAGATGCCGAACGCGGCGCCGAGGATCGCCTCGACCAGGTAGAACCCGCCGACGCCGTTCACCTGGGTCAGCAGCCCGAGCCCGACGGCGAACAGCGCCGTCGACGCGAACACGAACACCTTGCGGAGGGCGAGCTTGTCGGACACGATCCCGGCCAGCTGGCCGACGACGACGAGCACGACCGTGTAGATGAGGACGCCCTTGAACACGACGCCAGCGGCCTCGGCGTCGGTCAGGCCCAGGTGGTCCTTCATCCAGAAGAACCGGAACGTCGAGAACATGAAGCTGCCGAGCACGAGCAGGAACCGGGAGATCCACGCCCAGGCGAAGTCGGGGTGGCGGCGGGGGCTGATCCAGAACGTCTCGAGCCAGGCCTTGACCGTCATCGACGGCGGGCGCTGGGGCAGCTGCTTGTCGGGCAGGACGAGCGCGTAGGCGACCATGCCGACCACGCCGATCGCGGCGGGGATCATGAACAGCGGGACCATCTGCGCGGTGAACATGCCGGCGATCCAGATGGCGGCGAGGACGCCGACGTTCTGCATGACGCCGCCGAGCGCACTGATCTTCGCGGTCTGCGACGGCGGCACCTGGTCGGCGATCGTCGCGAGGTAGGCGGCGAAGCACGCGTTGGCGGCGAGCTGCGCGAGGAACCAGCCGACCAGCAGCGTCGGGACGTTGGTACCGAGCGCGATGACGAGCAGGAACGCCGCGAGGCCGAGCGCGCCGCCGACCATCCACGGGCGGCGACGGCCCCAGCGGGACATCGTCCGGTCGGACAGGCGGCCGAAGACCGGGTTGGCGATCAGTGCGGCGAAGGCGCCGACGCCGAGGATGAGGCCCTGCGCCGTGGTGGCCTGGGCGTCGCCGACGACCTGCGTGACCTTGATGGCCATGCTGATCGTCACCGGGCCGAGCAGCGCGATGAACAGTGCCAGCTGGGCGAACGCGAACGTCACCACGAAGCGCTTGCTGACCGGTGTGGTGGGTGGCTCGATCGCGTACGGGGGGACCGGGCGCTCGTGGCCCGGGATGCCCGACGTGACGATCGACGCCGGTAGCTCGGTGCTGCTCGGGATCTCGTCGGTGAGCGGGTTGATCTGGTCGACCGCGTCCTGGGCCATCGTCGTTCTCCTGCTTCTGCGAGGGAGGAACTTCTGTGGGGGAGGAGGGCCGATGTCGTCGAGCCGCTCGCTTATGCGTGTCACTGACGCGCGTCACTTGCGCGTGTCAGTAAGGTGGCACACGATGAGCGCGGTGCGCAAGATGTCCGATCCAGGAGGTTGCTGAGAGATGTCCGTCGACGGCCACCCCCGCCGCGTGACCAGCGCCGACGTCGCCCGCGAGGCCGGGGTCTCCCGCACCACGGTCAGCTACGTGCTCAACGAGACCCCCCACCAGAAGATCCCGGACGCCACCCGGCAGCGCGTGCTGCACGCCGTCGAACGCCTCGGCTACGCCCCGTCCGCGACCGCGCGGGCCCTGCAGAGCGGCCGGTCCGACGTCGTGCTGTGCCTGCTGCCGGACTGGCCCATCGGCCCGGCCATGGGCCAGCTCCTCGAGACGCTCTCCACGAGCCTCGCCGCCGAAGGCCTCACGCTGTACGCCCACCCCCGCGCCGCGGGCCGGCCCGTCTCCGAGGTGTGGCGCTCGCTCGGCCCCGCCGCCGTCGTGCTGTGGGACGAGCTCGACGACCGCGAGGTCGCCGCCATGCGCGCGGCCGGGATCGCCGTCACGGTCGCCCTGCTCAGCCCGACCGGCGCCCACAAGGGGGAACTGCTCGTCCCGCAGCAGCGCATCGGGCGCGTCCAGACGGAGCACCTCGCCGCGACCGGCCACCGCCGGCTCGGGTACGCGTACCCCGACGACCCGCGCGTCACCGGGTTCGCCGAGCCGCGCCTCGACGGCGTGCGCACCGCGTGCGCCGACCTCAGGCTCGACGTCCCGGTGGTGCAGACGGTCGCCATGACGGTCGAGGCGGCCGTCGAGGCCGTGCGTTCCTGGGCCGACGCCGGGGTGACCGGCGTGTGCGCGTACAACGACGACGTCGCGCTCGCCGTCCTCGCCGGAGCCCGCGCCGCGGGCGTCACCGTGCCGGGCGACCTCGCCGTCATCGGCGTCGACGACATCCCCGCCGCGCCGTTCGCGTCACCGCCCCTGACCACCGTCGACTCCGACCAAGGCGCGATCGCGCAGTACATCGCCGCGCTCGTCACGCGGCAGCTCTCCGGGAAGCCGCTGCCCCCGCGGCCCGGGTCCGACGTCATCCACCTCGTCCGGCGCGCGTCGGCGTGACGTTCACGCCGCTCGCCTCGCACCTCGACACGCGCCGGCTCGCGCTGACGTCGTGCACCCCGGCGCGACCAGCGCCGGTCCTCTCGACGTCCGGCCTGCCGCTGGACGTCAGCGGTCGAGCAGGCCGCCGCCCACCCACGAGCGGATGGCCGCGACGTCGCCCGGGCTGAGCTCCATCCGGGCGCCTCGGCACAGGCTCACCACGTAGTCCGCCCACGC
The DNA here is from genome assembly GCF_017744555.1 of Cellulomonas sp. GTDB lineage: Bacteria > Actinomycetota > Actinomycetes > Actinomycetales > Cellulomonadaceae > Cellulomonas. The sequence goes on along the minus strand of NZ_JAGIBD010000002.1, from coordinate 9,486 downwards.
CGCCGCCAGATCGGTCGGCGAGACCGCCGACGTCAGCTCGAGCCCGCCGTACAGCACGCACGCGATGACGTAGTCGACGGTCGACCGTCCGACGGCGGCGCCCGCCTCCTGGCACACGTTGCGCACACGCTTCGACGTCGCGGCCCGCTCGAACGGGTGGACCTTCAGGTCGGCGGCCAGCGACTCGAGCAGCACCCGGTAGTTCGCCTGGCTCAGGCCGGGGGTGTCGGTGACCTTGACGACCTGCTGCTGCAGCTCGGTCGGGTCGGTGTCCGCGACGGCGCCGGGGAGGTCGGCCTCGCCGAACCGGGCCGGGTCCCAGACGAAGCCCGGCGGGCGGGACGACGCGCCGACCTCGGGCACGGTCCTGGTCAGCCACGCGAAGAAGCCGCCTGGGCCCCACCCGGTCGTCGCCAGGGTCGGGTCGGCCTTCTGGGCGACCTGCGCGACGACGCCCAGGGGCAGGGGCCGGTCGGCCGAGCGGACGCGCTGCAGGATCGCGCGGTGCGCGGGGGTCGTGACGGGCCGCGCCTGGACGGTGCTCGGCTCGGCGTCGTCGGCCGCGGGCGTCGGGGAGGGGACGACGGCATCCGGGGCGAGACCCTCCGAGGGACGCGCGTCGGCGCGGCCAGGGGCCTGGGCGGGCTGCTCCCCGAGCCCGGGCGACAGGCTGTTGGCCAGCGCCGACGACGTCACCAGCTCGGCCAGGTCGTCCGCCGTGATCACCGAGTCCGCGACCGCCCGGTACGCGCTCGCGGCCGGGCCTGCGGTGATGATCGTGACCCGCCGGTCGGCGGCCCGGCAGCGCAGCGCGAGCGGCGTGAAGTCCGCGTCGGCCGACACGATGACGAACTCCTCGTACCGGGTGGCCGCCGCGAGGGCGTCGACCGCGTCCAGCACGAGGTTGATGTCGGCGCTGCTCTTGCCCTGCTGGGTGAGCGACGGGCAGTCGACCACCTGGAACCCGGCGCGCGTGAAGTTCGGGCGGTACCGCGAGAACACCGACGGGTTGAGGTAGCAGGCCCGGACCAGGAACCGGCGCGAGAAGTCGCCGTCCGCGTCGGTGCCCTGCTCGAGCTCGGACAGCCAGTGGCCCGGGTCGGTGGCGAACGCCTCGGCCGCGTCCGGGTCGAGGCGGCGCAGCCCGATGTAGACGTTGTCGAAGTCGACGAACAGGGCGCAGCGGTACCGGCGGTCGGAGCCGCTCGGCGGGGCGTCGGTGGGGGTCACGGTCCCCATCCTGGCGGGTCCGCGTCCCCGGCGCCGGGCTCGACCGGATCTGTGCCGGCGTTGCGCGTCTGTCGCGCGTCAGCTGGTCACGGTGCGGGGACCGGCAGCACGTCGACCACGTCTCGGCGCGTGCTCGTCATGGACCGCGAACGTCCGCGAGGGCCGTTGCCTGCGTCGGTCACCCGCGTGCACGACCGTCCGGCCCTCAGTCGGGCAGGGGTGCGACGGCGACCGTGAACCGAGCGCCTCCCTCGGGGGCGTCACCGACGGTGACCGTCCCGCCGAGCAGGTCGACGAGCCCGCGCACGAGCGACAGCCCGATCCCGACCCCCACAGGCCGCTCGTCGCGGTACCGGGCGCCGAGCGCCCCCGGCTCGAACGCGACCGTGCGGTCGGCGGCGCTGAGGCCGGGCCCGCCGTCCCGCACCTCCAGGACGGCGACCGTGCCCGGCGGGCCGGTCCGTTCGCCAGGGCTGCGCAGCGCGAGCACGACGGGTCGCCCGGGGGGCGTGAGGCGCAGCGCGTTCTCCAGCAGCCCGTCGACGACCTGCCGGAGCCGGGCCGGGTCGGTGCGGACGGACACGGCACCGACCCGCTCCACGCGCCAGTCGATGCCACGCGCCGCCGCCCGGGCCGACCACACCTCCGTGGTCTCGTCGAGCATCGTGCCGAGGTCGACGACCGCCGGGTGGAGCCGGAAGTCGTCGGCGCCGAGCCGGGCCAGGTCGAGGAGGTCCTGGACGAGCCGGTCGAGGCGCATCGACTCGGCGAGGATCACGTGGCCCGCGTCGCGGGCGGCCTGGCCCTCGACGACGCCGTCCGCGACCGACTCCGCGAAGCCCCGCACGGCCGTCAGCGGCGTGCGCAGCTCGTGCGAGACCGCGAGCAGGAACCGTCGCTGCCGACCCTCGCTCGCCTCCAGCGCGACGGCCAGCCCGTTGAGGGCGGCCGCGACCTCCACCACTTCCGGCGGTCCGTCGTGCGGGACGCGCACGTGCCGGTCGCCCGCGGAGAGGGCCCGTGCGGCGTCGGCGGTGCGGCGCAGCGGCCTGGTCAGCACCCGGGCCGTCGCCCCACCTGCGAGCACGCCGACGACGAGGCCGACGCCGACGGAGACGAGGACCGCCCGGACCACCCTCCGAGGGGGCACCACCTGTGCGCGCCGGTCCGCGACCCGGTCGGCCCGGTTCTCGGCGACCCCCGTCGACACCGTGGCCGTCCCGCGGACCTCGGCTGCGACGAACCTCGCCGCGGCGGTACCGCCGAGGAGCGCGGCCACGAGGGCCACGCCGGCGGACAGGAGCGTGATGCGCGCGGTGAGGGTGAGGCCCTGCGGCGGGACCTGACGGGCCACGGATGCGCTCATCGGGCCGACACGTCCGCCGCGTACCCGACGCCGCGCACCGTGCGGATCGGAGCGCCCGGGCCGAGCTTCGCCCGCACCTGCGCGACGTGCACGTCGACCGTGCGCGTCCCCGCAGCGCTGCCGTACCCCCACACCGACGCGAGCAGCTCCTCGCGCTGCAGCACCCGGCCGGGACGACGCATCAGGTAGGCGAGCAGGTCGAACTCCAGGGCGGTCAGGTGGACCTCGGCGCCGTCGGCCCACACGCGGCGCCCTGCGACGTCGACCTCGACGCCGCCGAGGACCAGCCGGTCGTCGTCCGCCGGTGCCGTCCGGCGCAGCACCGCGTGCACGCGTGCGACGAGCTCGCGGGGGCTGAACGGCTTCGTGACGTAGTCGTCTGCGCCGAGCTCGAGGCCGAGCACCCGGTCCACCTCGTCGTCCCGGGCCGTGACGAACAGCACCGGCGTGCGGTCGCCCGACGCGCGCAGCCGCCGGCACACCTCGATGCCGTCGAGGCCGGGTAGGCCGACGTCGAGCACGAGCGCGACCGGGCGACGGGTCAGCACCGCCTGCAGGGCGGCCGCGCCGTCACCGTACGTGTCGACCCCGAAGCCGTCCCGCGTGAGGTACAGCCGCAGCAGGCTCGTGACCGCCGGGTCGTCCTCGGCGACCACCACCAGCCCGCGTGCCGTCGTCATGCCACCTCCGCACGCCTCGGGCGCCGCCCGGACCCCGCCGGGGCTGGTCGGCCGGTCATCCGGGGTCCGCGGCGAGGTCCTGCTCGGTCTGCGCCGCGGCGCTCTCGGCCGCGTCGACCGCGTCGCCCAACGCGGCGAGCCCATCTTGGGGCACGGGTGCGGCCGACTCCACGGTCGCGGCCGCCGGAGGGGTGCTCGCCGGCGGGGCAGTCACCCGGTCGGCGTCCTCCGAACGGTCGCAGCCGGCGACGAGCGCGACCAGGACGGTGCCCAGGGCGAGCGCCCGGCAGGTGCCCGCGAACGACGGTCCGGCGTTCACGACGAGGCCTGCGGGAGCTGTGCGCAGATCGCTGCCGCGTGCGCGAGCCGGTCGTCCGCGTCCTGCAGCGTCGTCAACCGCTCGGCGCGCCGGTCCGCGCGCCGCTCGAGCCGGTCGGCCTGCGCGTCGTGCCCGGCGTGGCGGGCATCGGCGGCGCGCGCTCGCAGCCACGCGACCGAGCCTTGCGTCGTTGCGTCGCCGCTGATCCTGGCGAGCAGCCCGGCGACACGGTCCTGCGCGGTGGCCGCCCGGGCGCAGAGGCGCTGGGCGGTCGCGAGGTCCGTCGTGAGGGTCACGGTGTCGCCGTCGACCTGGACGTGGGTGGTGGGTGACGGTGTGGGTGCTGCGGCGAGCGCGGGCGAGGCGACGGCGACGAGGGCGGTCGCGCAGGCGAGGCCGGCGACGGCGCGGAGGAGGGCTCGGGACACGGTGGCTCCTGGGGTTCGGGCACCCGGCGGGTGTCGATGGCCCCACCGTGGCCGTCCCGGGTGAGCACCATGTCAGCTGAGTGTTCGGGTTGTGCAAGGCACTCGGCCGTGGCGCGTCAGACCGGTTCGGGGGCGTCCTGCGCGTCGGTGTGGGCGATGTGCCGGAGCTGGTGCCAGATGAGCACGACGAAGACGGCCGACCCGACGAACGCGAACCAGAACGGTGCCGTGACCCCACGCTGCTGCGCGAGCGCCCCGCCGATGGCCGACCCGATGACCAGGCCGCCGAACACCCCGACGAGGTTCACGGACCCGACGCGCCCCTGCAGCGCGGTCGGCACGGCCCGCTGCCGCACGGTCACCGACGTGGTGCCCCACACGAACGCGTGCATCCCGAACACGAAGAAGATGACGAACGCGACCGCCGGGGTCGTCGTGAGGGCCAGGCCCAGGTGCGTGAGGGTCTCGACGATCAGGCCGATCCGCATGAGGTTCGCGAGGCTGACCCGCCGCGTGATCCAGCCGTACGAGAGGGTGCCCAGGAGCCCGCCCAGCGCGCCCACGGTGGTGATGAGCCCGAACCCGACGGCTCCGAGCCCGAGCTGCCGGTGCGCGTACAGCACGAGCACCGACCAGGCGGCGCCCCAGGTGACGTTGAAGATGAGGATCGTCAGGACGAGCGTGCGGACGGCCGCGTGGTGCACGACCCAGCGGATGCCCTCGGCGATGTCGGCGACGATGTGCGTCCGGTGCGCGGGCTCGGTCCGGTGCGGCGGAAGGTGGACCCGGGACACCATGACGGCGCCGAGGACGACGAGCACCGCCTCGGCCGCGAACGGCGTCGCCTGACCCGCCGCGAACAGGACGGCGCCGATCGGCGGCCCGACGAGCTGGTTGACGGTGACGAACCCGGCTTGGATGCGGGAGTTCGCGAGCGCGAGGTCGTCGCGGTGCGCGAGCATCGGCACGAGCGTGCTCGACGCGTTGTCGGCGAACGTCTCGGCCGTGCCGAGCAGGAACATCGCGACGAGGACGAGCGCGATCGACGCGACGTCGGTGAGCACGGCGACCGACAGGAGCGCGAGCACGACGGCGCGCACGAGGTCGACCGTGATGACGAGCCGCCGGCGGTCGAGCCGGTCGGTCAGCGCACCCGCCCACAGGCCGAACAGCAGCGGCGGCAGCCACTGCAGCAGGGCGGCGAGCGCGACGAGGAACGCGTCCTGCGTGCGCGAGGCCACGAGCAGCGGCCCGGCCGCGATGACGATGCCGTCGCCGAGGTTCGTCGTCCACGACGACGCGAGCAGCCACCGGAACCCACGGCCGAGCCGGGGCGGCACCACGACGTCGACGATCCGGCTCACAAGGGGGAGAGGCTACGCGCGGGTCCGGTCGGGGTCACGCCCGTTGTCGGCCGTGCAGGTCAACGCGTCACCATGCCGACTCGTCGTACCCGCTGGGCACCGGTCCGTGCCGCCAGACGGGGGAGCCGGGCGGCCGGACGAGCGTGACGGTGCCCGACGGCGACGGCAGGTCGACGAGGTACGGCGCGGGGTCCGGCGCGTCGGGCGGCCCCGCGTCGGCCGACCGGGGCGCCGCGAGCAGCCACGTCGCGAGCTGCGCGAGGGACAGGTCGGCGTGCCACGTGCCGCCGGCCCGGCCCGTCTCGGTGACCGCGCGCATGACGGCGGCCGCCACGAGGTGCCCGGCGGCGTGGTCGAGCGCCTGCGCGGGCAGCACCCCCGGGGTGCCGTCGTCCGCGCGCGTGGCGTCCGCGATGCCCGTCGCGGCCTGGACGATCGAGTCGAACCCGCGTCGTCCGGCCCACGGCCCGGCCGCGCCCCACGCGGACAGGCTCACGACGACGAGCCCCGGGCGACGCTCGGCGAGCTCCGCCGGCGACAGGCCGAACCGGTCCAGCGCGCCCGGTCGGTAGCCCTGGACCAGCACGTCGGCGCCGTCAAGCAGGTCCTCGAACCGTTCCCGTCCGTCGGCCGACGCGAGGTCGAGCTGCGCGTGCCGCTTGCCGGGGCCGGTGTCGAGCAGCGTCGCCGCATCCTCGGGCAGGTGCGGACTGTCGAGCCGCAGCACGTCGGCGCCGTACGACGCGAGCGTCCGCGTGCCGACCGGGCCTGCGATCACGCGCGTGAGGTCGAGGACGCGCAGCCCGTCGAGCCGCGGCACCCGAGTCGGGCCGTCGCCGACCTGCGCGAGCCGCAGGACCGGCAGCGCTCGCACCGCCGAGCCGGCATCCGACGCCGCCCACTCGTGCTCGGTCCGCACCGCGGCCGCGACACCGCCCGCCGCGACGACGGCGTCCTCCACCTCCGCGCCGGTCCGCTCGGCCGCCGCTGCCACGGGGTCCGGGCCCAGCGCGCGGTGCAGCGCGCGCTCGTGATGCGGGTAGTTCGCGTGCAGCCGGACCCACCCGTCGGCCGTCTCGACGAACCGCGACAGCGGTGCGAACCCCGCCCCCGTCGGCTCGCCGTCGAGCAGGCAGAACCGCTCGCTGCGGAACGCAAGCCCGACGTGCCGGGCGTCCACGATGATCGGCTGCCGCGGGTTCGCGCCCTTGCGCAGCTCCTCAGCCGCCAGCCGCTGCGCGCCGACCGCGCCGAGCGCCAGCTCACCGACCGCCAGCCGCGAGTCGAGGCCCGTCTCGCCCCGACCGGTCACCAGCGACGTCAGCCCCGGGTCACCGCCCAGCGCCTCCCACGCAGCCACGAGCACCACGCCGACCTCCTGCTCCGCTCGTCCGGACCCGCGGTCCAGCCTGGCACGACGGCCTCGACGGGCGCCCGTCGACCCGGGCACGATGCCTGCCATGGCGGAGGAACGGCACGCGTCCTGGCTCGAGCTGTTCTTCGACCTCGTCGTCGTCGCGGGCATCGGGATGCTGGCCCACCTGCTCGCGCAGGACGAGTCCGGCGGCGGGCTCGCGCTGTACGTCGTCGCGTTCACCGCGTTCTGGGTCGTCTGGGCGTGCTTCACCACGTACGGCAACCTCGCGGCCGACGAGACGCACACGCTCCCGATGCTCGCCGGGATGGCCGTGCTGGGCGTCATGACGGCCGCCGTCCCCGAGATCCGCGACGAGCACGCACGGGCGTTCGCGATCGCGTACGTCGTCGGACGGCTGCTCGCTGCCCGACCGTGGCGGCAGGCGACCGTCGTCGTCGACCTGCCGCTCGTGCAGGCCGCGTTCGGGGTCGTGCCGTGGATCGTCTCGATCTGGGTCGACGGCACCGGCCGCTACGTGCTGTGGGCCGTCGGGCTCGCGATGGACCTGCTCCTGCTGCTCTCGACGACCCGCGAGAAGCTGCTGGCCGACAGCCAGTCGAGGCTCGACCGGATGCTCGCGAAGGTCGCCCGCGCCGACCGGCGACGCCGCGTGGACCGCAGTGCCGGCCCGGACCGCGGCGGGCGCGCCGGCGAGGGCCGGGGGCGGCGCGAGGAGCTCCCGACGCGCGTGCTCGCGATGGACGCCGACGCCCCGCACCTCGGCGAGAGGCTCGGGCTGTTCGTGCTCATCGTGCTCGGTGAGGGGCTCGTCCAGGTGATCGACGGTGCGAGCGAGGCGACATGGGACCGGCAGCTCGCGGTGACCGGCGCGGGTGCGTTCGTGCTGGTCTTCGCCCTCTGGGGTGTCGCGGTGCACCGCGGGTACGCGGGGGTCGCCGTGCTGTCGCCGGGGGCCGTCCGACCACGGCTCGCGTGGGCCGCCCACCTGTGCGCGACGCTGACGCTGGCCACCGTCGCGGCCGTGCTCGGCGGGCTCGTCGCCGAGCCCACCGAGCCGGTGAGCGACCACGACCGGCTGCTCGTCGCGTCCGCGTACGCGCTGTACGGGCTGCTGTCGGCCGGTGTGCACCTCGCCGTGGGCGTCGGTGCCGGTGCGGGCGTCCGGCGCGCGTCGATCGGCCGGGCCGTGCGGATCGGCGTGCCCGTGCTCGTGGCGTCGGCCCTCGTGCTCCTGGTGCCCGACGCCACCGCGGAGGCCGTGGTCTGGCTGCTCGCCGGCGGCGTCGTGGCCGTCGTCGTGCTCACTGCGCCACCCCGCTCGTCCCGCCGCGCCCCCGCCACCGCATGACCCGGTCGCCGGCGGGGTTACTCGGTGCCCGCGTCTTCGTCGCGCGGGGCGGGTACCGGTACGGGCACCGGCGTCCCGCCTCCGCCGCCGCTCCCACCCGTCCAGCCGTCGAGCATGCGCAGCAGCTCCGCGCGCTCCGGTCCTGCGGGAAGCCGTTCGAGGCCGGCGCGCAGGATCTGCGCCGCCTCGGGGGCCCGCGGCAGGAAACGCCAGCGTGAGAGCCCCATCTGACTCTTGATCGACGCCCATCGGATCCGCCCGGTCGCGGGCTCGGGCGCGAACGTCCGGGTCGTCGCCAGCTCGGCGTTCATGCGCAGCGCGTCGGCGTGCTCGGGCGTGAATTCGACGGGCTCGCCGGACTCCATCTGCCGGATGAGCTCCGTCATGCGGGCCTTGGTGATCGGCGGCCGCGTGCCGGGGGTCTCGCCGCCCTCGGGCGTGGTCGGTCCCCGCTCGCCCGGCACCGGGCCACCCTCGCCGGGCACGGGTCCGCCCTCGCCGGGCACCGGCCCGCCCTCGCCAGGCACGGGGACCCGTTCGCCGGGCACGGGTTCGCCGCCGACGCCGCGCCCGAACAGCTTCTTCGCGCCGCCCGCGACCACGAGCGCGAGGTTGATGACGCCCTGCGTGCCGCGCTCCCACCGCTCGAACGTCGTCATCGGCTGCGGCGCGAACGCGCGCTGCCCCACGGCCGCCTCGACGATGTACGGGACGCCGGTGATGTCGGCGATGCCGAGCCCGACGAGCGCGACGCCCTCCCAGAAGCTCGGCCCCTGACCGCCGTGGTCCGCCGCGTAGTCGGAGAACCGGCCGGCGATGCCCAGGCCGGCGCCGACCACGAGCAGCGCGGCCAGGACGCCCCACCCGACAGGGCCGGCGAACACGAGCGCGACGGCGATCGCGATCGCGGGCAGCGCCAGGATGATGCCCGACACGATCCCGCCGAGCACGTCGCCCAGGTTCTCCCGCAGCCACGACCGCATGCTCGCGACGAGCTCGCCGAACAGGCCCTGCACGGGTGTCCGCTCGGCCTCGCCCCGCAGCCGCGCGGCCTCGTCGGCGTACGACGAGCTCCCGGTCCTGGCCTTCGAGGCGGCGTCGCCCGCCCACGTGCGCTGCTGGTCCGTCGCCCGGTCGACGACCCCGGAGGTCTCGGCGAGCCCGCGCTCGTGCTCGGCGGCCAGCGCGCCGTCGACGCGCGCCGGCGCCTGGGCCAGCTCGTTGCCGGCCTCGTCACCGGCCTGCTGGGCCGTGCGGGCGTAGGCCTCGGCCGGGCGCTGGAGCGCCTCGGAGGCGGCGTCGCCGGCGTCTCCATCGCCTATCACTTGGCCAAGCTTGGCATCACAGATGTCATGCTCTGCGAACGCAAGCAG
>NZ_JAGIBD010000029.1:40829-45637 GCF_017744555.1 Cellulomonas sp. | reverse complement strand
GGCTCGTCCGTTGGCTGCCCCGCCGGCGCCGACCGCCCCGCCCCCGCCGACCGCCCCGGCTCCGCCGACCGCGCCGGCGGGTCCGGTACCTGTCGCCGCACCGGCCGCGGAGGACGGCGACCCCGTCCTCCGGGTCCAGGTGCAGGGCGCCACGCTCGACGACCTGCGCGCGTTCACCGACGAGGTCCGGCCCGACACGGGCTGCCGCGCCGTCGCCAGGCGCACCGACGCGGGCTACACGCTCGACGTCTACCTCGAGCAGTCCCGGCTCGACGCCGCCCGAGCGTCCCGCGCGGCCGGTCAGGTCACGCTCGACGTCGTCGCCGACGAGACCGCCAACGGACGAGCCCGCCAGCAGGAGGTCGGCACGGGCGACCGGTACGCCGCGCGCGGCGAGGTCCCGCACGGCCTCGGCACGAAGGAGCCACCGCGATGAGCTACCTCAACGTCACCGAGATCGAGTCGGCGCTCGCGAACCTCCAGGCCGCGTACCCGCAGACGTCCGAGCTCATCACGCTGCCGCACCTGTCCCACGAGGGCCGGCAGGCGCACGTCCTCCGCATCGGCGCGCAGGGCAGCGCCGACACCGACGGCGTGCTGCTGCTCGGCGGCGTGCACGCCCGCGAGTGGGTGCCGCCGGACGCGCTCGTCGCGCTCGCCGCGGACCTCCTCGAGGCGCACCAGCTCGGCACCGGCCTCGGGTACGGCGGCCAGTCCTTCACCGCCGACGAGGTGCGGCAGGTCGTCGAGCGGGTCAACGTCTTCGTCTACGCCTGTGTGAACCCCGACGGGCGCGCGTACAGCCAGACGACGAGCCCGATGTGGCGCAAGAACCGGCGCCCACCACCCTCCGGCGGCGCGGCGTGCGTGGGGGTCGACCTCAACCGGAACTTCGACTTCTTGTGGGACCACACCGTCCACTTCGCGGCCGACTCCCACGTCCAGACGTCGTCCGACCCGTGCGACCCGCAGGTCTACCGCGGCCCCTCGAGCACGTCCGAGCCGGAGACGCGGAACGTCGTCTGGCTCGCCGACACCTACCCGCGGATCCGGTGGCACGTCGACGTGCACAGCGCCGTCCCCGACATCCTCTACAGCTGGGGCAGCGACGAGAACCAGACGGCGCACCCCGACCAGAACTTCCTCAACCCCGCGTTCGACGGCCTCCGCGGGCGACCGCACGACGGCGCCTACGGCGAGTACATCGAGCAGGACGACCTCGACCGGGTGCGCGCGCTCGCCGACACGATGCACGACGCGATCCGGGCCGTCCGGGGCGACTCGTACGGCGTCGAGCAGGCGTACGGGCTCTACCCGACGTCCGGGGCGAGCGACGACTGGGCCGCCGGCCGGTCCCGCGCGCTCGCCGGGGTCGCCGAGATCGACGCGTTCACCATCGAGTGCGGGCACAGCTTCCAGCCCACCTGGTCCGAGGCCGAGAACGTGATCCGCGAGGTGTCGGCCGGGCTCGTGGCGCTCTCCGTCGCGGCCGCGGCGACGATCGGGTCCGAGGAGCCGACGCCGTCCGCCGTGAACTCGATCGCGTTGGTGCGGCAGACGCCGGGGTGGGGGTCGATCCCGGTGGCGGCGTCGGACGGTGCGGGTGGCTGGATCGTGACGAACGGTGCGGCGGGTCCGGACTTCATCCCGTCGTGGGCCAACCAGCCCGGGGTGCGGGTCGTGACGGGGGACTTCAACGGCAACGGGTACACCGACATCGCGCTGGTGCGCCAGACGCCGGGGTGGGGGTCGATCCCGGTGGCGTTCGCCGACGGTGCGGGGAACTGGTCGATCACGAACGGTGCGGCGGGTCCGGACTTCATCCCGTCGTGGGCGAACCAGCCCGGGGTGCGGATCGTGACCGGTGACTTCAACGGGAACGGCCTGACGGACATCGCGCTGGTGCGCCAGACGCCGGGGTGGGGGTCGATCCCGATCGCGTTCGCCGACGGTTCCGGTGGGTGGAACATCACGAACGGCGCCGCGGGTCCGGACTTCATCCCGTCCTGGGCGAACCAGCCGGGCGTGAAGATCGTGACCGGTGACTTCAACGGCAACGGGCTGACCGACATCGCGCTGGTGCGGCAGACGCCCGGGTGGGGGTCCATCCCGATCGCGTTCGCGAACGGCGACGGGACCTGGACGATCACCAACGGTGCCGCCGACCCGGACTTCATCCCGTCCTGGGCCAACCAGCCCGGCGTCCGGCTCGTCCCCGGCACCCTCCGGTAGTCACGCCTCGAGCCAGCAGGACACGTCGCACCGACGAGGCTGCGCACCACATGAACGGCGGGCGAGCGCCCGCGCCGGATCCCCAAGCCCGGTGCGGGCCGCTCGCTCCGTCTCGCGGCGACCGTCGATCGCGCTACGGCGCTCCTCGCCGCTCCGCCGTCAGCGGCGCTCCTCTCGGCTCCGCCGTCAGCGGCGCGACGAGTCGACCGTCAGGACGGCGGAACGCATACCGCTGCCCCGGCGGACCGGTCGGGTCAGTGTGGTCTGAGGCCCGAGTCGGCGGACCGGTCGGGTCGGACGCCCGGGTCAGCGGCCCGACCGGGTCGGACGCCCGAGTCGGCGGCCCGGTCGGGTCGGACGCTCGGGTGGAACCGCGCCGCGGGCTGCCACGTGAAGCAGTGCCGCCCGGGTCTGTCGAGGAGTCGCGCGACGCGCGGCTCGCCGGCGCGCGCACCGGACCCTGACGCGGTGGTGCGAGCGGTCGCCGAGTGATCCGCAGGTCTTGTCGGTGCACCTCGTGGTGATGGAACGAGCAGAGCGCGATGGCGTTGTCGATGCTCGTCGGACCTCCGTCCCGGTCCCACCAGGCGATGTGGTGTACCTCGCACCACCGGGCCCGAGCACCGCACCCCGGCCAGCCGCAGCCGCCGTCGCGCACGAGGACGGCACGCCGCTGCGCACCCGAGTAGAGCCGCGCGGTCCGACCGAGATCGACGGGCTGATCCTGCGCGTCCACGACGATCCGCGTGAGCTCGCAGTCGCACAGGATCCGCGCGACCTCGCTCGCCGGCAGGGGTGCGCCGTCCTCGTCCGTCGGCGGCTCGACGCCGCGAATCGCTTCCACCGCCGGAACCGGCTCCGTGACCCCGCGCGGCTTCGCGGCGCTCGGCCGAGCGGCCCGCAGGGCGACCCACGTCTCCTCACGCAGCACCACCGACACGTGCGGTCGCACCGCGGCGCCGGGCGTGGTCTCGGGCAGCCCAAGCACGGTGTCGGCGATCGCCGCCAACGCGTCCGCACGCCGCTGCTCGGAGGACCGGTCGTCGTCGGCGGCGGGTCGGGGCGACGCAGCCTCGAGCGCGAGTCGCAGCCGGTGCCCGGCGACCTGGTCGAGCAGTCCTTTCACGTGCGTGCCGCCGGGGGTCTCCGTGACGTGCAGGAACCGTTCGGCGCGCTGCTGCTGATGGGTGCGTTCGAGCCGGCCGGGGTCGACCTTGGCCGCCCAACGGGCGACTGCTCTGCCGTAGGCGTCGGCGTCGAGCTTCTCGGCCATCGCGACGAGCTGTGCCTGACCGTCGTCGGAACGGATGCGCGACGCGACGGTCGGTGACCCGGTCGCGGCAGCGCGGGCCACGACGTCGAGATGGGGAGCGCTCATGCCACCGGTGACGACGGCCTCCGCCACGCGGGGTAGGGACGCGAGCGCGTCCGCCTGCCGGACCTGGTGCGTAGCCTCCCGGACGCCGGTGTGCGACGTCCGCGCGTGCCACGACTCGAAGCTCCGGTCGCCGCGACCGGACCAGGACTCGGCCGCGCGCTCGGCGACGAGAATCTGCGACCGCGCGGCCGTGACGAGCGCGACGACTCGCTCGAGCGTTCCCAGCGCTGACCGCCGCTGGTCCGCGGCCCACCGATTCGCTTGCCGGGCCGTGGTGGCGAGCTGCTCGGCGGCACGGAGGAGCGCGTCGACGTCCACCGGCCCCACCTGACCCATCCGCACCCATCGCCGATTCGAACGTATGTACGGATAATACCGATCTGCACCCTCGCACACAACCCTCCGAACGCCCCCGTCACAGGCCGAACGCCGTCCAGTCCCCTTCCGAGACCACCTCGACGGACCCGTCGACGACCGCGATGGCCGTCTGCTCGTCGATCGCGTACGCGGGCGCACCGAGGTCGGCGGCCCACCGCTCGGCGTCGGCCAGGCTGTTCTCCGGGAACGCGTGGAGGTGCGGGAAGATCGAGAAGTCGACCACCCCGAGCGTCCTGTCGTCGGGCGCGGAGGCCCACTCCACGAAGGACGAGCCGATGCGCGGCGTCATCACCATGCTCCCGGCGCTCACCCCGACCCAGACGGTGTCGGTCAGCGACGGCAGCAGGTCGGCCAGCCCCGACTCGCGCACCCAGTGCGCCAGGTAGGTCGCGTCGCCGCCGTCGACGAGCAGCACGTCGGCCTCCCGGACCCACGGGACCCACCGGTCCGCACCGATCGTCGGGAGCGCGGTCAGCTCCAGGACGCCGAGCGACGCCCAGCCGAGCCCGGTCAGGTGCCGGAAGGACGGCTCGGGAACGAGCAGCCCGCGCACCGACGTCGGCCCGCACATCGGGTGCCCCCACTGCGCCGTCGGGACGCACAGCGCGTGGCTCTCCTCGACCGGCTTGCCGAGCATGCGCTCGAGCGCCGCGCGGATGCTCGGGTTCGTGACGCCGCCGGACGTGAGCAGGAGCTTCACCGTGTCCTCCGAGATGGCTGGGGTGCGACCGCCGCCCATCCTGCACCTCGCCGGACGAGCGCACCCGACGTGCGCCGGCCGGCGTGCGCCGTCCAGGTCAGAGCGTGACGCGCCCACCCA
>NZ_JAGIBD010000029.1:0-40730 GCF_017744555.1 Cellulomonas sp. | reverse complement strand
CCGACGTGCGCCGGCCGGCGTGCGCCGTCCAGGTCAGAGCGTGACGCGCCCACCCAGCGCCGACCGCACGGCCCCCACCAGCTCGGCCGACCCCGCGAGGTCCCCGAACACCGGCTCGACGGCGAGCATCCGCTCGGCGAGCCCGTCGTGCGGCCCGCGCGCGGCCTCGGCCAGCACCGCCGCCATAGGGTCGTCGAGCGCCACGGCCCGCCCGTCGACCACGAGCTCCCCGAGCGACGCGGCCCGCACGTACGCGATCCATGCCGCGATGGTCGCAGCGGCCGCGACCGGCACCGCACCCGCCGCCAGCCGGTCCCGCACGGTCCCGAGCAGCCGCTGCGGGAGCTTCTGCGACCCGTCCATCGCGACCTGCACGGTGGTGTGCCCGGTGTGGGGGTTGGCGAACCGGGCGAGCACGTCGTCGCGGTACTGCTCGAGATCCATGCCGGGCGGCGCGGCGAGGGTCGGCAGCACGTCGTCGTCGACCAGCGCCCGGACGGTGGCCGCCAGGTCGGGGTCGGCCACGGCCTGCGCGATCGTCGCGTACCCGCGCAGCGCGCCGAGGTAGGCGAGCGTCGAGTGGCTCGCGTTGAGGATTCGCAGCTTGGCCCGCTCGTACGGCACGACGTCGTGGGTGAGCAGGGCGCCCGCGCTCTCCCAGGCGGGCCGAGGGCCGGCGAACGCGTCCTCGACCACCCACTGCGAGAACGGCTCGCCGACCACGAGCCCCTCGTCGACGAGCCCGAGCAGCGACTCGGCCTCGGCGCGGTGCGCGGGTGCGGTCGCGGGCACGATCCGGTCGACCATCGTCGACGGGAACCGCACGCTGCCGGCGACCCAGTCCCGCAGCGGACGGGCCCCCGGTGTCACGGCGAGCACCGCGTCGACGAGTGCGGCGAGCACCGCACCGTTGTCGCTGAGGTTGTCGCAGCACACGACGGTGAGCGGCCCGGCGTCCGCCCGGTGCCGGCGAGCCAGCCCACGGACGAGCAGCCCGATCGGCGACCGTGCCGGAGCGTCCGCCCCCGAGGCGAGCGCCGCGAGGTCCGCCGCGAGGTCCGGGTCGGTGAGGTCGGGGCCGCCGCCGGTCGCCCGCCGGTACCCCTTCTCGGTGACGGTGAGCGTGACGACGTGGGTGGTCGGCGCGGCGATCGTCGCGAGCACCCGCTCCGTGTCCGCGCCGGGGAAGGCCACGCCGCGCACCGTGCCGACGACCCGCAGCGACGTCTCCGTCGTGCCCTTCGTCAGCACCCCGTACAGGCCGTCCTGCGGCGCGAGCTGGTCGGCGACGCGGGCGCTGCGTTGCGTGACGCCGAGGATGCCCCAGCGGACGTCGCCGGTCGCGGTCGCGGCGTCCTCGGTCAGCACCGCCTGGTGCGCGCGGTGGAACGCCCCGAGGCCGAGGTGCACGATGCCGGTGCCCAGGTCCTCCGGGTCGAGGGCGGGCAGCGTGACGTCGGGTCGTCCGGTGGCGGATCGCCAGGTGGCGAGGGACAGGCGCGGCGTCATGCGTCTCCTGCGGTCGCGGCCACGCCGGTCGAGTCGCGGACGACGAGCTCGACGGACAGCCGCACGGGCGCGGGCGACTCGGTCTCGCCGGACGCGGTGCGCCGCCGGGCGGCTCGGGGCGCGTGGTTGACGAGCGCGTCGACGGCATCCCGCCCGAGCCGTGCGAGCGGCACGCGCACGGTCGTCAGGGCCGGCGCGACGAGGGTCGCGGCGGGGCTGTCGTCGTACCCGACCACGGACACGTCGTCCGGCACCCGCACCCCGCGGGCCACGAGCCGGTGCAGGATGCCGAGCGCGACGAGGTCGTTGTGGGCGAGCACCGCGGTCGCGGCGTTCGCGACGACGAGATCGGCGACGGACACCCCGCCGTCGAACACGGGTGCCACGTGTCCGAGCTCGACGACCTCGGTCCCCGGCAGCGACGCGGCTGCCCGGTGGAGGCCTTCGCGACGTCGGGCGTCCGACCACGACCCTGCAGGCCCGCCCGCGTAGGCGATGCGCCGGTGCCCGAGCGCGTGCAGGTGGGCGACGGCCTGACGGACGCCGTCGGCGTTGTCGATGACGACGGACGCCGCGCCGGGGTGCTCGCGGTTCACGAGGAGGAGCGGGACGTCGCGGGCCAGGGCCTCGTCGAGCGCCTCGTCGGTCATGCGTGGCGAGCACAGCACGACCCCGTCGACCTGCGCGCCGAGCCGTCCGACCAGCTCGGTCTCGAGGTGGCCGTCCTCCTCGGAGTCGGCGACCACGACGGCGAGCCCCAGCGCACGCGCGCGGGCCTGGACACCCTTGGCGACGGCGGCGAAGAACGGGTTCTCGAGGTCCGGGACGACGAGGCACAGGTTGCCGGTGCGTCCGGTGATGAGCTCGCGGGCGGCGCGGTTGGGGCGGTACCCGAGCTGTGCGGCGACCTTCCGGACGTGCTCGCGACGGGCGGGCGCGACGAGCTCGGGGGCGTTGAGCGCGCGTGAGGCGGTGGCGGGGGAGACGCCGGCCTCGCGTGCCACGTCCTGCAACGTCACGGGCACGGGACCCTCCGCTCGTCGCGTGCGCCCCGCTGTTCGAGGCGCCATGAAAGCGATTGCAGCACGTCTCTACCGTCGACGGCAAGCCTGACGTGAAGGGCTTGCCAGGTAGAACCGGATGCTGGTTGGGTGGCATGAATACGTTTGCAGTCGGTCATCACTGCGAACTCGTCACGCGAGGAGAGCAACGGCATGACCTCAGCACCCGGCTGGTCGCTGCACCCGGACCGCGCGCTGCCCAGCGACCCCGCGGTGCGCCCGCTCGCGCGCGAGATCCTCGCCGCGACCGAGGCGCTGCCGATCGTGTCGATGCACGGCCACGTCGACGCGGGGGTCCTCGCGCGCGACGAGCCCTTCGCGGACCCCGCGTCGCTGCTCGTGATCCCGGACCACTACCTCGTGCGGATGCTCGTCTCGCAGGGTGTCCCGCACGACGACCTCGGCGTCCCGCGCCTCGACGGCGGGCCGGTGCAGACCGACCCGCGCGAGATCTGGCGGACGTTCGCGTCGCGGTGGCACCTGTTCCGCGGCACCCCGACCCGGTACTGGCTGGAGCACGTGCTCGTCGACGTGTTCGGGGTCGACGAGCGTCCGTCCGCCGACAGCGCCGACCGGCTCTACGACCACCTGGCCGACCGGCTGGCCGAGCCCGCGTTCCGCCCGCGCGCGCTCTTCGACCGTTTCGGCATCGAGGTCCTGTCGACGACCGACGCGGCCACCTCGACGCTCGCCGACCACTCGGTGCTCGCGGCCGACGGCTGGCGCGACCGCGTCGTCCCGACGTTCCGGCCCGACGCCCTGTTCCACGTCGACCGCGCGACGTGGCGTGACGACCTGCAGCTGCTCGAGGAGCGGTCGGGCGTCGCGATCCACGGGTACCAGGACTACGTGCGCGCGGTCGAGGCGCGCCGCGCGACGTTCGTCGAGGCGGGCGCTCGGTCGAGCGACCATGGCCACCTGTCGGCGGACACCACCCCGCTGTCGGCGCGCGAGGCCGCGCGGGTGTTCGACGAGGCGCGCGTCGGCACGGTGAGCGCGGCGGACGCGGCGGCGTTCTCGGCGCACATGCTGTTCGAGACGGCCCGGATGGCGAGCGAGGACGGCCTCGTCATGCAGCTCCACCCGGGCGTGCTGCGCGACCACGACCACGGCGTGGTCGGCGTCCGCGGGCCTGACGTGGGCTACGACATCCCCGTGCCGACCGACTACGTGCACGGGCTGCGGCCGCTGCTGGAGGCGTTCGGGCACCACCCCGGCCTCAGGATGGTGCTCTTCACGGTCGACGAGGACACTTTCAGCCGTGAGCTCGCGCCGCTCGCCGGCGTCTACCCGGCGGTGCGCCTGGGTGCGCCGTGGTGGTTCCTCGACACGCCCGACGGCATGCGGCGCTTCCGGGAGGCGGTGACGGACACGGCCGGCTTCTACAACACCACGGGCTTCGTCGACGACACCCGGGCGTTCTGCTCGATCCCCGCACGGCACGACCTCGCCCGACGGGTCGACGCAGGGCATCTCGCCCGTCTGGTGGCGGAGCACCGGCTCGACCTGGCCGAGGCGGTCGAGACGGCCGTAGATCTCGCCTACCGGATCCCGCAGGGGGCCTACGCGCCCCCGAGGACGGCGACCGTCTACCAGAACGTCTGACGCGTGCGAAGGAGCACCCCGTGAGCGAGATCCTCCAGCGACTGTCCGCGCACCGGATCGTCCCGGTCGTCGTGCTCGACGACGCCGGCGACGCGCACGGCCTGGCCGACGCGCTCGTCGCGGGCGGACTGCCCGTCGCCGAGGTGACGTTCCGGACCGCCGCCGCCCCCGACGCCATCCGGGCGATGACCGACCGCGGCGACCTGCTCGTCGGCGCCGGCACCGTGCTGACCGCCGCGCAGGTCGACCAGGCCGTGGCCGCAGGCGCGTCGTTCGTCGTCTCGCCCGGCCTCAGCCGCGCGGTCGTCGAGCGGTGCCAGGAGCACGGCATCCTCGCGCTCCCCGGCGCCGTGACCGCGACCGAGGTCATGGCCGCGCTCGACCTCGGCGTCACGACCGTCAAGTTCTTCCCGGCCGGCACCTCCGGCGGTGCGCCCGCCATCACCGCGCTGGCCGCACCGTTCGCCGACGTCGGCTTCGTGCCGACCGGCGGCATCGGGCCCGCCAACCTGCACGAGTACCTCGCGGTCCCGTCCGTGCAGGCCGTCGGCGCGTCGTGGATGGTGCCGCGCGGGCTCGTCCGGGCCGGCGAGCTCGAGGTCGTCAAGGACCTCGTGGCCGACGCGGTCGCCCTCGCGAACGCCTGACGACCGACCCTGCCCGAGCCCCCACCGGAGGAGCCCGCCGTGTCCGACCTGACGATCCGCCCGGCCGCCGAGACCCGCTACGACGCGGTGTCCCTCGGCGAGGTCATGCTCCGCCTCGACCCGGGCGAGGGTCGCATCCGCACGGCCCGACAGCTGCGGGTGTGGGAGGGCGGCGGCGAGTACAACGTGGCCCGCGGCCTGCGCCGAGCATTCGGCCTGCGTACGGCGATCGTCACGGCGCTCGCGGACAACGAGGTCGGCCGGCTCGTCGAGGACTGCATGCTCACGGGCGGCGTCGACACCTCGCTGGTCCGCTGGGTCCCGTACGACGGCGTCGGCCGGGCCGTGCGCAACGGCCTCAACTTCACCGAGCGCGGCTTCGGCGTCCGCGGCGCCGTCGGGGTGAGCGACCGCGGGCACACGGCGGCGTCCCAGCTCGCCCCGGGCGACGTCGACTGGGACCACCTGTTCGGCGAGCTCGGCGTGCGCTGGTTCCACACGGGCGGCATCTTCGCGGCCCTCTCCGACTCGGCGGCCCAGACCGTGGTCGAGGCGGTCACGGCCGCGCACCGCCACGGCACCGTCGTGTCGTACGACCTCAACTACCGCCCGTCGCTCTGGAAGGCCGTCGGCGGTCAGGCGCGCGCCCAGGAGGTCAACCGCGCGATCGCGCCGCACATCGACGTGATGATCGGCAACGAGGAGGACTTCACCGCGTCGCTCGGCTTCGAGGTCGAGGGCGTCGACGAGAGCCTGTCCGCCCTCGAGGTCGACGCGTTCGCCGCGATGATCGACCGCGCCGCGACCGCCTACCCGAACTTCCGCGTCGTCGCGACGACCCTGCGCACGGTGCACAGTGCGACGGTCAACGACTGGGGCGCGATCGCGTGGTCCCGCTCGACGGGCGTCGTCCGCGCGACCCTCCGCGAGCGCCTCGAGATCCTGGACCGCGTCGGCGGCGGCGACTCGTTCGCGTCCGGCCTGGTCTACGGCCTGCTCGCGGGCGAGGACCTGCAGACCGCCGTCGACTACGGCGCGGCCCACGGCGCCCTCGCGATGACGACGCCCGGCGACACGTCGATGGTCACGAAGGCCGAGGTGCTCAAGCTCGCGGGCGGCGGCGGGGCGCGGGTCGACCGCTGACGGGCTCCGACGGTTGCCCGTCCGCAGCCTCGACGGTTCGTCGCCGTCTCGCCGTGCCCGGGTGGGCAGGCGACCCCTCACTCGTCGACGAAGCGCCACCAACCGACCGTCGAGTACGCCGAGTCCGAGATCATCTCGCCCGCACCGGGCTCGAGCGGGTAGTGCTTCACGTTCCCGGCCCAGTACCGCAGGATGCGGCCGAGCTCGCCGTTGACGTCGTCGGGCACCACGCCCGCCGCCAGGTCGACCTCCAGCACGAACTTCACGGTCACGCCCCTTCTCGTCCGACCACCGAGCCGCGTCCACTCGCGAGACCACCATGATGGTCGACCGGTCAGGACACGGTTCCCTGGCGGGCCCGACGACCGTGGGGGTCACGCTCGTCGAGTCAGATGCCCGTGCCCAGGTCGACCGTCGGCGCGACGGGGACGTCGGCCGAGCGCGGCCCCGTGAACGCATCCTCCAGACGCAGCAGGTGCATGCCCATCCGCAGCCGCGCCCTGTCGGGGTCGCGTGCCGCGAGGGCGGCGAGGATCTCCTCGTGCTCCACGAAGGTGCGATCGGCCGCGCCGTCGCGGGTGAGCTCGCGCCACAGCCGCAGCTGCGTCGAGTGCCCGGCGAGCCCGGCGACGAGCGCGGTGAGCACGGCGTTGCCCGACGCGCGCGCGATCGTCGCGTGGAACGCGAGGTCTGCCGCGGCGAGCCGTTCGGGGTCGACGGGGTCGGCAGTGAGGGCGCGCGCCGTCTCGTCGAGCGCCGCGCGGGCGCAGGCGAGGTCCTCGTCGCCGATGTGCAGCGCGGCGAGGCCGGCCGCCTCGGTCTCGATGAGCCGGCGGACGGCGTGCGCGGCACCGGACTCGTCGGGCAGGTCCGCGACGAACAGCATCGGGGCGAGCAGCGTGGCCGGGTCGAGGTTCGTCACGTAGGTGCCGTCGCCGTGGCGCGAGTCGAGGATGCCGAGCGTCGCGAGCGCCCGGACGCCCTCCCGCAGCGAGCCCCGGGACACACCGAGGGACGCGGCGAGCTCCTTCTCGGCCGGGAGCCGGTCGCCGGCGGCGAGCGCGCCGTCGAGGATCATCTGCTTGATGCCGTCGACGACATCATCGGAACGAGCCACCTGCGCAGTATTCCCCCTGTGCGTCCCGCGCGGGCCGGTCCGGTCTCAGAGGTCGTCGAGCGGGAGGCGGTACACCCGGTTGGCGGTACCGCCCAGCACGAGGTCGCGGTCGCGCTCGGGGAGCTGGTCGACCGTGCGGCGCAGCCCGTGCCACACCTGCGAGTACGAGTCGCCGGACAGCAGCGCGTACGGCCAGTCGCTGCCGAGCATGAGCCGGTCGGGGCCGAACAGCTCGAGCGCGCGGTCGACGGCCGGCTGCAGGTGCTCGCTGGTCCAGCCGGGTCCGGCCGCCGTGGCGAGGCCCGACAGCTTCGCGACGACGTTGGGCATCTGCGCGACGGCACCGAGGATGGCCGACCAGCGGGTCCAGCCGTCCCGCTCGCCGGCCCGCAGCGCCGCGAGCGGGGGAGCGCCGAGGTGGTCGACGACGAACGTGAGCTTGGGGTGGCGCTCCGCGAGCGTCGCGACGTGGGCGAGCAGCGTCGGGGTGTGCGCGGTGAGGTCGAACGTGAGGTGACGTTCCGCGAGCAGCGCGAGGCCGTCGTCGACCGCGGGGCGCAGCAGCCAGTCGGGGTCGGGCTCCTCGTGCACGCGGTGGCCCACGCCGACCACGGGCTCACGGCGCCAGGCGTCGAGCTGGGCGGCCGCGTCCTCCGGCTGCAGCAGCGGCACCCACGTGACGACACCGGCGACGCGCGGCGAGCACAGGGCCTGGAAGAGCATGAGCTCGGAGTCGGCCTTGTTGTCGGCGGACTGCACGAGGACGACCTTGTCCACGCGCTCGGCGTCGAGCTCCTCGGTGACGTCGCCGAGGCGGAACTCGCGGGCGACGGGGCCCACGTCCGGCGTCATCCAGGGGTAGTGCACCGCATCCGGGTTCCACACGTGCAGGTGGGCATCCACGACATCGGGCATGGATCGGACGCTAGCAGTGGTCCGATGTCTGAATCGATGTCGAATCGAATTCCTCATCGAACCCTCATGCAACCGGACGATCGCCCCCTACTCGTCGGATGACTTTCTGTGTGTCAGTCGGGATGAACTGGGTCATTGCTGACCAGCACTCCGAGCGGCCGTGCCGGTCGGCGGGCGTCACCGAGCGGCGCCCGTCACCGCCCGACCGCGTACCCCTGCATCCCACGCGGGTTCGCCGCCGCCACGAGCATCCCGTCACCGCGCACCCCGGCGGCGCTGAGCCGCCCGAGCTGCCAGGGTCCGACGTCCTCGACGAGGTGCCCGCGCGCCGACAGCGCGACGAGCACCGCGTCGCCCAGCCGCGACTCCGCCACGAGCCCGTTCGGCGTGTGCGTGCGCGGGTAGAACGAGCTCGGCACGCCCGACGAGTGCCACGTCGGCGCGTCGATCGCGGCCTGCAGGTCGTCCCCGCCGAGCAGGTGCCGCAGCAGGAACGGCACCGTCCACTGGTCCTGCTGGTCGCCGCCGGGCGTGCCGAACGCGAACCCGCGACCGTCGTCGTCGAGCACCATCGCGGGGCTGAGTGTGGTCCGGGGCCGCTTGCCGGGCGCGAGGCTGTTCGGCAGGCCGGGCTCCAGCCAGAACATCTGCGCGCGCGTCGGCAGCGGGAAGCCGAGGCCCGGCACGACCGGGCTGGACTGGAGCCAGCCGCCCGACGGCGTCGCGGACACCCGGTTGCCCCAGCGGTCGACGACGTCCACGTGGCACGTGTCGCCCGGGCTGAGGCCGATCGGGGACACCGTCGGCTCGCCGGTCCCGACCGCGCCGGGCGGCACCTCGCTGCCCGGACCGGTGAGCACGGACGACAGCCACGGCACCCGCCCGTCGGGTGCGCCGGGCCGGAGGTCGGCGACCGCCGCCGGGCCCACGAGCGACGCCCGCGCGGCGGCGTACCCGGGGGACAGGAGCGTGTCGAGCGGCACGTCCGGCACGTCGCCGTACCAGGCCTCCCGGTCGGCGAACGCGAGCTTGGCGACCTCGACGGTCACGTGCACGAGCTCGGCGAGCCCCTCGTCCGACGACGAGTCGCGCACGAGCGCGTCGACGCCGAGTGCGTCGAGCATGGTGAGCTGCTGGAGCAGCACCGGACCCTGGCCCCACGCGTGCGTCTTGTGCACCGTGCGTCCCGCGAACCGCACCGACGCGGTCGGTTCCTCTGTCGCGTGCCAGCGCGCCAGGTCGTCGCCGCGCAGCAGGCCCGTGTGTGCCCGGCCCGACGAGTCCATGACCGGCGTGCCGGACTGGAACGCGTCGATCGCCTCGGCCACGAACCCGCTGTAGAACGCGCGCCGCGCCGCCTCGATCCCGGCCTCGCGCCCGTGCCTCGACGCGCCGCCGGCCGCGCGCGACTCCGCGACGAGCCGCTCGAACGTCGCCGCCAGCTCGGGGTTGCGGAACCGTGCGCCGGCCTTCGGGGTCGGCAGGTAGACGGCCGCCGACGTCGGCCAGTGCGCCGCCATCATGTCCGCGACCGTCGCGATCGTGCCGACCGCCGCCCTGACCAGCGGGAACCCGTCGCGCGCGTACCCGATCGCCGGCCCGAGCACGTCCTCGAGCGGCAGCGTGCCGTACCGCGCGAGCAGGTCGAGCCACGCCCCGAACGCCCCCGGCACCACGGCGGCGAGGTGGCCCGTGCCCGGGACGAGGTCGAGGCCGAGCTGCTCGAACGCCGCGATCGACGCCCCGGCCGGGGCCGGACCCTGCCCGCAGACCACGAACGTGCGCCCCTCCGCCGCCCGGTGGGCGACGATCGGCGCGTCGCCGCCGGGACCGTTGAGGTGCGGCTCCACGACGCTCAGCGTGAAGCCGGCCGCGGCCGCCGCGTCGAACGCGTTGCCGCCGGCCTCGAGCACCCGCATGCCGGCCGCGCTCGCGAGCCAGTGCGTGGAGGCGACCATGCCGAACGTCCCGACGAGCTCGGGCCTCGTGGTGAACATCCGAGAATCCTTCCGCACGCCCGTGACGTGCGCCTCTGCCGCGCTGCCGACGTGCGCGTGCGTCGCCGCTCGACGACACGGGGTGACGCCTCGGCGGCGCGGCCATGAACGTCCGGCGAACGGACGGCGAACCCCTGCACCAGGGGCGTCTCACGCCCCTGACCTGCACCGATACTCGTCCGGTGTCCCAGGACCTGACCCACCTCACCCAGCGGCTGTCCCAGGCCGTCGGCGACTACCGGGTCAGCGCGGCGGCCGTCGTGGCCGACCTCGCACACCCGGTCGACGTCGTCGACGCGGACCTGCCCGTGGCCCGGCTGGAGCTCGTCTTCCGCTCCCCGCACGTCGCGAGCGTGGCGGTGCGCGACCCCGCCGACGAGTCCCGGATCGGGCTCATCACACGCCCCCGCTACACCGCCGCGATGACGGGCCGGCTCGGGTTCGGGCGGGCGATCCTCGCGCGCAAGGAGACGGGCGAGCTCGCGGACTGGGCGCCGATGGTCGTGCCGCCGACGGCGGCCGTGTCCGAGGTGGCCGTGCGGGCGATGGAGCGGCACGACGAGCGGCGGTACGACGACGTGCTCGTCGGCGGCGACACGTGGCAGGTGGCCAGCACCGCGGACCTCGTGCGGTCGCTGTCGACGCTGCTCGCCGTCCGGTCGCTGCACGACCCCGTCACCGGCCTCATGCACCGCTCGATGCTCATGCACTCGCTCGGCCGCCGGTGCGCGCAGTCCGTCGGGACGCCCGCCCGCACGGTCGTCGTGCTGCTCGACCTGCAGGGGTTCGCGCACGTCAACGCCGCGCACGGGCAGGCGTTCGGGGACGTCGTCCTCACCGCGGTCGGCGCCCGGCTGCGTTCCGTGACCCCGCAGGGCTGCGACGCCGGACGCACGGGCGGCGACGAGTTCGCCGTGGTCGCGACCATGCCGGGGTCGGCCGGCGACACGCACGCCGCGGCGCTCGCGGACGGCCTGCGGCAGGACCTCGTCGCGGCGCTCGCCGCACCCGCGGGCGGCATCGACCCGGGCGCGTGGCCGCCGGTCCACTCGGCGGTCGTCGTGTCGGCCGAGGGGGGCGGCGACCCCGAGGGGCTGGTCCGGGACGTGCAGCAGTCGATGCGGAACGTCAAGGCGCAGGCCCGGCAGCGCTTCGTCGAGCGGTGGCTCGAGGGGTCGCCCGCACCGGGCGTGCCCGACCCGCGCGGGTACGTCGAGGTCGTCGACATCTGACGACCGGCCGCCGCCCGGCGCCGAACCGGCTGCCCGTCCCGTCGTCGGGTGGTGTCACACGCCGCCGGCGAACCCCAGCCCGCGCCACGCCTCGTACGTCGCGACCGCGGCCGCGTTCGACAGGTTCATCGAACGGCGCCCCGGCAGCATCGGGATGCGGACCTGCTCGGTGACGCGCGGGTGCGCGAGGACGTGTTCGGGCAGGCCGGTCGGCTCGGGACCGAACAGCAGCACGTCGTCCTGCGCGTACGTCCAGTCGGTGTGCCACCGCTGCGCGTGGGTGGTGAACGCGAGGACGCGCGACGACGGCAGGGCCGCGAGCAGGTCGTCGAACGACGGGTGCACGACGACGTGCGCGAGGTCGTGGTAGTCGAGGCCCGCGCGCCGCAGCTTCGCCTCCTCGAGGTCGAACCCCAGCGGCTCGACGAGGTGCAGCGTCGCGCCCGTCCCCGAGACCATCCGGATCGCGTTGCCGGTGTTGCCGGGGATCCGCGGCTCGAAGAACGCGACGTGCAGCACGCGGCCGATCCTAAGCGGCTGGCGGGGGCGGCCCGCGGCGGCCGCGTGCTCGGGCACGGTCGCGCGGCGACTAGCGTGGACGCGCAACCCACCCGAGAGGACGCCACCGATGCCGACCGAGCCCGTCCACCGCGCCGCCGACACCCGCTACGACACCATGACGTACCGCCGCACCGGTCGCAGCGGCCTGGACCTGCCCGCCCTGTCCCTTGGTCTGTGGCACAACTTCGGCGACACCACCCCGTTCGACACCCAGCGGGCCGTGCTGCGCCGCGCGTTCGACCTCGGCATCACGCACATCGACCTCGCGAACAACTACGGCCCGCCGTACGGGTCGGCCGAGGAGAACTTCGGGCGGGTGCTCGCGAAGGACCTGCGGCCGTACCGCGACGAGCTCGTCATCTCGTCGAAGGCGGGCTACGACATGTGGCCCGGGCCGTACGGCGACGGCGGGTCGCGCAAGTACCTGCTGTCGTCGCTCGACCAGTCGCTCGCCCGCATGGGCCTCGACCACGTCGACATCTTCTACTCGCACCGCCCCGACCCGAGCGTCCCGGTCGAGGAGACGATGGGTGCCCTGCACACCGCCGTGACCAGCGGGAAGGCGATCTACGCGGGCATCTCGAACTACTCGCCGTCGCAGACCCGGGCCGCCCAGGAGGCGCTCGCCGCGATGGGCACGCCCTTGCTCATCCACCAGCCGAGCTACTCGATGTTCAACCGGCATGTGGAGCAGGTCGGCGAGGGCGAGACCGAGACGCTGCTCGACGTGATCGGCGCGCTGGGCCTCGGCGCGATCGTGTTCTCGCCGCTCCAGCAGGGGCTCCTCACCAACCGGTACCTCTCGGGCGAGGTGCCGTCGGACTCCCGCGCGGCCCTCGGTCACTTCCTCAAGCGCGGCGCCATCTCCGAGACGTACCTGGAGCGGGCACGGGCCCTCAACGAGATCGCGGCGAGTCGTGGGCAGTCGCTCGCGCAGCTCGCCCTCTCGTGGGTGCTGCGCGACGACCGGATCACCTCGGCGCTCGTCGGCGCGAGCTCGGTCGCGCAGCTCGAGGACAACGTCGCCGCCCTCGACGCCCCGCCGCTGACGGCCGACGAGATCGCCGCCATCGAGCCCCTCGCCGTCCACGGCACGGGCCGCTGAACGGCCCGACGGCCCGGCGGCGCGCCGCCACCGGCCGCTGACGGACCGGGAGAGGTCAGGCGGTGCGCGGTGGGGCCGTGCTCTCGCGGACGACGAGCTCGGTCGCCAGGTCGATGCGCTGGTTCGTCGGGACCTCGCCGCGCGCGAGGGCCAGCACCATCCGGGTCGCCGTGGCGGCCATCTCCTGCAGCGGCTGGTGGATCGTGGTGAGCGCGGGGCCGATCCACTCGGTGACGGGCAGGTCGTCGTACCCCACGATCGACAGGTCCTCGGGGACGCTGAGCCCCAGCTCGCGGGCGGCACGCATGACGCCGAAGGCCTGGAAGTCGGACCCGGCGAAGATCGCGGTGGGCCGGTCGGGCTTGTCGAGCAGGTCCATGCCGTGCTTGTACCCGCCGCCGACGAAGAAGTCGCCGTACCGGATGAGCGTGGGGTCGATGGCGACGCCGGCCTCGTCGAGCGCGGACCGGTAGCCGTCGATGCGAGCCCGTGAGCACAGCACGTCGACCGGCCCCGAGATGACCGCGATGCGCCGGTGGCCGAGGCCGAGCAGGTGCCGGGTGGCGGCGAGGCCGCCGGCCCAGTTCGCGGAGCCGACCGTGGGGACGCCGGGGGGCTGCTCGCCCGCGGTGTCGACGACGACGAACGGGATGGAGCGCGTCTCGAGCTGACGGCGCTGCGCCGGGTCGAGGTCGGACAGCACGAGGATCACGCCGCGCGGCCGGCGGGCCAGGACGTCGTCGAGCCACTCCTGCCGCGGGCGGTGCGCGCCACCGAGCTCGGACAGCACGACACCCGCGCGCTCGGGGCCGGCGACCTCCTCGACGCCCTTGATGATCTGCACGGCCCACGCGGAGTCGAGCTCGTGGAAGACGAGGTCGATGAGCCCGGGGCCGGACGGCGTGCGACCGCGGCGGCGGCGGTACTGGTACCGGTCGATGACCTCCTCGACGCGCGCGCGTGTGACCGCGGCGACGTCGGTGCGACCGTTGAGCACCTTGGAGACGGTCGGGATCGAGACGCCGGCCTCGGAGGCGATGAGCGCGATCGTCGCGGTGCCGCCCGCGGGTCGGTCGTGCTCCTCGTCCGCGCCGGTCGTGGGCTCCTCCGGCTGGCGCGGGTCGCCGCCGGTCTCCGTGATGGTCATCGTGCTCGTGGGCCCCTCGGTTCGCCGCAAGTTTCGGCTTCGAACCTAGCATCGCGGGACCTTCTCGGGTACCGACTTCACCCTGGTCCGCGATGTTTCGAGGTCGAGATGACTGAAAACATGCGGCGATTTGCCAAATGTCATGACCGGATTGACGCTCTCATCCGGCCCGACCTAGTGTCGATACTCGGTTGCTATCGAAACCGATCTCGATACTTGCGGCTCACGACGGCGTGGGGCAGGGAGGTGTGTGGGACATGACGGCGGACGCCACGGATCGGGCCGAGGAGCAGGCCGGAGAGCAGGCCGAGGAGGCCGGTCAGCAGGCTGCGCAGGCCTGGCGGGACGTCACGTTGGGCGCGGCCGAGCGGGTCGACGACCTCGTCGGGCGCATGACGCTCGACGAGAAGCTCTCGCAGCTCGTCGGCCTGTGGGTCGGCGCGGACGCGTCGGGCGGCGGCGTCGCCCCCCACCAGTCGGAGATGACGGCGGACGGTCTGGGCTGGACCGAGGTCATCGAGGGCGGCCTCGGGCAGCTCACGCGGCCTTTCGGTACCGCTCCTGTCGAGCCCTCGGTCGGCGCCCGGTCGCTCGCGCTGTCACAGGCGCAGATCGTCGCGGCCAACCGCTTCGGGATCCCGGCGCTCGTGCACGAGGAGTGCCTCGCGGGCTTCGCCGCCTGGAAGGCCACCGCGTACCCGGTGCCGCTGTCGTGGGGTGCGACGTTCGACCCCGCGCTCGTCGAGGAGATGTCCGCCGCGATCGGTGCGTCCATGCGGGCCGCAGGCGTGCACCAGGGCCTCGCGCCGGTGCTCGACGTGACGCGCGACTACCGCTGGGGCCGCACCGAGGAGACCATCGGCGAGGACCCGTACCTGGTCGGGACCGTCGGCACGGCCTACGTGCGTGGCCTGGAGGGCGCCGGGGTCGTCGCCACGCTGAAGCACTTCGCGGGGTACTCGGCCAGCCGGGCGGGCCGCAACCTGGCGCCCGTGTCCGTCGGCCCGCGCGAGCGTCAGGACGTGATCCTCCCGCCGTTCGAGATGGCGGTCCGCGAGGGCGGCGCCCGATCGGTCATGCACTCGTACTCCGACGTCGACGGGGTGCCGTCGGCCGCGGACGTCGAGCTCCTCACGACGCTGCTGCGCGACACGTGGGGCTTCGACGGCACGGTCGTCGCCGACTACTTCGGCATCCGCTTCCTGCACACGCTGCACGGGGTCGCCGCCGACGAGCAGCACGCCGCCGCCCTCGCGCTGACCGCGGGCGTCGACGTCGAGCTGCCGAGCGTGCACTGCTACGGCAACCCGCTGCGCCGCGCGCTCGCTGCGGGCGACGTCGACGAGGCGCTCGTCGACCGGGCGCTGCGCCGGGTGCTCGCGCAGAAGCTCGAGCTCGGCCTGCTCGACGCGGGCTGGCAGGCGCTGCCCGACGGCGTGGACGACCTCATGCTCGACGACGAGCACGGCCGCGACATCGCGCTCCGGCTGGCCCGCGAGGCCGTCGTCCTGCTCACCAACCCGTCAGGTTCGCTGCCGATCGCGCGAGGCCGTCGTGTCGCCGTCGTCGGCCCGCTCGCGGACGACCCGATGGCGATGCTCGGCTGCTACTCGTTCCCGGCGCACGTCGGCGTGCACCACCCGGACCACGAGACGGGCATCACGATCCCGACGGTGCTGGGCGCGCTGCGCGAGCTCCTGGGCGCGGGGCGCGACGAGCACGTCGACGTCGTCCACGCCCGTGGCTGCGACGTCACGGACGGCGACCGCTCCGGGTTCGACGCCGCGGTCGCGGCGGCCCGGGACGCCGACGTGTGCGTCGTCGCGGTCGGCGACCGGTCCGGGCTGTTCGGCCGCGGGACGTCGGGCGAGGGCTGCGACGCGACCGACCTCCACCTGCCGGGCGTGCAGGCCGACCTGGTGCGCGCGGTGCTCGCGACCGGTACGCCCGTCGTGCTCGTCCTGCTCACCGGCCGGCCGTACGCGCTCGGCGACCTCGCCGACCAGGCGGCCGCCGTGGTGCAGACGTTCTTCCCCGGCCAGCTCGGTGGCCGGGCGATCGCCGAGGTGCTCACCGGTGTCGTGTCGCCGTCCGGGCGGCTGCCCGTGAGCGTGCCCGCCGACCCGTCCGGGCAGCCCGGCACGTACTTGACCGCGAAGCTCGGCACCCGTTCCTCGGTGTCGTCGGTGGACCCGACCCCGGCGTTCCCGTTCGGCCACGGGCTGTCCTACACGAGCTTCGAGTGGGACGTCGCGCCCGTCGAGAGCACGTGGGCAGTCGACGGCGAGGTCGTCGTCGAGGTCGTCGTCCGCAACACCGGTGACGTCGCCGGCGCGGACGTCGTGCAGCTCTACCTGCACGACCCCGTGGCGCAGGTGACCCGGCCCGTCGTCCGGCTCGTCGGGTACGCGCGCGTCGCGCTCGACGCGGGGGAGCAGGCCCGCGTGACGTTCACGGTGCCCGCCGACGTCACGGCGTTCACCGGCCTGCGTGGCGACCGCGTGGTCGAGCCGGGCGACGTCGAGCTGCGGGTGTCCCGGTCGAGCGCCGACGTGCACACCGCGCTGGCGTTGCGGCTCGTGGGCGCCGAGCGCGTCGTCGACCACACGCGCCGCCTCACCACCGCGGTGGACGTCACCGCCGGCGTGCCCGCTGCCGCGGAGCTGACGGAGGCGGTCAGCGCATGAGCAGCGTGCAGCAGGACCCGGTCGTCACCGGCGAGGCGGGCCAGGGCGGCGTCGACACCTTCCCCGGGATGGTCGCCGGGCAGCCCGTGGAAGACGCCCCCGCGACCGACGGACCGTCGCGCCGTAAGTCCCGCAGGTCCCGCACGCAGACGTGGACCACGCACGACGGCCAGGTCGTCCACCCCGTCACGCAGACGTGGGCCCAGGCGCTGCGCCGCGACTGGCGGCTGTACTCGTTCCTCGTCCTGCCGCTGCTGTTCCTCGCGGTGTTCCGGTACTGGCCGATCCTCGGCAACGTCGTCGCGTTCCGCCGGTTCCGCCCGGGCGGGAGCATGTTCGGCGACGAGTGGGTGGGCCTCTACTACTTCCGCATGTTCCTCAACGACCAGCAGTTCTGGCACGCGTTCACGAACACCGTGATCCTCGGGCTGCTCACGCTGGTCGTGGTGTTCCCGCTGCCGATCCTCCTCGCGCTCATGCTGAACGAGGTCCGCTCGCGGCACTTCAAGCGCAGCATCCAGACGATCTCCTACCTGCCGCACTTCATGTCGATCGTCATCGTCGCCGGCATCGTGTTCCAGCTGACGTCGGTCGACGGCACGATCAACCAGCTCATCGAGAAGTTCGGCGGCACCGCGATCGCGTTCATGCAGGACCCCAGCTGGTTCCGCACGATCTACCTGACGTCCGAGGTCTGGCAGACCGTCGGGTGGGGCACGATCCTCTACCTGGCCGCGCTCACGACCATCGACGACCAGCTGTACGAGGCGGCCCGCATCGACGGCGCGAACCGCTGGTCGCAGACGTGGCACATCACGCTGCCGGGCATCCGGCCCACGATGATCGTGCTGCTCATCCTCAACGTCGGCACGTTCATGGCGGTGGGCTTCGAGAAGATCCTGCTGCTGCAGAACCCGCTGATCTACTCCACGGCCGACGTCATCTCGACGTACCTGTACCGGGTCGGCATCGTCTCGAACTCGATCTCGTACGCGACCGCCATCGGCCTGTTCGAGGCCGTCATCGGCGTGGCACTGATCCTGTCCGCCAACGCGATCTCGCGGAAGACGGTGGGGGCGAGCCTGTGGTGACCACCGACCTGACCCCGCCGACCCCGGAGGCCGCCGTCGCGGCTCGCGCCTCGTCGCGCACGGGCACCCACGTCAAGGACAGCCGGGGCTTGCGGGCGTTCCGCCTGGTCAACGGCGCGCTGCTGATCCTGCTTGCGGCCCTGGTGCTGTATCCCTTCGTCAACATCGTGGCCCAGGCGTTCAGCTCCGAGGCGTACATCACGACCGGCCAGGTCAACCTGGTCCCGCGCGGCTTCAACCTCGTGACGTTCGACGTGGTGCTGAGCGACCCGATGTTCTGGCGGAACTACCGCAACACCGTCGAGTACACGGTGGTCGCGACGGCCATCGCGATGGCGCTCACGACCACGTACGCGTACGCCCTGTCGAAGGCGCACCTCAAGGGCCGCAAGTTCTTCATCGGCGTCGCGGTGGCGACCATGTTCTTCAACGGCGGCCTGATCCCGAACTACATCCTCATCAGCCACCTGGGATTCCGGAACACCCTGTGGGCGATCGTGCTGCCCAACGCGATCAGCATCTTCAACCTGCTGGTGATGAAGTCGTTCTTCGAGAACTTTCCGAGCGAGCTCGAGGAAGCCGCGCAGATCGACGGCATGAGCACCTACGGGGTGTTCTTCAAGGTCGTCCTGCCGCTGAGCAAGGCCGTCGTCGCGACGATGCTGCTGTTCTACGCGGTGTCGTTCTGGAACGGCTGGTTCGGGGCCTTCCTCTACATGGACGACCCGAACCTCTACCCGGTGACCGTGTACCTGCGCAACCTCATGGCGGGAGTCACCGGGGGCACCTCGATCCAGGGTGGCGGCACCGACAACCTCACCCAGATCGGCGCCAACGTGCAGGCCGTGACGATGCTCCTCACCGTCCTGCCCATCGTCTGCCTCTACCCGTTCATCCAGAGGTACTTCGTGTCGGGCGTGATGCTCGGCGCGGTCAAGCAGTGACCCCTTCTTTGACCCCTTCTGTGTCCCCTTTCCTCCGGTGCAGGACGACGGAGTTCCACCTTCCAAGGAGAATCATGAGGTCAGCAAGAACGCGCATGGGTGCGGCCGCGTCGGTCGCGGTGCTCGCGCTCACGCTCACGGCGGCCTGCTCGTCGAACGACGACGCGACGTCCGAGCCGTCCGCCTCGGAGTCCGGCATCCCCGCCGCGCAGAGCGTCGGTGCCATGAAGGACTTCACGGTCGGCACGGACTTCGTCGCGACGGAGCCGGTGACGTTCAGCGTGCTGTACCGCGACCACCCGAACTACCCGCTCAAGCAGGACTGGCTGTTCCTCAGCACCCTCAAGGACAAGGCGAAGGTCAGCTTCGACCTGACGAGCGCGCCGCTGTCCGACTGGGACGCGAAGAAGTCGCTCATCATCAGCGCCGGTGACGCGCCGGAGCTCATCCCCGTCACGTACCCGGGCCAGGAGACGCAGTTCGTCTCCGGTGGGACGCTGCTGCCCATCAGCGACTACGCGAAGTACATGCCGAACTTCCAGGCCCGCGTGAAGGACTGGGACCTGCAGCCGGCGATCGACAACCTCAAGCAGGCCGACGGCAAGTACTACATGCTCCCGGGCCTGTACGAGTCGCCGCAGCCGCAGTACTCGATCGCGATCCGGCAGGACGCGTGGGAGAAGGCCGGCATCACCGAGGACCCCGAGACGTGGGACGACCTCAAGGCGGACCTGAAGAAGCTCAAGGCCGCCAACCCCGACGTGTGGCCGATGTCGGACCGCTGGTCCACGACGAACAACAGCCCCCTCGGCGCGGTGTTGCAGGTCGCGGCCCCGAACTTCGGCACCGTCGCCGGCTGGGGCTTCGGCAACGGCCTCTGGTACGACCAGGACTCCAAGAAGTACGAGTACGCCGCGTCTACTGACGGCTACAAGGAGCTCGTCTCGTACTTCGCGTCGCTCGTGAAGGACGGCCTGCTCGACCCCGAGTCGCTCACGCAGGACGACGACACCGCCAAGCAGAAGTTCGCGAGCGGCCAGTCGCTCGCGATCTCCGGCAACACGCAGGAGATCACGGGGTACGCGAAGACGTTCACCGACGCGGGCAACACCACGGCGAAGGTGCACCTCATCCGCGTCCCCGAGGGCCCGGCGGGTGACAACGTCGCCTCGGGCGGCCGCACGGTGTCGGGCTTCATGATCTCGTCGAAGGCGGCCGAGCAGCCGAACTTCCTCGCCCTCCTGCAGTTCGTCGACTGGCTGTACTACTCGGACAGCGGCCTCGAGTTCGCCAAGTACGGCGTCGAGGGGACCACGTTCACGAAGGACGGCGACAAGCGGGCGCTCGCGGCCGACGTCGACTGGAACGGCGTGAACCCGGCCGGTACCAAGAAGCTCAACGCCGACTTCGGCTTCAGCAACGGCGTGTGGATGCTCGCGAACGGCTCGACGAACGAGCTCATCCAGGACCTCAACACCGACGCGACGAACGCGTTCGTGAGCGCGATGTCGGACAAGAAGGAGCTCCCGCTCCCGCCGTCGGCTCCGCTCGACGAGATGCAGCAGGAGCAGATCACGCTGCTGCAGGCCGCGCTCAACGACTCGGTCACGCAGAACACGGCCGCGTTCATCCTGGGCCAGCGCCCCATGTCCGACTGGGACAAGTGGCAGACCGAGCTCAAGGGCCTGAACGTGGATCAGTACGTCGACACGTACAACCAGGCGCTGGCGGCCAAGTGAGCTGACCCCGCCCCCTGACGGCCGGCCCCGCGCACCCCATTTCCTCCCGCGCGGGGCCGGCTGCCGCCGTCCCCCCTCCTGGAGCCGTCATGACCCCCGCCCCCGTCGTCGTCCCCGCCGAACCGCTCGGCCCGCTGCCGGACGCCTGGCGCACCTGCGTCGGCACCGGCCGCCTCAACCTCGCGCTGCGCGCCGACTACCGCGAGTCGCTCGCGACGGTGCAGCGCGACATCGGGTTCCGGTACATCCGCGGGCACGGCCTGCTGTCGGACGACATGGGTGTGTACCGGCCCTACGACCACGACGGCGAGCGGCGCGTGCGGTACGGCTTCTCGTACGTCGACCAGGTGCACGACGCGTTCCTCGGACTCGGCATCCGGCCGTTCGTCGAGCTCGGGTTCATGCCGTCGGAGCTCGCGTCGGGCTCGCAGACGGTGTTCTGGTGGAACGGCAACGTCACGCCCCCGACGTCGTACGAGTCGTGGACGGAGCTGGTGGTCGCGCTCGTGCGGCACCTGGTCGACCGGTACGGGATCGAGGAGGTCCGGACCTGGCCGATCGAGGTGTGGAACGAGCCGAACCTCGACATCTTCTGGCAGGGCGCCGACCAGGCCGAGTACCTGCGCCTGTACGAGGCGACGGCCCGGGCGATCAAGGACGTCGACGCGTCGCTGCAGGTCGGCGGTCCGGCGATCTCGCCCGGGTCCGACGAGTGGTGGGCGCCGTTCGCCGAGTTCGTGACGAGCCGCGACGTGCCGATCGACTTCGTCAGCCGGCACGCGTACACGTCCGGACCCGCGCAGACCGTGCCGTTCGCTACCTACCAGACGCTCGACGCCCCGCAGGCGCTGCTCGACCAGTTCGACGCACCCCGCCGGCACCTGGCGGGCACCGCGCTCGCGGGCCTGCCCGTCCACATCACCGAGTTCAACTCGTCCTACCGGCCCGACAACCCGATCCACGACACCGCCTACAACGCCGCCTACCTCTCGCCCGTGCTCGCGGGCGGCGGCGACCTCGTCGACTCGTTCTCGTACTGGACGTTCGCCGACGTGTTCGAGGAGATCGGCGTGCCGACGTCGCTGTTCCACGGCGGCTTCGGCCTGCTCACGCACCGGCAGGTGCCCAAGCCGACGTACCACCTGTACGCGTTCATGGCGCGGATGGGCCGGCACGTGCTCGCCCGGGGCACGGACCACCTCGTCTGCTCGGACGACGACGGGCGCGTGACGGTGCTCGCGTGGCAGCCCGTCGGTGGGACGGACGCGCCTGCCGCCGAGGAGCGGCACACGGTGCGCCTCTCGCTCCCGGTCCTCGCCGGCTCGGTGCCGGGCGCGACCGACGACCGCACCGCGTTCGTCGTCCGGGAGCGCGTCAACGAGCAGGACGGCAACGCGTTCGCCGCGTGGCGCGAGCTCGGCCGGCCCGCGTCCCCGACCGAGCGGGACGTGGACCTGCTGCGCGACCTGGCCCGGCCCGCGACGTCCCACGCGGCCCTGCCCGTGGTCGACGGCCGCGTGCAGCTCGACCTCGAGCTCGCACAGCACGAGGTCACGTTCGTGGAGGTCCGGCCGGTGCGACCCGAGCAGCACGACGGGCTCGACGACCGTCGCCTGCTCGGCGCGTCCGACGACCGGCTCGTCGCCGACCCGCCCGGCCGGGGCCGGGCCGCGCGACTCGTGACCGGCGGCACGGCATGGTGAGCGGATGAGCCGCGACGCCGAACGCTTCTCCGAGGTCGGCCGGGGCCCGCTGTCCCGGTGGTCGGCGGTCGTCTACTGGGCGCTCGTGATCGAGGGGCTCGTCGTCCTCACGTCGCTGCCGGGCCTCGTGCTCCTGCTCGTGCTGGACCGGTCCCCGGGCAACGCGCCGTTCTTCGCGCTCGCGGCCGTGCCGCTCGGGCCGTCGCTCGCCGGAGCCGTGTTCGCGTGGCGGCAGTGGACGGCGACGCCGTCGGGCGACCGTGACCTCGCACCCGCACGCCACTACCTGCGCGGGTACCGCCTCAACTGGCGCGACGTGCTGCTGTGGTGGGTGCCGACGCTCGTCCTGCTCGCCGTGCTCGGCATCAACGCCGCCGGCGGAGGCCCGTTCGCGCTGGTCGCCGTGCTGCTTTGCGTGGCCGTGCTGGCCTGGGCCGGCAACGCGCTCGTGCTGTCGTCGGTGTTCTCGTTCCGCACCCGCGACGTCGCCCGGCTCGCCGCCTACTACCTCGCCGCGAAGCCCGGGCCAGGCCTCGGGGTCGTCGCACTGGTCGTGATCGGGGTCGGCATCGCCGTGCTCGCCACCGACTGGCTGCTGCTGCTCCTGCTGTCGGTCCTGGTGCTGCTGCTCGTCCGCAACGCCGGTCCGGTCATCGCGGACGCGACGGAGAAGTTCACCGCGTAGCACCGCCCGTCGCGCCGCCCGCCCGATGGGCAGCGCGTCCGCGCGGCGCTCCGATCAGTAGATCCGGCGTCCCCGGGCGTCCGGGATGCCGCTGTGCCGGTAGACGTACGTGCAGAGCTGGTCGCGCCACTCGTGCGCGCCGCGCACCTGCTCGGCGAGCCGTTCGGTCACGCGTGCGTGCAGGTCGGCGGGCACCTGGCCGGCCAGCCGCTCCCACGCCGCCGCGTTGACCTCGGTGCGAGCCGCGCCTGCCCAGTGCGTGTCGTACACGTGCTGCGCGACGGACACCCCGCTGTGCAGCTCGTGCGACCAGGGCACGTGGTGGAAGAACAGCAGCAGGTCGTCGGGGCACGTCGTGACGTCCTCGTAGACGTCGCGCCACGGCGCGGGGTACTGACCGGTGAAGCCGGTGCCCGTCGCGCGCGTGCGGTCGACGCCGATGCCGTCGCGGTCGGCGAAGTGGTACGTGCCCCACGGGGTGTACTCGTAGCCGTCGACGTCCGGGCCGTAGTGGTGGCCCGGGCGGACCATGAAGCCGACGCCGAGCGGCGCGGTGTAGTCCTCGTAGGTGCGCCACGAGCCGTCGAGGATGCCGTGGACCGTGTCGCCGACCGACGGCGGCGCGTCGGGGAACGTCAGACCGATCCACTCGTCGAGCAGCGCGACCGGGTCCGCCGACGGGTCCCACGCGAGGCGGGCGAACGTGTAGAGGTTGGCCTGGGCGAGCGGGTGGCCGGTCCAGAACTCGTCGTCCCCGACGTTGGACACCGCGACGACCCCACCGGCGGGCGCGTCGGCGGAGCCCGCCGCGACGTCCGCGACCGTCGGTCCGGTGTCGCCCCACAGCCGGAACCGCAGGATCTCCGACCATTGCGGCCCCAGCCATACGGCGTGCCGCTGCTGCCCGGTGTACTCCTGGGTGACCTGCAGCTCGACGGCGAGCCGGGTCCGCGCCATCGCGGCGATCACGGGGGAGACGGGCTCGCGCGTCTGGAAGTCCATCGGGCCGTACTTCACCTGCAGGACGACGTTGTCGTCGAACCGGCCGTCGAGCGGCGCGAAGTGGTCGTGCGCGGCGCGGGCGCGGTCCGTCGAGCGGTCCCGCCAGTCCTGGTGGTGGTCGTAGACGAACGCCCGCCAGAACACCGTCCCGCCGAACGGCTTGAGGGCGCGGGCCAGCAGGTTCGCGCCGTCGGCGTGGTCCCGGCCGTACGCGAACGGTCCCGGCTGACCCTCGGAGTCGGCCTTGACGACGAACCCGCCGAAGTCGGGGACCGCCGCGTAGACGCGCGCGACGGCGTCGGCCCACCAGGCCTGCACGTCGGGGTCGAGGGGGTCGGACGCCGGCAGGCCGCCGACCGTCATGGGCGCAGCGAAGCTCACGGACAGGTACACGCGGATGCCGTGCGGCCGGAACGCCCCCGCGAGCCGGACGACCCCGTCGAGGTGGTCGGTGAGCAGGCGCGCCTCGGTCACGTGCACGTTGACGTTGTTCAGCCCGACGGCGTTGATGCCGACGGACCCGAGCAGGCGCGCGTACTGCTCGACGCGCGTCAGGTCGTCGCGCACGCGCCCGTCCGCGTAGAAGATCGACCCGCCCGCGTACCCGCGCTCGACCTGGCCCATCACCGGGTGCACGGTCATGTTGTCCCAGTGGTCGAGCATCCGGACCGGCTGCACGGGCGCGTGCCGCTCGTCCGCACGGTCGGAGCCCAACGCGTCGTCGCCCTGGCGCACCACGTGGTGCAGGCCGTGCAGCAGCGCGGCGCCGCCGGCCGCGCGCACCGACGTGACGCGGTCGCGGCGCCCGACGACGAAGGCCTCGTCGCCCTCGACTGCCGGGTCGACGGTCAGCAGCAGGTCGGCTGCCGCGGGGTCGTCCACGACGGTTCCGCCGTGCGCGGCGGTCGCGGCGCGGACCTCGTCGCGCGCGGTCGCGACGAGCGGCCCGTCGCCCCGGACGTGCACGCGCCGCACGCCGACCGCGCGCCACGCGGCGCTCGGCAGCCAGGCGGGATGGACGTCGGCCGGGGTGCTCGTCATGCGGTGGTCGTCCTCGTCGTGGCGTCGGGGGTGGTCTTCCGTGTGGCGCTGCGGCCCGCTCACCAGTCGTGGACCGTGCCGTCCTTGAGGCGGTTGAACGGCAGGTATGCCGGCTGGTACGGGTAGCGACCGGCCGCGGCGTCGTCGTACTCGACCCCCAGGCCGGGGACCTCGCCGGGGTGCAGGTAGCCGTCGTCGAACGTGAACGTCTGCCGGAACACCTCGTCGGTCCGGGAGCCGTGCTGCATGTACTCCTGGATGCCGAAGTTGTGGATCGCGAGGTCCAGGTGCAGCGCCGCGGCCATGCCGACGGGGGAGATGTCGGTCGGCCCGTGGATGCCGGACTTGATCTGGTACTGCGCGGCGAAGTCGAGGATCCGGCGCAGCGCCGTGATGCCGCCGGTGTGCGTGACGGCGGACCGCACGTAGTCGATGAGCTGCTCGCGGATGATCGTCTGGTAGTCCCAGACGGTGTTGAACACCTCGCCGATCGCGAGCGGTGTCGTGGTGTGCTGCCGGACGAGGCGCAGGGCGTCCTGGTTCTCCGCGGGCGTGCAGTCCTCGAGCCAGAACAGGTCGTACGGCTCCAGGTCCTTGCCGAGCCGGGCGGCCTGGATCGGCGTCATGCGGTGGTGGCCGTCGTGCAGCAGCGGCAGCTCGGGCCCGAACTCGTTCCGGACCGCCTCGAAGACCGTCGGGATGTGCCGGAGGTACGCGCGGGTGTCCCAGTCCTCCTCCGCGGGCAGGGGTGCGCGCTGCGCGGGTTCGTAGTCGTAACGCCCGCTCGTGCTCCGCTGCGCCGCGACCCCGTAGACGGCGTCGATGCCGGGCACCGACGTCTGCACGCGGATGGACCGGAAGCCGAGCTCCTGGTGGTGGCGGATCGAGTCGAACAGCTCGGGCAGGTCGCGGCCGCTCGCGTGGCCGTACGCCATGATCCCTGTGCGGCTCGCCCCGCCGAGCAGCTGGTACAGCGGCAGGCCCGCGACCTTCGCCTTGATGTCCCACAGGGCGACGTCGACCGCGGCGATCGCGGCCATCGTCACCGGCCCGCGCCGCCAGTAGGCGCTGCGGTACAGGAACTGCCACGTGTCCTCGATGCGGTGCGCGTCGCGGCCGAGGAGCAGCGGCACGACGTGGTCGTACAGGTAGCTCGCCACCGACAGCTCGCGGCCGTTGAGCGTCGCGTCACCGAGGCCGACGACGCCGTCCTCGGTGGTGATCCGCAGCGTGACGAAGTTCCGGTCCGGGCTCGTGACCAGCACCTCGGCGGACCGGATCGCGCTGCCGGATCGTGCGGGGCCGCGGGTGACGGCGACCGGGTCGGCCGGCGCGTCGGGGTGGACGGCGTCGAGCGTGGCGTCCGGGGCTGTGCGGGACGCCTGGGCGGCGGCGGAGGGCGCACCCGGCGCAGGGTCGGCGGCGGAGGGCGCGCCCGGAGCGGGGTCGGCGGTGTTCGGCGTCGAGTGGTCAGGCTGCGTC
Organism: Cellulomonas sp.; assembly: GCF_017744555.1. Taxonomy (GTDB): domain Bacteria; phylum Actinomycetota; class Actinomycetes; order Actinomycetales; family Cellulomonadaceae; genus Cellulomonas. The sequence goes on along the minus strand of NZ_JAGIBD010000029.1, from coordinate 14,317 downwards.
ATGGCGGTGGAGTCTCCTGATCCGCGCGCGTCACCGGTCCGTCGCCCTCGACGGGGGTGCACGCGCCTCGGCGAGCCTACGGTCGTCACCCGGCGGGTGGCAATCGTTTGCCAGACATTGCCAAGCGGCGGACCGAGCGCCACCATGACCCGGTGACCGACAAGCCGCCGACCCTGCGCGACGTCGCCGCCGCGAGCGGCGTCGCCATCTCCACGGCCTCCCGCGCCCTCTCGCGGCCGGGCCGCATCAACGAGGAGACCGCGGTCCGCGTCCGCGAGGCCGCCGCCGCCCTCGGGTACACCGTCGGTGCGTCCGGACGGGCGCTCAGCTCCGGCAAGACCGGCACCGTCGCGCTCGTCGTCCCCGACGTCAGCAACCCGTTCTTCTTCGGCATCGTCCGCGGCACCCAGGCCGCCCTGCGCGCGGCCGGCTACACGCACGTGCTCGTCGACACCGAAGAGTCCGTGCAGGCCGAGGAGCGTGCCCTGCGCATGCTCCGGACCAGCGCGGACGGCGCGGTGCTCGCCGCCCCCCGGCTCGGCGACGAGTGGCTCGTCGCCTGGTCGTCGGCGCTCCCGCTCGTCACGCTGAACCGGCCCGTCAACGGCGCCGGCGTCGTCATCGACACCCCCGGTGGTGCCGTGCAGGCCCTCGAGCACCTCGCGTCCCTGGGCCACGAGCGCATCGCGTACGCGGGGGGACCGCGCACCTCGTGGTCCGACGGCCGCCGGCGCAACGCCCTGCGCGCCGCCGCCCGCCGCCTGCGCGTCGAGGTCGTCGTCCTCGGCCCCTACGCACCCCAGCGCGAGGCCGGCGCTGCGGCCGCCGACGCCGCCTGGCAGTCCGGGGCGACCGGCGTGCTCGCGTTCAACGACCTGCTCGCATTCGGCATGCTCGAACGGTTCGGGGCGCGCGGCGTCGACGTTCCCGGGCAGATGAGCGTCGTCGGCTGCGACGACGTGTTCGGCGCCGACCTCGTCCGGCCCGCCCTCACCACCGTCTCCGCCCCGCTCGAACGGGCCGGTCACCGCGCCGCCGACCTGCTGCTCGCCACGATCGACCGCCGCTCACCCGGACCGGCCGGCGCCTACGACGAGCTCCCGACGCACCTCGTCGTCCGCGACTCGACCGGCCCCGCGACACCGCGCTGAGGACGAGGTCAGGCGGTGCGGCCTGCGCGCCGGCCGACGACACCGGAACGATCCGGACCGACGTGCGCCCGACCGTTCAGGCGGTGTCGTCGCCGCCCTCCAGCGCGGCCAGCAGGCCGGCCCCGTACCGGTCGAGCTTGGCCGCGCCGACGCCGCTGATCGTCCCGAGCTCCTGCAGCGACGTGGGTCGGCGCTCGACGACGGCCCGCAGCGTCGCGTCGTGGAACACCACGTACGCGGGCACGCCCTGCTCGCGTGCGGCACCGGCGCGCCAGGCGCGCAGCCGCTCGAACAGCTCGGCGTCGGGACCGTCGAGGTCCGCCGCCGCAGCCCGCCGACCGCCGCGCTCGTCGCGCGACCCCCGCGACCGGGGCGCCTTCTCGACCTCCCGCCGCAGCCGGACCTCGCGCTCGCCGCGGAGCACCTCGGCGCTCGCGGGTGCGAGCCGCAGGGTGCCGTAGCCGTCGGTGTCGACACCCAGGAGCTCGGCCGCGAGCAGCTGCCGGACGACGCCCCGCCACTCGCCGTCGGACAGGTCGGTCCCCACGCCGAACGTCGACAGCGACTCGTGGCCGAGCTGCTGCACACGCGGGGTCGACTTGCCGCGCAGGATGTCGACGAGGTGCCCGACGCCGTACCGCTGACCCCGCTGCTCAAGCCGCACGACGGTCGACAGCAGCTTCTGCGCGGGAACGGTCCCGTCCCACGACTCCGGTGGGCTCAGGCACGTGTCGCAGTTGCCGCACGGCTCGGCGCCGCTCTGCCCGAAGTAGTTGAGCAGCTGCACCCGGCGGCAGGACACCGTCTCGCACAGCGCCAGCATCGCGTCGAGGTGCTGCGTCAACCGGCGCCGGTGCGCGGCGTCGCCCTCGGACGTGTCGATCATGCGGCGCTGCTGCACCACGTCGGCCAGCCCGTACGCGAGCCATGCGGTCGACGCCAGCCCGTCCCGGCCTGCGCGACCGGTCTCCTGGTAGTACCCCTCGACGGACTTCGGCAGGTCGAGGTGCGCGACGAACCGCACGTCGGGCTTGTCGATGCCCATGCCGAACGCGATGGTCGCGACCATCACCACGCCGTCCTCGCGCAGGAACCGTGCCTGGTTGCGCGCCCGGACCTGCCGGTCGAGACCCGCGTGGTAGGGCAGCGCCGGGATGCCCTGGTCGACGAGGTACGCGGCGGTCTGCTCGACGGACGCGCGCGAGAGGCAGTAGACGATCCCCGAGTCGCCCGGGTGCTCGGTGCGCAGCAGGTGCAGCAGCTGCGCGCGCGGGTTGTCCTTGGGGGCGATCCGGTACTGGATGTTGGGCCGGTCGAAGCTCGCGACGAAGTGCCGGGCCTCGCGCAGCTGCAGCCGCTCGGCGATCTCGGCGTGCGTGGCCTCGGTCGCCGTGGCGGTGAGCGCGATGCGCGGCACCTCGGGCCACCGCTCGTGCAGCATCGACAGCTGCAGGTAGTCGGGCCGGAAGTCGTGCCCCCACTGCGACACGCAGTGCGCCTCGTCGATCGCGAACAGCGCGACGTGCCCCTGGTCCAGCAGCTCGACGGTCTCGCGCACGCGGAGGCGTTCGGGTGCCAGGTAGAGCAGGTCGAGCTCGCCCGCCAGGTACGCCTGCTCGACGGCCCGGCGCTCGTGCGGCTGCTGCGTCGAGTTGAGGAACCCCGCGCGCACGCCCAGGGCCGACAGCGCGTCGACCTGGTCCTGCATGAGCGCGATGAGCGGGGAGATGACCACACCCGTGCCCGGCCGGACCAGCGCGGGCACCTGGTAGCAGAGCGACTTGCCGCCACCGGTGGGCATGAGGACGAGCGCGTCGCCGCCGCCCACGACCGTCTCGATGATCTCGGCCTGGTCACCGCGGAACTCGTCGTAGCCCCACACCCGGCGCAGGACCTCGAGCGCCGACGGCGGCGGCCCGTCGACGACCAGGGTCGCGGCCGGACGGGACGGTGCCTCACGCGCCGGCAGGCCGTGCCCGGCAGCCACCGAGCGCGACGGCCTCGGCGGGGTGGCCGCCGCACGCGAGCCGCTCCCGGCGCCCCGGGGCGGTCCCGACGACCACGGGTCGACGAGGTCGGGCGGGACGTCGTCGTACGCGGGGTCGTAGGGCGGCTCGTCGAGCGGCGGCTCGTCGTACGCCGCGAACGGCAGGTCGTCGACGGCGGCGTACGCGGGCTCGTCGGACGGTCGGGAAGGCACGCGCCCACCCTACGAGGGCGAGCCGACACCCACGCCCACCCGAGGAGGCCCGGGGTGCGCGCCGGCGCCGCGCAGTGCCTGTGGGCGGTTCGCCGGACACCGCGACCGACCGCGCGCCCCAACTCGTGCCACCTCCCGCCCGCGGTCCGTAGGGTGACGGCATGGGAACCGCACTCGTCACCGGCGCCAGCGCCGGCCTCGGACTGGAGTTCGCCTGGCAGCTCGCCACGGCACGGCACGACGTCGTCCTCGTGGCCCGCAACGAGGAACGGCTCACGCGCCTCGCCGACCAGCTCCGCGCTGCCGCCGGCGTCCGCGCGGAGGTGCTCGTCGCCGACCTCGCGGACCGCGCCGACGTGGAGCGCGTCGCCGAGCGACTGCGCAGCGCCGAGAACCCCGTCGGCCTGCTCGTCAACAACGCCGGGCTGGGCCTCAACCAGCGCTTCGTCGAGGGCGACCTCGCCCGCGAGGAGGAGGCGCTCGAGGTCATGGTGCGGACGGTGCTCGTCCTGTCCCACGCCGCGGCGGGTGCGATGGTCGAGCGTGGCAGGGGAGCGATCCTCAATGTCGCGTCCGTCGCCGCGCTCCTCGCGTCCGGCACGTACTCCGCGCACAAGGCGTGGGTCCGCTCGTTCACCGAGGGCCTCGCCGTCGAGCTGCGCGGCACCGGCGTCACCGCGACCGCGCTCTGCCCCGGGTTCGTGCACACCGAGTTCCACGAGCGCGGGCGCATCGACGTCAGCGCCTACCCCGAGATCGCGTGGCTCAACGCCGAGGACGTCGTCTCGACGGCGCTCGCGGACGTCCGCCGGGGCGCCGTGATCTCGACGCCGAGCCTGCGCTACCAGCTCCTCTCGGGGGTCGTGCGCCTGTCGCCGCGGTCCGCGATCCGTGCGGTCGGCCGGTACCGCAAGGCTCTGGAGGCCGACGCGCAGTGACCGTGCGCCTGGCGCGGCCGGACGGGCGTGTGCGCAGGACGTGCGAGGACGGTGAGCGCGGGACGGGCACGGCGCCGCGGCCGGTAACCTGTCGGCCGTGACTCAGGACCTCTCCCCGACGCCCCGCGAGCAGCTCCTCGCACTCATCAAGGACCTCGCGGTCGTGCACGGCAAGGTCACGCTCTCGTCGGGCCTCGAGGCCGACTACTACGTCGACCTGCGCCGCGCGACGCTGCACCACCGGGCGGCCCCGCTCATCGGCCACCTGCTGCTCGACCGGCTCGAGGAGGTCGGTCTGGGCACCGCCGAGATCGACGCCGTCGGCGGCCTCACGCTCGGCGCCGACCCCGTCGCGACGTCGCTCCTGCACGCCGCCGCGTCGCGCGGGCAGGACCTCGACGCGTTCGTCGTCCGCAAGGAGGCGAAGGCGCACGGCATGCAGCGCCGCATCGAGGGGCCGGACATCGCGGGTCGCAAGGTCGTCGTCGTCGAGGACACCTCGACCACCGGCGGGTCGCCGATCACGGCCGTCGAGGCTGCCCGTGAGGCGGGCGCCGAGGTGGTCGGTGTCGCGGTGATCGTGGACCGTGCGACGGGTGCGCAGGAGAAGATCGAGGCGCTCGGCGTCCCGTACCACTTCCTGTTCAGCCTCACGGACCTCGGTCTCGCCTGACGGTCGCAGCATGACGAGTCCCCACCTGCGGCGGTGGACGACGGCGGACGCAGGTGCGCTGCACGCCGCCGTCCTCGAGAGCCCCGACCTCGCGCGGCAGCTCGGCGGTGCCGAGCTGGGTGACCTCCGGGCGTGCGGCGAGCTCATCGAGGGTGAGCTCGCGGTCTCCTCGCCGTCGCAGCACCACTTCGCGGTCGTCGTCGACGGCACCGTGGTCGGCAACGTGGGCGTGGGCAGCGTGGAGCACGTGCACGAGACGGCGTGGACGTTCTACTGGCTGACGGCCAGCGCCCGCGGGCAGGGACTCGCGACGCGCGGCCTGGCGACGGTCGCGCGCTGGGCGCACGACGAGCTCGGGCTGTTCCGTCTGGAGCTCGGGCACCGCGTGAACAACCCCGCGTCCTGTGCGGTCGCGACCCGTGCCGGCTTCGCGGCGGAGGGCGTCGAGCGGGCGAAGCTGCGGTACGGCGCCGAGCGGTACGACGTCGAGACGCACGCGCGGCTCATCACCGACCCCGCGCCCGGCGTGCGGACGCTGCGGCTCGCCGCCTGACGCTCGCGCGCCAGGCGCGCGCCAGGGACTCAGACCCGGTCGACGAGGTCCTGGATCGACGGGACGATCTCGTTCGGCCGGAACGGGAACCGGGCGACGTCCGACTCCTTCGTCGACCCGGTGAGCACGAGGAACGTCCGCAGACCGGCCTCGATCCCGGCGACGACGTCGGTGTCCATCCGGTCGCCGACCATCACGGTGGTCTCGGAGTGCGCGTCGATGCGGTTGAGCGCGGACCGGATCATCATCGGGTTGGGCTTGCCGACGAAGTACGGCTGCCGCCGGGTCGCCGCCTGGATCATCGCGGCGACGGCACCGGTGGCCGGCAGGTCGCCCTCGGCGCTCGGGCCGGTGACGTCCGGGTTGGTGGCGATGAACCGCGCACCGCCCTGGATGAGCCGGATGGCCTGCGTGATGGCCTCGAACGAGTACGTGCGGGTCTCACCGAGGACGACGAAGTCGGGCTCCGCGGCGGTGAGCGTGTACCCGGCCTCGTACAGGGCGGTCGTCAGGCCCGCCTCGCCGATGACATACGCGGACCCGCCGGGCATCTGGTCGGTGAGGAACTGCGCGGTCGCGAGCGCCGAGGTCCAGATGGCGCCCTCGGGCACGTCGATTCCCGACATCGACAGGCGTGCCCGCAGGTCGCGCGGGGTGAAGATCGAGTTGTTCGTGAGGATGAGGAACGGCCGCTCGGCGTCCCGCAGCGCGCGGACGAAGTCGGCGGCGCCGGGCAGCGCGGTGCCCTCGTGGACGAGGACACCGTCCATGTCGGACAGCCAGGAGCGGATCTCGCGGGTCACGCGCCGAACGCCTTGCGCTCGACGGCGTCGCGCTCGGCCTGCTCGTCGTACCGCTCGTCGCGCTCCGTGACCGGAACCCCGGCAGCGGCCGCAGCGCGTTCCTTGCGGCGCTTGCGCCACAGCTCGACGAGCACCGGCAGGACGGACGCGAAGACGACGAGGACGAGGAGCGCCTCGATGTTCTCCTTGATGAACGTGATGTTCCCGAGCCCGTAGCCGAGCCACGTGACGCCGCCCGCCCACAGGACGACGCCGATGAGGTTGAACTTCACGAAGTGCTTGTACGGCATCCGCCCGACGCCGGCGGCGACCGACGCGTACGTGCGCACGAACGGGATGAACTGCGCGACGATCAGCGTCCGGCCGCCGTAACGGTCGAAGTAGGCGTACGTCTGGTCGATGTACTTCTGCTTGAAGAACCGCGAGTCCGGCTTGTTGAAGACCTTCGGGCCGAGGGTCCGGCCGATCCAGTAGCCGCACTGCGTGCCCGCGAACGCCGTGACGATCAGCAGCAGCGACAGCGGCCAGATGCCGATCGGGATGTCCAGCGAGTCCTGCGCGACGAGCGCCCCGGCCGTGAACAGCATCGAGTCGCCCGGCAGGATCGGGAACAGCAGCCCGACCTCGACGAAGATCACCGCGAGGATGCCGACGAGCGCGGCCGTCCCGAACGAGTCGATGAGGTGCTGCGCGTCGAGGAAGTCGGGCATGAGCGTGTGCACGGGCGCGCCCGCGTGGACGGCGGGCAGGGCGGCCGCGAGGGCCGTCGTCGTGAGCATGCGGTCCAGCCTACGGTGCGGTCTGTGGCCGACACGTGCGAGCGTGTGACCAGGGTGTGCGCGGCCTGTGGGTCGGGGGTGCGCGGCGGGCGGCGTGGAGAATGGGCCGTCCGTGTGCGCAGGAACGTCGGCCGGTGCCGGTTCGTTGGCGGGTTCGTGGCAGGAGGTGCGGTGCGGTCCACCGTGAAGGACGTGGCGGCGCGCGCCGGGGTGTCCCCGAAGACCGTCTCGAACGTCATCAACGGCACGGTGTTCGTGCGGCCCGAGACGCGCGCCCGCGTCGAGGAGGCCCTCGCCGAGCTCGACTACGTGCCGAACCTCGGCGCGCGCGGCCTGCGCAACGGCCGGTACGGGCTGATCGCGCTCGCGCTGCCCGACCTGTCGACCGCGTACTCGGCCGAGCTCGCGCACCACTTCGTCGAGGAGGGGCATGCGCGCGGCTGGGGCGTGCAGATCGAGGAGACGGCCGCCGAGCCGCGTCGTGAGCGTGACCTGCTGTCGCGCGCCCGGTCGCAGCTCGTCGACGGGCTGGTGCTCAACCCGGTGTCGCTCGAGGACTCCGTCATCAACGACGAGGTGGGCCTCGCGCGCGGGCCGCTGCCGCCGACCGTCCTCATCGGCGAGGTCGTCCAAGGACGCACCGACCAGGTGGGCGTCGACAGCGTGCTGGGTGCCCGGCACATGACGGAGCACCTGCTCGCGACCGGGCGACGGCGGATCGCGGTCGTCGGTGCGCCGGGAGCGATCGAGACCGCGGCGGCCCGGCAGCGCACCGAGGGGTACCGCCAGGCGCTCGAGGCGGCCGGTGTGCCGCTCGACCCGTCGCTGGAGATCACCGTGCCGCGGTGGACCACCGAGGCCGCGGTCGACGGCGTCCGCGCGTTCCTCGACGCGCACGAGCCGCCCGACGCGTTCTTCTGCTTCACCGACTCGATGGCGGTCGGTGCGGTCAGCGTGCTCTGGAAGCGGGGCCTGCGGGTGCCCGACGATATCGCCGTGGCCGGGTTCGACGACGTCGTGGCCAGCCGCTACGCCGTGCCGCCGCTCACGACTGTCGCCTTCGACCTGCGGCAGCTCGTGGTGACGACGCTGGAGCTGCTCGCCGAGCGGATCGCCGAGCCGGGGCGCGCGCCGCGGCGCGTCATGGTGCCGCACCACGTGGTCGCGCGGGAGAGCACCGCGGCCGTCGAGGCCTGACCGCGCCGGGGTCCGCGCGGCACGGCGACCCGTCCCGCGCGAGGGCCGGGCCAGGGCGCCCACCGCCGTCCGTTCTCTCCCGGAATTCGCCTCTTGCCCACCCGTTCCAACGATGTAATGATCGGTCACGTCGAGCACTCCAGGCCTCACGGCCTCCGGGAGCGCTCGATCCCTTCTCGGGGTACAACGATGTAACCGCGTGTGTCTCACGAAGGAGTGACGGCATGAGAACGCACCACGCACCACCCGGTCCCCAGGACCTGGTCGCCCGCGCCGCGAACGTGGAGCTCAGCCGCCGGCAGATGCTGCTCGGCTCGCTCGCCGCCCTCGGAGGGGGTGCCGTGCTGGGCAGCCTCGCCGGCTGCGCGCCCTCCAGCGCGTCCGCGTCGGGCGTCCCCGAGCTCAGCTTCTGGCACCTGCTCAGCGGCGGCGACGGCATCAACATGGCCAACCTCGTCGGGAAGGTCAACGGCGAGCACGACGGCTACCACGCCACCCAGACCGTGCTCGCGTGGGGTGCGCCGTACTACACGAAGCTCGCGATGGCGAGCGTCGGCGGACGGGCGCCCGACGTCGCGATCATGCACGCCTCACGCGTCGCCGGCTACGCCCCGGGCGGCCTGCTCGACCCGTGGGACCTCGACATGCTGGCCGAGGTCGACGTCGCGAAGGCCGACTTCCTCGACCGCGTGTGGGCGAAGGGCGGCCTGAACGGGACGCAGTACTCCCTCGCGCTCGACTCGCACCCGTTCATCCTCATGTACAACACCGACGTCGCGTCGAAGGCCGGCGTGCTGGGGCCCGACGGGCAGCTCGCGCCGATCAGCAGTCCCGACCAGTTCCTCGAGGTCGCCCGCGCGATGCAGGGCGTCACCGGCAAGCACGGCCTGTCGTACGGGTACCTGGGCGACGGCGCCCAGATGTGGCGGCTGTTCTACACGCTGTACAAGCAGCACGGCGCCGACTTCGACCTCTCGGGCACCGTCGCGAAGGTCGACGAGGACGCGGCGGTCGAGTCGCTCCAGTTCATCCAGCAGCTGCTCGACGGCACGATCTGCACCCCGAACGGCGACTACGGCACCGCGGTGTCCGAGTTCATGTCGGGGGAGAGCGGCATGTTCCTCACGGGCGTCTGGGAGCTCCCGACGGCCAAGAAGGCCGGCATCCCGTTCGACGCCCAGCCCATCCCGACGCTGTACGGCACGCCCGCGGCGTACGCCGACTCGCACGCGTTCACGCTGCCGCACCAGTCCAGCCCGGACCCGGTCACGCGCAAGGCCACGTACCAGTTCGTGAGCGACCTGCTGCACCAGTCGCTCGACTGGGCCGAGGCCGGTCACATCCCGGCGTTCCAGCCCGTCATCCAGAGCCCGGAGTACCAGGCGCTCCTGCCGCAGGCGCACTACGCGCCGGCCGCCGAGATCCTCAACTACGACCCGGAGGCGTGGTTCACCGGGTCCGGCAGCGACTTCCAGAACTACTTCCTGGAGACCGTGCAGAACGTCTACCTGCAGGGCGACGACGCCGCCAAGGGCTTCGCCGCCTTCGTCCGTCGGGTGAACGTGCAGCTCGCCAAGCCCAACCCGGTCTGACCGTCACCCCGATCGACGAAGGAGTCCGATCGTGTCCTCTGCAGCCCTCGACGTCGGCGCCGGCGCCACCCGCGCCCGCACGTCGGCGTCCGACCAGCCCCGCACCCGCACGCAACGGTCCCGCAACACGCAGGTCGGCTGGCTGTTCGTCGCACCGTTCGTCATCGTCTTCGCGATGTTCCTGCTGTGGCCCCTGATCCACGGCTTCTACCTCAGCTTCACCGGCGAGAGCATCACGGGCGCCGGCGGTGCCTTCCTCGGGTTCGACAACTACGTCGAGGCCCTCAAGGACCCGATCATGTGGCGGTCGATGCTCAACACCGCCTGGTTCACGCTGCTGTCGACGATCCCGCTCGTGCTCGTCGCCCTGGTCATGGCCCTGCTCGTGTTCCAGGGGCTGCCCGGCCAGTGGCTGTGGCGGCTGTCGTTCTTCATGCCGTTCCTCATGGCGTCGACCGTCGCCGCGCAGTTCTGGATCTGGATGTACAACCCGCAGCTCGGCCTCGTGAACTACCTGCTCGGCGCCGTCGGCATCGAGGGGCAGGCCTGGTTGCAGGACCCGACCTGGGCCATGATCGCCGTCGTCGTCGAGACCCTGTGGTGGACGGTCGGGTTCAACTTCCTGCTCTACCTGACGGCCCTGCAGAACATCCCCGAGCAGCAGTACGAGGCCTCCGCGCTCGACGGCGCGGGCCGGTGGCGCCAGATCTGGTCGATCACGATCCCGCAGCTCGGCCCGACGACCGTGCTCATCGTGATCCTGCAGGTCCTCGCGTCGCTCAAGGTGTTCGACCAGATCTACGTCATGACCCAGGGTGGTCCCGGCGGCGTCACGCGACCCGTCGTGCAGTACATCTTCGAGACCGGGTTCACGGGGTACCGGTTCGGCTACGCGTCGTCGATCGCCTACATCTTCTTCGCGGTCCTCGTCGTCGTGTCGCTGGTGCAGTTCCAGTTCACGCGGAGGAGCCAGTCATGACCACGAGCGTCGCGCCCCAGCCCAACGCCGCCTACCGGCCCGGCTACACGCGGGGCTACTTCGCGCGGGCCGCGAATCTGCGGACCGGTGAACGCTTCTGGAGCGTCGGCCGCATCGTGGCGATCCTCGCTCTGGTCGTCATGGCCGTCGCCTGGCTGCTCCCGTTCCTGTGGGCGGTCGTCACGTCGTTCAAGTCGGAGACCTCGGCCGCCGCGACCCCCGTCTCCTGGCTGCCGTCCGACGGGTTCACCACCGACGCCTACACGAGCGTGCTGCGGGAGGGGAACATCCCGCTGTGGACGTGGAACAGCCTCGTCACCGCCACGGCGATCACGGCCATCACGCTCGTCGTGTCGTCGCTCGCGGCCTACGCCCTCGCGCGGATCGACTTCCGGGGCCGGCGGTGGCTGTTCCTGCTGATCGTCGCGTCGATCATCGTGCCGCCGCCCGTGCTGATCGTGCCGCTGTTCTACGAGATGCTGAACCTCAACCTCGTGGACACCTACTGGGCGATCATCCTGCCCCAGCTCGTGCACCCCGCCATGGTGTTCGTGCTCATGAAGTTCTTCCAGCAGGTGCCCGTCGAGCTCGAGGACGCGGCCCGCATCGACGGCGCCGGTCGGGTGCGGGTGTTCTGGTCGGTCGTGCTGCCGCTGTCCCGGCCGATCCTCGCCGCCGTCGGGATCTTCGTCTTCGTCCTGGCGTGGAACAACTTCCTGTGGCCGTTCATCATCACCAGCGACGCGTCGCTGATGACCCTGCCCGTCGGCCTGCAGACCGTGAAGAGCGCCTACGGCCTGCAGTACGCCCAGACGATGGCGTCCGCGGTGCTCGCGGCGCTGCCGCTCATCGTGGTCTTCCTGTTCTTCCAGCGGCAGATCATCCGCGGGTTCTCCACGACCGGCTTCGGCGGTCAGTGAGCAGGCCGAAGATCCCGGACCACGATTTCTTCAGCCGATAAGTTCGCCCCGGGCTCGACCCGTTCCACCTCCCGACCTGAGGAGCCTCAGTCTCATGACCACCGCACACGTGACGCTCGACCGTGACTTCACCGCCGGTGAGGTACCGCGCCGGATCTTCGGCTCGTTCGTCGAGCACATGGGTCGGTGCGTCTACACCGGCATCTACGAGCCCGGGCACGCCGCCGCGGACGACCGGGGGTTCCGCACCGACGTGCTCGACCTCGTCCGCGAGCTGGGCCCCACCGTCATCCGGTACCCCGGCGGCAACTTCGTCTCCGGGTACCGGTGGGAGGACGGCGTCGGACCGCGGTCCGAGCGGCCGCGCCGGCTCGACGGCGCGTGGCACACGGTCGAGTCCAACGCCTTCGGGCTGCACGAGTTCATGGACTGGTCGCGCGTGGCCGGCGTCGAGGTCATGGAGGCCGTCAACCTCGGCACGCGCGGCGTCGACGAGGCCCGTGCGCTCGTCGAGTACGCCAACCACCCCGGCGGCACCGAGCTGTCCGACCTGCGCCGCAAGAACGGGCACGACGAGCCGTTCGACATCAAGCTGTGGTGCCTCGGCAACGAGATGGACGGCCCGTGGCAGATGGGCGCCAAGACGGCCGACGAGTACGGGCGCCTCGCCGTCGAGGCCGCGAAGGCCATGCGGCTCGTCGACCCGACCATCGAGCTCGTCGCGTGCGGCTCGTCGGGCTCGCAGATGCCGACGTTCGGGTCCTGGGAGCAGACCGTGCTGCGGCACACCTATGACCAGGTCGACTACGTGTCCCTGCACGCCTACTACCAGGAGCACGACGGCGACCACGCGTCGTTCCTCGCGTCCGCCGTCGACATGGACCACTTCATCGAGTCCGTCGTCGCCACCGCCGACGCCGTCCGGGCCGCCGGCAAGCACACCAAGCGCATCCACCTCTCGTTCGACGAGTGGAACGTCTGGTACCAGACCGGCAAGGACACCGAGGACCAGCCGCACGTCATCGAACGGGCCAACATCTGGCGCGAGCACCCGCGGATCATCGAGGACGAGTACAACGTCACCGACGCCGTCGTCGTCGGGACCCTGCTCAACTCGCTGCTGCGGCACGGCGACCGCGTGAAGATCGCCAACCAGGCGCAGCTCGTCAACGTCATCGCACCGATCCGCTCCGAGGAGGGCGGCCCGGCGTGGCGGCAGTCGATCTTCTGGCCGTTCGCCCGGACCGCCGAGCTCGCGCGCGGCGAGATCCTGCGGGCCGTCGTGCGGTCCGACCGCTACGACACGTCGCGGTTCGGCGACGTCGACCTCGTCGACGTGTCGGCCACGTGGTCGCAGGAGCACGGCCGCGTCGCGCTGTTCCTCGCGCACCGCGGCCTCGACGACGACGCCACCGTGACCGTCGACCTGCGCGGCTGGACCGCCGGCCGGGTCACCCGGGCCGAGGTCCTCGACACGCCCGACGGCGGCGACCGGTTCTCGTCCAACACCGAGGACCGGCCGGACACCGTCGGGCTTCGCGCTCTCGACGGCGTCACCGTCGACGGGAGCACCGTCACCGTGCGTCTGCCCGCACTCTCGTGGGCGGTCGTCGAGCTGGAGGCCACGGCCTCCTGACGGGTCGGTCGACCCGGTTCGCCCACGGACGCACCGCGACCGCAGCCCGCGCGGCTACGGTGACGCGCGTGGCCTCCGAGCACGACGACACCCCCGACGCACGCCCGCACGAGCCGACGCACCAGGCGCGCGACCTCGACGCGGTCGGCGTCGGCCCATGGCAGGGTCCGCTGCCCGACGACCCCCGCTACGACCCGGAGCTCCTGGCCCACGGCGACCGCCGCAACGTGGTCGACCGGTACCGGTACTGGACGGTCGAGGCGATCGTCGCCGACCTCGACACCCGCCGGCACCCGTTCCACGTGGCCGTCGAGAACTGGGCGCACGACCTCAACATCGGGTCGGTCGTCCGCACCGCCAACGCGTTCGCCGCCGCCGAGGTGCACATCGTCGGCCGCCGCCGCTGGAACCGCCGCGGCGCCATGGTCACGGACCGCTACCAGCACGTCCGCCACCACGCGACGATCGACGACCTGCTCGCCTGGGCCGCCACGGGCGGACCGGACGGCGCGGCGATCCCGGTGCTGGGCGTCGACAACCTCCCCGGCTCCGTCCCGCTCGAGGGCTACCCGCTGCCCCGCTCGTGCGTGCTGCTGTTCGGCCAGGAGTCCGTCGGCCTGTCCGACGCCGCACGCGCGTCGGCCGTCGACGTGCTGCACATCGCCCAGTTCGGGTCGACGCGCTCGATCAACGCCGGTGCCGCCGCCGCGATCGCGATGCACGCCTGGATCGGGCAGCACGCGGTGGGCGAGGCCTGACGGCGCGGCCGCCCGACACCCGGCCGGTTCAGCCGTTCTTGACGACGATCGCCTTGCCGGTCGTGTCGAGGTTGTTGGTGTAGGTGGTGACCGCGGTGGTGGTGGCGGGGGAGATCACGTTGCAGGCCTTGCGGCTGT
>NZ_JAGIBD010000028.1 GCF_017744555.1 Cellulomonas sp. | reverse complement strand
TACATGTACAGCTCGATGAAGTAGCGCGCAGTCGCCGCTGCCCCGTCGGCACTCGGTTGCGCCATCTCCGGGGTCGGGGTCGGCTCGACCACTCCCGGCGTGGTGGGGCTTGGACTGATCGTCGGCGACGCCGACGCGCCAACGGTCGTCGACCCGGTTGCCGACGGTGAGGCCGTGCTCGTTCCCGGCCCTGTGCAGCCCGCGGCCGCCAGCCCGATCACGGCCAGCGCCATCACTCCCGATGCCCCCTGGCGAATCCGCATGGCGGGGAACCTATCGAAACCGGACACGGCGGCGCTGGCGAATCTCACCGCCTGTGGACAAGCTGGCCGAGCGCACATTCACAGCGGGCTCTCTGTCTGCGTCCGGGGTGCGTCCGGGTTCGGGGCGTTGCCTAGGTGCAGGGGCGCCAACCAGGCGCCTGGAGGAGGCGACAGAGATGGACGACCAGACGACGCCGAGCGCAGCGCCCGAGCCCACGAGGCCCGCGGGCGAGTCGGCCGACGCGACGACCCCGACCCCCGTCGCGCCACAGCAGCAGCCCGCCGAGCAGGCAGATGTGGCTGCGACCCAGCCGCTCCCGCCGACGACCGACGCGCCGACCGCCGCGCTGCCGCAGCACCCCGCCGCGCAGACGGTCCAGAGCCAGGCTCAGACCCCGGCATCCACCCAGCCGCTCCCCGCTGCGGGCGTGTCACCGGCGGCCGCCCCGCATCAGCCCGCCACGCCGCCGGCCGCGCCCCACCCGCAGGCACCCGCCCCGTCGGCCGTGTACCCGTCGGCCCCGATGCCCGGCGCGCCGTACCCGCTGGGCGCGCCGCACGCCCCGTACCCGGCACCGAGCCACGGGCCGCAGCACTACGGCCCGTACCCGGTCGCGTCCACCCCGCAGGGCCACGCGCCCCACCAGGCCGGCCCGCAGGGACACCCGGCCGGCGCACCGCAGGGCCACTACCCGCCCGGCGCGAGCTTCGGCCCGTACGGCCCGGCGGCGACCGCACACGCCCCGAAGGCCCCCAAGCCCCCGCTTCGCGTCAAGCGTGGCGCGGCGGCGGGTGCCCTCTCGGGCGCGCTCGCGCTCGGCCTCCTGGTCGGTGGCGGCGCGGCGTGGGGCATCGCGTCCCTGCACGACGCGTCGAACGACCGCTCCGGGGTCCAGGACGCCGACTGGCCCGACGGCCAGACGTGGCAGGGGCCGAACGGCGAGCTGCCGAACCCGGGTCAGGGCCCGCAGCGCGGGAACGGCTCGGACGGGTCAGACGGGCAGAACGGCCCGGGCACGACGAGCAGCCAGACGACGAGCCCGGCGACCGACGCCCAGCAGGTGGGTGTCGTGACGATCGCAAGCACGCTCGGGTACCAGGGGGGCGAGTCGGCGGGCACGGGCATGGTGCTGACGTCGGGCGGCCTGGTGCTGACGAACAACCACGTGGTCGAGGGCGCGACGGCGATCGAGGTCACGGTTGAGTCCACGGGCAAGACGTACGAGGCGAGCGTGGTCGGCTACGACGCGACGCACGACGTCGCGCTGCTGCAGCTCAAGGACGCGTCGGGCCTCAAGACGGTCACGCTCGACGACGACGGCGGCGTGTCCACGGGCGACACCGTGACAGCCGTCGGCAACGCCGAGGGCGGTGGCGATCTCGTCGCCGCCTCGGGCGACGTCACGGGCACCGACCAGACGATGACGGCGCGGACGTCGTCGAGCTCGGGGGAGACCCTGAGCGGGCTCATCGAGTTCTCGGCGGCGGTCGTCTCCGGTGACTCCGGCGGGCCGCTGGTGGACGACGAGGGCGAGGTCGTCGGCATCACGACGGCCGCGTCGGTCGGTGGCACGACGACCGTCGGCTACGCGATCGACATCGTCGACGCGATGGCCGTCGTCCACCAGATCGAGTCAGGCACCGAGACCGGCACCGTGCAGATCGGTCTCCCGGCGTTCCTCGGCGTCGGTCTCGCGCAGGACAACGGCTCCGGCGCCGTCGTGCAGGGCGCGCTCGACGGCACCCCGGCCGCGACCGCCGGGATCGGCGCGGGCGACGTCATCACCGCCGTCGACGGCACCGCGATCACGTCGGGTGACGACCTGCAGAAGGCTCTGAGCTCGCACCAGCCGGGCGACTCCGTGACGCTGACCTGGACCGATGCGCAGACCGGCTCCAGCCAGCAGGCCACGGTGACGCTCATCGAGGGACCGGTCGGCTGACCCGCCTCACCCCCTGGGTGGGTCCGACCCCCTCTGCGGCCGCCGGTCGACCCCTGCGTCGGCCGGCGGTCGCCCGCGCCCACGAGCCGGGGGAATCATCGCGACCGGCTGCTCGTTGGGAGGTATGCTGCCGAGGCTGTCCGCGGGCGAAAGCGCGCACGGCAGCGGCTTGAAAACTGAACATGGGGGTGATCGGTTTCGACGGTGATCGTCGAGCCAGGAGAAGCGGGTCGAGGACGCACGGTTATCTCGTCAACGCTCCGTGCAAATCATAGGTGCCGATAACACGCGCACCGACTTCGCCCTCGCCGCCTGAGCGAGCCTCGAAGTCCGTCGGCCTAAGTACGCTCTCGACTTAGTTCCCGGCGTCATCTAGAGAGCCACTGCTGGTAATCCTCGTCAGTGGGGTTATCGGGACTTCTAGCTGACTGGGCCTGTCCACCTTCTCGTCCGTGGGAGTGGTGGGGGCCGAGAAAATCCATCACGGACTGCACCCGGAGAATCCCTGGTTCCACGTCATCGGACGCGGGTTCGATTCCCGCCACCTCCACGTCGACGACGAGGCCCGTCCCGCTGCTGCGGGGCGGGCCTCGTCGTTCTCCGGGGGGCTCCGCGAGGCTGCCGCAGCGCATCGGCCCGGCCAGGCTTACGCTCGACCGGGTGATGCGTCCCACGGCGAGAACTGTCGGCGAGCTGCGCGAGTCGGGCCACGTGCTCCGGTCCGTGCACGAGGAGATCCGCGCCAACCTCCTCGCGTCCCTGAGAGCAGGGCGAGACCCCTGGCCGGGCATCCACGGGTTCGACGACACGGTCGTCCCGCAGCTCGAGCGTGCGCTGATCGCCGGGCACGACGTCGTGCTGCTCGGGGAGCGAGGGCAGGGCAAGACGCGCCTGCTGCGGACCCTGGTCGGCCTGCTCGACGAGTGGTCGCCGGTGATCGCGGGGTCGGAGATCGGGGAGCACCCGTTCGCGCCGATCACGGTGGTCAGCAGGCGCAGGGCCGCCGAACTGCACGACGGCCTCCCCGTCGAGTGGCGGCACCGCGACGAGCGGTACGTCGAGAAGCTCGCGACCCCGGACACGAGCGTCGCGGACCTCATCGGCGACGTCGACCCGATGAAGGTCGCCGAAGGGCGGGCGCTCGGCGACCCGGAGACGATCCACTTCGGACTGGTCCCGCGCGGGCACCGGGGCATCGTCGCGATCAACGAGCTGCCCGACCTGGCCGAGCGGATCCAGGTCGCGATGCTCAACGTGATGGAGGAGCGCGACATCCAGATCCGCGGCTACGTGCTGCGGCTGCCGCTCGACGTGCTGGTGGTGGCGACGGCGAACCCGGAGGACTACACGAACCGCGGTCGGATCATCACGCCGCTCAAGGACCGCTTCGGGGCCGAGATCCGCACGCACTATCCGACGGAGCTGGCCGACGAGATCGCGGTCGTCCGACAGGAGGCCGCGCTCGTCGCGGAGGTGCCGGACCATGTCGTCGAGGTGCTGGCGCGGTTCACGCGGGCGCTGCGGGAATCGGGTGCCGTCGACCAGCGCAGCGGCGTGAGCGCGCGGTTCGCGATCGCGGGGGCGGAGACGGTCGCGGCGTCGGCGCTGCACCGGGCGGCGCGGCAGGGCGAGGAGCACGCGGTCGCCAGGCCCGTCGACCTCGAGACGGCGGTCGACGTGCTCGCGGGGAAGATCGAGTTCGAGTCGGCCGAGGAAGGGCGCGAGGACGAGATCCTCGACCACCTGCTCCGCACGGCGACGGCCGAGACGGTCCGCGCCCACCTGCGCGGGATCGACTTCGGGATCCTGGTGGACGCCATCGGCAACGGTGCGGTCGTGTCGACCGGGGAGCAGGTCACGGCGCGCGACGTGCTGACCGGCCTCCCGGCGCTCGGCGAGTCGGAGCTGTACGACGAGATCTGCGCGCGGCTCGGCGCGACCAACGACGGCGAGCGGGCCGCCGCGATCGAGCTCGCACTGGAGGGGCTGTACCTCGCGCGCCGGATCAGCAAGGAGTCGGGGGGCGGCGAGACGATCTATGGCTAGGCGCAACCGTCGCCTGACCCGGCGGTCCCGATACACGCCGTACGTCGACGGGCCCGACCCGCTCGCGCCGCCGGTCGACCTGGCGGAGGCGCTCGACGCGATCGGCGAGGACGTCATGGCGGGCTCGTCGCCCGAGCGTGCGATGCGCGAGTTCCTGCGGCGCGGGGGCCGCGACCGGACCGGGCTCGACGAGCTCGCGCGCCGGGTCGCCGAACGGCGCCGCGAGCTGACCCGCACGCACCGCCTCGACGGCACCCTGCAGGAGATCAAGGAGCTGCTCGACCGCGCTGTGCTGGCCGAACGCAAGCAGCTCGCGCGGGACGTCGACATGGACGACGGCGACCGGGCGCTCCGGCAGATGCAGCTCGACAACCTCCCCTCGTCGCCGGCGGCGGCCGTCACCGAGCTCAGCGGCTACGACTGGCGCAGCACCGAGGCCCGGCAGGAGTTCGAGAAGATCAAGGACCTGCTGGGCCGTGAGGTCCTCGACCAGCGCTTCGCCGGGCTCAAGCAGGCGCTCGAGAACGCGAGCGACGAGGACCGCGCGGCCCTCAACCAGATGCTGGGCGACCTCAACGACCTGCTCGACGCCCGTCGGCGCGGCGAGGACACGCAGGAGCAGTTCGACGACTTCATGGCGAAGCACGGCGACTGGTTCCCCGAGCAGCCCGGCACGCTCGACGAGCTGCTCGACACCCTCGCCGACCGGGCCGCCGCCGCGCAGCGGATGCTCAACTCGATGAGCCGCGAGCAGCGCGACGAGCTCGCTGCGCTCATGCAGCAGGCGTTCGGCTCGTCGGCGCTCGCGGACCAGCTCGGCCGGCTCGACGACTCCCTGCGTTCCCTGCGACCCGGCGAGGACTGGGGCGGCGCGGAGCGCATGCAGGGGGAGAACGGGCTCGGGCTCGGCGACGGCACCGGGGTGTTCCAGGACCTCGCCGACCTCGACGCGCTCGCGGA
Source organism: Cellulomonas sp. (assembly GCF_017744555.1). GTDB lineage: Bacteria > Actinomycetota > Actinomycetes > Actinomycetales > Cellulomonadaceae > Cellulomonas. The sequence goes on along the minus strand of NZ_JAGIBD010000028.1, from coordinate 39,212 downwards.
GCAGCTCGCGCAGTCGTACGAGGGCTCGCAGCTCGACGACCTCGACCTCGACAAGCTCGCACGCCAGCTCGGCAAGGAGGCGGCCGTCGACGCCCGCACGCTGCAGCGGCTCGAGAAGGCGCTGCGCGACTCCGGCACGCTGCGACGGGGCTCGGACGGTCGTCTGGCGCTGACCCCGAAGGCCATGCGACAGCTCGGCAAGGCCGTGCTCCGCGCCGTCGCCGACACCATGTCCGACCGACCGGGCGGCCACGACGTCCGCCGCTCGGGCGCCGCGGGGGAGCCCTCGGGGTCCACACGTGCGTGGCAGTACGGGGACACCGAGCCGTGGGACGTCACCCGGACGATCAGCAACGCGCTCACACGGCGCGCCGCGGAGGGCCGGACCGACGGCGCCGTGCGGATCCTCGTCGACGACGTCGAGATCCAGGAGACCGAGGCCCGCACGCAGGCGTGCGTCGCGCTGCTCGTCGACACGTCGTTCTCGATGGCGATGGAGGGCCGGTGGGTGCCGATGAAGCGCACCGCGCTCGCCCTGCACACGCTGGTGACGAGCCGGTTCCGCGGTGACGAGCTGCAGCTGATCGCGTTCGGGCGCCGTGCGTCCGTCATGCAGGTCGACGAGCTCGTCGGGCTCGACGCGCTGTGGGAGAAGGGCACCAACCTGCACCACGCGCTCCTGCTCGCCAACCGACACTTCCGCAAGCACCCGAGGGCGCAGCCCGTGCTGCTCATCGTCACCGACGGCGAGCCGACGTCCCACCTGGAGCCCGACGGGGAGGTCTTCTTCGACTACCCGCCGCATCCGCGGACCGTCGCGCTCGCGGTGCGTGAGCTCGACGCCTCGACGCGGCTGGGCGCCCGCACCACGGTCTTCCGGCTGGGCGACGACCCGGGCCTCGCGCGGTTCGTCGACGGCTTGGCGCGCCGGGCCGGGGGCACGGTCGTCACGCCGGAGACGGACGACCTCGGCGCGGCGGTCATCGACTCGTACCTGAGCGCGCGCCGCAGCGCGTTCGGTGGGTGGGGTCGCGACGAGGAGTGGTGACGGGTCCCGTCAGAAGAACGGCCACGGGAACGCCGGCATGTCGCCTGACGGTCCGGGGAACGTCCCCCGGCGGAGCAGACGGTCGCAGCGCGCCGCCAGTGCCTCCACCTCGGCGTCGGTGAGCAGCTCGGCCAGCGCCCGACCGAGGTCGCCGTCGACGGCGCCCCGCACGCGCTCCACGCCCGCGAGCTCGTCGGCGTCGAGCTCGTCGCCCCGCCATCCCCACAGGACGGTCCGCAGCTTGTGCTCGACGTGGAACGTGACGCCGTGGTCGACCCCGAAACGGTGACCGGCGGCCGTCGGCAGGATGTGGCCGCCCTTGCGGTCGGCGTTGTTCACGACGACGTCGAGCACGGCCATCCGGCGCAGCGCGGAGGAGTCCTCGTGGACCAGCACGACGGGCCGGTCACGCTCGTCGCTGCCGTGGAACACGGTGCGCCACCCGTCGGACGGCACGGCTCGCGCCGGCACGACGTCCACGGGGTCCTGCGACGCGTCCGGCTCCTGCCAGCGCTGCACCATGCCGGGGCCGAGCGGCCCGTCGCGCAGGAACGTGAGCGGCACGACGTCCCACCCGAACGCCTCCGAGACCAGGTAGGCGGCCACCTCGCGGTGTGCGAGCGTCCCGTCGGGGAAGTCCCACAGCGGCCGCTCGCCGGCGACGGGCTTGTAGACGACGTCGACGCCTCCGACCCGCGCGAGGAACGTCGCGTTCGAGGCGGTCGTGACGCGGCCGACGAGCTCGAGCTCACCGGCGACGAGGTCGACGTCGGCGGCCGTCACGCCTGGTCGAGCACCCCGCAGACGTGGCCGTCGGCGTCGACCGGCCGACCGCACAGCGGGCACAGCGGACGGCCCGACGCGACGACCTGCCGGGTCCGCTCGACGAACGCGCGCGCGGTGCCGACCGGCATCCGCACCAGGAGCATCTCGTCGGGCTCGACCTCGGTCCCGTCCGATGCCTCGTCGTCGTCCTCGACGAACGGGAACGCCTCCACGACGACCTGCGCGGTGGCGGGGTCCCAGCCCAGGCGCACCAGGCCCGCGCGGAACTCCTCCTCGACGGGCTGGTCCAGCGGCTCGTCGTCGACGAGCTCCGCGGCGGTGCCGGCGGGGACGCTGTACCGGTTGCCGTCGTCGGCCATGAGCGCGTCGAGGATCTCGTCGATCTTCTCGGCGAGCATCGCGGACTGCTCCTTCTCCAGCAGGACGCTCGTGCGCCGGGCGCCGTCGCGGACCTGCAGGTAGAAGGCGCGCGACCCGGGGGCGCCGACGGTGCCGACGACGACGCGGTCGGGCCAGTCGTACTGGTGGACACGGGTGGGCATGTCACCCACCTTACGAGTCGGCGGCGGCGTCGTCCGGGCCGGCGCCGCCCCCGACGGGCGCGTCGTCGGCCGGACCGAGGCTGCGCAGCCACGACAGGTCGCCCGCGTCGGTGTTCGTGGCCACGACGGCGGGGCGGGTGGTCCCGTACCGCACCACCGAGACGGACCCGGGGTTGACGACGATCCGCTGGAACAGGTCGAGCCCCAGGCCGAGCGCGTCCGCGAGGAGCGACTTGATGACGTCGCCGTGCGTGACCGCGACCCACACCGCACCGGCGCCGTGCTCGGACTGCACCGCGGCGTCGTGCCGCCGGACCGCCTCGACCGCGCGCGCCTGCATCGCTGTCAGCGACTCGCCGCCCGGGAACACCGCGGCCGAGGGCTCGTCCTGCACGACCGACCACAGCGGCTCCTGGGCGAGCTCGCTCAGCGGCCGGCCCTGCCACTGCCCGTAGTCGCACTCGGTGAGGCCGTCCTCCAGCCGGACCTCGTGGCCCCGGCCCTCGGCGATGATCGTCGCCGTCTCGCGGCAGCGCTCGAGCGGGCTCGAGACGACGGCGACCAGAGGTACCCCGGCGAGCCGCTCCGCGACCCCGGCCGCCTGGCTGCGACCGACCTCGTCGAGGCGAACCCCGGGGGCACGCCCGGTGAGGATGCCCGCGACGTTCGCGGTGCTGCGGCCGTGCCGGACGAGGACGACGGACGGCACGTGGTTCCTCCTGGGTCAGGCTGGCTACAGCGGACTGTATCCGCACCGGAGGACGGCACCCAGTTCCGGGCTGCCCATGGACGGATCACCGCTCTGAACTGGATGCTCACCGTGTGACCACCACGAGCGAGCCGCAGCTCATCGGGCGTGACGAGGAGCTGGCCGCCCTTCGGTCGCGCCTCGACGGCGTCGGCACCGGGCCCGCCGTGACGGGGATCGTCGGCGCACCCGGCACGGGCAGGACGGCGCTCCTGGTCCGCGTCGAGCAGGACGCACGCGACCGCGGCTTCACGGTGCTGGCCGCGCGCGGCGTGGACTCGGAGGCGCACCTGCCGTTCGCCGCGCTGCACCAGCTGCTGCGGGCGCGGCTCGGCGACGTCGACCAGCTGCCCCTGCAGCAGCGCGAGGCGCTCCTCGCGTGCTTCGGACAAGGCGACGCGGTGGCGGTCAACCCGTTCTTCACGTCGCTGGCCACGCTCGAGCTCGTCGTGGAGCGCTCGGTCGAGACACCGGTCCTGTTGTCGCTCGACGACGTCGACCGGATGGACCAGCCCTCGGTCGACGTCCTGGCGTTCGTGGTCCGCCGCCTCGCCGGCGAGCGCGTCGCCGTCGTCTGCACGGCGGGCTCGCCCGCGGTGGTGCTGGGTGACCCGGCGCCCCTCGTGCTGGACGGGCTGGACGAGCCGTCGTCGACGACCCTGCTGCGCTCGCGGGCGCCCCTGCTCGCACCCGCGCTCGAGGAGCGCGTCGTGCGGCAGGCGGGTGGGAATCCGCTCGCGCTCGTCGAGTTCGCGGCGGCGCTGCAGGACGGCCGGCAGTCGTGGACGGAGCTCGACGAGGACCTGCCGATGACGACGCGCCTCGAGCGCGCGTTCGCGGCGCGTGCCGCTGACCTCGACGCCGCGGGACGTGCGCTCGTCGACGTCGCTGCGGTGGACGACGGCGACAGCGTGGCCGACCTGCTCGCCGCGGCCCAGATCCTGCACGGCTCGCCCGTCCGGATCGACGACGCCCACCGGCTGGGCCTGGTGGCCGTCGTCGGCGACCGCTATCGGGTCGCGAGCCCGCTCATCGGGCCGGCGCTGCGTCGGGCGATGCCGGCCGACCGGCGGCACAGCGCGCACGCCGCGCTCGCGCAGGTCCACGCGTCCGACCGGGACCGGGCGACCTGGCACCGGGCCGCCGCCGCGCCCGGCCGGGACGAGCAGGTGGCCGCGGACCTGGAGCGGGCGGCCGCGGACGCACGACGACGCGGCGCGGTGACGACCGCGGTGGCGTGGCTCGAGCGCGCCGCCGCCCTCAGTCCCGATCCTGGGGCGCGTGCCTCCCGGCTCCTCAGCGCGGCCGAGCTGGCCTACGAGCTCGGCCGGTTCGGCAAGGTCGAGGAGCTCAAGCAGCGCGTCGCGGGGACGGCACTGCGGGCGCGCGACCGGTCCCGGCTGACCCTGCTCGACGGCGCGTTCCACGACGGGGCGTCGAGCGAGCCGTCGGAGATCCGCCGCATCGTCGGCCTCGCGCAGGACGCCACCCGCGACTCGGACGCCGACCTCGCCGTGCAGCTGCTGTTCGGGGCCGCCCGGCGGGTGTGGTGGCGCGACCCCGGACCGGAGATCCGGTGGGAGATCGTGCGGTCCGCGCGCCAGGTGCCGCTGCCGCCGCATGACCCGCGGATGCTCGCCACGTTCGCGCTCGCCGAGCCCTTCGAGCTGAGCGCCACGATCGTCGCGGACCTCGGGCGCTGGCCCGCGGACGCCGACGGGCGTCCCGACCTGGCCGGGCTGCTCGGCATCGCGGCGTTCTGCGTCGGGCAGTTCGACCGGGCGGACACGTTCCTGACGGCCGCGGTCCAGGAGCTGCGCGCACAGGCCCGGCTCAGCCTGCTGGCCGAGGCGCTGGCCATCCGCTCGTGGGCCGAGCTCAACCTGGGGGTCTTCGACCCGGCGCGCTCGGGCGAGGAGGCCGTCCGGCTCGCGGACGAGACCGGCCAGGCCGTGTGGGCCGCGAGCGCCCGGATCGCCGTCGCGTTCGGCGATGCGGTCGCCGGTCGGTGGGACGCGCGGCACGTGCTGCTGGGGGAGGCGGAGCAGACGGCGGTCCGCACGCCGAACGCGAGCTCGTCGCTGCTCTCGGCCGTCCAGCTGGTCCGGGGGCTCGGCGAGCTCGGCTCGGACCGTCCCGGCCAGGCGTACGACGAGCTGCACCGTGCGTTCGAGGAGGCCGACCCGGCCTACCAGCGCGTGCAGCAGCTGTGGGCCGTCGGCTACCTCGCGGACGCGGCGGTGCGCGCCGGACGCCGCGAGCCCGCGCGACACCTGCTCGACGTCTGCGCGGAGCTCGCCGGACCGACCCCCGCGCTCGGCTCGCAGATCGCGCTCGAGTACGCCGGAGCCGTGCTCGCGGACGACGACACCGCCGACGACCGGTTCGCGGCCGCGCTCGCGGGTGCCGCGCACGCCTATCCGTGGCACCGGGCGCGCCTGCACCTCGCGCAGGGGGAGTGGCTGCGCCGGCAGCGTCGCGCCGTCGAGTCGCGCGACCCCCTGCGCTCCGCCCGGGACGCGTTCGCAGCGCTGGGGGCCGGGTCGTGGGCCGACCGGGCCGACCAGGAGCTGCGAGCCACCGGCGAGCAGGGCACGCGACCGGCGTCGTCCTCGGGCGAGGAGCTCTCGGCGCAGGAGTCGCGCATCGCGCAGCTCGCCGCCCAGGGGCTGTCCAACCGGGAGATCGGCCAGCGCCTGTTCCTGTCGCACCGGACCGTCGGCTCGCACCTCTACCGGGTGTTCCCCAAGCTGGGCATCACGAGCCGCAGCCAGCTCGCCGGTGCGCTCGGCGTCACGCCACGGACTCTGCCGCCGCCAGCACCGTCGCGGTGACCGCCTCGGGTCGGGACACCATCACGGCGTGCGACGACGTCGTCGAGCTGACGGTCGCGCCCGCCCGCTCCGCCATCCAGCGCTGACCGGCCGGCGGGATCGCGTTGTCCTCCTCGGCGACGAGGGCCCACGACGGGAGGGTCTTCCACGCGGGCTCCGCGGCCGCGGTCCCCGTGAAGGCGCTGAGCGAGAGCGGTCGCTGCTCGAGGAACATGAGCCGGGCGCGCGCGGCCCCGACGTCGGCGGCGAACACCTTCGCGAAGTCGGCCTCCGTGATGAACAGGTCGGCGTCGTGGCCGTCGGGCGCGGCGGGGTTCGCGAACGGGCGGGCGACGGTCGTCTCCGGGCCGAGCAGACCGCCCGGGAAGCGGACCGGGTCGAGGACGGTGGCGATCGACTCGCCCTCGTCGAGCACGTACGCCGCGACGAAGACGAGCGCCCGGACGTTGGCGGCGCCGCGCGCCGCCTCGCCGATCACGGCACCGCCGTACGAGTGCCCGACGAGCACGACGGGACCGTCGATCGTCGCGAGCACCGACCGGACCTGGTCGGCGTCGGCGGCCAGGCCGCGCAGCTGGTTGGGGACCGCGAGGACGCGGTGGCCGCGGCCGTCGAGGTCGGCGAGGGTGCTGGACCAGCCGCTGGAGTCCGCGAAGGCGCCGTGGACGAAGACGAGGGTCGGGCGGGTGCTCATGAGGGGTCCTTCCGGTCGGGTCAGAGCGTCGGGATCAGGCCGCCGTCGAGGTCGATCGCGGCGCCGGTGAGGTTCGGCCATCGACCGGACGCGAGCACGACAGCGAGGTCGGCGACCTCCTGCGGAAGGGTGAACCGTCCGGTCACCATGGCGGCGGCCGCACCCTGCTGGACCGCGGCGGGATCCTGCCCGGTCGCCGCGCCCACGACGTCCGCGACCCCGCCGGACCCGAGCCACAGGTCGGTGGCGACCGGACCCGGGTTGATGGTGTTCACGCGGATGCCGCGGCCGCCGAACTCCTTCGAGACGGACTTGGCCAGGTTGACCTGGGCGGCCTTCGCGGCCGAGTAGTCCACGACCAGCGGGTCGGGCAGCTGGGCGTTGACGGAGCCGATCGTGACGACGCTGCCGCCGCCCCGGGCCACCATCACCGGCAGGGCGGCGCGCAGCGTCCGGACGTGGCTCAGCAGGTCGATCTCGAGCGTCTGTCGCCACAGGTCGTCGGTCACGCTGCCGAACCCGTCCGGCCGCGGGTGCACGGCCCCGACGTTGTCGACGAGGACCGCGAGGTCGGCGCCGGCCGCGGCGACCAGCTCCGCGGGACCGTCGGGCGTCGCGAGGTCGACGAGCACCACCTCGACCCCGTCGTCCGCGAGCGCCGTGAGCTCCGCGGTCGACGACCGCGACCCCGCCACGACGCGGGCGCCCTCCGCCACGAAGGCACGGACGGTCGCGAGCCCGATCCCTCTGCCCGCACCGGTCACCACGACGGTCGTCCCTCTCAGTCCCAGGTCCATGCCGGTGACGCTACGAGCGGGGCCGGCAGCGCGGCTTCGGTCAGATGACTGAGTCGGGCCGACGTCAGTCATCTGACCGAAGCCCGGCACGGGCGACGAGGCCACGATCGGACCGATCGCCCCATCACCGCTGGAGGAGCACCATGACCGACGCCCGACGCCCCGTCGTCTTCATCCACGGCCTCTGGTTGCACGCGACGTCGTGGCAGCCCTGGGTCGACCTCTTCGAGAAGGCCGGCTACGCCGCCGTCGCCCCCGGCTGGCCCGGCATCGCCGACACCGTCGAGGGTGCCCGGGCGAACCCCGACGACATCGCCGACAATGGCATCGACGACGTGGTCGACCATTACCTCGCCCTGTTCGCCGACCTGCCGCGCAAGCCGATCCTCGTCGGCCACTCGTTCGGCGGGATGATCGCGGAGAAGCTGCTCGGTCTGGACGCCGCCGAGGCGGCCGTGGCGATCGACGCCGCGCAGATCAAGGGCGTCCTGCCGCTGCCGCTGTCGTCGCTGCGCGCCACGCTGCCCGTCTTCAAGAACCCGGCGAACAAGCACCACGCCGTCTCCCTGACCAAGGAACAGTTCCGGTACAGCTTCGGCAACGCGGTCTCCCAGGAGGAGTCGGACCAGCTGTTCGACCGGTGGACGATCCCGGCGCCCGGCAAGCCGCTGTTCGAGGCGGCGGCGGCCAACTTCTCGCTGCACTCCCCGGCGAAGGTCGACACCGACAACCAGGACCGTGGGCCGCTGCTGCTCATCACGGGTGCGCAGGACCGCACCGTCCCCGAGGTGATCACGCGGTCCACGCTCCGGCAGTACCGGCACTCGAACGCGGTGACGGAGCTGCTCGAGTTCGCGGACCGCGGGCACTCCCTCGTGATCGACAGCGGGTGGGAGGAGGTCGCGACGACGTCGCTCGACTGGCTGGCGAAGCAGGGGCTCGGACCGCAAGTCTGAGGCGTCGACTGCGCCCGAGGCACCATGTCGCGTCGGGCGCAGTCAGAGAACGTTCTACTTCGCGGCACGTCGGTCGTCTCGAGCGCGAGCCTGTGCGGGGAGACTGTGTCCCGCCGGTACCCGCGAAGGAGATCCGATGTCTGATCAGCTCACGTTCGACAACCCCGTCGAGCGCCACTCGCACATCAAGCCGCACGCCTCGTGGCAGCCGCTGCCCGGGCTCGACGCCGAGCTCGACCCCAAGGCCGACCACGGCGAGACGTCGTACCGCGGCACGGGTCGCCTGCCCGGTCGCAAGGCGCTGATCACCGGGGGCGACTCGGGCATCGGCGCGGCAGTGGCCATCGCGTTCGCCCGCGAGGGCGCCGACGTGGCGCTCAGCTACCTGCCCGAGGAGCAGGTCGACGCCGAGGCGATCGCGGAGGTGGTGCGCGCCGAGGGCCGCAAGGCGATCCTGCTGCCCGGCGACATCCGGGACCGGGAGTTCTGCCGGACGCTCGTCGCGGACGCGGTGGAGGGGCTCGGTGGGCTCGACATCCTCGTGAACAACGCGGCGCACCAGGTGTACCACCAGACGTTCGACGAGCTCGACGAGGACGACCTGCACCGCACGATCCAGACGAACATGTACGCGATGTTCTGGATCACGCGCGACGCGCTGCCGCACCTCGGCCCGGGCGCGACGATCATCAACAGCACGTCGGTGCAGGGGTACAACCCGTCGCCGATGATCGTGAACTACGCGTCGACGAAGTTCGGGATCATCGGCTTCACGAAGGCGCTCGCCGCCGACCTCGCACCTCGCGGCATCCGCGTGAACGCCGTCGCGCCCGGGACCCGTCTGGACGCCGCTGCAGGTGTCCGACGGGCAGCCGCCCGAGAAGCTGAACGGCTTCGGCGACTCGTCGTGGCTCGGCCGGACGAGCCAGCCCGTCGAGCAGGCGCCGGCCTACGTGTTCCTCGCGTCGCCGGAGTCGAGCTTCGTCGTCGGTGAGGTCATCAACGTCAACGGCGGGGCGCACGTGCCCTGACGGGCCGTCGACGTCTCCGGGGTGGTCGTCCGCGCCACGCGGACGACCACCCCTGTCTCGCGTCAGCGCCAGAAGGTCGTGAGCCGGGCGGCGAGGGCTCGGCCCTGGTCGAAGCCGGCTCGTGCGGCGGGCGGGCGCGTCGCCGGGTTCATCATGTTGTCGCCGAACGCCTCGAGAGAGGCCTCGTCAGGCAGGATCGACTCCACCGTGCTGCCGCTCGCGCGGAGCTCGTCGACCTGCGTCGCGAGCTGCTGACCCCAGTCCGGCGGCGTCAGGGTCCTGCCACCGAGCGGCGACAGCACGAGGACCCGCGCGTACCCGGCCGCCAGGTCGGCGTTCTCGTTGCGCCGGTAGCCGCCGTCGAGGTAGCGGTGGTCGCCGATCCGGTAGGGGCCGGATCCGAGGCCGTTGGACGTGCTGGCGGCGACGGCGTCGACGAGGTCGACCCCGCTGTGCCGGTCGAGGACGACCGGTGTGGCGGTGTCGGCGTCGATCGCCGTGAGGAGGATCGTGCGGTCCGGCCAATCGAGGCTCGGCAGCCGCGGTGTGACGATGGCGCGCCACCGGTCCGTGCCGCCGCCGTCCGATGCGCCCTCCAGCTCGAGCGTTGCCGCGCTGATCCGCCTGCGGTAGTCGGCGGGGTCGTCGGAGGCGGCGATCAGACGCTGCAGCGTCTCCAGCGGGTTCGCGCCGGACCCCGCGATCGGGCGACCCCGACGGACGCCGGTCTGGAGCGGGGTGGCGTCGAGGGTCTGTGCGAGGAGCTCGGGCAAAGGCGCTGCGGTGACCTGCGCCGCGGCCGTCGCTCCGGCCGACGTGCCGATGATCAGATCGGTGTCGGTGACGTCGAGGCCGCCGTCGGACAGACCGGCGAGGACGCCGATCAGCCAGGCGTTGCCGGCCGATCCGCCGCCGCCGAGAACCAGGGCGCGCTCACCTGCGGGGATGCGGTCGGTGGCGTCGATCTGCGGGCTCGTCTGAGCCGAGGAGGGTGTGGTGTTCATGGGAGTTGCCTCTCGCGATGGTGCGTGGAGGGCGCTCCGGTGGCGACTACCTGCGTCGCTCGATCGTGGACTGCGGGGGAGCACCCGTGGCCGACACTGCGTTCATGGGTCTCACCTCCTGACGTCCGATCACGATCGGGAGAACGGTCGCACACGCCCGTCGTCGGCGGCAAACGACTTCTCGCGGGATCGGACTCTTGACGCGTATCGGACGGGTGGCCGTAGGGTGGGCGTACCGCCAATTTGGTAGGAATGCTTACATATTCCGGTCAGTGTCGCCCGAGTTGTCAGGGAGTGCGTCATGCGTCGTCCCCGCCGGTTGTCCGTGTCCGCCGCGATCGTCGCCGGCGTCAGCCTCGCGCTCGTCGCGCCGCTGCCCGCCCAGGCGTCACCGAAGCCGCCCAGCGACGCGCCGAACAAGGTCGTGTCGGCGTACTACGCCGACTGGGACGTCTACGGCCGCGGCTACTTCGTCAAGGACATCCCCGTGACGAAGCTCAACGTCATCCAGTACGCGTTCGGCGTGCCGACGTACGACCCGGCGACCGGCGCCGCAAGCTGCGACGTTCTCGACCCGTGGGCTGACTACCAGCAGGTCTACTGGACCGGCGACAACACCGTCGACGGCGTCGCCGACGACCCGTCGAACCCCGACCAGCACCTGTTCGGCAACTTCAACCAGCTCCGCAAGCTCAAGGCTGCGAACCCGGGGCTGAAGGTCGAGATCTCGCTCGGCGGCTGGACGAAGTCGACGTGGTTCTCCACGCTCGCCTCGACGCCGCAGCTGCGGCAGGCGTTCGTGTCGTCGTGCATCGACACGTTCATCAAAGGCAACCTGCCCGGCGGCGGCTGGCCCGAGAACGCCGGGGGAGCCGGCGCCGCTGCGGGCGTGTTCGACGGCATCGACCTGGACTGGGAGTACCCGACCCAGGTCGCCGACGGGAACGTGAACCCGACCCCGGCCGACCGGCACAACGCCACACTGCTCGCCGCCGAGTTCCGCCGCCAGCTCGACGCGCTCGGCGCGGAGACCGGTCAGCACTACCTGCTCACCGCGGCGCTCCCCGCAGCGACCAGCTCGACGAAGTACTACGAGCTCAAGCAGTTCGTGAAGCACCTCGACTGGGCGAACGTGATGACCTACGACTTCAACGTCGCCAGCGGGCCCAAGGCGTCGCACAACACCCTGTTCACGCCCGACCCCCGCGACCCCGGCTTCCCGAACCTGACCTGGAACACCACCGGAACCGTCGCCTACTACCTGACGCAGGGCGTGCCGGCGAACAAGATCGTCGTCGGGGTGCCGTTCTACGCGCAGCAGTACCTGCGGACGTCCACCGCGAACCACGGGCTGTACTCGGCGTTCGACAACACCGGGACCGACCCGAACTCCCTGACCGTCGACGTCGCGCCGCAGCCCAGCTATCACGCGCTGGTCGACGAGGGCGGGTACGTGGACGCCGCGGGGGTGACAGGTGGGGCCGGGTACACCGTGTACTGGAACCCGCTGGCCGGAGAGCCGTACCTGTTCAACCCGGCTGCCCTGCACCCGAACCTCACCACTGGCCCGGCGACCGTGCCGACCGTCATCGCGTTCTCCAGCCCGCGGTCGATCGGGGAGCGGGTCACGCTCATCAAGTCGCTGCACCTGCGGGGGGCGATGGCCTGGGAGCTGAGCCAGGACTCGAACAGCGGGGCGCTGATCTCGGCGCTGGCGCCGGTGCTGCAGTAGCCGGGCGCGCCCGCGCACCGTCGTCATGCACGTCGACGGTGCGCGGGCGCAGCCTCACGACTGGATGAACGCCAGGAGGTCCGCGTTGATGGTGTCCGCCTGCGTGGTCGGCATCCCGTGCGGGAACCCGGCGTACGTCTTGAGCGTCCCGTTCTGCAGGAGCTTCGCCGACAGGGGCGCGGAGTCGGCGTACGGGACGATCTGGTCGTCGTCGCCGTGCATCACCAGCACCGGCACCGTGATCGCACGGAGGTCGTCGGTGAAGTCCGTCTGCGAGAACGCGACGATCCCGTCGTAGTGCGCTTTGGCGCCGCCCATCATCCCCTGCCGCCACCAGTTCTCGATGATCGCCTCGGACGGCTCGACGCCGTCGCGGTTGAAGCCGTAGAACGGCCCCGAGGGCAGCGCCCGGTAGAACTCGGAGCGGTTGGCGGCGAGCTGTGCCTGGAGGTCGTCGAACACGGACTTGGGCAGGCCGCCGGGGTTGGCGTCCGTCTGGACCATGATCGGCGGCACCGCGCTGATGATGGCGGCCTTGGCGACGCGGGACTCCCCGTGGCGCGCGATGTAGTGGACGACCTCGCCGCCGCCGGTCGAGTGGCCGATGTGGACCGCGTCGCGCAGGTCGAGGTGCGCGGTGAGCGCGGCCAGGTCGTCGGCGTAGTGGTCCATGTCGTGGCCGTCGCTCGTCTGCGTGGAGCGGCCGTGGCCCCGGCGGTCGTGCGCGATCACGCGGAACCCGCGCTGCACGAAGTACAGGAGCTGGGCGTCCCAGTCGTCGGCCGACAAGGGCCAGCCGTGGCTGAAGACCAGGGGCTGTCCGGTGCCCCAGTCCTTGTAGAAGATCTCGGTGCCGTCGGTCGTGGTGATCGTGCCCATGCGTAACCCCCGGTCTGAGGTGCGGACGTGTCTTCGAAGCATGCGGTGAACGTGGTCCCGGCGCCTCACGGAGTGCCGCGAGTTCATCGAGTGTTCCGCTGGGGGGCCACGGGACGCCGTCGGCCGACTGGCCGACCTCGGCGCGCTGGCACACCAAATATGTGCGATGTGTAGCGTTGCGGGCTACACTTCGAACCGAATTTGAGGAGGAAGTGATGGCCGAACGCGAGGGGATGCGCCTCGCGGTGCGTCCGATGCGGACCGTCCGTCCGGCCGACCTGGACGGTGCCTACGTCAACCCCCGCGCGGTGCTCCGGGACCGGGCCGCGAAGGGGATGGTGCACCGGGTCGCCTACGGCACCTACGTCGCTGTTCCCGACGACGCGCACGACCGGGCCCGATGGCGTCCCGCGCTGGAAGCGGCGGCAGCCGCCGTCGCCACGGCGATCTTCGGCGACCGCGGCGCGGCGCTCATGGGCATGACCGCTGCGCGCCTGCTCGGCGCCGCACCTCGCGCGCGCGGGGACGCCGTGGTTGCGGCCCCACGTCGTCATCGGGACGTGACGCTCGTCGATCGCCGAGATGCCGCGGTCCGGTTCGTCCAGAGGGACCTCGACGAGATCGACACCCAGCCGATCGCCACCGAGCTCGGCGTCGCTCTGGTGACCACTCCCGAGCAGACGCTCGTCGACCTCGCCCGCGACCGTACTGTCAACGACGCCGACAAGCACGACGCCATGCTTGCGCTCGGCCGGACCGCGGACTGGGACCGCGTCGAGGCGCTCGCCGCCGGCCAGCGCGGGCGGACCGTCGCCGAGCCGGTGCTGCGGAACGTGCGGCGTGAGGTCGCGCGATGGCGTGCGGCACTCGGGCACCAGACGATCCTCGACGTCACCGCCGCCGAGGCCGCCGACGTCGTGGCCGGCGCCTGGGCTGCTGTCGGGTCGGAGACGTAGAGGGCTGCTCACCGCGCGCCGCCCCTCGCGCGCGGCCAGACTGGCGAGGACCCGTCCCACCGTCGAGGGGCCTCACCCGTGAGCATCCTGCGGACCAAGAGCATCGAGCAGTCGCTGGCCGACGCGGACGAGCCGGAGTACCAGCTCAAGCGCAGCCTCAGCGCCCTGGACCTGGTCGTGTTCGGTGTCGGCGTCGTGATCGGCGCCGGCATCTTCACGCTCACCGGTAGAGCGGCCCACCAGGTGGCCGGCCCGGCGATCGTCCTGTCGTTCGTCGTCGCGGCGATCTGCTGCGGCCTCGCGGCCATGTGCTACGCCGAGTTCGCCTCGACGGTGCCGGTGTCGGGGTCGGCGTACACGTTCAGCTACGCGAGCCTCGGCGAGCTGTTCGCCTGGATCATCGGGTGGGACCTGCTGCTCGAGATGCTGCTGGGCGCGAGCGTGGTCGCGCAGGGGTGGAGCGCGTATCTCGGGGTGTTCCTGGAGAACCTCGGCATCACGATCCCGGAGTCGATCGGGTACGGCGGCACGGTCGACCTGATGGCCGTCCTGCTCGTCGCGGTGCTCGGCGTGCTCATCACGGTGGGCATCAAGGAGTCGCTGCGCGTCAACATGGTGCTCGTGTCGATCAAGCTGTTCATCGTGCTGTTCGTCATCGTTGCGGGCATCGGGTTCATCGACGCGGCGAACTACAGCCCGTTCGTCCCGCCTGCCCAGGCGACCGAGGCGACGACGGGTCTGACGCAGCCGCTGATCCAGGCGCTCCTGGGCCTGTCGCCGTCGACGTTCGGTATCGGCGGCATCTTCGCCGGTGCGGCCCTCGTGTTCTTCGCGTTCATCGGGTTCGACGTCGTGGCGACCACCGCCGAGGAGACCCGCAACCCGCAGCGTGACCTGCCCCGGGGCATCATCGGATCGCTCATCATCTGCACCGTCCTGTACTGCGCGGTCTCGTTCGTCGTGACCGGGATGGTCAGCTACGACAAGCTCGACCCCGCCGCGGCGCTCGCGAACGCGTTCGAGGTGCACGGGCAGGAGTGGGCCGCGACGCTCATCTCCGCTGGTGCGGTCGCGGGCCTGACGACGGTCGTCCTCACGCTGCTCATCGGCGCGAGCCGCGTCGTGTTCGCGATGGGCCGCGACCACCTGCTGCCGCCGCAGATCGCGCGCGTGCACCCGAAGTTCCGCACGCCGCACGTCATCACGATCATCATCGCCGTGCTCACGATGGTCGTCGCCGGGTTCACGCCCGTCGGGGTGCTCGAGGAGATGGTGAACATCGGGACGCTGAGCGCGTTCGTCGTCGTCAGCATCGGCGTGATCATCCTGCGGCGGACGCGGCCCGACCTGCCGCGCGCGTTCAAGGTGCCGTGGGTGCCGGTGCTGCCGATCATCTCCGCAGCGATCTGCGTCTACCTGATGATCAACCTGTCCGTCGAGACGTGGCTGCGGTTCCTCATCTGGCTCGTCATCGGGCTCGTCATCTACTTCACGTACTCGATGCGCCGCTCGCGACTCGCGACGGGCGAGGGGCAGAGGCCGCACTCGGTGCAGACGAACGCCTGACGCGGCCGACGGTAGTCCCCCGGGAAACTATGCAGTTCTTAGTCGTCGCGACTAAAGTGTGCATAGTGAACACGGAACGGGAGGCCCTGAGGCTCATCAGCCGGGCGCCACTGCGCACGGTTCGAGCGATGGACCTCGCAGGGATCTACGCGCACCCCGGGCCGGAGCTCGCGATCCTGCGGCGACGTGGCGTCGTTCACCGGCTGGCGCACGGCATCTACTGTGCCGTGCCGCCAGAGCACGTTGGCGGCGGCTGGCGACCGACGATCGAGGCGGCAGCCGCTGCGGTCGCGACAGCCCTCTACGGTGATGGCGTTCCGATCCTCACCGGTCTGACGGCTGCCCGCATGCACGGCGCGTTCCCGCGCGCGACGGGCACCGCGTACGTCGCCGTCCCGACGCAGCGCCGCCCCATGAACCTGGCGGACCGCGACGGTGAGATCCGCTTCGTCATGCGCGACGTCGCGGCGCTCGATGCGGTCCTCGTCCAGACCGACCTGGGACAGGCGCTCGCCACGACGCCCGAGCAGACCGTGCTGGACCTCGCCCGAGCCGATCCCCGTGGAGAGGACGTCGACGCCCAGGAAGCAATCGACGCGCTGTGGCCGCTGTGCGACCATGACGTCCTCATGGACATCGCGGGCCGGCAGCGGATGAGGGCCACGTTCGAGCGCGTCGCCGCAGGGCGATGAGCGACACACAGCACGACGAGTTCGACGCCGTGGCGGAGCGGTTCGGGGTCGACCTGGAGCAGGTCCGTCGCGATCATCTGGTCTCGCACGTGCTCGGGGCGATCGCAGCGCACGTGCCGACAGACGACGTCGTGTTCTTCGGCGGGACGGCACTCTCGCGGACGTTCCTCACGGACGCCCGGCTGAGTGAGGACATCGACCTCCTCGCGGTCGGTCCACGCGCCCGCCGTGCCGAGCAGATCGAGGCCGCGGTGCGTCGTGGGCTCGCTCGCTCCCACGGACGTCCGACGTGGCGGCCTGCGCTCGCGGCGACCTCGGGAGCCCAGCCTGCCGCCCTCGTCGTTGACGGTGTGGCAGCGGTCCAGGTGCAGCTCGTTGGTGGCGAGGGGTATCTCTGGCCGACCGAGGTACGTGACATCGAGCAGCGATACAGCGACGCGCCCCCAGCTCGCCTGCGCACGCTGACTGCTGCAGGGTTCGCCGCATCGAAGCTCGCTGCCTGGATCGATCGCGGCGCGGCGCGGGACCTGTACGACCTGTGGGCGTTGGGCGAACGTGGGCTCATCGGCGACGACGCCGCAGAGGTGTTCGTCCGCAAGGGGCCGACCGGTCACATGCCCACCGCATGGGTCTTCGATCGCGCGCCAGACGAGCTGGGCTGGCGTCGGGCGCTCGGCCATCAGACGCGCCTGCGTATCACGGCGGCAGAGGCCCTCGCCTCGGTGCGGAGTGCATGGGAGTCCTGTGCCGCGTGAAGACGTTGTGGCTGCGTACGAAAACTGGTGAGCTGCGCTCGTGGACACCGTCGTCGAAGCTGCGATCCGCGACCACATCATTCGCTGGGTGCGTGAGCGAGCCGAGGCCAACGGCGGGTTCCTGCACCGCGACGAGCTCCTGGGCTTCACGTTCGACGGCTCGCGGCTGCCGATCATCGACTACTCGCGAGGTATCAGGAATCCGGCCGGATTCAGTTCGACACTCGCGATCGTGTCGTCCGTGCACGGGCCGTATGACGACGTCGAGAGCGAGTCCGACGGGCTGCTCCACTACGCGTACCGGGACGGTGACCCGTTCGGTGGTGACAACGTCAAGCTGCGGACCGCCATCACGACCGGGATGCCGCTCATCCTGTTCCGCAAGGAAGTGCCGAACTTCTACACGCCCGTCGCGCCCGTGTATGTGGTCGACGACTACCCCGAGGAGCGCACGTTCCTCGTCGCGCTCGACGAGTCCTTCCGATTCATGGGGGATCTCAAGGAACTCAGCCTCGAGCAGCGCGCCTATGCAGTGCGACTGGCGAAGCAGCGACTGCATCAGCCGGCATTCCGCACGCGCGTGCTGCTTGCGTACGAGACGCGGTGTGCGATGTGTCGGCTCGCGCACGGGTCGCTGCTCGATGCCGCGCACATCGTTCCGGACGGCGAAGAGCTCGGAGTTCCGACGACCGCCAACGGGCTGTCGCTGTGCAAGATCCACCACGCGGCGTACGACCAGAACATGCTGGGCGTGAGTCCTGACTACACGATCCATCTCGACCGTGCGCTACTCGATGAGGTGGACGGCCCCATGCTGCGGCACGGACTTCAGGAGATGCACGGGAGTCAGATCACGCTGCCGCGCCGACCGTCGGACGCGCCGTCTCGGGAGCTGCTGGCGTGGCGTTGGGAACGATTCACCGGAGCGCGCTGAGCTTGTCCGGCGATGTCAGGCGACGGGGAACGTCATCGCCAGCGTGCGGTGCGTCTCGTCAATGCGGGAAGCCGCAATCGGACCGGGGGAGACGAGACGCTCGATCGCCTTCTTGGGCCAGAGAACGTCGACGCCTTCGATGACGAAAGCGCCACCGATCAAGGGCCAGTCGGCGTCGACGAAGCAGAGCATCGCGTGTACAGGAATGTCAGCGAGGCCGGCACGCTCAAGGGCGCCGCGCACGAGT
Organism: Cellulomonas sp.; assembly: GCF_017744555.1. Taxonomy (GTDB): domain Bacteria; phylum Actinomycetota; class Actinomycetes; order Actinomycetales; family Cellulomonadaceae; genus Cellulomonas. The sequence goes on along the minus strand of NZ_JAGIBD010000028.1, from coordinate 21,011 downwards.
GCGGTCTGCCGGTGGACGCCCTGGACGAGTGTCGTGCAGTCCCGGGACCCCACCATCAGTCTTGACGTGCGTGGGCGGAGAAGCCCGCCTTCGACGCGGAGAGCGGGGCGACCTCTGTAGCGCTTCGCGTCGATGACGACGACGCCCGAAGGGCCGACCGCAATGTGGTCGATGTTCGCCCGGGTGCGTGGAATGCGTCGGTCGTGGAGCAGTCGGACGCCGTGATCAGCGAGCGCGTCGAGGCGTCGGCCGAGCACCTCTTCACCGCGAGCGCCCCGTGCCCACGCGGACGTGCTCTGGGGTTCATCGGTGAGTGCGAGGATCACGCCGCCGAGTCGTGGGTGAGCGTCGCGGATGCGCGAGTCGCGCTGGGCACGCCGACGTTCGTACTCGCGCTGCGCTGAACGCCCGGCGGTCCCGCTGTCGACCTGGCCCGAGCCGGTACCCGTGCCGCCCTCGTCGTTTGGTGTCGCCATGTTCGGGACATCGGCGGGCACGTCCCGACGCTCAAGCGCCATCAGCGATCGGCCCGACCGTCCTCGTTGAGGTCGGGCCGATCTGCCGGCGGGGGCGCGTGCTGCCGCCCGGTCGGAAGGTCAGTCGACGAACGGCGGGAGCTGGTCCGTGTCCGTGTCCTCCGCGTTGCGGTTCGTGTCGGTGTAGGTGCTGATCGAGGTGTAGGTCTGCGACGGTGCGGGGCGCCACCACGGTGCGTTCATGGCTTCGATCCTCCCCGCGCGATCGTCTCGAATCCTGGGACGTTGGCCCTGTTCAGCGGGTGACATCGGGACCTTCTTCCTGCCTGCGGAGGATCTGTTCGGCGTGCCGGAGGATCGGGCCGTCGACCATGCGGCCCTCGAAAAGGAACACCCCGTGCTGGCCGGAGGCGGCGGCGAGGACGCCACGGGCCCACGCGACGGTCGCGGCGGCGGGCCGGTAGGCGTCGCGGATGACGTCGACCTGGGACGGGTGGATGCACGCGGAGGCGGTGAAGCCGCAGGCCGCGGCGTCGGTGGCCTCGTCGCGCAGCCCGGACAGGTCGCCGATGTCCATGTGCACGGCGTCGATGGCGGCGCGGCCGTGGGCGCCGGCGGCGAGGAGGACCGTCGATCGGGCGTGCACGGCGACGTCACGGTAGCGGCCGTCGGCGAAGCGGCTCGACGTGCCGCCGAGGGAGGCGACGAGGTCGTCAGCACCCCACATGAGGGCGACGACGTTGGGGACGGCGGCGATCGCGGCGGCGCTGACGACGCCGGCGGCGGTCTCGACGAGCGCGACGACGTCGTACTCCGCGAGCTCGCGCACCTGCGCGGCGGAGGCCGTCTTGGCGAGCATGACGGTCCGGTACGGGGTGCCCCGCAGCGCGACGAGGTCGGCGGCGAAGTCGGGGGTGTCGGCCGGGTTGAGCCGGACGATCGTGCGCGACGGGTCGAGCGCGACGGAGGACAGGGCCGCGCGTGCCGACGCCTTGTCCGCCGGGCCGACCGCATCCTCCAGGTCGAGGATCACCCCGTCGGCCACGGAGGCTGCCTTGGCGTACCGGTCGGGCCGGTCGGCCGGGCAGAACAGCAGCGCGGGGCCCAGTGCGAACGTCATCGGACCGCGTCCTGGCACCACCACAGCACCGACCGGGTGGCCTCGGCGACGACGACCCCGTCCTGGTTCTCGCCGGTGTGCGCGAGCGTCACGACGCCCTGCCCGGGGCGCGACGACGACAGCCGCTTCGACGTCACGACGGTGGACGAGTACAGCGTGTCGCCGTGGAACAGCGGGTGCGGGAACCGCACGTCGGTGAACCCGAGGTTCGCGACGATCGTGCCCTGCGTGAGCTGCGCGACGGACGACCCGACCAGCACGGACAACGTCATGAGCGAGTTGACCAGGCGCGCCCCGAACGGCTGTCCCGACGCCCACGCGGCGTCCAGGTGCAGCGCCTGCGGGTTCATCGTCAACGTCGAGAACAGCACGTTGTCGGCCTCGGTCAGCGTCCGCCCGGGCCGGTGCACGTACCGCACGTCGACGTCGAGCTCCTCGTACCAGAGCCCCCGCTGCACGACGTCGGACGACGTCACCGCGGCGCCCCGGCGAACCCGAGCTCGCGCGCGATCACCATGAGCTGCACCTCCGTGGTCCCCTCGCCGATCTCGAGGATCTTCGAGTCGCGGTAGTGCCGCGCGACGGCGTTCTCGTTCATCACGCCGTTTCCGCCGAAGATCTGCGCGGCGTCGTGCGCGTTGGCCATCGCTGCCTCGGATCCGATGAGCTTGGCGAGGCTGGCCTCGAGCTTGAACGGCTGGCCCGCGACGAGGCGCTGGGCGGCGTCGAGCCACGCCAGACGGGCCGAGTGGGCGCGCGCCTCCATGCGGGCGAGTGTGAACGCGATGTGCTGGTTCGAGCCGATGGGCTGCCCGAACACGTTGCGGCTGCGCGCGTACCGCACGGCCTCCTCCAGGCAGCCCTGGGCGGCCCCGGAGCACAGCGCGGCGAACGCGACGCGGCCTTCGTCGAGCGTCTGGATGAACTGCGCGAACCCGCGGCCGCGCTCGCCGAGCAGGTTCGCGGCGGGGACGCGGACGTCGGAGAACAGCAGGGGGTGCGTGTCGGACGTGTGCCAGCCGACCTTGTCGTACGCGGGCAGCACCGTGAATCCCGGGGTCCCGGCCGGGACGAGGATCGCGGTGAGCTCCTTCTTCACCGAGCCGTCTGCCCGCTCCGACATGCCGGTCACCGCCGTGATCGTCACGAGCCGCGTGATCGCCGTCCCGGAGTTGGTGATGAACTGCTTGGTCCCGTTGATCACCCACTCGTCGCCGACGAGCTCCGCCGTCGTCTTCGTCCCCCCCGCGTCCGACCCCGCGTCGGCCTCCGTCAGGCCGAACGCGGCGAGCGCCCGGCCGGACGCGAGCATCGGGACCCATTCGTCCTTCTGCGCCTCCGTGCCGTGTCTCCAGACCGGCATGGCCCCGAGCCCGACCCCGGCCTCGAGCGTCACGGCGATCGACTGGTCGACGCGCGCGAGCTGCTCGACCGCGAGGCACAGGTCGACGTAGTCGCGGCCCTGACCGCCGTGCGAGCGGGGGAACGGCAGCCCGAACAGTCCCATGTCGCCCATCTGGGCGAGGATCTCGTACGGCAGCTCGCGCTTCGTGTCGTACTCGTAGGCCGCGGGCGCGACGACGGTGTCGGCGAAGTCGCGCACCTCGTCGCGGAGTTTCTGCTGCTCGGGGGTGAGGTCGTGGCTCATTCCGGGGTCCCTTCGTGGGGGTGGCCGTGGATGGTGGCCACCACGTGGTCGAGCGCCACCCGGTCGGTCGGTCGGACCGCGAGGGTGACGATGCCGTCGCCTGGGGCGACGACCCGGTGCTCCATCTTCATGGCCTCGATCACGAGGAGCGTCTGCCCGGCGACGACCTCGTCGCCGGACTCGACGTCGACCGAGACGACGATGCCGGGCATAGGGGAACGGACCACCGGGTCCGCCGGTCGGTCGCCGCGGACGACCGAGGCGACGGCGTCTGCGACGCGCTCGGCGCGCGTGCGGAACCGCAGGTCGGTCGACGTGCCGCCGGCGCCGACCCAGGTCACGTCGCCGACGGTGGCGAGGCGGACGGGGTGGACGACGCCCGCGATCTCGACATCGGCTGAGTCCGGGCCGTGGGGTCGCAGTGCGGCCGCGATCGAGGCGCCGCCGTCGATCGTCACGGCCGCCTCGGAGGGCGGACCGAGGACATCCACCCCGACCACCGCGTCGTTGCCCGTCGCGATCTCGTACCGGACGGGGCGCGCGTCGCCGAGCCGCCAGCCGTCGGACCGCCAGGCGGCGTTCGACGTGCCCGGGAGCGACATGTGCCGCCACAGCACCGCGGCGACGAGCGCGACGTCGTCGACCGGCCGCGTCGTGGTGACGCTCGGGATCAGACGGGCGAGAAGCCCGGTGTCGAGGCGTCCGGCGCGCACGTCGGGGGAGGCGAGCACCGAGCGGAGGAACGCGACGTTCGTCCGGACGCCGAGGATCGTCGTCCGCTCCAGGGCACCGTCGAGGCGTGCGAGCGCCTCGTCCCGGGTCGGCGCCCACGCGACGACCTTCGACAGCATCGGGTCGTACGCGGACCCGATCTCGAGCCCGGGGCGGAGCGAGGTGTCGACTCGCACGCCGTCGCCGGTCGGCTCGTCGAGCAGCAGCACGGTCCCGGTGGTCGGCAGGAAGTCGCGCGACGGGTCCTCGGCGTACACGCGCGCCTCGACGGCGTGCCCGTCGAGCCGGACGTCGTCCTGCCCGAACGCGAGGGGTTCACCGGCGGCGATGCGGAGCTGCCACTCGACGAGGTCGAGTCCGGTGACGAGCTCGGTCACGGGGTGCTCCACCTGCAGCCGGGTGTTCATCTCCATGAAGAAGAACTCGGTGGGGTCGTCGTCGGACACCAGGAACTCCACGGTCCCCGCGCCGACGTACCCGACGCTGCGCGCGACGTCGCAGGCTGCCGACCCGATCCGGACGCGCGTCTCGGCAGAGAGGAGCACGGACGGCGCCTCCTCGATGACCTTCTGGTGCCGCCGCTGCAACGAGCACTCGCGCTCGCCGAGGTGGACGACCGCGCCGTGCGTGTCGGCGAGCAGCTGCACCTCGATGTGCCGTGGCGCGTGCACGTACCGCTCGATGAGCAGCGTGTCGTCGCCGAACGCGGCACCGGCGACGCGTCGGGACGCGGTCAAGGCGTCCGCGAGGTCCGACGGCGACGAGACGACGGTCATGCCCTTGCCGCCCCCACCGGCCGAGGGCTTCACGAGCACGGGGTAGCCGACGCGGTCGGCGGCCGCCGCGATCTCGTCGTCCGAGAGCCCGGGCAGCGCCGCCCCCGGGATCACCGGGACGCCGGCCGCCGACACGTGCTTCTTCGCACGGATCTTGTCGCCCATGACCGCGAGCGCGTCGATCCCGGGCCCGACGAACACCACGCCTGCCGCCTCGCACGCCTTCGCGAGGTCGGGGTTCTCGGACAGGAACCCGTACCCGGGGTGGACGGCGTCGGCGCCGGACGCCAGGGCGGCGTCGATGACGGCGTCGACGGACAGGTAGGACGCGCGCGGCTCGGCGGGACCGAGGCGGACGGCGGTGTCCGCGAGCGCGACATGCCGGGCGTGCCGGTCGGCGTCGCTGTACACCGCGACGGACCGGATCCCCATCCGCCGCAGCGTCGCGATGACCCTGCAGGCGATCTCGCCCCGGTTGGCGACGAGCACGGTGTCGAACATCGCGGTCACATCCGGAAGAGCCCGAAACGGGGCTCGTCGAGGGGGACCGTCGCGCACACGTCGAGCGCCATGCCGAGCACACGCCGGGTGTCGAGGGGGTCGATGATGCCGTCGTCCCAGAGCCGGGCCGTCGAGTAGTACGGGCTGCCCTGCGTCTCGTACTGCGCGCGCAGCGGCGCGCGGAACGCCTCTTCGTCCTCCGCGGACCAGGTCTCGCCGCGGGCCTCGAGCTGCTCGCGACGGACGGTGGCGAGCACGGACGACGCCTGCACCCCGCCCATCACCGAGATCCGGCTCGCGGGCCACATCCACAGGAACCGCGGCGAGTACGCCCGCCCGCACATCGAGTAGTTGCCGGCCCCGAACGACCCGCCGATCACGACCGTCAGCTTCGGCACCCGCGTCGTCGCGACGGCCGTGACCATCTTGGCGCCGTGCTTCGCGATGCCGCCGGCCTCGTAGTCGCGGCCGACCATGAAGCCGGAGATGTTCTGCAGGAACACCAGCGGGATGCCGCGCTGGTCGCAGTCGACGAAGTGCGCACCCTTGAGCGCGGACTCGCTGAACAGCACACCGTTGTTCGCGACGATCCCGACGGGGTGCCCGTGCAGGCGGGCGAAGCCGGTGACGAGCGTCGAGCCGTAGTCCTTCTTGAACTCGTGCAGCTCGCTGCCGTCGACGAGCCGGGCGATGACCTCGCGCACGTCGTATGCCGTCTGCAGGTCGGTGGGGACGACGCCGTACAGCTGTTCCTCGTCGACCTTGGGCGCCCGCGTCTCGACGACGTCCCACGCGGTGCTCGTCGGCCGCGGCAGCGTCGAGACGATGTCCCGGACGATCTGCAGCGCGTGCGCGTCGTTCTCCGCGAGGTGGTCGGTGACGCCCGACGTGCGCGCGTGGAGCTCACCGCCGCCCAGGTCCTCGGCCGTGACGACCTCGCCGGTCGCGGCCTTCACGAGCGGCGGCCCGCCCAGGAAAATCGTCCCCTGACCGCGCACGATCACGGTCTCGTCGCTCATCGCCGGCACGTACGCGCCGCCTGCGGTGCAGGACCCCATGACGCACGCGATCTGCGGGATCCGCTCGGCGGACATCCGGGCCTGGTGGAAGAAGATCCGGCCGAAGTGGTCGCGGTCCGGGAACACCTCGTCCTGCTTCGGCAGGTACGCGCCGCCGGAGTCGACGAGGTAGATGCAGGGCAGCCGGTTCTCGAGCGCGATCTCCTGGGCGCGGAGGTGCTTCTTCACCGTGAGCGGGTAGTACGTGCCGCCCTTCACGGTCGCGTCGTTCGACAGCACCATCACGTGCCGGCCGTGGACCAGGCCGATGCCTGCGATGACGCCCGCGCCCGGGGCCTCGTCGTCGTACAGGCCGTGCGCCGCGAGCGGCGCGACCTCGAGGAACGGGCTGCCGTCGTCGAGCAAGGTGTCGATGCGTTCGCGGGGGAGCAGCTTGCCGCGGGCGACGTGGCGCTCGCGGGCCCGCTCGGGGCCGCCTCTCGCGGCTGCACGCAGCGTGTCTCGCAGGGTGCTGACGAGCGTCCGTTGCGCGTCGTCGTTCGCGACGAACGCGGGCGCGGTCGGGTCGGCGGCGGTGCGCAACGTCTCCATCGACGGGGTCTCCGGGGGATGACGGAGTGGAACTGAGTTAGTGATCGCTAACTGAAATGACGCTAGTCTGCGTGCACGCGGTTGTCCACGGCTGGAGGGGGTGCAGATGGCCGAGCCGGTCGCGGCGCCCACGACCGCCCCCACCACGGCGCGGCTGCGCGCGAAGGCCGAACGACGCGCCGCGCTCCTGACGGCCGCCGCGACGCTGTTCGCCCGGCACGGGTTCGACGGGGTGTCGATCGAGGACCTCGGGTCGTCCGCCGGCGTCAGCGGGCCCGCCGTGTACCGGCACTTCCGGAGCAAGCAGGCCGTGCTCGGCGCGCTCCTCGTCGAGGTCAGTGAGCGGCTGCTGACCGGAGGACGAGCCGTGGTGGCGTCGACGCCGGACGCCGCGGCCGCGCTCGCCGCGCTCGTGCGGTTCCACGTCGACTTCGCGCTCGCCGAGCCCGACGTCATCCGCGTCCAGGACCGCGACCTCGCCGCTCTGTCCGATCTCGACCGCGACGCCGTGCGCGACCTGCAGCGCCGCTACGTGGAGGTGTGGGTCGATGTGCTGACCCGTCTCCACCCGACCGTCGACCGCGCCGAGCTCCGGCTGCGCGCCCAGGCGACGTTCGGCCTGATGAACTCGACCCCGCACTCGGCCCGGTCGTTGACGGGCGCGCGCACGCGGACGGTGCTGGAGCAGATGGCGCTCGCGGCGCTCGGTCGCTAGACCATCCGCAGCACCGATCCCGGGTTCGCGAGGATCGCGCCGACGTCCGTGAGGAAGTGGGCGGCCTCCGCGCCGTCGACCACGCGGTGGTCGAACGACAGGGTCAGTGTCATCACGTGCCGCAGCGCGATCTCGTCGCGGTACTCCCACGGCCGACGTCGCACGGCACCGGTCGCGAGGATCGCCGCCTGGCCAGGCACCAGGATCGGGGTGCCGCTGTCGACGCCGAGCACGCCGATGTTGGTGATGGTGATGGTGCCGCCCGCGAGGTCCGCAGGCGTCGTCGTGCCGTCGCGGGCGGACGAGGTCAGGGCGGTGATCGCGTCGGCCAGGTCGGCCAGCCGCAGCCGGTCGGCGTCCTTGATCGTCGGGACGAGCAGCCCGCGCGGCGTGGCGGCGGCGAGGCCGAGGTTCACGTAGCGGTACTCGACGATCTCGCCGGCGGCCTCGTCCCAGTGCGTGTTGAGCGACGGGTTGTGCGCGACCGCGACAGTCAGGGCCTTGGCGACGATGGCGAGGAGCGTGATGCGGTGACCGTCGAGCGCGGGGTCGGCCCGGAACTGGTCGAGCAGCTCCATGGTCGGCGTGACGTCGACCGTCAGGGACGTCGACGCGTGCGGGGCGGTGAACGCGCTGGTCACCATGGCGGCGGCCGTCTGCTTGCGGACGCCCGCGACGGGCGTGCGGACCTCGCGCGGATCGGCCGTGCGAGCCGGCGCCGGCGGGGCGGAGTCCGGGCGGTGCACGGCCGGCGGGAGCCCGTGCGACGGGCGCGCGGCCGTCGTCGGCCGGTGCGCTCCGGGCGCCGCGACGCTGCTCGACACCACGTGCAGCACGTCCTCCCGCGTGATCGTGCCGTCGTGCCCGGTGCCCTGGACGCGGTTGAGGTCGACGCCGAGGTCGTGCGCGAGCTTGCGGACCGGCGGGAGCACCTTCGGCCCGACCGGGTGTCCGGCGAGCGCCATGCCCGCGGCATGCTCGGCGACGGTGTGCGCCGCGATCCACTCAGGCGAGCGGGAACGGCGGTGCGGCCGTTCGGACGAGTCGACGAGAGGACCGTACCCCACGAGCACCGAGGTGCGTTCGGGCGCGGGCCTCGCTTCGGATTGCGTGGCCGGGGGCGCGTCCGTGGCGGTCGTCGCCGCCGCGGAGGCAGACGGCGCCGAGTGCTGGGGGGCGGACTCGGCGCCGCTGCGGTCCTCCACCGCGATGGTCATGATGGGCGCCCCCACGGCGACGGTGGTCCCCGGCTCGACGGCGAGGGACGACACGACCCCCGCGTACGGGCAGGGGAGCTGGACGAGTGCCTTCGCGGTCTCCACCTCGGCGACGACCTGGTTGAGCGCCACGGTGTCGCCGACGGCGACGGTCCACTCGACGAGGTCGGACTCGGTGAGCCCCTCGCCGAGATCGGGCATGGTGACCTGCTTGTCGGTCGTCATCACGCGCTCCATCCGGTCAGGGAGTGCTGGCGGCCCATGACCTGGTCGACGGCGTCGAGCAGCCGGTCGAGGTCGGGCAGGAAGTGCTCCTCGAGCTTCGCGGGCGGGTAGGGCACGTCGAAGCCGGTGACGCGGACGGGGGCCGCGTGCAGCAGCGAGAAGCAGCGTTCGGTGATGCTCGCGGCGATCTCGGCACCGAGCCCGCCGCTGCGCTGGGCCTCGTGCGTGACGACGAGCCGGCCGGTCTTGCGGACCGACGTCTCGACGGTGTCGAGGTCGAGCGGTGACAGCGAGCGCAGGTCGATGACCTCGATCGACAGCCCGTCGTCGGCCGCGGCCAGCGCCGCGTCGCGGGCGGTGACGACGAGCGGGCCGTACGCGACGAGCGTGACGTCGGTGCCCTCGACGACCACGCGTGCCCGGTCGAGCGGCAGCGCGTCGTCGAGCACCTCGTCCTCGACCGAGCCCTTGACCCAGTACCGGCGCTTCGGCTCGAAGAACACCACGGGGTCGTCGCACGCGATGGCCTGACGGATCATCGTGTGCGCGTCCTGCGGCGTCGCGCAGCTCACGACCCGCAGGCCGGGGGTGTGCGCGAAGTACGCCTCGGGCGACTCCGAGTGGTGCTCGACGGCGCCGATGCCGCCGCCGTACGGGATGCGGATCGTGACAGGCATCCGCACGGTGCCGCCGGTGCGGTAGTGCAGGCGCCCGACCTGCGTGACCATCTGGTCGAGCGCCGGGTAGACGAAGCCGTCGAACTGGATCTCGACCACGGGCCGGAAGCCCCGGTAGGCGAGCCCGACGGCGACACCCATGATCCCGGCCTCCGCCAAGGGCGTGTCCATGACGCGGTCGGCGCCGAAGTCGCGCTGCAGCCCGTCGGTCACGCGGAACACCCCGCCGAGCCGGCCGATGTCCTCGCCGAGGAGCACCACGCGGGGGTCGTCCTCCATCGCGCGCCGCAGCCCGGAGCCGAGCGCGGCCGCCATCGTCGTCGTCGCCATCACTCGTCACCCCCGGACGTGCCCTCGAACATCGCGAGATACGCGGCGTACTGGCTGCGCTGCCGTTCGAGCTCCGCAGACGGCTGGACGAGCACGTGGTCGAACACGGTGAGCGGCTCGGGGGCCGTCATGCCGTACGTGGCGTCGCGCAGCTCCATCGCGAACGCCTCGGCGTGCTCCTTGACCTCCTGCGCGCGGTCCTCAGAGAGGGCGCCGCGGGTGTGCAGGTGCTGCTCGACGCGCACGATCGGGTCCTGCGCGGCCCACTGCTCGCGGACCTCGGGGTCGGCGTACCGGGTCGGGTCGTCGGACGTGGTGTGCGGGCCCATCCGGTACGTGACGGCCTCGATGAACGACGGGCCCTCGCCGCGTCGGGCCCGGTCGAGCGCGACACGCGTCGCGGCCATGACGGCGAGCACGTCGTTCCCGTCGACCCGCACGCTCGGGATGCCGTAGCCGAGCGCGCGGTCCGCGAGGGGGTGGCGGCTCTGCAGCCCGACCGGCTCGGAGATCGCCCACTGGTTGTTCTGGCAGAAGAACACGACGGGTGCGGCGAAGCTCGACGCGAAGACCATCGCCTCGTGCACGTCGCCCTTGCTCGTCGCGCCGTCACCGAAGTACGCGACGGCCACCGAGTCGACGCCGTCCTTCGCGCAGCCGAGCGCGTACCCGGTGGCGTGCAGCGTCTGGGCGCCGATCATGACCTGCGGCGTCGCCATGCCGATCGCCCAGGGGTCCCAGCCGGCGAGGGCGTTGCCGCGCCACACCCGGACCAGGTCGACGGGTGCGGCGCCCCGGCAGTACGCGACGCCGTTCTCGCGGTAGCTGGTGAACACGAAGTCGTCGGGACGCAGCGCGCGGGCGGAGCCGATCTGTGCCGCCTCCTGGCCCAGCAGCGGCGGCCACAGCCCGAGCTGTCCCTGGCGCTGGAGCGCGACCGCCTCCACGTCGAAGCGGCGCGCGACGACCATGTCCTCGTAGAGGGACAGCAGGCGCTCGGCGTCGACGTCCTCGACCCACGCGTCGTAGACGGGGTCGGCGCGGCGGGTGCCGTCGGGGGCCAGCAGCTGGACCAGCTCGGGGTCCGGCGGCTCCTCGGTCGTGGGCAGGGCGCGCCCGTCTGACACATCTGAACGCAACATGTTTCGCTCCGTCGGTCGGCGGAGCCCGTCGCTCTTGTGAAGCTGAGGCCCCATTGCCTGATGTCCCGCCAATGTAAGTCCGCAAGGGACCTTGTGCCCATGCGCGCCCCGGGTGAGTCGTGCTGCACGCACCCCAGCGGGCCTTGACCCGACGGCGCACAATGACGACGTCGACAGGAGGCAGACGATGGACAAGGTTGTCCGTTCCGCCGTCGAGGCGGTCTCCGACATCCCCGACGGGGCGACCCTCGCGGTCGGTGGATTCGGTCTGTGCGGTATCCCGAGCGTGCTGATCCGCGCTCTGCTCGACTCCGGCGTCAAGGACCTGGAGGTGGTCAGCAACAACTGCGGCGTGGACGACTGGGGGCTCGGCCTGCTGCTGCAGGAGCATCGGGTGCGGCGCGTCGTGGCGTCGTACGTGGGCGAGAACAAGGAGTTCGCGCGGCAGTTCCTGGCCGGCGAGCTCGAGGTCGAGCTGACGCCGCAGGGCACCCTCGCGGAGCGTCTTCGTGCAGGTGGCAGCGGCATCGCGGCGTTCTACACCCGCACCGGCGTGGGCACGCAGGTCGCGGAGGGCGGGCTGCCGTGGCGGTACGACGCCGACGGACGTGTGGCGGTGGCGTCGCCCCCGAAAGCCGTCGAGACGTTCGTGGTGCGCGGCGAGCCGCAGGAGTTCGTCCGCGAGGAGGCGATCACGGCCGACTTCTCGCTCGTGCGCGCCGCGGTCGGCGACCGCGCCGGGAACCTCGTCTTCCGCTCGTCGGCCCGCAACTTCAACCCGCTGTGCGCGGCGGCCGGCCGGGTCGCGGTTGCCGAGGTCGAGCGCCTCGTCCCGGTCGGCTCGCTGGACCCGGACGCGATCCACCTGCCGGGCATCTTCGTCGACCGCGTCGTCGAGCTGACGCCCGAGCAGGCCGCCGAGAAGCGTATCGAGCGCCGGACGCTGCGGGTGGGGTCATGAGCCTGACCAGGGAGCAGATGGCCGCGCGGGCGGCCCAGGAGCTGCCCGACGGCGCGTACGTCAACCTCGGCATCGGCCTGCCGACCCTCGTGCCGAACTACCTGCCGCCGGGCGTCGAGCTCGTGCTCCAGTCGGAGAACGGCGTGCTCGGAGTCGGCCCGTACCCGCGGGACGACGAGGTCGACCCGGACCTCATCAACGCCGGCAAGGAGACCATCACGGTCGCACCCGGGGCGTCGTACTTCGACTCCGCGACGAGCTTCGCGATGATCCGCGGCGGCAAGGTCGACGTCGCCGTCCTCGGCGCCATGCAGGTGTCCGCCAGAGGGGACATCGCGAACTGGATGATCCCCGGGAAGATGGTCAAGGGCATGGGCGGCGCGATGGACCTCGTGCACGGCGCCCGCCGGATCGTCGTCCTCATGGAGCACGTGGCCCGCGACGGGTCGCCGAAGGTGCTGCCCGAGTGCACGCTGCCGCTGACCGGCAAGGGCGTCGTCGACCGGATCATCACCGACCTCGCGGTCATCGACGTGACGCCCCTCGGGCTCGTGCTGCGTGAGCGTGCACCCGGCGTCTCGGTGGACGACGTCGTCGCGGCGACCGCGGTGCCGCTCACGGTCGGGGACGTGCGGGAGATGGTGCTCTCATGACCGACCGCGAGGTGGTGCTGCTGTCGTTCGCCCGGACGCCCATGGCGCGGCTCAACGGTGCGCTGTCGGCACTGTCGGCGGCGCAGCTGGGGGCGGTCGCGATCCGCGAGGCGATCGTGCGCGCGGACGTGCCCGCCGGGCTCGTCGACCAGGTGATCATGGGCCAGGTCGTGCAGGCCGGCGCCGGGCAGAACCCCGCCCGGCAGGCCGCGCACCTGGCGGGCCTGCCCTGGACGGTGCCCGCGACGACCGTCAACAAGGTGTGCCTGAGCGGACTCACGGCGATCGTCGACGCAGCCCGGCTCATCCGTACCGGCGAGGCCGACGTGGTCGTCGCCGGTGGTCAGGAGTCGATGAGCCAGGCGCCGCACCTGCTGCCCGGCTCGCGCCGCGGCTGGACGTACGGCGACCTGCAGGCCGTCGACTCCCTCGCCTGGGACGGGCTCACCGACGCGTTCGACCACGAGTCCATGGGCGCGTCCACCGAGCGCGGCAACACGTCCCTGAGGATCGGACGGCGTGAGCAGGACGAGGTCGCGGCGGCGAGCCACCGACGCGCGGCCGCCGCCGTCGAGTCCGGGGTGTTCGCCGCGGAGATCGTCGCGGTCGACGTGCCGCAGCGACGCGGCGCGCCCGTGCGCGTCGAGTCCGACGAGGGGATCCGGCCCGACACGTCCGTCGAGTCGCTCGCCGCGCTACGTCCGGCGTTCGCGGCCGACGGGACCATCACGGCCGGCAACGCGTCGCCCCTGACCGACGGGGCGGCGGCCGTCGTCGTCGCCGCGCGCGAGGTCGCCGAGGCGCGGGGGCTCTCCTGGCTCGCGTCCGTGGGTGCGTCCGGGCAGGTCGCCGGGCCGGACACGTCACTGCACTCGCAGCCGTCCGCCGCGATCACGGCGGCGCTCAAGCGGTCCGGGTGGTCGCTGTCGGACGTCGACCTCGTCGAGATCAACGAGGCGTTCGGCTCCGTCGTCGTGCAGTCGCTCGCCGACCTCGACTACCCGCTCGAGCGGACCAACATCCACGGCGGTGCCATCGCGCTCGGCCACCCGATCGGCGCGTCCGGTGCCCGCCTCGCGGGGCATGCCGCGACCGAGCTCGCCCGCCGAGGGCACGGCCGTGCCGCCGTCGCGCTGTGCGGCGGGGGAGGGCAGGGAGAGGCGCTCCTGCTGTGGCGCGAGTGAGGCGGACTTTCTGGACCGTCGTCCAGTATTTTCGTTGAAACTTGCAATTGTCGTCGACAATTCATCGGGCCGACACTGCGCTCTTCCCGGCGTTTCCTGCGACACGCCGGGCCGCATAGCAGCGCCATTGTGCTCAGCACAAGGCTTGTCCCCGGAACGAGCCCGCCGATACGTTCGCCCCGCAGATTTCCCTGCATCACAACCGAATCCAGGGGGCATGAATGTCGCACTCCCGTGCGCGCACGACCCGTCGTCGCGCCACCTCCGTCACCGTGGCCGTCGGGGCCGCCATGGTGGCGTGTCTCGGCCTGACGACCTCGGCGCAGGCCGTCGACGACTCGAACGAGGCACCGGCCCAGATCATCAGCAGCGAGACCGTCACCAGCAACGAGAGCGTCTCCGGACCGGCGGTGACGGCCGAGACCAGCAAGGTCGGCGTCACCGTCTCGGCCGACGGGTGGGTCCACTACGACTCCTCGCTCAGCACGGTCGGGGCGACCGGCACGACCACGACGGTCGTCGGCGTCCGGGACGCCGACGGCGCGTGCACGTACTCCGGGTCGGGCAGCGCTGCCGCCGGCGACAAGCGCGCGACGTACACCGAGGAGGTCGCGTACAACCCGGCGACCTGCGAGTCGACCCTCCTGACGGCTCCCGTGACGGACGCGCAGCTCGCGACGCTCACGGGCGTCACCGGCGAGGTGAGCCGCTCGACGACCTCGAGCCTCGCGCCGATCGCCTCCACCGACCCGGTCACCACCTCGCGGACGTTCTCGTCGACGACGCTCGCCACCACGGTGTACCAGCGCTATCTCAAGACGTCGTGGATCGACCCGATCAACATCACGATCAGCACCCAGAAGGCCGGCCTGCGGTGGACCAGCACCTCGTGGCGTAACTGGGCGGTCTCGCGCGACTCGTTCAAGGGCTGCATCGGCGGCGTGTGCCTCGACAAGACGTACATCGTCAGCTCGTCCGCACCGTTCGGCTCGGTCACGGGCGGCTGGAAGATCACCGGCAACGTGCACTTCCGCAACACGAGCTTCGCCAAGTGGGTCGTCGCGGTCCTCGGCCCGACGGGCTGGGCCGCGTGCGGCTTCCCGACGAGCTCGCAGGCGGACTTCTACCACAAGGACGCCGTGACCGGGAAGAAGACCGGTGCGTCGTCGTGGTCCTGGAGCGACAGCAAGAGCGGCGCGTGCACCAACCTCGTGCACCACGGTGACGCGACCGGCGCGTCGTACCCGTTCTGACGTGCGGCTCGACCTGCCCGGCGGACGGCATGCAGCCGTCCGCCGGGCGGCGGGCGTCCTCGGGACGCTCGTCGTGATGGCACTCGCCGGCTGCTCGGCCGCACCCGACGGCGACACGCCGTCCGCGTCGGCTGCGCCCGTGACGGCCGCGCCCGGCAGCCCGGGCGACGTCGCGCTGAGGTACATGGTCGACGTCGCGCGCGGCGACTTCACGTCCGCCGCGCAGTACGTGCTCCCGGGCGAGGAGGGGATGGTCCAGGCGCTCGCGCTCGGCGACGGGACTGGCGTCACGCCGCGGGTGTGGGGCGACGTCGCGCTCGGTACCGTCGAGTCGTCGGGGGACTCGGCCACCGTGACGTTCGTCGGTCGGCTGTGCCGCAGCGCGTCGGGTGCCCCCGGAGATTCCCCGCCGGACGCAGAATGCATCGAGGAGCACGACGAGAAATCGTCGTCCCCCTATTTTCTGCTCCACCTCGCCCGCACGCCGTCGGCGGAATGGCGGGTCACGTTCTATCCGTCGGAACAAGAGGAATGAGAGCGCGATGGTCGACCAGGTGAATGAGGTCCGGACGGCTCGGGTCGCGCCGTGGGCGTACGGGTGGTGGGTGCTCGTCGGAGCGCTCGCGGGTCTCGGCGTGGCGGGGCTCCTGACGATCGGCGTCGTGTTCCTCGCGGTCGCGGTCGTCCTCGTGATCGTGGGACTGCGCGTGCCTGCGCTGCGGGGGTCGGCTGCTCTCGGCGCGATCGGCGGGCTCGCCGCCGCGCCGCTGTACCTCGCGTGGCTCAACCGGTCCGGCCCGGGGCGGGTCTGCACGACGAGCGGTGTCGACACGACGTGCGCCGACCAGCTCAGCCCGTGGCCGTTCGTCGCGGTCGCCGTGGTGCTCGTCGTCGTGTGCGTGGTGCTCGTGCGCCGGAGCCGGACGGCCTGACCGCGAGCGGGGCGCCCGTCGCGAGTGGGGCGAGCATGGTCTGGCGTCCTCGGCGACGTGCGGTGCGGGGCAGGGCGGGGCGGGGCCGGTGGGTCGACGTGACGTCGGTCTCATCGGCCCGTCGCCGTTCCTGACGGGAAGAATCGTCTGCCTACCCTGTGTTGCGATGTGCGGCCGTCATGCAAGGGCGGCTCGCGCCACACCACCCTGGGAGCTGCACCACGTGAGCACGTGGAACCTGACCGAGTGCCGTTGCGTCGACCTTCGCCGGGTCGCCAGCGCGCTCTGTCGTCCCAGCCGGGGTCGCTGACCCGCCGGACGCCGTTCCGGACCTGGCCGCCACTCGACGGCCCTCTGCCCCTCGCCCGTCGCGGCGAGCCGGGCGACCTGACGTCACCGCGTGACGTGTCCCCCTCGCACCAGACCTCGGCACGCCTCCGTGTGCCCTGAAAGGCCTCTTCGTGTCTGACACCACCACGAAGCAGCAGCGCCGGCTGCGGCTTCCCTCGTTCTCCGTCCAGGTCCTGCTCGGCCTCGGGCTCGGCGTGCTGCTCGGTTGGGTCGCCCTCCAGATGGGCGACACCGCGTCCGGCGAGCCGAACTGGCTCGCGACCACGCTCGACACCATCGGCTCGTCGTTCGTGACGCTGCTCAAGGCGATCGTGCCGCCGCTCGTGTTCCTCGCGATCGTCACGTCGATCGCGAACCTGCAGCAGGTGACCAACGCCGCGCGGCTCGCCTGGCAGACGCTCCTGTGGTTCGCCATCACCGCGGCGATCTCCGTGGCCGTCGGCATCGGGCTCGGCCTCGTGTTCAATCCCGGCGCGAACTCGACCCTGAGCACCGAGGGTGCGGAGGCGGTCGGCACGACCGGGTCGTGGCTCGACTTCCTCAACGGGCTCATCCCCGGCAACTTCCTCGGCCTCGGCGCCGGCACGCAGCTCACGCCGGGCGACGGCGGCGACCTGACGGCGAAGACGTCGATCTCGTTCAACGTGCTGCAGATCGTCGTCATCGCGATCGTCGTCGGCATCGCGGCGCTGCGCTCCGGCAAGGCCGCGGAGCCGTTCCTCTCCGTCACCCGTTCCGCGCTGGCGATCGTGCAGAAGGTCCTGTGGTGGGTCATCCGCCTCGCGCCGCTCGGCACCCTCGGCCTCATCGGCCACGCCGTCGCCACGTACGGGTGGGACCTGCTCGCGCCGCTCGGGTCGTTCGCCGTCGCGATCTACACCGGCCTCGCGATCGTGCTGTTCGTCGTCTACCCGGTGATCCTGCGCACCAACGGGCTGCGGATCTCGAGCTTCTTCCGCGGTGCCTGGCCCGCCATCCAGCTCGCGTTCGTGTCGCGCTCGTCGGTCGGAACGCTGCCCCTCACGCAGCGGGTCGTCGAGCGGAACCTCGGCGTGCCGCGGTCGTACTCGTCGTTCGCCGTGCCGCTCGCCGCCACGACGAAGATGGACGGCTGCGCCTCGATCTACCCGGCGATCTCGGCGATCTTCGTGGCGCAGATCTTCGGCATCCACCTGTCGATCACCGACTACCTGCTCATCGCGTTCGTGTCCGTCGTGGGCTCCGCCGCGACCGCCGGTCTGACCGGGGCCGTCGTCATGCTGACGCTCACGCTGTCGACGCTCGGTCTGCCGCTCGCCGGTGTCGGGCTGCTCCTCGCGATCGACCCGATCCTCGACATGGGCCGCACCGCGGTGAACGTCGCCGGTCAGGCGCTCGTGCCGACCGTCGTCGCGAAGCGTGAGGGCATCCTCGACCAGCGGCAGTACGACTCGGCCTCCGCGGAGGACCTGTTCCAGGACGACGTGGACGCCGATGCCCTCGAGGTGCCGTCTGCGGCGTCCGACGACGTCGCGTCCGACCGCCGGGAGCCCGTCGCCGTCTCCTGACGACCTCCACGGCCGACGCCCCGGTCCCGCTCGACGCGAGCGGCGACGGGGCGTCGTCGTCTGCGGGTCGGGCGCCGACGATCAGTCGGGCAGCTGGGGCACCGCGAAGCCCTCGCCGGTCCGCAGCAGGCTGCCGCGCACGAGCGTGCCCTTGCCGAACCTCTCGGACACCGCGTCGACCGCGGCGTCGAGCTGCCCGAGGTCCGGGCCGTCGAGCGGCAGGGCGGGCTGCACGACGGCGTCGGACTCCAGCCGGGTCAGCGCGATCCCGACGAGCGTGACGCCGCGCTCGCGGATCAGCGGCTCCGCCGCCTCGAGCAGCGCGACCGCCGCCGCGGCGACGTCGGCGCCGGACGTGGTGTTGTGCAGGAACGACCGCGACCGGGTCGCGCGCGTGTAGTCGTCGAACCGCAGCCGCAGCACGACCGTCCCCGTGGTCCGGTGGGCCTTGCGCATCCGGCGGCACACCCTGTCGACGAGCCCGAGCAGGGCGGCCCGCACGAACTCGGGGGAGTGCGGGCCCCGCCCGATCGCTCGCTGCGCGCCGATCGAGCCGCGGGCCTTGCCCGTGACGACCCGTTCGGGCGTCCGACCGTGCACGACGGCGAACAGGTGCCGCCCCGCCGCCCGGCCGAGCGCCCCGGCGAGCACCTGCTCGGGGAGCGAGGCGACGTCACCCGCGGTGACGAGCCCGTACCCGTGCAGCTTGCGGGCCGTCACGTCGCCGACGCCCCACAGCTGCTCGAGCGGGAGCGGGTGCAGGAACGCCTCCTCGCCGTCGGGCGGCACGAGCAGCAGCCCGTCCGGCTTCGCGACCCGGCTCGCGACCTTCGCCAGGAACGGCGTGCGAGCGACGCCAACCGTGATGGGCAGCCCGACCTCCTCGCGCACCTGGGCGCGCAGGCGCGCGGCGATGTCGACCGGTGGCACGTCGATGCGGTGCAGGCCCGCGACGTCGAGGAACGCCTCGTCGATCGACACGCCCTGCACCTGCGGTGTCGTGCGGTGGAACAGGTCGAACACGGCGCGGCTCGCCTCGACGTACGCGTCGAACCGCGGGCGCACCTCGATGAGGTCCGGGCACAGCATCCGCGCCTCGCGTCCGCTCATCGCGGTCTTCACGCCGCAGCGCTTGGCCTCGTACGACGCGGCGAGCACCACGCCGCCGCCGACGGCGACGGGCCGGTTGCGCAGCCGGGGGTCGTCGCGCTGCTCGACGGAGGCGTAGAACGCGTCGAGGTCGGCGTGCAGGATGGCGGCGGTGCGGGGTGCGTCGGACACGAACACATGTTCGACCCGACCTCCGACATCCGTGCGCGGACGGGTGACGCCGTCAGCCCCAGCAGAGGCAGAACGGGTGCCCGGCAGGGTCGGCGTACACCTGGAAGCCCTCCTCGGCCGTCAGGTCGGCGGATCGCAGCAGGCGGGCGCCGAGCGCGACCGCCTCGTCGTGCGCCGAGGCCACGTCCTCGACGTACAGGTCGAGGTGGATCTGCTGCTGCTCACCGTCCGGCCAGTCGGGCTGCACGTGGTTCGGTGCGAGCTGGAAGCCGAGCCGGGGCGCGCCGTCGACGAAGACGGTGTGCCAGTCGTCCTCGGCCTCGACCGTGCCGCCGAGGAGCCCGGCCCAGAACGTGCTCTCGGCGGAGAGGTCGGCAGCGTCGAACACGGTGATCTGCTTGGTGATCTTCATGCCGGGATGCTTCCAGCGACCACCGACATCCAGGCCCGTGCCCCGTCCGGGTGCGGGTCGGCGCGGTCCGTTCATCCCATGCGGGTGATCTGCGCGGCCGGCGCATCCGCTCGGATGGGACTCGTCACCCGCCCCACGACCCCGAGGATCACCCATGAGCGACAAGCCCACCATCGTGCTCGTCCACGGCGCCTTCGCCGACGCCTCCGGCTGGGGCGGTGTGATCACCCGCCTGCAGGCGCAGGGTTTCCCGGTGTACGCACCCGCCAACCCGTTGCGCGGCATCGCCACGGACGCGGCCTACGTCCGGTCCTTCCTCAGCACGATCGAGGGCCCGGTGGTCCTGGTCGGCCACTCGTACGGCGGCGCGGTCATCACCAACGCGGCGGTCGGGGCGGACAACGTCCGGGCGCTCGTCTACGTCGCGGCGTTCGCGCTCGCGGAGGGCGAGTCGGTCGCCGACGCGCTCGCGCTCGGCGGCGACCCCGTTGACCTCGGCCCGGTGTTCGTCGTCCGTCCGTTCCCGGGTGCGGGGGAGGGGAACGCGGACGGGTACATCAACCCGGCGGTCTTCTCGCAGGCGTTCTGCCAGGACCTCCCCGAGGACGTCGCAGCGGTCATGGCGGCGTCGCAGCGCCCCGCAGCGCTCGCGGGCCTGAGCGAGCCGTCAGGCACGCCCGCGTGGAAGACGGTGCCTAGCTGGTACCTCGTCGGCGTCCAGGACCACCTCATCCCCGCCGCCGCCGCCCGGGCGATGGCCGCGCGTGCCGGCGCGACCACCGTCGAGGTCGACAGCTCGCACGTCGCCATGATCAGCCACCCGGACGAGACCACGGCGCTGATCCTCGCGGCCGTCGACGCGACGGCCTGACGACGCGGCCTGACGACGGCGTCAGGCGACGCGGACGCCGCCGCCCCCGGACGGGGTGGGCGGCGGCGTCCGTCGTCTCACAACGGACCCGGCAGCGACCGCGGTGCGTCACCGATGCTCGGGTTGCGCCGGCGCGGGTTGCGACCGGCCGGGCTCTTCGGCACCCGCCCGCCCCGCCGCTGTGACGCCGTTCACTTGTAGGCCCAGGCAACGGGTGAAGGCGCAAGGCCAGGCGGCTGAACGTTGTGGACAAATCGCCGTCGGCGTTCGCGATGCCGGTTAGCGTTCCCCGCGCGGCGCCGGTCCGCACCCGGTGCGCCCGGGGTGAGCGTGGAGGTTTCGATGGCCAACCTGAACGTGTCGTACCAGGAGATGCGGGACGCGGCGACGCGCCTGA
>NZ_JAGIBD010000027.1:41990-46930 GCF_017744555.1 Cellulomonas sp. | reverse complement strand
GGACCCGGGCGCGGGCGGCGGTGGCCCACTGCTCGAGCGCGGCGAACGCGGACCGGCGCCCCGCGGCGAGGGCCTGCCGCGCCTGGGTGTGCGCGGCGTCGACGGCGGACGCGGCGTGCGCCGCGGTGGCCTGCACCGCCCCGGTCGCGGTGGTCTCACCCGCGCCGATGGCGGCCTGGGCCTGCTGCGCCCCCTCCTGCACCTGGCTCGTCGCCTGCGTCCGGGCCGGTCCGTACACCTGGGCCTGCCGCTCGGCGTTCCGGGACCGCACGGTGGCCGCGGTCTGGGCGCCCGCCGCGGGCAGCTCGGAGCGGGCGCGACCCGCGACGGCGTCGTCGATCCGGGCCTGGCCGCTCGCGACGTCCGCGTCTCCGCTGGTCGGCGCCGCGTGCGCGCCGTCGACCAGCGAGTCCGCGGTGGTCGTCGCACGTTCGGCCTGCGTCGTCG
Source organism: Cellulomonas sp. (assembly GCF_017744555.1). Taxonomy (GTDB): domain Bacteria; phylum Actinomycetota; class Actinomycetes; order Actinomycetales; family Cellulomonadaceae; genus Cellulomonas. The sequence goes on along the minus strand of NZ_JAGIBD010000027.1, from coordinate 46,483 downwards.
CCTCCGTCTGCGCGGCCGCCGACATCGTGGTGACCCTGGCGCTCGCGGCCTCCTGCGCGCTCACGGCCTGGCCCCCGACCTGGCCGCGCGCGGCCTGCGCCGCACCCGTGACGCGGGCCCGGGCGGCAGCCGTCGCCGCCGTCGTACGCGCGGTCGCGGCTGCCCGCCCGGCATCCGCCTGCGCCTCCTGCTGCGCGAAGTGAGCGGTCAGCCGGGCTCGCTCGGTGGCGACGGTCGCGTCGACGGCCTGCTCGGTGTCGGCGGCGGCGGCGAGGACACGGGCCGACTGCTGGCTCACGAGGGCCGCGGTCTCGGGGTCGGCGACGGCGTCGGCGGGGAGCTCCGTGACCGGGGGCAGCACCGCGACGGGAGGCGTGTCGTCGACGCCGGCGTCGACCGCCGCACCCGCGCTCTGCACGGCAGGCACCGGGGCCCCGGCTCCGGCGGGACCTCCGGCGACCGCATCACGCGCCGGCGCGCGCGGGGCGGCGGCCGAGACGAGCCGGGTCACGGCCGCGTTCCCTGCCGTCCCCTGCAGGTGGAGCACGGCGGCCGGCGACCCGGCGTACCCGCCCGAGGGACGGGCGGTCGTCGGGGGCGGGTTGGGCGCCGTGCGGCCGTCCGCCCGGGCGCCCCCTGCGCCCGCCGCGGGCTGTGGCGCTCGCGTGGCCGACGTCGGCGCGGTCGCGGCACCGGCGGCCACCTCGGCGGCCGGCCGCTGCGCAGCCGACGGGCGCGTGGCGGACCCGGCGGTGTCGCCCGCCCGTGACAACAGCTCCCGCTCGCTCGACCGCATGGATCCCCCAAGCTCCTCATGGTGTCGAGGGGGACCGGTGCCCCGGCGTGCCGCGAGGGCATCGTCGGGACCCGGACGGGCTGCCCGATGGGGCGGCGTCAGGCGGTCGGGTCGAGGAGCGCCTCGAACGGTGCGGTGCGGACCTCCGGCGCAGCGGCGCGCGCGAGGGCCGTGTCGAGCGTGTCGAGGAGCGTGTGGACGTCGGGGACGGCGGTCCCGGTCCCCGCGAGCCGCAGGGCGGCCCTGGCGTCGACGACGAACCTGGTCATGGGCCGGTCAGGTTCCCATCACGTTCGTGCCGTCGGACAGGGTCGGGGAGATCACCCCGAACACGTTGCCGTCGGGGTCGGCGAGGTAGCCGAGCCGGCCGACGCGCTCCATGTCCGTGAGCGGCAGCGCCTCTGTCGCGCCGAGCGACAGGGCTCGGGCGAACACGGCGTCGATGTCCCCGTCGACACCGACCACCACGTCGGCACCGTTGATGGGCGCCCCGGCCTCGGGCGGTGCGCCACGGCGCTGGACGAGCCCGCCGTTGATGCCGTGACCGGGCTCGGCCTGCGCGTTGATCGCGCCGTCGCCGGTGTCGATCGCCCAGTAGTCGACCGAGCCGAACTGCAGGAAGGTCCACCCGAAGAGCGACGAGTAGAAGTCGATGAGCCGCAGCGGCTCGGTCGCGTGGATCTCGAAGTGCACGACCAGGTTGCTCACTGCAGGCCTCCTCGTCCTGCGGCGCCCCCGCGTCGGTCCCGGACGGCCGGCTGCCGCGAGTCCAGAATGCCCCTGTGCTGCGACTGACGCTCTCGGTACCGCGTGACCTCAGCCCGCAGGTGGTCGGCGTGCTCGACGGCGACCCCGCGGTCAGCAGCCTGGCGGTCCTGACGGGGGCGTCGCGACGCCCGGACGGGGATGTGGTGATCGCCGACGTGGCCCGGGAGGCGACCGACGGGGTCGTCGAGCGGCTCGTCGACCTCGGCGTGCACCGGGACGGCACGCTGCGGGTCGACGAGGTCGAGACCTGGGTGTCGCAGCGCGGGTTCGACGCCGAGCGGCTCGCGCCGGGCAGCAGCGCCGACGCGGTGGTGTGGGCGGAGGTCACGCAGCAGGCGTACGAGGACTCCGAGCTCAACTGGACCTACGCGAGCTTCATGTGCCTGGCGACGATCATCGCGGCGATCGCGCTGCTGCTGGACTCACAGGTGCTGGTGATCGGCGCGATGGTGCTCGGCCCCGAGTTCGGTGCCGTGGTCGCGCTCGGCGTCGGGCTGGTGCGCCGACGGCCGACGCTGCTGCGACGGGCGCTGGTCACGCTGCTCGTCGGATTCGCGCTGGCGATCCTCCTGACGGCCGCTGCGGCGCTGGTCGGTGAGGCCATCGGGTGGATCACGGTCGAGGACTTCACACGGCCGCGGCCGGACACGTCGTTCGTGTTCTCGCCGGACCGGTGGTCGCTCGTCGTCGCGGTCATCGCGGGGGCGGCGGGGGTGCTGTCGCTGACGTCGGCGCGGCTCGGCGGTCTGTCGGGCGTGTTCATCTCGGTGACGACGGTGCCCGCCGCCGGGAGCCTCGCGCTGAGCCTGACGTTCGGGGCCTGGTCGGAGGCGCGCGGCAGCGCGCTGCAGCTGCTGGTCAACATCCTCGGGATGGCTGTCGCCGGCTGGGCGACGCTGCTCGTGCAGCAGGTGGTGTGGCACCGGGTCGCCCGCCGGCTCCGCATCAAGCGGGCCGGTGCCCCGCCGCCCGGGACGCCGGGCGGTCGCCGCTGACGCCGCACACTGGCAGAGCGAGCGGCCCGTTACCGTGGCCCGGTGGACCCCATCACCCCGACGGCGCCGCCGCTCACCGGCCGGGTGATCCTGTCCCAGGACTGGGTGCGGCTGAGCTTCCTGCACTGGCGGGTCGACCCCGCGCTCGTCGCGCCGCTGCTCCCGCCCGGCACCCGGCCGGACGAGCACGACGGGTCGTCGTGGGTCGGGCTGATCGCGTTCCGCATGGAGCGGTTCACGATCCTGCCCGGACCCGCGCTGCCGCACATCGGCACGTTCCCTGAGATCAACGTGCGCCTCTACACCGTGGGCGACGACGGCCGGCGGGGTGTCCTGTTCCGGTCGCTCGAGGCCACCCGGGCCCTCACGGTCCTCGGCGCCCGCACCGTGATGAACGTGCCGTACGAGTGGGCCCGCATGTCGATCCGGCGGACCGGCGACGCGATCGACTACCGCTCGACGCGGCTCACCGGCAGCCGGCCGTCGACCCGGATCGTCGTCCGCCCCACCCGTGAGGCCGTGGTCGGCGACGCGCTCGCCGACTTCCTCACCGCCCGCTGGGGCATGCACACGCGGATCGGCGGCCGCACCCGGTTCGTCCCCAACGAGCACGAGCCGTGGCCGCTGCGCCGGGCCGAGCTCGTCGAGCTGGACGACGAGCTCGTCGCCGCCGGCGGCCTGCCCGGGGTGACGACGCGACCGCCCGACTCGGTGCTGTACTCGCCCGGCGTGCACGCCCAGTTCGCCACGCCCCTCTGACGACCGCGAACCGCCTCGAGACGGACGCCCGCGCACCCTGGGCGCCGTGTGACCTGCTGCCCTACAGTCGGCTCCATGCTGATCCTCGGCCTGATCCTGTTCGGCATGCTCGTCGGTGCCGCTGCCCAGCTCATCCTCGGCCGGCAGTCCGGGCGGATCGACTGGACCATGGCGATCATCGCCGGTCTGGTCGGCTCGTTCGTCGGCGGTCTGCTCGCGAGCCTCATCGCCGGCGACGGGCTCGAGCTCCGTGCGAGCGGCATCATCGGCTCGATCGTCGGGGCCGTGATCATCACCGCCATCTGGCGCTGGAGCCGGGGCCGCTCCGCCGCCTGACGGCGTGCGGGCGACCGTCGCGGCTTGCTGACGCACCGAGGTCCCCCGGCAGTGCCGGGGGACCTCGACGTGTCTCGGGTCCGGGGCGCCGACCGTGGCCGGCGCCCCGAACAGGTCAGGCCGTCGCGCAGGTGGCCGTCGGGTAGCTGCTGTTGCCGTTCTTGTAGAGCGTGAGACCGAAGCTGTTCCCGGAGCCGTTCGGCCGGGCGGTCACCGTGCTGCCGCTCGACGAGACCGACGCGTTCCAGCTGCTCTGCACGGACTGGCCGCCGCCGAGCTGGACCGTGACGACCCACGAGCTGCTGCCGCTCACCGTGAAGTTGAAGTTGAACCGGTCGGTCCAGTCCTCGGCCTTCGTGACGCTCACCGTGCAGCTCCCGGTGCTGCCACCCCCACCGGTGCTCCCGCCGCCGCCGGTGCTCCCGGACGGCGCCACCGCACGGCCCGTGCTGGACGAGATCTGCCCGGGGCACAGGTTGCGCGACTTGAGGTCGTTGAGGATGTTCGGCAGCGCCTGCACGGTCGCGGCCGGCCAGTCGTGCATGAGGATGATCTGGCCGTTCGTGAGCCGGGCCGCGTTCTGACGGATGGTGTCCGCGCTGGCGTTGTTCCAGTCGTTGGAGTCGACGTCCCAGATGATCTCGCGCAGGCCGAGCGAGGACTCGACCGACTTGAGCGTCGAGTTGGTCTCGCCGTACGGCGGGCGGAAGAGGGTCGGCGTGACGCCGGCGGTCTGCTGGATCGCCTGCTGGCTCCGCGAGAGCTGCGACTGGATGTCGCTCTGGCTCATGTTCACCAGGTGCGGGTGGTCCCAGCTGTGGTTGCCGATCTGCAGCCCG
>NZ_JAGIBD010000027.1:0-41984 GCF_017744555.1 Cellulomonas sp. | reverse complement strand
CCTCGCTCATGTTCACCAGGTGCGGGTGGTCCCAGCTGTGGTTGCCGATCTGCAGCCCGGCGTTCTTGTAGGTCTGCATGAGCGACGCGTTGTTCGACGCGTTCTGGCCGGTCGGGAAGACCGTCGCGGTGGCGCCGGCGTTCTTGAGGATGTTGACGAGGTTCGTCGTGTTGCCCGCGGTCGGCCCGTCGTCGAACGTCAGGCCGACGTAGCCGGCGGAGCAGCTGCCCGTCCAGCCGCCGGTCGAGCCGCCCCCGCCACCGCTGGTCGGCGTCGGCGTGGGCGTCGGCGTGCTGCCGCCACCGCCGCCGCTCGAGGTCGCGCACGTCGCGCTCGGCAGCGCGGTGCTGCCGTTCTTGTAGAGCGTGAGCCCGAAGCTGTTGCCGGAGCCGTTGGGCGTGATGGTGCGGGTGCTGCCGCTGCCGGAGACGGTGGCGTTCCAGCTGTTCTGCAGGCTCTGGCTGCCGTTGAACGTCGTCGTGACGGTCCACGACGTGGCGCCGCTGACGGTGTAGTTGACGTTGAAGCGGTCGGACCACTCCTCACCCTTGGTGACGCTCACGGTGCAACCGTTGCTGCTGCCGCCGCCGCTCGTCGGCGTGGGTGTCGGCGTGCTGCCGCCGCCCCCGCCGCCGGAGCCCTCGCTCACGGTGATGTTGGAGTTGCCGGAGGACTGGTACCCCTCGGTGGCCATGATCATGTAGTTGTGGTTCCCGAGGTTCATGCCCTTGGACGCCCATGCGTCGAAGTGGTTTCCGGTCGTGATGGTGCCGCCGGTCTTCTTCGACTGCCGCACCGACCAGTACTGGTAGAACGTCGAGTGGTCGCCCTCGATCGACGGCTTGTCGACCCGCTGCGTCCGGTAGATGTCGTACGTGCCGCCGTCGCTGGTGACGGTGCCCATGAACGTGCCGGTGGGCCGGTAGGTGCCCCAGTTGTCGACGATGTAGTACTCGACCAGCGGGTTCTGGGTCCAGCCGTACAGGGCGAGGTAGGCGTTGCCCGACGGGTTGAAGGACCCGGAGTAGTTGACCGTCTTGCGCCCACCGGTCGACCAGCCCTTGCCGGCCACGAAGTTGCCGGTGTTGGACCACTGCGTCGAGTAGTTGCCGCCGGACCCGAGGTCCATCGACACGGTGCCCTGCGAGTCGGTCCAGAACGAGTAGAAGTACCCGTTGTGGGTGCCGGTCCCGTTCGACGAGAGGGCGGCGGCCGGGTTGGCGGCGACGAGCGCGCCGACCACCACCGCGGACGACGCCGCGAGGGCGACGAGGGCGCGCAGCGATCTGCGCCCCCGGGTGCTGCGGATCAAGGTTGAGCTGCCGGACAAGGTGCACTCCTTCGTGTGTGCTTGCGGACATCTGTGTGCGCGCGGACGCCGAGGACGAGCCGTCCGGAACGAGTGGAGGCAGCCGTGGACGGTGCCCGTCTCGTTCGACCTCGTGCTGGTGGAGGGAGGCGCTCGAAACTATCGGTCATCGTGCACTCCTTCGTGCCGGGCGCCGACCGGGAGAGGGGCCATGCGCGCCGGTTCGCTGCGTGGGGACGGGCGGACCGGCTGCTCTGCGACCGACGGCACTGTCGGCCTGGAGCACCGTCGAAATCGTTATCGAGGCGAGTCTGCAACGCGTCGCAGGCGCGAGTGAAGAGCTCGATGCGGTGATGAACCGTTTAGGTCGGTCAACTCGCCCGCCGCTCGCCGGGCACACGGAGTGGGTCGATAGTTTCCGAAAGGATTCGACCCTGCCGGACCTGCGAACCTCAGGCGTGGGCGACCAGCACCCGGCCGTCGCGGACCTCCACGGCCCACGTCGCCAGGTCGACCGGCTCGTCCAGCACCGGCACCTTCCCGCCCGTGTCCAAGCAGGCGCCCGTGCGCAGGTCCCACACCTGCTTGTGCATGGGCGACGTCACGGTCGGGGCGTCGCCGACCGACCCGACGATCCCGCGCGACAGCACGTTCGCGCCGCAGAACGGGTCGTGGTTCTGCACGGCGAGCACGGTGTCGTCGGCGAGGCGGAACAGGGCGACCTGCCGGCCGTCGACGAGCGCGGCGGCTCCGCGCTCGGGCACGAGCGCGTCGAGCGCGCAGACGTCGGTACGCACGAGGACGGTGCTCACCGGGTCACCTCCAGGGTCCGGGCGACGCGTGGGTCGTGGTGGGCGGGCTCGCCGGGCCGGGCCGGGCGGACCTGGCCGCGCAGCGGGGTGTAGGCGAGGTCGGGGTCGGCCGTGGCCGGTGCGTTGACGAACGCGGCGAACCGGTCGAGCTTGTCAGGGTCGTCGAGCGCCTCGGCCCACTCGTCGCGGTAGTCGCCGACGTGGGCGGCGATCTCGGCCTCGAGGTCGGCGGCGATGCCCTGCGCGTCGTCGACGAGGATCGTGCGGAGCTCGTCGATGCCGCCGGGGAAGTCGGCGACGAACGGGGCGGTGCGCTGCAGGCGGTCGCCGTGCCGCACGTAGAACGCGAGGAACCGGTCGATGACCGCGACGAGCGTCTCGTCGTCGAGGTCCTCCGCGAGCAGGTCCGCGTGGCGGGGGTTCGCGCCGCCGTTGCCGCCGACGTACACGTTCCAGCCGTTCGCGGTGGCGATGACGCCGACGTCCTTGCCGCGCGCCTCGGCGCACTCCCGGGCGCAGCCGGAGACGCCGACCTTGAACTTGTGCGGCGTCCGCAGCCCTGCGGTACCTGTTCTCGAGCAGGATGCCCATGCCGACGGAGTCGCGGACGCCGAACCGGCACCACGCCGACCCGACGCACGACTTCACGGCCCGCAGCGACTTCCCGTACGCCTGACCCGACTCGAACCCGGCGTCGATCAGGCGCTGCCAGATGAGCGGCAGCTGGTCGATGCGGGCGCCGAACATGCCGATCCGCTGCGCGCCCGTGATGCGGGTGTAGAGGCCGAACTCGGCGGCCACGGCACCGATGGCCATGAGCTTCTCGGGCGTGATCTCACCGCCCGGCACCCGCGGGATCACCGAGTAGGTGCCGTCCTTCTGCAGGTTCGCCATGACGTGGTCGTTGGTGTCCTGCAGAGGGGCGTGGTCGCGCGAGAGCACGTGCCCGGCGCGCAGCGACGACAGGATCCCGGCGACCACCGGCTTGCAGACCGCGCACCCACGCCCCGTGCCGTGGGCCGCGACGATCTCGCTGAACGTCCGCAGCTCGCTCGCCGCGACGAGCGCGTACAGCTCGGCGCGCGGCATCGCGAAGTGCTCGCACATCGCCCTGGACACCTCGATGCCGCTGGCCTCGAGCTGCGCGTGGACGAGCTTCGTGACGACGGGGACGCACGAGCCGCAGACCGTGCCGGCCTTGGTGCACGCCTTGACCTCGCCGACCGTGGTGCAGCCGTGCTCGGTGACCGCCTCGCGGACCGCGCCTGCGGTGACGTTGGTGCACGAGCACACGACGACGTCGTCGGGCAGGTCGCCGCCGAGCTCCGGCGCGCCGCCCTCGGGCGCGAGGAACGCGGACGGGTCGGCGCCGAGCGGGCGGCCCAGCATCGGGCGCAGCTGCGGGTACAGCGCGGCGTCGCCGACGAACACGCCGCCGAGCAGCGTGCGGGCGTCGTCCGAGACGACGAGCTTGCGGTACGTGCGGGCGACCGGGTCGGTGAACGTGACCTCGAGCGCGCCGGGGGTCAGGCCGAACACGTCGCCGAAGCTCGCCGCGTCGACGCCGACGCCCTTGAGCTTGGTGCCCTCGGGTGCGGGCGTGTACAGCCGCGGGCCGCCGAGCAGCCGGTCGACGACCACGTCGGCCATCGCGTTGCCCGGCGCGACGAGCCCGGTGCACTCGCCGTCGAAGGACGCGCACTCGCCGATCGCCCACACCGCAGGGTCCGACGTGCGGCACGTCGCGCCGACGACGACACCGCCGCGCTCGCCGATCGCGAGACCCGACTCGCGGGCGATCCGGTCGCGCGGCCGGACACCCGTCGAGAACACGACGACGTCGACGGGGAGCTCGCCGTCGTCCGACAGCCGCATGGTCGCGACGGCCCCGTCGTCCGCCGCACCGAGACCCGTGCACGCAAGCGACGTGCGGACGTCCATGCCGAGGTCGTTGACGAGCACCCGCAGGGCCTCGCCGCCGCCCGCGTCGAGCTGCACGTTCATGAGGTGGTCGGCGAACTCGACGACCGTCGCGCTCGCACCGAGGCTCTGCAGCGCGGCTGCGGCCTCCAGACCGAGCACACCACCGCCGACGACCGCGCCGCGCAGCGGCCGTCCGAGCGCCGCCGACCGGTCCGCGACCCAGGCCCGCAGTGCCTCGAGGTCGTCGAGCGTGCGGTACCGGAAGACGCCCGGCAGGTCGACGCCGTCGGTGCGCGGCGTCCACGCCCACGAGCCCGTGGCGAGCACGAGCTGGTCGTACTCGACGACCCGGCCGCCGCGCGTCGTGACCGTCTGCGCGTCGCGGTCGAGCCGGGCGACGGCGTCGCCGACGAGGAGCGTGGTGCGCGGGTCGTCTCACACGGTCGGGTCGAGCGCGAGGTCGTCGGGGGTGCGGCCCGCGGTGACCAGCTCCGACAGGTGCACGCGGTCGTACGGGGCCCACGGCTCGTCGCCGAGCACCGTGACGTGCCAGCCGTCCTGCGGTGCGCGCTCGACGAGTCCTGCGACCAGGCGGTGGGCGACCATGCCGGCGCCGACGACGACGACCCGGCCAAGTGCGGGAGGGGGAGCGGTGCGCATGGTGGACCTTCCATGGGGATGTGCTGCCAGCATCTGCGCACGCCGGACGCCCCATCCGGGCCGTTGGACCCACGCAAACTCACACCCGCACCGGGGCCACTGAGAGATCCCCTCCGCCGCGCAGCGGAGACGGACGAGCGGCGGCTCAGCCGAGGAAGACCTGCCCGCAGAGCATGCCCTTCGGGCCGGACGTGCACCCGACGCCGATCTGCGTGTACCCGGGCCGCAGGATGTTCGCGCGGTGGCCCTCGGACCCCATCCACCCGGCGACGACCGCCGCGGCGGTCGGGTAGCCGAGCGCGAGGTTCTCGCCGAGCGTGCCGATGCCGCACGCGTCGACGATCTCGCCCAGCGGGTCGTGCTCGAACCGGCCCTCGGCGACGAGCCGATCGGTCCGTGCGACCGCCATCGACGTCGCGCAGTCGTTCACCGCGAGCTCGCCGAGGCCGGCCTTGCGGCGCTCGGCGTTCGTGAGGACGACGATCTCGTTGGCGAGCGCCACGGTCGCCGGGACCTCGACGGGCGGCGCAGCCGGTGCCGGTGCGGGGCTCGCCGGTGCCGCAGGGGCCTGGGTCGACCCGGACCCGGACCCGGAGCCGGAGCCGGTGCCGGTGCCGGTGCCACCGCTACCGCCCCCGGGCGCGCCGCCGCCGTCGGCGGGAGCTGCGGTGGTCGGGACGGGCGTCGGGGTGACCTCGGCGACCGTCGTGACGGTCGGCGACGTGCTCGCGGCCGGGGCGCTCGCGTCGCCTCGGGAGAGCCCGCGGCTGACCGCGTCCGCCGCCCGCTCGACGAGGGCCGCGCCGACGTTCGACGCCTCGAACCGTGCGCTCGGCGACTGTGCGCTCGCGAACGGGTTGAGCGCCGCACCGGTGACCAGCACGCCGGACAGGACCACGGTCCCGATGACCACCCGACGGGGGCGGACCTTCGCTCGTCGCCGCCGCGCGTCCCGCCGCCGCAGGTCACGACGTCGGGGGTCCGTCGGCGAAGGCATGCGGGCGACGTTATCGGATCGTTATCTCGAACGGAACACCTGTCCAGATCGCCGGGTCGGTCCGACTCGCCGACCAGGTCCGTACCGGGGCGATGCAGACGCCAGGCGGGCGTCCCGTCGGTGCTCACAGGTCGTCGAGCGCCACGTCCTCGTCGGCCAGGCGGGCGGGGTCGATCTCGCGCCCGACGAGGGCCCGGAGCTGGTCGTTGACGTCCCAGACGTTGACGTTCATCGCCGCCCGCACGCGCCCGTCACGCAGCCAGAACGCGACCAGCTCACGTGCCGCGACGTCGCCGCGCACCACGACCCGGTCGGCGGAGTCGGCGTGGCCGACGTACTCCATGCCCAGGTCGTACTGGTCGGTGAAGAAGTACGGCTGCCAGTCGTGCACGTCAGGTCGGCCGAGGATCGAGCGGGCCGCGAGCCCGCCCTGCCGGATCGCGTTGTCCCAGTGCTCGACGCGCAGGCTGTGCCCGAGCACGGTGTTGTGGGCGTTCGCGACGTCGCCCGCGGCCAGCACGGCAGGGTCGGCGGTGCGCAGGTGCTCGTCCACGGCCACGCCGTCCCCGTCGGCGGCGAGACCCGCGGCGGACGCGAGCGCGACGTTCGGTGCCGCGCCGACACCCACCAGCACGACGTCGGCGGGGACGAGCTCGCCGCCGGCCCGCACGCCGGTCACACGGCCGCCCGACCCCTCGTAGCCCTCGACCCCGACGCCGGTCCGGAGGTCGACGCCGTGCTCGCGGTGCAGCGCGGCGAACATCGCTGCCATCTCGGGGCCCATGACCCGCAGGAGCGGCTGCGCGGCGTACTCGAGCACGGTGACGTCGAGGCCGGCCTGCCGGGCGGCGGCCGCGACCTCGAGACCGATCCACCCGCCGCCGACCACGACGAGCCGTTGCGGCGTCGCGAGCACGTCGCGCAGCGCGTCGCTGTCGGTGAGCCGGCGCAGCGTGCGGATGCCGTCGAGGTCGGCGCCGGGGACGTCGAGCGTGCGCGGACGGGACCCGGTGGCCAGCACGAGGTGGTCGTAGCCGAGCGTGCTGCCGTCGGACAGCGCGACCGTCCGGGCACCCCGGTCGAGCTGGCGCGCGGTGGTGCCGAACCGGGTCGTCACGTCATGCTCGGCATACCAACCGGGCTCGTGCACGAAGACCTCGTCGCGCGGGCTGGTGCCCTGGAGGTAGCCCTTGGACAGCGGCGGTCGCTCGTACGGGCGGTCCGGTTCCTCGCCGACGAGGGTGATCGGTCGGTCGTCGCCCTCCTCGCGCAGCGTCGCGACGACGTGCGCGGCGGCGAGTCCGGCCCCGACGACGACGGTTCCTGACATGGCGACCTCCTGCGGGCGGTGCGGACGTGGCGACCTATGGGCGGACGGCGGCGAGGAACTCGGCGCGCGTGGCGGGGGAGTCCCGCACGAGCCCGGACAGGGCCGACGTGGTGGTGACGGCGCCGCCGGCGCGCACGCCGCGCAGGCTCATGCACATGTGCTCGGCCTCGACGACGACCCCGACGCCGCGGGGCTCGAGCTCCATGTCGATCCAGTCGGCGACCTGACGGGTGAGCCGCTCCTGCACCTGGGGGCGGCGCGCGAACATCTCGACGACGCGCGCGAACTTCGACAACCCGAGGATCCGCCCGCCGGGCAGGTAGCCCACGTGCGCGACGCCGACGAACGGCAGCAGGTGGTGCTCGCAGAGCGACTGGACCGGGATCGAGCGGACCACGACGAGCTCGTCGTACCCCTCGTCGTTGGGGAACGTCGTCATCTCGAACGGGCGTGGCGTGAGCATCGCCGCGTACGCCTCGGCCATCCGGCGGGGGCTGCGCTCGGTGCCCGGGCTGTCGCACGCGATGCCGAGGGCCTCGAGGAACGCGCGGGCGGCGTCGGTAGCGGCGTCGAGCCGGGCACCGGAGCGGCCGTCGAGCGCGGTGCCGAGGTCGGCGTCGTCGTGAGTCGTCAGGGTCACCGGCCGGCCTCGTCTCTATCGAACATACTTGTTTACGTTAGAAACCCGCGCCGGTAGTGTCAAGGAGATGGAGCACGTGACCACGGGGACGTTCGCGGCCGACGCCGAGGCGATCGGCGCGCTCGCCGACCCCGTGCGCCTGGCGCTGTACCGGTTCGTGGTCGCGCAGCCCGAGCCGGTCAGCCGCGACCAGGCCGCCGAGGCCGTCGGCGTGCCACCCCACCGCGCCCGGTTCCACCTCGAGAGGCTCGCGACGGACGGGCTGCTCGCGACGAGCCACGCCCGGCTCACCGGCCGCACCGGACCCGGCGCCGGTCGGCCCGCCACGCTGTACCGGCGAGCGCCGCGCGAGCTCTCGGTGTCGCTGCCCGAGCGCGAGTACGAGCTCGCCGGCCGGCTGCTGAGCGACGCCGTCGCCGAGTCCGTGCGCACCGGCGGGCCCGTGCTCGACGCCGTCGACCGGTCGTTCGCCGCGTACGGGCGCGCGGTCGGGCGGGCCGCGGACCCCGACGGCGCCGACCCCCTCGACGCGACGGCCGCCGTGCTCGCCGGTCACGGCTACGAGCCGCGGCGCGAGCGCGACGAGGTGCACCTGCACAACTGTCCGTTCCACGCCCTCGCACAGGCGCAGACGGACCTCATCTGCCACGCGAACCTCTGCCTGGTCGCGGCGGTGGCCGACGAGGTGGCGCCGGAGAAGGTCGACGCCCGGCTCGAGCCGCGGGCCGACCGGTGCTGCGTGGTCCTCGCCGCCCGGTCGTAGCGACCGGCCCGCCAGGTTCCGGGACGTTGGACCCGCGAACGCATCGGCGTATCCACGTATTTTTCTGACATAAGTCCTCTTTCGTCCGGCCCCCGCCGGCGACCATCGGACCCCGTACGCAGCGCCGCCGGCCCTCCAGCACGGCGGCCCCTCGAGCACGCCCGTCGTGCCCGCACACCCTCAGCTACCCACGCCACGAGATCGCACCCCGATCGGAGTCGACGATGACCTACCCCAGTGCGCTGCACTGGTTGCGCGGCCTGCCCGCGGGCACGGCGCCCGAGGGGGTGATCCCGCACCCTTTCGCCGACGGTGAGCACGCGGCGCCGTCCGCGCACCCGGCCGGTGAGGCGCCGTCCGACGTCCCGATCCTGCGGCTCGTCGAGGACACGCCCGAGGATCGCGACGAGGTCGCCGACCCCGACCCCGAGTCCGCTCCGCTGTGGGCCGAGTACGCGCTCACCCGGTCCAGGCCGTCCCGCGACCGGCTGATCCTGCACTACGCGCCCGTCGTCGCCCGGGTGGCCGCGCGGGTCGGCATGCGCCTGCCGCGCGCCGTCGAGCACGCCGACCTCGTCTCGTACGGGATGTTCGGCCTCATCGACGCGATCGAGAAGTACGACACCGACCGCGAGGTGAGGTTCGAGTCGTACGCGGTGACCCGCATCCGCGGCGCGATCATGGACGAGCTCCGCGCGGGCGACTGGGTGCCCCGTTCCGTCCGGACGAAGGCGCGTGCGGTCGACAAGGCGCACGCCGAGCTCGAGGCCCGGCTGCACCGGGCGCCGACCGACGAGGAGACCGCCGCCCACCTGCACATGTCGGTCCGTGAGCTGCGCGCGGTGTACGCCAAGCTCGCGACCGTGAACGTCGCGGCGCTCGACGAGCTGACCGGCGCGCGCGGCATCCCGTTCAAGGACACGCTGCGCGACGAGCGCTGCACCGACCCCGCGGGCGCGATCGACGCGGCGGAGACCAAGCACCTGCTGGCCCGCGCGATCGAGCAGCTGGGCGAGCGGGAGCGGATCGTCGTCGTCCTCTACTACTACGAGGGCATGACGCTCGCGGAGATCGGTCGCGTGCTCGGCGTCACCGAGTCGCGGATCTCGCAGATGCACACGGGCGCGATGCTGCGGCTGCGCACCCGGCTGGTCGAGGCCGAGCGGGGCTGACCCTCAGCCCTTCGGGGGGAACGTCGCGACGTGGTCGCGCGCGCGGGCGAGCCACCCTGCGGCCTCGTCGGGCGGCATCGTCGGCGGCAGCGCGAGGTAGCTGCGCAAGGGCCGGCCGCCCGGGCTGAACGGGGTCGTGCCCTCGAGAGCGGACAGCTCGGCGCGCGCCTCGTCGTCGAGCTTCACCCCCACGTCGTCGCCGTACAGGCCGGCGAACATGTTGCCGTTCACGTAGGCACCGAGGTGGCCGAACATCGGCTTGACCCGCACGCCGGGCCCGTCGGGGACGAGCGCGCGGAACCGGTCCTTCTGGGCGTCGGTCGCGCTGATCATCGACTCCCTCGCAGGACGGGAACGTGCCTCCGTTCTCAACGTATAGCGCACAGGGGGGCTTGCCGCCAGACCCCCTGCGCGGCGCAGACTTCCTGCCTCATCCCCGCCGACCACGGAACGAGGCCCATGTCCACGGACGCGTTCGACCTGCCCGCACGGCTCGCCCCCAAGGCCGACCCGGCGCTGATCGGCGACGACGAGCGCCACTTCGCGGCGATCGCGGAGAGTCTCGAGCAGACGCTCGCGGAGCTCACCGAGCGGCTCGACGCCGCTCGTCGGGCACCCGGACGCGGCGGCACGGCCGCGCTCGAGCGGGACCAGGAGGTGCACCGGCTGTCGTCGCGCCTGCGGACGCTGCGCCGGTTCGGGCTCGACCTGTGCCTCGGCCGGATGGTCGGCACCGACGGCGGGTCGCCGGTGTACGTGGGACGGCTCGGGCTGACCGACAGCGCGGGGCGACGGCTGCTCGTCGACTGGCGGTCGCCCGTCGCGGAGCCGTTCTTCGGTGCGACGCACGCGAACCCGATGGGCCTCGTCAGCCGGCGGCGGTACCGGTGGACCGGCGGGCGGGTCAGCGACTACTGGGACGAGGTGTTCACACCCGAAGGGCTCGTCGGGCACGCGGCGCTCGACGACGAGTCGGCGTTCGTCGCGAGCCTCGGGGCCAGCCGGTCGGCGCAGATGCAGGACGTGCTCGGCACGATCCAGGCCGACCAGGACGCGATCATCCGGCGCGGGTCGCGCGGCACGGTCGTCGTCGACGGCGGCCCCGGCACCGGGAAGACGGTCGTCGCGCTGCACCGGTCGGCGTACCTGCTGTACTCCGAGCCGCACCTCGGCCGGCACCGCGGCGGCGTGCTGTTCGTCGGCCCGCACGAGCCGTACCTCGCGTACGTCGCGGACGTCCTGCCGCGCCTGGGGGAGGAGGGCGTGCAGATCTGCACGCTGCGTGACCTCGTGCCCGAGGGGGCGGCGGCCCGCCCGGAGACCGACCCGGAGGTCGCCCGGCTCAAGGCGTCGGCGGACCTGGTGCGGGCGATCGAGCCGGCCGTGCGGTTCTCCGAGCGGCCGCCGACGGAGGGCCTGCTCGTCGAGACGCCGTGGTCCGACCTGTGGCTGAGCACGCAGGACTGGGCGGACGCGTTCGACTCGCCCGACCCCGGCACGCCGCACAACGACGCGCGCGACCAGGTGTGGGAGGAGCTGCTCGACATCCTGGTGAGCAAGAACGACGACGAGGACGTCCCGCAGGACCAGCTGCGCGGGTCGCTCGCGCGGAACCGCGACCTGGCGGCGGCGTTCAACCGGGCGTGGCCGCTGATCGACGCGACCGACCTCGTCGCCGACCTCTGGTCCGTGCCGGCCTACCTGCGGATGTGCGCGCCCGGCCTCACGCCCGACGAGGTGCGGGCGCTGCAGCGCGACGACACCCACGCGTGGACCGTGTCCGACCTGCCGCTGCTCGACGCCGCCCGGCAGCGGCTCGGCGACCCCGACGTCTCCCGGCAGCGTCGTCGCCGGGAGGCCGCGCTGGCCGCCGAGCGGGAGGAGATGAGCCGCGTCGTCGAGCACCTCGTCGAGTCCGACGACTCCGAGCTGCAGGTCATGAAGATGCTCCGCGGCGACGACCTGCGGGCCGCGCTCGTCGACGAGTCCGCGCACGCCGGCCCGGCGCCCGACGCGCTGGCCGGGCCGTTCGCCCACGTCGTGGTCGACGAGGCCCAGGAGCTCACCGACGCCGAGTGGCAGATGCTGCTCAGCCGCTGCCCGTCGCGCAGCCTCACCGTGGTCGGCGACCGGGCGCAGGCGCGCGACGGGTTCGACGGCACCTGGCACGACCGGCTATCGCGGATCGGGCTCGACGACGTCGACGTGCGCTCGCTCAGCGTCAACTACCGGACGCCGTCGGAGGTCATGGCCGAGGCCGAGCCGGTGATCCGTGCGGTGCTGCCGGACGCGAACGTGCCGACGTCGATCCGCAGCAGCGGCGTGCCCGTGGTGCACGGGTCGACGGCCGACCTCTCCTCGATCCTGGAGCGCTGGCTCACCGACGACGCCGACGGCGTCGCGTGCGTCATCGGCGACCCGACGTTCCAGGAGGTCCCGCGCGTCCGCTCGCTGACGCCGCAGACGGCCAAGGGGCTCGAGTTCGACCTCGTCGTGCTCGTCGACCCGGCGGGGTTCGGGGACGGGACCCGTGGGGCGGTCGACCGGTACGTGGCGATGACGCGCGCGACTCGGCAGCTCGTGGTGCTGACGAGCTGACCGGGACGAAAGGACCTGCCGGGCCCCGCGCCGGAGGACCAGGCTGGCGGGGTGCCCGATCGGCTGAGCGTGTACGACCGTGCGGAGCTGGCGACCGACGTCGGGCCCGGCCCGCGGAACGTCGCCGTGCTGCTCGTGCTCGCCGGACCTGTGCCGGACGTCGACGAGGTTCGGCGGCGGATGGCGGCCGCCGTCGCCCACGAACCGCGGCTGGGCGCGCAGGTGCGGCGCACGTGGCGCGGGCCCGTCTGGCAGGGCGGGTCGGTGGACCTGCGGGAGCACGTGCGGGTGCTGTCCGCACCCGGAGCGGACCCCGTCGAGATCGCGGTCGACGAGCTCCGGCGGCCCATGCCGCCCGGGCACCCGGCCTGGCGGCTGACGCTCGTGGACCTCGCGGACGACGAACGGTCCGCGCTCGTGTGGACCAACGGGCACGTGCTCGGCAACGGGCCGAGCGTGCTGGGCGTGCTCCTGGACCACCTGACCGACGGGCCACCCGCGGTGCCCTGGCGCACACCGGGTCGTCGGCCGTCGCCGGGGCGTGATCCGCGCGTGCGTGCCGGCCGGGCGGGTCGGAGCGCGCTCGTCCGGCCCGTGACCGCCGGGCTCACGGCCGCGCCCGTGAGCGTGGACGTCGCCGACCTGCGGGCAGGGGCTCGGACGTGCGGGGCGACGGTGAACGACGCGCTGCTGTGGGCGTGGGGACGGGCGTTCCGGCGGGCCGACGCGGCGGCCGGGGGCCCGGGCGAGCGCGTCGTCGTCTCGGTGCCCGTGACCGTGCCGGGGTCGCGGTTCGGGAACCGGGTCGGCGCGCTGCGCGTGCCCGTGCCCGACGGTCGCGGGTCGGCAGCAGAGCAGCTCGCCGCGCTCGCGGCCCGCACCCGCGACGCGAAGCGGCACGTCCGGCCGTGGACGTGGGCCCTGGCACCCGCCGGCGTGCTCGTCGTGCGCCGGCTCGGGCTGCTCCCGGCGATGCTCCGTCGTCAGCGGCTCATCTCGACGGTCGTCACGCACGCGCCCGGGCCGCCCGACGCGATGCACGTGCTCGGCGTGCCGGTGGTCGCGACCGTGCCGCTCGTGCCCGTCGTCGGGAACGTGACGACCGCGGTCGCGGCCGTGTCCGTCGGCGGGCGGCTCGACGCCGCGGTCGTCTGCTCGCCCGAGTCCGCCGGGCTGGCGCACGTGCTCGCGGACGACCTGCGCGACGGCCTGGCCGAGGTCGCCGCGCTCGCCGACGCGGCGCTCACGCCCACAGCCGACGCTCGGCAAGCACCTCGCGCAGCAGGTCGGCCCGGTCGCTGATGATCCCGTCGACCCCGAGGTCGAGCAGCGTGCGCATGTCGTCCGGGTCGTTCACCGTCCAGACGTGCACGGGCCGCCCGGCCCGGTGGGCAGCGCGCACGTGCCGGGCCGTGAGCACCTGCCGGCCACGGAACCGCCACGGCACCTGGTAGGCGTCGAACCCGCGGGTCGCACGGCCGCCGACCAGGAACGCCACGGCCTCCGCGGTCGCCGCCGACGTCGCCACCGGCCGGGACAGTCGCGCGACGGTCGCGTCCCTGCGGGCCGCCGAGAACGACGCGACGCACACGCGGTCGTGCGCGTTCGTGCGCTCGATCGCCGCAGCGACGGGCTCGATGCCCGACCGCTCCTTGACGTCGACGTTGACCCGCACGTCGGGCCACGCGCCGAGCAGGTCCTCCAGCAGCGGCACCGGCTCGCTCCCGCCGACGCGGGCGGCGCGGACCTCGGACCACGGCAGCTCGGCGATGCGGCCCGTGCGGTCCGTGGTGCGGTCGAGCGCCGCGTCGTGCATGAGCACCGCGTGCCCGTCGGCGGTGCCGTGCGCGTCCGTCTCGACGTACCGGTACCCGAGGTCGACGGCCGCCCGGAACGCGGCCATCGAGTTCTCGAGCCCGTCCGGGGCGAACCCGCGGTGGGCGAGCGCGGCGACCCAGCCGGGTGCGCCGAAGTACGGGTGCGTCATGCCGCGACCTCCGGGGTCCAGTGCAGCACGTCGCCGACCTGCGTGCGGCGGACACGCGTGCGGCGGGCGGCCAGTCTGGACGCATGACGTCACGGGAACCGCCGTGGTGAGGCGGGCCGAGGAGCTGCGGAGCGAGGCGGTCGCGGTCGTCGAGCGCGAGCGCGCCGCGCTCCGGGACCACGAGGAGCTCAAGTCCGACTTCTTCACGCGGCTGCTCGCGGGCGACGTCTGACCGATTCCTTTCGCGGGGCGTGGGGGTCTACCCCTCATGACGACCACGACGCAGGACCCGAACCGTGCCCACTGGGAGGCCGTCGCGCGCGGCGAGCCCGTCGACTGGGGTGCGCTCGCCACCTCGCCGGAGGGCGTCGACTGCGATGCGGTGGACGAGCCGCGCGGGCTCTGGCTGCGCCCGCGCGACGCCGTCCCCGGGGTCGCCGTGCTGGCCGTGCACGGCGGCGGGTTCGTCAGCGGCTCGGCGGGCACCCACCGGCGGACGTTCGCGCACCTGGCCCGTGCCGCGGGCGTCGCGGCGTTCGTCGTCGAGTACGGGCTCGTGCCCGACCACGTGTACCCGAGCCAGCTGGTCGCCGTGACGGACGCCTACCAGTGGCTCCTCGACCAGGGTGCGGGGCGGGTGGCGCTCGCGGGCGACTCGTGCGGCGCGACCCTCGCGCTCGCGCTCGCGGTGCACGCCCGGGACGACGGCCTCCCGCCGCCCGCGGCGCTGCTGCTGATGTCGGCGTGGACGGACCTGCTGGCGACCGGTGCGTCGTACGACGGCGGCCGCGACCCGTTCTTCACGCGGGACCTCGTGCGCGGGCTGGGCGCCGGGTACCTGGCGGGCGCCGACCCGCACGACCCGCTCGCCGCTCCCGTGCACGCCGACCCGCACGGTCTGCCGCCCACGTACCTGCAGGTCGGCGCGGACGAGGCGCTGCTCGACGACAGCCGGGCGGTCGCCCGTCGTCTGGCTGCCGCCGGCGTCGACGTTCGGCTCGACGAGTTCGAGGGCCAGGTGCACTCGTTCCAGATGGCCGCGGGCCGGAGCCCGGTGGCCGACGACGCGATCGGGAGGGCGGGAACGTGGCTGCGGTCGACACTGGTCCCGTGACGTTCGAGGAGGAGTCCGCCGGGCTGCGGCCCGAGCTCACCGCGCACGCCTACCGGATGCTGGGGTCGTGGGACGAGGCCGAGGATGCCGTCCAGGAGACGTACCTGCGCGGGCACCGGTCGTGGGACGGCTTCGAGGGGCGGTCGTCCGTGCGCACGTGGCTGTACCGGATCGCGACGAACGTGTGCCTCGACCTCGCCCGTGACCGCGGGCGCCGGGCGCTCCCGTACGGGCACGTCGACGCGCTGCCGACCGAGCGCTGGGTCCAGCCGTTCCCGGGCGACCGCGACGACCTGAGGCTCGCGCTCGTCGCCGGGATGCAGGCCCTCCCGCCCGCGCAGCGGGCCGTGCTGCTGCTGCGCGACGTGCTGCAGCTCCCGGCCGACGAGGTCGCGTCGATCCTCGGGACGACCGTGCCCGCCGTCAAGAGCAGCCTGCAGCGCGCCCGGGCCCGGCTCGTCCGGATTGCACCGACGCCGCACGACGTCGTCGAGCCGTCGTCGCCCGAGGCGCGGCGGCTGCTGGACGTGTACGTGCAGGCGTTCGAGACCGCGGACGTGGGGCTGCTCACCGCGGTGCTGCGGGCCGACGCGACGCTCGCGCTCGTGCCCGACGGGGCGTGGTTCGACGGCAAGGTCGCGTGCGCGGGGGTGCTCGCCGATGCCGTGGGGACGCCCGGCGACTGGGTGATGCGGCCGACCGTGGCGAACGGTGCGCCGGCCGTCGTGGTCCGGCTGCGCGGCGAGCCGTTCGGGGTCGCGGTGCTCGACGTGCGGCGCGACGGGATCGCCGGGATCACGGTGTTCGCCGACGCCGCGCTCGTCGAGCGACTCGAGGTGAGGTCGCGTCGATCGCTCATGTGACGGGCAAATGATGTGTACGGACGTACGCATCGTCGCCTACCCTGGACCCGTGACCACCGACTACTTCGCAGGCGACCCCCGCACCCACCGCGAGCGGATGCTCGCGGGCGACCTCTACCTCGGCGGCGACCCCGAGAGCGGGCGCATCGCCCGCGAGGCGTTCCGCCTCACCGACGCCTACTACCGCGCCGAGTCCGCCGGCGAGCCCGACGCGCGCGAGCACCTCACGGCGCTGCTCGGCACCCTCGGCGAAGGTGCCTACGTCAAGCCACCTCTTTTCGTCGACTACGGCGAGAACATCCACATCGGCGCCCGCACGTTCGTCAACTACAACCTCATGGCGCTCGACGTCGCGACCATCACGATCGGCGAGGACTGCCAGATCGGCCCCAACGTCCAGCTGCTCACGCCGACGCACCCCATCGCCCCGCAGCCGCGCAAGGACAAGCTCGAGGCCGCCAAGCCGATCACCCTCGGCGACAACGTGTGGCTCGGTGGCGGCGTCATCGTCTGCCCCGGCGTCACGATCGGCGACAACACCGTCGTCGGTGCCGGCGCGGTCGTCACGAAGGATCTCCCTGCGAACGTCGTCGCGGTCGGCAACCCCGCACGCGTCGTCCGCGAGATCACGGAGGAATGAGCGACGGCGCCGCGGCGAGGTCGCGGCGGTACGACCCCGGCCGCCGCGACCGCATCGTCGACGCCTGCCTGCGGGTGATCGGCGAGGCCGGTGTGGCGGGGACGTCCAACCGCCGGGTCGCCGCGGCCGCCGACGTGCCTCTCGGGTCGATGACCTACCACTTCACCGACACCGACGAGCTGCTCCACGAGGCGTTCTCGCGATTCGCGCACGCGATGAGCGACCGGTTCGAGCAGGCCATGGCCGGGGCGCGCGACGTCGACGAGGCCCGGCGGGCGGTCGTCGACCTCATCAGCGTCGACGTGCTCGCCGACCCCCGCGAGCTCGTCCTGACCCACGAGCTGTACACGCTCGCCGCCCGGGACCCCCGCTACCGGCGGCTCACCCACGCGTGGATGGCCCGGAGCCGGCGGGCGCTCGAACGCCACTTCGACCCGACGACCGCCCGGCTCCTCGACGCCCTCATCGAGGGCCTGACGATCCATCGCGCCCTCGACACCGAGCCGCACCGCCGCGACGAGGTGGTCCGTGCGGTCGACCGCATGACGCGCAGCTCCACCGCAGGACCGGCAGCGACGCGCTGAGCACACCGAAGGTCCCGCCCGGCCCGTCGCGCGATCGCGACGAGCCGGCCGGGACCGGCGCGGCGGGGAGCCTCAGCCCAGGACGACCTTGACGCCGCCGGAGAAGGCCGAGTCGTGCAGCTCCACGCTGGTGGGCGTCACGCCGACCGGGACGTCGAACACGACTGTCCCGTCGATGCCGTTCCCAGGGTTGATCTCGGACATCCAGCTGTCCGCGTCGTCGAGGTAGATCGACGCGCTCGAGTTCGCGGAGTACTCCTGGCCGTCCGCGTTGAACGCCTTCTGGTTGTCGGCGAAGAAGTACTGAGGCTTGTCGCCGATGTTCGTCGCCCGGACGTGCACGAGGCAGAACTGACCCTGCGCCGTGGTGTTGATGTACTCGTCTCCTAGCGTCGTCTGGCCGCACTCGACACCTGTGACGACGAACTCGAACTTGCCGTCGCGTACGGGCGTGTTGAGGCCGGCGGCCGCGGGCGCCGGCTCGGGCGCGGCGGGTTCAGCCGGCGCCTCGGAAGGCGTCTCGGTCGGCGCCTCGGCCGGCGGCGCCTTCTCGTCGGCCGGCGCGACGGCCACCGTGTCGTCGGCGGCAGCGGGTGCGCCGTCGTCACCGCCGCCCGATGCGATCGCCGCGACGACGAGCACGGCGGCCGCCGCACCGACGCCGGTGAGGACCTTGTGGCGATTGATCCAGCTGCCCTTCGGCTTCGCGATCTCCGCGGGTTCGGAGTCGTCCACCCAGAGCTGCCAGCCGTCCGGCACCGGCCCCCAGGCGGGGTCCGGCTTCCAGTCGGCGGGCGGCGTCCACCCCACGGGCGGTGCGGGCCAGTTCGGGGGCGCGTTGAAACGCAGAGCCATGGATGAGTCCTCCGATCGAGCCGCGTCACCTCTCAGTGGGCGACGCGGAGGCAGCTCAGCGGGGATGCGAGCCGCGGGCCGTCCACGCTAGGTTCGCCCACGCCTACGCCTTGCGGACCTAGGACCCTCAAGTCCGGCGCATGGCCGCGTGACCTGCGGCGGGGTGGGTGGCCCTTCACCCGCCTTTCGGGCGGCGAACTGTGCGCGAGTCGCCGGACGACCGGCGGTTCGTGGTTCCGCCTGACGGGTCGCACCGGTCATGCTCGACCCTGAGCACCGCCGACCGACGGGGAGACCATGAGCACGCAGCGAGTCCATGCCTTCCTCGACGAGCGCGACCTCGCGCCGCGCCTCATCGAGACGGACGCCGACACGTCGACCGTCGAGACCGCCGCAGCCGCGCTCGGCGTCCTGCCCGCGCAGATCGCCAAGACGCTCGCGCTGCGGGCCGGGGACCGGACGCTGCTGGTCGTCGCGTGCGGTGACGCGCGGATCGACAACGCGAAGTTCCGCGCGCAGTTCGGCGCCAAGCCCCGCATGCTCTCGGCGCCGGAGGTCGAGGCGCTCACGGGTCAGCCGGTCGGCGGCGTCAGCCCGTTCGGCCACCTCGAGGCCGTCGAGGTGTGGCTCGACGCGTCGCTGCGGGCGTTCGACGTCGTCTACCCGGCCGGTGGGAGCCGGAACAGCGCGGTCCGCCTGACGCCGTCCGAGCTGGCCGACGTCACCGGTGCGGGCTGGGTCGACGTCACGAGGACGGCGGGCGTCCAGGCGTGACTGAGCCGAGCTCGTCGCGGCGACGCGTCAGGTAGGCCGTCTCCGCGGTGTTGCCGGCCAGCCC
Organism: Cellulomonas sp.; assembly: GCF_017744555.1. Classification (GTDB taxonomy): domain Bacteria; phylum Actinomycetota; class Actinomycetes; order Actinomycetales; family Cellulomonadaceae; genus Cellulomonas. The sequence continues at coordinate 22,899 of NZ_JAGIBD010000027.1, read as the reverse complement.
GATCGCGTCGTCGTACGCCGCCCGCGCACCGTCCGCACGGCCCAGCCGCCGCAGCAGCTCGGCGCGGGTCGCGTGGAAGGCGTGGTACCCGGCGAGCGCGCCGCCGAGCTGGTCGACAGTCGCGAGCGCCACCTCCGGCCCGTCGAGCTCGGCCACCGCGACCGCGCGGTTGAGGGCGACGACCGGGGACGGGTCGAGCCGCACCAGCTGGTCGTAGAGCGCGACGATCTGCGACCAGTCGGTGTCGCGCGCCTCGCGGGCGGACGTGTGGACCGCGTTGATCGCGGCGAGCACCTGGTAGCGGCCCGGGGCCTCGCCGGACGCCAGCCGCTCCCGCACCAGCGCGTGGCCTTCCGCGACGAGCGAGGAGTCCCACGCGGTCCGGTCCTGCCGGTCGAGCGGGATCAGCTCGCCGTCCGGCGAGACGCGCGCGAGGCGGCGGGCCTCCGTCAGCAGCATGAGCGCGAGCAGCCCGGCGACCTCGCCGTCGTCGGGCAGCTGGGCACGGACCAGACGCGTCAGCCGGATCGCCTCGGCGGTCAGGTCGGCGCGCACCGGGTCGGTGCCCGGGCCCGTCGCGAGGTAGCCCTCGTTGAACACCAGGAACAGGACCGCGAGCACGCCGGACACGCGGGCCGGCAGGTCCTGCGCCGACGGGACCCGGTACGGGATGCGGGCTGCCTTGATCTTGGCCTTCGCGCGCGTGATCCGCTGACCCATCGTCGGCTCCTGCACCAGGAACGCCCGGGCGATCTCCGGCACGGTCAGCCCGCCGACCATGCGCAGCGTCAGCGCGACGCGGGTCTCTGGCGCGAGCGCGGGGTGGCAGCACGTGAAGATCAGCCGGAGCCGCTCGTCCTCGACCGCCCCGAGTGGGGGAGCCGGGTCGTCGTCGTGCCACATGACCGCCGCCCTCTGCTTCTCGCCGCGCTTGCTCTCACGCCGCAGCCGGTCGATGGCGCGGCGGTTCGCCGTCGTGGTCAGCCAGCCGCCCGGGTTGACGGGCACGCCGTCCCTCGGCCAGCGCTCGACGGCGGTCGCGAACGCCTCCGCCGCCGCGTCCTCGGCGACGTCGAGGTCGCCGAACCGCCGCGTGAGGGCCGCGACGACCCGGGCCCACTCCTCGTGGTGTGCCCGGGTGATCGCCTCCGTGACGTCGACCGTCACAGGAACGGCCGGACCTCGAGCTTCCGGTGACAGGCCTTCGACCCCTCGACGGCGAGCGCGAGCGCCTCGTCGAGGTCCTCCGCCTCCCAGACCCACAGGCCGGCGACGTGCTCCTTCGTCTCGACGAACGGCCCGTCCGTCACGGCGGGCGGTCCGTCGGCCCGGCTGTCGACCGTCGTGGCGCTGGACGGGGCCGCGAGCCCGCCGGCGAACACCCAGTGGCCGCCCGCGCGGAGCTTGTCGTTGAACACGTCGATCGCCGCCATCTCCTCGGCGGTCCCGGTCGAGCTCCCGTCGTGGATCACGGACACCAGGTACTGCATGCGGCCATCTCCTGAGGTCGGCGGCCGCTCGGGGTGAACGGCCCGTCATCCTTGCTACGAACGACTCTGCCGCGATCCGACAGCCGGCGCGTCACCTGGTGCCCGGCGCGCCCGTCGCGGGGCGCGCCGAGCACGGCGTCAGGAGATGACGGCCGTCTTCGCCGACGTCACGGAGGCCGTGGCGTAGCCCGTCTTCTTGCCGGTGACCTTGACGGTCATCGTCTTGCCGCGGTCAGCGGAGACGAGCTTGTACGTGCTCGCCGTCGCGCCGCTGATCGCGGTCCCCGAGCGGTACCACTGGTACGTGAACGTCACCGGGGACGGGCCCCACGTGCCGGGCTTGGCCGTGAGCGTGGAGCCGACCGTGCGCGTGCCGGAGATCGTCGGCGTCGCCGTGGTCAGCTTGCCGAGGATCGCGGAGGTCGCCGCGGAGGTCTTCGACGCTGTCGTGAAGCCCGACTTCGAGCCGGTGACCTTGACGGTGAGGGTCGCGCCCATGTCCGTGGTGGTGAGCGTGTAGGTGCTCGCGGTCGCGCCGCTGATCGCGGTGCCGGACCGGTACCACTGGTACCTCAGCGTCACGGGGGCCGGTCCCCAGGTGCCCGGTGCGGCGGTCAGGGTCGACCCGACGACCTTGGTCCCGCTGATCGTGGGCGTGGCCGCGGTGAGCGTCCCGGTGACGACCGTGACCTGCGCCGTCAGGTGGAGCTCGCCGTCGCCGACGACGGTCATCCGGACGGAGATCTTCTTGCCGACGTGGGCGGCCGTCGGCGTGAACGTGCCCTCCTGCCCGGCCTGGCCGCCCACGGGGACGCCGTCGACGAGCCACTGGAACCCTGCCCACGCGTCGGGCTGGGACAGCGTGCCGTAGGTCGGCGTGAGGACGCTCCCCGGCACGGGGGTGCCGCTGATCGTGAGCGGGCTCGACGTGGTGGGCACGGTCGCGCCGACGGTCCCGGCGTAGCCCCACCGGCTCATCGTCTTGTAGCCGGAGCGCGTGGCCGTGACGGCGACCGTGAGCGCGCGGCCGCCGAGGTCGGCGGTGGGGACGAACGTGGCGGCGGTGGCTCCCGGGATGTCGGTCAGGCCGGAGTCGCCCGACACCATCCACTGGTACGTGAGGGCGGCGTCGGTCGGCTGCCACGTGCCGGTCTGCACGGTGAGCGTGCCGCCGACCGTCGCGCTGCCCGTCACGAACGGGTCGACCGGGGTGAGCGACAGGCCCGCCGACGGCAGGACGACCGTGAGGTCCTTGCGCTGGCCCAGCGCGTCGAACGACACCGGCGTGGCCTGGTCCAGGGTCGCGCCCGTGGTCCCGGACGACGTCCAGCAGCCGTCGACGTGCCGCTCGGCCGGGGTCCACGCCTCGTCGGGGAAGTCGGGGGAGTCGTAGTAGTAGTCGTCCCTGAAGCAGAGCTTGTACTGGTGGCCCGGCTCGGCCTGACGCCACATCGACCCGGTGGCGTCGGTGAGCAGCGGGCCCATCTGCATGCCGAACCAGTCGCCCTGCTCGGGACGGTACTCGTACACGTTCCAGATGACGTTCCGCAGCGGGTTGCCGGCGGTGTCGACGGCGTGGCCTGCGATGCCCGTGTCCTCGGCGGTCGCGGCCGTTGCCGGTCCGGCGATGGCGGGCAGCAGCCCGACCACGAGGGCGGCGGCGACGGCCGCCACCGCGGCGGACGTGCGGCGGGACGGTCGGTGACGGTGCGGCACGAGCTCTCCTCGGGGACGACTCAGGGACGACCGGCGCGACGCGACGCCGCGACGCGCCGCACAAGGTAGCGACGGCCGTGCGGCACCGGACAAATCGCCCAGCAGGTGAACGCTGACCGACCTGTTCGTCGTCGGCCTTCGTCGGGTCAGGCGGGCGAGGCCAGCTCCGCGGCGAGGTGCCGGACGACCAGCCGACCGGTGCGTCCGGGCGTCGCGACGGCCGGGGCGGGCGAGTGCGTCACCCGGCGGATGACCCGGCGGCCCATCGCGTGCTCACCGGTCAGCCACCGCACGACCAGGATGTGCCCGACCCGCGCGACCGCCCCGTCCGGCACCGGCGCATCCACCACGTCGGCCGTGCGGCCCTCGTCGCGCACCCGGCGGGCGTGTGTGTCGACGAGGTGCTCGAGGACCGACGCGACGTTGCGCGGGGTGTCCGGGACCTCGTCGAGCAGCGCCGTGAGCTCGTCGGGCGCGGGGCCGTCGGTGACGGCGGCGTCGAGGCGCTCCTGGAAGTCCGTCAGCTCGTCGCCGGACCAGTCGTCCGCGTGCGCCAGGAGCGGCGGGTCGTCGAGAGGCGTGTGGTTGCCGGACACGGGACGTTCCTCCAGGGTCGGGGACGACGCGGACCGCGCCGGCGTCGAGTCTGCCCCGGGCGTCCGCGGGGCGATGCCGGATTCGTCCGATTTCGCTCGATCGGCTGAGCCGGTCGCAGGTGCGTGTGCCCGCCCGGGTGAACGACCTGATCCGGTGCCCGCAGTGGTCGTCAGCCGGTCACGACCAGCTCGAGGAGCGGCTGACCCGTGTCGGCCAATCGTTTCGGGCACGGACACACGAGTGACGTCCCGCCTAGCCTGCGAGCACCCCTCTCCCGACGGACGGCTGGAGCGCGCGCATGAGGATCAGGGCATCGGTCACGGTCGGCCTGCTGGCCACGACGCTGCTCGTCGCGGGCGTGGCCGTCGCGGCGGCACCCGTCGCGTCGGCGGGTGGCGGACCGCACGGCCCGCGGACGCCGTGCGCGCGGACCGACGCGCTGTTCTGCGAGGACTTCGAGGGTCAGCCCGTCGGCGGCGCGTCGAGCCTCGACTGGGGCGTCGACACCCGTCACGGCACCCTGCAGGTCGAGCGCGCCGGGCGGGCCGGGAAGGTGCTGCACGTGCACACCGAGGGCAACGGCGCGGCGTTCCTCGAGGTCCCCGACGTCGCCGGCCCGGGCACCAGCTTCTTCGGTCGGCTGCGGGTCAAGGTCGACGACTTCCCGACCGCACCCGACTGGGCGCACTTCACGCTCGTCGAGGTCACGGGCGCGGGCAGCAGCGAGGTCGTGCGGCCGCTCGGCGGGCAGTTCGCGCCGACCGTCGGGCCGGACGCGACGTTCTGGGGCGTCGGTGCAGACGGCGGCCCGACGGGCGACTGGACGAGCTGGCGCGAGTCGGCGCCGACCGTCGAGGACCGGTGGCAGTGCGTCGAGTTCCAGTGGGACGTGACCGAGAACCGCATCTCGCTCTGGTTCGACGGCGTCCCGCAGCCCGACCTCTCCGTCACGCAGACCGAGCACGGCGGCGCGCCCGTCGACCTCGTCCTGCCGTCCGCCGACAACGTCCGCGTCGGCTGGCAGCTCTACCAGGGCGGCTCGACGCCCGACCACTTCGACGTGTGGATTGATGACATCACGTTCGCCGCCGAGCGGGTGGGCTGCGGGCGCTAGCTGCCCTCGTAGCCGATCAGCCACCGCAGGCCGTACCGGTCGACGACCTGCCCGTCGGCGGCACCCCACGGCTTGGTCTCCAACGGGTCGACGACCGTCCCGTCCTGGGCGAGCGCGTCGAACCAGCGGTGCAGGGTGGCCGGGTCGGCGGCGCCCAGCAGCGAGAACAGCAGTCCTTCGCTGCGGAACGTCGGCTGGTCGCCGGCGACGTCGGACGCGAACAGCTCGACGGGTCCGCCGGTCAGATAACCGTGTGCGATCGCGTCCGCGGGGCCGTCGGTGCGGTTGAACTCCGCGAACGTGTGCAGCCCGACCTCGCAGCCGAACACGTCGCCGTAGAACGTCAGGGCCGCGCGGGCGGTGCCGGGCAGATGCAGGTACGGAGAGGGTCCAGGCATGACGGGCAGCGTATGCGCTGGTCGCAGCATGCGGCGGACGAAACCGCGATCTCCCGCGCGGCACCTGTGAGACGGTCGGGGACATGGCCGTCGAGCGGTTCGCGGGGGAGTGGTCGATCGACCGCACCGTCGTCGACGCCCGAGCCGGCCTCGACGGGACGCTGGTCGGCACGGCACGGTTTGATCCGACCGACGACGGCGGCCTCGCGTGCGTCGAGGAGGGAGTGCTGACGTTCGGCGGTTCTGAGCGCCCGGCGACCCGGCGGCTCCTCCTGCGGCCCGGGCCCGACGGGTCGGTCGACGTGCTGTTCGGCGACGGCCGCCCCTTCTACCGCTTCGACCTGCTCGACGACCGCTGGTCGGGGGTGCACGACTGCGGCCGGGACACCTACACCGTGGCCGGTCGGTTCCTCGACGACGACACCTTCGAGGAGACCTGGCACGCCACCGGCCCGGCGAAGGACTACCGCCTCACGACGACGTACCGGCGGTCCTGACCGCGGGGTCAGCTCGTCGGCGTCGAGACGCCGGGGACCACGACCGAGGACCCGCCACCGGGGCAGCTGAACCTCGGGGGGACGCGCGCCGTCGACCCTGCGGACGGGCGCTCGGCCACGGCGGGCCGGGCGGTCGTCAGACGCGCAGGCGGTTCCTCCGCTGCGCGCCCTGCGTCTGCAGGACGAACCGGAACAGCGCGTCGGCGTCCCGCTCCTGGATGTCGACGAACTGGCAGCCGTACTGGGTCGCGCCGGTGGCGGTCGGCTGGGCGCGGAGCACCTCGGCGGTCAGCAGGACGGCCGCGTCGCGGGTCGGGAACCGGAAGCTGATCCGGTCCTTCTCCGCGAGCTCGGCGTTGGTGGAGATGCGCATGCCGCCGGCGCCGATGTCGATGACGGCGAAGCTGATCGCGCGGGCGGTGCCGTCCGCGGACTCGGCGACGCCACCGCACAGCTGCGTGATCCGCACGCGTGCGACCTGCCGCTTCTGCAGCATCGACGTGAGCTCGAGGTCCGCGACCTCCACGGTCGTGACGCCGACCTCGGTGATCCGACCGGTGTACCGGACCTCGCCGCGCACCTCGTCGAGCACGAGCACCTGGACGTCGTCGCCGACGCGGAGCCCGCCGACGACGCCGTGCTCGGCGCCGAACGTGAGCGTGCCGTCCTCGTACGCGGCGACGTGGCCGTGCAGCGCGCGGTCACCGACCGCGATGGCGCAGCGTGCGAGGTCATGCATGGTCAGGTCCGTCCGACGGTGAGGTCGCCGCGTCCGTGCGGCGACGTGGTGCTGGTCGTGCGTCCCTCCTATCGGCTTGTCACAGCCCGACCTGAGACGTGTGACTGGCGTGTCTCGGGTCACGCCAGGAGGTGCACGAGACGGGTGCCGAGCTCGTCCATGTCGTCGAGCCAGCGCGCACGCCGGGCGTCGTCGGCCTCGTTCACCGACGCCAGCACGATCCGTTCGACGACCGTCGGCGCCCCGGCCGGGCCCAGGTAGGAGCCGACGCAGCGCTCCCAGATGTCCGCGAGCGGGTCGCCGAAGTCCGCCTCCTCCCGCGCCGCCGGGGTGTCGGTCGTGTTGACCACCACCAGCCGACGCACCCGCAGCAGCGGCTCGGGCAGCCCGCCCGCCGACGGCAGCACGTACGCGACGCCGGGGACCAGCACGCGGTCGAGCCAGCCGGCGAGGATCGCGGGCGGCTTGCCCCACCAGTTCGGGTGGACGACGACGAGCGCGTCGGCCGCCGCGAGCTGTTCGCGGTGCACGTCCAGGAGCGGGTCGCCCGACGGGCCGGCCGCGAGCAGGTCGCGCCCGACGACGAACGACTCCTCCGCCCGCAGCACCGGGTCGAACCCCTCGGCGTCCAGGTCGTGCGCCAGCAACCGGCCGCCCGCCCGGGTCACGGCGGAGCCCAGACGGTCGGCCAGCGCGTGGTTGTAGCTGCCGGGCCGGGGGTGGGCGAGCAGCAGCATCACGACGGGTGCCGCCGGGTCGGTCGTCACGGGCCCCAGGGTGCCCGACGGGTCACCAGGTTGTCAGGAAGCGTTCGCTGCCGGTGGACCCGCGGGACGAGCTCGACGGCGACGCCGCCGGTGCCGTGCTTGGTGCCGTGCTCGGTGTCGTGCTCGGCGAGCCGGACGGCGCCGGCGGCATCGGCATCGGGGACGTCGGCCGCGGGTCGGGGTCGTTGCACGACGTCAGTGCGTCCGACGGGTCCGCGGTGCACACGTCCGGCCCGTCGCCGCCGTCCAGCCGGTCGTTGCCCTCGACGCCGTCGACGCCACGCAGCGTGTCAGGGCCGCCGCCGCCGCGCAGCACGTCGGCACCGCCGCCGCCGACGAGCGTCTCCGCCCACCGGCCGCCGGTGAGCACGTCGTCGCCCGACCCGCCGCGCACCTCCTCGACGTCCGGCGAGGCGTCCCACGGAGACGGCACGCCGATGGCGTCGCCCTCGCCGACGGCACCGTCGCCGCCGACCCCGTCGAGCGTGACCGTCACCGCGCCGGTGCGAGAGCCGTAGTCGACGGCGTCGCGTCCCGGCCCGCCGACCACCTGGTCCGCGCCGGACGGTGCCGCGCCCATGAGGAACCGGTCGTCGCCCTGGCCACCCTCGGAGCGGCCGCTGTCGGCGCCGCCGTCGAGCACGTCGGATCCCCAGCCGCCCTGCAGCAGGTCGTGGCCGTCGCCGCCGAGCAGCGTGTCGTTCCCGTCGCCGCCGACGAGCACGTCGTCGCCGCCGAGACCAGAGATCCGGTCGTCGCCCGCGCCGCCGCAGATCACGTCCGGGCCGGGGGTGCCGCGCAGCACGTCGGGCCCGGAGGTCCCGCGGATCGTGCAGGGCCGTCCGGGGGCTGTGTCGTAACGCAGGTAGTCCCAGCTCGAGCTGCCCTGGTGCGTCTCGAAGCCCAGCCCGACGGTGCCCGCGCCGCGCCCGGTGAGCGTCCGGTCCAGCACCGCGCGACCGTCGACGAGCAGCCGCACGTGCTGCCCGCGCGCCTCCAGGTGGTACGTGTGCCAGCGGGCCGTGTCGACCGGCGCCGCCACGCGGTCCTCGTACGGGTGGACCAGGCACACCTCGCCCGGGCCGAAGCCGACCTGCAGCAGGTCGGTCGTGTCGCCGACCCACAGGAGCGTCGCCGGGGGACTGCCCTGGTCGTCGAGGCACGGCTGGGTGGACCCGGCACCGAGCCGCATCCGGAAGTCGACGTCCCAGCCGCTCAACCGGTTCGCCGAGCCGGTCCACTCCGACGGCGGCCCGTACTCGAGCAGCATGACGAGCGTCTGCTCACCGATCGTGACCGTCCCGCCGCGCGTCGAGATGACCGGGTCGCCGCTGAACCCGTGCACCTGCCACGGGTCGCCGGGCGGCTGCCGGAACTCCTCGCGCTGGACGTCGCCCGCCCACGCCGGGACGGGCAGGAACAGGGCGGTGGCCAGCACGGTCGCGACCGCCAGGCCCAGCCGGGTACGCCTCATCGAGTCCCTCCCAGGGTCGGTGCTGTGCACCCTAGGGCGGGAGGCGGATACGAAAGGGTTCGGTGCGCGAACGCTGCCCGTCAGGGCAACCGCGCGCGGACGACGTGGCGCGTCCCGCCGCCGCCGGAGGGGAGTCGGCGGCGGCGGGACGCGCGGCGGGTGACGTCAGCTCGTCGGGAAGCTGTCCGCCGTCATGATGCGGCTGCGCACGAACTGGCCGGACTGCGACAGCTGCGACGTGCCGTAGTTCGAGCCCGAGCACGTGCCCGCCTTGAACGCGGCGCTGGACTCGTTCGCGTCGGAGTACGTCCAGTTGACGTGGCTGATCTTCAGCGAGTCGAGCAGGTCGAGCCACGTCGTCGAGCTCGCGATGTCGACGGTGCCACCGCCGGTCGCGCTCGTCGTGCCCCACTCGGTCACGAAGAGCGGGAGCTTGCTCGCCGCGTTCCGGACCTCGTTGCGGTAGGTGTCCGTGTGGGACGCCGCGTAGAAGTGGAACGTGTACATGATGTTCGGGAAGTTGACCGGATTGGCCACGATCTCGGCCGAGCTCGACCCGTTCGACACCCCGAGCGACGACCAGCCGCGCGTGCCGACGATGACCACCGCGTCGGAGTCAGCCGCGCGCACGACCGGGATCACCTGGTTCGCGTAGGTGCGGATCTGGTCCCACGAGACGCCGTTGGGCTCGTTGGCGATCTCGTAGATGACGTTCTTCTTGTTCGCGTTGCGGGTCGCGACGTTCTTGAAGAACGTCTTCGCGTTGTCCAGGTTCACGTTCGGGTCACCGGGCGTGAGCGTGTGGAAGTCGATGATCGCGTACATGCCGCGCGCCTCGGCCTGGTCGACGAGGTCGTTCACCTTGGCCGTGAACGCCGCGGGGTTCGTGACGTAGCCGTCCTCGTTGACGTACATCGCGATGCGCAGGACGTCGGCCTTCCAGTCGTTCGCGAGCGTGTCCAGCGACGCCGTGTTGTAGCAGGACGGGAACCACTGGAGCCCATGCGTACTGACGCCACGCAGCTGGATCGGCTTGTTGTACTGGTTGCAGAGGTTGGTGCCGCAGACGTGCAGCTGGCCGTTGATGGCGAGCGGCGTCGTGCCCGTGGGGGGCGGGGGCGTCGTCGTGGTGGTCGGCGTCGGGGTCGGGGTCGTCGGCGTCGGCGTGGGGGTGCTCGTCGTCGAGCCCGTGCACGCGGTGCCGTTGAGGGTGAACTGGGTGGGCACGGCGTTGGCGCCGCTCCAGGTCCCGTTGAACCCGAAGCTCGCCGTGCCGCCCTTGCGGACAGACGCGTTCCAGCCGGCGTCCTTCACTGACACCGTGCTGCCCGACTGCGTGACCGTGCCGTTCCAGAGGTTCGTGACCTTCTGGCCCGACGGGAACGTCCAGCCGACCGTCCAGCCGTTGACGTCGTCCCCGAGGTTCGTGAGCACGACGTTCGCGCCGAAGCCGTCGTTCCACTGGTTCGTGACGGTGTACTCGACCTTGCAGCCGGCGGCCGCCTGCGCCGACGTGGCGGCGATGGCGCCGACCCCCGTCGTCACGAGCAGGGCCGCGGACAGCAGGGCGGCCACCCTGGTGCGCTTTCCCATGAGTCTCCTCGTCGTGGTGGTGTGCGCGGGCGGCGGGACCCGGCTCTCCGGACGAGCAGTGGACGCGTGCCGGGCGCCGGCCCTCGCAGTGGGCGTCGGCGCCTGCATCGCGTCCGGGCCGGCCGCCGTGGATGCGCGGTCCGACGCTAGTGATGGGGGCTCTGGGCGGCAGGCGCTCGAAACGTTTCGCGCTTCGGGCGCCGTGCGCGCGGCTATCCGTCCGCGAGGTTCGTGCGCAGAAGCTGGGCGAGGCGCAGGGACTCGTCGCGCTCCTCGACGTCGCCGAGGCGCTCCTCCACCTCGGCCCACCTGGCGATCTCTGCCAGGACGAACGACCAGTCCGCGGCCGGAAGCCGGACGGTGAGGCTCGCGCCGTCCAGCGGCCAGCCCATCGACCCCGCTGCGACGTCAGGGTGAGACCTGGCGGCCGCCCATCCCGCCTGGCGCACCCGGGTGCCGCTCCCGCTGCGCTCGTCGTCGCCGTCCACCGCCGCGAGGGCGACGGAGTTGTCGATCGTGCCGTCGATCAGCTTCCAGTCACGCACCGACAGGGTGACCTCGTGTGCGTCGTCCACGGCGGCAGTGTCGACGGGTCTCTGGCACCGTCGCTACCGCTGGGAGAGTGACCGGTCGGCCTCAACCGTCGCGGGACCTGCGCATCTCGGCGGCGAGCTCGGGGTTCTTCGTCGAGAGCTCGTCGACGATGCGGTCCTGCACGTGCGCGGGCTTGTTCTGGCTGAGCTTCGCGCGCGCGTCGAACCGGTCGACGCGCATGCGCAGCCCGACGGTCCCCCTGGCCGTGCGCCGGGTCCCGGCCTCGTCCTCGGACAGATGGCGGGCACCGGGACGGTCACCCTCGAAGTGGTCGGTGAGCCGCGACAGCACCGCGTAGTTCTCCTCGTCGCTGAGGATCTCGGGCGTCCCGTACAGGTGAGCCGTGACGTGGTCGGCCCACCACCGCCAGACGAACTCGGCGACGCTGCGGCAACCCACGTCGACTCGTCCTCGCCCCGCGGCGGCGCTTCGTCGTCGTCGGCGTATCCCAGAGGGTCGGAGGTACACACGACGCCCGTCGACCCGTCGTCGCCGATGTACGCGAGCCAGTGCACGACCCACTGCGAGTCGGACACCAGGTGCAGCAGGTAACCGCCCGGGACGCGCTCGAGGTGCTCGCCGGCGTCCACGTACGCGTCCGTCGCGCTGAACAGTCGCCGGTGCAGGTCAGGATCGGTGGCGAACGCGCGGAGGTCGGCTGGGAGCTGGTCGAAGGCGGTCGGGGCGTCGACCGCCCGGAGCAGGCTCTCGACGCCCTCCCGGGAGGACGGCGTCGTCGACACGTCGTGCTCGCCGGGCGTCATCCCCGGGCCGATCGTCGGGAGCTCGCGCAGCCACCCGAACCCGTCGCCCTCGGACACGGCGCGAGGCACCGGCGGCAGGCGGTCGGCGGGATAGGCGAAGTACGTCCCGGTGGCGTGGTCGGTGCCGGGCACGCCGATCGTCACCCAGGCGTGGGGGAGGGACTCCCGAAGCGTCATGCCGGGCAGCATGTCAGCAGGGGGCCGAGATCCGTCAGTGCTGGGCGGCGACCCGGTCGGCCAGTCGGTCCAGCGCGTCCATGGCGAGCTTGTCGAGCGCCGCCTGATAGGACGAACTGCGCGCTGCCGGTACGGACGGACGGAGGTGCCAGCCGCTGATGCGCACGAGGGTCTCGCCGTCGGGTGCGTCAGTGAAGAACCAGGTCTCCTCGTGCTCCCATGCACCGCCGTGCGTCTGCACGGAGCGCCAGTGGCCGTCCAGCTCGGCGACCACTTCGCTGAACATCACCGTGCGGATCCCGTGTGGAGGTGCGGGCGGACCGAGAATGACGTGCCTTGCCCCCACGCCGGACTTAGGTGCGCCGACGATGTGCTGGCACAACCCTGGGTCCTCCTCGCAGTCCGGTGTGGCAGCAACGGCCCAGACGTCCGCGCGCGGCGCGCCGATCACGCGTGAGGCGTTCGTCTGGATGCGGGGCACGGGCGCTCCGGGGCCGTCGGCGCTCGCTCGGTTGCGGCGCGCGTCCCAACGCGCCTCCAGCCCGTCCCGCCAGCCGCCGTTTCCCACCCGGAACGCATCGGCACGTGCGACGGCGGAGTTGACCTGTCCCGACTGTGTGGCCGCACGCCGCCACGATTGCCGCGCGACGACGTCTACGGTGACCCCGTGAACCCGTCGGACCTGCCGCTCGACGCGCTCGTCGCTGCCGCGCTGGACGAGGTGCGCGACGACCACGCAGACGCACCGTGGCCCCACGTGGTGGAGCTGCAGAGCCGGGCGACCGACCAGGTCCTCGACCTGGCGCTTGCCTGGAGCGTCGACCACGACCCCGATGTCCGGGACCTCGGGATCCTCGTCCTGCGCGAGCTGGGCCCCGCCGACGACGCGGGCCGGCGCCCGTTCAGCGACCGGGTGGTCCCGCATCTGCTCGCCCTGCTCGACCGCGAGGACGACCCCGCGACGGAGCGCAGCCTCCTGGCGGCGCTCGCACTCAACGGCGCGACCGAGGCGCTCGACGAGTTCCTGCGCCGGCTCGACCACCCCGACGACGGCGTCCGGGTGACGGTCGCCTTCCAGCTGCCGTACCTGACCGACCCGGACGCCCCGGCCGCCGAGGTGATCGACGCGCTCGAGCATCTGACCCACGACGCGGACGGCGAGGTCCGTCACTTCGCGCTCTACGCCCTGGTGGCCGAGGACGGCTTCGTCGTCGACCCCGCGCGTGCGCTCCGCGTCGCCCGTTCGCTCGCCGAGGACCCCGATCCTCAGGTGCGCGAGATGGCCCGCGCGCACAGCGGCGAACGGATCGCGACGCCGCTGGGGCCGCTCGTGCTCAGCGTGACCTGCGGGGATGTGCTCGGGATGCCGAGCGCGACGTCACTCCTGCCTTCGGGTGCACGGACGGCACGATGGGACAGCGGTGACCTCGTGGTCGACGCGCTGGTGGTGCCGTACACGTGGGAGAACGACGTCCTGGGACACCCGCGGTGCACGTGCTGGGGCGTCGAGTGGCGGTTGCACGCACGTGCCGACACGGCTCCGATCACGGTCTCCGCACTTCTGCCGGAGGTCCTCGAGGGGAGCCCCGACGGCGACGAGCGCCTCGCGACGACCGGGTTCGAGGACGACGGGTACGTGCTCGCGATCGGCGGACCCGACGACCAGGCGTTCGCCGAGGGGGTTGAGGCCGGGCTCCAACCTCCGTCGTGGCGGGGGCTGGTCGACTGGGACGGCCCGTTCGGGGTGACGTGGGTCGCGAACGGGCTGACCTGGCAGCTCCCGGCGCTGCTGCGCGACGAGAGTGCGGCCACGCACGTCGCGGTCGCGTGGACACCGAGCGGTCACGAGAAGGCGGACGACGCCGTCTCGGGTTGGGCGGTCGACGTCACGAGGTCGTACCTGCGCGCACGTGCCGGCGTTCCCAGCGGGAGCTCGATCGGCGCGCCGCGCCGGCGCCGGAGATGACACCATGCGCCATGACGAACCGGCTGACGCTCGTCCCCGCGCGCAGCGCCGACAGGTTCGGGCTCGCCTTCTGGGAGCTGACGGTTGACGGTCGTCCGCTGCGCGAGCTCGTCGAGTTCACGGATCCGGAGGACCGGCGCCTCGACGTGGCCGGTCTCGGTCCCGCGGGCGAGAACGTCCCGGTCCTGGTCCACAACTGGCCGACCGCAGGCGTCGACGGCGCCCTCGAGCTCGCCGGTGAGCGGGTACCGCAGCTGACCAGCGGCCGCGTCCTGCTGTACGTGTGCCCCGCCTGCGGCGACGTCGGGTGCGGAGCCGTGTCGGCGGTCATGGACCGCTCGGAGCAGACCGTCGTCTGGCGAGACTTCGGCTGGGACGTCGGGTGGGAGGACGGCGAGGACGACATCCGTTTCGCCGGCGGCCCCTTTGTCTTCGACCGCGGCCAGTACGACGCCGAGCTCCGCCGCTTCGTCGACACGTACGCCGCCGTCCGCGCCTCCGTGCCGGCCCTGACGCCTCTCGTCGAGGCTCACCCGCGCGGCCGGCGGAGGTGGTGGCGGCGCTCCGGTCCGCCGGCAGGCGAGTGAGCCGTCAGCGGGGACGGACGGGCAGGTGCAGCCGGGTCGTCTCCGGCTCCTCGAACCATCGCCGCTGCCGTCGCACCGGCCGGCTGCCCGCACGGAGCCAGCGCTGCCCGAGCGCGTCGGTGAACCGGACCGTCACGGGCGCGAGCGTGATCCACGGTGCACGCCCGTCGTCGAGCGCGACGTCCGGGCCGAGCTCGCCGTAGAAGGGGATGACGACGTCGGCCTGCGCGACCGTGTCCGCGGGGATCTCCGGGACGGTCAGCTCCCGGCGAGGTTCAGGCGGAGGGCCGCCGGTCGGCGCGGTGACCTCGGGGAGCGAGTAGACGACGGACACCGAGAAGACGGGTCCGTCCGACCGGTTCGCGACGTGGAGCCGCACGGGCACGTCGGCCCGGTAGGCGCGCTCGGTGTCGGCGACGAGCGTGGGTGCGGGTGGTCGCTCGAACCAGGCCGCGACCCGGGAAGCCTGCTCACGCTTGCGGTCGTAGAGGCTGCGTCGGTACGACACGACCGCGACGAGGGCCGAGACGGCCACCACGAGCGTGCCGGCCCAGTTCCGGACCGACTCCCAGTCGACGTCCACGAGCTCACCTCACCAGGCAGGTCGTGCACCGAGCGGCGTCGTCGCCACGCCCTGGTCCACCCTGCCATCCCGGACGGGGTCTGGCGTCGTCCTGATCGCACCGGGCCACGATGATCGGGTCGAGCGGCAGCCATGGACGTCAGGCTGGTCGTCGGAAGGAGGCCACAGTGATCGCCTGGCTCAACCGGCTCGTCGACCTCGTCGAGGACGACGTGACCGAGGACCTCGACGTCCCCCGGCTCGCCGCCGCGCTCGGCACTACCGAGTACCACCTGCGTCGGATGTTCTCGTCGCTCGCGGGCATGCCGCTGTCCGAGTACGTCCGACGGCGGCGCATGACGGTCGCCGCGGCGGACGTCGTCGCCGGGCAGGACGACCTGCTGAGCATCGCCGTGCGGTTCGGGTACGGCTCGGCGGAGGCGTTCGGGCGGGCGTTCCAGGCCGTGCACGGCGTCAGCCCGGGCCAGGCCCGGCGCGACGGTGGCCCCTTCCGGTCCCAGCCACGCCTCAGGTTCCGCCTGACCGTCGAAGGAGCATCACCCATGGACGTCCGACTCGTCTCCCGGCCCGCTTTCCGCCTCGTGGGGCACGCCGTCCGTGTGCCGCTCGTGCACGCGGGGGTCAATCCCGCCATCCAGCAGCACGTCGCGTCGCTGCCGCCGCAGGAGCACGGTCGTCTGAAGGCGTTGGGCGACACCGAGCCGCACGGGCTGCTCGCGGTGAGCACCGACCTGGACCCGGACCGACGGGAGGGGACCGAGCTGACGTACCTGCACGGCGTCGCCCTGTCGGACGCGGCGGAGGTCCCTGACGACCTCGACGTGATCCCGGTCGAGGCCGGCTCGTGGGCCGTCTTCCGCGTGGCCGGTCCGTACCCGGAGACGCTGCAGACGCTGTGGGCGGCGACGGCGACCGAGTGGTTCCCGTCGAACCCGTGGCGCCTGCGGCCCGGCCCGGAGGTCGTCGCCGTGCTCGACCGGGCTGACGACTTCAAGACCGCGACGGTCGAGCTCTGGCTGCCGGTCGAGGGCGCCTGACGCGCGACGGCGCTTACCCGTCCGGCAATCAGGCGGCGGTCGACGTCAGGCGTCGAAGCCCGTCGTGCGCACGACGCGGGCGGCGACGCCGGCCACCACGCTGTTCGCGGGCACGTCCTTGGTGACGACCGCGCCGGCACCGACGATGGCGCCGTCGCCGATCGTCACGCCGGGCACGACGGTGACGGCGGCGCCGAGCCACACCTCGCGCCCGATCACGACGGGCGCGGCGACCATGTCGGCGCGACGCGCAGGGTCGACGGCGTGGTTGAGGGTCACGATCGTGGTGCCGTGCCCGACGAGCGTCCCGTCGCCGAGCGTGATGCCGCCGGCGTCCTGGAAGCGGCAGCCCATGTTGACGAACACGTCCTCGCCGAACGTGAGGTTCTTGCCGAACTCACAGTGGAACGGCGGGAACAGCGTCACCGACTCGGGCACCGCCCGCCCGGTCAGCCGGGACAGCAGGGCGCGGACCTCGTCGGGCGTGCGGTAGCCGCGTTCAGCTCGGCGACGACCCGGAGGGCGTCCTGCGCCGCGCCGTGCATGAAGGCGTGCTGCTCCGACCCGCCCTCGATCACGGCACCGCGGGCGACGTGGTCGAGGAAGTCCTGCAGCTCCATCAAGACTCCGTCGGGAGGGCGGTGGATGCCGCCCACGACGCGAGCAGGCGCAGTCGCTCGGCCGACGGCGAGCCCGGTTCGGCGGTGTAGACCATGAGCACCTGGCCCGGCTCGGCCGTGATGGCGAGCTCCTCGTAGGCGAGCGTGAGGTCCCCGACCACGGGGTGGTGGAACCGTTTGGTGCCGGCGCCGTGGGTCCGGACGTCGTGCGCGCCCCACAGCCGCCGGAACACGTCGCTGCGGGTCGACAGCTCGCCGACCAGGTCCTGCAGCCCCTTGTCGTTCGGGTCGCGGCCAGCCTCGGCGCGCATGATCGCGACACACATCTCCGCGAACAGGTCCCAGTCCGGGTAGAAGTCGTGCGCGGCGGGGTCGAGGAACTGGAACCTCGCCAGGTTGGGTGTCCGGCCGCCGTCGCCGATGACCGGCGAGTAGAACGCGCGCGCCAGCGCGTTGGTCGCGAGCACGTCCTGGCGCTGGTCGCGCACGAACGCGACCCCGTCGGTGATCGCCGACAGTGCCCACTGCAGGCTCGGCCGCGGTGTCGCCGACGAGGCGGCGCGGCGCCGGGTGCGGCCCGAGGAGGGGATGCCGTCGGCGGCGCGCGCGAGGTCGAACAGGTGCGCGCGCTCGGTGTCGTCGAGCTGCAGCGCGCGGGCGAGGGCGTCCAGCACCGACGACGACGCCCCGGCGATCGCCCCACGCTCGAGCTTGGCGTAGTACTCGACGCTGACGCCCGCGAGCATCGCGACCTCGCTGCGCCGCAGCCCCGGCACGCGCCGGTGGGCGCCGCCGACCACGCCGGCCGCCTCGGGGGTGACCTTCGCGCGTCGCGACATGAGGAACTCCCGCACGTCCGCTCGGTTGTCCATGCTCTCGACGGTAGGCCGGGAGCGAGCGACGAGGGAGGCCACGTCGTGGGGTGCACTGCCAGTACACGGAACGCCAGGGACTCCCGGCAGCGGGAGCCTGGGGGTTCGCTGGTGGCATCCCCCGACAGAGAGGCGCTCCACCATGCGCGCAGTCGTCATGCACGCCCCCGGCGACGTCCGGGTCGACGAGACCGAGCGGCCGACGATCGTCGAGCCGACCGACGCGATCATCAAGCTCGCCGCGACCTGCATCTGCGGGTCGGACCTGTGGCCGTACCGCGGGGCCGACGAGGTCGACCACCAGCCGATGGGCCACGAGTACGTCGGCGTGGTCGAGGAGATCGGGTCCGCGGTGCGCGACGTGAAGGTCGGCGACTTCGTCGTCGGGTCGTTCTTCTCGTCCGACAACACGTGCGAGATCTGCCAGGCCGGCTACCAGACGCACTGCGTCCACCGCGGGCCCGGCGCGGTCCCCGGCGCGCAGGCGGAGTACGCCCGGATCCCGCACGCGGACGGCACGCTCGTCGCGACCCCGGGCATGCCCGACGACGGTCTGATCCCGTCGCTGCTCGCCGCGTCCGACGTGCTCGGCACCGGCTGGTTTGCGGCCGTCGCCGCGGAGGTCGGACCGGGCAAGACGGTCGCGGTCGTGGGCGACGGTGCGGTCGGCCTGCTGGGCGTGCTCGCCGCCCGACAGCTCGGCGCCGACCGGATCATCGCGATGTCCCGGCACGCCGACCGACAGGCGCTCGCCCGTGAGTTCGGCGCGACCGACGTCGTCGAGGAGCGCGGCGACGCGGGAGTGGCCCGCATCAAGGAGCTCACCGGCGGGCTCGGTGCGCACTCGACGATCGAGGCGGTCGGCACGCAGGAGTCGATGATGCAGGCCATCCGCGCGACGCGGGCGGGTGGGCACGTCGGTTACGTCGGTGTCGCGCACGACGTGGCGCTGCCCGGCGACGAGCTGTTCTTCTCGGGCGTCCACCTGCACGGCGGTCCCGCGCCCGTCCGGCGGTTCCTGCCCGAGCTGATCGAGCTCATCTGGGACCGCACGATCGACCCCGGCAAGGTCTTCGACCTCACCCTTCCGATCGAGAAGGCCGCGGAGGGGTACGAGGCGATGGACGAGCGCCGGGCCGTCAAGGTGCTGCTGACGTTCTGACGTCGACCGAGAGGAACAACACGATGAGGCTCACGCGCAGCGGCGGCCAGACCGCCGCCGGCCCGGCCGCCTGGTTCACCGGGACCGTCTGGCTCGACGGCATCCGCAACCCCGGCGACGACTCCGCGATCGGCGCCGCCCACGTCCGGTTCGCGCCGGGTGCCCGCACGGCCTGGCACCGGCACCCGAAGGGCCAGACGCTCTACGTGACCGACGGCATCGGCTACGTCGGCACGCGCGACGGCGAGGTCCTGGAGATCCGTCCGGGCGACGTCGTCGTCATCGAGCCCGGCGAGGAGCACTGGCACGGCGCCACGCCCGACCGGTTCATGTCCCACGTCGCGATGCAGCAGGCGGACGACGACGGCCAGGTCGTCACGTGGTTGGAGCACGTCGCCGACGGCGACTACACCCAGCCCTGAGTCAGGCGGCGAGGTGGAAGGTGCTCGCGAACCGGTCGAGCAGCTCGCCGCGCCCCCTAAGCACCTTCACCGCGCCCGTCGCGATGGCCCGGTCGGGCGCGAGCTGGCCGGAGATGACGCGGTGGATGGCCGGTCCGGTGGTGAACTCGACGTCCACCGGACCGTAGTCGCGGGTCACGGCGAGGGTCGGCCCGTCCACTCGGACGAGCAGGCGGTCGAGCCCCAGCCGCGCCGCGTACGCCGTCGCGGGCAGGTCGGCGGCGACCTGCGGCCGGAACGCGGTCCGCAGGGTGATGGTCATCGCGTCGGGCGTGAGGACCTGCTCGTCGCGCGGCTCGCCCATCGCCTTGAACCCCCACGCGCCGAGGGCGAGCACCACGGGCTCGAGCTCGCGCCCGTACGAGGTCAGCTCGTAGACGACGATCCGCAGCCGCGGCACCCTGCGCAGGATGCCGGCGGCCTGCAGCTCCTTCAGGCGCGCCGCGAGGATGTTGCTCGGGATGCGGGGGAGCCCCGCGGCGAGCTCGCCGTAGCGGCGCGGCCCGACGAGCAGGTCGCGGACGATGAGCAGCGCCCAGCGCTCACCGACGAGCTCGAGCGCCCGGGTGATGCCGCAGTACTGCCCGTACTCGCGTGACGCCATCAGGCCTGCTGCGCGACGGCGTCCGACTGCTGCGCGAGCGCGGCCGGGTCGACGAAGCCGAGGTCGAGAAAGTTGCCGTCCGGGTCGATGAGCTGGCGCTGGTACATGAACCCGTAGTCGGAGGCGGGCTGCTCCTCGGTGCCGCCCGCGGCGATCCCGGCGGCGACGGCCGCGTCGACCGTGTCGCGGCTGTCGAGGAACACGGCGACGGACGCCGTCGGGTGCACTGCCGGGTCGCCGATGGTGCGGTCGGTGAACGTCTGGAAGAACTCGCGCAGCAGCACCATGACGTAGCTGTGGTCCTCCTCGACGACGAAGCACGCGGCGTTGTGGTCGGAGCGGACGGGGTCGAGCGTGAAGCCGACGGCCGTGTAGAACGCCTTGGCGCGCTCCAGGTCGTTCACCGGCAGGTTGACGAACATCGCGGTCATGACGGTTCCTCCCTGCGCATTTCGTGGATGAGAGGGACACTTGCAAAAAACAAGTGTCGGGTCAAGACCTTGTCGAGACCTCCGTCGACCGGGAACCGGGCAGGATCGCTGCGTGGTCGAACACCGACGGTTCAACGATCGCGACGAGCCGCTGCGCTACCTCCGGGTGTCCCGGGTGCTCGTGCGCTGCCCACGGTGCGGCGGCCCGGCCGTCGCGACGGGTTCGCGGGTTGGATGCTCCGCGTGCGGGTTCGCCCGTCAGGGCGACGGTTCGCTGGCGCCCGACGCCCCCTTCACGGTGGTCGTCCGCGGCAGGTGCGCCGGGTGCGGACGCCGGGCGGCCGCCGCGCGGAAGGGCCGGGGAACCGTCCGACCCGTACCGGTGCGCTGCGACTGCTGCGGGACCGTCACCCGCCACGCCGTGCTGCGGGTGGACCGCGACAGCGGACCTGACGTCCCGCGGTTCCGCGGGCTCGACCTCTGGCTGCAGACCCCGTGCGAGGGCCACGTGCTGTGGGCCTACGACGAGGCCCACCTCGACTATCTCGAGCGGTACGTCGCCGCCGGCCTCCGTGAGCAGGAGCCCGGCAACGCGTCGGTCGCGAGCCGGCTGCCGGCCTGGATCAAGGCGTCGAAGAATCGCGACTCGGTCGGTCGCGCGCTTTCGCGGCTCCGCGCGACGGTGCCTGCGTAGGGTGCCCGGTCCGGGGAGATGAGGCGAGAGCCGCCTCGCCTCCCCGGCGGGCGTCACGACGTCGCCGTCGCCCTCTCGACCGCCGACGGGTCCCGCTCGGGGTCGCCGAGCTCCCGAACCTCCTGCGCGCACCGGCAGGCCGCGGCGAACTTGGCGGCCCAGTGCAGGGCCTCCTCGCGGGTGGCCACCTCGATGACGGAGAACCCGCCGATGACCTCCTTGGTCTCCGGGTACGGGCCATCGGTGACCGACCCGTCCGTGCCGACGATGCTGGCCCGCTGCCGCTCGAGCCCGCCGCCGTAGACCCACACGCCGGCCTCGACGGCCTCCCGGACCACCGCGTGCGCGTCGTTGCCGACGTCCTCCCAGTCCCCGGCGGGGATGTGGTCCATCGCGCCCTCGTCGAACGAGATCAGGTACTGCGTCATCGGACCGCTCCCTCGGCTGCGGCCCGCTCGGCCAGGAACTCGTCCATCTTGGGATCCGGCATGAGCTCCCGGACCTGCTGCGCGCACCGGCACGCGGCGGCGAGCTTGGCGGCCCAGAAGAGCGCCTCCTCGCGGGTGGCCACGTCGACCACGGAGAAGCCGCCGACGACCTCCTTGGTCTCCGGGTAGGGCCCGTCGGTGACCGACCCGTCGGTGCCGACGATGCTGGCCCGCTGCCGGTCGAGTCCGCCGCCGTACACCCACACGCCGGCCTCGGTGGCCTCGGCGACGACGGCGCGGACGTCGTCCCCGACCTCCCCGATGTCGTCGGCGGAGATGTGGTCCATCGCGCCCTCGTTGAACGAGATCAAGAACTCCGTCATCAGATGGCTCCCTCGTGTCCGGTGACCGCGCGCAGCGGTCGCTCACCCGTTCGACGAACGACTCGCGCCGGATCCGACGCTAGGGCAGAACTTCTTCGCGCGGATCGTCGACCATGGCCGGATGACGCGTTCCACGGTGACCGCCCCGTCCGCCCCGGCTGCCATCGGCCCCTACTCGCACGCCGCGACCGGGGGCGGCGGCCTGCTGTACCTGTCGGGCCAGACCCCGATCGACCCCGCGACGGGCCGCCTCGTCGAGGGGGACGTCGCGGCGCAGACGCGGCAGGTGTTCGCGAACCTCGACGCCGTCCTGCGCGCCGCGGGCGGCACCCTCGCCGACGTCGTGAAGGTCAACGTGTACCTGACGTCGATGGACGACTTCGCCGCGATGAACCAGGCGTACGCGGAGGCCTTCACCGCGCCGTACCCGGCCCGGACGACGGTCGCCGTCGCCGGCCTCCCGCTGGGAGCCAGGGTCGAGATCGAGGCCGTCGCCGGGATCCAGGGCTAGGCCCGGGCGGCCGCCTCGCGCACCAGGCGGACGGCCTCCGCGGTGCCGCCGTCCCACGGTGCCCCGTGCCCCGGGAGCACCCACCGGGCACCGAGTCCGGCGATGCGGTCGAGGGACGCGAGCGCGGTCGACGGGTCGTCGGTGAACGGCGTCGGCGCCGGTCCGCGGACGCCCGTGAGGACGTGCCGCGTCGTCAGCCCGTCACCGACGAAGACGGCGTCGACTTCCGGCACGTGCACGGCGATGCTGCCGGGGGAGTGCCCGGGCAGCGCGAGCACCCGCGGCGAGCCCGGCAGGTCGAGCACGTCCCCGTCGTCGACCTCGACGACGGCCGAGAGGTGGTGCGTGCGCAAGGCACGTTTGCGGATCCCGTAGGCGAGGAAGCCGAGCGTCGGGCCGAGCCGCATCGGGCCCCACGACGGCGACGTCTTCTCCTCGCCGCGGGCGCGTGCGGCGTCGCCGTGGCCGACGAGGACGGGGATGTCGTTGCGCCGCCGGAGTCGCTCGGCGAACCCGATGTGGTCGCTGTCGCCGTGGGTGAGGACGATGCCACGCACGTCGTCGAGCGAGCGTCCGAGCGAGCCGAGCTCGACCTGGAGGTCCTTCCACTGGCCGGGGAGCCCGGCGTCGACGAGCGTGA
>NZ_JAGIBD010000026.1 GCF_017744555.1 Cellulomonas sp. | reverse complement strand
CGACCTGCTGCACGGGCGGTGGGCGGTGCTGCGACGCGGCAAGCGGACGCTCGCGGTCGTGGACGCCGACGCCGGGTCGCCGCCGCGGCGACCGCCGCGTGGCTCGTGCTCGCGGTGCTCGTCGGCTGCGCACCTGCAGGGCGTTCGACGGACGCGGGCCGGACGACGACCCCGTCTCCGGTCGTCGTCACCGCGCCGCGCGAGGCGACCAAGGTGGCGCCCCCGGCGCCCGCCCCGCCGCCGCCCCCGGCGTTCACGTCGACGATCAGCGAGATCACCCCCGACCTCGCCGCGCGCATGTCGTCGTCCTGGCGCGAGGGCTGCCCGGTCCCGCTCGCGGACCTGCGGTACGTGACGGTGACGCACCACGACTTCGCGGGCGACGCCGTGCAGGGCGAGCTCGTGGTGCACGCCGACTCCGCCGACGCGATGGTCGCCGTGTTCCACGCGCTGTGGGACGCGGGCTACCCGATCCGGTCGCTGCGGCTGGTCGACGACTTCGGCGGGAGCGACGACGCGTCGATGGCCGCCGACAACACGTCGGCCCTCAACTGCCGGGCCGTCACGGGCGGCACCCGCTGGTCCGAGCACGCGTACGGCCGGGCGATCGACGTGAACCCGGTCGAGAACCCGTACGTGCTCGGCCGCCACGTCGCCCCGCCCGCGGGTCGGGAGTTCGCGGACAGGCCGGACGCGCCGGGCGTGATCCACGACGACGACGTGGTCGTGCAGGCGTTCGCGTCGGTCGGCTGGGAGTGGGGCGGCGACTGGTCGTCGCCGATCGACTACCAGCACTTCTCCGCGACGGGCCGCTGACCCGGCCCGAGTGCCGCCTCCGGCCGGGTCCGCGACGGGCCGCTGACCCGGCCCGAGTGCCGCCTCCGGCCGGGTCAGCCGGTCAGGAGCGCCCGAGGGCGTCGATCGCGGCCATCTGCTCGTCGTCCAGCGTGAAGCCGAGCACGTCGAGGTTCTCCTTGAGCCGCTCCGGCCGGACCGACTTCGGGATGACGACGACGTCGTGCTGCACGTGCCACCGCAGCACCACCTGCGCGGGCGTGACCCCGTGCGCCTCGGCAGCCCGGACGATCGCGTCCGCCCCGAGGTCCACGCGCTTGAGCGGGCTGTACCCCTCGACGACGACGCCGCGCTCGCGGTGCGCCGCGAGCAGGGCCAGGTCGTGGTCGGCGGGGCTGTACGGGATCTGGTTGACGGCCGGCGCCTCACCGGTCACCTCGATGAGCTCGTCGATCTGCGCGATCGAGTAGTTCGACACCCCGATCGACCGGACGAGCCCCTCGTCACGCGCCTCCCGGAACGCCTGCCACGTCTCGGGCGACGCCTGCCGGTGCGGCGGCCAGTGCACGAGCCACAGGTCCAGGTGGTCGACGCCGAGCAGGCTGAGCGACTCCATGAGCGTCTGGCGCTCGCGGCCGGCGTGGTCGGGCGGGAGCTTGGTCGTGAGGAACACGTCGTCCCGGCCGACGCCGACCGTGGAGAGCGCGCGTCCGACCTGCGCCTCGTTGCCGTACCCGGTCGCGGTGTCGATGTGCCGGTAGCCGAGCTCGATGGCCGCGACCACGGCCCGCTCGGCCTCGTCGCCCTCGGACTGCCAGGTGCCCAGGCCGAGCACGGGGATGCGGCCGCCGGGCAGCGGGAGCGTGGGGATGCTGGTGATGGTCATCGGGTCAGTCTCACCCGAGGTCGGCGAACGCGCGTCCGGTCAGGCTCCCGCCGGCTCCCGTTCGGTGTGCTCCGCCCGCCCGAACCGCGCCTGGTCGGGGCGCACGAGCCCGAGCTGCGCGGGCACCGGCCTGCTCACGAGGTTGAGCGCCCAGTCGGCGGCGATCCGCGCACGGTTGGCCATCGAGGGCACCGCGTACAGGTGGTACACCTTCGCGACGACCTTCGCGGGCAGGCCGGTCAACGGCACCCCGAGCGGCCGTGCGACGGCCTGCCGCCGGCCGAGGTCGGCGACGAGCCCGAGGTCGTGGTGCCGGTAGGGTCCCGCCTCGCCGTGCCCCAGGCTCGCGGCGATGTTGCGGCCGAGCACGACACCCTGCCGCTGGGCGTGCTGCGCGGTCGGCGGGTAGGGGAGCGCCGCGTCGCTGAACGGGTCCGGCGTCGACGCGGCGTCACCGCCGGCCCACACGTGCTCGCTGCCCGTGACCCGCAGCTCGGCGTCCACCACGACGCGGCCGCGCGCGACGTCCAGACCGAGCTGCCCCACGAGCGGCGGCGGCGTGACGCCCGCGGTCCAGAGCACCGTGTGGCACGGGATCACGGTGCCGTCGGACAGCGTGACGCGGTCCTCGAGGATCTCCTGCACGGACGTCTCCAGCAGCACGCGCATGCCGCGGCGCCGGATCTGGTCGAGCGCGAACCGCCCGAGCCGCGGGCCGAGCTCGGGCAGCACGGCGGGGGCGACGTCGACGAGGATCCACGTGACGTCGTCCTGCCGCAGGCGGGGGAACCGGTCGAGCTGCGACTGCGTCATGACCTGGAGCTGCGCGGCCGTCTCCGTCCCGGCGTACCCGGCCCCGACCACGACGAACGTCAGCCGGGCGCGACGTTCGGCGAGGTCCTGCGTGGCATCGGCGAGCTCCAGCTGCCGCAGCACGTGGTCGCGGATGTAGACCGCCTGCACGAGCGTCTTGAGTCCCAGCGACCGTTGGCCCATGCCGGGCGTCGAGAGCCGTCGGGTCACCGAGCCGACCGTGAGGGCCAGCCGGTCGTAGGGCACGACGAGCGGGTCGGCGAGACCGCACGTGACGCTCAGGGTGCCCGCGGCCACGTCCACCTCGTCGACGACGCCCTGGATGATCCGCGCGCGGCGCAGCGCCGAGTGCAGGGGCACGGCGATCCTGCGGGGGTCGAGCCGGCCCGCGGCGACCTCGGGCAGGAGGGGTGAGTAGCAGAGGTGGTCGGTGGCGCTGATGACGGTGAGGTCGGCGGCGCCGCGGGGCAGGACGCGTTCGAGCGTCCGTGCCGCGTAGAACCCGGCGAAGCCGCCGCCGACGACGACCACGTGCGGACGTGCAGCGCTCATGCGTTCCTCCCGGGGCCCGGGCGGGCGTCGTCGCCCGTCGGGCCGACGCTAGTGCTCGGCCGGTCCCACGGCGACGGGTCGGCAGAAAGGGGGCGTGACGTGCGCGGTCGCCCGTCGCTACCCTCCGAGGGTGGCTGCGACCGAAGCTGCCCGACGCACGTCCCTCTCCGTCTCGTCGCCGCCGGCCGTGGCCTGGGCCCCGGTCCTCGCCGTCGCCGGTGCGCTGCTCGTCGTCCTCGTGTCGTTCGCGGGCCGGTACGGGCCCCACCGCGACGAGCTGTACTTCGTCGCCGCGGGCCGCCGCCTGGCGTGGGGCTACCCGGACCAGCCGCCGCTCACTCCGGCGATCGCACGCCTGACGGACCTCGCCGCGCCCGGCTCGGTCACCGTGCTGCACCTGCCGAGCGCGGTCGCGATGGCGGCGTTCGTCCTGCTGGCGGCCCTGACGGCGCGCGAGCTCGGCGGCGCGACGGCCGCGCAGGTGCTCACGGCGGTCACGGCGGCGACGGGCGCCGTGACGGCGATCCTCGGGCACATGCTGTCGACCGCGACCGTGGACCTGCTGTTCTGGACGGCGATCGTCTACGCGGTCGTGCGCGTGCTGCAGCGGGACCGGCCGCGCGGGTGGCTCGCCGTCGGGCTGCTCACCGGGATCGGGCTGGAGGACAAGCACCTCGTCGCGTTCCTGCTCGGCGGCATCGTCGTCGGGATCGCGCTCACGCCCGCGGTCCGGCATCACCTGCGGTCGCCCTGGGCGTGGGCCGGCGTGGGGATCGCGCTCCTGCTGTGGGCGCCCAACCTCGTCTGGCAGGCGACGCACGGGTGGCCGCAGCTCGAGCTGGCCCGCGACATCCGCGACGAGTACATGACGCTCGAGGAGCGGATCAACTACGTCGTCCTCACGTTCATCATCTTCAGCCCCGTCACCGCGGTGCTGTGGGTGTACGGGCTGGTGCGGCTGCTGCGAACGCCCTCGCTGGTCCGGGCCCGGCCGCTCGCGTTCGCGTTCGTGCTGCTCTTCGTCGGGTTCTTCCTCACGGGTGGCAAGGCGTACTACCTGGCCGGTCTGGTCCCCGTGCTGTTCGCGGCGGGCGCGTGCGGGCTGGCCGAGCGGTGGAGCCGGCGCGGGCTGTGGGTCGCCGGGGCGGTCGTCGCGCTGAGCGGGCTCGTCGTGTGGCCCGCAGGGCTGCCGATCCTGTCCGAGCGGGGCTACGGGCAGTCGTTCCTCGCCGCCGTCAACGAGGACCAGGCGGAGATGATCGGCTGGCCGCGGTTCGTCGAGACGGTCGACAAGGCCGTGTCGTCGGCCGGCGCGACGCTCGTCGTGGCCCAGAACTACGGCGAGGCCGGTGCGCTGGAGTTCTACGGGGCGCCCGTGCCCGTGTTCAGCGGGCACAACGCGTACGGCGACTGGGGGCCGCCGCCCGCCGCCGAGGGGCCTGTGGTGCTCGTCGGGTACGACGTCGCGCCGGGCTGGGCGGTGGGGTGCGAGCAGGTCGCGACGATCGACAACGGGGTCGACGTCGACAACGAGGAGCAGGGGACCGCGGTGCTGGCGTGCGCCGGGCCGCGCGGTGCGTGGGCCGACGTGTGGGACGAGGTCCGCCACCTCGACGCATGACGCGCGCGACCGCCGGACGACTCCCGGCCTGATGGTTCGACGCCCGCGTGTGGCTCAGTCGATGGATTGCGTTGTGCACGTAAGTTCTTGCAATCTCCGGTTCGCTCTTGTCCTCCGGTTTGTCCAGTCCCTACCGTGTGTCCCGATCGCACGGCGCCCGCGGACCGCGGGGCCGGCTCGGCTGCGCAAGGAGGCGCTCCCGTGAGGAACACGCGTACCCGCTCGTCCCGTCCCCCCGCCCCCCGGGTTCCCCGGCCCCTGGCCGCTGCCGCCGCGCTCGTCCTCGCCACCGGCCTCGCGGTGACCACGGCCGGCCAGGCGTCCGCGCACGCCCGCCCGCCGGCCGCCCCGCCGACCCCCGTGACGCGGGCCGCCCTCGACCCGTCGCTCGTCGCCGGCCGCGGCGCCGACCTCGGCTTCGTCGAGCAGGAGGCTGAGCACGGCGTCACGACCGGCACCATCATCGGCCCCGATCGCACCGCGTACACGCTCCCCGCGGAGGCGTCGGGCCGCACGGCCGTCAAGCTCACCCCCGGCCAGTACGTCGAGGTCCGCCTGCCCAAGGCAGCCAACGCGATCACCGTCCGCTACTCGCTGCCCGACGCACCGGGCGGCGGCGGCATCACCGCACCGCTCGACGTCACCGTCGACGGCGGCCGGAAGCAGTCGATGACGCTGACGTCGCAGTACTCGTGGCTCTACAACCAGTACCCGTTCACGAACGACCCGAACGCGGGCCTGCTGCACCCCGACTGGTGGATCACCGAGTGCGGCTGCGTCCCCGCCGCGACCACCCCGGTCCCGACGATCACGACACCGTTCCGGCCGATGCACTTCTACGACGAGCAGCGCCTGCTCCTCGGCCGCACGTACCAGGCCGGCGGGACGGTGCGGCTGACCGTGCCGAAGGGCAGCACGGCGGCGTGGACGGTCGTCGACCTCGTCGACTCCGAGCTCGTCGGGCCGCCGAAGGTCCGGCTCAAGGCGGCGAACGTGCTGCTGTTCGGTGCCGACCCGACGGGCCGCAAGGACTCCGCGAACGCGCTCGACAAGGCCATCGCGTTCGCGCAGCGCCACGACCTGCCCGTCTACGTCCCGCCGGGCACCTACCAGGTGAACCGCCACATCGTGGTCGACGACGTCACCATCGAGGGCGCCGGCAGCTGGTACACGGTGTTCCAGGGCCGCGAGGTCGCCCTCTCGACCCCGGCGCCCGACGGGTCGGTGCACACCGGTGTCGGGTTCTACGGCAAGGACGCCGCCGCCGGTGGTTCGCGCAACGTGCACCTGTCCGGGTTCGCGATCCGCGGCGACGTGCGCGAGCGGATCGACACCGACCAGGTCAACGGCGTCGGCGGCGCGATGAGCGACTCGACGATCGACGGCCTCTACATCCAGCACACCAAGGTCGGGCTCTGGTTCGACGGGCCCATGTCCGGGACGACGATCACGAACACGATGGTCGTCGACCAGATCGCGGACGGCCTCAACTTCCACACCGGCGTGACCGGATCGACGGTCCGCAACTCGTTCTTCCGGAACACCGGCGACGACGGCCTCGCGATGTGGTCGGAGCGCACCGAGAACGCCGGCAACACGTTCGACCACAACACGGTCCAGACCCCGACGCTCGCCAACGGCATCGCGATCTACGGCGGCACCGACAACACCGTCTCGGCGAACCTCGTCGCGGACCCGATCCGGGAGGGCAGCGGTCTGCACGCGGGCTCGCGGTTCGGCGCCGAGCCGTTCACCGGGTACCTGCGGTTCACCGACAACACGACCGTCCGGGCGGGCACCTACGAGCTCAACTGGAACATCGGGCTCGGCGCGCTGTGGATGTTCGCGCTGGAACGCAACATCGATGCCGACGTGCAGGTGGTCGGCGACCACTTCCTCGACAGCACGTACAACGCCCTCATGCTCGTGACCGACTGGCCCGTCAAGGACCTCTACTCGATCACGAACGTCCACTTCACCGACCTGCGGGTCGACGGCACCGGCACCTCGGTGCTCAGCGCCCGCACCGCCGGCTCCGCGACGTTCACGAACGTCGACGCCCGCAACGTCGGCGCGGTCGGCATCAACAACTGCGGGTCGTTCCACTTCACGCCGGCCGGCTCGGAGTTCACGGTGCTCGACGGCGGCGGCAACGACGGCGGCGGCACCACCGGCCCGTGGTTCGCGCCGTGGGAGCTGCCGAACACGATCACGTGCGATGACCGGCCGCCCGTGGTGACGCCCCCGCCGCCGTCGGCGTGGTGAGCGGGACGTAGGACGGCGACGGGCGCGCCCGGGTTCGAGGACCCCCGGGCGCGCCCGCCGCTCACGAGACGATCGTCGGGCAGACGACGCCCACGCACTGCGGGGTGTTCCCGTTGTTCCGGGCCGTGTTCCCGCCGAGATCCGTGGCGCCCGGCGCGTGGATGCCCCAGCCGGTGCTGCGCTTGACGGCGTTGCCGCCGAGCTGCAGCAGCGCGCCTGCGTCGGACAGGATGCCGTCGCCGTTGAACCGGAACCGGTTGTCGCGTGCCACGAGCGAATCCTGCTCGAACGGGTCGGGGTGCGAGGAGCCGGAGACCGACGCCGTTGTAGGTGAACGTGTTGCGCGCGAGCGTGCCCCCACCGCCACTGAGGAGCGCGCCTGTGCCGCTCCCGGTGATGACGGTGTCACTGACAAGGAGCGTGCCTTCGACCCCAGCCGTCACGGCGACGTCGCCCCCGACGAACCGGCTGTCCGTGATCGTCGCAGTGCTGAGCTCGCCCGCCGTCACGCCCAGCGCGTTGTCGACGAACCTCCCGTGACGCACGACGACCTGGCCGTAGTACAGCTTGATCGCCGCCTCCGTGCTCCGGGTGAACGTCGAGTCGTTCACTGTCGCACCACCCTCCGGCAGCCAGAGGCCGAGGCGGTTGTCGGCGAACGTCGACCGCTCGATCGTGGCCCCGGACCACCACGCGCAGACCACGCCGACGTCGTTGTGCTGGAACGTGGACCGCGTGACGGTCGTCTCCTTGGCGGGGCCGGAGTTGCTGCCCGTCTCCAGTCCCCGCCCGTTGTCCCGGAACGTCACCCGATCGATCATGAGCGGCTCTGGGCCGCTGCTGGGGTCCTCCTCGACCGGTGACGTCGCGATGGCCGTTCCCCAGTGGGCGAGAGTGCCGTTGACGACCTCGATCACCCCGAAGAACGTGAGCGTCAGCCCCGTCCCGGTGCCCGACCCGGACAGGGTGTGCCCGCCGAGGTCGAGCGTCACGCCGGGACGCAGGAACAGCCCGTCCCCGGGGCACGTGAGGTCCTGCCTGAGCTTCGTGTCGACCGTGAGGGTGTCACCGCAGGCCGGCGGCGGGGCGGCGCTCGCGGGCGCAGCGAGGAACGAGAGGGTGGCGGCAGCAGTCACCGCAGCGAGCAGGAGACGGACGGGCAGACGCATGGTTCCCCCAGGAGCGTCGTCGGCCCGCTGGCGCGGGCCGTGCGTCCACGGTCCCGCCGACGACGCACGGGTGACAACCCTTTCGTCCGCATAGGTCCGGAATCAGGCGACGTTGCGCCGTGTCGCCCGACGAGGCTCAGCCGTCCGGCGGTCCCATCTCCGGCCGGGTCCGCCGCCACGACGGCGGCGCCGCCCACCACCACGACTCCGCGAGCATGGCCCGCAGTGTCTCCTCGTCGGCCGCCGCGAGCCTGACCAGCAGGTACGCCGTGCCGGCGTGGTGGTCCGTCGTCTGGAACAGGTCCGGCTCCTGCGAGACGAGCGCGCGCCGCTCCCCGTCGTCCTGGACGCGCACCGTGACGCGCTCGTCGTCCCACATCCTCGCGACCATGTGATGGTGGAACCACGCGGGCTGCCCCCAGCTGGTCCGCTCGGTGACGTCGGGCAGTGCGAGCGCGAGCCGTCGCACGTCGTCCTCGTCCATGCCTCTCGCCGTGCCCGCGTCGGCCATGTCACCCATGGTGACGATGGAGGCATCGCGGCGCCACTCGTACACTTGTTCGATGGTCCGGGTGGTCGACTGGTCGAAGTGGCAGCAGACGCCACGCGGCTGGGTGCGTGTGCCGCCCGCGGCGTGCCCGGCGGGCCACCGGTGGACGACGAACGGCCCGGGCCGCCCGTCCGAGCGGTTCGTCACGTGCGGCTGCACGCTCGACCGGCACCACACCCTGTGGGTGTGCCCGACGTGCGGCATGCACTGCGCGGAGGGGTGCGACAACACGACGTTGTGGTCGGGCCACACCGTGTCGAGCGGCGTCACCCCGGACCGCCGCGGCACGGTCTGACGGCGTGCACGGCACGGTCCGACGGCACCCGCGGCGCGGTCTGACGGCGCGCCGCGGTCAGTCCGGGTCGACGACGTCCAGCTCGACCACGTCGTCCACGTGCATCAGCCCCAGCGCCGCGCGCGTCCACGTGGGCACGAACCGCAGCCCGTCCTCCCCGTGGTGCCGCACCGGGTGCGCGACCGCGTACACGCGCCGCCGTCGCACGAGCCGGGCGGGCTGCCCGGCCTCGATGTTGCGCAGCCACTGCACGTCGGGCCCGTACGTGAGGGCGACGGCGAACCCGCGCGCCGTGGGGAACGCCATGATCGGCGTGCGGTACCGGCGGCCCGACGAGCGGCCCACGTGGTGGAGCGTCGCGAACGGCGCGACGTCGTCCGACAGGCGGCCGAGCAGGGGGTTGGTGAACCGCCGGTTGACCGCGGTGACCCAGTGGGGGATGGGCATCGTCCGACGGTAGCGAGGGCCCGCCCGCGCCGCAGCAGCGCGGCTGCACCGAGGTCGGCTGCGCGCAACGTAGTGCCACCACCGGCCCCCCGCACCTGTTCCCGCGAGGTCTTCACAGGACGTCTCGCCCAGCGGCCCCCGGTTGCCGCTCGCGCACCGAGGTGGAGACGGTGGAGGCGTCCGACGGCGCCGCCCGCGAGGGTGGCGTCCCCCCGGAGGAGAGGAGAGCACCCGTGCTCACCCTGACCGAGAACGCCCGCTCGACCGTCCGTGACCTCACCACCCAGGCGGGTCTGCCCGACGACACCGGCGGCCTGCGGATCGCCGAGCAGGAGGCGGGCGGCTTCGAGCTCGCCCTCGTCGCGCGGCCCGCTCCGGGCGACGACGTGGTGACCGACGGCTCCGCACGCGTGTACGTGGACCAGGGCGCCTCCGTGGCGCTGGCCGACCAGGAGCTCGACGTGGACCAGTCCGCGCCGGGCGCGAGCTTCACGCTCGCCCCGCAGTGGGCGGCGCGCCAGGGCCTGCCGGAGCTCTGACAGCACGACGAAGGGGCGAGGAACCGTCACCCGGTTCCTCGCCCCTTCGTCGTCAGGTGGTCAGCTGCCGCCGAGCAGCTGCTCGAACGACGGCACCGCGTCGTACAGGCCGGCGGGCGCCGACGGCTCGCGGTCCGCGACCTCCTCCGCGAGCTGACGGCCGGCCCGGCGGATGCGGGCGGGCAGCGGGTTCGCGTCGTCGCCCCCGGCGGTGGCCCAGTCGTCCGTCGCCGCGAACACGGCGGTCGGCACGACGTCGGCGCGCAGGTAGGCGAACAGCGGACGCATCGCGTACTCGAGCGCGAGCGAGTGCCGTCCGGTGCCGCCGGTCGCGCCGAGCAGCACGGGTCGCCCGACGAGCGCGTCCTTGTCGAGGACGTCGACGAACGACTTGAACAGCCCCGAGTACGACGCGGAGAACACGGGCGTGACGGCGATGAGGCCGTCGGCGGCCGCGACCTGGTCGAGCACGGGCACGAGGTCCCCGGACGGGAAGCCCGTGAGGGTCATGTTGACGATCTCGTGGGCGACGTCCCGCAGCTCGACGGTCTGCACGTGCGCGGTGATGCCGCGCGCGGCGAGCTCGGCGACGGTGGCCTCGGCCAGCCGGTCGGCCAGCAGCCGGGTCGACGACGGCTGGCTGAGACCGGCGGAGATGACGACGATCGAGCGGTCGCTCATCGTTCCTTCTTCCTGATGCGTCTGGCTGGTGCTGATGGGCTCAACGCGTGACGGCGTCGGCTGCTTCCACGTCGTCCTCGGCGGTCTTGCCGGTCCAGTGGTCGGTCGCGGTGACGTTCTGCGTGGGCAGGGTGCCCGCGGCACGGGCGGCGGCGACGCGCTCGGCGTGCGACGGCGGGTTCGCGGGGACGTGCGCCGGACGGGCGGACTCCGCCTCCCGGCGGAGCACCGGGACGACCTCCTCGGCGAGGATGTCGATCTGCTCGAGCACGGTCTTGAGGGGCAGGCCGGCGTGGTCCATGAGGAACATCTGGCGCTGGTAGTGCCCGACCTTCTCGCGCAGCGCGCCGTACCGGTCGATGACCTGCTGCGGGCTGCCGACGGTCAGGGGCGTGTCCCGCATGAAGTCCTCGAGCGACGGGCCGTGCCCGTACACGGGCGCGACGTCGAAGTAGGGACGGAACTGCTTGACGGCCTCCTGCGAGCTCTTGTTCATGAACACCTGGCCGCCGAGACCGACGATGGCCTGGTCGGCCTGGCCGTGCCCGTAGTGCTCGAAGCGCTGCCGGTAGAAGTTGACCATCTGCGCGGCGTGCTCGATGGGCCAGAAGATCGCGTTGTGCAGGAACCCGTCGCCGTAGTACGCGGCCTGCTCGGCGATCTCAGGAGACCGGATGGAGCCGTGCCAGACGAACGGCGGGACGCCGTCGAGCGGGCGGGGCGTCGAGGTGAAGCCCTGCAGCGGCGTGCGGAACTTGCCCTGCCAGTCCACGACCTCCTCCTCCCAGAGGCGGCGCAGCAGCGCGTAGTTCTCGATCGCGAGCGGGATGCCCTGGCGGATGTCCTGGCCGAACCAGGGGTAGACGGGGCCCGTGTTGCCGCGGCCCATCATGAGGTCCATCCGCCCGTCGGAGATGACCTGGAGCATCGCGTACTCCTCGGCCAGCCGCACGGGGTCGTTAGTCGTGATCAGCGTGGTCGCGGTCGACAGGACGATGTTCTTCGTCGTGCCCGCGAGGTAGCCGAGCATCGTCGTGGGGGAGGACGGCACGAACGGCGGGTTGTGGTGCTCACCGGTCGCGAACACGTCCAGGCCCGCCTGGTCGGCGTGCTGCGCGATGGTGAGCATCGCGCGGACGCGCTCGGTGTCGTCCGGGGTGTGGCCGGTCGTCGGGTCGGTGGTGACGTCGCCGACGGTGAAGATGCCGAACTGCATGATGCGCCTCGCTCGTCTCGTCCTGGGCTCCCAGGTTTCCATGCGTTTGCATGTACTGCCGCTCCAACCGAGCACCCCCTGCGACTATTCCCCACAGCTCCGCGGGCCGCGAGGCCGCCCGAAACCTCCCACGATGCGCGTCGCCCGGGGCATCCGGTTAGCGTGAGTCACGTCCGGGGGTCGGGCACGTGGGGAGGTCGGTGCCGTGGCCGACGAGCAGATCAAGGTCCTGGTCGTCGAGGACGACGTCGACACCGCGCTGTACGTGCGCACGGTGCTCGCCCGACGGGGCGGGATGGACGTCACCGTGACGCACGAGCCGATGTCGGCGCTCGAGGAGGTCGCGAAGCGCCAGTTCGACGTGGTCCTCACCGACATCCAGATGCCCGGCATGAGCGGGCTCGACCTGCTCGGCGAGCTGCGGTCGCGGGCGGCCGGGGTGCCCGTCGCCGTCATGACGGCCTTCGCCAGCGTCGACTACGCGGTGGAGGCCCTGCGACGCGACGCCGACGAGTTCCTCGTGAAGCCCGTCGCGGCGGCGACGCTGCTCGAGAAGATCACCGCGCTCGCCGTCGAGGGCCGCCGCCGGCGAGAGTCCGCCGGACCCGGCGACGTCGTGCTGGCTGTCGGCGCACACCCTGACGACGTCGAGATCGGCGTCGGCGCCACGCTCGCCTCGCACCGCGCGGCCGGCGACACCGTCGTCATCCTCACGCTGTCCGGCGGTGCCGTCGGCGGCGACGCGGACGTCCGCCGGCACGAGGCGCTCGCGTCGGCCGCCGTGATCGGCGCGCGCCTGTACCTGCACGACTTCGAGGACACCCGCCTCGACCCCGCGTCGGGCCTCATCACGACGATCGAGGACACGATCCGCGAGGTGTCGCCGACGATCGTCTACACGCACTCGTCGCACGACCGCCACCAGGACCACCGCGCCGTGCACCAGGCGGTCGAGATCGCCGCCCGCAAGGTCCCGGCGCTCGCGTGCTTCCAGAGCCCGTCCTGCACGGTCGAGTTCCGGCCCACCCGGTTCGTCCCCGTCGACGGCTTCGTCGAGACCAAGCTGGACATGCTCGCCGCCTTCTCGTCGCAGTCGCACCGCGACTACATGGAGCCGGACCTCGTGCGGGCCACCGCCCGCTACTGGTCACGCTTCGGCACCGGGAAGTACGCCGAGCCGCTCGAGACCGTCCGCGCGGCGTCGATGCTCAGCGGCCGCTCGGCGACCGTGGGCGTCGCGGGTATCGCGGTCGCGTCCGAGGCGCAGTTCCCCGGCGAGCACGGCGTGGCGACGTGAGGCCTGCACGCGACGCCGAGCACCATCACGACAGAGCGAGCAGAGCGACGGACGACGGGACGGTGCGATGACACGGGTGCTGGTCACAGGGGCGGGCGGCCCCGCCGGGGTCGCGGTCATCAGGTCGCTGCTGCGGCGCGGCGACGTCGAGGTGTTCGCCGCCGACATGGACCGCTGGGCGAGCGCGATCTACCTGGTCCCGCCCGAGTACCGCCGACTGGTCCCGGTGGGACGGTCCGACCACTTCGTCGACACCGTGCGGCAGCTGTGCCGCGACGACCGCATCGACGTGCTGTTCCCGACGGTCGACGTCGAGCTGCCCCGCCTCGCGGCCGTCCGCGACGAGCTCGCCGCCGACGGCACGGTGCTCGCGTCGCCCGCGCTGAGCACCCTGGAGACGTGCCTCGACAAGCTCGCGCTCGCGCGGGCGTGCGAGCGGACCGTCCGGGTGCCGCGCACCGAGCTGGTCGGCACGCCGCAGGCCGTGAGCGGCTGGGACTTCCCGGTGATCGTCAAGCCTCGCCGCGGCGCGGGCTCGCGCGGCGTCCGGACGGTGTTCACGGCCACCGAGCTCGACGCCGTGCACGCCGACGAGGACCTGCTCGTGCAGGAGATGCTGCCGGGCGACGAGTTCTCGGTCGACGTGCTCGCCGGCCTCGACGGCAACGTCATCGCGGCCGTCCCGCGCGCCCGGCTGCGGGTCGACTCGGGCGTGGCCGTCGCGGGCGTCACGGTGCACGACGACGAGCTCGTCGAGACCGCGTCCGCCGTGGCACGCGCGATCGGCCTCACCACCGTCGCGAACGTCCAGCTCAAGCGCGACGCCGACGGGCGGCCCGCGCTCCTCGAGGTCAACCCGCGCTTCCCGGGCGCGATGCCGCTCACGGTCGCGTCAGGCGTCGACATGCCGTCGCTCACGCTCGACGCCGTGCTCGGCCGCCCCGTGCCCGACCGGGTCGACTTCCGGGAGGTCGCGAACGTGCGCTACCTCGAGGACGTGTTCCTGCCCGTCGACGAGATCCTGCCCGGCTGATGCCCGCCGTGCCGGGGCCGAAGGTCGCCCCCGATCACGCGGGTGCCCCGTCCAGGCGGGGCGACCACCACGTGCACTCGTCGTTCTCCGACGACGCCGTGAGCACGCCCGCCGAGAACCTCGCCGCCGCCGTCGCGGCCGGGCTCGACACGATCCGCATGGTCGACCACGTACGGCTCACCACCACGTACGTGCCGGACTTCCTCTCGGTGGTGCGCGCGCTGCCGCCCGTCGACGGCCTCACGGTCCTCACGGGCGTCGAGGCGAAGATCCTCGACGCGACCGGGGCTGTCGACGCACCCCCCGGGGTCCTCGCGACGCTCGGTACCGACCTCGGCGCCGACCGCGTCCTGCTCGCCGACCACCAGTTCCCCGGCACCGACGGGCCGTGGAGCCCGCGCGTCGTCACCGAGATGATCGCCGACGGGTTCGCCCCGCCCGACGCCGTCGAGATGCTCGTCACCGCCACCATCCGGGCCGTCCGCCGCGTGGGTCGCGCACAGCTCGCACACCCGTTCTCCCTGCTGCCCAAGATCGGCCTCGACGAGGACGACGTGCCCGACGACCTGCTCGACGCGCTCGCGGACGTGCTCGTCGCCACGGCCACCCCCGTCGAGGTCAACGAGAAGTGGCGTTGCCCGCGCGAGCGCATCGCCACCCGGTGGGCCGCCGCGGGCGTCGAGCTCGTCGCCTCGACCGACGCGCACGTCGCGACCGACGTCGGCGTGTACTCGTGGGTCCGGCCCGTGGCCCCGGACGGCCCCCCGGGCGGGCGCCGATGAACGACATGTGGCGCGCGGCAGTCGTCGCGCTGTGCGTCGTGCTCGTCGGCCTCGGCGTCGTGCCCGTCCTCGCGGGCGTCTACCAGTACCTGCTCGTGCCCGTGCACGCGTTCCGCAACCACCTGTCCCGCTCGCGCCCGTACCTGCCGAACGTCGTCATCGTCGTGCCGGCCTGGAACGAGGGCGCGGTGCTCGGGGCGTCGCTCGACCGGCTCATGCAGCTCGAGTACCCGCCCGACCGGCTGCGCGTGTACGTCGTCGACGACGCCTCCACCGACGACACCCCCGACGTCGTGCTCGCGAAGGCCGCCCAGTACCCCGGCCGCGTCGTGCACCTGCGCCGCGAGCAGGGCGGCCAGGGCAAGGCGCACACCCTCAACCACGGGATCCAGGTCGCGCTCGCGGACGGTTGGATGCAGGCGCTGCTCATCATGGACGCCGACGTCATCTACCGCCCGGACTCGCTGCGCCGCA
Organism: Cellulomonas sp.; assembly: GCF_017744555.1. Taxonomy (GTDB): domain Bacteria; phylum Actinomycetota; class Actinomycetes; order Actinomycetales; family Cellulomonadaceae; genus Cellulomonas. The sequence goes on along the minus strand of NZ_JAGIBD010000026.1, from coordinate 31,738 downwards.
TGACCCGCCACCTCGCCGACGAGCGGGTCGGTGCGGTCACCGCGTTCATCCGCGAGGGCAGCGGCCGCCCCGGCGCGGTCGCGCGGTTCATCGGCTACGAGTACGTGACGGCCCAGGCGGCGGCGCGGCGCGCGCAGAATGTCATGGGCGCCATGGCGTGCCTCGCGGGCGGTGCCCAGCTCCACTCGCGCGCCAACCTCGAGGCCGTCGGGGGCCGGATCGACACGTCCACGCTCGCCGAGGACACGTTCACCACGTTCCTCACGCAGCTCGACGGCCGGCGTGTCGTCTTCGACGGGTCCGCCGTGGTGCTCGCCGAGGAGCCCGACTCGGTGCGGGCGCTGTGGAAGCAGCGCGTGCGCTGGGCCCGCGGCAACGTGCACATCACGCGGCGGTTCCGGCGCGTCTGGTTCCGCCACTCGCGCGAGCACCGCCTCGGGTCCGTCGAGTTCGGCGTCATCTGGTTCTCGATCTACCTGCTGCCCGTGGCGATGACGCTCGCCGCCGTCGGGCTCGTGGGGCTGTACTTCTCGGACGCGGTCGCGGCGACCGACGTGTTCCGCAGCCTGTGGTGGGTCGCGGTGGTCGCGTACGTGTTCATCACGACGATGACGCTGCTGATCGACCCGGACAGCGCGAAGCGGTCGTGGCTCGAGGGCCTCACGTTCCCGGGGCTCGGCGCACTCGTCGTCATGGTCGCCGCCTGGTTCCCGGGGTTCTGGGAGACGACGGTGCCTGGCTGGTTCGGGCTGACCCTCAGCCACACGGGTCTCGTGCTGTGGACGCTGCTGCTGTACACCTGGACGGTCCTCGCGATGGGACTCGCGTGGGTCGTCAAGACCGTGGAAGGTGTGCCCGCCGTGCGGTGGCTCACCAAGCCGTTGCTGTACGTGGTGGGGTTCGGGCCCGTGCTCTGCGCCATCACGCTGGACGCGTACGTCAAGGAGTGGCAGGGGGCCTCTCAGGTCTGGGACAAGACCGTGAAGACGGGCAAGGTGATGGGATGAGCACCGACGACGAGCGGCGCTGGGCGACGCTCACGGCGGACGCGCTCGAGGACGAGACGCGGCACAACGCGCGCGGCGAGCGGCGGCTGCTGCTCCTCGGGCTGGTCGCCGCGGCCGTCACGGTGGCGGTGCTGCTGCTGCACGGGGTCGTGCAGTGAGCGTGCGGGCGCTCGTCGTGGACGACGAGCATGACGAGCTGGCCCTGCTCGCCACGCACCTGCGGCGCGCCGGGTGCGAGGTCGTCGAGGCCGTGAGCGCCGAGGCCGCGCTGGACGACGACGACCACCTCGCGGTCGACGTCGCGTTCGTCGACCTGCGGCTGCCCGGGATGGACGGCTGGGCGCTCATCCGGCGGCTGCACGAGCGCCGACCCGGGCTGCCCGTCGTCGTGACGTCGGTGCTCGACCCCGAGGACTACCCGACCGTCGAGGCCGTCCTGCCGAAGCCGTTCACGGGCGCAGGCGTGCGGCACGCGCTCGACGCGGCGGTGCCGGGCTGGTCGGACGGGGGCACCGGGTGAGCGGCGAGGTCCCGGTCGTCCGAGCCGCGTACCCCGCCGAACCGACCGGCGCGGGAGGCCCTGCGGGCGTGCGCGACGACCTCTCCGAGGGCGGCTCGCGCTACCTCGTGCGGATCGCCCGGTTCCTCGGCCCGGACGCGGGCGTCGTCGAGCGGCAGCTGCCGTTCCTGTTCCTGTACGCGGTGGCGATGCTCAGCCTCCTGTCGCCGTCCGTGCCGCACACGGTCCCGTGGGCCATCGACGCGTCGGTCGCGGCCGTCCTCCTGCAGGTGGTGCTCGCCCGTGCGCTGCCGTGGGGTCAGTGGCCGGTGCCCTGGCAGGACGTCCTGCCCGTCCTGCAGATCGTCGCCATCGCCCTGCTCCGCTACGGCACCGGCGGGGTCGGGTCCTTCTACACGACGATGGTGTTCCTGCCGGTCATCGCCCTCGCCGCGCAACCGGGCCGTCGCGGTGTGGTGATCTCCGCCGTCGGGATGATCGGCGTGGTGCTGCTGCCGGTCCTCGTCGACGACGAAGTCGAGATCAACACCAACCTCGTCATCCGCAGCCTCTACCTCGCGCTCGTCGCCGTGGTCGTCGCCGTCACCGTCGACGAGATCACCGACCGCCTCCGGGCCCGCACGGCGTCCGTCGACACGTTGCGGGCCTCGCAGGAGGCGCTCCTCGAACGCACCCGCGCGGACGCGCTCGAGCTCGCCCGCGTCGCCAACTCCCGCCGCGCCGCCCGTGACCAGCTCGTCTCCGTCATCGACTCCGCCACCGAGCAGGCCATCATCGCGACGGACGCGACCGGGCTCGTCGAGGTGTTCAACGCGGGCGCCGAACGGCTGCTCGGGTACGGCGAGGGCGAGGTCGTGCACCGCATGCGCCTCACGGACTTCCACGTCCGCAGCGAGCTCGACGCCCGGCGGCGCCAGCTCTTCCAGGACACGTCGTCGGTCGACGAGCCGTCCGCGCTGCTCGCCCCGCTCGTCGCACCCGCGCTGGCCGGCCGCCCCGAGATGCGCAACTGGACGTACGAGCGCCGCGACGGCACGCAGGTGCTCGTCCGCCTCGCGGTCACCCGCCGGGCGGAGGCGGACGGGACCGTCACGGGCTACGTCGTGGTCGCGACCGACATCACCGAGGAGCAGGAGGCTGCGCGGCTCAAGGACGAGTTCGTCAGCCTCGTCAGCCACGAGCTGCGGACCCCGCTGACGTCCGTGCTCGGCTACCTGGAGCTGTTGCAGGACGGCACGGACCCGCTCACCGACGAGCAGCGTGAGTACGTCGAGGTCATCGAGCGCAACGCCCGCCGTCAGCTCCGGCTCGTCGGCGACCTGCTGCTCACCGCCCAGGTCGACGCGGGCACGTTCGCGATCGCGCCGCAGCCGGTGGACCTCGCAGACGTGGTGCGCGCGTCGGCCCTGTCCGCCGCGCCGGCGGCCGAGCAGGCCGGGGTGACGCTCGAGGTCGCCGCACAGCCGTCGCCCACCGTCGCGGACGCGCAGCGCATCTCGCAGGCGGTCGACAACCTCGTCTCCAACGCCCTGAAGTTCACGCCCGCGGGCGGCAAGGTCGTCGTCGAGTGCGCGCCGACCGTCGACGGCGGCGTGCGGGTGGCCGTGTCCGACACCGGCATCGGCATCGCACCCGACGAGCTCGGCCGCCTGACCACCCGGTTCTTCCGGGCGACCACGGCGACCCGCCGGGCGATCCCGGGGGTCGGACTCGGGCTCGCGATCACCAAGGCCGTGGTCGAGGCGCACGGCGGGACGCTCGACATCCTCAGCGCCGTCGGCGAGGGCACCACGTTCGCGGTCGTGCTGCCCGCGACCCCGTCCGCCTGACCTCCTCCGCCTGACCTGGTCCGCCTGGCCTCGTCCCGCCTGGCCAGGTCGCCCGACGACGTCCGCCCGGTTCGTCCGGGACCGATGTATCTGGACGGCTGTGCAGGTCCCCTTCTGCCCGTGCGCCGGGACACGGCGCCCCGGACACCACCCGGGACTCGCGCGCGGAACCCGTGCGCGAGCATCCCGGGCCAGGACGACGAAGGACGACGATGACCATCCTCAGCTCCCTGATCGGCTCGGACTACCGTCCCGCCGGCTCTGCCGCCGCCCGCGCGCTCCAGGACGTCGTGCCGGACGTGCACCTGCCCGGGTCGGACCGCTACGCCGCGCTGACCCGCACGAGCAACCTCACGCACGCGATCAGCCCGATCGCGGTCGTCGAGGCGCGCACCCCCATGGACGTCAGCCGCACGCTGCGCCTGGCCGCCGCGTTCGGCACGCCCGTCGCCGTGCAGGGCACCGGCCACGGCGCGACCGAGGAGATGCGCGGGGCGATCCTCGTGCACACGACCGCGTTCGACGAGGTCACGGTCCACGCCGACGAGCGCTGGGCGCGCGTCGGCGCCGGCGTGAAGTGGGAGCGGGTGCTCGAGGCGTGCGCGCCGCACGGGCTGGCCGCGCTGTGCGGGTCGTCGCCCGACGTCGGCGTCGTCGGCCTGCTCACCGGCGGCGGGCTGGGGCCGGTGGCCCGCTCGCACGGCCTGTCGTCCGACACGGTGCGCGCGTTCGAGGTCGTCACGGGCGACGGCGTCGTCCGGCGCGTGTCCGCGACCGAGCACCCCGACCTGTTCTGGGGCCTGCGCGGCGGCAAGGGGTCGCTCGGCATCGTCACGGCCGTCGAGATCGACCTCGTCGACCTGCCCGAGCTCTACGCCGGCGGTCTGTGGTTCGTCGGCGACGACGTCGACCGCGTGCTGCGCACCTGGGCCGTGTGGTGCGAGCTGCTGCCCGAGGAGGGCACCACGTCGGTCGCGGTCATGCGCCTGCCCGACATGGACCCCTTCCCCGGGCCGCTGCGCGGCTGTGTGTCGCTGCACGTGCGGTTCGCGTGGACCGGTGACCCGGGCGTCGGCGCCGAGATGATCCAGGCGATCCGCTCCGCGGGCGACGCCGTGCTCGACTCCGTCGACGTCATGCCGTACCACGCGCTCGGCGACGTCCACGCGGACCCGGTCGACCCGATGCCGCTGCACGAGACGACGATGCTGCTCGACGACCTCGGTCCGGACGGCGTCGACCGCCTGATCGAGCTCGCCGGCACGCAGGCGCAGACCGCGCAGGCGATGGTCGAGGTCCGCCAGCTCGGCGGCCGCGTCCGCGAGGGCGACTCGTGCGCGTTCGCGCACCGCGACGCCGCGTTCATGGTGTTCACGATCGGGCTGATGATCCCCGAGATCGCGCAGGTCGTGACGCGCGACGCCGCCCGCATCCACGCGGGTCTCGAGCCGTGGGCGCGTCCCGGTGCGCTGCCGAACTTCACCGACACGGCCGGCCGCGCGTGGGCCGACCGGGTGTTCACCCCGCTGGTCGCCCGCCGGCTGCGCGCGCTGTCGCTCGCATACGACCCGGCGGGGGTGCTGCTCGCCGCGCGCGGCGTGCGGTCCTGACGCGTCCGCCGCCCGGGCGGCGGTGGACGTGCCGGAAGGGGGACGGGGGAGCCGGGCACGTGGGAGGGACGTGCCCGGCTCCGCTGTGCTCGGACCTGCCCTGCCGACCGCTCAGCGGGCGAAGGGTGCGGTCCGGGGGCGCTGGAGGACCGGCGACGGTCCGTCGTGGCCAGGCCCGGCCGACGGGCGTGCCAGGGTCGTCGGGTCCTCGGCCCCGACCGTCGGGGACGAGCCGGTGCCGGGGTCCGTCGTGCTCGCGGTGGTGCCGTCGGGCGTCGCGCTCGGGGTCGGCGACGCGAAGTCGTCGGGGGTCCCGACCGAGACGAGCGCGACCTCGCTCGTGTCGGTGAACTGGGCCGACGTCTGCCCGATGACCGGCCCCACGGCGGCGACCATCCCGAGCAGCACGGCGGCGCCGAGCCGCGTCCAGCCCGCCCGGTCCGCGAGCCGCCGGGCCGTGCCGGTCGTGCCGCTCGTGCCGGCCGTTCCGGTCGTGCCCGTCTCCCGGGTCGCGAGGGCCGTGAGCGCGTCAGCCGAGGAGGAGCGCATCGAGCCGCCTCTCCTCGCTCGTCCTCGCGCGCTGCGCACGCCGGCGGGCGTCGCTCATCGACAGCACCTCGAGCGTCGCGAGGCTGACCAGCGGCGGCACCAGCATCACGGCCCGGCCCGTCGCGGAGCCGGCCCACTGCAGCACCCACCCCCAGCCGTGGTGCACGCCGAGGATCACGCCGCGCACCCGCGTGTACGGGGTCGCGTTCGGGTCGGGCACCGGGTTCGCGTCGCCCTTCGTGATGATGTACTGCCGCATCTCCGGCTCGGTCCCGATGCCCCCGGCCGCGACCATCTGGCCGGTCTCCTCGTCCTGCGTGAGCACCGGCATGCTGCGCAGCTCGACGATCCGGTGCGTCACGAGCGTCTCCGAGCCGAGCGGCCAGAACGAGACGACCTGCCCGACCTTGAGCTGCGACGCGTCCGTGATCCGCCGCATCACGACCGCGTCGCCGGCGTCGAACTTCGGCGCCATCGACCCCGACGTCACCACGAGCAGCCGCTGCTCGTGCGCCTGGAACCACAGCGGCACGGCCAGCGACGTCGCGTACGCCAGGCCGCACACCACGACGACGGTCCACAGCGCGACCGACACGAGCCGGCGCAGAGGCGGCACCGGCGTGCGGCGCGTCGAGGCGTGCAGGACGGTCGCGTGCTCGACCCGTCGGTCGACGGGCTCGGCAGGCTCGCGTCGCGAGGCGCGGATCATGACTCGGGTCGACTCCAGGGTCAGGACTTCTGGGAGCCGTGGGCCGTCTGCGAGGCGTAGAACTTCAGCGACACCGCGGTGGCCGTGCCCTGGTAGGCGTTGTCGTCGGCGGTCGACGGGAACGACACCTTGACGCACAGCGTCTCGGCCTGCGTCGAGCCGAGCACCCGGTTCTTCGCGTTCGACTCGAGCGTGCGGTCGCCGACCAGCGCGGCCTCCGACGTGCTCAGCCCGGTGATCGTCGCGAGCGGCGTGGCGCCGTCGGTGTCGGACGGGGCGGTGCAGCGCGGAAGGTCGGCGTACACGTCGAGCACGAGGCGGTCGGACAGGTGCGCGTCGTCCGCGCCCGTGCCCGCACCGGTCTGGGTGTCGGTGTTCGTCGCGGTGTACGTGACGGCGTACCAGTACGAGAGCGTCCCGGCGTTCGTGACGTTCACGGGGGCGACGACCGCGTCGCCGGGCATGATGCCGCCGTCGAGCACGGGCAGCGTCAGCTCGTCCGTCGTGAGGTCGATCGTCCCGGACGTGATCGCCGAGCCCGTCGTCGCGTTGTCGGTGAAGAGCGCCGCCGTCGTGAGCTTGGTGACCCCCACCACCGCGAGCCCCACGATCACGACCGTCATCCACAGCCTGCGACGCCGCGGGGCGTCCTTGGGCGCAGGCGCGGGGTCGATCATCTCCTGCAGCAGGTCGTCCATCACGGCGGTGTGCTCCTCCGGGCTTCTGGTGTGGGTCTGGGGGGATCAGGCGGTGGTGCGTGTCGAGACAGACTCGGCACATCGGTGGTTATCGGCAGGTCGGGCGGGGGACTTGAGCGATCTGCACGAATTTCCTGAGGTTCTCATGAATTGGGCTCTGAACTGGCGGTTCGCGGTGATCGCGCCGCTGCGGCGCCGCCCCTGGCACCCGTTCCGGTGGTGGTGCGGCCGGGTCCGACCGGCGCCGCGGCCGTGGCGGGCGGGCGCGGCCGGCGCTGCCGGGGCACGTCGCTCAGGGCGGGCAGAGCCGCCGCCGGGACGGCCGGCGAGTACCAGAAGCCCTGCGCGTGGTCGACGCCGAGCCGGCGCAGCGCGGACGCGGTCTCCTGGTCCTCGACGCCCTCCGCGACCACGCGCAGGTCGAACGAGTGGGCGAGGTCAACCATCGCCTGGACGACGACCTCGGAGCCGGCCCGCCCGCCGTCGCGCAGGTCCGACACGAACAGCCGGTCGATCTTCAGCTCGTCGACGGGCAGGTCGCGCAGCTGCGCGATGGACGTGTTCCCGATGCCGAAGTCGTCGATCGCGACCTTGACGCCGATGCTGCCGAGCCGCTTGAGCACGGGCACCACGCGGGACGGGTCGGCGACGAGCGCGGTCTCGGTGATCTCGACCTCGAGCAGCTCGGGCGGCACGCCGTGCCGCTCCAGCAGGCCCTCGATGACGTCGACGACGGTCGACGACGTGACGTCGTGCGCCGACAGGTTCACCGCGACAGGGGTCACGCGCCCGTCGGCGCGCCACAGGGCGAGCTGGGCGACGGCCTGCGACAGCGCGAACCGGGTGACGTCGTGGATGAGGCCCGACTGCTCCGCGAGCGGGATGAACGTGCCGGGCGCGAGGATGCCGCGCGTGGGGTGCCGCCAGCGCATGAGTGCCTCGAGGCCGACGATCTTGCCGCTGTGGAGGTCCACCTTCGGCTGGTAGTGCATCTCGAGCTGCGGCTCGGCGTCGGCGTCCGTGTCGAGCGCGTGGTGCAGGTCGCCGAGCAGCACGAGCCGGGCCGGCGACGAGTCGTCCTCGTCGGCCGAGTACACCGACACGCCCGTGCGGTGGTGCTTCGCGGCGTACATCGCGACGTCGGCGGTCCGCATGAGGGACGACGAGTCGTGCGCGTGGTCGGGCAGGCACGCGACGCCGACCGACGTCTCGACGTGCAGCGACAGCTCGCCGAGCGTGAACGGCGGCACGAACAGCGCCCGGACCCGGCGGGCGAGCCGCTCGGCGTTCGCGACCGAGCGCACGTCCGGCAGCAGGATCGCAAACTCGTCGCCGCCGAGCCGGGCCACCACGTCCTCGTCGCGCAACGCGCCGCGCAGCCGCTCGGCGACCTGCTCGAGCAGCTCGTCGCCGCGGTCGTGACCGAGCGAGTCGTTGATGTCCTTGAACCGGTCGATGTCCAGCAGCACGAGCCCGACGCGCGACCCGTCCTCGTGCGCCGCCGTGACGGTGCGCCGCATGCGCTCGGCCAGCAGGCGACGGTTCGGCAGGCCCGTCAGGGAGTCGAGCAGCGCGAGCCGGGCGTTCTCGAGCGCGGTGGACTGCAGGCGTCGCGACGTCGTGAAGACCGTGCGGAACAGCAGCAGCCACAGCGCGACGAGGCCGCCGCCGACGACGAGCCCCACGGTCCGGACCGCGTCCGAGAGGGCCGCCTCCGACGCGGTGTGGTCGAGCAGGATCTCCGCGGCGCCGACGACCTCGTCGGGGTGCGGTGCGGCGGCCGGGGTGCTGCCGTCCCCGGCCGTGCCGTCCGCCGCGGCGCCGTCCGCCCCGGCGTCCGTGACCCGCGGTCCCGCGGTGTCGGACGCGCGCACCGGGACGTACACGTCGAGCACCCGGCGCTGCATGGCGGACCCGCCGTCGCCGGGGACGTCGTGGTCCCGCAGGTCGACGAGCACCTCGGCGTCCGCGGCGCCCGACCGCTGCACGTGGGCGAACCGGTCGTTGTCGGGGAAGCCCGGTCGCGCCCCGGTCGTCGACGAGTACATGAGCAGGCCCGTCGCGCTCCACAGGCGGATCTCGACGAGCCGGTCGCCGAAGCCGGTCGCCGCGCTGTCGATCTGCGCCTGCTCCTCGGGCGACACGAGCCCGTCGGCGAACGCGTCGGACGGCACGGAGCCGACGGTGTAGGCCGTGAGCGTCTCGGCCGACGCGGTGCCGTCGCGCAGCGCCTGCCCCCGCATCACGTTCGACGTGACCCACACGAGGGCGCAGCCGAGCGCGGCCATCGCGACGACGGACACGACGGCGAAGTAGCGCGTCAGTGACCAGCGTCGGCGAGCGGCGGACGTCGGCACGCGGCACCTCGGGATGGACGGATGGGGCGCGCCGGGGCGGCATGCGCTAAGGCGAAGGGTAGGCGGTCACGACCGGAACTCACGACATTCCAGGTCAGAGTGCCGCGTGCCGGACGTCCGACGGGTGCGACGCGCCGGTCGAGCGTCCAGGAACGCGCCCCGGGCCGGCCTCGGGAACGGCGAGCGGGTGCGTGGTGTTGGAGCGACACGAAGGAGGTTCTCCGATGACCTACGAGGTGACCAAGTCCGACGACCAGTGGCGGCTCGAGCTCGCTCCGCAGGAGTTCGCGGTGCTGCGCCAGGCGGGCACCGAGCGGCCCTGGACGGGGGCGTTGCTCGACGAGAAGCGCGAGGGCGTGTACCGCTGTCGCGCGTGCGGCAACGAGCTGTTCCGCTCGGACACCAAGTTCGACTCGCACTGCGGATGGCCGAGCTTCTTCTCGCCGCTCGCCGGAGACCGGGTCGAGCTGCTGACGGACCGGAGCCTGGGAATGGTCCGGACCGAGGTGCGCTGCGCGCGGTGCGGCTCGCACCTGGGGCACGTGTTCGACGACGCCCCGCAGACGCCGACGGGCGACCGGTTCTGCATGAACTCGGTCAGCCTGACGTTCGAGCCGGCCGCCGCTGCGCCGGAGGTGTGACACGACGCCCCAGGCGCCGTCACCCGCCCGGTGACGGCGCCCGGGGATGTGAACGCTCACCAGCGGAGCCGCCGTTCGAACCGTTTCGAGCGTGGTCGGCGTGTCGTCACCCGACACGCTGACAGCGGGCGTCCAGATGGTTGACATGACTGAAGGTCGACGCAGGTCCTGCCGATAATGCAGGCGTGGAAGAGGTCCTGACTGTGCGGCGGTGGCGGCGCTACGGCGCCGACCGCCTGTTCGTCACGGAAGAGACCGGCGCCCGGCTCGGATCCGTGGATCTCCAGTCCGGCGAGGTCGTCGCGGACGACCCCGAGCGCGAGGCCGGTCTGCGCCGCGCCGCCCAGGCGTGGCTCCGCACCGACGCGCGCGTCGACGTCACGGAGCTGGTGCTCCCTGTGCCCACCACGCCGCCCGACGCGCTCGACGCGCTCGACGAGGCCGCGCTCCAGGCCTGGCTCGGCCCCGACTCCCGCGACGTGCCCGACGACCGCTACCGCACCGGCCGGGCCAGCTCGCTGCGCGCCCGTCTGGACCGGCTGACCGACGAGGGCTGGGAGGTCGTCCGCGACGTCCCGCTCGGCCGTCAGGGCGACGTCGTCGAGCACCTGCTCATCGGCCCCGGCGGCATCTTCACCGTGGGCGAGCGGCGGGACGCCGGGGTCGCATGCCCGAAGGCCGGCACCGCGGACGACCCCACCGACCGCGCGACCGCCGGCTCCGCGCACTCCGGCATCCCGTCGTGGGCGGCCACGCCGGCGGAGAGCCAGCCGTCCGTCGTCGTGGACGGACGCCAGATGATCGTCGACGGGACCCCCGTCGCCGCGCTGCGCGTCGCCCGGCTCGAGGCGGCCCGCGTGCACGGCCTCCTGGTCGCCGCCGCGATCTCCGGCATCAGCGTCCGGGGCGTCGTCGTGGTGCAGGGCGACCTGCAGGTGGTCGGTCCCGCCGGCCACGACGACCCGCTGGTCGTGCACCGCACCGACGTGCCCGGCCTGTTCCGCCGGATGCCCGTGCGGCTCGACCCCGCCCGCGTGCACGCGATCGCCCAGATCGCCCGTCGCCGCCGCACCTGGTCGCACTGAGCGCACGCCTCCGCGTCGCGCGGGCCGATCGGTCGCCCGCAGCGGCGCACGTTCGTGCAGGCGGGCGGATCTCGCTTCGGTGAGTGACACGTGTCCGTGAGGCACTCTGGGTGCCAGCACCCAGGCCGGACTGGACGCGTGCACAGATCGTTGCCCGAGACGAGCCCGCCGGACGGCCTCGTCAGTCAGGATGTGGCCGTGGTCGACGAGAACTTCCTGCAGCTCGAGCGTGAGCTGGGCCTGCTGCTGCGCCGGGCCCAGGCCTCGTCGACGGCGCTGTCCCGTCGTGTGCACCCCGACCTGGAGCCTTCCGCGTACGTGCTGCTCGCGCACATCGTCGCGACGCCCGGGGTCCGGGCCAGCGACCTCGCGAGCTTCATCGGCGTCGGGCGCGGCACCATCTCGCGCCAGCTCAGCCGGCTGTCGGCCCTCGGGCTCGTCTCGCGCCGCCCCGACCCCGAGGACTTCCGGGGCCAGCTGCTCGACCTCACGGACGAAGGGCACAAGCGCTTCGAGGCAGCCCAGGCCGCCCGCCGGTCCTACCTGCACACCGCGCTCGCGTCGTGGTCCCAGGACGAGGTCGACGCCCTGGCCCTGCAGCTCGCGCGGCTGAACGCCGACCTCGCGGACGTCCGGCGCACGGAGGACGTCGCGGACTGACTGCCCCGACAGCACGACGACGCCGCACCCCGTGAGCCGGGGTGCGGCGTCGTCCGGTCCCGGCCGAGGTGGGCCGGGCGGGGTCAGCGCGGGTCGAGCACCTCGACCTTGTCGTCCTCCGAGCCCAGCACGGGCTCGTCGACCTCGTCGGCGTGCGGCACCGGTGCCGGGAGCGCCGCGCCCGTCGTCGCCTCCTCCTCGGCCGTCAGGCTCTCGAGCTGCTCGATGCCGGACCGGCGCCCGAGCGGCACCTCCTTGAGGAACAGGACCGCGACGAGCGAGATCAGCGCGATCGGCGCGGCGATGAGGAACAGGTCGGCGATGGAGTCGCCGAACGCCTCCTCGACGACGGTCCGGATCGGGGTCGGGAGCGTCGCCAGGTCGGGCAGCGCGCCCGAGCTGCCGAGCGCCGCCGGGTCGATGCCGAGCTTCGCGACGCCCTTGACGATGAGGTCCGTCGAGTGGTGCGCGAGCACCGCGCCGAGCGCCGAGACGCCGAGTGCGCCGCCGAGCGTCCGGAAGAACGCGACCGTCGCGGTGCCGGAGCCGACCTCCTGGATGTCCAGGGTGTTCTGCGTCGCGAGGACGAGGTTCTGCATGAGCATCCCGACGCCGACACCGAGGATCACCATGTACAGGCCGACCAGGGTGAAGCTCGTGTCGTAGTGGATCGTCCCCATGAGCACGAGGCCGACCGTGAGGATCGACGCACCGGCGATCATGAACCGCTTGTACCTGCCCGTGCGGCTGATCAGCTGCCCGCTGATGGTCGACGAGACGAGCATGCCGGCGATCATCGGGATGGTGAGCAGGCCGGACACCGTGGGCGTCTTGCCGCGGGCGAGCTGCATGTACTGGCTGAGGAACACCGACGTGCCGAACAGCGCGATGCCGACGGCGATCGACGCGACGACGGACAGCACGAGCGTGCGGTTCTTGAACAGGTGCAGCGGCAGGATCGGCTCGGCGGCCTTCGACTCGGCGAGCACGGCGAGCGCGAGCAGCACGATCGAGCCACCGACCATCGCGGCGGTCTGCCAGGACGCCCAGTCGAACTTGTCGCCCGCGAACGTGACCCACAGCAGCAGCGTCGCGATGCCCGCGGAGATGAGGAACGCGCCGAGGTAGTCGATCTTCACGGTGCGACGCGTGCGTGCGGGCAGGTGCAGCGTGCGCTGCAGCACGACGATCGCGGCGATCGCGAACGGCAGGCCGATGAAGAAGTTCCAGCGCCAGCCGAGCGCGCTGTCGGTGATGACGCCGCCGAGCAGCGGGCCGCCGACCATGCCGACGCCCATCACGGCCCCCATGAGGCCCATGTACCGGCCGCGCTCGCGCGGGCTGATGATGTCGGCGATGAGGATCGTGCCGAGCGCGGTCAGGCCGCCCGCGCCGATGCCCTGCAGGGCGCGCATCCCGATGAGCATCCCGGTGGTGTGCGACAGGCCCGCGAGGGCCGACGACAGCACCGAGATGACGAGCGCGAGCTGGATGAGCAGCTTGCGGTTGACCAGGTCGGCGAGCTTGCCCCAGATCGGGGTCGAGATCGTGGTGGTCAGCAGGGTCGCGGTGACGACCCACGTGAACGCGGACTGCGCGCCGTGCAGGTCGGTGATGATGCGCGGCAGGGACGAGGAGACGACGCTCGTCGCGAGGATCGAGACGAACATCCCGAGGAGGATGCCCGACATCGACTCGAGGATCTCGCGGTGCGTCATGGCGGGCGCGCGGCCGGTGGCGGCGTCCTGCTCGGGTGGTGCGTCGGTGGTCTGGCTCATGGGGGCTCGCTCTCGTGCTGGTGCGGACGGTGGGTGGGGGACCCGGCGTCGTCGGCAGGTCAGGTCAGGCAGGTGGGCGGGCCGGTCAGGTCAGCAGCAGCTCGCCCGTGCGCTCGTCGGCGTCCGTGCGCGCCGACATCTCGAGCGTCCCGGTGAGCCGGTCGAGCATGTCGGCGCACGCGACGACGTCGGCGGGGGACCAGTCCGCGAACAGCTCGGCCATCCGTCGGTCCGTGTCCGCACGCAGCCGGGCGGCGAGCTCCTGGCCGGCCGGGGTGAGCCGCAGCGTGCGCACGCGGCGGTCGTCGCCGGCGACCGCGCGCTCGACGTACCCCTCGGTGACGAGCGTGCTGACCTGCCGGCTCGCGACGGAGATGTCGACGTGCAGCGTGTCCGCGATGTCGCCGACCTGCATCGTGCCGCGGCGGTCGAGCATCCGGACGACCGACACCGAGCCGCGCGTGCACGGGTACTGCTTGGCCAGCAGGTAGGACGCCTCACGGACCGCACGTCCGAACCGCTCGAGGGAGCGAAGCAGCTCGCGGTGCGGGGTCTCGGTCGGGTCGCTCATCATGCTCCTTGGTTGCCTACAGCAATTACTGTACGCCCAAGAGGTTGCATGAGACAACTGCTGCAGGATGCAGGTACCAGTGGCGTCCGCCACGCGCCGGGACTCGGACGCAGGCGCGACGACGGCCCCGGCCACCCCGCGAGCGCGGGGGACCGGGGGCCGTCGAGGTCCGTCAGACAGGCGTCGCGCTGCCTCGGCGGTTGCGCTCGACCCGGATGCTCTCCATGTCCTCGAGCTGCACGCCCTTCGTCTCCGGCACCTTCCACAGCGTGAAGAAGAACGACAGCGTCGCGAAGATCGCGTACATGAGGTAGGGGATCGAGGCGCCGAACCGGTCGAGGAGCGGCGGGAACGAGATCGTGATGAGGAAGTTCGCGATCCACTGGGCCGCAGCGGCCACACCGAGCGCGGCGGCCCGGATCCGGTTCGGGAACATCTCGCCCAGCAGCACCCACACGAGCGGGCCCCACGTGGCGCCGAAGAACACGACGAACGCGTTCGCTGCGACCAGCGCGATCGTGCCCCACGAGCCCGTGAGCGTCAGGTCGTCGCCTGTGCCCGTCGACTGCGTGAACGCGATCGCCATGATCGCGAGGGACGCCGCCATGCCCGCCGACCCGATGAGCAGCAGCGGACGGCGGCCGACCTTGTCGATGAGCGCGATCGCGATGAACGTCACCGCCACGTTCGTGATCGACGTGATCGTCGAGACCATGAACGAGTCGCTCTCGTCGAAGCCGACCGCCTGCCACAGCGTGTTCGAGTAGTAGAAGATCACGTTGATCCCCACGAACTGCTGGAACACCGACAGCAGGATGCCGACCCAGACCACGGGCAGCAGCCCGCCGCCTGGCTTCCGCAGGCTCGCGTGCTGGGCGTGCTCCTTGTCCTCCGCGATCGTCTTCTTGATCTCGTCGATGCGGACCTGCGGGTCCTCGTCGGGCCCGAGGACCTCGGACAGGACGGCGTGCGCCTCGTCCTCGCGCCGCATCGAGACCAGGTAGCGGGGCGACTCGGGGATCCGGAGCGCGAGGATGCCGTACACCGTGGCGGGGATCACCGCGACGATGAACATCCACCGCCACGCCTGCAGGCCCCAGAGCTCCGCGGACGCGGCCAGCTGGCCCTCCTCGGGGTTCGTGGACGACGCGATGATCTGGTCGGACAGCAGCGCGGCGAAGATGCCGAGCGTGATCGCGAGCTGCTGCAGCGACCCGAGCCGGCCGCGCAGCGCGGCGGGTGCGATCTCGGCGATGTACGCGGGCGCGATCACGGATGCGATGCCGATGCCGAAGCCCGCCATCGTGCGCCACAGCATGAAGTCCCAGATCGAGAACGCGATGCCGGTGAGGATCGACGACACGAAGAACAGCACCGCGCCGAGGAACATGACGCGAGGCCGGCCCCAGCGGTCCGCGAGACGACCGCCCGCCCATGCGCCGACCGCGCAGCCGAGCAGGGCGATGGCGACCGCGAAGCCCTGCAGCGCCGAGCCGATGTCGAAGTGCACGCCGAACGCGTCGACCGCGCCGTTGATCACCGAGCTGTCGAAGCCGAACAGGAACCCGCCGACGGCGGCTGCCGTGGCCAGCGCGATCGCCTTCTTGTGGTGCGGGCTGCGGTACTCGCCGCCGCCGGCCGCCGCCCCCTGCGGCGACGTTGACGCGTGGGACATGATCGGCACCTCCTGGACCCCGAGCCCATCCCGGGAGATCTTCCTTACTGTGGCCCGCAGGGCATGACGACGCACGTCGAACAGGGTTTCGCGACGCACCGCCGCAGGGGGCAGGATCGTCCGGGTCGGTCCCGGAGGAGCGCGGGCCGGCACCACGCGCGAGGGTGGGACGACGGGTCCGGTCCGCGGGATGGCGGGGCGACGACGGCAGGACGGAGGGCACGATGACCGACACCGGTGAACCGCGCCGCCCGAGGCGCCCCGCGATGCTCGACCCCGCGCAGGCCGACGCGCTCCCGGGTGCGCTCGACCCCGCGCTGCGCGACGAGGTGGCGCACACGACGGCCGCCGCGCTCGTCCACCAGGGCCGCGCGAACGCCGAGCCCGACGTCGTGGCCCGGCTCGTCGCGCTCGTCGAGACCGAGGGCCTCGACATGGTCGCGGAGCTGTGGTCCGACAGCCCTGCCGACTCGCTGCCCGGCGCGCTGTGGCGGCTGTACGTGCTGCGCGAGTGGGTGCTGCGCGACCCGCGCACCGTCGCCGAGCGGTACCGGATGGGCGTGCACGCGGCGCCCGTGCACGACGCCGTCGCCGGGGTGGCCGACGCACCCGGCCCGTCCGACGTCCGAGCCGTGGCCGACGCCGTCCTGTCGGGGGTGTACGCCGGTGACCTCGCGGTCGCGCTCGAGCGGGCGGCCGCGTTCTGCCAGGTGCTCGCGACGGGCGCCGCGTTCGACGCCGACCACCTCGACGACGTCGACCCCGCCGGCGCGCTGCGCACGACCCGGGGTGCCGCGTCGCTCGTCCGGACCGCCGAGGAGCTCGCCCACGCCGCGTCGCTGTGGCGCGCCGGGCGGCTGGTCTGACGTCCCGGCTCGGCGGCCGGTGCGCGCGTGACCTGCGCCACGCCGCAGCAGCCGACGGGCCGGTCGGGCGTGCGCCCGACCGGGTGGTCCGGCCGTCCGTGATCTGCCGCACACCTGGCGCGGCACGTCGTCGGCGTATGGTGGAGGACGACGTCGGGCCGCGGTAGCCCCGGGCTCCATCTCAAGCCGCTTCGAGCGGCCTCGCGCCGAGAGGCGCTCCGCGGTCCGGCGTCGCCTCGTCTCCCGCAGTTGTGCTGCGGTTTCCCCCAGAGGTCGTCCTGGAGCCGTGCTCCGACGAGGGCGGGCCCGGCGCTCGGGTCCGTCGGAACTGACCTCGTCCGGCCGTACGGAACCGTCCACCGGGAGGTCGTCGTGCTGTCACCATGTGTCCATGTGGTCGTCGTCGGCCGTTAGGCATTACCCCGGCCGTGACCTAGCCTGATCCCCGTCCGACCCCCCCTCCACGGAGACTGCTGTGCGCCTGCGCCTCACACCGCGCGACACCACGTACTTCGACCTCTTCGCCGACTCGGCGAAGCACCTCGTCACCGGAGCGAACCTCCTCGGCGAGATGCTCGGCGCCGACCGGTCGACCCGCAAGGACATCGGCAAGAGGATCGCCGAGGCCGAGCACCTGGCCGACGAGGCGACGCACACGATCATGCGGCGGCTGAACCAGACGTTCGTCACGCCGTTCGACCGCGACGACATCTACAACCTCGCGTCGAGCCTCGACGACTGCATGGACTTCATGGACGAGGCGGCCGACCTCATCGTCCTGTACAAGGTCGACGAGCTGCCCGCGCGCGTGTCGGACCAGGTCGCCGTCCTGCAGCGCTGCGCCGAGCTCACGGCCGACGCGATGCCGCGGCTGCGCTCCATGGACTCGCTCTCCGAGTACTGGGTCGAGGTCAACCGCCTCGAGAACCAGGCGGACAAGTCGCACCGCAAGCTGCTCGCCCAGCTGTTCGACGAGATCACCGACCCGGTGCTGCTGATGAAGCTCAAGGAGATCGTCGAGAAGCTCGAGGATGCGGCCGACGCGTTCGAGAAGGTCGCGAACACCGTCGAGACCATCGCGCTCAAGGAGTCCTGAGCTCAGGTGGAGACCGCGCTCGTCGTCGTCGTCGTCCTCTTCGCGCTGGGGTTCGACTACACCAACGGCTTCCACGACGCCGCCAACGCCATCGCCACGTCGGTGTCGACGCGGGCGCTGACCCCCCGGGTCGCGCTCAGCATGGCGGCGATCATGAACTTCACCGGCGCCCTGCTCGGCACCGCCGTCGCCGAGACGATCGCGACGTCGATCGTCGACCTCAGCGACGCGCCCCCGCACCAGGCCCTCGTCGTCATCGTGTGCGCGCTCATCGGCGCGATCAGCTGGAACCTCATCACGTGGTGGTTCGGCCTGCCGTCGTCCTCCACGCACGCCCTGATCGGCGGCCTCGTCGGCGCGGGCATCGCGGGCGGCCTCGGCGTCTACTGGTCGTCGGTGTACGAGAAGGTCGTCGTCCCGATGGTCGTCTCGCCGGTCCTCGGCTTCGTGGTCGCGTTCATCATCATGGTGGGCGTCCTGTGGCTCGTCCGGAACCGGGCGCCCGGGCGCACGTACCGCCGGTTCCGCGGCGCGCAGACGGTGTCGGCGTCGGCGATGGCGCTGGGGCACGGCCTGCAGGACGCGCAGAAGACGATGGGCGTCATCTACCTCGCGCTGCTCACGGTCGGATGGGCGAACCCCGAGACCGGCATCCCGCTGTGGGTCAAGGTCTCCGCCGCCGCCGCGATCTCGGCCGGCACGTACTCGGGCGGGTGGCGGATCATGCGCACGCTCGGCCGCAAGATCATCGAGGTCGACCCGGCCCGCGGCTTCGTCGCCGAGTCCGTGTCCGCCACGATCCTGTACCTGAACGCGTTCGTGCTGCACGCGCCGGTCTCGACCACGCACACCGTGACGGCGTCGATCATGGGTGTCGGGGCGACCAAGCGGGCGTCCGCCGTCCGGTGGGGCGTCGCCGGGAACATCGCGACCGCCTGGGTCCTCACGATCCCGGCCGCCGCCCTCGTCGCGGCGATCATCTACTGGATCCTGGGCCCGATCCTCACCTGAGGCCGGTCCTCCGCTGAGACCGAGCCTCGCCTGGGAGCAGAGCGCCCGCCGCCTGCTCAGTCCTCCGGGTGGTGCGTCTCGGTCGCCACGACGCGTGGACCCTTGGGAGTTTGCGCAACGTGCGCCACGAGCACCTGCGCAGGGTGCAGGAACGGGTCGAGCCGCGGCAGCGCGTCGGCCACCGGGCGCAGCGCGTGCTGCGCGAGCACGTCGACGACCGTCGGCAGCACCGGGCGGTGCGTGCACACCACCGAGTCGGCGGGCCAGGTGAACAGCTCGGCGATCTCGGCGGCGACCTTCGCGGGCGACGACGAGTGCGCGGTCTCGGTGAGCACCGTCGACACCTCCGGCACCACACCGGAGGCCTCGACGTACGGCTGGATGGTCGAGGCGCACCGCGCCCACGCGCTCGTCACGACCTTCGAGACGCCGAACGCCGACAGGATCGGCACGAGCGCCTTCGACTGGCGGCGTCCGGCGTCGGTGAGCGGGCGGTCGAGCTCGGTGCCTTTCCAGTCGGCGCGGCGGCGGGCCGTGCCGTGCCGCGCAACGACGAGCGCACGCGTGTCGAGCCGACCCTTCACGTGGTCCTCGACGAGCGCAGCCAGCGGAGCCACGTCCTCGCGCCGGGTCAGCCGCTTCGCAGCCACCTCGACGTCGAGCCAACGCACCTGGTCGATCTCCTCGCGGGACGCCCGCGGCACGGGCGGGCGGGCCTGCAGCGCGGCCGCGTCGGGCCGTCCCGCCACCTGCGCCGCCCAGTAGTGCACGCGCTTGAGGCGCCCGTCGGCCAGGTCGTACTCCAGGCTCGGCAGCGGCATGCCGAGCACCACGTCGTGACCGGTCTCCTCGGCGACCTCGCGGGTCGCGGCCTGGACCACGGACTCGCCGGGGTCGAGCTTGCCCTTCGGCCACGACCAGTCCTTGTAGCGCGGCCGGTGCACGAGCGCGACCTGCAGCCGGCCCGTGCGGACGCGCCAGACCAGCGCACCGGCCGCCTCGACGACGGCGGGCGGACGCGCAGCCCTCACCGGCCCGTCCCGGGACGGCGGCGCTGCCGTTGGATGAGCGCCTCCTGCTGGTCGACGAGCGGGCCGTCCGGGCCGCGGCTGTGCCGGACCCAGGCGCCGTCCGACTCGAGGTGCCACGACGACGTCCCGTCGTCCATCGACTCGTCGACGAGGTCGACGATCTCCGTGACCTGGTCCGGGTCGGCG
Organism: Cellulomonas sp.; assembly: GCF_017744555.1. Lineage (GTDB taxonomy): Bacteria > Actinomycetota > Actinomycetes > Actinomycetales > Cellulomonadaceae > Cellulomonas. The sequence continues at coordinate 11,859 of NZ_JAGIBD010000026.1, read as the reverse complement.
ACGCGCACGAGCGCCTCGACGCGGCGGTCGAGGTTGCGGTGCATGAGGTCGGCGGAGCCGATGTAGACCTCGGTGCCCTCGAACGTCGCGTCCGGGTCGGGCACCGCGTTCGCGAACGCGAAGATCCGCGAGTGCTCGAGGAACCGGCCGAGGATCGAGCGGACCCGGATGTTCTCCGAGAGGCCCGGGACACCCGGACGCAGCGCGCAGATGCCGCGCACCACGAGGTCGACCGACACCCCCGCCTGCGACGCGCGGTACAGCGCGTCGATCACGGCCTCGTCGACCATCGAGTTGACCTTGATCTTGATCCACGCGGGCTGACCCGCGCGCGCCGCGTCCGCCTCGCGCTCGATGCGCTCGATGAGACCGGCCCGGACGCTGCGCGGGGCCACGAGCAGGCGGTGGAAGCGGGACTTCGGTGCGTACCCGGAGAGCTGGTTGAACAGCCGCGTCAGGTCCTGGCCCACCTCGGGATCGGCGGTCAGCAGGCCGAGGTCGGTGTACAGCCGGGCCGTCTTGGGGTGGTAGTTGCCGGTGCCGACGTGGCTGTAGCGGCGCAGGCCGTCCGCCTCCTGACGGACCACCAGGCTCAGCTTGCAGTGCGTCTTGAGGCCGACGATGCCGTACACGACGTGCACGCCCGCCTGCTCGAGCTTGCGCGCCCACGAGATGTTGTTCTGCTCGTCGAACCGCGCCTTGATCTCGACGAGCGCGAGCACCTGCTTGCCGGCCTCGGCGGCGTCGATGAGGGCGTCGACGATGGGGGAGTCGCCCGACGTCCGGTACAGCGTCTGCTTGATGGCCAGCACCGCGGGGTCGGCCGCGGCCTGCTCGAGGAAGGTCTGGACCGACGTCGAGAACGAGTCGTACGGGTGGTGCAGCAGGATGTCGCGCTCGCGGATCTTCGCGAACACCTCGGCCGGCTTCGCGCTCTCCACCTCGGCGAGCTGGCGGGGAGTCGTCGGGACGAAGCGCGGGAACTGCAGCTCGGCGCGGTCGAGGTCGGCGATGACGTTGAGACCGGTGTAGTCGAGCGGTGCGGGCAGCTCGTACACCTCCTCCGGGGCCATCCCGAGCTCGCGGACGAGCAGCTGGCGGATGCGGGGGCTGATGCCCTCGGCCAGCTCGAGCCGCACCGGCGGGCCGAAGCGGCGTCGCAGCAGCTCCTTCTCCATGGCCTGCAGGAGGTTCTCGGCGTCGTCCTCCTCGACCTCGACGTCCTCGTTGCGGGTGACCCGGAACGTGTGGTGCTCGATGACCTCCATGCCGGGGAAGAGGTGCTCGAGGTGCTCGGAGATGACGTCCTCGACGGGCACGAACGACATCGGGCCCTTCTCGACGGACGCGGCCTGCACGTCCGGCGCCGACGGACGCCCGCTCGCGTCGACCGCGATGAACCGGGGCAGCAGCGGCGGCACCTTCACTCGCGCGAAGTGCTCCTTGCCGGTCGACGGGTTCACCACGACCACGGCCAGGTTCAGGGACAGCCCCGAGATGTACGGGAACGGGTGCGCCGGGTCCACCGCGAGCGGAGTGAGCACCGGGAAGATCTGCCGGCGGAAGAACTTGCGCAGGCGGTCCTGCTCGCTCTCGCCCAGGTCGTCCCAGCGGACCAGCGTGATGCCGTCCGCGGCGAGCTGCGGCTGCACCTGCTCGGCGAACACGCGCGCGTGCCGGTCCTGCAGCTCGTGCGCCTTCTCGCTGATCGCCTCGAGCACCTGCCGGGGCGACAGGCCTGACGCCGCGGTCACGGCGATGCCCGTCGCGATCCGCCGCTTCAGGCCCGCGACCCGCACCATGAAGAACTCGTCCAGGTTCGACGCGAAGATCGCCAGGAACCGCACCCGCTCCAGCAGGGGGAGGTCCGGGTCCTCCGCGAGCTCCAGCACGCGCTGGTTGAACGCGAGCCAGGAGAGCTCGCGGTCGAGGAAGCGGTCGTCGGGCAGCGGTTCGAGCTCCGGTGTCGTCTTCTCGACGTCCGTGCTCGCCATGTGCTCGGCGATGTGGGCCGCGAGGGACGGGTCGATGGCTGGGGCGTCCGTCATGTGCTCATCGTGACACCTGCCGGTGAACCCTGGGTGCCCGAGCCGAACATGACGTCGGCCGACTCCTTCGTGAAGCCGAGCCGGGTGTAGGTGCGGATCGCGACCGTGTTCTCCGCGCCCGTGTAGAGGATGGCCGTGCGCAGGCCGCGCGCCGCGAGGTGGTCGAGGCCGAGCGCCGTGAGCGCGCCGCCCAGGCCGAGGCCCTGCGCGTCGGGGTCGACGCCGACGACGTAGATCTCGCCCACCGGGACCGCATGCCCGCCGCCGTCCTCGTCGGCCGCGTGCACCTTCGTCCACACCGACCCGAGCAGCGCGCCGTCCCGCTCCGCGAGCAGGAAGCCGTCGGGGTCGAACCACGGCTCGGCCTCGCGGGCGCGCAGGTCGCTCGCCGTCATCCGGCCCTGCTCCGGGTGGTGCGCGAACGCGCGCGAGTTCACGCGCCGCCACGCCTCCTCGTCCTGGCCGGGGACGAACGGGCGGGCCGTGACGCCCGCCGGCAGCGGCCGCGCCTCGCGGGGAACCGCCAGGTCGAGGCTCATCCGCCACAGCTCGCGGACCACGACCATGCCCGCGTGGCCCGCGAACGCCCGCGCGGACGGCAGGTCGCCGTGCGCCCAGACCCGCAGCGTCCGCCCCGGCACGACGGCCGTCTCCGACCTGAGCCGTTCCAGCAGGCGCGAGCCGATACCGGTGCGCCGGTGGACCGGGTCCACGACGAGCTCCGCGGACGCCGAGGTCGCGGCGCCGACGTCGGCCTGCGCGTACCCGACGAGCTGCCCCGAGGCGTCCGTCGCGCGCACGTGCACCGCCGACGCCTCGGGGTCGGTGAGCCACAGCAGCGGCTGCTCCGACAAGGGGGCGACGCCGTCCGCGGCGGCCGTGCGCGCCGCGAGGGCACGCACGCCGTCGGCGGTCGTCGCGTCGAGCGGTCCCGCGGTCGCCGCCACCGTGACCTGCGCAGTCGTCTCGTCCGGCATGGGCCCATCCCACCATGCGCGCCTGCTCCTGCCGAGGCCTTCGTCCGGTCGGGCGTCGTCCGGGCCGACCGGCCCTGCACCGCCCGGACAGCAGGTACGTTGGGTCGGTCATGGACGCTTCCCCGATCACCCAGCGCGCGGGTGAGGGGACCCCGCTGACGCGGCGGGAGCGGCGGCGGGCCGAGGAGCTGGCGGTCACGCAGCGCAGCCGCGACGCCCGGCTCCCCCTGCCGCCGGCGCGGGACGAGACCGAGACCCGCGTGCTGCCCGCCGTGCCGGCGGCGCCGGACGCGGCGGAGGCGCCGGGCACGGTCGAGATGCCGGATGCGGTCGAGACGCCGGATGCGGTCGAGACGCCGGATGCGGTCGAGACGCCGGACACCGTCGAGATGTCGGACACTGTCGTGACGCCGGACGCGGCGGACGAGGCGTCGATCGTCGCTGCACCCGAGCCGGCGTCGACGGGCGGCCGTGCGGCACGGCGCCGGGCCGCGGCGTCGAGCACGTCGTCCGCGGCGGGTCCCGGCGGCGAGGTCGTCGAGGTCGACGTGGTCGTGATCGGTGCGGGCCAGGCCGGGCTCGCGGCCGCATACCACCTGCGTCGGCGCGGCCTCGTCGCGGTCGGTGAGCGCGGCTGGGAGCGCGCCGGTGCGTCGTTCGTCGTGCTCGACGACGCGCCGCAGCCCGGTGGGGCCTGGCAGCACCGGTGGCCGACGCTGACGATGGCGGACGCGCACGGCATCCACGACCTGCCCGGCCTGCCGCTCGTCGTCCCCGACCCGAGCGAACCGGCCGCGATGGGCGTGCCCTACTACTTCGCGCAGTACGAGGGCGAGTTCGACCTGCACGTGCAGCGGCCCGTGCGGGTCAGCCGTGTCGAGCCGGGGCCGGGCGGGCGGCTGCTCGTGAGGTCGCACGGCGTCGACCGGCCGGACGAGCCCGTCGTCTGGAGCGCACGCGGCCTCATCAACGCGTCCGGCACGTGGGGCAAACCGTTCTGGCCGTCGTACCCGGGGCGCGGCACGTTCCGCGGGCGGCAGCTGCACACGCACGACTACCGCGGGGCCGGCGAGCTCGCCGACGGGCACGTGGTGGTGGTCGGGGGCGGCACGTCGGCCGTCCAGCTGCTGCTCGAGCTCGCGCGCGTCACCACCACGACGTGGGTCACGCGGAGGCCCCCGGCCTGGCGCGACGAGGAGTTCACGCCCGAGGTCGGGCGGGAGGCGGTCGCGCTCGTCGAGGAGCGGACCCGTGCGGGATTGCCGCCGCAGAGCATCGTGTCCGTCACGGGGTTGCCGCTGACGGACGCGTACCGCAGGGGCATCGCCGACGGGGTGCTCGTCGCGCGGCCGGTGTTCGACCGGATCGACCCCGACGGCGTGACGTGGACGGAGGCGGTGCCCGCGCTCGACGGGTGGGTCGACGGGCCGTCGCACGTCGAGGCGCGGACGATCCTGTGGTGCACGGGCTTCCGCCCGTCGCTCGACCACCTCGGCCCCCTGCGTCTGCGCGGCGGTGGCGGCGGGATCGTCATGGACGGGACGCAGGTCGTGGCCGACCCGCGGGTGCAGCTCGTCGGGTACGGCCCCAGCGCGTCGACCGTGGGGGCGACGCGCGCCGGCCGCGAGGCCGTGCGGAACCTGCGCCGGCTGCTCGGGCTGTAGGGGCGCCGAGGTCCGACGTGGACCCCGGCGCCCCGTCGCGTCAGCTGCAGCTGACCGCCACGGTGCCGGTCGGCGCGCTGCCGCCGGCGACGAAGCCGTACTCGGTGCTCGCGCCGGCGCCGAGCAGCCCGTTCCAGGCGGCGTTGGTGACCGTGACGTTCGAGCCCGACGAGGTGTAGGTGCCGGACCAGCCGGACTGGATGGTGCCGCCCGAGGGGAGCGTGAACGCCGTCGACCAGGAGCTGATCATCGCGCTGCCGGCCTTGACCGTGACCGAGGCCTGGTAGCCGCCCGGCCACGAGTTGAGGACCTTGAACGACGCGGTGCACCGCGCGCCCGGGGTCGTCGTCGAGGTCGGGGTGGGGGTCGGCGTGACCGTCGGTGTGGGCGTCGGCGTCGGGGTGACCGTGGGCGTCGGGGTCGGCGTGGGCTGGACGCCGCCGTAGATCTTCGCCGTCACGGCCGTCGCCTTGATGCCGTTCGCGCCGTCGAAGATGCGTGTGCCCCACGACGTCTTCTGCGCCGGGTTGAACCCCGTCACCATGTCGAGGTACTCGACGCCCCCGCCGTTGCCCGACCACGACCAGCCGTAGTAGCCGATGCCACGCTTGACGGCCTCGGACATGATCGTGTCCTCGTCGGGGTCGCCGTCGGAGTGCATGTTGCCGAACTCGCCGATCACGAGCGGCAGGTTCTTCGCCTTGAACGCGTCGAGGTACGCCGTGATCGTCGAGGCGTTGTTGTACACGCCGTACATGTGCACCGAGAACAGCGTGTTCGCGTCGGGGTCGGCGGCGGCCACCGTCGCGGCGTTGTCGCGCATGATGCCGGCCCAGTCCTGACCCCACGACGGCGCGTCGACGACGATGTTGTGGTGCAGCCCGGCCGCCCGGAGCTTCTTGACGGCCGCCGACGTGTCCGCCGCCCAGCCCGCGTTGACCGACGCCGTGTTGCCGTAGGGCTCGTTGCCGATGTTGATCTGGACGTAGTCCTCCTGCCCCTTGAGGACCGACGCGAGGCTCACCCAGTAGTTCGCCGCCGTGTCGAGCGTGACGGCGCCGCTCTGCTCGCCGTAGCCCGTGGTGTCGTGGTCCTCGAGCATGCAGATGAGCTTGTTGGCCTTGCAGAGGCTGATGATGTTGGCGACGTCCGTCGCGTCGTTCTTCGTCCACCGGTCGCCGCCCGACAGGACGACGCGCAGCGCGTTGGCGCCCGCGGCGCGGATGGCGGGGATCGCCGTCGCCGTCTGGGACGTGTACCAGGTGTGCGCGTGGCTGACCCCCCGGGCGACGAACGGCGTGCCGTCCTTCTCCAGGAGCTGGGTGCCGGACACGTGCAGGCCCGGCGGGGTGGCGGCGTCCGCCGCGGTCGGCACGAGCGACGCCGCGCCGAGTGCGACGACCGCGGACGCCACCGCGGCGGCGGACAGCAGGGGAAGTCGAGACCTCATGAACATCCTCGTTCCTGGGTTTCGGGCGGTCGCGGGCGCGCGACGGCCTCGAGGCTTCTCGCGGGATGCACCCGCCCGCCGTTCCGCCGGCCGGTCGACGGGCGGGTGCGCGGGTCACACAACCAGAGCGGGTAGACGCCCTCCATCGCCTAAACGCTTCGCCGTGGTTGACGTCCGGAACCGGTTCGACGCAGGTGCCGTCAGCCGTGCTGCGACGCGAAGACGAGCGCGAACGGGGCCGCGGCACGGGCCATGTGCCACGTGTGGCCCGCGCCCGGCTCGGTGCGGCTCTCGACGTCCTGCCCGCGCGCGACCAGCAGGTCCGCGAGGCTCCGCGCACGCGTCTCCTCGTCAGGCATCCGCCCGGCGGAGTCGAGGAACACGGCGATCCGATGGGGGAGCGGCACGGTCGGGAGGTACCGCGACGGCGCGTGCGCCGCCCATGCGGCTCCGCCGCCGAGCATCGTGCGACCGCCCGACCCCGGGTCGCCGTACGGGCCGATCGCCAGGATCGTGCCGAACAGGTCCGGGTGGCGCAGCCCCTGGTCGAGCGCGCAGAACGCGCCGGACGAGAAGCCGCCGACCGTGCGGTGCCGCCAGTCGGCGCGCGTCGCGTAGTGCGCGTCGACCCACGGCACGAGGACGTCGTCCAGGTAGGTCTCCACCTGGGAGCCCCCGTGCGCCGAGTTCAGGCACTCGGTGTCGCGCCCGCCCCGCCCGACGCCGTTGACGTCGGGCGCGATCACGATCATCGGCCGGACCAGGTGGTGCGCCAGCAGGACGTCCATCACGCGCGGCACCTGCCCCGCCGCGAACCAGTCGCCCGAGCGTCCCGGGGAGCCGTGCACCAGGTAGACGACCGGGTATCGGCGCGTGCCCTGCGGGTCGTAGCCCGGTGGCGTGTACACCCAGGTGAGCGACGGTGGCATGCGCAGGTCGCGGTCGACCGGGACGCGGACGGCCCGGACGGCGCCCGTCCCGGCACCGGCCGCCCGCGCGGAGGGCTTGCCGTGGGCCAGGTGCGGAGGCGGCAGCAGTCCCCAGCTCGACAGCGTCGTGCGGGCCGCCGACACGTCGGGCACGTAGCCGACCACGCAGTTGACGGCGAGCAGCGACATGAGGGCTCCGGTCGCCGCGACGGTCGACCACAGCGGCCAGGTCCGGGCCCGGAGCGGCGCGCGCCGACGGCGCACCGCGGCCAGCGCCGTCGCGACCGCGAGCAGCCCCAGGGCGACGACCGTCCACCAGGAGCTCAGGGCGTCGCCGCCACCTGCGAGCTCGCGCAGGACGGACGCCGGAACCGTGTCGGGCACCTCGGCATCGTCCACCGGCCACCTGGGACGCCACCTGCACGAAGCCTGACGGTTCCCTGGGAGCACTCCCAGCGAGACGCGGCACACTCGCCCGCGTGACCGCCGTCCCGCAGATGCGCACGCCGGTCGACCCGCTCCCCGCGCGGCGCCGACGCGAGCGCGTCCGCACGGGTGCCGCGACCGGCGTGGCCGTGCTGGCCGTCGTCGGGCTGCTCTCGGCCGTCTCACCGCCGCTGCGGCGACGGCTCGACGTGCTGCTCGACGTCCTCCCCGAGACCGTGCCGCCGACGGCGGCCACCACGCTGGTGCTCGTCTCGGTCGGGCTGCTGCTCATGGCCCGCGGGCTGCGACGTGGGCAGCGGCTCGCGTGGCTCGGCACGCTGGTCCTGCTCGGCGTCTCCGCGGTGCTGCACCTCGTCAAGGGCCTCGACGTGGAGGAGGCCGTGCTGGTCGCCGTCGCGACCGGGTGGCTGGCGTCCCAGCGGACGGTGTTCTCGGTGCTGCCGACCCGGGCGGCGGTGCGCCGGGCGCTCGTGCTCGGGGTGTCGGGCGGTGCGCTGGCCGTGCTGACCGCGCGCGCGCTCACGGCCGCCGTGCCGCTGCGTCACATGCACCGCGCGGAACAGCTGCTCACGCCCATGTCGCTCGCGGCCGCCGCCGGGCTCGCCGTCGCCGGTGCCTGGGTGCTGCTGTCGCCTCGCCACCCGCACCGGCTCACCCCGGTCGAGCACCGAGAGGAGCGGGAGCGGGCGCGCGCGATCGTCGAGGAGCACGGCAGCGGGACGCTCGACTGGTTCGCGCTGCGCGACGACAAGGACTGGTTCTTCACCGGCCGATCGGTCGTCGCGCACGCCGTACGGGGTGGCGTCTGCCTCGTCTCGCCCGACCCGATCGGGCCCGCCGACGAGCGCACCGAGGTCTGGGCCGAGTTCCTCGAGCACGTCGAGAGCCACGGCTGGTCCGTCGCCGTGCTCGGCGCGCAGCCCGACCGGCTCGCGCTGTACGAGGCGAGCGGGCTGCGGACGGTGTACCTGGGCGACGAGGCCGTCGTCGACTGCACGCGCTTCACGCTCGACGGCGCGGCCCGCAAGTCGCTGCGGCAGGCCGTCGGACGCGTCGCGCGCAGCGGGTACACCACGACGTTCCACGACCCCGCGCACCTCGACAGCCGGCTCCGGGCCGAGCTCGAGGCGCTGCGCGGCGGCAGCCGGCGCGGGCAGGACGAGCGCGGGTTCTCGATGACGCTCTCGAGGCTCTTCGACCCCGACGACCGGGGCCTGCTGCTCAGCGTCACCGCGAACGCCGACGGCCGCCCCGACGCGTTCATCCACTGGGTGCCCGCGCCGGGGATCGACGGGTGGTCGCTCGACGTCATGCGGCGACGCGTCGGGCCGGACGTGCCGAACGGGGTCGTCGACGCGTGCGTCGTCGCGACCGTCGACGAGGTGCTGCGTCGGGGCGGCCGGTCGCTCAGCCTCAACTTCGCGCCCATGCGCAGCCGGCTCGACGGTGACGCGGCCGGTGGCGCGCTCGCCGACCTCACGCGCCCCCTGCTCCAGCAGCTCTCGCACCGCACCCAGATGTCGAGCCTCGCGTCGTTCAACGACAAGTTCGGGCCGCGGTGGGAGCCCCGGTACGTGGTGCTCGACGCCGTGGAGTTCGTCGCCGCCCAGGGTCTCGTCATGGCCGACGCCGAGGGCGTCACCGAGCTGCCGGTCGTCGGGCGGTTCATGGGCGGCGCGCGGCGGCGCTGAACGACGAGGGCCCCCGGACCTGTGCGGTCGGGGACCCTCGTCGTCGTCGGTGTCAGTCCTCCGAGGACGCCGCCGACCCGGCCGCGAGACCGGACGCGATGAGGTCCATGACCGACGCGTCCGCGAGCGTGGTCGCGTCGCCGACCTGCCGGTGCTCGGCCACGTCGCGCAGCAGGCGGCGCATGATCTTGCCGGACCGCGTCTTCGGGAGCTCCGCGACCACCAGGATCTGCCGCGGCTTGGCGATCGGGCCGATCTCCTTCGCGACGTGGTCGCGCAGCTCCTTCTGCACGTCCTCGCCGGACCGGTCGGCGCCACCGCCGCCGCCGCGCAGGATGACGAACGCGACGACGGCCTGCCCGGTCGTGTCGTCGGACGCCCCCACGACGGCCGCCTCGGCGACCCACGGGTGCGAGACCAGCGCCGACTCGATCTCGGTGGTGGAGAGCCGGTGGCCGGACACGTTCATGACGTCGTCGACGCGGCCGAGCAGCCAGATGTCGCCGTCGTCGTCCTTCTTGGCGCCGTCGCCCGCGAAGTACAGGCCCTCGAACCTCGACCAGTACGTGTCCTTGTACCGCTGCTGGTCGCCCCAGATGCCACGCAGCATCGACGGCCACGGCTCCGTGAGCACGAGGTAGCCGCCGCCGCCGTTCGGCACCGGGTGGGCCTCGTCGTCGACCACGTCGGCCGCGATGCCGGGCAGCGGCACCTGCGCTGAACCGGGCTTCGTCTCGGTGACGCCCGGCAGCGGGCTGATCATGATCGCGCCCGTCTCCGTCTGCCACCACGTGTCGACGATCGGCGTGCGGTCGCCGCCGATGACCCGGCGGTACCACATCCACGCCTCGGGGTTGATCGGCTCACCGACCGAGCCGAGCACCCGCAGCGACGACAGGTCGAACTGGGCCGGGATCTCCTCGCCCCACTTCATGCAGGTGCGGATCGCGGTCGGCGCGGTGTAGAGGATCGTCACGCCGTACTTCTGGATGATCTCCCACCAGCGGCCCCGGTGCGGGGTGTCCGGCGTGCCCTCGTAGATGACCTGCGTGGCGCCGTTGACCAGCGGACCGTAGACGACGTACGTGTGCCCGGTGACCCAGCCGATGTCGGCGGTGCACCAGTAGACGTCCGTCTCGGGCTTGAGGTCGAACACCGTGCGGTGCGTGTACGCGGCCTGCGTGAGGTAGCCGCCCGTCGTGTGGAAGATGCCCTTCGGCTTCCCCGTGGTGCCCGACGTGTACAGGATGAACAGCGGGTGCTCCGCCTCGAGGTCGACCGGCGTGTGCTGGTCGGAGGCCGAGTCGACCGCGTCGGACCACCACACGTCGCGGCCCTCGGTCCACGCGACGTCCTGCCCGGTGCGCTTGACGACGAGCACCTTCTCGACGGACGGCGTGCCCTTCGCGATCGCCTCGTCGACGGCGGGCTTGAGCGCGGACGGCGCACCGCGGCGGTAGCCGCCGTCGGCGGTCACGACGACCTTCGCCTCGGCGTCGTTGATGCGCGAGCTCAGCGCCTCGGCCGAGAACCCCCCGAACACCACGGAGTGCGGCGCACCGATCCGGGCGCACGCGAGCATCGTGACGACCGCCTCGGGGATGAGCGGCAGGTAGATCGCGACCCGGTCGCCCGTGCCGACGCCCAGCGCCTCGAGCGCGTTCGCGGCCTTCGACACCTCGCGCTGCAGGTCCGCGTACGTGATCGTGCGGGTGTCGCCGCCCTCGCCCTCGAAGTGCAGCGCGACGCGGTCGCCGCGGCCCGCCTCGACGTGCCGGTCGACCGCGTTGTACGCCGCGTTGAGCGTGCCGTCGGCGAACCATCGCGCCACGGGCGCACCCGACCAGTCCAGGGTCTCCGAGAACGGCGTCGACCAGTCGAGCAGCTCGCGGGCCTGGTCGGCCCAGAAGCCGACCCTGTCGGCGGCCGCCCACGCGTACAGGTCGCTCTGCGCGTTCGCCTGCGCGGCGAACTCCGCGGACGGGGGGAAACGGCGGTTCTCGGAGAGCAGGTTCTCGAGTCCGCCGGCGGCCTCGGGACTGGGGATGGTGGTGTCGGTCACGTGCGACCCTCCTGTGCAACGACGTCGGTGCGGGCAGGTCGGGGGAGCGACCCGACCCGGCATCGCACTCTAGCCGGACGGGTGACGGGCCTCACACGGGTGCCCGCGACGGCCACGTCAGAGGCGGTGACGCTCGCGGAAGGCCCCGAGTCGCACGCCGGAACGGCGGGCCAGCGCCGCGACGAGCCCCGCCATCAGCAGCAGGAACCCCGCGACGATGAGCGTGCCCGACGTGCCTGCGACCGTCACCTGCGTGACCGTCAGGCGCCAGCCCGACGACGACAGGACGTTCAGCGTCTGCTCACGCGCGAGCGCTGGCGCATACAGGTACACCGCCCCGACGAGCGTGAGGAACCCGCCCCCCGTGAGCGGCACCGCGGGCGTCCAGAGGCCGAGCAGGACCACGACCGCGAGCAGCAGCAGACCCAGCGTGACGAGGACGATGCCGAGCACCTCGGTCGACCCGTCCCAGCCGTCGACCTGCGCCGCGAGGATCCGCGACTGGCCGAGCAGCGTGATCGCGATCCCGATCGGCGCGAGCACCAGGCCCACGACCACGCCGAGCACGTGCGCGCCGACGCTCGTGCTGCG
>NZ_JAGIBD010000025.1 GCF_017744555.1 Cellulomonas sp. | reverse complement strand
CGTCCGCACCGCGTGGGTCGTGCACCGCGCGATCTACCGGCTGAGCCGCGGACGGCTGGGCCTGCGCCCGCCGAGGCCCGACAAGTGGGGGATGCTCGTCCTGCGGACCGTCGGACGGAAGACCGGGCAGGAGCGCGCCGCGATCGTCGCGTACTTCGAGGACGGTCCGAACCTCGTGACGCTCGCGATGAACGGGTGGGCCGCCCCCGAGCCCGCGTGGTGGCTCAACCTGCAGGCGCAGCCCGACGCCACCGTCGAGCTCGAGGGCCGCACCGCCGCCGTGCGCGGGCGGGCGGCCGTCGGCGACGAGCGGGCGCGGCTGTGGGCCCGGTGGGAGCAGCTCGGGACGGACGTCGACGGCTTCTCCGTCCGACGACCGACCGAGACTGCCGTCGTCGTCCTGGAACCTCGGCGCACCTGAGACCCGGACGACACCCGCCGGTCACCTGCGACGGCGACGCGTCACCTCCCGATCACCGGACGGATGCACTCCCCGAAACATGAGCACGCGACGATGCCCGGGTACGCGCCGTTCGACCGAGGGAGTGACCCGCCTGTGCTCAAGAAGTCCCGCTCCGCCGCCACCTGCACCTTGACGTTCGCCCTCCCGACGGCCGCGCTCGACGGGAACGTGAGCGTCGTCGGCACGTTCAACGACTGGACGCCGGGCGCGCACCTGCTGCGTCGCCGCTCGAACGGGACGGCGAGCACGTCGGTCAAGGTCCCGGTGGGGACGACGGTGAAGTTCCGCTACCTCGGCGAGAACGGTCGCTGGTTCGACGACGCCGACGCCGACGAGATCACCGTCGACGGCTCCGTCGTGCTCGTCTGAAGCCCGGCTCAGGAGCAGTAGTCGCAGATTCCCGTCGCCGGGAGCGTCATCGAGCACGTCGGGCACATGGCCACAGCGCGCTCGGGGGCGGCGGCCCGCGTCGTCGTGCGGGTGCTCGGGCGGGCGGCTGCGGCCGTCTTCCGGGCGGCGGGGGCGCGACGCGCGGGGGCGACGACGGCGGGCCGGGCGGACGGGGGCTCGGTCACGTCGAACCCGCGCTTGCGCAGGATCGCGGTGGCACCGGCGAGGCCGTCGCTGAGCTCGTGGGCCGGCGCGAGGCGGCCGGTCGCGTACCGGTGGGCGACGCCGAGCACGGCGGCCGGGTCGTACGTGCGCCCGTCGTGCAGGAGCGTGTAGCCGACCGACGGGTCGTAGCCGTAGACCCCGAGGAAGTCGTCGCGGCCGCGGGAGTCGTACTCCGCGATCGCCTGGAGGATGTGCTGACGAGTCACCGCAGAGAACGTGGCCACCCGACGAGCCTACGCCGCGACCTCGACCGTCCTGCCCGCATCGCGGACCTCGCCGTCCTCCGGACCGTGGCGACCGCAGCGCGCCGTCAAGCGGTCAGGAATCGAGAAGCACCGGCCGAGGGCGCCTCCGTAGCGTCGTCGGCATGGCAACCATCGACTCCCTGATCCTGGACGTGGCCGACGAGTCGGCCGCCGAGCACTTCTACTCGTCCGCCTTCGGCCTCGGCGCGCGGCTGCGCGTGCGGGCCTCGGACGCACCGACGACCGGCTTCCGCGGGTTCACGCTGTCGCTGACCGTCTCCCAGCCCGCCGACGTCAGCGGGCTCGTGGACGCCGCCGTCGCCGCGGGCGCCACGGTGATCAAGCCCGTCGCGAAGTCCTTCTGGGGGACCGGCGGCGTGGTCCAGGCGCCCGACGGCACGATCTGGAAGGTCGCGACCTCGGCGAAGAAGGACACCGGCCCGGCGACGCTCGCGGTCGACGACCTCGTGCTGCTGCTCGGTGTCGACGACGTCGCGGTGACCAAGAAGTTCTACGTCGAGCGCGGGCTGTCCGTCGCGAAGAGCTTCGGCCGCAAGTACGTCGAGTTCGCCACGCCGGGCAGTGCCGTGAAGCTCGCGCTGTACGGGCGTCGGGCGCTGGCGAAGGACGCGGGCGTCTCGCCCGAGGGGACCGGGTCGCACCGCATCGCGATCGTCGGCGACGGCGGCGCGTTCGCCGACCCGGACGGGTTCGTGTGGGAGCCGTCGGACGCGGTGCGCCCGGCCACCCGGTAGCCGGCTCGGGGGCGGGTGAGCCGAGACCAGCCCGCCCCCGCAGCGTCACCGGCTGAGCACCGTCTCCTCGTCCAGCCGGCCCATCTTGTGCGGGTTGCGGATCGCGTAGATGCGCGAGATCCGGCCGTCCTCGATGACCAGGCTCATCGCGGTGTTGAGCTCGCCCGCCAGGTCGACGCGCGCGGCGGGCCCGCCGTTGAGCCACATCGGTGTCGTCGAGAAGTCGGTGAACGACTCGGCGAGCACGCTGAGGAACGTCGCGACCCGCTCGGCACCGGTGATCGGCCGGAGGGCGGCCTTGACGATCCCGCCACCGTCGGCGACCACGACCACGTCGGGCGCGAGCACCTGCAGGAGCCCGTCGAGGTCGCCGACCCGGACGGCCGCGAGGAACTTCTCGACCACCTGCGTCTGCTCGGCACGGCTGACCTGGTGGCGTGGGCGGCGGGCGTCGACGTGCTCGCGGGACCGGTGCGCGATCTGCCGGACGGCGGCGGGCGTGCGACCGACGGCCGCGGCGATCTCGTCGTACGGGGTGTCGAACACCTCCCGCAGCACGAACACCGCCCGCTCGGTGGGGCCGAGCGTCTCGAGGACGGTGAGCATCGCGAATGAGACGCTCTCCGCGAGCTCGGCGTCCTCCGCCACGTCGGGGCTGACGAGCAGCGGCTCGGGCAGCCACTCGCCGACGTAGTCCTCCCGGCGGCGCGCGAGCGTGCGGAGCCGGTTGAGGGCCTGCCGGGTCGTGATGCGCACGAGGTACGCACGCGGGTCACGGACGTCCGACCGGGCGGACGGGTCGAGGTCCGCCCACCGCAGCCACGTCTCCTGGACCACGTCCTCGGCGTCGGCGGCGGAGCCGAGCATCTCGTACGCGACCGTGAAGAGCAGGCTGCGGTGGGTGACGAACGGGTCGTCGGTCATGGCGGCGACGCTACGCGGGGGAGACCGCGGACGCGGGCCGGGCGGCCAGCGGTGGCAGGTCGCATGCTGCCGCGAACCCCTCGGACTCGATCCCGAGCGCGGAGTTGGTGCGCGAGTACAGGTTCGCGAGCGCGATCCACGTCGTGAGCTCGACGAGCCCCGGCGCCCCGAGCTGGTCGAGCAGCCGGGCGGAGAGCTCGTCGGTCACGGTCGGCGGGGTCTGCGACATCGCCTCGGCGTACTCGAGCACGTCGCGCTCCAGCGGCGTGAACACGTCGGAGGTCCGCCACCGCGGCACCTCGCGGGCCTTGGAGAGGTCGAGCCCCTCGTTGGCGGCGGCGAAGTAGCCGAAGTCGAGGCACCACGAGCAGCCGATCAGCGACGCGACCGCCATGTGCGCGTACGACTTGAGGTCCTCGTCGACGGCGTCCCACTTCCGCGACCGCTGCCCCAGCGACATCTGGAACTTGAGGATCGCCGGGTTGTTCCACGCGACCCCGAGCGACTCGGGCACCTTGCCGAACATGCGCTTGCTGAACCACTTCACGACGGCCCCGTACATGCCGGTGATCTCGACCACGGGGACCCGGGTGGTGCTGGTCATCGTCTCCTCCTCAGTAGGTGTCGGCATGAAGACACCGGCCGGGGCGGATCTGTGACACCTACTCCGGACGAGGCCGGTCGACGGCGATCGTCGCGACCACCACGAGCCCGAGCGCCGCGAGCACGACGACGGACGGGACGAGCGACGCCAGCGCTCCGACCAGCAGCGCCGCCGCCGCGCCACCGGCCCGGAACCACCACGCGCCGAGCCCGAGGTAGCGGCGGTAGTCGGCGTCCCCGACGAGGAACAAGGCGACGCCCGCCGCGATGAGCCAGCCGGTCGCGACCGTCGGCGGGTGCAGGGCGTCCTCGACCGCGAGGTGCAGGCCGGCGCCGAGCAGGACCAGGCCGAACAGCATGAGCAGGTGGTCGACGAAGAACGCCCGCAGCGCCGCGGCGGTCCGTCGGCGGGGTTCGACCGCGCCGAACGCGAGCGTCGCGCGCTCGTCGTCCCCGGAGAAGTAGCACCACCACAGGGCCGCGATGACAC
Source organism: Cellulomonas sp. (assembly GCF_017744555.1). Taxonomy (GTDB): domain Bacteria; phylum Actinomycetota; class Actinomycetes; order Actinomycetales; family Cellulomonadaceae; genus Cellulomonas. The sequence continues at coordinate 44,711 of NZ_JAGIBD010000025.1, read as the reverse complement.
CGACGACGAGCACCGCGCCCAGCACCGACCCCGCGCCGAGGTCGTGCGCGCCGACACCTGCGCCGACGGACACGACGGACTCGCCGAGCGCGATCACGACGAGCAGCCCGTGCCGCTCGACGAAGTGCTCCGCGACCAGGTCGAACGGCGAACGCATCGCGATGCCCGCGGCGACCGCGATGAGCACGAGCGGCGCGAGCAGCAGCACCGTGTGCGCGGGCCCCTCGACCAGCCCGGCCACGCCGATCAGCGCACCGATGCCGACGTTGATCGGCATGACGCGCAGCATCACGCGCGCGCTCGTCACGCCGCCGAGCGCGATGAAGAGGCCGCCGTGCACGAGCGCGATCACCGCGTACGCGGCGCCGAACAGCACGCTCGCGCCCTCGAGCGCGTCGGGGATCGCGAGCGACAGCACCAGGAACGCGGCCATCGCCGCGATGAACAGAAGCCTGACCGCGCGGGTGTCGGGCGTCGCCTGATTGGTCAGCCAGGCGAACGCGTCGTACATCCACCAGACGACCACGAGCAGCAGCCCCGCCCGCGCGACCGACTCCCAGCCGGGATCGTGCGAGACGACCGTGGCGAGCTGGGCGATCGTGACCACGAAGACGAGGTCGAACAGCAGCTCGACGGTCGTCACCCGCGTGGCCCGGCGACCGGCCGCCGCGACCTCCGACGTGCTCCCTGCGGCGTCCCCCCTGATGCGCATGGCGCGATCGTAGGTGCGGCGAACCGGCAGGTCACGGGGTTCTGCCCTCGGCTGACGCCGGGCCCGTCCGCGCGCCCGCCAGGCGCGCGCCGACCGTGGTCGTACGCTCGCCGGCATGCCGGCACAGACCCGCAAGGCGCGGTACGCCAAGCGCCGCAAGCGGCGGATGGACGCCGTCGAGCACGACCTCCGTCCGGAGCAGTGGGCCGCGCTCGTCGAGGCCTGGGGCGGATGCGCGTACTGCGGGGCGACGGGTGTCCCGCTGCAGCGCGACTGCGTGCTGCCGATCTCCCGGGGCGGCCGTTACACGCTCGACAACATCGCCCCCGCGTGCCGCTCGTGCAACGCGAGCAAGTGCAACGACGAGGTCACCGGGTGGCTGCGGCGCAAGCGGCTCGACGAGCGGGCGTTCCTCGCTCGGCACGTCGAGATCCAGCGCGAGCTGCGGCTCCGGTTCGTCGAGGTCGCACCCCGGACGTCGGCTGACGAGTCGCACTGAGGCGACCTCGGTGAGCCGCGACGCCTGAGGGCGCGGGGGTCACCCGATCGTGTGGATCTGCCGCGCTCGGCAGCGCGGGATGCCGCATGCAGCGCGTCGTCGCTGGCCAGAGCCTTGACTTCCCAGGGCGTCGACCGCCACCCTGGTCCCCGCAGCCCCGTTGACACGAGTCAACGGTGCGGGCGCCTCAGCGCTGAGGTGCTCGGACCCCCGGAGCTGCCGGTTCAAGGGCGGCCGCCACGGCGCCTGTGCCCCACCGATCGCGATGCCCGGACGCACCCCGTCGGCTCCACACGACGGCGAGCGTCCGGGCGGGCGGTCGTCGCTCCCGCCCGGTGCCACGCCCCACGTGACAGCTCCGGGACCTCCGGTGCGCACGCCACCCGTGGCTGGCGCACCGTCGCCCCTTCGTGCCCGGACGTGTACGACGCCCCGGCGCACGCGTCAGAGATCGGAGATGACCGGAATGTCAGCTCGAGCAGAGCTCTCAGGTTCAGGGGCGACGACGCCCCGACCCACCCTGGACCGCCGCGCCGTCGTGGCGATGGTGGTGATCGGCGCCGTCGTGGCGTACCTGGTGCAGGCGATCGCCCTGCCCGTCGCCCGGGCGGCCGCGGTGTCCGTCGGCTCGGGCAGCTACGCCGAGGGGACGCCGTCCGGCGGGGGAGTGCCCACCGAGTGCAACAACACCCCGGTCACGAACCCCCGCGCGCACGTGACGTCCAACTTCCCGTCGGGTGCGATCCCGACGAACGACTGGTGGACGTCGCTGCTGTGGCGCAAGTTCGACTGCGCGTCGATCTCCGAGAACCTCATGGCGCACCCGCTCTCGTTCCACGCGTACACGAACGGTCTCGGCGTCAGCTACGCGACGACCCCGTCGATCTCTGGCACCTCGACCGGGGTGAGCGAGTACCACTACAACTACGCCGAGGACTTCCGGCTCGGCATCGCGGGCCTGACGTCCGACGGCAAGGTCGACGGCTACTCCGACTGGACCGTGAGCGAGCTCTGGTCGAGCGGCAGCAACAGCCTGCGCACCACGTTCGGCCACGGCCTGCCGTTCGTCTACGCGACGAAGACCGGCGGCAACGCGACCCTGACGGGCGTGGCCGCACCGACCGTCTGGAGCAACAGCAACGCCGCGATCGGCTTCACGATCAACGGCCACGACTACGCAGCCTTCGCCCCGACCGGTTCCACGTGGAACATCTCTGGGTCGACGATCAGCTCGTCGCTCAACGGCGGCACGTTCTTCTCCGTCGCGGTGCTCCCGACGACGACCGGCACGAGCACGGCCGACAAGATCACCGCGCTCAACGCGTACGCGCCCTACGCGCACAACCACGTGACCGGCACCAAGGTCTCGTGGTCGTACGACGAGGCCACCGCGAAGATGACCGCGACGTACGCGTTCACGACCACGGCCCGTCAGGGCTCCGGCACGGGCACCGTCTACGCCCTGTACCCGCACCAGCGGGACGCCCTGTCGGGCGTGAACCCCAGCGGGTACTCGTACGTCTCGCCGCGCGGCCCCATGAAGGTCGTCATCGGCAGCTCGCAGTTCCAGACGGTCACGCCGTTCAACGGTGTCCTCCCGCAGCTCGCCAACACGGGCTTCGCGGCCGGCTCGGCGGACGCCACGCAGCTCAACAACTACGTCAACCAGGTCGCCGGCAGCGACCCGTTCGCGGGCTTCGCCGAGGACACGTACTGGACGGGCAAGGCGTTCGGCCGGATCGCGCAGGTCGCGCAGATCGCGAACGCGACCGGCAACACGTCGGCCCGTGACACGCTCGTCAGTGCGATGAGGACGCGCCTGACGGACTGGATGACCGCCTCGCCCGGCGAGACGCAGCGGTCGTTCTGGTACAACTCCGCGTGGGGCACGCTCATCGGCTACCCGACGTCGTACGGCTCCGACACCGACCTCAACGACCACCACTTCCACTACGGCTACTACGTGGTGGGCGCGGCGACGGTCGCCGAGTTCGACCCGTCGTGGGCCGCCGACTCCGCGTACGGCGGCATGGTCAACACCGTCATCAAGGACGCGGCGAACTGGGACCGTACCGACACCCGCTTCCCGTTCCTGCGTGACTTCGACATCTACGCGGGCCACGACTGGGCCGCCGGCCACGGCGCGTTCGGCGCGGGCAACAACCAGGAGTCGTCGTCCGAGGGCATGAACTTCGCCAGCGGGCTCATCCAGTGGGGTCAGGCCACCGGCAACAAGACGGTCCGCGACCTCGGCATCTACCTCTACACGACGCAGGCGTCGGCCATCCAGAACTACTGGTTCGACACCGACGACGAGGCGTTCCCCGCCGCGTTCGGCCACTCCACGGTCGGCATGGTGTGGGGCGACGGCGGCTCGTACTCGACGTGGTTCAGCGCCGAGCCCGAGATGATCCAGGGCATCAACCTGCTGCCCAGCACGGCCGGCCACCTGTACCTGGGCTACAACCCGTCGTACATCACGCGGAACCTCAACGAGCTGACCACCAACAACGGCGGCCCGGCGACGGTGTGGAAGGACATCCTCTGGGAGTTCCAGGCGCTGGCCGACGCCCCGACGGCGCTGAGCCAGTTCCGCTCGCAGGCCGACTCGTACACGGTCGAGGAGGGCGAGTCGAGGGCGCACACGTTCTACTGGCTCAAGAGCCTGTCCGGCCTCGGCACCGTCGACCGGTCCGTCACGGCCAACACCCCGCTGCACGCGGTGTTCGTGAAGGACGGCGTCCGCACGTACCAGGCGGCGAACATGAGCGGGTCGGCCATCACGGTGACCTTCTCGAACGGCGTCACGCTCAACGTCCCGGCCCGGTCGGTGGCGAGCTCGAACGTGTCGGCCCCGGTCGACACCACGGCCCCGTCGACCCCGTCGGGTCTCGCGGCGTCCGGCACGACGTCGTCGTCCACGACCCTGTCGTGGTCGGCGTCGACCGACAACGTGGGCGTCAGCGGGTACGAGGTGCTGCGCAACGGGTCGGTGGTCGGCACGACGTCCGGCACGTCGTACACGGCGTCCGGCCTGTCGGCCTCGACCGCGTACACGTTCGCGGTGCGGGCGTACGACGCGGCGGGCAACCGGTCCGCGACGTCGTCGTCGGTGAACGTCACGACCTCGGGCAGCGGCGGTGACACGACGGCCCCGTCGACTCCGGGCGGCCTGACGGCGTCCGGCACGACGACGTCCGCGACGACCCTGTCGTGGTCGGCGTCGACGGACAACGTGGGCGTCACCGGGTACGAGGTGCTGCGCAACGGCACGGTCGTCGGCACGGCGACCGGGACCACGTACACGGCGTCGGGCCTCTCGCCGGCGACGGCGTACACGTTCGCGGTGCGGGCCTACGACGCGGCCGGCAACCGGTCCGCCACCTCGTCGTCCGTGAACGTCACGACCGCGAGCGCGACGACCGGTGTCGACGCGACGTCCCGCATCCAGGCCGAGTCCTACAACGCCGCCACGGGCGTCGCGAAGGAGGCGACGTCCGACGTCGACGGCGGCGAGAACATCGCCTGGATCAGCAACGGCGACTACGTCCGCTACGACAACGTGAGCTTCGGCAGCACGGCCCGGACGCAGTTCAGCGCCCGGGTCGCGTCCGGGGCGGCCGGCGGTGTCAGCGGCCTGGTCGTCGTGCGGCTCGACAGCCTCACCGCGCAGCCCGTCGGCTCGTTCGCGATCGGCAACACCGGCGGCTGGCAGTCGTGGCGGACCGTCCCGACGAACATCACCGGGGTCACCGGCAACCACACGGTGTACCTGACGTTCGAGTCGGGCCAGCCGGCCGACTTCGTGAACCTCAACTGGCTCACGTTCAGCTGATCCACCACCCGAGGCGCCCCGCCGGTCATGACCGACGGGGCGCCTCTGCTGGACGACGCGGACGTCGCCGACGCCCTCGCGGCCGCCTCGGTCACGGGCGGCGCCGTGATGGACCTCGCGGTCGTCGTGCAGCCTGACGGCCGTCGGGTCTAGGCGTACTCGCGGTCGACGGCGACCGTGCCTAGCGCTGCCACGGGTCGGAGACGTAGTCGTCGTCGGCGATCACGCCAGCGATGTCCGCCTTGATGCTCTCGTCGTCATCCGAGTCCGAGCCGGGCAGGGCGTTCAGGGCATCACCGGCGACCCATGGCTTCGGGCTGTGCATACGGTCCCCCCGTCCCCGGGTCACGTCGAGTCGCGCTCGATCACGTGGAACACGTCGTCGGGCCGCTGCGGCGGCTCCACGTCGTCGTCGAGCGCGGCGAGCACGGACGCCACGAGGTACGACGCCTGGGCGTCGATGGCCTGCCACACGGTGGTGAGCGCGGGGGCGGCAAGACGGGCGGTCGGGATGTCGTCGACCCCGATGACCGCGACGTCCTCGGGCACGCGCAGCCCCTCGGCCCGCAGGCCGGACAGGACGGCGAGCGCGACCTCGTCGTTGTACGCAGCGACCGCCGTCACGGGCGACGAGCCGGAGCGCCACGTCCGGACGGCCGCGACGGCGGACGCGACGTCGAGATCGACGGGCGCGACGACGGGCTCCGGCAGCCCGCGCCGCGAGCACTCGGCGACGACACCGCGCAGGCGCCGGTCGGCGAACGCGGCGAGCCGGTCGTCGGCGGGTGCCGCGTACGCGATGACGCGGTGGCCGCGCGCGGCGAGGTGCTCGACCTGCAGCCCGCCGATGTTCGCCTGCGGGACGACGAAGATCTCGGGGTGCGGGTCCTCGTCCAGCGCGGAGCCGACCACCTGGATCCCGGCGCGGCGCATCGCCTGCGCGTCGGACTCGGTGAACGCCCCGAGCCCCAGGACGGCGCACGGCGTGACGGCCCGCCACAGCTCGGCGAGCGGGCGGTTCGAGCGGCCGTTGTAGACGAGCATCGACAGGCCGTGGTCGGCGAGCTCGGTGGTCAGGTGGTCGATGAGGGCGTCGATCACGGGGCCGACGGTCCAGTTCGGCAGCACGCACAGGACGAGGTCGGAGCGTCCGGACCGCAGGGTCCGCGCGGCGGCCGACGGGGTGTACCCGAGCCGCTCGGCGGTGCTGAGGACGCGCAGGCGCGTCGCCTCCGTGATGGTGACGCCGTGCTTCGCGTTCAGCACGTAGCTCACGGTCGTCCGCGACACGCCGCTCTCCCGAGCGACGTCCGCGCTGGTCACCCGTGCCACAGCTCCTCCTCGACGCCCGCAGCTGGACTGGCGCCCACCCTAGTGTCGCGGCTCCCGTGCCCGTGAGCACCGTCGCGGGTGGACTGCACGTGCGCCACGCGTCCGGCGCACACACACTGACGGGATGTCCGACTGGAACCAGCAGATCATCGACGAGTTCCGCGCGAACGGCGGCACCGTCACGACCATGGGCTTCGGCAGGGGTCTCGTCCTGCTCCACCACCGTGGCGCCCGAACGGGGGAGGCGCGCGTCAGTCCGGTCGCGGCGATCCCCGACGGCGACGGCGCGTGGTTCGTGGCGGCGTCGAAGGGCGGCGCGCCGACCAACCCCGGCTGGTACCACAACCTGCTCGCGCACCCCGACGTGGAGATCGAGCACCCGGACGAGGGTGTCGTCGAGGTGCACGCGACAGACCTGCAGGGCGCCGAGCGGGACGCGGCGTGGGAGAAGTTCAAGCAGCGTTCCGAAGGGTTCCGGTCGTACGAGCAGAAGACGACGCGCACGATCCCGGTGCTCCGCCTGACCCGCCGGTGAGGACCCGCCGGTCGTAGCCTGCGGATCGTGCGAGCGACCACGCCCGACGAGGAGGACGACCCGGCGCGCGGGCAGGCGCGCTCGGCAGCCTGCTCGACCTGAGCGAGGCGGAGGTGGAGCTGTAGCGGTCCGGCGCGAATCCCATGGACGGCCGGAGCGGACCGGTGCGACGGTCGACGCCGTGACTCAGCAGCAGATCTGGGGCGTCGACGCCGCCTCCCGCTACGACACCCCCGGCACCGGCATGTTCGCCCCCGAGGTGCTCGGCCCGACCGTCGACCGGCTCGCGGCGCTCGCGGACGGCGGCCCGGTGCTCGAGCTCGCCATCGGCACGGGACGCGTCGCCGTCCCGCTGGCCGAGCGCGGCGTGCCGGTGACGGGCATCGAGCTGTCGCAGCCGATGGTCGACGTGCTCCGCACGAAGGTCGACGACGCGACGATCCCCGTCGTCATGGGCGACATGGCGACCGTGCGCGCGCCCGGCTCGTTCTCGCTCGTGTACCTCGTGTACAACACGATCTCGAACCTGCTGACGCAGGCCGAGCAGGTCGAGTGCTTCCGCAACGCCGCCCGGCACCTGGAGCCCGGCGGACGGTTCCTCATCGAGCTGTGGGTGCCGCAGCTGCGCGTCCTCCCGCCCGGGGTGCGTGCGACGGTGTGGGCCGACGAGCCCGGGTACCTCGGCCTCGACACGTACGACGTGCTCGCGCAGCACGTCGTGTCCCACCACGTCCACTTCGGCGACGGGACGGACGCGCAGCTGTTCCGCAGCCCGCACCGGTACGTCTGGCCCGCGGAGCTCGACCTCATGGGGCAGCTCGCCGGGTTCGAGCTCGAGAGCAGGCACGCGGACTGGTCGGGTGCCGAGTTCACCGCCGAGTCCACGTCGCACGTGTCGGTGTACCGGCTGCGCCGACCGGTACGGTCCCTCGCATGACTCAGCTGCTGGGCGGCGCCGCGAGCCCGATCGGGTGGAGCGTGCCCTGGGCGACGGCCGCCGACAGCCGGTGGGAGTGTGCCCCCGGTCCGGGACGCGCTCGTCTGCCGGCGTCTGCGCCGACCGGCTGAAACGTCCCGCTTGACGTGCGGCCGCCCTGCCGCGCCGCTAGCGTCCGGCCGCAGCATCGGCGCGCCCGTGGGCGAGAGAGAGCGGAGGCAGACGTGGGCCCGGTGAAGTCCTTGTGGGCGATGGTGCAGGACGATCCCGTCTTCATGCGTCGGGTGAACGGCTGGCTGACGATCTTCTGGATCGCGATGATCCCCGTGTCGCTGGCGACCGGGTGGGTGAACAGCGTGCTGTACGTCTCCGCGCTCTCGTTGTGGGCGCTGGTCTCGGGCCACTGGTCGGCCTGGGAGGCGGCGCGGGTCGAGGTCAAGCAGGACGAGACCGCCGCCGCGATCGCCGCCGAGTCCGGCGAACCCGTGCCGGTCGCGGCGGGCGGCCACGGAGGTGTCTGCCCGGCCTGCGGTCGCTGACGAGCGACCCCGTTGCGTGTCCTCCCCTCCGGCGGGATGGTGGCGGTCTGACGCGTCGACGGCGACGGGGGACCCTGATGAACGCTGTGCGCTCGCTCGTGGCCGTGGTGACGGGGGGCCTGGTCGCCGCCGCGCTGGTCGTGGTCGGTCCGCCGCCCGCGACGGCCGCCGTCCCGGCGGGGTTCACCGAGTCGCTCGTCGCGACGATCCCGAACCCGTCCGCGATCGCGTTCACCGCCGACGGCCGCATGCTCGTCACGCAGCAGTCGGGAAGCCTGCGGGTCCGCACGGCCGCGGGCACCCTGCTGACGACGCCCGCGCTGAACCTGTCGAGCCGTCTCTGCACGAACTCGGAGCGCGGCCTGCTCGGCGTCGCGACCGACCCCGACCCGGCGACGCACGCGATCTACCTCTTCTACACGGCGCGCACGAGCACGTCGTGCCCGACGAGCCAGGGCGGCACCCCCGCGGGTGCGCCGGTCAACCGGGTGTCGCGCTTCGTGCTCGGCGACGACAACGTGGTCGACCCGGCGAGCGAGACGGTGCTGCTCGACGGCATCGCGTCCCCGGCGGGCAACCACAACGCGGGCGACGTGCACGTCGGCAAGGACGGGTACCTGTACGTCTCGACCGGTGACGGCGGCTGCGACTACCAGGGCGACAGCGGCTGCGGCGGCGACAACGACGCGTCGCGCGACCGCAACGTGCTCAACGGCAAGATCTTGCGCGTCGACCGCACCACCGGCGCACCCGCACCGGGCAACCCGTTCCTCGGCACCGACACGGCGAGCTGTCGGCTCGCTCCTGCGGCCGCGGGCACGGTGTGCCGGGAGACGTTCGCGTGGGGCCTGCGCAACCCGTTCCGGTTCGCGTTCGACCCGAACGCGAGCGGCACGGTGTTCCGCATCGACGACGTGGGCCAGAACATGTGGGAGGAGATCGACCAAGGCACGTCGGGCGCGGACTACGGCTGGCCCGTACGCGAGGGGCACTGCGCGCAGACGGGCTCGGCGACGGACTGCGGCGGCCCGCTCCCGGCCGGGATGACGAACCCGATCCACGACTACGGCAGGAGCACGGGCTGCGGGTCGATCACCGGCGGCGCGTTCGTCCCCGACGGCGTCTGGCCCGCGGCGTACGAGGACGGGTATCTGTTCTCCGACTACAACTGCGGCAAGCTCATGATGCTCAAGGGCGGGACGCGCACAGACGTCTCGACGGGACTCGGCGCGGCGGTGCACCTCGAGTTCGGGCCGTGGTCGGGCGGCCAGGCGCTGTACTACACGACGTACGCGAACGGCGGCGAGGTCCGCCGGCTCGCCTACACCGGCACGGCCAACCGCACCCCGACGGCGGCGCTGACCGTGTCCCCGACGAGCGGCGCGGCGCCGCTCACCACGACGCTCGACGGCCGCGGCAGCAGCGACCCGGACGGCGGCACGCTCACGTACCTGTGGCAGTTCGGCGACGGGACGGCCGACGCGACGACGACGAGCCCGACCGTCCAGCACACGTACGCGGCGGGCACGTGGACCGCGTCGCTGCGCGTGCGCGACCCGCAGGGGGCGACGTCGGCCGCGGTGACGGTGCGGATCAGCTCGGGCAACACCGCGCCGAGCGTGCAGATCACGTCCCCGGCCGCGGGGGCGACGTTCGTCGTCGGGCAGTCGTACACGCTCAGTGGGTCGGCGATGGACGCGCAGGACGGCACGGTGCCTGCGTCCCGCCTGTCGTGGACGGTCGTCCGCGTGCACGACCAGCACACCCACCCGTTCCTCGGGCCGGTGACGGGGACGTCGGTGTCGTTCGAGGCGCCCGGACCGGAGGACCTCGCCGCCGCCGCGAACAGCTACCTGCGGATCGCGCTGACGGCGACGGACTCGCAGGGCGCGACGACGACCGTCACGCGCGACTTCCTGCCGCGCAAGGTCGCCGTGACGCTCGCGACGTCGCCCGCCGGCCGCACGCTCACCGTCAACGGTCAGACGATCGCCGGCCCCACGGCCGTGACCTCGTGGGCGGGCTTCGACCTGCGGCTCGCGGTGCCGTCGCAGGTCGACGCGCAAGGTCGCACGTACGAGCTCGACCGGTGGTCGGACGGCTCGACGGCGGCGACCCGGACCTGGCCGACCCCCACCGCGACGACGACGCTGACCGCGACGCTCGGGCTGCGCGGCCTCAGCGCGGTCTACTACGACAACGCCGACCTCACGGGCACGACGGTCTCCCGCATCGACGCGAGCATCGCGTTCGACTGGGGACTCGCCGCGCCCGTGAGCGGCATCGGGGCGGACACGTTCTCCGTCCGCTGGAGCGGGTCGGTCGTGCCGCGGTACTCGCAGACGTACACGTTCGCGACGACGTCGGACGACGGCGTGCGGCTGTGGGTCGACGGACGCCTGGTGATCGACAAGTGGACGAAGCACGCCCGCCAGGTCGACACCGGGACCGTCGCTCTGACCGCCGGGCAGCCGGTGCCGATCGTCGTGGAGTACTTCGACGGCACCCGGCACGCGGTCGCCGAGCTCCGCTGGTCGAGCACCTCCCAGGCGTCGCAGATCGTCCCGACGACCCGCCTGCGGCCCTAGGCGAGCTGCGTCAGCCAGCCGTCGACCGCCGCCTCGTCGAGGTCGTCGGGACCGCCGATCTTCAGGCTCCACCGGGTGCCGTCGGCCGAGGCCGTGAGCGAGTCGGTCGACTCGGTGACGTCGGCGCCGTGCCACAGCAGCAGCGTGACCCAGCGGGGGAACGCCTTGAACCCGGCGACGGGGTCGCCTCCCCGCAGCCACACGGGGTGGCCGTGCCACATGCGGGCCTCGGTGCCGGGCAGGCCGGCGTCGAGGCGGGCGCGCAGCGCGGTGGCGACGGCCGCCTGGTCGGCGGGGAGGGCGGCGACGTACTCGTCGATGTCCATGGCGGTGCTCCTCAGGCCGCGACCGTGTCGAGCCAGCCCTGCCAGGCGGCGGTCGCGGCGGCCTCGTCGGACGTGCCGAACAGGTGGTGGCCGACGCACGGTGCGAAGAAGCCACGGAAGAACCGGTAGAGCGCGTCGTCGGACCGGACCCCGATCACGTCGTCGGCCACGTGGTCGACGACGCCCTCGACGGGCGCGAGCCCCGTCGGGGTGAGCGTGACGTGCTGCCCGACGACGAGGTCGCCGTCGAGCCCGAGGTCGGCGCGGGCCTTCGCCCAGCTCGCCTCGAGGTCGCCACCGGGCGCGGCGGACGGCGTGACGGCGATGCCGGGCCGTCCGGCGAAGTGCGTGAGGTACTCCTCGAGCGTGTGCAGGTACATCCGCCCGCCGCTCACCATGGCCTCGTACTCGTCCTCCCAGTCGTCGCCAGGCAGGTAGCCGCTCGACACGACGCGCAGCACGGTCGACCCGCCGGAGCGCGCCTCGAGCAGGAACTCCATCGCGAAGAACCGCCCCTCGTCGCCCTCCATCCCGCGGAACGCGAACCGCTTGCCGGGCTCGACGGCGACGATCTGCGACTCGCCGACCCACCCGCCCATCTCGGTGCGGACCAGGCCCGCGTCGACGTCGACCTCGGTCGCGCCCATGAACCAGGAGCTGAGCCCGGGTCCGGTGGCGATGGCGTCCCAGACGGCCTCGGGGGACAGGTCGAAGGTGAGCTCGTCGGGGTTCTCGAACTGGTGCGGCATGGTCACTCCTCGGGGATGGCCGCGCGGTCGGCGCGGGACGTGGTGCTGGGGTGGACGGCCACGACGAGCCGGAACGTGCGTCCCTGCGGGGCGTCGTCGTGGTGGTACTTGGACGCGAGGCCGAGCGCGGCCGCGCTGAGCTCCTCGACGAAGGCGGCGCGGTCGGCCGCTGAGGCGAACCGGACCTCGCCGTCGAGCGCGAACGTGGCGAGCGTGCGCTTCTCGCGCGCGGCACCGGTGATCAGCGCGCCGACGTCCTCGACGAGCCGGCCCGCGAGCGCGAGCAGCCACGCGGCCGAGAGCCGGTCGGGGTGCTGTCGGGGGTCGGGCCGCAGCGACGCCAGCGCGGCGGGCGAGATGAGGTAGGACGAGGCCGTCGCGCGCATCACGCGCTCGACCACGTTGCCGCGCCGGCGTTCCTCCGCGAGCTCGACGAGCCCGTGCTCCTCGAGCGTGCGCAGGTGGTAGTTGACCTTCTGCCGAGGCAGGCCCAGCCGCTGGCCGAGCGCCGCGGCGGACAGTGGCTCGACGAGCTCGTGCAGGAGCCGCGTGCGCAGGGGGTCGAGCGACGCCTCCGCGGCGGCGGCGTCCTCGATGACCGCGACGTCGCGCACGTCAGCCCTCCCGCCTCGGCCGGAACGTCCGCACCACGACGCCGTTCGGGTCGTCGCTCGGCTCACCGGCGAACACCCGGCTGTTCTGCCAGCCCGCGTGCTGCAGGGTCGTGCTGAAGACGACCTTCTCGACGCCGTTCATGATGTCCGCGAGCGGGCCTTCGCGGGTCGGCCACGTCGCAGCCTGGCCCTCGTAGTCGACCCGGCCCATCAGGATCGTGCCGAAGCCGGACAGGAGCGTCTCGGTGTCGGCCATGAGCTCGGGGCTGAAGTTCGGGAACATCCAGCCGAGGTCGTCGGTGGTCGCGACGAAGCCGTCGAGCGAGACGTTCATCCCCAGCGTGAGCGTGCGCATCGGCTCTCTCCTTGCTGTCCGTGGGGGCCCCGGGCGATCCCGAGGACGACGACGGGTCCAGCATCTCGCCGAACGATTCGTTTGTCCAGACCAAAAGATTCGTCGGCGCGCCGTGTCGACCGACGACGGGCTCGCTCGTCATGTCACCGACCGCCCGTCCTCCGTCGACCCTCGAAGGAGCCCGACATGACCACCCAGACGACCACCCAGCCGACCGCCTGGCGCCCCACGACCCCGCAGACGGCGACCCCGCCCGTCGTCGACCGCGAGACCTGGCTCCGCGACCGCGCCACCCTCCTGCTACGCGAGAAGGCCCACACGCGCGAGGGCGACGCCCTCGCCGCCGCCCGGCGCCGCCTCCCGATGGTCGAGGTGGACGGCACCGTCGCTCTCGTCGGCGAGCACGGGCCACGCACCGTGCTCGACATGTTCGACGGCCGCGACGAGCTCCTCGTCTGCAAGCACATGTGGCACACGGGGAAGGGGTTCGAGGGCCAGTGTCCCGGCTGCACGGCGACGGTCTGGAACTTCCAGGACGCCACCTACCTCGAGGCTCGCGGCGTCGCGTTCGCGATCTGGTGCGAGGGTCCGTACGACGAGTTCGCGCCTTACCGCGCGTTCATGGGCTACACCGTGCCCTGGTACTCGGTGCACGGCGTCGACTCGCCCGGCATCTCCGACGGCTGGATCACGACCTACCTGCGCGTCGGCGACCGGGTGTTCCAGACGTACGAGACCGACGGGCGCGGCTGCGAGGTGATGATGCCCGCGCTGCAGCTCCTCGACCTCACCGTGCACGGACGCGGCGAGCAGTGGGAGGACTCGCCCGAGGGCTGGCCGCAAGGTCCGACCCAGGAGTGGTTCCGCCGCGACGGACGCCCGGTCGCGCAGTGGACCCGCACGGGGGTGAGCCCGGTCGGCGACACCGCGCACGACCACTGCTGCTAGCGCGCCACGCGGCCGTGGTCCCCGCGACAAGCGCGACGCGCCCGGCGGCTCGCCGCGGAAGGGCACGATCGGGCACCGGGCGTCGACGGAAGATCGGCGAGGCGGCCCGTGTTCTTCCGACGTGACCAGCACGATGAGCGCCCCGGCCGTCGACCTGGACGACCCGCGCACCATGATCGAGTTCAGCGTCCTGCTCGCCAACGGCCGCCTGGCCGGGCGGAGGTTCGCGTCGCGCGAGGACGCCGAGCAGTGGGCGCGGCCCGACGAGGGCGACCAGGTCGTCGAGTACAACCTCGTGTGCGAGTGTGCCGTCTGACCTGCTGAGACCCGATACCGGTCGCCGCGTCGGTGGTCGTCGCTACCGTGGCACGCATGGTCGACCCCGCGCTGCTCGACTGGCTGCTCGACACCGACCCTGCCCTCCGCTGGCAGGTCGAGCGGGACCTCGCGGACGCGCCGCCGGAGGTGTGGACGGCGACCCGCGCCCGCGTCGCGACCGAGGGGTTCGGCGCGCGGCTCCTCGCGCTGCAGGACGACGACGGGCAGTGGGCCGGCGGTGCGTTCTTCCCGGCGGGGTTCGCCGGTCCCACGGACGACGACCCCGGCCAGCCGTGGACCGCGACGACGTGGTCGCTCAACGCCCTGCGGGAGTGGGGCGTCGATCCCGCGGTGCTCGCGGGCACCGTCGAGAAGCTCGCCGAGCACAGCCGCTGGGAGTACGACGGCTCGGCGTACTGGGGCGGCGAGGTCGACTGCTGCATCAACGGCTGGACGATCGCGAACGGTGCCTGGCTCGGGGCGGACGTCTCCGGGCTCGCGCGGTGGTTCGTCGAGCACCAGATGGACGAGGGCGGCTGGAACTGCGAGTGGGAGACCGGCTCGGTGCGGTCGTCGTTCCACTCGACGCTCAACGCTCTCAAGGGCGTGCTCGCGTACGAGGTCGCGACCGGAGGAGACGACGAGCTGCGGGCCGCCCGCGTCGCCGCACAGGAGTACCTGCTGTCCCGTCGGCTGCTGCACCGCGCGACGACCGGGGAGATCGTCGGGCCGTGGACCACGTGGTTCGCCTACCCGTTCCGGTCGACGTACACCGCGCTCAACGCGACCGACTGGTTCCGGGCCGCGGCGCTGCACGACGGGGTGGCCCCGGACCAGCGGATGGCCGAGGCGGTCGGAGTCGTGCGGGGTGCCCAGCAGGCCGACGGGCGGTGGTTGCAGGGGCGGCGCTACCCGGGACGCGTGTGGTTCGACGTCGACGTGCCGCCCGGTGAGCCGTCGCCGTGGCTCACATTCTTCGCCCTGCGGGTGCTCCGCTGGTGGGACGAGTCTCAGTCCACCGCGTGAGCCAGGATCCTCCACGGTGACGTCCGCGAACCACGAGGCGGAGCCGCCGCGGTCCGGCCCCGCAGGTCAGGGGCGGGCGTCGGGAGCCAGCAGGCCCCGGACCGCGCCCCGCACCGTCGCGACGTCGGCGCCGCCCTCGATGAGCGCACTCGCCTTGTGCACGACGGCGTTGACGAGCTCGGCCACGACGTCCGGCTCCGCGACGTCCGCGTCGCGGAGCGCGGCGACGAGCGGCTCCAGCAGCTCGCCGTGCATCTGCGCGACCCACGGGTCCGCGAACGCGCGCGGGCTGAACGACGCGAGCGCGCTGATGACGGCGTGCTCTCCCTCGGCCACGAGCTGGAGGTTCGCGTCGGCGTAGGCGGCGACGCGGGCGAGGGGGTCGTCGTGCTCCTCGACGGCCTCGGTGATCGCCTCGCGCCATCGGGGCAGCGCCTCGACCACGACGGCCCGGAACAGGTCCTCCCGGGACGGGAAGTAGTGGTAGATGCTCGGGCGTGCGAGCCCGGCCTTCGCGGCGATGTCCGCGAAGGTGGGCTCGACGTCCGGTGCGGCCGCGAGCAGCTCGCGGGTCGCGTCGAGGATCGCGCGGCGTTGTGCCTCGCGGTGCTCGGGAACCGAGCGCGCCGTGATGCGTGGCACGCGTCCTCCTGTCGTGTCGGACGGCCGCTGTCGTGTCGGACGGCCGCTGTCGTGTCAGACGGCCGCGAGGCGCCCGTCGACCATCTCCAGCACGCGGTCGCAGTGCTCGAGCACGTCGTGGTCGTGCGTGACCATCACCGTAGCGACGCCGAACCCGTGGGTCTCGCGGGCGAGCAGCTCGACGATCTCGTGGCTGCGGCGCCGGTCGAGCGCGGCGGTCGGCTCGTCGACCAGGAGCACCGACGGCGACGCGACGAGCGCGCGGGCGATGCCGACGCGCTGCCGCTCACCACCGGACAGCCGCCCGGGGCGGCGGTGCGCGTGCTCGGACATGCCGACGGACTCGAGCAGCTGCTCCGGCGACGTCGTGGCGCGGCGGCCGGTGATCTTCTCCACCAGACGCAGCTGGTCGATCGCGGTCAGCGCGGGCACGAGGTTGCCGGACTGGAAGACGAGGCCGAGGTGGTCGCGGCGGAAGCGGGCCAACGCCCGGCCCGACAGCGTGGTGAGGTCGGTGCCGGCGACGACGACCGAGCCCGACGTGGGACGCGTCAGGCCGCCGGCGACCGCGAGCAGGCTGGACTTGCCCGCGCCGGAGGGGCCGACGACGGCGACGAGCTCGCCGGGGGCGACGGTCAGGTCGACGTGGTCGAGGGCCGCGACCTGCGTGTCTCCGTCGCCGAAGGTCAGGGTGACGTCGGTCAGGGCGAGGCCCGTGCGGGTCGTGGTGGTGGTCATCGGTTCTCTCCGAGCGCGGTCACGGGGTCGACACGGGCGATGCGGGCGGTGGCGACGATCGCGCCGACCAGCCCGAGGACGAGCAGCAAGACGCCACCCAGGACGACAGGCTGCCCCTGCAGCTCGAACGGCATGCCGCTGCCGACGAGCAGCGAGCCGAGCCCGAGGCCGACGGCCAGGCCGACGCCGATCGACCCGGCGAGCAGGATCGCGGCCTGCGCGAGCCCGTCGAGCACGAGGAACCGCGTGGACGCGCCGATCGCGCGCATGACGGCGAGCTCGCGCGTGCGCTGCACGGTCCACAGCGTGAAGAACGCGCCGACGACGAGCGCGGAGATGGCGTAGAGGAAGCCCTTGATGAGGTCCATCGTCATGATCTCGGCCTGGTACCCGGGCGACGAGTTGAAGGCCTCCCCGATCGGCCGCGCGTCGGTCCCGGCCGCGGCGTCACCCGCGGCGAGGTCCGGCACGCCGTCGACGCCGCGCAGCGCCACGACGCTCGCCTCGTCGTACGCGTCGGCGGGCGCCTCCTGACCGGGCGGCGTCGCGGAGTGGATCTCCTGCCAGGTGCGCAGGTCGAGGAAACCGATGTCGACGTGGCCGAACGTCCGCTGGTCCGTGGTGAAGCCGACCACCTCGAGCTGGGTGCCGACGCGGTCGATCGTCAGGACGTCGCCCAGCGCGACGCCTTCGTCCTTCGCGGACACGGACAGCACGACCTCGCCCTCGCCCGCGAGCGCACGGCCCGCACCGGTCGGAGGCTCGACGAAGCCGCCACGCTCGACGCCGAACAGCGCGAGGTCGACGGGCGTGCCGTCATCGTTCTTCGCGTTGACGAGCGCGGTGCCGAGCAGCTCGGCGCCCGCGACGTCGTCGCGTGCGGCCCACGCGTCGCGCTCGGCCGTGGTGACGACGGAACGGGTGAACGCGGAGTCCGTCTTGGTGCCCTCCTCGAACGCGACCGCGTCGAGCGGGCTGCGCTGCAGGCCGGAGACGCCGTCGACGACGAGGCCGGACGACAGCCCGGACAGCAGGACCATGAGGACGGTGATGAGCGCGACGACGGCGCCCATGAGCCCGAATCGGGTGCGCGCGAAGACGAGCTCGCGCAGTGCGAGGAACACGGGTGGGCCTCCCGGGTAGCGATTCACGCATCTTGTTGACGCGGTGTCGACATCTTATCGACACGGCGTCAACAACTTCCCGCCCGTCGCGCGAGTGTGACCACCTCCACACCCCGCGCCGCGCGCCCGAGTACCGCTCCGCGACAATGGGCGGCATGAGGAGACGCCCCGCACAGCGGTCGTTCGCCGACATCGTGCGCGAGGTCGAGTCGACACCCCGGCAGCCCCTCGAGGCCCCCGCCGCGGGGACGCTGGTGGACGGCGTGCTGACGGACCCGGACGGCCGCGAGTACAGGCGCGTCGAGGACACCCTCACCGCCAACAGGGCGCTCGCTCTCGCGGCCGCCGGGGCGGTCGTCGTCTGGGACTCGTGCGGGTGCGGCGGGTACTGCGGCTTCGAGTGGTTCTCCGCGCAGGACGTCAAGGCGATGGCGGCGTCCGGGGCACCTGTCATCCGGAACACCAAGCGCGCACGGGGCAACGTCTCGGAGTGGCGCAGCAGATCCGGCGACGTGCTGCTGCTCGCCGAGGACGACGTCCGCTGGGCCGGGCGGATGGGATGACGTCGGTGCGCCGACGTCCTCAGCCCAGCGCGTGGCGACGCAGGAGCGACCGGATCTCGTCCTCGAGCGTCGGCGCGGGTCCGTCCACGGGGACGCCGGGGGCGACGGTCCTGACGGGCAGCACCGCGACGGGCCCCGCCGGCACGCCCCACTCGTCACGCCACGCGGCGATCTGCTCGGACGACGCCGCGTAGACGATCCGCCCCAGCCCCACCCACGCGTGCGCGGCCGCGCACATCGGGCAGTGCTCGCCCGACGTGTAGACGGTCGCGGCGGCGCGGTCCTCCGGGGCGACGTGCCGGGCCGCCCACCGGGCGATCTCGAGCTCCGGGTGCCGGGTCTGGTCGCCGTCCTTCACACGGTTGCGGTCCTCGAACAGGACCACGCCGGAGGCGTCCACGAGGACCGACCCGTAGGGCTCGTCGCCGTCGTCGAGCGCCTCGTGGGCGAGTGCGACGGCCCGGGCGAGGTACGTCAGGTCGGTGTCGGAGAGCGTCATCGCCCCACCCTGTCAGGGACGTGCGCACGGCGATGGCCGGCCGGGACGTGGGTCCCGACCGGCCGTCGCCGCGAGGTCAGCTGCGCAGGCGCATCGGGTTGGTGCCGGTCGAGCCGAACACGAACCACGACGTCGCACCCACGTGCTGCACCTGGAAGTACCCGAACCCGAACCCGGTGTCGAGCAGGGAGGACGCCGCGACGACACCGCCGTCGACGACCACGCCGCCGAGGTGCTGACCGACGCCGAGCACGTCCTGCGCGTGCCGGGCCTGCACGAGCAGGGCCTCGGCGGACTGCCGGTCGCGGCCACGGCTCCGGTCGCGGAGGGCCGTCGCGAGCTGGCCGGTGCCCTCGAGCCACACGCCCTGCGGGTTGACGGTGATGCCGTTGTACTGCGCGGTCGACGTGAGGCTCGCGGTGCTGAACGTGACGCCGCTGAGCGTCTCGCCGTCGGGCAGCTGGGAGTTCGTCTGCGCGGCCTCGTCGGTCGTCGCGAGCGCCGAGCCGGCCCAGTCGAGCGAGCGGGCGTACTTCTTGTCGCGCAGCGCGAGCCAGCTCCACGTCGCCGTGTCGAGCGGCACGGGGAACCTGTTGATCTCGACGCCGTCGTTGGTTCCCGTCCAGAACGAGCCGGTCGCCGGGTCCCACATGAGGTCGACGAACGCGCGGGCGTGCGCGACGGCGTCGCCCCACTTCTTGTCGTGGGTCAGCTGCTTGAGCATCGTGAAGAACGCGACGCAGTCGATGTTGTGCTCGGTGGACCCGTTCGGCACGGGCACGTTCGAGCCGTTGACGCCGAACGAGAACCCGCCGAGCGGCTGCGTCGACCACGTGTTCGTGGTGATCCAGGTGCCGATGCGGACGGCGGCGTCGAGGTAGCGACGGTCGCCCGTACGGGAGAACAGCTGCAGCAGCGCGATGCCGGGCCACGCCATGTCGCCGACGGCCGTGCCGAGGAACCCGAACTGCCAGCCGATGTTCGCCGTCCCGTCCGGCTGGATGAAGCCGTAGGGCTGCGGGTTGCCGTCGTAGAACGTGTACGGCCCGACGTTGTACCCCTGGCGCAGGCGGCCGTCGGAGTACCCGGGGTCGTGCTCCTGGGCGTAGACGATGCCGTCGCCGATCGCGCGGGCGGTCTGCTCGGCGGCGCGGCGGCCGTCGGCGAGGAGCGCGATGACGGCGAGGGCGGAGTCGTAGACGAACGCGGTGCTGAACAGGCCGAGCTCGTCGGCGTAGCTCTGGGGCAGGCGGGGGCCGGTGTTGAGCGTCGGGTACGCGTTGGTGGCGGCCGTGAGGAAGTCGACGGCGGCGCGGCGGGCGGCGTTCGGGTTGCCGTGCGCGTGGCCGTGGGACGGGCCTCCGTGCGCGGGGATCGTGGCGGGCAGCGGGCGGGCGGCCGCACTGGTGGCCCCGGCGGCGACGGCCGCGGCCGCACCCGTCAGGACCAGGAACGAGCGCCGGCTGAGCGGCGGCAGGACGTGACGGCGGGCTGACTGGTTCGTGACGGGATCGATCGTGGTGTCCGGCATCGCGGGGGACCCCTCCTGGGCGGGCGAACGGGCCGCGACGGTGCGGCCCGTGACCACCGTAGGGACGCATCGGGCACAACGGAAGAGTTAGACGGATCGGATATGGGCACGCTCCCACCCGCAAGGGTGACACGTGTCGACCTCCGCACCGGATGTTGTCGGTGACACGTGTCGGCTCACACCGTCACCGGGGGGCCCGCGACGGCCGTCAGGACCACTCCAGGAACGGCTCCCCGGCCGTCACCGAGTCGCCCGGCTTCGCCCGTCGGACGAGCGTCCCGGGCGCTGCGTCGAGCGCGACGACGGGGCACACCGGCGACCGTCCGCCCGCCGCGACGGCCGCCGGGTCCCACGCGACGAGCACCTGGCCGGCGGTCACCGTGTCGCCCTCGGCGACGTGCAGCGTGAAGCCCTCGCCGCCGAGCTGCACGGTGTTGATGCCGAGGTGCACGAGCAGCCCGCGGCCGTCCGGAGTCTCGACCACGAACGCGTGCGCGTGCAGCTTCGCGACGACGCCGTCGACCGGTGCGATCACCTCGCACGGCCCGTCCTGCGACGGGTCGACCGCGAGGCCGGGTCCGACGAGCTCGCCGGCGAACACGGGGTCGTCGACGTCGGCGAGCGCGAGCACCGCACCGGTCACGGGCGCGAGGACCTGCAGCGTCATCAGCGCAGGTCCTCGATGTCCGAGGCCAGGGTGTCGGCCTCGGGCCCGACGACGACCTGGAACGCGACTCCCGAGCGGACGACCGCGATCGCACCGGCGGCCTTGAGCGCGGCCTCGTTGACGCGCGACGGGTCCTCGACCTCGATGCGCAGCCGGGTGATGCACGGCTCCAGGTCGACGACGTTGTCGTCGCCGCCCAGGGCCGCGAGGATCTGTGCTGCCTTGCTCATCTCGTGCTCCTTCGTGCGGGGGACTCGGGGCGTGCGTCGGGGGCCCGTGCGGGTCACATCAGGTCGTCGAGGTCGCTCGCGATCGTGTCGACGTTCGGGCCGACGACGACCTGCACGACGCGGCCGGAGATCATGACGCCGAACGCACCCGCCGCGCGCAGGGCGGCGGCGTCGACGCGCGTCGTGTCGCGCACGAGCGAGCGCAGCCGGGTGGTGCAGGGCTCGATCTCGTCGATGTTGTCGACCCCGCCGAGCGCGGCGAGGATCGCTGCCGCCTGCTCCATGCCTTCGGGCCTCATGCGCGTTCTCCTCGTGCTGCCGCGGCCGCGGGTGCGCGCCTCGTCGTCGTGGGCGTCGCCGGGTCCCCGGCGGGGGTGGGGCCGTCGCTGTGCGGGGTACGAGCGACATCGACCGTCGAGAAGTCGAGCGGCCGGACGTCGGCGGGCGCGGCCTCGACGTCCGTCGCCGTGCCGGTCCGCGCCGTCGCGGGCTCGCCGGGCGTGCGCCGGCGCGGCACGAGCGACGGGCGGGGCGCGCTCAGGGGCACCCACACCGTGTACCGGTCGGCGCGGTAGCAGGACCGCGAGTACATCGTCGCGCCGGCCGCGGAGTACGTCCGGCGGGCGGCCCGCAGCACGGCCCGCCGCTCGCCGAGCCCGAGCAGCGACGCCTCGGTGTCGGTGGCCTCGTCGGCGGACAGCGTGTCCTCGCCCCACTCGGGGGCGAGGTCGAGGGCCCGCAGCGCGTCGTACATGCTCGGCGGCGCGCCGTCGTCGAGCAGCCCGGGCGCGAGCGCGGCGGGCACCCACACCTGCTCGATGCACATGGGTTCGCCGTCGGCGCTGCGCACCCGGTACAGGTAGTGCACCTTGGCGCGCGGCTCGATCTCCAGCGCCGCGGCGACGTCGGGCGTCGCGGCGACCGTCTGGGCGGCGAGCACGGCGGTCGTGGGCTCCATGCCGCGCCGGCGCATCTCCTCGCCGAACGTCGTCAGGCGCATCTCGAAGTCCATGCGCTGCGGTGCGACGAACGTGCCGCGCCCCTGCTCGCGGACCAGCACGCCCTCGGTGACCAGCGCGTCGACGGCCTGGCGCACGGTCATCCGGGACAGGCCGAACTGCTGCGTGAGGGTGCGCTCGGACGGGATCGCGTCGCCGACGCGCAGCTCGCGGGCGACGAGCCCGACGAGGTGGTCGCGGACGGCGAGGTACTTGTGCGCGACGGGGGTCTCGTCCGAGGCGCCGGTCGGCGGGGCGGGCGCGGGCGTCACGACGACGTCCGGGGCGTCCTGCGCCGGCTGCTGCACGTCCAGGGGTCCACTCCTTCGTCGCGGCGTCGGGCTGTGCCGCCCCGGCGGACCGGAGGCGGCTCCGCGTCGTCGCGGTGTGACCCTTGACACATGATGAGGTCTAGACCACTCTGAGCGCAACTGGTCCAGACCAGGACCGAGCGTGGCCCCCCGCGAACGCTCCCAGCCCGTCTTCGTACCACCCCCGCACCGGCTACTCATCGAACCTCAGCGAGGAGTGCTCCATGACCACCGCCGTCGTCGACCCCGTCGAGACCCCCCGCAAGGGGATCCCCGGCCTCGCGCAGCTGCAGCGCATCGGCCGTTCCCTCATGCTCCCCATCGCCTCCCTGCCCGCCGCGGCGCTCCTGCTGCGCCTCGGCCAGGACGACATGCTCGGCAAGAACGGCGTCGGCGGCACGTGGGAGTGGATGCTCCCCGTCGCCTCCGTGCTCGGTGCCGCCGGCAACGCGCTGTTCGCCAACCTGGCGCTGCTGTTCGCGCTCGGCGTCGCCGTCGGGTACGCCCGCAAGTCCGACGGGTCGACGGGCCTCGCGGCCGTCATCGGGTACCTCGTCTTCAAGGGCGTGACGGACGCGCTGTCGCCGTACATCCTCGGCGAGGCTGCGGAGGGCGAGAAGCAGGAGCTCATCAGCTACGGCGTGCTCGGCGGCATCGTCATCGGCCTCGTCGCCGCGCTGCTGTACCAGAAGTACTACCGGATCAAGCTCCCGCCCTACCTCGCGTTCTTCGGCGGACGGCGCTTCGTGCCGATCGTCACCGCCGGCGCGGCCATCCTCATCGCGGTGTTCGCGTCCCTGATCTACCCGGCGTTCGACGCGGGCTTCACCGCGGTCGGCGAGTGGGTCACGGGCTCGACGATCCTCGGCGGCTTCGTCTACGGCACCGCGAACCGGCTGCTCGTGCCGATCGGCCTGCACCACCTGCTCAACTCGATGCCGTGGTTCCAGTTCGGCTCGTACACCGACGCGAACGGCGACGTGTGGAACGGCGACATCGCCCGCTTCCTGCACGGCGACCCGACGGCCGGCACGTTCATGACCGGCTTCTTCCCGATCATGATGTTCGCCCTGCCTGCCGCCGCCCTAGCGATCGTGCACACCTCGAAGGCCAAGAACCGCAAGGTCATCGCGGGCATCATGGGGTCCGCCGCGCTCGTCTCGTTCGTCACGGGGGTCACCGAGCCGCTCGAGTTCGCGTTCGTGTACGTCGCCTACCCGCTGTACGCGATCCACGCGGTGCTCACCGGCACGTCGCTCGCGCTCGTCAACGCGCTCGGCATCCGCGACGGGTTCGGGTTCTCCGCCGGCGTCATCGACTACGCGCTCAACTTCCGGATCGCGCACCAGCCGCTGCTGCTCATCGTCATCGGCCTCGGCTATGCGGTCGTCTACTACTTCCTGTTCCGCTGGGTCATCACCAAGTGGAACCTGCGCACCCCGGGGCGTGAGGACGACGACGGCACGCCCGTCGACCCGACGGCCGACCAGGTCGAGCACGTCGACACCCCGTCGCCGCGCCCCGAGCCCGGCGTCCCGACCCCGGCCGTGCCCACGCCGGCGACCGACGGCGCGCGATGACCAGCAGCACGTCCCTCGTCCTGCGCGGCGTCGGGGTCAGCCCCGGTCGCCGCGCAGGCGTGGTCGCGCGGATGCCCGACCCCCTCCCGGCTCCGTCGACCGAGCCGCTGCCGCCCGGTACCGACCTGGCGGCGGCGGCGGACCGGATCGACGCGGCCGCGGCGGCGGTGCACGACGCGCTCCTCGTGGCGGCGTCGACCGCGCGCGGCGAGGGGGCCGAGGTGCTGGCGGTCACCGCCGAGATGGCGGCCGACCCGACGCTCGTCGACGAGGCGCGGCGCCGGGTCGTCGAGCACGCGTCGACGCCGCAGCGGGCCGTGTGGGACGCGGCGGCGGTGGTCGTGGAGCAGCTCGTCGCGCTCGGCGGCCTGTTCGCGGAGCGTGCGCGGGACGTCGACGACGTGCGCGACCGCGTCGTCGCGACACTCACGGATGCGCCCCTGCCGGGCGTGCCGGATCCCGGTGAGCCGTTCGTGCTGGTCGCGCGCGACCTCGCCCCTGCCGACACCGCCCGCCTCGACCCCGACCATGTGCTCGCGCTGGTCACCGAGGGCGGCGGCCCGACGTCGCACACCGCGATCCTCGCCCGCGCGCTGGGCATCCCCGCGGTCGTCGCGGTGGCCGGCGCCGGGTCGCTGCGCGACGGCGACCTGGTGCTGGTCGACGGCGCGCTCGGCTCGGTCACGCCCGACCCGGACGAGGAGGCCGTCGCGCGCGCCGGCCGTGCGATGCGTCGCCCGTCGAAGCTGGGCGCGCCCGGTGCGACCGCCGACGGGATGCCCGTCGCGCTGCTCGCGAACGTCGCCGACACCACCGGTGCGGCGGCTGCCGCCGAGGCGGGCGCCGAGGGCGTCGGGCTGCTGCGCACCGAGTTCCGGTTCCTCGGCCGCACGGTCGCGCCGGGGATCGACGAGCAGGTCGACGCCTACCGGCAGGTGCTCGCGGCGTTCCCCGGCCGCAAGGTCGTGGTCCGCACGCTCGACGCGGGCGCCGACAAGCCGCTCCCGTTCGTCACGGCTCTCGACGAGCCGAACCCCGCGCTCGGCGTGCGCGGTCTGCGGACCGCGTGGGACCACCCCCAGGTGCTCGACGACCAGCTCGCGGCGATCGCCGCGGCGGCGCGCGCCGAGGACGCCGACGTGTGGGTCATGGCGCCCATGGTCGCGACGTCCGCCGAGGCCCGGGACTTCGTCGAGCGGTGCACGTCGCACGGCCTGCTGCAGGCGGGCGTCATGGTCGAGGTGCCGTCGGCCGCGCTGCGGTCCCGGGACCTGCTCGCGCACGCGCGGTTCGCGAGCATCGGCACGAACGACCTCACCCAGTACGCCATGGCCGCCGACCGGGAGCTCGCGCGGCTCGCGCAGCTGTCGACGTCGTGGCAGCCGGCCGTGCTGGACCTCGTCGCGGCGACGTGCGCCGGGGGCGCGCTGCGGGACCGTCCGGTCGGCGTGTGCGGCGAGGCGGCCGCGGACCCGGCGCTCGCTCCCGTGCTCGTCGGGCTCGGGGTGTCGTCGCTGTCGATGACGCCGCGCGCGCTGCCGGACGTGGCCGCGGTGCTCGCGACCGTCACCACGCAGCGGTGCCGCGAGCTGGCGCAGGTCGCGCTCGCGGCCGACGGCGCCGAGGCCGCTCGCGAGGCCGTCCGGGCGATGCTGCCCGTTCTGGAGGACCTAGGTCTCTGATCCGTCCCCGAGAGCACTGGTAGGACTGTGGTCTAGACCAGTACGCTCGATCTCGTCATCGTCGACCGCCAGGAGGCACCCATGCAGCGTTCCGTCGTCGTCGCGATCCAGGACGGGCTGCACGCCCGGCCCGCCGCGCTCTTCGTCGCGGAGGCCGCCCGGCAGCCCGCACCCGTGACCATCGCCAAGAACGGCTCCGGTCCCGCGTCGACCCGGTCGATCCTGTCGGTGATCACGCTCGGCATCGGCGCCGGCGACGAGGTCGTGCTGGAGACCCCGGCCGACGACGACAGCGCGGTCGCGTCGCTCGACGCGCTGGAGACGTTCCTGCAGCAGGTGGCGGTCGCGTAGGGGACCGACCGGTTCCGGCGCCGTCGCGCCGCCCGCCGGGCTCGGGCCCGGTCGGGCCGCGAGGCCCGAGTGCCGATCGCGTCGTCTAACCGTTTCGGACGACGCCCAGGGGTTCCGCGTGGCCTGAGGGCTGGGCACGATGTCGAGCGATCGATGTTAGCGCTCACATGGATTCGCCCACCGGCCGGAGAGACGTCGCGCGCTGCGCTGCGGGACGGGTTCGGCATGTGGCGACGCGATCCCCGACCCGAAGGAAGCCGACGATGTCTTCCCCCAGCACCCCCCGGCGCCACGGCCGCGTGACGGCGTTCCTCGCCGCCCTCGCCGTCGTCCTGGCCGGCGCCCTCCTCGCGGTGGTCCCCGGTTCGCCGGCGTCCGCCGCCAGCATCGACACCACCGCGTGGTACGTGCTGCTGAACCGCAACAGCGGCAAGGCGATCGACGTCTACAACCTGGCGACCAACGACGGCGCCCGCATCACCCAGTGGAGTCGCAACGACGGCAACCAGCAGCAGTGGCAGTTCGTCGACTCGGGCGGCGGCTACTACCGGCTCAAGTCGCGGTTGTCCGGCAAGGTCCTCGACGTGACCGGCAGGTCCACCGCCGACGGCGCCGCGATCATCCAGTGGACCGACAACAACGCCACGAACCAGCAGTTCAGCGTCCAGGACGTCGACGGGTACGTCCAGCTGATCAGCCGCAACAGCGGCAAGGCCGTCGAGGTCCAGGGTGCCTCCACCGCCGACGGCGGCAACATCGTGCAGTACTCCGACTGGAACGGCACCAACCAGCAGTGGCAGCTCGTCAAGGTCGGCAGCGGCGGCACGACCACCCCGCCGCCCACCGGCACGTACAACAACCCCGTCGTCTGGCAGGACTTCGCCGACGGCGACATCATCCGCGTCGGCGACGCCTACTACTACTCCGCGTCGACGATGCACTACTCGCCGGGCGCACCCATCCTGCGCTCGTACGACCTCGTCAACTGGGAGTACGCGGGCCACTCGGTGCCGCGCCTCGACTTCGACTCGAACGCGTACGACCTCAACGGCGGCCGCGCCTACGTCAAGGGGATCTGGGCGTCGGCGTTCAACTACCGGCCCAGCAACAAGACCTTCTACTGGATCGGTTGCACCGAGTTCAACCGCACGTACGTGTACACGGCCACGGCGGTCGACGGCACGTGGAGCAAGCGCGCCCGGATCAACGGGTGCTACTACGACGCCGGGCTGCTCGTGGACGACAACGACACGATGTACGTCGCCTACGGGAACAGCACGATCAGCGTCGCGCAGCTGTCGGCCGACGGGACCAGCCAGGTCCGCAGCCAGCAGGTGTTCACGACGCCGTCCAGCGTCGGCACGCTCGAGGGCTCCCGGTTCTACAAGCGCAACGGCTACTACTACATCTGGCTGACCAGGCCCGCGAACGGCCAGTACGTGCTGCGGTCCACCTCGCCGTTCGGGCCGTACGAGATGCGTCAGGTGCTGCTCAACATGCCCAGCCCGATCTCGGGCGGGGGCGTGCCGCACCAGGGCGGGCTCGTGCAGACGCAGAACGGCGACTGGTACTACATGGCCTTCGTCGACGCGTACCCCGGCGGGCGCGTCCCCGCCCTGGCCCCCATCAGCTGGAGCGCGGACGGCTGGCCCACCGTGCAGACCGTCAACGGCGGCTGGGGTGCGACCTACCCGAAGCCGAACATCACGACGACGAAGACCGTCGCGTCGATGATCGGCCCGGACACGTTCGCCGGACCGACGCTCGGCCCGCGGTGGGAGTGGAACCACAACCCGGACACCAGCAAGTTCACCGTGAGCAACGGGCTGCGGCTGCAGACGGCCACCGTCACGAACGACCTCTACAACGCCCGCAACACGCTCACCCACCGGATCCAGGGCCCGTCCTCCACCGCGACGATCGAGCTGGACTACAGCACCATGCGCGACGGCGACCGGGCGGGGCTCGCGATGCTGCGGGACTCGTCGGCCTGGATCGGCGTGCGGCGCGACAACGGCGTCACGCGGGTCTCGATGACGAACGGCCTGACGATGGACGGCAGCTGGAACACGACCGGCACCGGCACGGAGGCGGCGAGCGCGTCCGTCAGCGGCGGGCGGATCTGGCTGCGCGCGACGGCGGACATCCGTCCTGGCTCCGGCCGGCAGGCGACGTTCTCGTACAGCACCGACGGCGTGAGCTTCAGCCGGCTCGGGCCCGCGTTCACGCTCGGCAACGCCTGGCAGTTCTTCATGGGGTACCGCTTCGGGATCTTCAACTACGCCACCGGCTCGCTCGGCGGTGCGGTGACCGTGCAGCGCTTCGACCTCACCACCCCGTGACCTTCACCATGACCACCGCACAAAGGAGTGCTCTCGTGAGAAGTTCTCGTCGTCGTCGCTGGTGCACCGCGCTGGCCACGACCGCCCTGACGTTGTCCGTCGTCGGCCTCGGCACGTCGGTGCAGGCCGCCGCGACGGTCGGCACGGCGGCCGGCCCGGTCGCCACGGCGGCTGCCCCCACGGTCCAGGAGCCGGCACCCTTGCCGCCGCTGGGCTGGAACAGCTGGAACACGTTCTACTGCAACATCAACGAGCAGATGATCCGCGAGACGGCGGACGCGATGGTCAGCTCGGGGATGGCGGCGGCCGGCTACCAGTACGTGGTCGTCGACGACTGCTGGATGCAGGACACCCGCGACGGCAGCGGCAACCTGCGGGCGCGCACGGACCGGTTCCCGTCCGGCATGAAGGCGCTGGGCGACTACATCCACGGCAAGGGCCTGAAGTTCGGGCTGTACCACGCCCCGCGCGAGAAGACGTGCAACCAGTACTTCTCGAACCTCCCGGGGACGTCGTCGTACGGGCACGAAACCCAGGACGCGAACTTGTTCGCGTCCTGGGGCGTCGACTACGTCAAGCACGACTGGTGCGACCCCCGGGGCACCGCCTCCGAGCAGGCCGCCACCTTCAAGAAGTTCGGCGACGCGCTCAAGGCCACCGGCCGCCCGATCGTCTACTCGATCAACCCGAACAGCGCGCACTCGAACACCGCCCCGACGTACTCCGGCTGGGGCGCGTTCGCGGACATGTGGCGCACGTCCGAGGACCTGTCCGCCTCCTGGTCGACGGGGTGCTCGCCGTCCGCCGACTGCTTCGTCGGCATCACCGAGGCCCTCGACATCGTGGAGCCCATGCGGGAGTGGACCAAGCCGGGCCAGTACAACGACCCCGACATGCTCATGGTCGGGGTGCGGAACGCGCTCAACGCCACCGAGAACCGCGCGCACATGAGCATGTGGGCGATGCTCAGTGCTCCGCTCATCGCGGGCAACGACCTGCGGAACATGTCCTCCGACGTGCGGTCCGTCCTGACCAACCGCGACGTGCTGGCGATCGACCAGGACCCGCTCGTGCGCCAGGCGGACCGGGTGCGTGACGACGGCGACGCCGAGGTGTGGGCGAAGCCGCTCGCGGACGGCTCGGTCGCCGTCGCGCTGCTCAACCGCGGGTCGGGCAGCCGGCAGATCTCGACGACGCTCGGGCAGGTCGGGCTCGGCTCGGGGACGTACACCTACCGGGAGGTCTGGACGGGTGCGACCGGCTCGACGACGAGCCAGCTCTCCGCGCAGGTCGCCCAGCACGGCGTCGCCCTGTTCGTGGTGAGCGCCGGCCGCACCACCCCGCCGCCGACCGGCACCGCGCTCGTCAGCGCGTCGTCCGGGCGCTGCCTCGACGTGCCGGGAAGCGCGACCACGAACGGCACCGGCCTCGTGATCTGGGACTGCCACTCGGCACCGAACCAGACGTGGGCCGCCGGCACGGACGGCACGCTCCGCTCGCTCGGCAAGTGCCTCGACGCCCCGCTGACCGCCACCGCGGGCACGCGCGTCCAGCTGTGGGACTGCAACGGCGGCAACAACCAGCAGTGGACCCTGCAGGGCGACGGCACGATCCGCGGCGTCCGGTCGGGGCTCTGCCTGGACGTCGACCACAACCTCACGGCGAACAACACCGCCGTGCTGCTGTGGACGTGCACGGCGTCCGCGAACCAGCGCTGGTCGCGCGGGTAGGCGACCAGCGCGCGAGACAGCCCGGGGGGCGGCGGACCGGACCGCCGCCCCCCGGGCCTTTGTCGTGCGGTGCGCTCAGGAGCGCGTCCACTGCATGCTGGTCGCGGTGCTGCACGACCGCTGCTCCAGCGCGGCACCCGCGGTCGTGGAGCCGTTGGCCACGTTGAGGCACTTGCCGCTGTTCAGGTTGACGAGCTGGTTGTAGCCGTCGCCGGTCGAACGCCAGGTGAAGACCTGGTTGTTCCGGTCGTGGCACGTGTACTGGATGACCGCCGCGCCGTCGGCCGTCGACGCACCGCTCACGTCGAGGCACTTGCCGCTGTTGACGCTCTGCAGCCGCACGTTGCCGCTGCCGGCGTCGACGAACCGCCACTGCTGCCACGCCGAGCCGGTGCTGGGCCACTGGCCCACGACCGCCGAGTCGGCGAGGCTGCCCTGCTGCACGTCGATCACCTGCCCGCTGTTGCGGTTGGTCACCCGGTACGCCGTCGCGGTGCTCGTCCCGCGGGAGAACTGCCACCAGTTGACGTTGAACAGGGTGCCGCTGCCGCCGGTGAACCGCAGGTACAGGTCGTGCGTGCCGGTCGCGCCGGTGACGGGGCACGTGGTGGTCGTCCAGCTCTGCCACCCGCCGGTGCCGCCGACCGTGCAGGTCGCGACGACAGGACCGCCGGTGCCGTCGAGCCGCACCTCGATGCGGCCGCCGCTGGTCGCCGACGCGACCCGTGCCGAGAACGACGTCGCGCCCGTGCCGAACGCGACGCCCTTCACCTTGACGTAGTCGCCGTTCTCGATCCAGCCGATGTTCATGCCGCCCTCGGTCGACGGCTCCGTCTCGATCCCGGACTCCCAGGCGATCGTCTCGGCCTCCTGCCGCACGTACGGGTCGAGCGTGCCGACCTGCGGCGCACCCGTCGACGTCATGGTGATCGTCGGGATGCTGCCGTCGGCGCCGTACGTGAACTTCTCGACCGCCACGGACCGCGTGTAACCGCCTCCGCCCGGCAGCGCACCGTTGTGGTAGAAGAAGTACGACCCGCCCGCGAAGTCGATGACGCCCGGGTGGTTGGTGAAGCTGCTGCCCTGGGTCGGCATGACGGTCCCGCGGTACGTCCACGGCCCGGTCGGCCCGGGTGCGGTCGAGTAGCCGATGAACTCCGAGCAGCAGCGGGCCGCGAACACGTTGTAGTAGGTCCCGCCTCGCTTGTAGACCCACGGCCCCTCCTCGAAGAGGGTCGGCCGGTTCGCGTCGCCGGTCCGGGTGCCGAACCCGGCGGTGGTGAGCGGGATCTGGGTCGGGCTGCCCGAGTACGAGATCATGTCCGCGTTCAGCCGGACGTACCAGAGGTGCGGGTTGCCCCAGTACAGGTACGCCTGACCGTCGTCGTCGATCATCACGGTCGGGTCGATCTCGCCGTTGCCGACGAGCGGGCGGCCGATCGCGTCGCGGAACGGCCCCGTCGGGCTGTCGGCGACGCCGACCCCGATGACGCGCTGCCCCGTCGAGCGCTGCCGGACCGGCACGTACCAGTAGAACTTCCCGTTGCGCGGCACGACCTGACCGGCCCACGCATCGGCGTCCGCCCAGCTGAACGTCGCGAGCGACATCGGTGAGCCGTGGTCCGTCCAGTTGACCATGTCGGCCGACGAGAACACGTGCCAGTCGCGCATCGTGAAGTACGACGAGCCGTCCTCGTCGTGCCCCGTGTAGAGGTAGACGCGGCCGTCGTACACCAGGGGTGCCGGGTCGGCGGTGTAGATGTGCTGAACGATGGGGTTGTCCGCCTGCGCCGGCGCAGGGAGCAGGGCGACGGCGCAGACCGCCGAGGCGAGCAGGGCGATCGCCGACCGGAGTCGCCTCCGGGGCGGGCGTGAGGGTGGCTGCTTCAACGTGGCTCCTCGAGTGTCACGAGCGGGTGCTGTCGCGGACCCGGTGCCGGTCGGCGCCGCTGCGTCCGTGCCGGCCGGCGGCGGCGTGGACGGGGGTGTGCCACGTCGGGCGTGCGGTCGGGTCCTCAGGCGGGAGGCCGGTCCCCGCCGGGTGCCCGGCTCGCGGTCGTCGCCCCTCGTCGCGCACCGGGATGTCCGGCTCAGGGCGTCCTCGCCCTTGCGCGACGGCTGGATGTTATCGCTCACATTTCGCCGTAATCGTTTCGCGGCGACGCAACGGGCCCGGACCGCGTCAGGTGCGCGCGACGCGCGTCAGGCGCCGAACATCGCGGCGACGACGTCGGCGGCCTCGCCCGGTGCGCGGACCTCGAGGCGGACGTGCCCCGCCGTCATCCGCACGGTGAAGTCGAAGAACACGCAGCACTCCTGCTCGGCGGCGGCCAGGCGGGCCACCTCGGCGGCGAGGCCCGGGGCGGGGTCGAAGTCGAGCGCCGTGCCACCGTCGACCGGCTCGCGGCGGACCGCCGACGCGAGGAGCGTCTGCCAGTCGGTCACCCGGTCGGGCACGTCCGCGGCGCTGAGCGAGCAGGCGACGGGAGCCGCGTCGGGAGCGCGCCCGTCGGAGCCGGCGTCAGCCAGCGTCGTGGCGTCGTGCCCGCGCGACTCGGAACGTGGGCGGAGCGTGAGCGGCACGAGCGTGCGCGCGGTCGGCGGCGGCTCCGTGGCGACCGTCGCGCACGGGCACCCGTCGCCGCACGCGGTGCCGGTGGGGGCGTCGGCGAGCCGCGCGGCGACCGTCTGGAGCTGCGCCGCGAGGGCGACGAGCTCGCCGATCCGTTCCTGGGTCTCCGTGATCCGGGCCGCCACGGTCTCGACGACGTGGTGCGCGACCGTCGAGCAGTCCTCCACGGCGTACGCGGCGACGAGCTCGCG
Organism: Cellulomonas sp.; assembly: GCF_017744555.1. Lineage (GTDB taxonomy): Bacteria > Actinomycetota > Actinomycetes > Actinomycetales > Cellulomonadaceae > Cellulomonas. Next base: position 11,587 of record NZ_JAGIBD010000025.1, on the reverse strand, counting down.
CACGTCGGAGAGCGGGATGCCGAGGTTCTTCACGGCCGTGACGAACCGGAGCCGGGCCACGTCGTCCTCGTCGTACGCGCGGTACCCGTTGCTGCCCCGGGCCGGCTTCTCGAGCAGCCCGATGTCCTCGTAGTAGCGCAGCGTCGTCGGTGCGACGCCGACCAGGCCCGCGGCCTCGGCGATGCGGTAGGTCATGCCGCGAACGTAGACCTTCGACCCGACTCGAAGGTCAAGGGGTCAGCCGCGCAGCGGGCGTCCCCGGGCGTCCCGGGCGAACCGTCCGCGCCGCACCGACAGGTACAGCAGCCCCTCGAAGAACCCCCACACGACCATGACGAGCGCCGCGAGCCCGAGCGTGAAGAACCCGCCGACGACGGTGATCGCGAGCATCGTCAGGCCGCGCTTCCAGTACCCGAGGTACATCCGGTGCAGGCCGAACGCCCCGAGGAACACCCCGAGCAGCCCGGCGGCCACCCGCGACCGCTGCCACGTCCACGGCCACGCGGACCCGACCGTCGCGCCCTCCCGTCTCACCGTCGAGGTCGTCGTGCGAGCGGGCGAGGGCTGCGACCACGCACCTCCCGACCCCGACCACGCACGGCCACCCCAGCGGCCCCACTGCGCGCGCGAGCCGCACAGCCCCCACGCACCGCGCACCAACCACGCCTGCCACGGCCACGACCACGGGTCGGCCGGCGGTTCGGAGTCACGCGGGGCGTCCTGCAGGTCCGGCACCGGGCCGGGCGGGTAGCGGAACGTGGCCGAGATCGGTGGCCCGGGCGGCGCCGGCGGGCGCGGCGGCTTGCGCGTGACGACGGGACGCTCGAACGCGTCGTCGAGGTCCAGGTCGAGGACCGAGGGCCGGTCGATGGTGTCGGTCACGGGGGCTCCCGTGGGTCGCGCGTCGCGGGCTGCGGCGGATCCTCCGAGCGTAAGCCTGGTCGCCCGAGAGGTCGATGCCGGCGCCGGGTGCTCCCTACGCTGGTCCGATGCCCGCCGTCCTGCGCCTGGTCACCGTCCCGTACGACTCCGCGCGGCACCGGGTGGGCCTCGGCGCCGCACCGGCCGCCTGGCTCGCCGCCGGAGCCGAGGAGCGGCTCGCGGGCGGTGCGGTGTCCACGGTCGAGGTCGTCTGCCCGCCCGACCTCGGCGAGCTCGCAGCGTCGTTCGCCGTGGCGCGGGAGGTCGCCCGCGAGGTGCGCGCGGCGTGGGACGCCGGCGCGTCGCCCGTCGTCCTCGCGGGGAACTGTGGGACCTCGCTCGGTGTCGTCGCGGGGCTGCCCGCGCGCACCGGCCTGCTGTGGCTCGACGCCCACGGCGACCTGAACCTGCCGTCGACCACCACGAGCGGCTACGTCGACGGCATGTGCCTGAGTGCGATCACCGGACGGTGCTGGGAGGCGTTGGTCGCGACCGTGCCGGGGTTCGTGCCCGTGCCCGACGAGCGGGTCGTGCTCGTCGGCGCCCACGCGCTCGACCCCGCCGAGGAGCGGTTGCTCGCCGGGGCGGGCATCGAGCACCTGACCGTCGACCGGATCCGAGCCGGGCAGGCGCAGCCGGTGCTCGACGCGCTCGCGGACCGCGTCGACCGGCTGCACGTGCACGTCGACCTCGACGTGCTCGACACGTCGGCCGGGCGCGCGAACCGATGGGCGACGCCCGGCGGCCTGCAGCCGGACGAGGTCGTCGGGCTCGTGCGCGGTGCGGCCGGGCGGCTGCCGCTCGCGTCGCTCACGCTCGCCTCGTGGGACCCGGCGCTCGACGACGACGGCCGCGTGCGCGAGGCCGGGCTGGCGCTGCTGGAGATCGCCGCGGAGCTCCTGGCCCGCTGACCTACGGCGCCCCGGCGCCCCGGATCGTCGACGGCGGGCCGTACCCGATCACTCTCCGATAGCAGCGGCCAGGCGGCGTCACGCGAACGGCAGCTCCGTCGGGTACGGGACCAGCGGAGCGTCGGCGTCCCAGGCGAACGGCACCGCGACGAGCAGGTACCACTCCCAGAACCGCCCGCGGACGAGCGGTTCGTGGACTCCTTCCCAGGTGGCACCCCCGGTCCAGGCGAGCGACGCGTAGAAGCACGCCTCCCAGTCCGCGGGGTCGGCCTCCTTCTCGGAGACGGCCAGGTCGTCGAGCGGCGGGTCGTCCAGCACGGTCGAGACGGCGGCCGCGCAGGCGAGCAGCGCGTGCACCGCGCGCGGGTCGACGGCGCCGAGCAGACCGGTCGCCCGAGCGACCGCCGCGTCGCGCATGGCCTCGAGCGTGGTGGTGCCGAGCTCACCGCGTAGGGCGGCGGCCGCCGCGACGGCCAGGTGCTCGGCCTCGTCCCGGAGCTCGGGGGCCGTGCTCAGCTGCGGGAAGCTGCCGTACGCACTGGCGATCGCGAGCCGCGCGCGCACGTGCCGACCGGCGTCCGGGTGCGATCCCGCGGCGGCGTCGAGGAGCACGTGCAGCCGCCCGCGCGCGGCGGCCGGGAGCTCACCGTCCGGGTCGATCGCGGCAGCGGCCCTGACGAGACCGGAGACGAGCGTCGGCGGCAGGTCGACGGGGGCCGTCATGCCCGGACCGTGGAGCGTGCGGGGGAGGTCCGGTCGTGGTGGTGGGGGCCGGCAGCGGGGGAGACGTGCAGGTCAGGCATGGGGGACACCTCTCGTGGGGCTGGCGCCCGAACTGTACCGACTCGTCCGGAAGGCCCGGGGCGGTTTGCCGACCGGACCGGGGGCCGGACAGGAAATCGGTCGCTCTGCACCGCGGCGCGGAGGACCGCGCTCGGCGCCCCGCGTCTCGTCGAAGCCCTCTCGCTGGCGTCCGTCACGTCGGTCACGTCCGGCGCCCGGGCCGTCCGGGGATCGCCGGGCCCGAGGTGAGGGAGGCGACCGCGCCGGCAACCAGGATCTCGTCCCGGTTGCCGGCGCGACCGCGTGCGGGTCAGACCTCACGGAGGATCTCCCGGGCGAACCGCTGGGACCGCTCGCGCAGCCCGTCGATCCGCTTGAGGACCAGCCCGGCCGGGTCCTCGCCGGCCTCGACGATCCGGGGCTTGCGCCGCACGTTCGCGGAGCACTCGAACGTGGTGCAGACGAGCGTGCCGACGGTGTCGCCGTTGCGCCCGGCGGCGCCGGAGCGGCGCGCGACGTACATCGACACGTCACCGGTCGCGTAGACGTCCTCGCACCAGGCGCACACGGCCCGGCGCCGGGACGCGACACCCTCGGGGGAGCGCAGGGTCAGGCCGACGAGCGTGTCGTCGACCGTGAGGACCACGTAGGCGCGCAGCGGCGCCTTGCGGTCCACCCAGCCCAGGTAGTCGAGGCGGTCCCAGCGGAGCTCCGCCAGGTCGGACGGGAGGGTGAGCTGCGCGGCCTCACGGCGCGAGCAGTTCACGAAGGACGAGCGGATCTGCTTCTCGGTCAGGGGGTGCATGGTTCTCGGTTCTCGTGCGGCGGGTGCCGTGCGCGAGCGTGCCGACGACTACGGGGGTCGACGACGGGACAGGCGCGGCGGCGGGGCGAAGGACCGGTCGGCGGTGCCGACGGTCGGGTCGCCCGACGAGGGACGCCGACGAGACCGCGAGGACCGACCGGGGAGTCCGGTGGGTCGTGCGGTGCTGCCGTGATGGCGTCAGGCGTGCTCGGCGGGCGTGCTGCCCGCGGCTGAGCAGGCCAGGACGGCCGCCTCGCTTCCCCGCTGCATCGTGATGCGCTCCGTGGTCGACGGTCCGGGGCGTGCGCCCCGGGATGGTGCGCCGCCGGACGGGCGGGCGCCTTCCAGGGTAGACGGCGTCCCCGCGAGCCGACGAACCCGACACGGGCGGCGCAACCGGGTGGGCCCACGGGCGGCCGTGGGAGCGGACCCGCCGGGTGCGGCATTTCCCCTGATTCTTCACATCTCGGACCTTGTACCGTCGTTCGCGCCTTCGGGAGGGTGAGAGCGGCCCAGGGGCCGGACCGGACGCAACGGCGCACGGCCGGCGGGCCCATACGCAGGGGGAATGCATGCTCCGTAGACATCGTCATGCCCGCCGCACGCTTGTCGCGCTCGCCGCGCTGAGCCTGACCCTCACGGTCGGCGCCACGGCAGCGAACGCCGCCGGCAAGACCGCACCCAAGACCGACAGGACGAGCCCGTACGAGGCCGCCCGGGTGGACCGGGTGCCCGCACCCGACCCGGGCTGGTGGGACTGTGCCGCGGCGTTCGCCGACGGCGCCGTGTGCGGGACCGTCACGCTCCCGCTCGACTACGACGAGCCGAACGGCGCGACGACCGAGGTCGCGCTGCTCAAGGTCCCGGCGACCGACCCGGCCCACAAGGTCGGCACGCTGTTCGTCAACCCCGGCGGCCCCGGTGGCTCGGGCGTGCAGATCGCCGCAGCGGCGTCGCAGTTCCTGTCGCCGTCCGTGCTCGAGAAGTTCGACGTGGTCGGGTTCGACCCGCGCGGCACGAACTACAGCGACAACGTCCGCTGCTTCAAGAACCTCGGCGAGCAGGCGAACGCGCTGGCCGGCCTGAACGTGCCGTTCCCGGTGAGCGACGCCGAGACGGGTGCGTACGTCGCGTCGTCGAAGGCGTTCGGCAAGGGGTGCTCGACGACGGGCGTCCCGCTGTCGGGCTCGATGTCGACGGCCGAGGTCGCGCGTGACATGGACGTGCTGCGCCGCACCGTCGGCGACCAGAAGCTCACGTACCTCGGCTTCTCGTACGGCACCTATCTCGGCAACGTGTACGCGAACCTGTTCCCGGACCGCGTGCGGGCGGTCGTCATCGACGGTGTCCTCGACCCGGTCGCGTGGGCGGGCACCCCGGCCACGGCGAGCATCCCGCAGACGGAACGGCTGAGGTCCGGCGAGGGCGCGTCGAAGGCCCTGCACGAGATCCTCGCCCGGTGCGCGACGGCGGGTCCGGACCTCTGTCTCACGGCAGGGCTGGGCGACCCCGAGACGGTCTACGCCGACGTCGTCGCGTCCCTCAAGGCGCAGCCGGTCGTGCTCACGGACGAGAACGGCGAGCCGCTGTTCGAGATCACGTACGCGATCTTCACGGCGTTCCTGCTCAGCGACCTGTACTCGCCGGACGGGTACACGTGGGTGGACCAGGACATCTCGGCGGTCTACGCGCTGCAGAACCCCGGCACGGGTGACGCCGAGGCGGCGCGCGCACGGCTCGCCGCGAAGTACGCGTCGGCGCAGGCGGCGCCCGCGGCCCGCAGCGACGCGTTCGGCTCGTTCGCCTGGCCGTACGACAACTCGCCCGAGGCGTTCCAGTCGGTGCTGTGCACCGACGGCAAGAACCCCGCCAAGGCCGAGAGCTGGGTGCCCGCCGCGGCGCGTGCCGACGCGGCCGCGCCGGGCTTCGGACCGCTGTGGACGTGGGCGTCGGCGCCGTGCGCCCGGTCCACCTGGACGGTGCGCGACGAGGACGCGTACTGGGGCACGTACTCGCACCGGACGTCCGCGCCCGTGCTCGTCGTCGGCAACTACTGGGACCCGGCGACGAACTACCAGGGTGCCGTCGCCGCGTCGAGCCTGCTGCCGAACAGCGTGCTGCTGTCGAGCGACAGCTGGGGGCACACCGCGTACGGCACGTCGGCGTGCGTGACCGACGCGGTCGACACGTACCTGCTGACGAGCACGCCGCCCGCGAAGGGCACGACGTGCACGGGTGACGTGCAGCCGTTCGTCGCGGCGCCGGGTGCCGGTGACCGCTCGCGGAGCGCGGTGCCCGAGCGGTCGCTGCCGCCCGTGGTGCCGCCGCTGCCGGGGGCGCTGCCGCGGTCCTGAGGTGAACCGGGCAGGGGGACGGGAGGTCGTCCCCCTGCCCGGCCGTCAGTCCGCGTAGGCACGCGCCTGCAGGGACCACAGGTCGGCGTACCGGCCGCCCGCGGCGAGCAGGTCGGCGTGGGTGCCGTGCTCGACGACCCGGCCGCCGTCGAGCACGACGATCCGGTCGGCCAGCCGCACGGTCGACATGCGGTGCGTGACGAAGACGGTCACCCCGCCCACGGTCGCCGCGACCTCGGCGGCGGTCGCCTGGTACGCGTCGACGAGGCGCTGCTCGGCGAGCGCGTCGAGGGCCGCCGCCGGCTCGTCGAGCGTGAGCAGCAACGGGTCCGTGCGCATGAGCGTCCGCGCGAACCCGACCGACTGCCACTGGCCGCCCGACAGGTCCTCGCCGTCCGCGTACCCGAGGCCGAGCACGCCGTCGAGGCCGACGCGGTCCACGGTGGACGTCGCGCCCGCGCGCACCGCCGCGGCCGTGACGGCGTCGGCGTCGTCCAGCGCAGCGAGCCGCCCGATCCCGACGCTGTGCTGCAGCGACAGCTCGACGCGTGCGAAGTCCTGGAACAGCGCCGCGGTCCGCTCCCGCCACGCGGCCGGTGCGACGTCGCGCAGGTCGACGCCCTCGACGAGGATCCGCCCGCCCGTCGGCCGGTACAGGCCCGTGAGCAGCTTCAGCAGCGTGCTCTTGCCGGCCCCGTTCTCGCCGACGAGCGCGACCGACGCGCCCGCGGGCAGGTGCAGGTCGATGCCGTGCAGCGTGTCGACGTCCGCACCCGGGTAGCGGAACGTCACGCCCTCCAGACGAAGACCGTCGCCGGTCGTCGCCGGGACCTCGCCGGTGCGCGCCGGTCCGGCGTCCCGCGTGACCTCGTCCTCGAACGCGAGGAACCGCCGCAGCCCGGCCGCCGCGCGGTGCACCGAGCCGAGCAGCTCGACGCCCGACGACATCTGCGACCCGAGCTGTGTCGCGAGCGTGACGGTGAGGACGACCGCGCCCGCGCTGGCCCACCCGGTGCGGGCGAGCTCGTAGACCCAGAGCACGGCGGCGACGTAGCCGAGGCCGAACACGAGCTGGCCCGACGCCCGCAGGACCGCGTGCCGGCGGTCCGCCCTCGCCATCGCCGTGCCGTAGTCGTCGAGCAGCGCCCGCTGCCGGTCGAGCAGGAAGCCCGCGCCGCCCGCGAGCCGCACCTCCTTCTGGGACGCCGGGCTCGCGGCCAGACGACGCAGCGACCGGATCCCGCGCGTGGTCGGCGACTGCGCCTCGCGGACCGCCTGCAGCCCGGCCTCGGCCCGCCGGCCGAGGATCACCGGCACGATCGCGGCGAGCGGCAGCGCGAGCAGCCACGGCGACACCGCCCCCAGCACCACGGCGGTGAGCAGCACCTGGACCACCAGCGCACCGAGCTGCAGCCCGAACTGCACGGTCGCGCGGAGCTGCATGACGTCCTGGCGCAGCAGGTCGACGCGGTCCGCGAACGCGGGGTCGTCCGCGTGCGCGAGCTCCTCGGGCCCGTTCACGAGCCGGACGAGGTCGCGGTTGAACCGTTCCTCGGTGAGCTCGGCGAGCTCGAAGTAGGACAGGTGCGCGAAGTGGCCGAGCATGAGCTCGCCCGTCAGCGCGACGGCCACGACGACGCCCCACGTCGTCGCGTCGCCCACCGCGCCGGCCGTCACGGCGTCGACCAGGCGGCCCGCACCGACCGCCACGAGCGGGGTCGCGAGCGCGCCGAGCAGCAGCAGCCCGCCGCCGACCACCAGGCGCCGGCGGTCGAGCCGCCAGCCGATCGCGAACAGCCGCCCGAGGCAGAACACCACGTCCCTCATGCCCGCACCGCCCTGGTCTCGTCGTCCACGCCGCCGTCGCCTGCGTCGCCGCCGCCCGTGCCGCCCTCGTCTCCGCCGCCGAAACGGCGCGCCTGCACCTCGAACATCCGCGCGTACGTGCCGCCCTGCGCCACGAGCTCGTCGTGGCTGCCCGCCTCGGTGACCCGCCCGCCGTCGAGCACCACGATCCGGTCGGCGCGGCGGACCGACGAGAACCGGTGCGAGATGACCAGGCTCGTGACCCCGCGGGTGAGGTCGAGGAACTGGTCGTAGAACTCGGCCTCGCCGCGGGCGTCGAGCTGCGCGGTCGGCTCGTCGAGCACCAGCACCGACGCGCCGTGCCGCACCGCGAACAGCGACCGCGCGAGCGCGAGCCGCTGCCACTGACCGCCCGACAGGTCGCGGCCGCCCGGCAGCGCGCGCGTCAGGGGCGTGTCGAGCCCGAGCGGGAGCTCGTCGAGCAGGTCGCCGAGGCCGACACGGCGGATCTCCGCCTCGATGCCCGCGTCGTCGTCCCGGTGCTCGATCGCGCCCATCGCGACGTTCTCGCGCAGCGGCAGCTCGTAGCGCAGGTAGTCCTGGAACGTGATCGCGAACGCGCGCTGCCACGCGCGGGTGTCGAGGTCGCGCAGGTCGACGCCGTCGACGGCGACCGTCCCGGCGTCGGGGCGGTACAGGCCGGTGAGGAGCTTGACGAGCGTCGTCTTGCCCGCGCCGTTGACCCCGACCAGCGCGGTGGACGTGCCGACCGGGAGGTCGAGGTCGAGGCCGTCGAGCACCGGGCGGTCGGGGCGGTAGCCGAACCGGAGGTCGTGCGCGGTGATGGTCCCCGTGGGCGTGATGCGGCCCGCGGTCGGCTCGTGCGGGGGTCCGGCGTCCTGCTCGGCCTGCGCCTCGAACTCGAGCAGGGCCTCCCACGCGCTGCGCCCGTAGACGAGCTTGACGTCCGACTCGGGGAACATCACGCCGAACCGCGCGCACAGCACGAGGGCCTGCACGGCGACGGCCGCGGCCCCCACCTGCACGCTCTGCGCGTCCCGCGCGAGCAGGACGAGCGCGACGACCGACCCCGCGAGCGCGACCGCCGTGTACGTGAGGAACGGGACGCCGTACACACGCCGCCGCCACCGCCACAGCGGGTCGAGCACCGCCCGGTTCTCGGCCGCGTACCGCTCGTCGAGCCAGTCGACCAGGCCGAGCGTGCGGATCTCCTTGGCGGCGCGTGTGCTCGTCGCGAGCTCGCGGACGTACGTCGCGCGGCGGCGCAGCGGCTGGAACCCGCGGATGAGCTGGCCCCAGCGGAAGAACGCCTCCGTCTGACCGGCACGTGCGACGAGCGCGACGACAGCCCCCGCCACCGCGACCCACGGCCCGGCGACGACCGTGAGGACCGCGACGGCGCCCACGAGCTGCGTGTACCGGGCGACGAGCGCGAGCCCGCCCTCGACCGCCGTGCCCGGCGTCAGCGTCCACTGCTCGAACGCCTCGTCCGCCTGGGCCAGCCGGTCGGCGACCTCCGGCCGCTCGAGCGTCGCGAGCTCGGCGCGCTCCAGCGCGAATGCCGTGAACCGGGTGAGGCAGGCCGCGTCGACCCGTCGGGCGACCGCCTTCGACAGCACGAGCTGCACGGGTGCGAGCAGCTGCTGGGCCAGGAACGCACCGATCGCGAGCGCCAGCCACGGCATCGCGCCACCGTCGTCGAGGTGCTGCAGCGCGGCGCCCGTGCCGACCAGGAACACGACGGGCGCGGCACCGGCGAGCAGGTGCACCGCCGTCGTGGCCGTGACCAGCCGCCAGCCTGCGTACCTCGTGAGGTGCCGCAGCTGGGTGGCCGCCGCGCGGCGCTGACGCCAGCGTGCGCCCAGGCCGCGCAGCGTGGGCCGCGCGACGTCCGCGCCCAGCCGGTCGAGGTCCGCGATGCTCACAGGTCCCGCCACGTTGTCCCCTGTCTGGTCGCCGCTCGCCGGCCCCACGCGCTCCGGCCGCGCGCGACATTACCGGTAAAGAGGGCACGCCGGACACGCTTTTCCGCGAGTCGTCGGGTCGCGTGCGGCACGGGGCGACGGGACGCTGGGCAGGTCGGTGGTGCGGGTGGTGGTCGCGGTGGAGTGGTTCGACGCCGAGGGGTACACGGTGGCGCGCGCCGTGGTGCAGCGCGGCGTCGCGGCCGTGTTCGGCCTCGGGTTCGTCGTCGTGCTGCGGCAGTTCCGGCCGCTGCTCGGGTCGCACGGGCTGCTGCCGGTGCCGGCGTTCGTCGCGCGCGTGCCGTGGCGGCGGGCGCCGAGCCTGTTCCAGTGGCGGTACTCCGACGGGCTCGTCGTCGCCGTCGGGTGGGTCGGGGTCGTCGTCGGGCTGGCGCTCGTGGCCGGGTTGCCGCAGCGGGCCGCGCCGTGGGTGCCGATGGTGGCGTTCCTGCTGCTGTGGGCGCTGTACCTGTCGGTCGTGAACGTCGGGCAGACGTTCTACGGGTTCGGCTGGGAGTCGCTGCTGCTCGAGGCAGGGTTCCTCGCGGCGTTCCTCGGGTCCGACCCGGTCGCGCCGCCGGTCACCGTGCTGGTGCTGCTGTGGTGGCTGGTGCTGCGCGTCGAGCTGGGGGCCGGGCTCATCAAGTGGCGCGGCGACCGGGCGTGGCGCGACCTCACGGCCCTCTACTACCACCACGAGACGCAGCCGATGCCCGGTCCGCTGAGCCGCCTGTTCCACCTGCTGCCGCGGCCGCTGCACCGCGTCGAGGTGGCCGCGAACTTCGTCGTCCAGCTCCTCGTCCCGCCGTTCCTGCTGGTGCCCGGGCCCGTCCAGGCGGTCGCCGCCGCGCTCATGATCGTCACGCAGCTGTGGCTCGTGCTGTCGGGGAACTTCGCGTGGCTGAACTGGCTGACGATCGTGCTGGCGTGCTCCGCGGTCGACGACCGTGCGTGGGCCGTGGTCGGCGTCCACGCGACCCCTGCGGCCGCCGACCCGCCCGTGGGGTTCGTCGTCGTGGTGCTCGCCGTGTCCGCGCTGTGCGTGGTGCTGAGCTGGTGGCCGGCGCGCAACCTGTTCTCCCGCCACCAGCTCATGAACGCGTCGTTCAACGTGTTCCACCTCGTCAACACGTACGGCGCGTTCGGCACGATCGGTCGGCGGCGCACCGAGGTCGTCGTCGAGGGGACCCTCGAGCGGGATCCCGGGCTCGACGCCGCGTGGCTGGAGTACGAGTTCCGCGGCAAGCCCGGCGACGTGCACCGCCTGCCCCGGCAGTACGCGCCGTACCACCTGCGGCTCGACTGGCTGATGTGGTTCCTGGCGCTCGGGTCGTCGGTGCAGATGCGCTGGTTCCTGCCGTTCCTGCGGCGGCTCCTCGAGGCGGACCGCCCGACGCTGCGGCTGCTCGCGCACGACCCGTTCGACGGCGGACGTCCCCGGTGGGTCCGGGCCCGGCTGTACGCCTACCGGTACGCCCGGCCCGCCGAGCACCGTGCGACGGGCGACCGCTGGGTCCGCGAGGACCAGGGCCTCCTGGTCGACGCCCTGTCCCTGGACACGTTCGCCCGCCGCACCCGACCGCGGTGACCGGCCGCGCCGCGAGTCCGTGGGTTGTCGCCGAGTCCGTGCCCTGCAACCCACGGACTCGCCGACAACCCCCGGCCTCAGCCCGGGGCGAGCGGCCGTCAGTACGTGAAGGTCTCCACTCGCCCGCGCAGGTCGGCGGCGAGCTTGGCGAGCTCGTGCACCGATGTGCCCATCTCGCTCAGCGCGTCCGCGCCCACGGCTGCCGCGGTCGCGACGCCCGTGATGTTGAACGCGATGTCGCCGGCGCCGGTGGCGGCCTGGGCGACACCCCGGGACATCTCGTTGGTCGTCGCGGTCTGCTCCTCGATGGCCGACGCGATGCTCATCTGGTAGTCGTTGATCGAGTCGATGATCGACGAGATCTCCGCGATGGCGTCGACGGCCCCGGTGGTGTCGGCCTGGATGGCCTCGACGCGCTGGGCGATGTCCTCGGT
>NZ_JAGIBD010000024.1 GCF_017744555.1 Cellulomonas sp. | reverse complement strand
GAAGAAGGTGGCGCAGGAAATTCACATCATCCGCCCGCCGCCGGAAGAGTTGCCGCCGCCTCCGCCGCCGCACGCGCCTGCACGGACGCCGCGACGTTCGCCGCCGCGACCTCCGCCTGGTGGACGAGCGGGCGGGCCCCGACGAGCGAACCCGCGTCGACCACGGCCCGCGCGGACGCGACCGCCCCCGTCGTGGCGTCGATCAGCCCCTCCTGGCCGGCCTCGACGGGCGCACCGACGACGGCCGCCTGGAGGGTGTCGAGCCGTGCGCGCAGCGCGGTCAGCTCGGCGGCGAGGTGGGCACGGACGGCGGTGCTCGTCGCGACGGCGGCCCGGTGCTGCTGCCGCTCGTTCCACGCGGCATCGGCCACGGACACCTTCTCGAGCACCCGGACCCGCTCGACGAGGGCGGCATGCTCCGCTCGCGCGGCGTGGATCGCGTCCCACTGGGCGGCCGTGGGGCCACCCGTGAGCAGCACGCCGACGAGCGCGACGAGGCTCGACGTCACCGCGAGCCCCCGGCGGAGCAGACGGATGCGTGGCGAGGTGACGACGGGACGGTGCACGGTGGGCCCCCTGGGACGGCGCGGCGCTGGCTGCACGCTTCGATCGACGGCAGGGGGGCCGTGGCAAGAGGTGGGTGAGGATCGCCCCGGTTCGGCCCGGTGGGTTCGACCCGATCGGCCTATCCAGGTGCCGGGTGTCGGTACCGCGGTCTACGTTGATCCGCTGTGACCCCTGTCATCGCGGCCCGTGGCCTCACCAAGACGTTCGGCGACCTCACCGCGGTCGACGGCATCGACTTCGAGGTGCCCGCGGGCGAGTCGTTCGGGCTGCTCGGGCCGAACGGCGCGGGGAAGTCGACGACGATGCGGATGATCGGCGCGGTGTCGTCGCGGTCGGCGGGCGATCTGCGCGTGCTGGGTCTCGACCCGGACGCGCACGGCCCGGAGATCCGCTCGCAGCTGGGTGTCGTGCCGCAGGAGGACAACCTCGACCCCGAGCTCAAGGTCCGCGAGAACCTCATCGTGTACGGCCGGTACTTCGGCATCCCGCGTGCGACGTGCGCGTCACGGGCCGACGAGCTGCTGACGTTCGCGCAGCTCGAGGACAAGGCCAGGAACAAGGTCGACGACCTGTCGGGCGGCATGAAGCGTCGCCTGACGATCGCCCGCGCGCTCATCAACGAGCCGCGCATCCTCATGCTCGACGAACCGACCACCGGCCTCGACCCGCAGGCCCGGCACGTGTTGTGGGACCGCCTGTTCCGGCTCAAGGAGCGTGGCACCACGCTCGTGCTGACCACGCACTACATGGACGAGGCCGAGCAGCTGTGCGACCGCCTCGTGGTGGTCGACCACGGCCGGATCATGGCCGAGGGGTCGCCGTCGGCGCTCATCCGGCAGTACGCCTCGCGCGAGGTCGCGGAGCTGCGGTTCGGGTCCGACCGCAACGCGGAGGCCGCCGCACGGCTCGAGGGCATGGCGGAGCGCATCGAAGTACTTCCGGACCGGGTGCTGTTGTACACGGACGACGGCGAGGCCCTGCTGGAGCGCGTCACGGACCTCGGCCTGCACCCGACGACGAGCCTGGTGCGGCGGTCGAGCCTCGAGGACGTGTTCCTGCGCCTGACGGGACGGAGCCTGATCGAGTGAGCACGCACACGAGCGGGACCCCCGCGGGGCCGACGACCGAGGACCCGACGGCCCGGGCCATGACGGCGGGTGCGCTCCCCCGTCGGCTGGGATGGTGGTACGTCGCCGAGCACACGTGGCGCGCGATGCGCGCGTACGCGTGGACGATCGTCATGGAGGGCATCGGCCAGCCGCTGGTGTACCTGCTCGGCATCGGGCTCGGCCTCGCCGCGTTCATCGACGTGTCGGTGGCCGACGGTGCGAACGGGCCGGTCACGTACCTGGAGTTCGTGGCGCCCGCGCTCCTGGCGTCGTCCGCGATCGGCATCACGATGGGCGAGTTCACGTACGTCGTCATGTCGGGGTTCAAGTGGCGCCGGCTGTACTGGGGCATGAACGCGTCGCCGGTGCAGCCGCAGCAGATCGTCGGCGGCATCGTGTTCGCCGTCGTGGTGCGGATGCTGCTCACCACGATCGCCTACTACGTGCTCATCGTGGCGTTCGGGGCGGTGGTCGACCCGTGGACGGGCGCGCTCATGCCGCTGGTCGGAACGCTCGGCGGGCTCGCGTTCGGGCTGCCGCTGCTCGCGTACGCGGCGAGCATCACGGAGGACAAGGGCCAGTTCGCGATGGTGCAGCGGTTCGTGTTCACGCCGCTGTTCCTGTTCTCGGGCACGTTCTACCCGCTCGACACCATGCCCGTGTGGCTGCAGTGGATCGGCTGGCTCTCGCCGCTGTGGCACGCGACCGAGATCGGCCGGTCGCTCTCGTACGGGTCGCCGCCGGGCGCGTGGCCGGTCGGCGTGCACCTGGCGATCCTGCTGGTCATGGCCGTGACCGGCTGGGTGCTGGCCCGCCGGATGTTCGTGAAGAGGCTGCGCGGATGACGACGACCACGGCCCCGGCACCCGTACGGCGCGGCGGCGGCGTGCGCGCGCTGTACGCGGGCAACGCGCGCGCGATCCTCATGCGCAGCCTGACCGCGACGAAGTCCTCGAACTGGGCGGTCGTGCTGTCCGGCTTCTTCGAGCCCGTGTTCTACCTCGTCGCGATGGGGTACGGGCTCGGCTCGTTCGTCGGCGACCTGACGCTGCCCGGCGGCGAGACCGTGTCGTACGCGGCGTTCATCGCGCCCGGCCTGCTCGCGGTGTCGGCCATGAACGGCGCGGTGTACGACTCGACGTGGAACGTGTTCTTCAAGCTCCACTTCGGCAAGCTCTACCAGGCGCAGCTCACCACCTCGATCGGCCCGCTCGACGTCGCCCTGGGCGAGATCTCGTACGCGCTGCTGCGCGGCGGCGTGTACGCGCTCGGGTTCCTCACGGTCATGCAGGTCATGGGCCTGAACCTGGCGTGGTCCGCGCTCGCCGCGGTGCCGGCGGTGCTCCTCATCGCGTTCGGGTTCGCGTCGGTCGGGATGGCCGTGACGAGCTACCTCAAGACCTTCCAGCAGATGGACTGGGTCACGTTCGTCATGCTGCCGATGTTCCTGTTCTCGGCGACGTTCTACCCGCTGTCGGTGTACCCGGAGCCGATCCAGTGGCTCATCAAGGCGATGCCGCTGTGGCACGGCGTCGAGCTCGTGCGCGGCCTCACGTTGGGCGTGCTCGACCCGTCGATGCTCGTGCACGTCGGGTACTACGTCGTCATGGTGGTGATCGGGCTGACGTTCACCACGACCCGGTTGCGGGCGCTGTTCCTCGACTGAGGCGGGCACCGGAGCCCGCGCGGACCACGGGCCCGGACGCGCCGGAGGCGGCACCCCCCTCGGGGAGCGCCGCCTCCGGGTGTGCGGTCGGGGCGTCAGCCGATCGTGCAGGCCGTCCCGTTGACCGTGAACGCCGTCGGGTTCGTGTTGGTCCCCGAGTGGGAGCCGTTGAACCCGATGTCGGTGCTGGCCCCCGGTGCGAGGGTCGCGTTCCAGCCGAGGCCGACCGCGGTGACGGCCGAGCCGGTCTGGGTCCACGTGGCGCTCCAGCCCTGCGTCACCTGCTGGCCGGACGGGAACGTGAACCCGAGCGTCCAGGTGAGCGGGGTGGTGCCGGTGTTCGTGATCTTGACCGACCCGGTGAACCCGACGTTCCAGCTGTTCGCCGAGTACGTGACCTTGCAGCCGCCGGTCTGCGTGACGGGCAGCGTCGAGAACGTCACGGCCGACGAGACGGCCGACGCGTTCCCGGCGACGTCCCGCGCCCGCACGGCGTACGAGTACGACGTGCCGGCGGTCAGGCCGGTGAGGGCGAACGTGGCCGCGGTCGGCGAGCCGACGAGCGTCTGCGTCGAGCCCTGCACCCGGTACACGTCGTACCCGGCGACCCCGGAGCCCGCGTCGGTGGACGCGGTCCAGGTGAGCGTCGCGCCGGTCTGCGTGATCGCGGAGGCGGCGGGCGTGCCCGGCACGGTCGGGGCCGTGGTGTCCGACGGGAGCTCGACGGTCGTGAACGACACGGCCGGCGACGACGCGGACACGTTGCCCGCCACGTCCTTGGCCCGCACCCCGTAGGAGTACGCGGTCCCGGGCGTCAGGCCCGTGAGGGTGTACGACGCGCTCGTGGTGGAGCCGACGAGGACGGGCGTCTCGGCGCCGGTGATCCGGTACACGTCGTAGCCGGCGAGGCCGCTGCCACCGGTGTTGTCCGTCGACGCCGACCAGGTGAGCCGGGCGCCCGTGGTGGTGACGGACGACGCCACGGGCGTGCCCGGCACCGACGGTGCTGTCGTGTCCGGCGTGTCGAGCTCGAGCGTGGAGAACGTGACCGCCGCGGAGGCTGCCGAGACGTTCCCGGCGGCGTCCTTCGCCTTGACGACGTACGAGTACGACGTCGCGTGCGACAGGCCGGTCAGCGTGAACGACGGCGTGGTGGACGAGCCGACGAGCGTCTGCGTCGAGCCGCTCACCCGGTACACGTCGTACCCCGCGACGCCGACGGCGTCGGTCGACGCGGTCCACGACAGGACGGCACCGCTCGACGTGATGCCCGACGCGGTCGGCGTGCCGGGGACGGTCGGCGCGGTGGTGTCGGTCGGCACGCCGGTCGGCTCGGTGCCCCAGATCAGCTTGCCGCCGTCGTACAGCGTGATGGCCGACGTCTTGGCGAGCCCGGTCGTGGTGAGTCCGGCGAACGACGGGTCGTTCGCGTTGTTCCAGCCCGTGCCGCCCGAGACGCGGAACTGCAGCTCACGACGGTGCTGCGACTGCCCGCCCGGGTAGATGTTCTGCCCGACGCAGCTCAGCTCGGCGTAGTACAGGTTGCCCGACGCCTGGACCGGCTTGGCCGTCTGCGCGCCGCACTCGCTGTAGTTCGACGAGAGTGCCAGGTTGGCCGCCGAGTCGCCCGAGTCGAGCGTGAACCAGTACCGCATGGTCGCGTTCTTGAGCGACCGCGCGGGGAACGCCGAGCGGTTCCGGATGATCGCCTTGATCTCGGTGAACGTTCCGCTGGGCGGCTGGTTGAGCTGGGCCTCGACGAAGATCTCGTCCTGGTCCGGCTTCTCCGCGACGGGGAAGGTCGCGAGCGGCGTGCCGCCGTACTCCTGGCTCAGCCGCGCGAGCGCGCTGGTGAAGCCGGCGTTGTAGTCGGTCGCGACCTCGTTGGCCGTGTAGTCCGACCGGGAGTCGGTGTAGGCGTCGTTCGCGGACGGCGGGCCGCCGACCAGGGCGCCGTACAGGACGTGCCGGGTGTCCACCGGGTCGGTGATGGAGTCGAGCCACGACCCGTGGGCGGTGCGGTGGTGCGGCTTGGTCGGCGGGTTCGCGCCGAAGCCGACCACGTACGACGACTTGCGCGGGTTGTCGCCGAGCGCGTAGTTGATCTGCCGCACGCCGAAGTCGTGGTACCTGGCCTTGAGCGTGGCGTTCGTCAGCCAGTCGGAGTAGACGAGCGCGACGAACGACGTGTTGGCCGCGTACCGCAGCGACCCCCACGAGTCGAGGACGGCCTGGCCGCCCGGCGAGTACGGCACCTTCTGGCCGTTGACGCCGACCGTCCAGTAGTCGAGCCACCGGTTCGTGTCGTCGATGTACTTCTGCTTGCCGGTCTCCATGGCGAGCAGCGCATACGCGCCGAACGTCTTGTCGTCCCACGCGACGGTCCACTTGTACTTGTGCGTGGTGGTCTGGTTCTCGGTGCCGAGCTTGTCGTACTCGGCCTCGGCCTTCGCGAGGTAGGTCGCGTCACCGGTCGCCTTGTAGAGCCAGTACGCGCCCCAGACGAGCTCGTCCTGGTAGCCCGACCACGACTTGTAGTACGCCGACGCCGCGGTGACGCAGTCGGAGTAGTTGCCTCGGTACGTGTCGGCGAACGAGTAGAGCTGCTTGGCGTGCGTGATGAGCTTCGCGGCGTACGTCGCGTCGTCCTTGAGCACGATGGCCGACGACGCGAGCGCCGCCGCCGTCTCGGCCGCGACGTCCGAGCCGGGGCACGACGCGCTGATCTTGTACGACGGCCGGGCCATCGCCATGACCTCGGCGGGGCCCCACCACTTGTGGTCCGCCTCGCCGTCGCCGACCTGCACGTACAGCTCGTTCGGGGCGGTGTGGGCCTTGACGAAGTAGTCGTCGACCCAGCGCAGGTTGTCCTTGAGCTCGTCGAGCTGGCCGGCCTTGGTGTAGCCGGTCGGCGAGGCGATCGCGCCCCACGCGAGCATCGTGGTGCTGAACGCCATCGGCAGGCCGAACTTCACGTGGTCGCCGGCGTCGTACCAGCCGCCCGTGAGGTCCTTGCCGACGTCCGACCCGTCCTGCAGGCCGGAGTCGCCGCGCCAGCTGACCGGGAAGTTGTCGGGCAGGTCGCCGGAGCGCTGCGCCTGGTAGAAGAACATCGACTTCTGCAGGGCCTCGCCGTAGTTGTACGTGGGCTCGGCGGCCTGGGCGGCCCCGGCGAGCGGGGCGACGAGCAGGCCGGCGGCGACGGCGAGCGTCGTGGCCGACGCCAGGGCGGCCGCGCCCCGGTGTCGTGGTGGGGGTTGGTGGCGGGACATCGGACCTCTTCGCGCTCGAGACGGTCAGGAACGGCGTCGCCGCTCCGGATCTCGGCCTCGCAGTCGCCCCGGCACGACGCGCCTGCGCATCGTCCACAGGCGGCCGATCGAGGGTCAACGCCCTAATCGTTTCAAGCAGCGCCGGTGGCTCCCCCGGGCGCGGGTTGACCCGGTCGGCTCAACGGCGCGTGGACCTCACCTGTTTGCCCGGACGTCTCAGCCCTTCGTGTACTCCCCGCACCCGCCGCGCGGGCCTACGGTCCCACTCATCCGTTTTGCGGCATGTCTCCCCCGACGAAAGGGACGAAGATGTCCAGGTCCACCACGCTCGCGGCCGTCGTCGCCGTCTCCGGAGCCCTCACGCTGGCCCTCGCCGGCCCCGCGAGCGCGTCCGTCACCCTCAGCTCGAGCGGCACCGGCTTCGTCGGCAAGGGCGACGTCCAGACCGCGATGGGCTGGAACAACGCGCAGCTGCAGAAGAACGCCGAGGCGCTCACGTTCACCTCCAAGCAGGCCGCCGCCCAGGCCCTGTCGAGCACCGCGACGCAGACCGCGTCGCAGCAGGCGACCCAGTCGGTGTCCCAGGACGTCACGTGCGAGCTGGTCACCGGCAAGAAGACGTTCCACCGCGACGGCGTGCGGCCCGGCTCGCGCGAGGGCAGCCGAGACGGGATCCGTACGGGCACCCGCACCGGGTCGCTCGACGGCTTCCTCGCGTCGGCCGTCGCGTACGAGGCCCGCAAGTCCAACCAGTTCACCGGCTTCAACCTCACCGGCTTCGCGCCCGGCAGCCCGGTGTTCGTGGGCGGCGCGACCACCTGGTCCGACCCGGCGTTCGGCGACTGGGCGTTCGGCGAGTACGCGTTCGGCGACGTCGAGTGGGACGGCTGGGTCGCCGAGCCCGGCGAGAACCCGGCGGACTGCCTCGGCGGCAACCCGGGCGTGACGAACCTCGTCGACGTCGTCACCGAGGGTGCGGTCGTCGACGGCGCGATCACGGAGGGTGCGGTCGGCTTCGGCGCGACCGAGTACGGCAGCGTCGCCCCGACCGGGCCCGCCCAGCTGTACGTGAGCGCCGCCGGCACGACCCCGGTGCTGGTGGGCTGACCCAGCCTGACGGCCCACCGCGGCGGCACGACGAAGCCCTCGTCCCCGGTCGGGGACGAGGGCTTGCGTCTGTCGAGGTCCGAGCGTCAGATCGCCGGACCCTCCTCGGCCTCGGTCGGCGTGGTCGTCGACTTCGGCGCCGACCTGCGGGTGACCTTCTTGGCCGTCTCGGCGGCCGCGTCCTTCGCTTCGGCGACCTTCTCCGTGAGGTCCTCCTTGGCGCTCGCCGCCGCCTCGGCCGCCTTCCCGACGGCCTCGCGGCCCTTCGCGACGGCCGCACCAGCCGCCTCGCCGACGGCGTCGGCCGCGTCACCGACGACCGCCGAGGCGCTGTGGTGGTGACCGGAGCTGCCCAGCGACTCGGACGGCTCCCACGGCTCGGCCCACGGGTCCACCTGCGAGCGGGACCTCGACCACGCGGCGATGGCGGCACCCGCGACGGCGATGCCGGTGAGCACCCAGAAGATCTTGGCGCCGGTGTGCCGGTTGCGCTTTTCCTCGGCTGCGGCGACGGCGGCCGCCGCGATCGCGGCCGACTTCTTCGACGCCTTGTCCGCGGCGACGTCCGCGACGTGCTCGGCCGTCGCACCCGCACGGACGGCGGCGTCGTTGAGCACGGTCACGAGACGCGGGATCAGGTCGTCGACGAGCTTGTCGTGCGCGGTGTCGATCGCGGGGGACACCGTCTCGGCGGCCTTCTCGACCTTCGGTGCCGCCGCCTTCACGCTCTCCTTGTACAGGTGCTCGGCACGGGGGAGCAGCCAGTCGATGAACGCCTCCACCTTCGGGGTCGTCCACTCCTTCGCCTGGTAGGCGGCGTCGCCTGCCTTCGCGGCGAGGTCGGCCGCCTGCTCCTTGAGGTGCTCGGTGTCCACGTCGAGCTTCGGGCTGGTCTTCACGGGCATATCCACTCCCGGCGGTTTGGTTGTCGAGCACGGCGGTGCTGCAGGTCGGGGCACTGGGAACCCACTCTGCCACCGGACCCCGGACCTCGCAGCGGGGTGCGTGCGAGACTGTCGCCATGTTCGCGACCTTGCACACGACCGCCGGTGACATCCGGATCGAGCTGTACCCGAACCACGCCCCGAAGACCGTCGAGAACTTCGTCGGGCTCGCCACGGGCACGAAGCCGTGGACCGACCCGGCCACGGGTCAGGAGCGCACCGACGCGCTCTACGACGGTGTCGTGTTCCACCGGGTCATCTCCGGCTTCATGATCCAGGGCGGCGACCCGCTGGGCACCGGCCGCGGCGGCCCGGGCTACAACTTCGACGACGAGATCCACCCCGAGCTCGGCTTCAACGAGCCCTACCTGCTCGCGATGGCCAACGCCGGCAAGCGCCTGGACCCGGCGACCGGCAAGGTCGGCGGCACCAACGGCTCGCAGTTCTTCATCTCGGTCGCGCCGACCGCGTGGCTCACCGGCAAGCACACGATCTTCGGCAAGGTGGCGGACGCGGAGAGCCGTGCGGTCGTCGACGCGATCGCCACGACGCCGACGCGCCCCGGCGACCGTCCGGTCGAGGACGTCGTCATCAGCTCGATCACCGTCGAGGACTGAGCACCCATCACCGAGAACGCCGCGACCCCGGTCGCACCGCCGGTCTGCCCGCGACACCCCGACCGGGTGTCGTACGTGCGCTGCCAGCGGTGCGGCCGGCCGGTGTGCCCCGACTGCCAGCGGCAGGCGGCGGTGGGCGTCCAGTGCGTCGACTGCGTCAACCAGGCGGCGCGCACGACGGCCGCGGGCCCGGCCGGCCGCACCCCGCTGGGTGGCCGCCGGCAGAGCGGTCCCCCGGTCGTCACGATCGGCATCATCGCCGTCTGCGTGGTCAGCTACGTGCTGCAGCTGACCACACCCGGATGGACGCGACAGTGGCTGTTCGCGCCAGTGATCGGGGCCGACGAGCCGTGGCGGTTCCTCACCGCCGCGTTCCTGCACTCCCCCGGCGGTTACCTCCACATCATCGCGAACATGATCGCGTTGTGGATGGTCGGCCCCTTCCTCGAGACCGCGCTCGGGCGGGCGCGGTACCTCACGTTGTACCTGCTCAGCGCCGTGGCCGGCTCGGTCGCGTGCCTGCTGCTCGCCCCCGCGCTCGGCACGTGGGGAGTCGCCGTGGTCGGCGCGTCCGGTGCCGTGTTCGGGTTGTTCGGCGCGGTGCTCGTCGTGCTGCGCCGGCTCCAGGGCAACGCCGCCGGGATCCTCGGCGTGATCGTCCTCAACGTCGTCATCGGGTTCGTGGTGCCCGGCATCGCCTGGCAGGCACACCTCGGCGGCCTCGTCGTCGGTGCCGTGCTCGGAGCCGCGTACGCGTACGCCCCGCCCGCCCGACGGGCCGTCACCGCGTGGCTCGCCCCGGTGCTCGTCGGTGCGGCCCTGCTCGTCGCGACCGTCGCGGTGTACTCGAGCTACGGCTTCCTCTGAGCCGTTCCCCCAGCGTTCGCCCGCTCGACGGGCGCACGTCGGCGTGCGCTCGTATCGTCCTCACCTGCCCGGAGGATCGTTCCTGACGAAGGATTCGGGCCTCTCATGACGATCCCCAGCGATACTCACAGGTGTGGAACTACACCGGTGTAGTTATCCACAGACTTGTGCACCACTGGGGACAGAGACAGCGTTGCTGCAGGTCAGCGCGCCGCGACGCTCATCGGACATTCCCCGTCCACATGGGGACAGTCTGGGGACGGACGGAGCTCGTCGTCCGCCGCCCGACTCGGGCGGGGCACCGTCGTCCTGGCATGCCGAAAGCCGGGCCGACGATGAGCGTCGACCCGGCGGGCGTTCGTGCAGGTGGCGGCTGTGCGGGGGAGCGGGCGGTCAGCGCCAGCGCGTCGTCATGCTGAAGCCGGCGATGATGAACGCGAAGCCGATGGCCAGGTTCCACTGGTGGATGCCGGGGATCGGGTACCTGGACTGCGACAGGTAGGTCACCACGATCCACACCAGCCCGAGGAGCATGAGCCCGAGCATCACCGGCACGAACCACGGCGGGTTGACCTTGGGGCCCGACGACTTCGGGGGAGGCGGCGTGTACGCGGCCTTCTTGCGTGACCTCGACTCAGGCACGTCGGGGGCTCCTGTCAGCGGCGGTGTGAGCGACCGGCCGCGGTAGCGACGGTCGCCGGTCGGCAGATCGGGTGGAACGCGTGCGACGACCCGGACCATGCCGCTCAGGTGTCCCTGGGCGTCCCCGGCCGGGCACATCGTGACCTAGCGTAGTGGCCACCACCACCCGGCGAGGGCCCACCAGGAGCAGTCCGTGACCGACCACCCGCACCGCAAGCGACGCCTGGTCGCGCGCGGCACGCTGTCGGTGGCCCTCGTGCTCGCCCTGTCGGGGGCCATCTTCGCGGCCAACGCGAAGTTCGCGCGCGCGACGGGCGACCGGCACCCGGAGGACCTCGCGGACCTCACCGAGGTCGAGGCGTCGCGCGTCGAGGACCTGTCGTCGCAGGTCGACGCGCTGCGCAGCGAGGTGGACACGCTCACGAAGGACGAGAACTCGGGCCACGACGTGGGCTCGCCCGGACTCGGGTACGTGGTCGAGGGCGGCTCCACACCCGTCGCCGGTCCGGGCCTCAGCGTCAAGCTCGACGACGCCCCGGAGGACTCGCTGCGGCTGCCCGACGTCCGTCCCGACCTGCTCGTCGTGCACCAGCAGGACATCCAGTCGGTGATGAACGCCCTGTGGGCGGGCGGTGCCGAGGCGATGACGCTCATGGACCAGCGGGTGATCTCCACGAGCGCCGTGCGGTGCATCGGCAACGTGCTGATCCTCCAGGGCCGGCGCTACTCGCCCCCGTACACGATCAGCGCCATCGGCGACCCGGCGCGGCTCAAGCAGGCCCTGCAGGACTCGCAGGCGGTGCAGGTGTACATGCGCGACGCGCGCGACCTCGGCCTCGGCTGGTCGGTGACGGTCGCGTCCGACCCGCTGCAGCTGCCCGCGTACTCGGGCGCGACCGAGCTGTCGTCCGCGAGCGTCCCCGCCGGGGTGGAGATCCTGCCCGGCATCCCCGCGACCACGACGCAGGACCGCAGCGCCGACGAGTCCCGGCCCACGTCGGGGTCGACGTCCGGCCCGAGGTCGGAGCCGTGACCGACCCCACCCGCCGCGACAGCCCCTCCGCCCGTCCACCCGCCCACAGCCGTTCCCGCCGGGACCGTCCACGCGCGCGTGGGTCGCGGACCGGGCACGTCGTCTACGGCACCCTCGGGGTGGTCGGCGAGCTCCTGATCACCGCGGGCGTGCTGCTGTTCGCGTTCCTCGCCTGGCAGCTGTGGTGGACCGACATCGAGGGCAACCGTGCGCAGGCGCAGGTGGTGCGCGAGCTCGAGCGCGACCCGGTGCCGAGCCCGACGGCGTCAGCCACGGGCCCGGTCGTGGCGCCGCCGCGTCGCGACGAGCCGCCCGTCATGGCCGAGCCGCCGCACGCGACGACGTTCGCGACCATCCAGGTGCCGCGCTGGAACGGCGAGCCGGAGCGGCCGATCAGCCAGGGCGTGGACCGCGCGACGGTGCTCGACGTGCTCGGTGTCGGGCACTACCCGGGCACGGCGATGCCGGGCGGCGTCGGCAACTTCGCCATCGCCGGGCACCGCACCACGTACGCCAAGCCGTTCAACCGCATCCAGGAGCTCCAGACCGGCGACCCGCTCGTCATCCGCACCTCCGACACCTGGTACGTGTACCGCGTGACGTCGACGGAGATCGTGGCGCCGTCGAACGTCGGCGTCATCGCCCCGGTGCCGAACGACCCGGGTGCGACGCCGACCGAACGGCTCATCACGCTCACCACGTGCCACCCGATGTTCTCGGCGCGGCAGCGGTTCATCGTGCACGGCACGCTCGACTACTGGGCTCCTGTGGCGGACGGCACCCCCGCCGAGCTGCTCGGTGGCGCATCATGAACGCTCGACGAGACGGAGGGTGCTGATGTACGGATGGTTGTGGCGCCACCTGCCCGGCCCCGTGGCGGTGCGCGTGCTCACGCTGGCCGTCGCGGCGTTCGTCGTGCTGGCCGTCTGCTTCTTGTGGGTGTTCCCCGCGGTCGCACCCTTCATGCCGTTCAACGAGACCACAGTGGGTGAGTGACGTGACGCGGATCCTCGTGATCGACAACTACGACTCGTTCGTCTACACGATCGTCGGCTACCTCAACCAGCTCGGCGCCGAGACCGTGGTGGTCCGCAACGACGCCGTGCCGCCGCTGTCGGAGCGCGGCGAGTTCGACGGCGTCCTCGTGTCGCCGGGCCCGGGGACCCCGGCCGAGGCCGGCGAGAGCATCCAGGTGATCCGCGACTGCGCCGCGACGGGCACGCCCATGCTCGGCGTGTGCCTCGGTCACCAGGCGCTCGGCGAGGTGTACGGCGGCACCGTGACGCATGCGCCCGAGCTCATGCACGGCAAGACGAGCCAGATCGAGCACGACGGCGAGGGTGTGCTGGCCGACCTGCCGTCGCCGTTCACGGCGACCCGGTACCACTCGCTCGCGGTCGTCGACGGCACGGTGTCCGACGAGCTCGAGGTCACCGCGACCGCCCACGGCATCATCATGGGGCTCCAGCACCGCACGCTCCCGCTGCACGGCGTGCAGTTCCACCCCGAGTCCGTGCTGACCGAGGGTGGCCACCGGCTGCTCGCCAACTGGCTGCGGATCTGCGGGGACGACGAGGCCGTCGCACGCTCGGAGGGTCTGCACCCGCTCGTCCGCCTCTAGGCGCACTGCCTAGACCGGCGCGAACGGCCTGATCTCCTCGTCCCCGCCGTCGACGACGAGGCACGTGCTCTCCGGCACCTCGAGCCACGCCCCGCGCAGGTCGCCGAGCGGTTCCGAGACGACGATGCGCGTCGCGTCGGACAGGCCGTGCAGCACCGGGTTCTCGGGGTACTGCTCGCGCAGCACCGCGACGTCCTCGTTGCGGAACAGCGACCTGGACCGGCCCTCGGACGAGTACCGGAACGCCCACAGCCGCTCCCCGTCCGTCGTGGTGAACGTGCCCTGCACCGGGAACGGCACGCCGCGCCGGCGGGCGGCCTCCTCGACGATGGCCAGAGCCCGGGCGACCGCGGTCGGCGGGTCGTCCTCCAGGCCGTTCGACAGGGCCAGGTAGAACAGCGTCTCCGAGTCGGTGGACCCCTCGATGAGCGGGAACAGGGACGGGTCGACGGCGAGCTGCAGGTCCCGCTTGAGGGTCGGGAAGCCGGCGACGAGCCCGTTGTGCATCCACAGCCACCGGCCGTGGCGGAACGGGTGGCAGTTGGTCTGCTGCACCGGCGAGCCGCTCGTCGCGCGGATGTGGGCCAGGACGACGCCCGAGCGGACGTGCAGCGCGAGCTCACGCAGGTTCCGGTCGCTCCACGCCGGCTCGATGCTGCGGAACACCCCGGGCGTCGGCGAGTGCTCGTCGTACCAGCCGACGCCGAACCCGTCACCGTTGGTCGGCTCCGCGCCGAGCCGGCTGTGCAGGCTCTGCTGCATCACCAGGGAGTTCGCCGGCTTGTAGAGCAGGTCGTCGAGGCTCACGGGGGAGCCGGTGTACGCGAGCCAGCGGCACATGTCAGCCTCCTCGGCGGGCCCGTGAGCTCGGGCCGTCAGGGCCACCATGCGCCGTCGCGCGGCCGGGCACCAACCGGTGCGTCGCCGTCCACAGTGGTGCCGGACGGCGAGGCCCGGCGCACCGCGCGCTGCGGGTGGCCGGGCCTCGTGATCGTGCGGGTGGCGCTACGGGTTCTTCGTCGGCGTGCCGTTGCCCTGCGGCTGGTTGCCCTTCGAGACGTGGATGTCGATCTGCTGGTCGAACTCCACCTCGGTGCCGGAGGCCGGGTCGGTGCGGAGCACCTCGTTGGCCGGACGCTCGGACGTCTCGTCGACGCGCTTGACGTTGGTCAGACCGGCCTGCGCGAGCGTCTGGACGGCCTGGTCGTACGTCATGCCGGCCACCGACGGGACGGTCGCGGTCGTCATCGCCTTGGCGATCTGCAGGTTGACCACCGTGCGCTGCTTGACGAGCGTGTCCGGCGCCTTGTCCTGCGCCACGACGGTGCCGGGGGGCTGCGGCGACTCGACCTCGGTCGTGTTGACCTGCAGGTTCGCGTCGTTGAGGGCCTGCGTGGCCTCGGCCTGCGGCTTCCCGACGACGTTCGGGACGGTCACGTTGCCGGTGGAGACGGACAGCGTGACGGTCGCGCCGGTGTCGACCGGCGAGTTCGCGGCCGGGTTCGTGGCCGTGACCTGACCCGCGGGGAACGCCCCGTTGTTGTCCTGCGTCTGGTTGGGGTCGACCTTGAAGCCCTTGCCCTCGAGGATCGAGACCGCCTCGTCGACGGACTTGCCGGTGACGTCCGGCACGGTCGTGGTCGCCGGACCCGTCGAGATGGTGACCGTGACGGTCGACTCCTTCTCGACCTGCGTGCCCGCGGCCGGGTCGCTGGACAGGGCTTCGCCCTTGGGCTTGTCGGACGCCGCCTCGGTCCGCTGGTACAGCAGGTCGGCGTCGGTGATCGCCTTCTTGGCCTGCTCCTCGGTGAGCCCCACGACGGTCGGCACCGCGACGGTGGTCGGCGTCTGGTTCCTGTTCGCGTTGGCCACGAGCAGCGCGATGATGCCCGCGACCGCGAGCACGGCGATGCCGATGAGCACCCACATGAGCCACGGGCGACGACGCTCGTCCTCGTCCTCGACGCCCATCGCGGTGCTCGTCGCGACCGTGCCGAAGCCGGTCGTCTGCCACGGCGGCGTGCTCGGCGGGAGCGTCTGCGTGGTGGTGGTCGGCGGGCCCATGACCTGCGTCGCGTCGTTCGGCACCGGCGCGAGGACCGCGGCACCGACGGCCGGGGCCGCCACGGTGCCGCCGCGGATGACGGCCTCGAGGTCGGAGCGGAACTCTGCGGCCGTCGAGTACCGGGCGTCGCGCTCCTTGGCGAGGGCCTTGAGCGTGATCCGGTCGAGCGAGTCCGGGACGTCGGACGCGAACGTGCTCGGCACGGGCGCCGCCTCGCGGACGTGCTGGTACGCGACGGCGACGGGGGAGTCGCCGGTGAACGGCGGACGGCCCGTGAGCAGCTCGAACAGCAGGCAGCCCGTCGAGTACAGGTCCGAGCGGGCGTCGACGGTCTCGCCGCGCGCCTGCTCCGGGGAGAGGTACTGCGCGGTGCCGATGACGGCCTGCGTCTGCGTCATGGTGGCCGCGGAGTCGGCGACCGCGCGGGCGATGCCGAAGTCCATGACCTTGACTGCACCCGTGGGCGTGAGCATGACGTTCGCGGGCTTGATGTCGCGGTGCACGATGCCCGCGTGGTGCGAGTACTCGAGCGCGGACAGCACGCCGGCCGTGATCTCGACGGCCTCCTCGATGGGCACCGCGTGGCCGTCGCGCAGGATGTCGCGGACGGTGTGCCCCTCGACGTACTCCATGACGATGAACGGCACGTGCGCGACGACGCCCGTGGGCTCCGTGAACACGTCCTCGCCCGTGTCGTACACCGACACGATCGCCGGGTGGTTGAGCGCGGCGGCCGACTGTGCCTCGCGGCGGAACCGGTTCTGGAACGAGGGGTCGCGGGCCAGGTCGGAGCGCAGGATCTTGATGGCCACCGTGCGTCCGAGCCGCGTGTCGTGGCCGATGTGCACCTCGGCCATGCCACCGCGCCCGATGAGCTCGCCGACCTCGTACCGACCGGCGAGGATCCGGGATCCGTCGTCCACCACTAGGCGTCCTTCACTTCCGTCGCAGCCAGCCCTGGTGCGTCTGCACCCGGACCGTTCACCGAGATCATCCCATCGGCAGTGCCGCCTAGAGGGTACTGGTCGGTCCGATGTCCCGGGGCTGCTGCTGCGTGGGCCACCAGCACTGCCGCCGGATCGTGACCGTCGGCCTTCGTCAGGCTGTTCGCGAGGGCGGCCCCGAGCAGGGCGACGAGCAGCAGGACGAGCCCGACGAGCGGCCAGCGGAAGCGCCCGAACCGGCCGAGCTTGGGCTGAGTGCCGAGCACCTCCTGCGTGCGTCGTGCGGCCGCGGCGGCGCCCTGCCGGGCGGTCGCGGCGATGCTGTCGGGGTCGGTGCGCGGGCGGGGGAGTCCGATGCGGCTGCGGGGCTCGTCGAGCTGCCGGCGCGTGCGGCGGGTCGGCTGGAACGACGGCGGCGGCGCCGGCGCCTCGCCCTGCTCGCGTGCGGTCGTCACGGCCGTCGCGAACGTGTCCGGCGGGCGCTTCGCCTTCGAGACGAGCACCGGGACGCCGCTCGGCGGGGTGCGCGGCACGAGCTGGTCGAGGAGCATCGCGAGCTCCTCGCCCGACGACGGGCGCCGCGACGGCTCCTTCGACAGCAGGCGCATGACGAGCGCGGCGAGCGGCTTGTCGATGCTCGGCGGCAGCGGCGGCACCGGGCTGTTCACGTGCGCGACGGCGATGTCGACGGCGGTCGGCCCCGTGAACGGGCGGTGCCCGACGAGCGCCTCGTACGCGACGATCCCGAGCGAGTACAGGTCGGACAGCGGGGTCGCGGGACGGCCGACGGCCTGCTCGGGCGACAGGTACTGCGCGGTGCCCATGACCATGCCCGTGGCGGTCATGGTGATCTGGTTCGTCGCGAGCGAGACGCCGAAGTCGGTGATCTTCACGCGCCCGCCGCGGCCCAGCAGGATGTTGCCCGGCTTGACGTCGCGGTGGACCACGCCCGCCACGTGCGCGGCGTGCAGCGCCCGCGATGCCTGCGCGAGGATCGGCAGCAGCCGCCGCGACGACAGCACCGGCTCGCGCTCCAGCAGGTCGGACAGCGGCTCGCCCACCACGAGCTCCATGACCAGGTAGCCGGAGCCGTCCTGCTCGCCGTAGTCGAACAGCTGCGCGATGTTCGCGTGCGACAGCGACGCCGAGTTCCGGGCCTCCGTGCGGAACCGCTCGAGGAAGCCGATGTCCCCCGCGAACTCCTCCTTGAGGACCTTCACGGCGACGGGGCGCGCGAGGGCGTCGTCGAACCCCTCCCACACCTCGCCCATGCCGCCGACCGCGATCGGCTTGACGAGCCTGTACCGGCCGTCGAGGGCCACGCCGGGTGCCGTCCTCATTGTCCGAGCACCGCCTCGATGACGGCCTTCGCGATCGGTGCCGCGACCTTGCCGCCCGTCGCGTCGCTGCCCATGCTGCCACCGTGCTCCACGAGCACCGCGACGGCGACGCGCGGGGCGTCGGCGGGTGCGAACGCGGTGAACCACGCGTGGGGTGCCTCGTCCGACCCGGTCTCCGCGGTGCCCGTCTTGCCGGCCACCTGGACGCCCGGGATCTTGGCTGCCTGTCCGGTGCCGCTCTGCACCACGCCGACCATCATGTCGCGCAGCGACGCCGCCGTGCCGGGCGACACGGCAGTCGACAGCAGCTTCGGCTCGGTCTCGTGCACGGTTGTCAGATCGGCAGAACGCACCGTCTGAACGACGTACGGGGTCATCAACTTTCCGCCGTTGGCGATCGCCGCCGAGATCATGGCGATTTGCATCGGTGTGGACCGCACGTCGAACTGCCCGATCGCGGACTGCGCGGTCTGCGGGGCGTTCGGGTCGGCCGGGAACGTGCTCTCCACGACCTTCATCGGGATGCGCAGCGAGTCGTCGTCGAACCCGAACCGCTCGGCCTGCTCCCGGATCGCGTCGTCGCCCAGGTCCATGCCGAGCTGCGCGAAGGCCGTGTTGCACGAGACCCGCAGCGCGTCCGCGAGGGACACGGTGTCGCCACCGCACGACTCGCCGCCGAAGTTCTGCAGCGTCGCGGTGGTCTGAGGCAGGTCGAGCACGACGGGCGAGGGCAGCTGGGTCTCCGGCGTGTACGCACCCGACTCGAGGGCCGCGGCAGTCGTGACGAGCTTGAACGTGGAACCCGGCGGGTAGGTCTCGCGCGTCGCGTTGCTGAGCAGCGGGTTGCCCGGCGCGGCCGCGAGCTCGGAGTACGCCGCGCCGGCCGCCTGGGTGTCGTGCGTCGCAAGCAGGTTCGGGTCGAACCCGGGCGTCGAGACGAGCGCGAGGATCTTGCCGGTGGACGGCTCGATGGCGACGACGGCGCCCTGCTGGTCCCCCAGGCCCTGGCGCGCCGCGAGCTGGGCGGCGGGCAGGATCGTCGTCTCCACCGCAGCACCCTCGGGCTTGCGGCCCGTGAGCATGTCGCGGATCCGGCTGAAGAACAGCTGGTCGCCGCGCCCCGTGAGCTCGGCGTTCGCCGCGAGCTCGAGCTCGGTGCGGCCGTTGACGACCGAGTAGAAGCCCGTCATCGCGGAGTAGAGGTCGCCGTCCGTGTAGGAGCGCTGGTAGCCGAACGCGTCGTCGACCGGCGCGCTGGACGCGATCGCCTGACCCGCGACGACGATGGGTCCGCGGGCGTTGCCGAACTCGCGGTACAGGTTGCGGACGTTGCGCGGGTCGTTGTTGAGCGCGTCGGCCTGGACGTACTGGACCCACGACGTGCCGACCATGAGGGCCACGAACAGCACGAGCACCACGGACGCGAGCCGGCGCAGAGGCGTGTTCACCGCACCCCCTCGATCCGCTCGGTCGGGTGGTCGTCGTCCGGACCCGCCCCCGCGCCGGCCGGGCCGACGACCACGGGCGTGCCGACCTCGGGCGTGAGCGCACGGACCTGCGGCGCGGGCCGCCGGGCCTCGTCGGACACCCGCAGCAGCAAGGCGACGATGATCCAGTTGGCGACGAGCGACGAGCCGCCGTACGCCAGGAACGGGGTGGTCAGACCGGTGAGCGGGATCATCTTGGTCACGCCGCCCACGACGACGACGGTCTGGAACGCGACGACGAACGCCAGGCCGCCGGCGAGCAGCTTGCCGAAGCCGTCACGCACCCCGATCGCCGTCCGGAAGCCGCGCTCCGCGAGGATGAGGTAGCCCAGCAGGATCGCGAGCATGCCGGTGAGGCCGAGCTCCTCGCCGAGCGACGCGAAGATGAAGTCCGACTCCGCGTACGGCACCAGGTCCGGGCGCCCCTGGCCGAGGCCGGTGCCGAACAGGCCGCCGTTCGCGAGCCCGAACAGGCCGCGGACCAGCTGGCCGCTGCCGCCGACGGCCTTCTGGAACACGTCGTCGTCCATCGCGTGCAGCCACGCGTCGAACCGCGCGCCGACGTGCGCGAACGCGGTCGCGGCGAAGAACGCGCCGACGAGGAACAGGCCCAGGCCGATGATCACCCAGCTCAGGCGCTCGGTGGCGAGGTAGAGCATCGCGACGAACAGCCCGAAGAACAGGAGCGACGTCCCGAGGTCGCGCTCGAGCACGAGCACGGCGAGCGACGCGCCCCACACGATGAGGATCGGCCCCAGGTCACGCGCGCGTGGCAGCTGCAGGCCGAGCACCCGCGGCCCGGCGAGGGCGAGCGTGTCGCGGTGCGTCACGAGGTAGCCGGCGAAGAAGACGGCCAGCGCGATCTTCGCGAGCTCCGCGGGCTGCAGGCCCACGCCCCCGAAGCGCACCCAGATGCGGGCACCGTTGATCGACACCCCGAGGCCGGGGACGAGCGGCAGCACGACGAGCACGAGACCGACGACCATCGCCGTGTAGGTGTAGCGGCGCAGCGTGCGGTGGTCGCGCAGCAGGATCAGCACGAGCGCCGCCAGCACGATCGACAGGGCCGTCCACGTGAGCTGCCGCTCGGCGAAGCCGTGCTCCTTGCCGCGGGCCGCGTACGCGATGTCGATCCGGTAGATCATCGCCAGGCCGATGCCGTTGAGCGCGACCGCGAC
This sequence comes from Cellulomonas sp., assembly GCF_017744555.1. Classification (GTDB taxonomy): domain Bacteria; phylum Actinomycetota; class Actinomycetes; order Actinomycetales; family Cellulomonadaceae; genus Cellulomonas. The sequence goes on along the minus strand of NZ_JAGIBD010000024.1, from coordinate 30,789 downwards.
CGGCATGATCACCGGGTCGGCGAACGGCGCGCGCCACCGCATCACCACGTGCAGGCCCACCGCCAGCGCGGTCAGGCCGAGGCTGTACCCGAGCACGTCGGCGGGCACGGTCCCCTCGGTGCCGAGGCCGACGAGCACGTACCCCGTGATGCTGATCGCCAGCGCGAGCACGAGCAGACCGAGCTCGGTGCCCCGCCCGGCGCGCACCCGGTGCGGCTGGATGGTGGCCATCACGTCCGGCTCACGGGCCGACCACCGGGGGGACGGTGGCGGCGGGGTCGGTGGCGGGGACGACGACGGTCGGTGTGGGCGTCGGGGTCGGGGTGGGCGTCGGCTCGGGCTCGACGGCGTCCTCCTCGAGCATCGTCACGAGGTCGCGGGCGTCCGCGAGGGAGTCGGCGTGGATCGTCTGCTCGACGCGTTCGCGCAGGTAGGCGGAGTTCAGGTCCTCGATCATCGTGCCCGACCGCTCCACGACCGTGGACAGCTCGACCGGGCCGAGCGTCTGCGGCAGGCCGCGCAGGATGACGACCTCGCCGTCGTCCTCCGCGACGAAGTACTGGGTGCGCGTGAACAGGAAGCCGAGCACCGCGACCGCGACGACGAGCACCACGGCACCGGCCCACAGCACCGCCGTGGGCACGCGACGCCGGCTCGACGGGGTGTCGTCGTCCTCGTAGACGCCGTCGTCGTGCTCGTCGGGCTCAACGGTGACGGGCGCCGTCTCGTCCACGGGGTCGTCGTCCGTGGCGGCCGGCTCCGTCCTGGGCTTCGCCTTGGTCGCCCGTGCCAGGCTCGCCGCCCGTGCCGCGGGGCCGTCCGCCGCGCTCGTCGGGTCGTGCCGCGTGGTCGCGGCCGCACCCACGACCGTCGCGGCCGTCGTCGGGCCCGAGCCGTCCGCGACGTCGTCGAGCTCGATCACGTCGGCCAGCACGACCGTCACGTTGTCGCCGCCGCCCGCCCGCAGCGCGAGCTGCACGAGCCGGTCCGCGCACGCGTCGACGTCCGTGATGCCCGCGAGCGTCTCCTCGATGGTGTCCGCGCTGACGAAGCCGGACAGCCCGTCCGAGCACAGCAGCCACCGGTCGCCCGGACGCGCCTCGCGCACCGAGAGGTCCGGCGTCACGTCCGGGTCGAAGTCGCCCAGCACGCGCATCACGACCGACCGCTGCGGGTGGTGCTCGGCCTCCTCGGGCGTGATCCGGCCGATGTCGACCAGGTGCTGCACGAACGTGTGGTCCGTCGTCACCTGCGTGAGCACGCCGTCGCGGAACAGGTAGCCGCGCGAGTCCCCGAGGTGCACCATCGCGAGCTTGTTGCCGGCCCGCAGGATCGCGATGACCGTCGTCCCCATGCCCGCCAGGTCCGGGTCGGCGTCGCTGCGGGCGATGATCTCGTCGCGCGCCGCGTCGAGCGCGGACTCGAGCTCGTCGAGCGCGTCGTCGGGTCCGTGCGACTCGCCGTCGAGCGGCGCGAACGCCGCCACCGCGAGCGAGCTCGCCACGTCGCCGCCCGCGTGCCCGCCCATGCCGTCGGCGACCATCAGCAGGTGCGGACCCGCGTACGCGGAGTCCTGGTTGTTGGAGCGCACGAGTCCGACGTCGGACCGTGCCGCGTACCTCAGGGCGACGGTCACCGGTTACCTCTGCAGCTCGAGCACGCTCTGTCCCACGCGGACCGGTGTACCCGTCGGCAGGGGAACGGCGGACTCGACTCGCTGGTCCGCCACGAATGTCCCGTTCGTGGAACCGAGGTCCTCGACGAACCACTGGCCGTCCTGCTGGAACACCCGCGCGTGCCGCGACGACGAGTAGTCGTCGTCCAGCACGAGCGTGTTGCTCGGGGCGCGGCCGATGAGCACCGCCGACGTGCCGAGCGGCACGATCGTGCCGCGCAGCGGACCCTCCGTCACGACCAGCCGGCGGGGGCCGGAGCCGGAGCGGGCCGACCGGGGGGTTCTCGTCGGCGCCTCGGGTGCGGGCGCCGCAGCGGCTGCGGGGGCCGGCGTCGCCGTTCGGGCCTGGACCTGCTTGTTCGCCCGACGACGGTCCACGATCCGCGTCCCGTACAGGTCGCGGCGCAGCACGCTGATCGCGGACAGCACGAGCACCCACAGCAGCGCGAGATACCCCAGCCGCAGCAGGGTGACCGTGACTTCACTCATGCGGCCGCGTCACTCGTCCGGATCCGGCTCGCCACCGGTCCAGAACAGGATCCGGGTGCGGCCGATCATGAGGGTGTTCCCGTCCAGCAGCGTCGCCGCCGGCACGTGGTGCCCCTCGACGTACAGCCCGTTCGTCGACCCCATGTCCGTCGCGATCACCCCGTCGGGCGTCACGCGGATCTCCAGGTGCCGTCGCGAGACGCCCGGGTCGTCGACGATGATGTCCGCCTCCGAGCCGCGGCCGATCACCGTGACCTCGCCCGTGAGGATGTACCGCTGGTCGTCGACCACCAGGAGCGGGTGCCGAGGTGTGGGGTTCGTCGCCGCCGCCGGGGCGACCGCGCCGCGCACCGTCGCGCTGTGCACCCGGAACCGGGCCGACTCGAGCTCGGGGTCCTCGCTGAACGACACCGTCACCGGGCCCACGAACGCGTACCGCTGGCTCGCCGCGTGGTCCGTGACCTCCCGCGCGAACTCGTCCGCCAGCGTCTCCGCGCCCCACGCCTCGATCTGGTCGTAGTCGCCCGGCGACAGCTCGATCGTGAACTCGTTCGGCACCACCGTGCGGTCCCGGCCCAGCACCGCCGCCCGGTCGTCCAGCTCACGGCGCAGCGCGCTCGTCAGCTCGACCGGCTTGAGCTCGCTGCGGAACACCCGGGAGAAGGCGTTGTTGACCGCTCGCTCCACGCCGTTCTCGAACTTGTCGAGGAAGCCCACGCCCACCTCCCTTGTCTTCTCGCTGTCGTCTCGCAGTGCACGGGCCCGTACGGTTCCGCGCTGATCCGCCTTGATGGTATCTGCGACGCGGCCGTCTCGACCGGGTTCGCCTTCCGACGGGCCGTCCGCATCCTCGCGCACCCGGCCGCCCCGCGCGCCGTGGGGGAGTGCGCGTCCGGGGGTGGTCTTGGGGAGGGTCGTGGCCGTGCTAATGTTCTGCGGCGCGCGCGAGTGGCGGAACGGCAGACGCGCTGGCTTCAGGTGCCAGTGTCCGAAAGGGCGTGGGGGTTCAAATCCCCCCTCGCGCACACAGCACGAAGGGCCGGAGACCTCAGGGTCTCCGGCCCTTCGTCGTTGCGGAAGGCTCGGCGCGCGGAGTGCGTCAGCCCGGACCGAGCGAGCGCCGTGCGTCCTGGATCAGCATGTACATCCGCCCAGACCCGCCGATCGTCGTGAACCCGTACTTCGAGTAGAAGCCCGCTGCTCGCTCGTCGATGGGGTCGACGACGACGATGCGGCCCCCTGCCATCTCGGCGGCGTCGCAGATGGTGCCGAGTGCGTCCACGAGCAGGTCGCGACCGAGGCCGGCGCCTTGGGCCGCCGATGCCACCGCGAGCTTTGCGAGCATGAATCCAGGGACGACTGATACGGCCGCTCGCACGCGCGACGAGAGCACGTACTCGTCACGGCGCACCTCGGTCGGGCAGATCGCGTAGTAACCGACAAGAGCACTGTCGTCGGCGCGTCGCACCAGCGTCACCCTGACGGTCCCGGCCTTCTGCATGCGCTTCGCGCTGTCCTGCAGCCATGCGTCGAGCGTGGGGTTGCCACAGGTGAACGCGTCGACGTCGGCCCACTCGTCAAGAGCGAAGGCGACGAGCTCGGGCGCGCTCACTCGTGCTTGAACCGGCGGGCGCGAGCGGCGGCGTCTGCCAGGGGCGCGATCCGGTGCGGGACGGAGTCGAGTGCCTCGAGCATCCGGTCGAACTGCGCCTCAGGCATCAGCGTCACGTCCGCGCGTGCAAGGACGCGAGACGCCTCGGTCCGGGCGGAACGCACCACGAATGCGCTGACGCTTTCATGCGTGACAGCGGCGGCGCGCGTCAGAAGGACGTCGGTGTCCTCGTCGATGCGCTGCTCCATACGACGGTTCTTCGGTGCCATGGCACCAATGTACGGTCCTTGTCCGTACGTTGACCACGGGGTAGCGGTGGACGTTCGGTGACGACGCGCCAGACCTCGGTGTCCCACGCGCATCGGCGCGGAGCCTTCACCGGACCTTGACGCCGACCACGGGCGGCCGGGCGGGGCGGCTCGGTACGGTCGGCCCGACGTCGGGTCGTCCGGCGCGGCGGAGGCGCGACGGGGGACGGGATGCGGGCCGAGGTGGCGCGGCGGGTCGGTGCGGGCGTCGTCACGGTCGTCGGGGTGTGGACCGCCGTGACGCTCGTCGGGGGCGGGACGTGGGCGCTCGTCGGGGACGGGCTGCTGGCGCTGCTCGGAGACGGGTCGCTCTCGACGGCCGGTGACGCGTTCGCCGCCGTGCGGCACGACGGCCTCCCCGCGCTCGTCCTTGCGCTCGGGCTGGTGCCGGCAGGCGCGCTCGTGCTGGGTGCGGCGGCGCGGCCCGGTTCGTCGTCGCGGACGCGACGGCTCGTCGTCGGGATGGTGGCTGCTGCGGGTGTGCTGCTCGTCGTCGGGCTGCTCGCCGTGACGTCCGACCCGACGGCTCTGCGGCTCGCGACGGTGTCGTCGTACTTCGCGCTCGGGTCGCCGCGCATGCTCGCCGGGGTGTGGCTCTCGCTCGTCGCGGTCGGGGTCGGCACGGCGGCCGTCGGGGTCCTCGTGCGTCGGCGGGGTGCGGTCGTCGCAGGCGCGGCGGTCGTCGGCGTCGGGGCGCTCGCGGTCGTCGTGTCGACGGCCTGGTGGGGAGCGTGGACGATCCGGTCGCTGGGGCGGTACCGCGGTGGGCCGACGTCCGCGACGTTCGTGCTGCGCGACGGCTCGCTCGCCGTCGGCGTCGTCGCGGGCGTGGCTCTGCTGGTCGCCGGGTGGTGCGTGGGCGCCGCATGGCGGCGGCTGGTGGACTGGACCTCTCCACGACCAGACGAGCGGCCCGAGGTGCGGGTCGCCCGGACACGCAGGCGGTGGCTCGTCGCCGCCGCGACGGCGGTCGTGCTCGTCGTCGGGATCGGCGCTGCCGTGACGAACCGCGTCGCGGCGCGCGAGCCCGTGCCGGACGTCGTGGCCGACCCGGCTCTCGCGACGTGCCTGGAGCAGGCGCTCGGCGTCGGGCACGGCAAGGGTGTCGCGCCGGCGCAGTACGAGAAGGTGTACACGCTCGACTGCGCGTGGAACGGCAGCGGACCGCAGGTCAGGTCGCTCGCCGGCCTCGAGCAGTTCACGCAGGTCCAGGACGTCGACCTGTCGCGTCAGGACGTCGCGGACCTCGGCCCGCTCGCCGCGCTGACGCGTCTGACGTCGGTGCGGCTGACGAGCAACGCGCGCGTCACGGACGTGTCCGCGCTGCACGGCCTCCCGGTGCAGAACCTCGGGCTCTCCGGCACGTCCGTGTCGGACCTCGGGCCGTTGACGGGGACGAGGACGTTGCGGTGGGTCGGTCTGTCCGGCACCGGGGTGTCCGACCTGCGGCCGCTCTCGGCGTCGAACCTGTACGAGCTCGACGTGTCCGGCGCCGCCGTCGTCGACCTGTCGCCGCTGGCCGGGGCGCCGGAGCTCAGCAAGCTCGACGCGCGCGACAACCAGGTCGCCGACGTCGGCGCGCTCGCCGGCATGCCCGCGCTCGACGAGCTGTGGATCGGCGGCAACCCGGTCGCCGACCTGCGACCTCTGCTGGGCGCGCCCGCGCTGCTCGGGGTCGACGTCGAAGGGCTGGACCCGGCGACGCCGGGGATCGCGGAGCTACGGGCGCAGGGCGTGTACGTCGGCGGGCTGGCCTGACGCAGGCGGGTCAGTCCTCGCGGTGGTCCGGCACGGCGTTGACGGCGCGCTGCATGGCGGCCGTGCGGCCGGCGACGTGGAGCGTGCGGTCCTCGGACAGGAACGGGTTCGGGTCCGTGAACCCGTGCGTGAGGTTCGGGCCGTGCGCGTCGAGCGGTGCGGCGTTGTCCTGGTCGGTCATGTCGTCCTCCCACGGGGCGTTGGAACCTGGTCGTGCGTCCAGGCGACGGCCCGCGGCAACTTACCGGGACCTGCGGCCGTCCGTGGGAGGTTCGGGCCGAAGGAGAGAGAACTCTCACGCTGTCGACATCTCGGTGTCCTGACCTGCGCCGATCACCCGCGACGGGTGTACCGCCGACCCGCGGGCGGCGCGAGCATCGGCGTCGTGCGGTCCGCGCCGGCTCCCGGCTCCCGCACCGGGGGCGTCGGTCGTCGGGAGCGTCGAGGCGAGAGGACGTGGCGTGAACGCATCGCACGAGGGCGCCCGTCGGGCGTCGGGCGTCGTGGGTGTCGTGCTCGCGGTGCTGCTGCTGGCGTCCTGCGGTGACGGGATCGAGCGGCCGAACCCGACCGGGACCTTGCCCTCCCCGACGATCACGGTGCCGACGCCGACCGTGACGCGCCCGACGAGGCCGACGCCGACACCCACCCCCACGCCGACGCCGAGCCCGGAGCCGACGCCGACACGGACGCTGCCCGTCCGGCCGACCCCGACAGCGGAGCCGACCCAGGCCCCCGAGCCGACGCAGGCGCCGGTGCCGGTGCCGACGACCGAGCCGACGGTCGCGCCCGCCCCGCTGCCGACGGTCGAGCCGGCGCCGACGGCGGTGCCGACGGAGACGCCGGAGGTGACGCCCACCCCGATCCCGACGCCCACGCCGACGGCGACCGCGTCGACCCCGTCGCCGTCCCCGACCACGGTCCCGGCGCCCGACGAGGGCGGCACCCCGGCGTGGGTGTGGTGGGTCGTGGGCATCCTGGTGGTCGGAGCGGGTGTGGGGATCCCGCTGGCCGTCCGGGCACGTCGTGCCGGCACGTCGCACCCCGCGGGAGACGCATGACGGACAAGCTCGACGTCAAGAAGGACCTCGACGCCTACCGCGCGCAGCGTGGCCGGTTCCGGGTGCTCGACATGCCCGACCTGCGGTACCTGATGATCGACGGGCACGGCGACCCGAACACGTCGCCGGCGTTCACGCAGGCCGTCGAGGCGCTGTACCCGGTCGCGTACACGCTGAAGTTCGCGAGCAGGCGCGAGCTGGGCCGCGACTACGTCGTCCCGCCGCTCGAGGGCCTGTGGTGGGCCGACGACATGGCGGCGTTCACGGGGGCGCGTGACAAGAGCCGCTGGGACTGGACGATGCTGCTGCTCGTCCCGGACGGGATCGGCGGGGAGCTCGTCGACGCCGCGATCGCCCAGGTGGGGACCAAGAAGGAGCGTCCGGCGCGGCTCGACGACGTCCGGTTCGAGACGTTGTCCGAGGGGCGCTGCGTGCAGACGCTGCACGTGGGGTCGTTCGACGACGAGGCGCCGGTGCTGGCGCAGATGCACGACGAGTTCATCCCGGGCAACGGTCTGCGGATGGCCGGCAAGCACCACGAGGTGTACCTGAGCGACTTCCGCCGGGTGCCGCCCGAGAAGCAGCGCACGATCCTGCGGCAGCCGGTCGCACCCGTCGACGGCGATGCTGCCCGGCATGCCTGACGACCGCACGGGCCGGACGCGCCGGGTGGACCGCCCCCGTCCGTCGGCCTGCGCCCACCGGGTGGCCCGCGACCGTCGCGCGTAGCGTCGGGCAGGTGACCACGACCCTCGACCTCAGCGGCCGGACCGCGCTCGTCACCGGCTCCACGCAGGGCATCGGCGCGGCGATCGCCACGGGCCTCGCCCGGGCGGGCGCCACGGTCGCGGTGAACGGCAGGTCGGCGGAGTCCGTCCACGCGGCGGTCGGCAGGATCGCCGACGACGTCCCGGGCGCGGACCTCGTCGCGGCACCGGGCGACGTCGCGACGGACGACGGCACGGCAGCGGTGCTGGCCGCCGTGCCGCACGTCGACGTGCTCGTGAACAACCTCGGCATCTTCGAGGCCAGGCCGGCGCTGGAGATCACGGACGACGAGTGGCGCCGCTACTTCGAGGTCAACGTGCTCACCGCCGTGCGTCTGACCAGGGCGTACCTGCCGGCGATGACCGCGCAGGGCTGGGGGCGCGTGCTGAACATCGCGAGCGACTCGGCGGTCGTCATCCCCACCGAGATGGTCCACTACGGCGTCTCGAAGACTGCTCTGCTCGGCGTCTCGCGCGGGTTCGCCAAGGAGGCGGCGGGCACGGGCGTGACGGTCAACTCGGTGATCGCGGGGCCGACGCACACCGGCGGTGTCGAGGACTTCGTCTACCAGCTCGTCGACCGGTCGCTCCCGTGGGACGAGGCGCAGCGCGAGTTCATGCGTCTGCACCGGCCGCAGTCGCTGTTGCAGCGGCTCATCGAGCCCGACGAGATCGCGCACCTGGTCGTCTACCTCGCCTCACCGCTCGCGTCGGCGACCACCGGGGCGGCCGTCCGGGTGGACGGCGGGTACGTGGACTCGATCGTGCCCTGACGCCGGCCCCGCTCCGGGTCACTCCGGCGCGTGCCGGTCGAGGAACCGGTAGACCTCCGTGGTGTCGACCCCCGGGAACACCCCCACGGGCAGCGCGGCGAGCAGGGACGCGTGCGGGCGGGCGCTCGGCCAGGCCTGCGAGGCCCACCGCTGCGCGAGGTCCGCGGGCGGCTGCCGGCAGCACGTCGGGTCGGGGCAGCGGGACTGCGAGCGCTCGGTCGTCTCGCGTCCGCGGAACCACCTGACCTGCGAGAACGGCACACCGACGCTCACGGAGAAGGCGCCCTGCGACGACGGCTGCACGCGCGACGTGCACCAGTACGTGCCGGACGACGTGTCGGTGTACTGGTAGTACGGCGAGAACCGGTCGGGCAGCGTGAACACGACGCGGGCCGTCCACTGCCGGCACACGGGCTGCCCCTCGATCGCGCCGAGCGGGTCCGACGGGAACACGACGCCGTCGTTCTCGTACGCCTTGTGCAGCGTGCCGCCCTCGTGGACCTTCATGAAGTGCACCGGGATGCCGAGGTGCCGCGTCGCGAGGTTGGTGAACCGGTGCGCGGCGGTCTCGTACGGGACGGCGAACGTGTCGCGCAGGTCCTCGACGGACAGCCGGCGCTCGTTCTTCGCCTGCTGCAGGAACGGCACGGCGCCGTCCTCGGGGAGCATGAGCGCGGCGGCCATGTAGTTGGCCTCGACGCGCTGGCGCAGGAAGTCGCCGTAGTCGCGCGGCTCCGCGTGGCCGAGCACGTGGCTCGCGAGGGCCTGCAGGAGCGGTGAGCGGGCGTCCGCGGTGCTGCCGGTGCCCTGCGACAGGTAGATGCGGCCGTGTGCGAGGTCGGTGACCGACCGGGTGGAGTGCGGCAGGTCCGTGACGTAGTGCAGCGAGAAGCCGAGGTGTGCCGCGATGTCGGCGGTCGCGCGCTGCGACAGCGGTCCGCCGGGGTGGTCGATGGCCTTGAGCAGGGTGCGGGCGTGCTCCTCGAGCTCGGGGAAGTAGTTGTCCTGCGCGCGCATGCGGGCCCGCAGCTCGGCGTTGGCGCGACGGGCCTCCTCGGGGGTCGCGGCGTTCTCGGTGAGCAGGCGCTGGATCTCGGCCTGCAGCCGGACGAGGGCTTCGAGCGCGTCGGGCGGCAGCGAGCGGCCCACCTTGACGGGCGGGATGCCGAGCGACGCGAACAGGGGACCGCGCTGGGCCCGCTCGAGCTCGACCTCGAGGGCGGCCCGGCGGGTGGGCGGGTCGGTGCGCAGCAGCTCGGACAGGGGGACGTCGAGCGCCTCGGCGACGAGACCGAGCAGCGAGAGCTTGGGCTCGCGGTGGCCGTTCTCGAGCATCGACACCTGCGACGGGGCGCGGCCGATGGCCGCCCCCAGGTCGTCGAGCGTCATGTCCCGGGCCGTGCGCAGGTGCCGGATGCGCCGGCCGAGGACCAAGGTGTCGATGCCACCGGGCGGGGGTGCGGACGTCGTCGTCGCCATGTGACCACCGTCTCAGCCCTGACTCCTTCCGTCCAGGAGAAGAACCGCGGATCTTCCCCTCCTCAGACCGGTGATCTGCACGGTTACGACGAGCACCGTTGTCCTCAGGCGAGAACGCCGAGAAGAACCGCCATAACGACGGAGGCCACGCGATGAGCACCACCAGCACGACCCCTCGTCCGGGGGACCAGACCGAGACCGCCGAGCAGCTCGCCGCCCGGTGGGAGACCGACCCGAGGTGGGCCGGTGTGCGCCGGTCCTACTCGGCCCAGGACGTCGTCGAGCTGCGCGGTTCGGTGCGCGAGGAGCACACGCTCGCCCGCAGGGGGGCCGAGCGGCTCTGGGAGCTGCTGCACAGCCGCACCCACGTCCCGGCGCTCGGCGCGCTCACGGGCAACCAGGCCGTCCAGCAGGTCCGCGCGGGCCTCGAGGCGATCTACCTGTCGGGGTGGCAGGTGGCCGCCGACGCGAACCTGTCCGGCCAGACGTACCCCGACCAGTCGCTGTACCCGGCGAACTCCGTGCCCGCGGTCGTCCGGCGCATCAACAACGCGCTGCTGCGCGCCGACCAGGTCGACACCAGCGAGAACGGGCGGCGCACCCGCGAGTGGCTCGCGCCGATCGTCGCGGACGCCGAGGCCGGGTTCGGGGGCCCGCTCAACGCCTACGAGCTCATGCACGCGATGATCGCGGCCGGCGCCGCGGGCGTGCACTGGGAGGACCAGCTCGCGGCCGAGAAGAAGTGCGGCCACCTCGGCGGCAAGGTGCTCGTCCCGACGTCGCAGCACGTCCGGACGCTCTCGGCCGCGCGGCTCGCGGCCGACGTCGCGGGGGTTCCGACGGTCGTCATCGCGCGGACCGACGCGCTCGCGGCCGACCTCGTGACGTCCGACGCCGACGAGCGCGACCACGAGTTCCTCACGGGGGAGCGGACGTCCGAGGGGTACTTCCGGGTGCGGCCGGGGCTCGACGCCGTCGTCGCCCGGGCCGCCGCGTACGCGCCGTTCTCGGACCTCATCTGGGTCGAGACGTCCACCCCGGACATCGCGCTCGCGATCGAGTTCGCCGAGCGGATCCACGAGCAGTTCCCCGGCAAGCTCCTCGCCTACAACTGCTCGCCGTCGTTCAACTGGCGCCAGCACCTCGACGACCAGCAGATCGCGCGGTTCCAGCGCGAGCTCGCCGGGTACGGGTACGCGTTCCAGTTCATCACCCTCGCCGGCTTCCACGCCCTCAACCACTCGATGTTCGACCTCGCCCAGGGCTACGCGGCCCGCGGCATGAGCGCGTACGTCGAGCTGCAGGAGGCCGAGTTCGCCTCGGAGGCCCGCGGCTACACCGCGACCCGCCACCAGCGCGAGGTCGGCACCGGCTACTTCGACAAGGTCGCCACCGCGATCACCCCCGACAGCGCCACCCTCGCGCTCGCCGGCTCGACCGAGGCCGCGCAGTTCACCCACTGACGCACCGCACACCCGACGGCTCTCTCCAGGAGATGACGATGACCATGACCATGCCGGCCCCCGGCCGGAACCTGCTGGACCAACCGTTCGCCCGCCCGACGCTCGACGTGACCGGCGCGCCCGTCCCCGGCACCGCCGAGATCCTCACGACGGCGGCGCTCGACTTCCTCACCGACCTGCACGCACAGTTCGCCGGACGACGTCACGAGCTGCTGCTCGCCCGGCAGCGGCGCCGCGACCGGTTCTCCGACGGCGCAGACCCGTCCTTCCTGCCGCTGACCGCGCACCTGCGCGCCGACCCCACGTGGCGGGTCGCCGGTCCCGGACCCGGGCTGGAGGACCGCCGCGTCGAGATCACCGGCCCGACCGACCGGAAGATGACCGTCAACGCGCTCAACTCCGGCGCGAAGGTGTGGCTCGCCGACATGGAGGACGCCACGAGCCCCACCTGGGCGAACGTCGTCGGCGGGCAGCACAGCCTGTTCGACGCGATCCGCGGGCAGGTCGACTTCACGTCGCCCGAGGGCAAGCGGTACACGGTCGGTTCCGAGACGCCGACGATCGTCTTCCGCCCGCGCGGTTGGCACCTCACGGAGCAGCACGTCCGGTACACCGACCGCGCCGGCCAGGCCTACGCGGCGTCGGCGTCGCTGCTCGACGCGGGCCTCTACCTGTTCCACAACGCGCAGGCGCTCATCGACTCCGGCCGCGGGCCCTACCTGTACCTGCCCAAGCTCGAGGGGCACCTCGAGGCGCGGCTGTGGGACGACGTGTTCCGGTTCACCGAGACGTACCTGGGCCTGCGGCACGGCACCATCCGCGCGACCGTCCTCATCGAGACCATCACGGCCGCGTTCGAGATGGAGGAGATCCTCTACGAGCTGCGCGACCACTGCGCGGGCCTCAACGCCGGACGCTGGGACTACATCTTCAGCGTCATCAAGAACTTCCGGGCCCGCGGCTCCCGGTTCGTGCTGCCCGACCGGTCGCAGGTCACCATGACGGTCCCCTTCATGAAGGCGTACACCGAGCTGCTCGTCGCCACCTGCCACCGTCGCGGGGCGCAGGCCATCGGCGGGATGAGCGCGTTCATCCCGAACCGGCGCGACCCCGAGGTCACCTCCCGGGCGCTGGCGCAGGTGCGTGCCGACAAGGAGCGGGAGGCCGGGCAGGGGTTCGACGGCACGTGGGTTGCGCACCCGGACCTCGTCCCGATCGCGCGGGAGGTGTTCGACGAGGCCCTGGGTGACCGGGTCGACCAGCGGGACCGGCTGCGGTCCGACGTCTGCGTGACGGCCGCCGAGCTGCTCGACATCGGGTCCGCGGGCGGGACGGTCACCGACGCGGGTCTGCGGGCGAACGTGTCCGTCGCCGTCCGGTACCTCGAGGCGTGGCTGCGCGGGATCGGGGCCGTCGCGATCGACAACCTCATGGAGGACGCCGCCACCGCCGAGATCTCCCGGTCGCAGGTGTGGCAGTGGGTCCGGCAGGGGGTCGTCACGGAGTCCGGGACGACGATCACCGCTGCCCTCGTCGAGGACGCGCTGACCTCCGTGCTCGCCGAGCTCGAGCGGACCGACGGCGACCGGTACGACGACGCGGCCGACCTGTTCCGGCAGGTCGCGCTCGCCGACGACTTCCCGACGTTCCTCACGGTGCCCGCGTACACCCAGTACCTGGTCGCCCGGGACTGATCCCACGGATCGAGCAGGGCTGGACGGCGGAGGGCCGGTCGGATGCGACCGGCCCTCCGCTCGCGCCGAGGGCAGAGCGCGAGTTCGTCGATTGTGGTCGAGGTCGTGAGCTGCAACGTACGACCTCGCCCGGAAGTCACGACCTCACAGGAGGCCGGCGAGCCGGTAGAGGACGAGCGAGCCCGCGACCGCCACGTTGAGGCTCGCGCCGGTGCCCATCATCGGGATCTCGACGAGCTGGTCGAGCAGGCCGAGCGCCTCGGGCGGGATGCCCGTCTGCTCGTGCCCCAGCACGACGACCGTGCGGCGACGGGCCGCGGGGAGGTCGCCGAGCCGGCGGCGTCGTCGCACGCCCCGCCGCCCCGGTGGAAGGCCGAGACCGTGGGTTGTCGCCGACTCCGGTGGTTGGAAGCCACGGTCTCGGCGACAACCCACGGTCTGGGCGCACGGGCGGTGACAACAGACGGACGGGCCGCACGCGCGGCGGGCGCGGCCTCCCGAGGACAGCACGAGGGCGGTGGGCCGGGCGTGACGACCGGCCCACCGCCCTCCCGGGGGATGGGGCGTGCTACTTGATGCCGTTCGCCACGGCCGTGATCAGCTCACCGTTCGACGTGTCGCCCGAGAGCTCCCAGAAGAAGGCGCCCGCGAGGCCCTTGTTCTTGGCCCAGGTCGTCTTGCCGGCGATCGTGCTGGGGGTGTCGTACGACCACCACTCGCTGCCGCACTTGGCGTAGGCGGTGCCGCCGACCGTGCCCGTCGCGGGGCACTTCGTCTTGAGCACCTTGTAGTCGTCGATGCCCTGCTCGTACGTGCCGAGCGCGGGGCCCGTCGCCGAGCCGCCCGGCGCCGTCTGCGACACGCCCGTCCAGCCGCGGCCGTAGAAGCCGATGCCGAGGAGCAGCTTGTTCGCGGGGATGCCCTTGGCGATGAGCTTGTTGATCGCGTCCTCGGAGTCGAAGCCCGCCTGCGGGATGCCCGGGTACGACGTGAGCGGCGAGTGCGGGGCCGTCGGGCCCTGCGCGTTGAACGCACCGAAGTAGTCGTACGTCATGGGCATGACCCAGTCGAGCTTCTGAGCGGCCGTCGCGTAGTCGGTCGCGTCGATCTTGCCGCCGTTGCTGCCGTCGGCCGTGATCGCAGCGGTGATGAGGAAGCTGCTGCCGAACTTGTTCCGCAGCGACGTGATGACCTTGGTGAACGCCTGCGGGCCGCTCGCGTCGCAGTTCAGGCCGCACGCGTTCGGGTACTCCCAGTCGATGTCGATGCCGTCGAACAGGCCGTTCCAGCGGGCGTCGTGGATCAGGTTGTAGCAGGACGTCGCGAACGCGTCGGGGTTGGCCGCGGCCTGCGTGAAGCCGCCCGACCAGGTCCAGCCGCCGAACGACCAGATGACCTTGAGGCCGGGGTGCATGGCCTTGAGCTTCTTGAGCTGGTTGAAGTTGCCGCGCAGGGGCTGGTCCCAGGTGTCGGCGACGCCGTCGACGGCCTGGTCCGCGGTGTACGCCTTGTCGTAGGCGGCGTACGAGTCACCGATCGCGCACTGGCCGTTGGCGGGGTTGCCGAACGCGTAGAGGATCGCGGTCATCTTGCTGGCGGAGCCGCTCGTCTCGATGTTCTTGACGTGGTAGTTGCGGCCGTAGACGCCCCACTCGGCGAAGTAGCCGACGACCTTCTTGCCACCGGGCGGCGGCGTGGTGGGCGTCGTCGTCGGGGTCGGCGTGGGGGTCGTGGGGGTGGGCGTCGGGCTGGTCGACGTGGGCGTGGGCGTCGGGGTCTGCGTCGCCCCCGTCGAACAGCTCGCGCCGTTGATGGCGCAGCTCGTCGGCCGCGCGTCCGGGCCGGAGGCGATGTAGCCCCACGTCTGCGAGGCACCGGCGGCGAGCGGGACGGCCCAGCTCTTCGCGACGGCCTTGTAGTGCGAGCCCGAGCGTGTGACGTCGGCGTCCCACGAGCTGCTGATGGTCGCGGTGGCGGGCAGGTCGAACTCGATGGTCCACGCGGTGACGGGCGCGGACGTGCCGTTGGTGACCTTGACGCTGACCTGGTGGCCGGTGCCCCAGTCGCCGGACGACGTGAACGTCGCGGTGAGGCTTCCGGCCGCGCTGGCCGACGTGACGGGGAGCGTCGCGGCGAGGCCGGCGACGAGGGCCGTGACGGCCGAGGCGGCGACCGCGGCGATGCGGCGTGCCTTGCGTCGGCGCAGGGCGCCGGAGAGTCGTCGTGTGCCGGGGGTGTCCGTGGGGGCGTCGTGGGGGTTCGTGCCCATCGTCATCTCCTGGTCCTCGAGGGGGTCGTCGATCCGGGAATATGTAAGGACTATGTACTAATGGATCACATTGGACGCTAACGACTGTCACGGGGTGAAGTCAATGGTCTGCCGGAGCAACTGACTGCTGGGAGCGTGTCCAGCGCAGACGGGTCACGAACAGCCCACAACATTGTGACAAGAATGCCGACATCGTTATCGACCGCACGTCGCCGTCAGCATTTCTTCGCGGCGCCGGTCACCGATCCCCGGCGGGGCCGGTCGACTCATCTCCCGCGCGACGACGGGCCTGTGCCTGCCGCGGAGTTACCTGCTACCTCGCTGGCCCGACGACCCGACAGGCCTCGCGGCCGCCGCGACAGGAACGGACCGGGAATCGAGCACCAGAACGCCCTGAAAGGACAGACCCGCCGATTTCCTGCCCGCCGTGGTGAACCCGGCGGCGCGCAGCACAGGAATGTCCGCACGGAAAGGGACCACCGGCCCCGCACGCGGCCGTGCTCACTCGTTCGGACGAACCTGCCGACGAGATCACCCCCGGACTCGTCCCGGTTCGCCCCGCTCTGGACGCCGCCGTGTCCCACGTCACCTCATCCGGGCATCGCCACCGGCACCGGCGCATGAGGGAATTCCGAGGCCGACTCCCCGCCCGACCAGCGCGGACGCGGCGCCGCCCCTGCCCTGCGAGAGGACACCCCATGCCCCGGACACGATCCGGCGACACGACCACCGGTCGCGCGACCCGCGCGGCCCGCCGCCTGCGCACCACCGCGCTCGCGACGGTGCTCGCCGTCGTCGTCGCCCCCTTCGTCGCGCTCGGCACGGCGGTGCCCGCCCAGGCTGCGATCACCGTGCCGTTCGGCTCGGTGTACTCCACCAACGCCAACGGCGACATCCTCATGGCCGCGAACACGCTCATGACGTGCGGCGCCGAGGCCGACTGCGCCACCGCCCAGATGGCGACGTCGGGCGTCTACGACAACAACGGCCGCACCGGCATGCGTTTCGTGGACGTCGACTCCGACCCGTCGACGTTCAACTCGTCGTCCGCCACGCTCACCGTGCCGCCGGGCGGTGCCGTGCTGTTCGCCGCGCTCGTCTGGGGCGGCCGCAACGGCCAGACCGCCACGACGAACGCCGACCCCGCGCTGCGCAACCGCGTCACGTTCGTCGCGCCCGGCGCCGCGTCCCGCACGGTCACCGCGAGCCGCGTCGACGACAACCTCGCGGCTGCGGGCGCCGGAGACGTCGCCTACGCGGGCTACGCGGACGTGACGAGCCTCGTGCAGCAGGCCGGCAGCGGCGTCTACACCGTCGGCAACGTGCAGTCGAAGCGGGGCGACAACCAGTACGCCGGGTGGTCGCTCGTCGTCGCGGTCGCCGACCCGTCGGCCCCCGCGCGCAACCTCACGATCTTCTCGGGCTTCGGCGAGGTCACGAACAACGGGTCCGCGACCATTTCCGTCAGCGGCTTCAAGACGCCCCCGAGCGGCCCGGTGAAGACCACGCTCGGCGCGGTGACGTTCGAGGGCGACATGGGCAAGACGGGCGACTCGATGTCGCTCAACGGCACCGCGATCGTCGACGCGCTCAACCCGGCGGGCAACTCGTTCAACTCGACGATCAGCAACCGCGCGGCCCAGGTCGGCGGCCGCAACCCCGCGTACACCAACCAGCTCGGGTTCGACGCGGACCTGTTCGGCGCCGACGGCATCCTCGCGAACGGCGCGACCAGCGCGAACATCGCCCTGACGACGAGCAGCGACCAGTACTTCCCGGTGCTCGTCTCGTTCGCGACGGACCTGTACGACCCGAAGCTGCTCGGCACCAAGACGGTCACCGACCTCAACGGCGGGACCGCCGAGGTCGGCGACGTGCTGCGCTACACCGTGCCGGTCGAGAACATCGGGTTGGACGCCGCGCAGGACAGCGTCTTCTTCGACGCGATCCCGACGGGGACCACGTACAAGCCCGGCACCGTGACGGTCGACGGCTCCACGCCGCGCACCGACCAGGCGGGCGACGACGACACCCAGTTCGTCCCGCCGTCGGGCGCCTCCGGGCAGGGCCACATCCTGGTGAACCTCGGCACGGGCGCGAACGCGACGAAGGGCGGCACGATCCCCGTCTCGACGGGCAGCGTGCAGCACACGGTCACGTTCGACGTGATCGTCGACGGCACCGTGACGAACGGCCAGCAGATCGTCAACGCCGCCAACCTGGCCTACTCGGGCCTCTCGACGCAGGCGGCCAACGCGTCCGCGACGAACGCCGTGGTGAGCCCGGTCGTGGCCGGCGTCCCGGTGCCGGGCGACCAGCCGCCGGTGGCTGCGCCGCACATCGTGACGTTCACGCCGACGTCGTCGGCCCGGTCCACCGACGTCGCGGTGCTCGCGGGCTCGTCGGACCCCGAGGGCGGCGCGCTCACCGTCGTCGGGCTCACCGACGCCGCGGGCGGCAGCCTGACGATCAACCCGGACGGCACCGTCACATACGCGCCGCGCGACGACTTCGCCGGTCGCGACGTCTTCACCTACACGATCCAGGACGCCGCCGGGAACCGGTCGACGGCCCTCGTGCAGGTCGACGTGGCGAACTCCGCGCCCGTCGCGAACGACGACGCCGCGACGACGACGGCCGGCACGGCGAAGCTCGTCGACGTCCTCGCCAACGACACCGACCCGAACGGCGACACCCTCGCGATCCGCTCCGTCGGCACGTCCGCGCAGGGCGGCACCGTGACGATCAGCGGCGGCAAGGCCAGGTACACGCCTCCGGCGTCGTTCCGCGGCACGGACACGTTCACGTACGTGGTCGAGGACAGCCGCGGCGCGTCCGACGAGGCGACGGTGACCGTGACTGTCACGAACAACGCGCCGGTCGCGGTCGCGGACACGTTCGACGGGGTCGCGGGCGGCACGCTGACGTTCCCGACCGTGCTCGGCAACGACACGGACGTCGAGGGCGACGCGCTCACGGCCGTCCTCGCGACGGGCCCGGCGTACGGCTCGCTCGTCCTGAACGCGAACGGCACGGGCACGTGGAACCCGGGCACGAGCGGCTTCGTGACGACCACGTTCACGTACCGCGCGTCCGACGGGATCGCGCAGTCGTCCTCCGTCACCGTGACGCTCACCGTGCACAGCGCTCCGGTCGCGAACGCCGACCTCGCCACCGCCCCGTCGGGCACGGCGATCGACGTCGACGTGCTGCACAACGACACCCACCCCGACGGCTCGCCGCTCACGCTCGTGTCCGCGACCCCGGGTGCTCACGGCACGACGAGCGTGACGGGCGGCATCGTCCGGTACACGCCGGACGACGGCTACGCCGGGACGGACACCTTCACGTACACGGTCGGCGACGGCTGGTCCACGAGGACCGCGACCGTGACCGTGACGGTGCTCAACGCGGCGCCCGTCGCGTCGCCCCCGTCGGCGACCACGCCGTACGGCAGGTCCGTGACCGTCGACCTCCTCGCGGGTGCGACGGACCTGAACCCGGGCGACACGCTCACCGTGGTGCCCGGCAGCGCGGGCGTCCCGGTCGACGTGCACGGCACGCCGCGCGGCAGCGTCTTGATCGCGGGCGGCGTCGCGACGTACACGCCGCCGGCAGGGTTCTCCGGCCAGGTGCTGTTCACGTACGACGTGACGGACGGGACCGACGTGACGACCGTGACCGCCGCGGTCACGGTGCAGAACGGCACCCTGCCCGCCCGGACCACGTCGCAGCGCGTCCCGACCACGGGTGCCGCGGTGCTCGACGTGCTCGCCGGCCTGCAGGACCCGGACGGCGGCACGCTCACGCTCGTCTCGGTCACGCAGCCCGCGCACGGCACGGTCGCGATCGTCGACGGCACGCTCGTCTACACGCCCGAGCCCGGCTGGACGGGCACGGCGACGTTCACCTACACGGTGAGCGACGGCCAGGGCGGCACGACCACCTCGACCCTGTCGCTGGACGTCGTCGCCGAGGTGCTCGCCACCGGTCCGCTCGCCACGACGGGTGCGTCCGGGATCGGCAGCCTCGCGGGACTCGGCGCGCTGCTGGTGCTCGCCGGGCTCGCGCTCGTGGTGGTCGTGGGTCGGCGCCGCACGACGGCCTGACCGCCCGCCAGACGTGACGCGGCCGGCCCGGAGCGATCCGGGCCGGCCGTCCTCGTCGCCGAGCGTCGCGTCGACGACCGCGTCCACCGGTCCCACGCCGTACGGTGCAGCGGTGCGCACCCTGCCCGCCCGGGACCTGCCCGCCCGGGACCGCCGATGACGGCCGCGCCGCTCGGCCGGGTCGCCGTCGCGCTCGTCGTCCTGCTCGGGGCGGCCCTGCTCGTGCTCACGGTGGCCGGCGTGCCCGTCCGGCGCGACGCGGTGGTCGCGGCCGTACGAGCCGCGGTGCAGCTCACGCTGGTCGCGCTCGTGATCGCCTGGGTGTTCCTGCACCCGGGCGGCGTGGTGCTCTACCTGACGCTCATGCTCGGCGCGGCCGCGTGGACGTCGACGCGGCGCATCGGGCTCGGCCGCCGCGTGCTGCCGTCGGCGGCCCTCGCCATCGCCGCAGGCGCCGTCGCCGCAGCCGTGCCGGTGCTGGCGAGCGGTGCCCTTCCGCTGCGTGCCGAGACGGTCGTGCCGTTCGTCGCGCAGGTCATCGGGGGATCCATGACGGCCGTCTCACTGACCGGCGGACGGCTGCGGGACGACGTGCGGGCCGAGTGGGACGTCGTCGAGGGGTGGCTCGCGCTCGGGGCCACGTCCCGGCAGGCGGTCGCCGAGCAGGCCCGCCGGTCCGTGGCCCGGTCGCTGGTGCCCGCGCTCGACCAGACGCGCAGCGCCGGCCTCGTCGTGCTGCCTGGGGCGTTCGTCGGGCTGCTCCTGGGCGGTGCGAGCCCGACACAGGCTGCGCAGGTGCAGCTCCTCGTGCTCGTCGGGCTGCTCGCCGCGGAGTCCGTCGCCGCCGTCGTCACCGCGCAGGCACTGTCCCGGCAGGTCGGTGCCCTCCGGCCGGCGCTCACGACGGACTGAGACTCCGGGCGCGGAGCCGGCCGACCACGAACCACGCGCAGAGCACGACGACCACGGCGACGACCACCCACTGCAGGATCCCGGCGTACTGCTGCACCACGCCCCAGCTCTCGCCGAGCAGGTACCCGGCGCACACGAAGATCGTGTTCCACACGGCGCTCCCCGCGGCCGTGAGGAGCACGAACGTCCCGAGCGGCATCCGCTCGACGCCGGCTGGGATCGAGATGAGGCTGCGGAACACGGGCACCATGCGGCCGACGAACACGGCCGTGCGGGCGTGCCGCCCGAAGAACGCCTCCGCGCGGTCGACATCCGCCAGGCTCACGAGCGGGATCCGGCCGACGAGCGCCCGCGTGCGGTCCCGCCCGATCAGTGCGCCGACGAGGTAGAGCACGAGCGCGCCGACGACGGACCCTGCCGTCGTCCACACGATCGCCTCGACGAGCCCGAACGTGCCCTGGCTCGCGGTGAACCCGGCGAGCGGGAGGATCACCTCGCTCGGCAGGGGCGGGAACACGTTCTCGAGCGCGATCGCGAGGCCCGCGCCGACCACGCCGAGCGTCTCCATGAGGTGCACGGCCCACCCGGCGACACCCGTCAGGGCCGAAGGGTCGGTGGCGGTCGTGAGCGCGCTCACGCGGCGACGCCGGCCGCGTCGTGGTCCGCCTCCGCCGTCTCCGCCGCCTCCACGTCCCGCCGCGTGACGGTGAGGTACGCGACGATCCCGGCGATCGCGGCCAGGAAGAGCACGCTCGTGGTCGTCGTCCCCAGCCCGAGCCCACCGTCCGCCTTGCTCTGAGAGAGCAGGTCGCCGATCGACGCGCCGAGCGGACGGGTGAGCACGTAGGCGAGCCAGAACGCCAGGACGGCGCCCATCCCGAAGCGGTAGCGGGCGAGCGCGACCACGCCGATCGCCGCCGCGAACAGGACCGTCGACGCGAGGTACCCGAGCCCGAGGCCCTCGGCCAGGAGGTCCCCGGCGGCCGTGCCGAGCGCGAAGGTGAACAGGATCGCGAGCCAGTAGAACGCCTCGCGGCGCGTCGTCGTGATTGCGTGGATCGAGAGCGTGCCCTCCAGCCGGTACCAGACCGCGAACGTGACCCCGAGCGCGACGGCGAAGACGGCCGTCGTGACCCACAGCGGCACGCCGAGCCCGTCGACGAGGTTGTCCGTGACGAGCGTGCCCACCACGCTGATGAGCACGACGGCGACCCAGTACACGGGGGCCACGTACCGGGAGGCACGGAACTGGGCGACGAGGGTCACGACGAGGAGCGCGCCGACGACGAGGCTCGCGCCCGTCAAGGTCATGCCGACCGTGCCGGTGAGGTAGTCGGCGAACGTCTCGCCCACCGTCGTCGCGAGCACCTTGATCACCCAGAAGAAGACGGTGATCTCGGGCACCTTGTTCAGGACGCGTCGCGCGGTCGGCGTGAGCGCGGAGGTGTTCGATGTCATGCACGCAGCGTCAGGGACCGATGCTGAGGATCGTCTGAGCCGGAGGGACGCACGTGAAGGTGCTCGTGGTCGAGGACGAGGAGCAGCTCGCCGACGCCGTGCGGCGCGGGCTCGAGGCCGAGGGGATCGCCGTCGACGTCATGCGCGACGGGGTCGACGGGCTCTGGGCGGCCACCGAGACCGCGTACGACGCCGTGGTGCTCGACCTCATGCTGCCGGGGCTCAGCGGCCGTGACGTGCTCGTGGGTCTGCGCGAGCGGGGCGTGTGGACCCCTGTGCTCGTGCTGACGGCCCGGGACGGGGACGACGTGCAGGTCAGCCTCTTCGACCGCGGCGCGGACGACTTCCTGCCCAAGCCGTTCTCGTTCGACGTGCTGCTCGCGCGGCTGCGGGCGCTCGTCCGGCGCGGTGCACCGGAGCGACCCGTCGTGCTCACGGCGGGCGACCTGCGCCTGGAGCCGGCCCGGCGGCGCGTCACCCGCGGGGGCGTCGAGATCGCGCTCACGCCACGCGAGTACGGCGTGCTCGAGCTGCTGCTGCGCCGCGGCGGCGACGTCGTGACGAAGCGGGAGATCCTCGACAACGTGTGGGACTCCGCCTTCGACGGTGACCCGAACGTCGTCGAGGTGTACATCAGCTACCTGCGGCGCAAGGTCGACACCCCGTTCGACCGGCGCACCATCGTCACCGTGCGGGGCATGGGGTACCGGGTCGCGGACGACGACGCCTGACGCGGCCGGATCCTAGGCCGGTGCGGCCGCCGGGAGCCGCACGACGAACGCGGCGCCGCCGAGGTCGGACGTCCCGACGCGCACGGTCCCGTCGTGCGACGTGACGAGCCCGCGCACGATCGCAAGCCCCAGTCCCGAGCCGCCGGCGGCCCGGGCGCGCCCCTCGTCGAGCCGCGCGAACCTGTCGAACACGCGCTCGCGCGCCTCCTCCGGCACGCCCGCCCCGTCGTCGTCGACGCGGAGCTCGACGGCCTCCCCTGACACCGCGACCGTGAGCCGGACGCGGTGCGCCGCGTGCCGCACGGCGTTGTCCGCGAGGTTCTGCACGACGCGCTCGAGCTCGCGCGGCTCGCCCCGGACGCGGGCCGGCCGCGTCACGACCTCGACCCGGACGCCCGGTGGCGGCCGCAGCGCGAAGCCGACGCGCTCGACCACGTCGTCCAGGTCGACGTCCTGGTCCCGCTGCGAGGCCCCGCCCTCCGCGGATCGCGTGAGCACGAGCAGGTCGTCGACGAGCTGCTGCATCCGCTCGTTCGAGCCGGCCACGGCGTGCGCCGTCCGCACCCAGTCCGCGGAGTTCGGCTGCCGCAGGGCGACGTCGAGCTCCGCGCGGACCGCCGCGAGCGGGCTGCGCAGCTCGTGGCTCGCGTCCGCGACGAACCTGACCTGAGCCTGGTGCGCGTCGTGGAGCCGGTCCAGCATGCCGTTGAGCGTGACCGCCAACCGGGCGATCTCGTCGCCGGTGCGTGGCACCTCGATGCGGGCCCCGGCGTCCGTGTCGCCGATCTGCGCGCTGCGACGGCGGATCTGCTCCACCGGCCGCAGCGCCCGCCCCGTGAGCACGTAGGTCACGGCCCCGACGACGAGCACGAGAGCCGGTACGGCGACGAGCAGCGCCTGGGCCGCGTCGAGCACGGTCTCGGCACCTTCGGCGTACGACTGCTGCACCACGACGGCGTCCGCACCCGGCACTCCGCTCACGCCGAGCAGGACGGTGACGAACGGGCCCTCCCCCGGTCCGACGACATCGGCGGGGACCTCGACGGCGTGGCCCGGTTCCGGCGTCGCGCTCGTCAGCGGTGGGAGACCGTCGACGGAAGGGCTGGACCGGACCACCGCGCCGTCGTCAAGGACCTGCACGTGGACCGCGTCGCCGGGGCCGGGCGCGAACGCGAGCCCTTCTGTGGTCGCGCCGTCCGTGCGGAGCTCGGCAGCGACGTCGTGCGCGCGGGCGTCGGCCGTCGCCACCGCGCTGCGCTCGACCGAGTTGTGCAGGACGACCAGCAGCGCGAGCGACGCGATCACGAGCGCGACCGTCACCGCGCCCGCCGCGGCCAGCGCAGAGCGCGCCCGCACCGACAGGTGCCACGGCCAGGTCATGCGGCGCAGACTAGCCGCGCGCCGCCGCACGACGCGTGGCGGACATCCGGGCCACCAGGGCGACGATCGCGAGCGTCAGCACGAGCGCCACGGGACCCGAGCCCAGCGCCAGGCCGCCGCGCTCGCGGGACACCCCGAACCAGTCCGCGAACGACGCTCCGACCGGCCGCGTGAGGACGTACGCGAACCAGAACGCCGTGATCGCGCCGAGCCCGCACCACCGGTAGCCGATCGCCGGCACGAGCAGCACCGCGGAGAACAGCAGCCCGGCGGCGAGGTACCCGAGGTGCAGCGTCACGGCCGCGAGGTCGCCGGTGGCCGTGCCGAGGGCGAACGTCGCCATCACGGTCGCCCAGTAGAACAGCTCGCGCCGCGTCGACCGGATGCTGTGGATCGACAGCGTCCCCTCGGTCCGGTGCCACAGCACGAACACCGCCGCCAGGCCGACCGCGAACGCGACCGTCGACACCGCGTACGGCACCCCCAGGCCCACGTGCACGACGTCCGCGGCCATCGTGCCGAACACCCCGACCATCGACACCGCGAACCAGTACCGCCACGGCACGTACCGGCCCGAGCGCAGCTGGATCACCAGGGCGACGGCCAGGCCCGCGGCGCCGAGCAGCACCGCGACCTCCGGCGGCATGGCCCGGACGAGGTAGTCCGAGCTCGACTCGCCCATCGCGGTGGTCAGCGCCTTGGTCGCCCAGAAGATCGCCGTGACCTCCGGGACGCGGCTGAGCGCCTCGGACGTCGGGGTGGTGGGCCGCAGAGCGGTGGGTTCGCCGGTCGTCACGGGGCACAGGGTGGCGCGGCGAACCTTCAGATCTGCTGAGTGTCGGAGGTCCTCCCGCGCGTCGGCGGGGTGCGTGTCAGTGGTCGGAGGCACCCTGGTGCGCATGGTGACGATCTCCTGCTCGTGCGGTGCGGCGGCGACGACCCGGCGCAACCCGCTGCGTGGTCTGACGGTCGAGGAGCGCGCGGCGCTCATCCAGTCGGCGTTCTCGGTGCACGCCGGCTTCCTCGCGGTCGAGGTCGACTGCTCGTGGCACCCGGCCCACGTCGACCCGACGGAGGCGTGCTTCGTGCTCGCCGACCTCGACGCGATCGACGCGACGGACGGCCTGCCCGCTGAGGACGCGCGCCGCATCCGTGCCCTGCTCGAGGAGTCGCACGTCGGCGGGCAGGCGCTGCCCGTCGAGGCGCAGGTCGGGTCGGTGCGGTTCCGGGTCACGCCCGCGGACGACTTCATGGGGTACGTGACGTACCTGGTCCACGACGGGCCGGACACGCTGCTCGAGGTCGGGGTGCCGCGCACCGAGCCGCACGTGCTCGCCGAGCTGGTGGACCTGTTCCGGACCCACGGTCGGGCTGCCGTCGTGCAGGTCGACGGGCTCGCGTCGCGGATCGGTCTGGGCGCCGCGGTCGAGGGTGTGCGCCGCGCGCGGACGGCGTCGGTCGCCTGAGTCGGACGTAGGGTCGCGGGCGTGAGCGCCGCACCCGTCGAGCCCGAGCCCGATCCCGAGTCCGAGTCCGGCTCCGCGGGGGCGGGTCGTCACCGGGTCGAGCCGGCGACCGGCGAGGACGCCGCCGCGATCCACCGGCTGCGGCGGTCGCTCGAGGACTGGATGGTGGCGAACGGCGTCGAGCAGTGGCGGCCCGGCGACATGCCGCTGCAGCGCGTCGTCGACGAGGTCGCAGACGGCCAGTGGCACGTGGTCCGGGACGCCGAGGTCGGCATCGCCGGGGCGCTGCGGCTGCTGTGGCAGGACGAGCCGTTCTGGGGTCCGGACCAGCCACCGGCGGTGTACGTGCACGGCCTGATGGTCGACCGCCGCCGCAGCGGTCACGGGATCGGGACGCTGCTGCTCGACTGGGCGGCGGAGCAGGGCCGTGCTGCGGGCGTCGGGCGGTTCCGGCTCGACTGCCGCACCACGAACCCGGTGCTGCGCGACTACTACGAGGGCTACGGGTTCTCCGTCGTCGGGCGCAAGGACTTCCCGACGTTCAGCGCGACGCTGCTGGAGCTCGCCCTGACCTGAGGGGCGTCGCGAACATGCACCCAGCGCACGACGGCGGCCGGAGCTCGGCGGGCGCGCAGTCGTGGCACGCGGCGGCCGGTCGCACGACGAGCCCGGCGCTCACCGCGTGGTCGAGCGTCGCCGTGACGAGGTCGAGGGGCAGCCCCAGCCGCTCCGCGACCCGCGCCGGCAGGAGCCCGCGGTCGGTCTCGCGCAGCACGTCGGCCAGCACGGTCACAGCAGCCTCCCGACCTGGAACGTCGCCACGGCGAGCAGCCACGCGAGCACGAGCTGCGCGGCGACCGCGCCGCCGGTCCACCGCCACCCGAACAGCCGCGCCTGCTCGGCCATCGTCGCGAGGCACGGCGTGTAGGCGAGGACGAACAGCAGGAACGCCAACGCGGCCGCCGTGGGGGCACCGCCCGACGACTCGTCGAACGTCGCGGTCAGCCGGCTCCCCAGGTCGCCTGGCTCCGACGGGTCGGACGGCTCGGTGACCGCGTACGTCTGCGCCATCGACCCGACCACGACCTCCTTCGCGACGAACCCCGTCATCAGTGCCGCGGACGCGTGCCAGTCGTCGAACCCGGCGGGCGCGAACACGGGGGCGATCCCGTCGGCGACGCGCCCGTACACGCTGTCCTCGACGGGCACGTCGGCGACGTGATGACCGGGCGCTGCGGGCACGGCCATGAGCACCCAGACGACGGACAGGGTCGTGACGATGATCGCGCCGGCCTTCGTCACGAACGACAGCACCCGCACCCACGTCGATGCGGCGATCGACCGCAGCCGGGGGCGCTGGTACGCGGGCAGCGCGAGGACGAACGGCTCACGCTCGACGTCCCGGAACAGCGTGCGCCGCAGCACCGCGCCGGCGCCCACGACGAGCAGCGCCGACACGACGTACATGGCGAGCACGACGGTGCCGGGGTCCTGCGGGAAGAACACCGACGCGAGCATGAGGTAGACGGTGAGCCGCGCGGTGCACGACGTCAGCGGGACCAGCAGGCCCGTCAGCAGCCGCTGCCGCGCGTGCGGGAGCACCCGGGTGGCGGACAGCGCCGGCAGGTTGCAGCCGAACCCGACGACGAGCGGGATCACGGCCCGCCCGTCGAGCCCGACGGCCCGCATCGCCCGGTCGGCCACGAACGCGGCGCGCGCGAGGTACCCGGAGTCCTCGAGGAGCGCGATCGCGACGAAGATCAACGCCATCAGCGGCACGAACGAGAGCACGGTCGCGACCCCGGCGAGCACCCCGTCGACGACGAACGACCCCACCCAGTCGGGTGCGGGCGCGAGCACGGTGCGCACCCCGCCCCCGAGCCACCCGTTGAGGGCCGTGTCGACCGCGTCCATCAGGGGCGCCGCCGCGACGGTGACCAGCTCGAACAGCACCCACATGACCGCGAGCAGCGCCGGGATGCCGACCCAGGGGCGCAGGAGGACCGCGTCGACCCGGTCGGACCACGTGCGGGGCGCGGGGGCGTCGGCCCTGTCGAGCCCCGCCGCCCGCATCACCTGCTGTACCCAGCCGAACAGCGCCTCCGCCTCGGCGAGCCGGTCGCCGTCCGTGACGGGTGGCGTGGGCCGGTGCAGGTGCCGGGGTCGCGCCACGGCGTCGCGGACGGCGGCGGCGAGGCCGTCGACCCCGTCCCCGGTGCGCGGGTCGACGCCCACGACGGGCACCCCCAGCGCGGCCGTCAGCGCCTCCGGCTCGACGACGATCCCGCGAGCAGCCGCGACGTCCCGCATCGTCAGCGCGACGACCGCCGGCACGCCTGTCATGGCGACCTGCCCGACGAGGTACAGCGACCGGGCCACGGCCGTCGCGTCCACCAGCACGACGGCGACGGCGACGTCCGGACCCCGGCCCGCGAGCGTGTCGGCGGTGACGGCCTCGTCGGGCGACTGCGCGTGCAGCGAGTACGCGCCCGGCAGGTCCAGCAGCGTGACGCCAGCGCCGCGCCAGGTGCCCGACGCGAGCTCGACCGTGGTGCCCGGCGCGTTGACGACCCGCTGGCGGGCGCCGGTCACCGCGTTGAAGAGCGTCGACTTGCCGACGTTCGGGCTGCCCACGAGCGCGACCGTCGCGAGGCCCGCCTCGACGACCGGCTCGGAGGTGTCGTGGCAGGTCACGGGACCACCTCGACCCGGAGCGACGCGCACGTCGGCAGGTCGAGCGCGAACCGCTCCGCCCCCACGGCGACCACGCGCCCCATCGGCCCGACGTCGTGCGTCACCTGGACGACCGCACCGGGCCGCAGGCCGAGCTCACGCAACCGGAAGCCGGCGCCCGCGGGGACGTCGACGCCGACGATCGTCGCGCGGGCACCGGCGCCGCACTGGGTGAGGTCCACACCGCACACGGTCCTGTGAGGCGTGCCTCACCTCATGGGCCGAAGGTCCCGAGGACGAGACGTGTGCGGCGCGTCCGGTGGAATCGCCGCCGGAAGTTGAAGTGCGCGGCTCCGGCAGCCGATGCTCCGGCGTGCCCGTTGCTCCCGACGACCTGCCGCGCTCGCCCACCGGTCGCGTCCCCCTGTGGGTCATCGACGAGGCGGCGGCCCGCGCGGCCGAGCCCGCCGGCTGGCAGCCGCCGGGTGCGCCGGTCCCCGGGCCGCCTCTCCAGGGAGCCGTCCCGGCCCGCCGGTCGCGTCCCGTCGTCCCGGTCGTGGTGCTCGTCCTGCTCGTCGCGTTCGGGGCGACGTGGTGGCTGACCGACGGCCTGTCGCGGCTCCCGACGGGTGTGGTCGACACCGCCGAGTCCGTCCTCGGCGTCCAGCTGTCCCCCGGCCTGCGCCCCGTGCCGCCGCCGTCCGCCGAGGTGGTCGCGCTCGCGGACGAGGCGCACCTGTCCGACGAAGGGCGCACCCTGCTCTACGGCGCGCGCCCGGAGCTCCTCGACGCGGCCGCGTTCGCCGGTCGGTGCGACGACGGGCACCCTGCCGAGCCGGTCGCACGCGAGGGTGCGGTGGGCTGCTACCAGCCGGGTGACGAGACGATCGTCGTGTACGTGCCCGCGGACGCGCGGCTGCGCGGGTTCGTCGTCGAGACTGTCGCGCACGAGACCCTGCACGCGGCCTGGAACCGGTTGACGCCCGCCGAGCAGACGGAGATCACGCCGCTGCTCGAGGCGGAGGTCGCGGCCCTCGGACCGGACGACCCGGTCCAGGAGCAGATCGCCGGCTCCGTCGGGACGCACCCCGAGAACCGGCCGACGGAGCTGTTCGCGTACGTCGGGACGCAGGTGTGGCGGGACGGTGGCCTGCCGCCGGCCCTGGAGGACGTGTACGCGCGGTTCGTGGCCGACCGGGCGGCCCTCGTCGCCGTGCACACGGGGTTCGTCACCCAGATGGACACGATGCGGACCGACCTCGAGGCGGCGTACGCGGCTGCCGTCGACGTCGAGCAGACGAACGCGACGAACCGCGCGCAGTACGCCGCGGACGCCGCCGCGCTCGCGGACTACCGCCGCCTGTACGAGGAGAAGGTCGCGGAGGTCGCGGCGATGTCCGAGGACCGCCGGTCGCGCCTGCGCCTGTCGTGGCGCTGGTGGGACGGCACCGAGCTGCCGATGGCCCCCGCCGAGCAGACGCTCGCGACGGCCGCGCAGCTGCTCGCCAGAGACGACGTCGAGCTCCCCGCCCGCGAGGCGGCGATCACGGCCGCGGAGGCCGCCGCGACCGCGGAGCGTGCCCGCCTCGACGCCCTGCGCGCCGACTACGACGCCCTGCAGGCCCAGCGCGACCCGAACGCCTGACCCTCCGGCTCGCCCGGTCTGCGCGCCGGGTGTACGACGGGAGCGTTGCGCACACCCTGGGAGACGACATGGCGAAGGTGATCATCCTGACCGGCGACGCGGCGGAGACCCTCGAGGTCTTCTACCCGTACCAGCGGCTGCGGGAGGCCGGCTACGACGTCGACATCGCGGCACCCGAGAAGAAGAAGCTCCAGTTCGTCGTCCACGACTTCGTGGACGGCTTCGACACGTACACCGAGAAGCTCGGTCACACGTGGGACGCCGACGTCGCGTTCCGGGACGTGAACCCGGCCGACTACGTCGCGGCGGTCGTCCCCGGCGGGCGGGCGCCGGAGTTCATCCGCAACGACGAGGACGCGCAGCGGATCGTCCGGTACTTCTTCGACCACGACGCGCCCGTCGCGGCCCTGTGCCACGGGCCGATGCTGCTCGCGGCCGCGGGCGTGCTCAAGGGCCGCACGTCGTCCGCGTACCCGGAGCTCAAGGTCGACGTCGAGCTGGGCGGCGGCGTCTTCGAGAACGGCGGGGCTGTCGTCGACGGCAACCTCGTGTCGGGTCGAGCCTGGCCGGACCACCCGGAGTGGATGCGCGCGTTCATGGCCGTGCTGGAGGCCCGCGGGTAGCGACGGGTCGTGCGCGGTCACGAGAGCCGGACGACGACGGCGACCGGCCCCGCGCGGCAGGATGGGGCGCATGCCCGACGACGCCCGCCCCGTCCTGGTCACCGGTGGCACCGGGACCCTCGGCCGCGCCCTGGTCCGCACGCTGCTCGACGACGGCCGCGCCGTCCGTGTCCTCAGCCGCCGCGAACCGACCCGGGCGGCACCGCAGGCCGTCGACTTCGTCACGGGCGACCTGCTCACCGGCGAGGGCGTGCGTGAGGCCGTCACGGGCGTGAGCGCCGTCGTGCACTGCGCGAGCGACCCGCGGCACCCCGACCACGACCTCGAGGCCGCCGCGCAGCTGCTGCTCGCCGCCCGCGCCGCGCAGGTTCCGCACCTCGTCTACATCTCGATCGTCGGCGTCGACCGGGTGCCGTACTCGTACTACAAGATCAAGCACCAGGT
>NZ_JAGIBD010000023.1 GCF_017744555.1 Cellulomonas sp. | reverse complement strand
AGGGCGGAGCACCGGGCGGCAGCGCAGGAGCGGGCCACCGCGGCCGCCGACCGGCGCGCCGCCGACGCGGAGCGGACCGCCGCGCGCGCCGAGCTGCGGTCCGCCCGCAAGCTCGCCGACGCACGCGTCCGGCTCCTGCTGGACACCATCGTCGACGCCGCGAGCGGGCTGCGTGCCGAGCTCGCGCTGCCGCCCGCGGCCGAGCTCCCCGCGGATCTCGTGGCGCCGGCGGCGGAGGGCACGGCGCGTCGGCCGGGCTCGCGTGGCCGCTCGGTCGACGACCCCGCACTGCTCGACGAGCTGCTCCGGCAGCCGAGGGCCCACCTGCTCGTCGACGGCTACAACGTGTCGAAGTCCGGGTTCGGCGAGCTCACGCTCGTCGAGCAGCGCCACCGGCTGGTCGACGGGCTGGGCCGGGTGGCCGCGAGGAGCGGTGCGGAGGTCACGTGCTGCTTCGACGGCCAGGACGCGGCACAGGCACCGGGAAGTCTCGCCCGGGGCGTGCGCGTGCTGTTCTCGGCGGGGGAGATCGCCGATGACCTCATCCGGCGGCTCGTGCACGCCGAGCCGCGTGGGCGGGTGCTCGTCGTGGTGACGAGCGACCAGGAGGTCGCGCGCGACGTCGAGGCGGACGGCGCGTGGGTCGTGCCGTCGTCCACACTCGTCGCGAGGCTGCAGCAGCTCTGAGCTCTGTCGGAGGTCGTCGCTACGGTCCGGCACATGATGATCGACTGCGACGGCTGCTCCGCCCGCGGGGCCGCCTGCACGGACTGCGTGGTGACGTTCCTGACGGTCACGGTGCGGCCCGGGGCTGCCCCGGCGCCGCGACCGCTGGCCGGGGTCGTGGAGCTCGACCGGGCCGAGCAGCACGCCCTGGGCGTGCTCGCGGCGCAGGGGCTGGTGCCGCCCCTGCGCCTCGAGCCGGCCGGGTAGGTGCGCTCAGTCGCGGTCGGACGTGTCGTACAGCGCCTCGACGTCCGCGGCGAAGTCCTTGAGCACCTCGCGACGACGCACGCTGAGCTTGGGGGTGAGGTAGCCGTCCGCGATCGTCAGGTCGCGGTCGAGGATGCGGTACTTGCGGATCGACTCCGCCCGGGAGACGGCACGGTTGGTCTTCTCCACGGCCTTGTCGAGGGACGCGAGGACGTCGGGGTCCTTGGCCGCCTCCTCGATCGACATGGCCGGCTTGCCGTGCGCGGTGAGCCAGCCGGGGACGCCCTCGGGGTCGAGCGTGATGAGCGCGCCGATGAACGGCTTCTGGTCGCCGACGACCACGACCTGGCTGATGAGCGGGTGGGCCCGGAGGCGGTCCTCGAGCACCGCGGGCGCGACGTTCTTGCCGCCGGCGGTGACGATGATCTCCTTCTTGCGGCCGGTGATCCGGACGTAGCCGTCCTCGTCGATCGAGCCGAGGTCGCCCGAGCGGAACCAGCCGTCCTGGAGCGACTCCTGCGTGGCGTTCTCGTTGGCGTGGTAGCCCTGGAACACCTGGATGCCCTTGATCTCGATCTCGCCGTCCGCCGCGATCCGCACGGAGGTGCCGGGCAGCGGCAGGCCGACGGTGCCGATCTTCGTCTTCTCCGGGCGGTTGACCGTGGCGGGCGCCGTCGTCTCGGTCAGGCCGTATCCCTCGAGCACGTGGAGGCCGAGCCCGCGGTAGAAGTGGCCGAGCCGCTCGCCGAGCGGGGCACCGCCCGAGATCGCCCACGTGGCCTGCCCGCCCAGCGCCGCCCGCAGCTTGTGCAGCACGAGCACGTCGGCGACCTTGTGCTGCAGACGCAGCCAGGGGCTCGGTCCCCGCGGGGTGTCGAGGGCCCGGGAGTAGACGATCGACGTCTTCGCGGCGCGCTGGAAGATCGCGCCCTTGCCGCTCGCGGCGGCCTTCTGCTCGGCCGAGTTGTAGACCTTCTCGAACACGCGCGGCACGGACAGGATGAACGTCGGCCGGAACGAGCCGAGGTCCTCGACGAGCGTCTTGGTGTCGGGCGTGTGCCCGAGCACCGCACCCGCCGGGACGCAGAGCACCTCGATGAAGCGGGCGAACACGTGCGCCAGCGGCATGAACAGCAGCGTCCGGGCGCCGTCGCCCGCGACGACCTCCGCAAGCCCCGCCACGGTGTTCACGGTGAGCTCGGCGAAGTTGCCGTGCGTGAGCTCGACGCCCTTCGGCCGGCCGGTCGTGCCCGACGTGTAGATGATCGTCGCGACGTCGGCGAGCACCGCGAGACCGCGGCGTCGCGCGATCTCCGCGTCGTCCACGCCCGCGCCCGCGGCGACGAGCGTGTCGATCGCGCCCTCGTCGATGACGAGGACCTCGCGCACGTCGGGGGCGTCCGCGCGGACCTCCTCGACGACGGCCGCGTGGGTCGACGTCTCGACCACCAGCAGCGAGACGGCGGCGTCGGTGAGGATCCACGACACCTGCTCGGCGGACGACGTCTCGTACAGGGGCACGGGGACCGCGCCGACGGCCCACACCGCCCAGTCCAGCAGCGTCCACTCGTAGCGCGTGCGGGACATGATCCCGACGCGGTCGCCCGGCTCGACGCCCCGTGCCACGAGGCCCTTCGCCACGGCCACGATCTCCGCGTCGAGCTCGCGTGCGGTGAGCGGGATCCAGGGCCCGCCCTGCTCGGTCTTGTGCTCGACGACGACGCGGTCAGGTGTCCCCTGCACCCGCTGCGCGAGCAGGTCGTTGAGGTTGCTCGACGGGTCGACCTCGACGAGCAGGGGGCTGTGGAACTCGTCCATTCTGGCTCCAGTGACAGGTGGCGAAGTGTGACGAGGATACGGGACGTTCGGCCCGGCCAGAGCGTTGCGCGGCGTGGTACCTGAAACCGCGCGTCGCAGGAGCTCGCGCGCAGCGGGCCAGGTGGGCGATGGACACGTGCACGAGCACCGTTCGCGGGCCGATAGCGTGGTCCGCGGCGACCGCATGACGGCGGTGCCGGCACACGACGCGTAGGAGCACACACGGACATGCATGCCATCGGTGTGGACATCGGCGGGACGAAGATCGCGGCCGGGGTGGTCGACGAGCAGGGCACGATCCTGGCACAGACGCGTCGCGACACGTCGCCCGACGACGCGTCCGGCATCGACCGTGCCATCGCCGACGTCTATGCCGAGCTGAGCGCGTCGTACGAGGTCAACGCGATCGGTCTCGCCGCTGCGGGCTTCGTGTCCGCCGACCGCTCCCAGGTGCTGTTCGCGCCGAACATCGCGTGGCGCGACTACCCGCTGCGCGACAACGTGGCGGCGCTCATCGGCAAGGGCGTGACGATCGTCGTCGAGAACGACGCGAACGCGGCCGGCTGGGCGGAGTTCCGCTTCGGTGCCGCGCGCGACGTCGACGACATGCTCCTGCTCACCGTCGGCACGGGCCTCGGCGGCGCGATCGTCACGAACGGCGAGCTCGTCCGTGGCGCGTGGGGTGTCGCGGCCGAGATCGGGCACATGCGCGTCGTCCCGGGTGGCCACTACTGCGGCTGCGGCCACGAGGGCTGCTGGGAGCAGTACGCGTCGGGCAGCGCCCTGGTGCGCGACGCCCAGGCGGCCGCGATCGCCGCCCCCGACCGCGCCGCGCGCCTGCTCGAGCTCGCCGGCGGCGACCCCGAGAAGATCGTCGGCCCGCAGGTCACCAAGGCCGCGGTCGAGGGCGACCCGCTCGCGATCGACCTGCTCGCCGAGCTGGGCCGCTGGGTGGGCGAGGGGGCCGCGTCGGCGACCGCGCTCCTGGACCCGGCGCTCATCGTGATCGGCGGCGGCGTGGCCGCGGCCGGCGACCTGCTGCTGGCCCCCGCTCGCAAGGCGTTCGACGAGCAGCTGTCGGGTCGCGGTCACCGGCCGGAGGCCGAGATCGTCACGGCATCGATGGGCAACGACGCGGGCATGGTGGGCGCGGCCGACCTCGCCCGCCTCTGAGCCGCTCCGACGCGAGGCGGGCGCTGGACGACCTAGACGACGGCGCCGGAGTCGTGGTCGTCGGGGTCGCGCCGGTGCGGCATGCGCCACACGAGCACGCCGACGCCGAGCACGAACACGACGGCCGCAGCCTGCACGAGCGCCTGCGGTGCGGACCGCCAGGCGACCACGACGACGAGCAGGAAGATCGGCATGCCGGCGGCGGCGAGCCACGCCATGGTGAGCAGCGGGTCGCCGCCCAGCACCGGACCGGGGTCGGGCGGCACGAAGTGCTCCTCGGCGTCGACCGCTGCCTCGGCCCCGTCGTACTGCGACGTGCCGTCCCAGTCGCGGCCGGTCATGTCGTCGTCCTGAGCCGGACGGATGACACGAGGCTCGGCGACCCACGGTGCGACGGGGAACGAGAGCGACGGCTTCCCGGTGTCGACAGGTGGGGCGTCCTCGGTGGTCGCGTCGGTGTCGTCGTCCTCGGCCCCGTCGTAGTCGGCGAGGTCACCGAGCTGTGCGACGATCGCGGCCCACTGCTCGTCGTCGTCGCCGCGACCGCCTCGTGCAGGGCCGTCCGACGCCGGGTCGGGCGCTCCGGCGTCCGGCGGCGGAGCGGCGTCGTCGGGCTCGTCGGGGCGTGCGGCCATGGGAGCACTCTAGAGTCGGACGAGGCGTGTGGGTCGGGTGGAGAGGTGAGCTCTTGTTCTACTGGTTGATGAAGCGGGTGTTCGTGGGCCCGTTCCTGCACCTCATCTACCGTCCGTGGGTGCGGGGGGCCGAGAACGTGCCCTCGGAGGGTGGGGCGATCCTCGCGAGCAACCACCTCGCCGTGATCGACTCGTTCTTCCTGCCCCTCGTGCTCGACCGCGAGATCGTCTTCATCGGCAAGCAGGAGTACTTCACCGGCCGCGGGCTCAAAGGCCGGGTCACTGCGGGATTCATGCGCGGCGTCGGGACGATCCCCGTAGACCGTGGCGGCGGCAAGGCGAGCGAGGCCGCGCTCAACACCGGCCTGCGTCGGCTCGCCGAGGGTGACCTGTTCGGCATCTACCCCGAGGGCACGCGCAGTCCCGACGGACGCCTGTACCGCGGCAAGACGGGCGTCGCGCGGCTGGCCCTCGAGTCCGGCGCCCCGGTGATCCCCGTCGCCATGGTCGGGACGGACGTCGCGCAGCCGCTCGGTCGCAAGATCCCCAAGGTCATGCGCATCGGCGTCGTGATCGGTGAGCCGCTCGACTTCAGCCGCTACCAGGGGATGGAGAACGACCGCTTCATCCTGCGCTCGGTGAGCGACGAGATCATGTACGCGATCATGAGCCTGTCCGGCCAGGAGTACGTCGACGTGTACGCCGCGACGCAGAAGGCCCGTATCGCCACAGGTCACCCCGCGGTCGCGGGGTCGTCGGCCGACCACCTGCCCGCCGCCCCCGGCGGACGCCCGGCGCCGGACGTCCAGGTGCCGGTACCGCCGCAGGACGACGCTCCCACGTCAGTAGGATGACGCCGTCGGCGTGAGCCGATCAGCGCGCCGTCGGGCCTCGTCGAGAGGACCTGGTGAGGTCGCGCGTCCTGGACGGGCGCCAGCGCCCGCCGTGAAGATCAACGAGAGGTGTGTCTCATGTCGGTTCGTCGCGTCGCCCTCCTGACCGCGGGTGGCTTCGCTCCGTGCCTGTCGTCGGCCGTCGGTGGGCTCATCGAGCGCTACACCGAGATCGCTCCCGACATCGAGATCATCGCCTACGAGCACGGCTACTACGGCCTCCTGCGCGGCGACAAGATCGTCATCGACGCCGAGACGCGCGCCAAGGCCGGCATCCTGCACCGGTTCGGCGGCTCGCCCATCGGCAACTCGCGCGTCAAGCTCACGAACGCGGCCGACTGCGTCAAGCGCGGGCTGGTCCAGGAGGGTCAGGACCCGCTGCAGGTCGCGGCCGAGCAGCTCAAGGCCGACGGCGTCGACGTCCTGCACACGATCGGCGGCGACGACACCAACACCACGGCCGCCGACCTGGCCGCCTACCTCGCGGAGAACGACTACGGCCTGACCGTCGTCGGGCTGCCCAAGACGATCGACAACGACGTGGTGCCGATCCGCCAGTCGCTCGGCGCATGGACCGCGGCCGAGGAGGCCGCCGGCTTCGCGGCGAACATCATCGGCGAGCACCGCTCGGGCCCCCGCATGCTCATCGTGCACGAGGTCATGGGCCGGCACTGCGGCTGGCTGACCGCCGCGGCCGCCGTCGAGTACCGCAAGTGGCTCGACCAGCAGGAGTGGGTGCCGGGGATCGGCCTGTCGCGCGAGCGCTGGGACATCCACGCGGTCTTCGTGCCGGAGCTCGCGCTGGACATCGACGCCGAGGCCGAGCGCCTCAAGAAGGTCATGGACGAGCAGGGCAACGTCAACATCTTCCTGTCGGAGGGTGCGGGCATGCACGAGATCGTCGAGCAGCTCGAGGCCGCCGGCACGCCCGTGGAGCGTGACCCGTTCGGTCACGTCAAGCTCGACACCGTGAACCCCGGCCAGTGGTTCGCCAAGCAGTTCTCGAAGAAGCTCGGCGCCGAGAAGACCATGGTCCAGAAGTCCGGCTACTACTCGCGTGCTGCGGCGGCGAACGCCGAGGACCTGCGCCTCATCAAGTCGATGACGGACCTCGCGGTCGAGTGCGCGCTGCGCGGCGAGTCGGGCGTCATCGGCCACGACGAGGAGCAGGGCGACGTCCTGCGCGCGATCGAGTTCCCGCGCATCGCGGGCGGCAAGGCGTTCGACGTGTCGCAGCCGTGGTTCGGCGCGCTCCTGGCGGACATCGGCCAGGAGTTGGTCCCGGCGGCGCACTCGTGAGCGTCGAGCCCGACCCGAAGGTCGTCGCGGGCCTCGACGCCTGGCGCACGCTGTCGGCCGGCCAGCAGCCCAGCTGGCCGGACGCGGCGGCGCTCGAGGCCGTCTCGAGCCGGCTCGCGTCGCTCCCGCCGCTCGTCTTCGCCGGCGAGGCGGACGCGCTGCGCACGCAGCTCGCGGCCGCGGGTCGCGGCGAGGCGTTCCTGCTGCAGGGCGGCGACTGCGCCGAGACATTCGCGGAGGCCACGGCCGACAACATCCGGAACAAGATCAAGACGATCCTCCAGATGGCGGTCGTGCTCACGTACGGCGCGAGCCTGCCCGTCATCAAGATGGGCCGGATGGCCGGGCAGTACGCGAAGCCGCGCTCGTCGGACGTCGAGACGCGCGACGGGCAGACGCTGCCGGCGTTCCGCGGGGACATCATCAACGGCTTCGACTTCACGGCCGAGGCACGCACGCCGGACCCGCAGCGGCTGCTCGAGGCGTACCACACGTCCGCGTCGACGCTGAACCTCATCCGCGCGTTCACGACGGGCGGCTTCGCGTCGCTGCTGCGCGTGCACGAGTGGAACCGGGGCTTCACGACGAACCCGTCGTACTCCCGCTACGAGGAGATCGCGGCCGAGATCGACCGCGCCATCCGGTTCATGGCCGCGTGTGGCGCGGACTTCGAGGCCCTGCGGTCGGTCGACTTCTACTCGAGCCACGAGGGGCTGCTGCTCGACTACGAGCGGCCGCTCACGCGGATCGACTCGCGCACCGGTCTGCCGTACG
The DNA here is from genome assembly GCF_017744555.1 of Cellulomonas sp. Lineage (GTDB taxonomy): Bacteria > Actinomycetota > Actinomycetes > Actinomycetales > Cellulomonadaceae > Cellulomonas. The sequence goes on along the minus strand of NZ_JAGIBD010000023.1, from coordinate 45,007 downwards.
ACTGCTCGGCCCACTTCGTGTGGATCGGGGAGCGCACCCGCCAGCTCGACGGCGCGCACGTCGACTACTTCTCGCGGGTCCAGAACCCGCTGGGCATCAAGCTGGGCCCGACGACGACGGGCGACGACGCGCTCGCGCTCATCGACAAGCTCAACCCGAGCGGCGAGCCCGGGCGGATCACGTTCATCACGCGCATGGGCGCGGGCAAGGTCCGCGACCTGCTGCCCGCGCTCGTCGAGAAGGTCACCGCCGACGGCCGGCCCGTCACCTGGGTGTGCGACCCGATGCACGGCAACGGCATCACGTCGGCGTCGGGGTACAAGACGCGCCGGTTCTCGGACGTCATGGACGAGGTCGCCGGCTTCTTCGAGGTGCACCGCGCGCTCGGCACAGTCCCCGGTGGCCTGCACATCGAGCTCACGGGCGACGACGTGACCGAGGTCCTCGGCGGGTCCGAGGAGATCGACGACGAGGGGCTCGCGCGGCGGTACGAGACGCTCGTCGACCCGCGCCTCAACCACCAGCAGTCGCTCGAGATGGCGTTCCAGGTCGTGGAGCTGCTCCGCAAGGCGTGACCTGGGTTGGACGAGACGAGGGGCCGGGCCGCACATCGCGACCCGGCCCCTCGTGCGTCGGTGTCAGAACACGTTGAGCGTGATGGTGCTGCCCCGCGGGGCCGTCTTGCCCTCACCGCCGGCAGGGTTCTGGGAGTAGACCAGGTTCAGCGGCGAGATCCCCTGCGGGTGCTGCACCTTGACGACGAACCCGGCGTCCTCGAGCGCCTTCTGCGCGGTCTTGACGTTCTGCCCGTACGTGTTCGGCAGCGGGATCGGCTCGGGGCCCTTCGACACGACCACGTTGACGGTGTCGCCGCGATGGCCCGGCGTCCCCGACGGCGGGTCCTGCGAGATGATCCTGCCGGCCGCGACGGTGTCGTGGAACGCCTCCGTCGCGACGAGCTTCATGTTGTCGGTCGCCAGCGACGCGGTCGCCTGCTCGACGGTGTCGCCCACGACCGACGTGATGGCCGCCGGCGCCGGTCCCTTGGAGACGACGAGCGTCACCTCGGTGCCGCGGGTCGACTGGGTGTTCGGCGCGGCCGGTGTGCCGTCCGGAAGCGTGGCGCTCAGGACCTGGCCGTTGGGCGCGGCGTCGTCGTACTTCGGCTCGTCGTAGCGGGGGACCAGGCCGACCGTCGTGAGGGCGTTCGCGGCGTCCTTCTGCAGAACGCCCACCACGCCGTCGGGCACCTGCACGTAGTCGGGCCCCTTGGACACGGTGAAGACGACGACCGTGCCCTTGCGGATGCGCGAGCCCACCTCGGGGTCGGACGCGAACACGGTGTCGACCGCCGCGGTGTCGTCGAAGTCGCGTGTCGCGTGGGGGCGCAGACCGGCGTGCTCGAGCGCGGCGGTGACGGTCGCCTCGTCGCTGCCGAGCACCTGCGGCACCGTCGTGTACGCACCGGGTCCGGCCTGCACGTACCACCACGCGCCGGCGCCCACGAGCACAGCCAGGACGGCGAGGACCACCCACCACCGGGTGCGACGGGCGCGCCGGGTCGGGGCGGACGTCTCGGTCGGCTGTTCCGACGGCGGCACGCCGAGACCGATCGGCAGCGCCACCGTGGCGCCGTGGCCGGACGACGCGTCGAGCCTCGTGGTCTCCTGGCCGTCCTCGCCGTCGGGCGACCCGGTGGCGTCGTCGTCGAGCTCGTCGAGCTCGGTCTCGTCGGGGTCGGTGGCGAGGGGGAGCACGATCGACGGTGTGACGTCGGCCCGGCGGGCGAGCGTCTCGGGGTCGAGCGCGGCTCGGGTCCGGCGCAGCAGGCCGAGCGCGGCGGCGGCGTCGACGGGCCGGTCCTCGGGGGACCGGGCGGCGAGCGCCTGCACGAGCTCGTCGACCTCGGACGGGAGCCACGTGAGCTCGTCGCCGGGCGCGGGGACGTCGGAGTTGACGTGCTGGAACGCGACCTGGATGGGGGTCTCGCCGGTGAAGGGCTGCCGCCCGGTGAGCATCTCGAACAGCAGGATGCCGCACGCGTAGACGTCGGTGCGCGCGTCGCTGGCACCGCGGACGACGAGCTCGGGCGCGAGGTACGCGACCGTCCCGAGCACCGTGCCGGTGGTGGTGGAGGTGACCTCGGTGACCGCGCGGGCCAGCCCGAAGTCGGCCAGCTTGACGCGGCCGTCCGTGGCCAGCAGCACGTTCTCGGGCTTGATGTCGCGGTGCACCAGGCCGGCGCGGTGGGCCGCGGCGAGCGCGTCGAGCACGCTCTCGCCGATCCGCAGCGCCTCCTCGACCGTGAGGGCACCGCGTTCGCCGAGCCGTCGACGCAGGTTGGAGCCGTCGACGTACTCCATGGTCAGGTAGCTGGTCTCACCGTCCACGCCCTGGTCGTAGACGCCGACCAGCCCGGGGTGCGTCAGGCGTGCCGCCGCGCGGGCCTCCCGGCGGAACCGCGCGACGAAGTCCGTCCCGCTGGCCCCCTCGGCGAGGTGCGGGTGCATGACCTTGAGCGCGACGTCGCGATCGAGCCGGCGGTCGACGGCCAGGTAGACGGTCGCCATGCCGCCGCGGGCGATGCGGGAGACGACCTCGTACCGCCCGTCGACCAGGCGGCCCACGAGCGGATCGGTGACGGTGGCTCCCACGCGCAGGAGTCTACGGTCGGCGGTGCCCGGTTCGTCGGAGCCGGGGCCGCTCAGCCGAAGCGCGTCATGTGCGTCTGGACGTTCGCGACGTACCGCCGCGTGTCCGCGAACATGCCGTTGCGCTGCACGGACGCCGCGCCCTGGTAGTAGCCGGCGATCGCGGTCGGGAGGTCGGGTGCGGTGCGCAGCAGCGCGCGCAGGATCGCGACGCCCGCCGTGACGTTGTCGTCCGGGTTCAGCAGGTCGAGGCGACGGCCGACGAGGTCCGACGCCCAGGCGCCGGAGCTCGGGATCACCTGCATCGTGCCGATCGCGTTGGCGGGGGAGACGACGGCGTGGTTGAAGCCGGACTCCTGGAACGCGATGGCCTGCGCGAGCGAGGCGTCGACGCCCATCGCGCGGGCCGTCGCGGCGACCTTCGCCTGCATGGCGGTCTTCGACGGCACGCCTCCGGCGCGCAGCGTCGCGAGGTTGGCGTTGGCGGCGGCGACGACGGCGTCGGGGTACGTCCGACCGGCGAACGTGCTGCCGACCGCCTGCGGCGCCGTGCCGGGGACGGTGAGTGTCTGCCCGATCCGGATGAACGCACGGGCGTCGAGCCCGTTGGCCGCCACGATCGTCGCCGTGGTGGTCCCGAGCTTCGCGGCGATCGACGTCACCGTGTCGCCCTTGACGACGGTGTAGGTGCCGGACGGCGCCGCGGCAGCCGCAGGGGCCGCCGGGGCGCTCGACGTCGCCGCGGCGGCGCCGGGGACGGTGAGCGTCTGGCCGATCGTGATGCGCGCGCGGGCGTCGAGCCCGTTCGCGGCGACGATCGCGGCGACCGTGGTCCCAGAGCGGGCGGCGATGTGGCTCACGGTGTCGCCCGCCCGCACCACGTAGGTGGCGGCCGCGGGTGCGGGAGCCGCGGCGGGCGCCGGGGCGGTCGACGCCGCGCGTGCGCCGGCCGAGGGGATCGTGAGCACCTGCCCGATGCGGATCTTCGAGGCGTCGCCCAGCGAGTTCGCCTGCGCGATGGCCGCGACCGACGTGCGCGTGCGGGCCGCGATGTGGCTGACCGTGTCGCCGGCCCGGACCGTGTACTGGTCGTCGGCGTGAGCGCCGGTCCCGGTGGCGGTCACCGCGACGGCGGCGAGCGCGATCGTGGCGCCGGTGCCCGTGGCGGCTCGGCGAAGGCCCTCGGACCGGGCGGTGACGGGCTGGGACATGACGGTTCCTTCGGTGGGGCTCGAGTGAACTGTGTTGCTGGTGTGACAGAAGTGACAGAATGTGAACGTATCCGAGCGACACGCATTCGGAAAGCGCGAGGGCGAATTGCGCGCCTGTAATTCACGCGTGCGTACTCTTGTCGGGTGAATGACTCCTCGAGCACGGTCGAATCTCTCGTCGACGAGTGGCTGACGGTCCCCGACGTCTCGGAGCGGCTCGGCCTCGACGTCGGCAAGGTCCGCCGGCTGCTGCAGGAGCGGCGGCTCGTCGGTGCCCGCCGCGGCGACCCCAAGGTCCTGTCCGTCCCGGCCCAGTTCCTCGTGCCGGGACACCTGGCGAACCCCGCGGCCCCGTCGCGCACGCCCGACGCGCCGCAGTGGACCGTGCTCAGCGCGCTGCAGGGCACGTTCACGGTGCTCGCCGACGCGGGGTTCTCCGACGAGGAGGCGATCGCCTGGCTCTTCACCGACGACCCGTCGCTGCCGGGCACCCCGATCGCGGCGCTGCGCGCCGGGCGCAAGACCGAGGTCCGTCGGCGGGCGCAGGCCGAGCTCTGAACCGCTCGGGCGCCCTCGCGGGCCGTCGTTCAGGCGTGCCGGTCGACGGCGGCGTGCGCGAGCGCAGCGAGGTGTGACCGCGCGGGCTCGGGCCACGCGAGCCCGTCCATGACGGAGAAGGCGCGGCCGGAGAGCTCGTCGATGAGCGCCTCGACCTCCTCCGGCGCCCCGCTCGCCTCGATGGCCGCAGCGAGGCGGTCGACGACCTCCGTCGTCATGTCGCGGTCTCCCAGGTGCTCGCGCAGGAGCGCGACCGTCTCGAGGTCACCGCTGTGCTGCGCGCGTGCCAGCGACCGGGCGACCAGGACGGTGCGCTTGCCCTCGCGCAGGTCGTCGCCGGCCGGCTTGCCCGTCGCGCCGGGGTCGCCGAACACGCCCAGCAGGTCGTCGCGCAGCTGGTAGGCCTCGCCGAGCGGCAGGCCGAGCGCGCGGCACGCGGCGAGCTCCGCCTCGTCGGCGTCGGCGAGCGCGGCTCCGAGCACGATCGGGTGCTCGACGCTGTACCGGGCCGACTTCGCCCGGATGACCTCGCGCGCACGCGCCTCGTCGGACGCGGGCTCCTCGCCCCACGGGAGCGCCTGGGCCAGGACGTCGAGGTACTGGCCGATCGTGACCTCGGTCCGCATCAGGTCGAACACGGCGCGGGAGCGCTGGATGCGCGGCCACGGCTGGAGGGCCAGCGCGCCGGCGAACTCCTGCTCGCTCGCGACGAGTGCGAGGTCGCCCAGCAGGATGGCCGCCGACTCCCCGAACCGGTCGGCGTCGCCCGTGAAGCCGCGCTCGGCGTGGACCGCCGCGAAGGCCCGGTGCGCCGCGGGGAAGCCCCGGCGCGTGTCGGAGTCGTCCATGACGTCGTCGTGGAACAGGGCCGCTGCCTGGAACAGCTCGAGCGCCGCGCCGACCCGTAGGACCGCGTCCGCCTCGGGCGTGCCCGGCCGGCCCCCGTGCGCGCGCCACGACCAGTAGCAGAACGCCGCACGCAACCGCTTGCCGCCGGACAGCATCTGCTCGACCGCGTCGGCCAGCACGTCGGCGTCGGCGCTCGCGGCGGCCAGCACGGTGCGCAGCTGCGCGACGTGCTGCTGGAGGATCGCGTCGACCCGGGGGCGGACGTCCTCGACGTCGACGAGGGCGGGGACGTCCTGGCTCACACCTGGCACCCTAGGGGACCGCCGTCCGGACCTTGCCACCGAGCGTCAGGGTGCGCTCGTCGTCGCGGTCGAGGACGCCGACCACGAGCAGCTCGGAGCCGTCGCCGCGGGAGAACGTCGACTGCGCCGCGAGACCGGGTTCGACCACGGGCGGCGCCCCCTCGACGAAGCCGGCCGCGACCAGAGGCGCGCGGACCGCGGCCATGAGCCCGTCGGTGTCCTGCTCCGTGCGCAGGTTCAGGCTGATCTGGACGAGGTCCGTGGTCGCGACGGGCTCGGCCGACGAGACGAGCACGACGGCGCCCTGGGGGACGGGGACGAGGTCGGCGGGGAAGCCCTCGGCGAGGCCCCCGACGGTCGACCCGCCCGCGTCCGGCGTGCCGAGCAGGGTCTCGGTGGGCGTCGGCTCGGGCTGGACCGCCGCGGTCGACCCGGTGGGGGCGAGGGCGGCAGGACCGCTCGACGAGCACCCGGCGAGCGCCACGGCGACGGCGACCGTGACGCAGCCGACGAGGCTGGCGCCGACGGGGCGGGGGCGAGGCATCGGGCCAGGGTAGTGGGCCGTCCTGCGGCGCGCCGACGCGACCGCGAGCGACCCGCTCGCCACCTGTCGCGACCACCGGCAGACCTGCCGCGTCGAGGCGACCACAGGCGTACGGCGAGCGCGTCGAGGCGACCACAGGCCGACGGCGAGCGCGTCGAGGCGACCACATGCCGGCGTCGCGCTCGCCCGCCCACAGGGGCTGCCCCACGCCGGCCACGTGGCGGCCCCGGTGCGATGGGCTGCGTCGCATGCACCCCTCCGTCACCACTGTCCGGGTCACCGAACCCGCCGAGATCCTCGCCCTGGTCCCGCACCGCCTCGGGTTCCGCCCGCGCGAGAGCCTGGTCGCCGTGAGCCTGCGTCCACGTGGGCGCGTCGGTGTCGTCGCTCGTGTCGACCTCGCACAGCTCTCCGACCCCGTCGACGGCGCCGACCGGGCCCGCGCGCTCACCACGCTCCTCGACCGGGACGGCGCCACGCGCGTGCTCGCTGTCGTGTACACCGACGACGACCCCCGCGACGTCGACGCTCATCTCGCGCACCGTGCCGTGGAGCTGCTCCGCGAGGCGGCCGACGCCCCGTTCGGCGAGGTCGTCGCCTGGGTCGTGACGTCGACGGGCTACCTCGCTCTCGACTGCCGCGACGGCTGCTGCCCGCCGGGCGGCCGACCTCTGCGCGACCTCGACGCGACCCAGGTGGGCGCGGAGCTCGTGCTCGCCGGGTCGGCGGTCGCGGACTCACGGGCGGACGTCGCGACGATCCGTCCTGCCGGCGCCGAGCGTCGACGGTCGGTCGCCCGGGTCCGTCGACGCTGGGAGGCGCGTCGCGACGAGGCCGCGCAGTCCGGCGAGGAGGCCCGCGCCCGGTGGAGGCTCGAGTCCGTCGCCGCCTGGCGCGCCGCGGTGTCGCACGCCTGCTCGGGCCCGTCGCGCGGCGCGGCGCCGTGGGGCCGTCTCGAGGCGGGCCTGGCCGACCGTCGCGTCCGGGACAGCATCCTGGTCGCGCTCGTGCCCGGGACGGGTGAGCTCGCCGAGCGGTGCGTGCGGGGTGCGGCGGCGTCTCCGCGTGACGAGGCGGCGCTCGCCTCGGCGGTAGCGGCGATCCTCGACCCGGCGTGCGCCGTGCCACCGCCGGTCGTCGCCACGCGCGTCCACGAGGACGTGCTCGAGCACGTCGTCGCGCACGGACGCGCCGGTCACCAGGCGCCGGCGCTCACGCTCCTGGCCCTTCTCGCCTGGTGGCGCGGAGACGGGGCGCGAGCCTCCGTGCTGCTGGACCGTGCTCTCGGGGACGACGGAGGCTACCGGCTCGCACTGCTGCTCACGGGACTGCTCGAGGCAGGCATCGGCCCTGGTTGGACGCGCCGCGAGGCCTGACGAACGGCTGATGCAGCCGTGCGCTCGTCCTGGTCGCACGGCTCGGGTAGCGTCCGTTGCACGGCGTCCGGCCGCATGGACGAGGAGGACCGATGAGCATCGTGGTCGGCTACCTGGCTACCCCCGAAGGACGGGCGGCCCTGGACGCGGCGGTCGGCGAGGCGCGTCGCCGCAGCACGAACGTCGTGGTCGTCGTGAGCGCGAGGCCCGACGAGCCGACCGACCAGCGCGCAGTGGTGGAGAGCGCCCTGTCGCAGGTCGACGCGGACCTCTCCGGCGCGGGCATCTCGCACGAGGTCCGTCTTCTGGACGGCGGCGACGTCGCGGACGACCTGATCGCCACGGCCGAGGAGGTCGACGCGCAGCTCGTCGTCATCGGCCTGCGGCGGCGCAGCCCGGTCGGCAAGCTGATCCTCGGGGCCAACGCCCAGCGGGTGCTCTTCGACGCGCCGTGCCCGGTGCTCACGGTCAAGCCGACCTCGGCCTGAGGACGCCCGCCGACGACCGTCCCGTGCGCCGGGAATCACCCGCGACCCTCGCCCGTTGAACTAGGGCGTTGACTCGTCCGGGGCCGTCATCGACGCCTCCGACCGTGCCTGATGAGCCGTCCTGCCGGGACATCGTCGGTACAATGTCTGTCTACCTCCCGGACACGTCCCGGGTGTCTTGCTGCCGAAAGGTCGTTCGTGTCGTCCCAGACCCCGCACCCCGCACTTCCGCGTGAGTTCGAGCACCCCGCCATGCAGGATCTCGTGCTGCGCGGCCGGACGCACGGCAGCGTCGGAGCCGAGGAGCTGCGCTCCGCGTGCGAGCAGGCCGACGTCCAGGACGCGAAGCGGCTGCGCGCCGTGGTCCGCGGTCTGGCGACCGCCGGCATCGGCGTGCGTGAGCCCGCCGTGCCGGCCACCACGCGTGCCGTCGCCGCCACGAGCGCCAAGGCGCGGCCGTCGGCGAAGGCCGTGGTCGGCGCCACCGACGGTGCCGAGGAGCCCGCGGCGACGAAGACCGCCACGCGGTCGACGAAGGCCGCCGCGACCAAGACCTCCGGCCCCAAGTCGACGGCGAAGGCGCCTGCTGCTGCCAAGGCCGCGACGAAGCCGGCACCGAACGCCGACGCGGCCGATGCCGACTCCGACGACGAGCCCGACGAGCTCGAGGACGTCGAGATCGACGTCACCGACGAGGTCGTCGCCGACGACGACGTGACGGAGGTCGTCGAGGGCGACGCCGACACCGACGCGGACGCCGACGAGTCGGAGGACGGCGACGCCGCCAAGCCGGCCGCCGCCTCGACGGAGGAGGAGACTGAGGACAGCGGCTTCGTCTACTCCGACGCGGACGACGACGACGCCCCCGCCCAGCAGGTCGTCACGGCCGGTGCCACCGCCGACCCCGTGAAGGACTACCTCAAGCAGATCGGCAAGGTCGCGCTCCTCAACGCCGAGCAGGAGGTCGAGCTCGCCAAGCGCATCGAGGCCGGCCTGTTCGCCGAGGAGCGCCTCAACGCGGGCGTCGCGATGGAGCCCAAGATCCGCCGCGAGCTCGAGTGGATCGCGCAGGACGGCCGTCGTGCGAAGAACCACCTGCTCGAGGCGAACCTCCGCCTCGTCGTCTCGCTCGCCAAGCGGTACACGGGCCGCGGCATGCTGTTCCTGGACCTCATCCAGGAGGGCAACCTCGGTCTGATCCGTGCGGTCGAGAAGTTCGACTACACCAAGGGCTACAAGTTCTCGACGTACGCGACGTGGTGGATCCGTCAGGCGATCACCCGCGCGATGGCCGACCAGGCCCGCACCATCCGCATCCCGGTGCACATGGTCGAGGTCATCAACAAGCTCGCGCGCGTCCAGCGGCAGATGCTCCAGGACCTGGGCCGCGAGCCCACGCCCGAGGAGCTCGCCAAGGAGCTCGACATGACGCCCGAGAAGGTCGTCGAGGTCCAGAAGTACGGCCGCGAGCCGATCTCGCTGCACACGCCGCTCGGTGAGGACGGCGACAGCGAGTTCGGTGACCTGATCGAGGACTCCGAGGCCGTCGTGCCGGCTGACGCTGTCAGCTTCACGCTCCTGCAGGAGCAGCTGCACCAGGTCCTCGACACGCTCTCCGAGCGGGAGGCGGGCGTCGTCTCGATGCGCTTCGGCCTCACGGACGGTCAGCCGAAGACCCTCGACGAGATCGGCAAGGTCTACGGCGTCACGCGCGAGCGGATCCGTCAGATCGAGTCGAAGACGATGTCGAAGCTGCGCCACCCGTCGCGGTCCCAGGTGCTCCGCGACTACCTGGACTGAGCCTCGTCCTGATGACGACGCCCCGTCCCGCCTCGTGCGGGGCGGGGCGTCGTCGTTCCGGGCGCTGGCCCGCACGAGGCCGGCTGCAGCGCCGTCGACACCTGTCGCGGGTCGGCGCCGGTGCGGTAGGACTGTGGGCATGTCGACCCGGTACGTCGTGCTGTACGAGTCCGCCGACGACGTCCTGCAGCGGGCGCCCGCGCAGATGGCCGCGCACACCGCGCACTACGAGAGCTTCGCGGAGCGGGGGCTGCTGGTCGGCATCGGGACGTTCGAGGACCCGGTCGCCGACGGTGCGATGTGCGTGCTGGTCAGCCGGGAGGCGGCCGAGGAGTTCGCCGCGGGTGACCCGTTCGTGGTGCACGGGCTCGTGAGGTCGTACCGGATCCTCGGCTGGAACGACGTCCTGGCCTGAACGACTGCCGTGCCGGCGGGCACGGCCTGAACGACGGCCGTGCGGCGGGCACGCCGACGAGCGGCGTGCCGCCACCGGGGATGCGACGAGGCCCGGACCCTCGCGGGTCCGGGCCTCGTCGCCGTCGGTCAGGTGGGGCGCTGCGTCAGCGTGCGGCGCCGGCTCCTGCGCCGTGCTCCTCGAGCAGGCGCTGGGTCTCGTCGTGCACGTGCGTGGCGACCGCCTCGAACTTCGGGGCGTGCTCGCGAGCGTGGTGTGCGCAGAAGAGCAGCTCGCCCACGGGCAGCACCACGCGAACGTAGGCCTGCGCGCCACAACGGTCGCAGCGGTCGGCTGCGGTCAGCGGTTCGGTCGTCGTCCCAGTCACGAATCCATACAACCATCCCGTTCCCCCATCCATGGCACCCAGAGCGGGTGGTTCGCTGTCCGCGTACCTGGAGCGGGGTGAACCGCCCGCCGACGGCATGGTGCCGACGGCCTGTCAGGTGCGGCGGATACCATTCCGGCCGTGACGACGACTTCCCCGCAGCAGGGCTACACCGCTCGGCACCTGTCGGTGCTGGAGGGTCTCGAGGCCGTCCGCAAGCGGCCCGGCATGTACATCGGGACCACCGACAGCCGCGGGCTCATGCACTGCCTGTGGGAGATCATCGACAACTCGGTCGACGAGGCGCTCGCCGGTCACGGCGACCGGATCGAGATCGTGCTGCACGCGGACTCCTCGGTCGAGGTGCGCGACAACGGTCGTGGCGTCCCGGTCGACGTCGAGCCGAAGACGGGTCTCACGGGTGTCGAGGTCGTGTTCACCAAGCTGCACGCGGGTGGCAAGTTCGGGGGCGGCTCGTACGGCGCGTCGGGCGGCCTGCACGGTGTCGGCGCCTCGGTGGTCAACGCGTTGTCGGCGCGCCTCGACGTCGAGGTGGACCGCGACGGCAAGACGCACCGGATGACGTTCCACCGCGGCGAGCCGGGCGTGTTCGACGACGCGGCGGGGCGCGGGCCGGAGTCCGGGTTCGAGCCCTTCGTGTCGCGCTCGGAGCTCGCCGTGGTCGGCAAGGTCGCCAAGGCGCGGACCGGGACGCGCGTGCGGTACTGGGCGGACCGGCAGATCTTCCCCAAGACCGCCGTGTTCTCGTACGACGAGCTGGTCACGCGGGCCCGTCAGACGAGCTTCCTGGTCCCCGGCCTCACGCTCGTGGTGCGCGACGAGCGGGGTGTCCCCGGCACCCCGGGCGCCGACGGGCCGCACGAGGAGACGTTCTTCCACTCGGGTGGCGTCGTCGACTTCGTCGACTACCTCGCGCCCGACGCGCCGGTGACCGACACCTGGCACCTGACCGGCACCGGCACGTTCACCGAGACGGTGCCCGTGCTCGACGACCGCGGCCACATGACGCCGCAGGAGGTCACCCGGACCTGCGAGGTCGACATCGCGCTGCGCTGGGGGACCGGGTACGAGACCGAGGTCCGCAGCTTCGTCAACATCATCTCGACGCCCAAGGGCGGCACCCACCTCGCGGGCTTCGAGACGGGCCTGCTGCGCACGCTGCGCAAGGCCGTCGAGGCGAACGCGCGTCGCCTCAAGATCTCGGCGAAGGACGCTGCGACCGAGCGGATCGAGAAGGAGGACGTCCTCGCCGGCCTCACGTCCGTCGTGACCGTCCGGCTCGCGGAGCCGCAGTTCGAGGGTCAGACCAAGGAGGTCCTCGGCACCGCTCCGGTCCGCAACATCGTCGCCAAGGTCCTCGACACCGAGCTCGGCGGGATCTTCGTCTCGCCCAAGCGTGACCACAAGGCCCAGTCGAGCCTGCTGCTCGACAAGGTCGTGGGCGAGATGCGGGCGCGCCTGTCGGCCCGCAAGCAGAAGGAGATCTCGCGGCGCAAGAACGCGCTCGAGACGTCGTCCCTGCCCGCGAAGCTCGCAGACTGCCGGATCGACGACGTGGCCCGCAGCGAGCTGTTCATCGTCGAGGGCGACAGCGCCCTCGGCACCGCGAAGCTGGCGCGCAGCTCGGACTTCCAGGCGCTGCTGCCCATCCGCGGCAAGATCCTCAACGTCCAGAAGGCGTCCGTCACGGACATGCTGAAGAACGCCGAGTGCGCCGCGATCATCCAGGTGCTGGGCGCCGGGTCGGGCCGCACGTTCGACCTGGAGGCGGCGCGTTACGGGAAGGTGGTGCTGATGACGGACGCCGACGTCGACGGCGCGCACATCCGGACGCTGCTCCTGACGCTGTTCTTCCGGTACATGCGGCCGCTCGTCGAGGCCGGCCGGGTGTACGCCGCGGTGCCGCCGCTGCACCGCATCGAGCTCGTGGGCGGCCGGCGCACCGACGACCAGGCCGACAAGTACATCTACACCTACTCGGAGGCCGAGCTCGCGACGACGCTCAAGCGGCTGGACCGGTCCGGGAAGAAGTACAAGGACGACATCCAGCGGTACAAGGGCCTCGGCGAGATGGACGCCGACCAGCTCGCGGAGACCACCATGGACCCGCGGCACCGGACGCTGCGACGCGTGACCGTCGAGGCCGCGCAGCGGTCGGAGGAGATCTTCGAGCTGCTCATGGGCTCGGACGTCGCTCCCCGCAAGGACTTCATCGTCGCGGGGGCGCACGCGCTCGACCGGGGTCGCATCGACGCCTGACGGTGCCGCACGCCGGCCGGTGCGGACGACGCGTGGTGCGCGGCCCGGACGCCGTCCGCACGCGCGCCGGTTCGCGAGTCGTCCGCATCCGCGCCGGTCGCCTGCCGTTCGCATGAGTGCCGGTGCGCGCGCCGTCCGAAAGTCGGTTGCCGTCCGAGCCTGCCGCCGCAAGGGTGGCGAACGTGACCGACTCGCCGCTGTCCCCGCTCGTCGACCGTGCCGACGCCCCGGCGGAGCCGCCGCGTCCGCCCGACGACCTGGGCCTGACGTGGCGCCCGCTGAGACGCACGGATGCGCAGGCCCTCACGCGGCTGTTCAACGCGATCGAGGAGGCCGACGGCGCGCCGTACCGGACGGCGGTGCCGGAGACCGAGGAGCGGTTCGACGGTGACTGGCACGACCCGGCGACGGACACGCTCGGCGGGTTCGACGCCGACGGCGTCCCGCGCGCCTACGCGCAGGTGACGGCGCTGCCGGGGGACGTCCGCACGATCCGCGCGTTCCTCGACGGCGGAGTCGACCCGCAGTGGCGGGGGCGGGGCGTGGGCCGTGCGGTGCTCGCGTGGTCGGAGGGTCGGGGGCGTCAGCTGCTCGCCCGCTCCACGGCGCCGGTCCCGGGGCGCCTGGCCGTGCACGTCCAGGACTCGGCGACGGCGACGGCTCGCCTGCTGAACGCAGCCGGGTTCCGGGCGATCCGCTACTACGACGACATGCGACGCTCGCTCGCCGAGCCGCTGCCCGTCGTCGAGACGCCGGCCGGCATCCGTCTGGCGCCCTGGACCGCGGACCTGGAGGAGCAGGTCCGGCTCGCGCACAACGAGGCGTTTGCCGACCACTGGGGGAGCGAGCCGCGCAACGCCGAGCAGTGGGCGCAGCACCGCAGCATGTTCGCGCCGTCGTGGAGCACGGTCGCGCTGGACGAGGCGACGGGTGAGGTCGCCGGGTACCTGATGTCGGGCCGGTACGAGCAGGACTGGGCGGTGAACGGCTTCTCGTTCGGTTACGTCGAGCTGCTCGGCGTCCGGCCGGCATGGCGACGTCGAGGGCTGGCTCCGCGCCTGCTCGTCGCGGCGATGGAGGCGTACCGGGCGGACGGCATGGAGTACGCGACCCTCGGGGTCGACAGCGCGAACCAGTCCGGGGCGCACGGCCTGTACGAGCGGCTCGGGTTCGAGGCGGCCCACCGCGAGGTCATGTACTCGATCGAGCTCTGAGCGACGCGCTGCCGAGGCCCGCGAAGCCCACCCGAGGACCGCGACGAACGTGGTCCCGAGCAGGCGCGACGAGGGTTAGCATCGGCGCACGCCCGGACGACGAGGTCCGGGCATCGGCATGCCGGGCGACGCCGTCCGGCCCGCGAGGAGGTCGCTGTGGTGCGCACGCTGTCCACCGCCGCACGTGCATGGGTCGGGGCGTTCGTCGTCGTGAGCGCGGTGCTGCTCGTCGCACGGCTTGTCGGGGCAGACACCGTCGGCGAGGTCGCGCAGTGGCTCGCGATGCCGGCGCTGGCAGGTGTGCTGCTCTCGGCGGCGCGGTGGCCGCGGGGTCGGCTCGTGAACCTCGTCGCGGTCGCGCTGGGGCTGTCGTGGCTCGGTGACCTGTTGCCGTCGTTCGCGGGGGAGCAGGCGTTCCTCGTGATGGTCGGCTGCTTCCTGGCGGCGCAGCTCGTGTACGTCGTGGCGTTCACGCCGTACGTCCGGCGGTCCGTCGTGCACCGCCACCCGGTCGCGCTCGTGCCGTACGGCGCGGTGCTCGTGGGGCTCGTGGCGCTGTGCGCGCCGCACGCCGGCGACCTGCTGCTCCCGGTGGCGGTGTACGGCGGGTGCCTCGTGTCGATGGCGGTCCTGGCGACGGGGCTCGGGCGCACCGCGGGCCTCGGCGCGGCCGTGTTCGTCGTGTCGGACTCGCTCATCGCGCTCGAGCAGTTCGTGCCCGGCTGGAACCTGCCGGGGCAGGACGTCTGGGTGATGCTCACCTACCTCGCCGGGCAGGCGCTGATCACCGCCGCCGTCCTGGGGCACAACCTCGCCGAGCGCAGGGCGCCGGCCGTGCCGGTCGGGCTGACCGTCCCGCAGGCCGCGAAGCGCGACAACGTGACGGTGCTCGTCTAGCTAGCCGACGGCGTGGACCGGTGCGCCGAGCGGTGTCCCGGACCCGTCGCGCCGGGGGTCCGGTGCGGGCAGGTCGATCGGCTGGCCGGCCGACCCGCTCGCCCAGGCCGGCGCCGTGCCGACCCACGCCAGGATGAGCGCGTCCTCGCCCTTGAGGAACCGGTGCGAGCGGACGCCGCCCGTGGCACGGCCCTTGCCGGGGTACACGTCGAACGGCGTGACCTTCGCGGCGCCCGCCTGCGTGCCGGGCAGGGCCGTGGACGAGCCGGACACCGTGACCAGGACGGTCTCGGCCGCGCGGTCCTCGGGCACCGCGGCGAACGCGACGACCCGCTGGCCCGGCGCGAGCTTGATGCCGGCCATGCCACCGGCAGCACGGCCCTGCGGGCGGACCGACGACGCGGGGAAGTGCAGCAGCGACGAGTCGGAGCTGACGAGCACGAGCTCGTCGGTCTCGCTCACGGGGACCGCCCCGACGACGGTGTCGTCGTCCTTGAGCGCGATGACCTCCCACGCGTCCTTGTTGTTCGGCACGTCGCCCTGCGCGACCCGCTTGACGGTGCCCTGCGCCGTGGCCAGCGCGAGCGTCGGGGCGTCGGCGGTGAGCGACGTCAGCGCGACGACCTGCTCGCCCGGCTCGACGGCGACGACCTCGGCGAGCGGCACGCCGCCCGACAGCGACGGGTGGCCGTCCGTCGGCGGCAGAGCGGGCAGGTCGAGGACGGAGAGCCGCACGACGCGGCCACGGGAGGTGACGGCACCGATCTCGGCGCGGGCCGTGGTGGCCAGCTGCGCCGCGAGGACGTCGTGCCGGGCCCGGCGGGTGCTCGCGTCGCGTACCGGCTGCTCGTCGCCCGCGGTCCGCGCCAGCAGGCCGGTGCCGGACAGCAGCGCCCAGCACGCGGTGTCCGCGATCTCGAGCGGCGCCGCGGACCCGCGTGCGGCGGGTGCGCCCGTGACGGTCGCGCCTCCGGCGGACTCGAGCAGCACGGTGCGCCGCGGCGTGCCGTACGTCGCGGCCGCCTCGGCCATCTCCTGCGAGACGACGGTCCGCAGCCGGGTGTCGTCCGCGAGGATCGCCTGCAGCTCGGCGATCTCCTCGGTCAGCTGCTGCTGCTCGCGCTCGAGCTCGATCCGGGAGAACTTGGTGAGGCGGCGCAGCCGCAGCTCGAGGATGTACTCGGCCTGCGGGTCGGACAGGTCGAACACCGTGCGCAGGCGCCCGCGGGCCTCCTCGGCGTCGTCGGACGTGCGGATGACCTGGATGACCTCGTCGATGTCGACGATCGCGACCAGGAGGCCCTCGACGAGGTGCAGGCGTTCCTGCTTGCGGCCGAGGCGGTGCGTGGTGCGCCGACGGACCACCGAGATGCGGTGGTCGACCCACACCTGCAGGAGCTCGCGCAGGCCCAGCGTGCGGGGCTGGCCGTCGACCAGCGCGACGTTGTTGATCGAGAACGAGTCCTCGAGTGGCGTGTAGCGGTAGAGCTGCTCAAGGACGGCGTCGGGGTTGAAGCCGGTCTTGACCTCGATCACGAGGCGCAGGCCGTGGACACGATCCGTGAGGTCGACGGCGTCCGAGATGCCGGAGAGCTTCTTGGACTGCACGCCCTCCTTGATCTTCTCGATGACCTTCTCGGGGCCGACCGTGTACGGGAGCTCGGTGACGACGATGCCCTTGCGGCGCGGCGTCACGTTCTCGATGCGCGCCGTCGCCCGGGTGCGGAACGCGCCGCGTCCCGTCCGGTACGCGTCGCGGACGCCGTCGAGCCCGACGATCTTGCCGCCCGACGGCAGGTCCGGCCCCGGGACGAACCGCATGAGGTCCTCGAGCGTCGCGTCGGGGTGCGTCACGAGGTGGCGTGCGGCGGCGACGACCTCCACGAGGTTGTGCGGCGCCATGTTGGTGGCCATGCCGACCGCGATGCCCGACGCGCCGTTGACCAGCAGGTTCGGCACCGCGGCGGGCAGCACCTCGGGCTGCGTGAGCTTGTTGTCGTAGTTCGGCACGAAGTCGACGACGTCCTCGTCGAGCCCCGCCGTCATCGCGATCGCCGACGGCGCCATCCGCGCCTCGGTGTACCGGGCGGCGGCCGGGCCGTCGTCGAGCGAGCCGAAGTTGCCGTGCCCGTCGACGAGCGGCAGGCGCAGCGAGAACGGCTGCGCGAGGCGCACCATCGCGTCGTAGATCGCGGCGTCGCCGTGCGGGTGGAGCTTGCCCATGACCTCGCCGACGACGCGCGCCGACTTCACGTACGGGCGCTCGGGCCGCAGGCCCATGTCCGACATCTGGAACAGGATCCGGCGCTGCACCGGCTTCATCCCGTCGCGTGCGTCCGGGAGCGCGCGCGAGTAGATGACCGAGTACGCGTACTCGAGGAACGAGCCCTCCATCTCGGTCGCCACGTCGATGTCGACGATGCGCTCGACGAGGTCCTCGGGGGGCAGGTCGGGGGTCGCGGGGCGGCGCGCCATGCGTCTGTGCTCCTCGGTGCGGGTCGGTGGTGCGGCGACCATTGTGGCCCGTCCGGGCGCGCGCTCCTGCACCGGCGCGCGGATCGGTGCGGACGCGGGACGTCTCGCCGCTAGCCTGGCGAGCATGGCAGTCGTCGCAGAGGACGCCGGCCTACCGGGCCGCCCGTCTGGCCGACCCGCGTACCCGGCCGCGTGGGAGGCCGACGTCGTCCTGGCGGACGGCTCCACGACGCACGTCCGGCCCATCCGGCCTAGCGACGCGGACGCGCTCCAGGCGTTCCACGTCGGGCAGTCCGAGCGGTCCACGTACCTGCGGTTCTTCGCGCCGCTGCAGCGGTTGCCGGAGCGGGACCTGCAACGGCTCGTCACGGTCGATCACGTCGACCGGGTGGCGCTGGTCGCGGTCGCGAGCGACGCGAGCTCGGACGAGCACATCATCGGCGTCGCCCGCTACGACCGGGTCGGCACCGACGAGGCGGAGGTCGCGTTCAACATCGCCGACGCCCTCCAGGGCCGCGGGCTCGGCTCCGTGCTCCTGGAGCACCTCGCCGCCGCCGCCCGTGAACGGGGTGTCCGGCGGTTCGTGGCGGAGGTCCTCCCGCAGAACGGGCGGATGATCGCGGTCTTCCGCGAGGCCGGCTACGAGGTGAGGCAGCGCACCGAGGACGGGATCGTCGCGGTCGGCTTCGACATCGACCCGACCGACCGCTCGCTCGCCGTGATGGCGGACCGGGAGCACCGCGCGGAGTCGCTGTCGATGCGCGCACTGGTCGAGGCCCGCTCCGTGGTGGTCGTCGGACCGGGGGACAGCGCTGCGTCGTCGATGCAAGGCCGCCAGGCCGCCCGCGCGCTGGCGAACCTCGCCGCCGGCGGGCCCGGCGTCGCGGTGCACGCCGTCGGCGTCCCGGTCGACCCCGACGGTCCCGCCGTGCCGCGCCACGCCACGATCGAGGACGTGCCCGGACCCGTGGAGCTCGCCGTCGTCGCCGTGCCCGCGGCCGACGCGGTCGCGGTCGTGCGGTCCCTCGGCGCGATCGGGGTGCGCGGTGTGGTGCTGCTGTCGGCCGGCTTCGGTGAGACCGGCCCTGCGGGTCTCGCGCTGCAGCGCACGCTGCTGCGCACCGCGCACGGTGCCGGCATCCGGGTGGTCGGGCCCGCGTCGTACGGGCTCCTCAGCCTCCGCGAGGACGTGACCCTCAACGCGTCGCTCGCCGCCGAGCCGCCGCACCGTGGCCGGATCGGGCTGTTCTGCCAGTCGGCCCCGCTCGCGGTCGCGCTCCTCGCGGCAGTCCGCAGGCGCGGGCTCGGCATCGCCGAGCTCGTCTCGTCCGGGCACCGCGCCGACGTCTCGGGCAACGACCTCATGCAGTTCTGGGGCGACGACGACGGCACCGACGTGGTCGGCCTCTACCTGGAGTCGATCGGCAACCCCCGCAAGTTCTCCCGGGTCGCGCGCCGGCTCGCGCAGACGAAGCCGGTGATCGTCGTCACCGCCGGGCGGTCCGGTCAGGTCGTGCCACCCGGGCACGCCGTGCGGCCCACGCACGCGCCGCCCCGGACGCTCGAGGAGGTCCTGCGCCAGGCGGGCGTCATCCACGTCGACAACACCCACCAGCTCCTCGACGTCGCGCAGCTCCTCGCGCACCAGCCGCTCCCCACCGGACGCCGCACGGCGATCCTCGCCTCGTCCGCGTCCGTCGCCGCGCTCGTCGCGGAGGCCGCGTCCGCGAGCGGGCTGCAGGTGTCCGGGCAGGTCGAGCTCCTGCCGGAGGACTCCGACGACGACACCGTCCGCGCCACGGTCGGGCGGCTCTACGCCGACCCCGAGAGCGACGTCGTGGTCGTCGTGCGCATCCCGACCGTGGGCACCGGTTCGCCCGTCCTCCCGGGCGAGGTCGCGCGCGCGGCCGCGGCCACCGGGAAGGCGACCGTCGCGTGCGTGCTCGACCTGCACGGGATCACCCCCGAGCTCACCGCCGCCGACACTGCGGGGCGGTCCTGGACCGTCCCCGCCTACAGCACCCCCGAGGACGCGGCCCTCGCCCTCGGCCGGGCGGCGCGGTACGCCGTCTGGCGTGCGGGAGACAGGGGACGGCTGCTGCACCCGCCCGGCGCCGACACCCGCGCGGCGCGCAGGCTGGTCGCCCGGTGGCTCGGCGAGCCCGGCGTCGGGAACGCGCTGGCCCTCGACGCGCTGCGCACCCGCGAGCTGCTCGCGACCGTCGGCGTGGACGTGCTTCCGTCGTACCCGGTGCACGACGCCGACGAGGCGGTCGACGTCGCGCGGGCGATCGGCTGGCCCGTCGCGCTCAAGACCACCGTGCCCGCGCTGCGGCACCGCGCCGACCTGGGCGGGGTGCGCCTCGACGTGGCCGACGAGGCCGAGCTGCGCGCCGACGTCGAGGAGGTCCTGGCGCTGTCCGCCGCGCACCGCGTCGACGCGACGGGCGAGCCGCTCGAGGTCCAGTCGATGGCGCCGCACGGGTCGGCGTGCGTCGTCCGCACGGCGGAGGACCCACTGTTCGGGCCGATCGTCAGCTTCGGGCTGGCCGGCGACGCGTCCGACCTGCTCGGCGACGTGACCTACGGCTTCCCGCCGGTCACCGACGTCGACGTCGCCGAGCTCGTCCGGTCCGCCCGCGCCACACCGCGGCTGTTCGGCTACCGCGGCCTGCCGCCCGTCGACGTCGCGTCGCTCGAGGACGTGATCTCCCGCGTCTCGGTGCTGGCCGACGACCTGCCCGAGCTGCGGATGCTCGAGCTCAACCCGATCGTCGTCTCGGAGCACGGCAGCGTCGTGCTCGGCGCACGCGCCACGCTCGCGCCCGCCGACCGGACCGACGTCACCCGACGGCTGGCCAGCACGTGACGGACGGACACCTCCCGGGCAGGCACAGGAACAGCGCCGCCCGCCGGGCTGCCGGACGACGCCCCACGAGGTGGGAGGATGAGCGGGTGCCTGCCGTCTCCAACGACCTGCGCGGCGACCTGCACCGCGCCGGCTACTACCCGGAGCTCGTGGCCGACGTCCTCGACGTCGCGCTCGCGGACGAACCGGTGGTCGCCCATCTCGTCCACCCCGAGACCACGTTCGACGCCGCGGAGGTCCGCCGTCACGTGACCGTGCTCGCGCTCACGCCGACGCGCCTGGTCGTGACCCACGTCGACGACCACCCCGCCGACTCGGAGCACCCGTCGGCGAGCGCGTCGGCCACGACCGAGACCGTCCCGCTCTCCGAGCTGCGGTCGGTCGCGGTCACGCACGTCGTACCCAACCCCGAGCAGCACGTGGCCGGCAGCCCGGCGACGGAGCTCACGCTCGTCATCGGGTGGGGTGCGGTGTCGCGGGTCGACCTCGAGCCCGCGACGTGCGGCGACCCGGCATGCGACGCCGACCACGGCTTCACGGGCACGATGACGCCCGACGACGTCGTCGTGAGGGTCAGCGCCGCGGCCGAAGGTGTCGACTCGGTCCTCGCCGCGGCCGCGTTCGCGCGTCGCCTCTCGGCGGCGAGCACCCGGCCGCGATGACCGCGACCGAGCGCGCGACGGTCGAGCCGGCCGCAGCGGACCCGTTCGCCGAGGCGGACCTCGTCCTGCCCGGGTCGTCGTGGCCGTGCCTCGGGACGGTCCTGCCCGCCGTGGCGGACGCCCTGGGCGTCGACGCGGTGCCCGGCGCGGCGGGCGCGCGCAGGACGCTCGGCCTGCCGACGGCGTCCCGCGCGTGCGTCGTGCTGGTCGACGGCCTCGGCTTCGCCAACCTCGCCGACCGTGCCGGGCACGCCCCGTTCCTGCGCGGTCGGCTCGGCGGCTCCACGCCGCTGACCAGCACGTTCCCGTCGACGACGGCGACCGCGATGGGCACGTTCGGGCTCGCGGAGCCGCCCGGCTCGACGGGCATGCTCGGCTACACCGTGCGGGTCCCCGGAACGGGGACGCTCGGGAACCTCGTCTCCTGGACCGGCCTGCCGCCCGCGCGCGAGTGGCAGCCCGCCGCGACAGTCTTCGAGCGGATCGTCGGCGCCGGCACAGCGGTCACCAGCATCGGACCCGCCCGGTTCGCGGGCTCGGGCCTCACGGAGGCCGCTCTGCGCGGCGCGGCCTACCGCAGCGCCGAGGCCCTCGCCGACAGGGTCGACGCGACGCTCGACGTCCTGCGGCGGCCCGGCGTCGCGTACCTGTACTGGGGCGACGTCGACAAGGCCGGCCACCACCATGGCTGGGGCTCGAGCCAGTGGGGTGACGCGCTCGCCGACCTCGACGCGGAGCTGGGCCGGCTCGCCCGGCGGCTGCCGCGCGACACGGTGCTCGTCGTCACGGCGGACCACGGCATGGTCGACGTCGACCGCGCGCTGCGGTGGGACGCCGGCACCCACCCGGTGCTGTCGCAGGACGTCGCGCTCGTCGCGGGAGAGCCGCGTGCGCTGCACCTGCACCTCGACCGGGGTGCCGACGCCGAGGCGGTGGCAGGACGCTGGCGGGACGTGCTCGGCGAGCACGCCGTCGTCGCCGTGCGGGACCAGGCGGTCGCGGCGGGCTGGTTCGGGGCGGTGACGCCGCGCGTCGAACCGGTGGTCGGGCAGGTCGTCGTCGCGATGACCGGCCGGGCCACCGTGGTCGACTCGACGACCCAGACCCCCGCGTCGCTCGACCTCGTGGGCGTGCACGGCTCGCTCACCCGGCACGAGATGCTCGTGCCCTGCCTCGTCGTCGCATGACGGCGGGCCCGACGACCGGAGGTGCGTGACCCGTGGCCGAGCTCGTGTTCTTCTCCGGCACGATGGACTGCGGCAAGTCGACGCTCGCGCTGCAGATGCACCACAACCACGCGGCGCGCGGCCGCGACGGCGTGCTGTTCACACGGCACGACAGGGCCGGCACGGCGACGATCTCGTCGCGGCTCGGCCTGACGCAGCGCGCGCACGAGGTCGGCGACGACACCGACTTCTGGTCCGAGGTCATCACGCGCCGCACGCACGGCCGGGCCGTCGACTACCTGGTCGGCGACGAGGCGCAGTTCTACACGGCCGATCAGGTCGAGCAGCTTGCGCGCGTGGTCGACGAGCTCGCGGTCGACGTGTACGCGTTCGGCATCTCGACGGACTTCCGCGCCCGGCTGTTCCCCGGCTCGGCGCGTCTCGTGGAGCTCGCGGACCGGGTCGAGGTGCTGCAGGTCAAGGCCTTGTGCTGGTGCGGGGCGCGAGCCACGCACAACGCCCGCACTGTCGGCGGCACGATGGTCGTCGAGGGCGCCCAGGTCGTCGTCGGGGACGTCGCGGCCGGAGCCGACGAGGTCGGGTACGAGGTGCTGTGCCGGCGGCACCACATGCGCCGGATGACCGCGGCGGCCGCGCGGGCGGCGTCGCCCAGCCCCCAGACGCTCGGCCTCGCACCGGCGCAGGACCAGGGACGGCTCCCGCTGGACGCCTGACGGGCGTGCTACTCGGGCTTCGCCCCGAACACGATCTCGTCCCAGCTCGGCACCTTGGCGCGCCCACGACGTGACCGCGGCCGGTCGGCGTGCGCGTCGTCCTCGGCCGGTGCCGCGACGACCGGTGGCTCGGCGGCCGCGACGGGCAGCACGACGGCCTCGGCCTCGTGGTCGGCGTCCACCGGGTGCGCACCCGGCACGGACTGCTCGAGCCGCTGGAAGTCGAACGCGTGCTGCGGCCCGAAGCCCTCGAACTCCTCGGCGTCGTCGTCCTCGAGCTCGAGGGTCTGGCGCGTGCCGCGGCGGGCGCGCAGGTCGTCGAGCAGGGTGTGGGTCTCGTCGACCGGGTCGGGCTGCGGGGCCGGCGGCGGGACCGGGTCGCCGGCCGTCACCGACCCGTCGGCCTGGAAGTCGAAGACGACGTCCCGCACCGCGGCGAGGTGGCGTCGCGAGACGGGCTCGTCGGCGATCTCCGTCTCGGACAGCCACCGGGCCTCGTCCTCGTCGGCGACGACGGTGCGGCGCGACGCGTCGAACGTCCAGCGCGCCTCACGGGTCTCGTCGGCGACGGAGAAGCGGGCGAGCACGGTCCACGGACCGGATGCCTCCCGGGCGGCGTCCCAGGCGAGCGAGGCCAGGTCGACGCCGCGCGTGGCGAGCCGGTCGGTCACGAGGTCGCCGAGCGTCGGGGCGCCGACGTCGCGACCGACGCGCGTGGCGCGGGCTTGCTCGGCCACGTACTCGCGCTCGGCGAGCACCGGACCCTCGTAGCGGCGCACGTGCTCGACGGGGATGCCCGCCGAGTCGGCGACCTCCTGCGTCGTCGCACCGGCCCGGATGCGCGCCTGGATCTCCCGGGGGCTCAGCGTCCCCGCGCTCTCCGCGCGCAGCTGCTCCAGCTGCGGCCGGTCACGGCGCACGGCAGCCCGCAGCGCCTCGTCGATGCGCAGGCGGAACTGCTCGCCGCCCGGGCCGACGAGGACCAGGTGCTCCCCGTCCTCGTGCAGCCCTGTGAGCTCGAGCTCATTCATACGACCTCCCGGTACCTCGGGAAGAGCCTGCCACCTCTCGGCGCGTGCCGTGCGGATCCGCGGCGGTGCGCCGCCCGGGAGCTGCGCGCTGCGATGATGCCGAGCGTGATCACCGAGATCCCGCTCGAGCCCGTCCTGGAGATCTTCGGGGTGTTCGTCGGCGCGATGGCCGGCGCGCTCGCCGGGGTGCGCAAGCAGCTCGACGCGTTCGGCATCCTGGTGCTCGGCTGGGCCGCCGGCCTGGGCGGCGGCATGCTGCGCGACGTGCTCATCGGCGCCGTCCCGCCCGTGGGCATCTCGGACTGGCGGTTCATCGTCACCGCCGTGCTCGGCGGGGCGGTCATGTACTTCTTCCACCCTCGCCTGGAACGGGCCCGGCGGTTCATCGTCGTGCTCGACGCGGGCGCCCTCGCGCTGTTCACGGTGGTCGGCACCCTGAAGGGGCTCGAGTACGGCGCGACCCCGGTCGCGGCGGTGCTCGTCGGCGTCATGACCGGCGTCGGCGGGGGAGTGCTGCGCGACCTGCTGACCGCCGAGGTGCCGGTCGTGCTGCAGGACCGGCAGCTGTACGCCACCCCGGCGCTCCTCGGGGCGAGCGTGACCGTCGTGCTCTCAGAGCTCGGTGTGCTCGGTCTCTCGGCGAGCGTGGGGATCGTGCTCGTCATCTTCGTCCTGCGGGTGGCGGCCCTGCGCCTGCGGCTGAGCGTGCCCGGTCCGTGGCGGGGCAAGGCGGGGCTCTGACCGCGTCCGGCAGGATGGACGGCGTGACCGACCCCCGGATGGCAGCGGACCAGGTGGACGAGCTCGTCGCGATCGCCGAGCAGGTGGCGCGCGAGGCGGGACGGCTGGTGCACGAGGGGCGCCCCGACAGGGTCGAGGTGGCCGGCACCAAGTCGAGCGCGGTCGACGTCGTGACGGCGATGGACCTCGCGTCGGAGGAGCTCGTGCGGCGCCGCCTCGCCGAGCTGCGGCCGCGGGACGGGATCCTCGGCGAGGAGCAGGGCTTCGTGCCGGGCACGTCAGGGGTCACGTGGGTCGTCGACCCGATCGACGGCACCGTCAACTACCTCTACGGCATCCCGTCGTACGCCGTGTCGATCGCGGCGGTGGTCGGCCCCGTCGGCGACGACGGGAGGGCGCCCGACCCGGCGACGTGGACCGTGCTCGCCGGCTGCGTGCACGCGCCCGCGGACGGCCGCACGTTCACCGCAGGCCACGGTCGGGGCGCGTACCTGGACGGGCGCCGGCTGAGCATCGGGGAAGCGCGACCGTTGAGCGGCTGCCTCGTCGGCACCGGCTTCGGATACCTCGCGTCGCGCCGGCGTTCCCAGGCACGTGTGCTCGTCGAGCTGTTGCCTCGGGTGCGTGACATTCGTCGCAACGGTTCTGCGGCGATCGAGCTGTGCACGCTGGCGTTCGGGGGTCTCGACCTGTTCTACGAAAGGGGCCTCGCGCCGTGGGACCTGGCGGCCGCGAGTCTCGTCGCGCAGGAGGCGGGCGCCCTGGTCGCAGGCCTGCACGGGCGGCCGGCGGGTGTCGACATGGCGGTCGCCGGGCACCCGTCTCAGGTGGCCGAGCTGGTGTCCGTGCTCGAAGAGATGCGGGCCGACTCGGACATGTGAAAACGGGCGCGAGAGACGCCTACGAATGTGGTCACGTGTCCGTGTTCGCAACCGCGCCAGATGTGGTGCAGAATCCCACCGCGCACGGGAACAAAACCTGTCTCTGCGGCATTGATCCCGCGTACGACAATCCACCTGGACCACGGAGTGTGACGCCACACATGGCTACCGACTACGACGCCCCGCGCAAGACCGAGGAGGACCTGAGCGAGGACTCGCTCCAGGAGCTCCAGACTCGGCGCTCGGACAAGAACTCCGGCGTGGTGGACGAGGACGAGACCGAGGCCGCCGAAGGGTTCGAGCTCCCTGGTGCCGACCTCTCGGGCGAGGAGCTCTCCGTGCGGGTCCTGCCCCGCCAGGCGGACGAGTTCACGTGCTCCCACTGCTTCCTGGTGCACCACCGCAGCCAGCTCGCCTACGAGCGCAACGGGCAGCCGGTGTGCTCGGAGTGCGCCGCCTGACGCTGCACGCAGCACCGATCGACTGACGACGGCCGATCACCCTCACGGGTGGTCGGCCGTCCGCGTGTGGGAGCGCGACCGTGGCGCTCTCGACGAGCCCCTCAGGCGTCCCGGACCGCCGCGACGAGCTGCGCCGGGCGCCGCGTCGACACGATCCAGTAGGGCGTCGGGTCGTGCGGGTCGTGCACCTCGACGCGGACCGCGGTGGGGACCCAGCCTCGGTGGCACAGGTGCGCCCGCGCGTCGAGGCGTGGACCCAGCTCGGCCCGCGTCTGCGTGGCGTCGAGAGCGCGGACCTCGCCGAGCACGGCGAGGGGGATGCGGGCGGCGCCGGCGTGCAGCTCGCCGTCGGCGACCTCCACCACGGGCGACGTGCGCAGCAGGACGACCGCGCCGACGAGGACGGTGAGCGCCGCGGCACCGGCGCCCGCTCGGGGGTCGACGGGCGTGAGCGCGATGCCGACCATCGCGGCGAGGACGACGAGCAGCACCCACGCGAGCGCACCGGGCCACAGGCGCTCGGACCAGACGGGTGGGACGGTCCCTCCGTCCGCGGGTCCGGTGGCGGGCGCGGGAAGTCCGTCGGGCAGGTCGGGCATGCCCCCAGCATCCCACCCGTCCGGGTAGGGTCGGGCCCCGTGACGGCCGAAACCAGCACCGAGGTGCTCCTGCTCCGCCTCGACCCGGACCTCCCCGCACCCTCGTACGCGCACCCCGGTGACGCCGGCGCCGACCTCGTCGCCCGCGTCGACGTGACGCTGCCGCCGCGGGGCCGCGCGACGGTCCCGACGGGCGTCGCTATCGCGCTGCCCGACGGTTTCGCGGCCTTCGTGCACCCGCGCTCGGGCCTCGCGGCCAAGCACGGCCTGACGATCGTCAACGCACCGGGCACGGTCGACGCCGGCTACCGTGGCGAGATCGCGGTGACGCTGCTCAACACGGACGCCACCGAGACGCTGGTGCTGCACCGGGGCGACCGGATCGCGCAGCTCGTCATCCAGCGCGTCGAGCGTGTCCGGTTCGTGGACGTCGAACGGCTGCCCGGCTCGCACCGCGGCGAGGGCGGGTTCGGCTCGAGCGGCGGCTGGCACGCGCCCGTCGCGTCCGCCGACACCGCCGAGGTGGCCGGCTAGGTGGCCGCCGCACGCGGGGCTACCGTTGCCAGGTACGGCGTGCACGTGCGCGCCGAGAAGGAGTGAGTCGTGGGTCTGTTCCGGCGTGGCGGCAAGGACTCCGTCACCGACGACGTCGTCGAGCCCACGGGCGCTGACGACGTGAGCACCGACGAGACGGCCGAGGCGGCGCCGGCGCTGCCGGTGCGCACCTCGGGGCCGTGGGACGTCGACGAGGTCGACGACGAGCAGCCCCGGGTCGACCTCGGCGCCATCAAGCTCCCCGGGGTCCCCGGCATGGAGCTGCGCATGGAGATCGACAAGGCCACCAACGTGGTCTCGGCGGCGTCCGTGCTGCTCGACGGCTCGTCGCTGCAGGTGCAGGCGTTCGCTGCGCCGCGCAGCGAGGGCATCTGGGACGAGATCCGTGCGGAGATCGCCGAGTCGGTGACCCAGCAGGGTGGCTCGGTCGACGACCTGCCCGGTCCGTTCGGCCGTGAGCTGCTCGCCCGCCTGCCCGTCCGGACGCCCGAGGGCCGGACCGGTCACCGCCCCGCGCGGTTCATCGGCACCGACGGCCCGCGGTGGTTCCTGCGCGGCGTGCTGTCGGGCCGCGCGGCCGTCGAGCCCGAGGCCGCCCAGACCCTCGAGAAGGTGTTCGCCGGCATCGTCGTGGTGCGCGGCACCGAGGCGCTGCCGCCGCGTGACCTGCTCGCGCTGCGCCTGCCCGGCCCGGCCGGGTCTGCGGCGGAGGCACCGGCGCAGGCTCCCGGGTTCGACCCCATGACCCGCGGACCGGAGATCACGGAGATCCGATGACGCTCAAGGACCGCCTGCGCAAGGTCGTCGCGTCGCAGGCTGAGATCGAGGCGGACGAGGAGCGGGCCGACGCGGTCCGCGCCGTCGGCTGCACGCCCGTCGACCAGCTCACGAACCGGTCGCGCGCAAGCGTGTCGGGAGTCATCCGGTCGGTCACGCTGCGCCCCCGCGAGGGCGTCCCGGCGCTCGAGGCGGAGCTCTACGACGGCAGCGGCACGCTCGACCTCGTGTGGCTCGGTCGCCGGGAGATCGCGGGCGTCGCGCCCGGCCGGCGCGCCAAGATCGAGGGGCTCGTGTGCCTGGTCGACGGCCGGCGCACCGTGTTCAACCCGAAGTACGAGCTGCGGCCGCGTCCCGGTGAGTGAGCGCGAGCACCCTCAGGACCAGCCGCACGAGACGACCGCGGACCACGCGCTCGAGGCGGTCGACGACGTCGTGCAGCCCGAGGAGGGCGGCCTGCGTGGCATGCGGGCGCTGACGGGGGAGGAGTTCTCCGCCTCCGACGCGGTCGGCGGTGTGCGCGGAGTCGTCGAGTCGGTCGCGCCCGGTCTGCTCTTCGTCGTCGTCTACCTCGTCTCGGGACAGCAGCTCACGCCCGCGCTCGTCGCCGCGTCGGCGGCCGCTCTGGTCGCGGTCGTCGTGCGGCTCGTGCAGCGCACGCCCGTGACGCAGGCCTTCTCCGGGCTGCTCGGCGTCGGCATCGGCGTCATCTGGGCCTGGAAGTCCGGTCAGGCGCAGAACTACTTCCTGTACGGGCTCTGGGTCAACGTCGTGTACCTGGTCGGCACGCTCGCGTCGATCGTCGTCGGCTGGCCACTCGTCGGCCTCGTCGTCGGCCTGTTCCACAAGGACGGCCCGATCACCGGCGGCACGTGGGGCGCTGCCGTCGCGTGGCACGACGACCGCGACCTGCGTCGTCGCTACACGCTGGCCACGTGGCCGTGGGTCGCCATGTTCGGTGCCCGCCTCGCGGTGCAGGTGCCGCTCTACCTCGACGCCGAGGTCGGGTGGCTCGGCACCGCGAAGCTCGTCATGGGCATCCCGCTGACGGCCCTCGCGCTGTGGATCAGCTGGACGCTGGTCCGCGGGTCAGGAGCTTCTCCAGCTCCGCCTCGTCCGCGTCCCGCCCCGTGACGAACAACAGCTCGTCGCGACCCTCGAGGGTGTCGTCCGCGCTGGGGGCGATCGGGCGGGTGTCGCGCACGATGCACGCGAGGACCGTGTCCTCGGGCCACGCGATCTGACCGACACGCACGCCCGCGAGCGGCGAGTCCTCGGGCAGCGTGAGCTCGAGGATGTCGGCGCGCGACTGGTGGAACGTGAAGATCCGCACCAGGTCGCCGACGGTCACGGCCTCCTCGACCATGGCCGTCATGATCCGCGGCGTCGACACGGCCACGTCGACGCCCCACGCCTCGTCGAACATCCACTCGTTCTTCGGGTTGTTCACCCGCGCGACGGTGCGCGGCACGCCGAACTCGGTCTTCGCGAGGAACGCGATGACGAGGTTCGCCTTGTCGTCGCCCGTCGCCGCGACGACCACGTCGCACTCGTCGGCCTTGGCCTGGCGCAGCGTCGGCAGCTCGCACGCGTCGGCGAGCAGCCAGTCGGCCTCGGCGACCGACGCGACCCGCATCGCGGACGGCTGGCGGTCGATGATCGTGACCTCGTGGTCGTGGCCGAGGAGCTCACGGGCGATCGACCGGCCGACCGAGCCGGCCCCGGCGATGACGACCCTCACTCGGTCACCGCCGGCGCGTTGGCGAGGGTGCGTTCCACGAACGCGGCGTCGTCGGCCCTGAGCAGCGCGTGCACGGTGTCGTTCTCCTGGAGGACGGTGTCGGACGTCGGCAGCACGCCGTCGCCGTAGCGGGTGAGGTAGGCGATCCGGGCGCCGCTGGCGGCCTCGAGCGCGCGCAGAGGCTTGCCGATCCAGCCCTGGTGCACGTCCACCTGGGCGAGCTGGATCTGCCCCGAGGAGTCGCGGTAGTCGTCCGTCGCGCCCATGGGGAGCATGCGCCGCAGCACCTGGTGCGCGGTCCACCGCACGGTCGCGACCGTCGGGATGCCGAGCCGCTGGTAGATCTCGGCGCGGTGCGGGTCGTAGATGCGCGCGACCACGTTCTCGATCCCGAACGTCTCGCGCACCACGCGGGCGGCCAGGATGTTCGAGTTGTCGCCGTCGGAGACGGCCGCGAAGCCGAACGCGTCCTCGATCCCCGCCTGGGTCAGCGTGTCGCGGTCGAACCCGAGGCCCGTGACCTTGTTCCCGCCGAAGTCGGCGTCGAGGCGCCGGAACGCCTCGGGGTTCTGGTCGATGACCGCGACCGAGTGGCCGTTGCTCTCGAGGTTCTGCGCGAGCGTCGCGCCGACGCGGCCGCATCCCATGATCACGAAGTGCACGAGGCGTCACGCTATACCGTGTCGGCGTCGCGGGGGCGGGACGGCGACACCGTGAGGCCCCGGCGCGACGCTCCCGGTCGCAGTGGTGCTCGCGGGCTCCGGGCGGCCTAGCATCAGTCATCGTGTCGGACCTCTCGGATGCCGCCAAGCGACTGCTCCTCGGACGCCCTGTCCGCAGCGACCGGCTCGGCCACACCCTGCTCCCCAAGCGCATCGCGCTGCCCGTGTTCGCGTCCGACGCGCTGTCGTCCGTCGCGTACGCACCCGACGAGATCCTGCTGACGCTCTCGCTCGCGGGCATGTCGGCGCTCGTGATCTCCCCGTGGGTCGGCCTCGCCGTGGTCGTCGTGATGATCACGGTCGTCGCGTCGTACCGGCAGAACGTGCACGCGTACCCGTCGGGCGGCGGTGACTACGAGGTCGCGACGGTCAACCTCGGGCCGAACGCGGGCGTGACCGTCGCGTCCGCGCTCCTCGTCGACTACATCCTCACCGTGGCAGTGTCGATCTCCTCGGGCGCGCAGTACGCCGCGACCGCGCTGCCCGCACTGCGCGGGCACGAGGCGACGTTCGCGATCGTCCTGGTGATCCTCATCACGCTCGTGAACCTGCGCGGCGTCAAGGAGTCGGGCAGCGCCTTCGCGATCCCGGTGTATCTGTTCATGCTCGCGATCGGTTCGGTCGCGGTCGTCGGCGGCGTCCGGTTCTTCCTGGGGACGCTGCCGATGGCGGCGAGCTCGCAGTTCGAGCTCGCGACCGAGCCCGGGTTCTCCGACGGCCTCGCGGGGCTCGCGGGCTTCTTCCTCATCCTGCGGGCGTTCGCGTCCGGGTGTGCGGCGCTGACGGGCGTCGAGGCGATCAGCAACGGCGTGCCGGCGTTCAAGAAGCCGAAGTCGAAGAACGCCGCCACGACGCTCGCGCTGCTCGGCGGGCTCTCGATCACGATGATCATGTCAATCCTGCTGCTGGCACGCGCCACGGGCGTGGTGTTCGCGGACGACGAGGCCAACCAGCTGCTGCTGAACGGGGTGCCGGTCGGCGACTCCTACGTGCAGAACCCCGTGATCGCGCAGCTCGCCGAGACCGTGTTCCACGGGTTCACGCCCGCGATCGTGTTCGTCGCGGTCGTGACGGGCCTCATCCTCGTCCTGGCGGCGAACACGGCGTTCAACGGGTTCCCGGTGCTCGGCTCGATCCTCGCGCGCGACGGGTACCTGCCCCGCCAGCTCCACACGCGCGGCGACCGGCTCGCGTACTCCAACGGCATCGTGACGCTCGCGCTGGTCGCGATCGCGCTGATCTGGGCGTTCGACGCCGAGGTCACCCGGCTCATCCAGCTGTACATCGTCGGGGTGTTCGTCTCGTTCACGCTCAGCCAGCTCGGCATGGTCCGGCACTGGGGCCGCCTGCTGCGCACCGAGCCCAGCCCGAGCCGTCGTGCGCAGATGAAGCGGTCGCGCGTCATCAACACGATCGGCCTCGCCATGACCGCGACGGTGCTCGTCATCGTGCTCATCACCAAGTTCACGCACGGCGCGTACATCGCGATCATCGCGATGATCCTGGTGTTCGCGCTGATGAAGGCCATCCACGGGCACTACACGCACGTGCGGGCCGAGCTCGCGCTCGGCGACGACGCCGAGGCGACCCGCGCGCTCCCGTCGCGGGTGCACGCGATCGTGCTCGTCTCGCACCTGCACCGGCCGACGATGCGCGCCCTCGCGTACGCCCGCGCGTCCCGCCCGCACTACATCGAGGCGGTGACGGTCGGTGTGGACCCGGAGGACGTCGACCGGCTGCGCGAGCAGTGGGAGGCCATGAACCTGCCGGTGCCCCTCAAGGTGCTCGACTCGCCGTTCCGCGAGATCACGCGGCCCGTCCTCACGTACGTCCGCTCCATCCGCCGTGACAGCCCGCGCGACCTCGTCGTCGTGTACATCCCGGAGTACGTCGTGGGGCACTGGTGGGAGCAGCTGCTGCACAACCAGAGCGCGCTGCGCCTGAAGGGGCGCCTGCTGTTCACGCCCGGTGTCGTCGTCGCGTCGGTGCCGTGGCAGCTCGCGTCGTCCGAGGGGCAGACGGGGCTGGAGGACCCCATCCGGGGTACCGTTCCGCGTGGCTACTGAGGCGATCGTCCCTGACCTGGTCGAGCTGGAGGTCGGGCCCGTCGCGCACGGCGGGCACTGCGTCGCCCGGCACGAGGGCCGCGTGGTGTTCGTCCGGCACACGCTGCCCGGCGAGCGGGTGCGGGCTCGGCTGACCGAGGCGGGGGAGACCTCGAAGTTCTGGCGCGCCGACGCCGTCGAGGTGCTCGAGGCGTCGCCCGACCGGGTGCCGTCGGCGTGGCCCGAGGCGGGGCCCGGTGGTGTGGGGGGCGGTGAGCTCGCGCACGTCGCACTCCCCGCGCAGCGGGCCTGGAAGGCCGCGGTCGTCGAGGAGCAGCTGCGGCGCCTCGCGAAGCTCGACCGCACCGTCGAGGTGCAGGCCGCGCCCGGCGACGACGAGCGTGGCGGGCTGCGGTGGCGCACGCGCATCGACCTCGTCGCCGACGGCCAGGGCCGTGCCGCGATGCGCGGGTCCCGGTCGCACGAGCTGCACGCGCTGACGTCGATGCCGCTCGCGTCGGAGGCCATCGAGGAGCTCGACCTGTTCGGCCGCCGCTGGACGGCCGGCGCCGCGATCGAGGCTGTCGCGCCCGCGGACGGCGACGCGCCGCTCGTCCTGGTCGACGGCGAGCCGTTCGACCTGCGCCGCGGCAAGCCCGACCGGCGCCCGAACGCCCGGACCTCGGTCCGTGAGCGGCTGCTGCTCGACGGGCGCACGTACGACTACCGGGTGGCCGCCGCCGGCTTCTGGCAGGTGCACCGTGAGGCCCCCGCTCTGCTCGCCGGTGCGGTGCTGGCCGGTGTCGGCGACGTCGACGGGGCCGCGGTGCTCGACCTGTACTCGGGCGCCGGCCTGTTCACCGTGCCGCTCGCCGACGCGGTGGGGGACCAGGGCGAGGTCATCTCCGTGGAGGGCGACGTGCGTGCGGTGCGCGACGCCCGCCGCAACGTGCACGACCGACCGCACGTCGAGCTGCACGCGGGCGACGTCGCGCGGGTGCTGACCGGCCGGCAGGACGCGGACTCCGACGTGGTGCACGCCGACGTCGTGGTCCTCGACCCGCCCCGCACGGGCGCCGGCCGGAAGGTCGTCGAGGGGATCACCGCGCTGCGGCCCGAGCGGGTCGTGTACGTCGCATGCGACCCCGCGGCGCTCGCGCGGGACGTCGCGCTGCTCGGCGACGCCGGCTACGCGCTGGCCGACCTGAAGGCGTTCGACCTGTTCCCGATGACGCACCACGTCGAGGCGGTCGCCGTCCTCACCCGGTGACCGGCCACGGACCCGTCGCGAGCGCGCGACGACCCGGCTCCCGGACTACCGTGGAACGCGGAGCCGGACCGCGGCGGCCGGCGGAACAGGAGTGCACGGTGAGCGAGCACGACGCGGCGCACCGGCTGGCCGAGGCGAGCCGGCTGGCGACCCAGGAGCTGCACAAGCAGGGCACGCCCGAGTACGACGCCCGCGCGCACCAGCGTGCCGTGGAGGCGGAGCGCAAGGCGCTCGACGCCCTCCAGGCGGAGAAGGACGCGAGCGGCTCCGCCTGACGGTGCAGGTCGTCGACCCCCGTGCGTCTTGGGCGGCGTCGGGGGTCGATCTGCGTCACGACGTGGGCAGAGGTGCGGCGGAGGCCTCCGAGCATGTATCTTGACGTCGAGATAGTTTGCGACACCGGCCGACGTAGGCTGGACGGTCGCACAGCCCCGCCGTCCGGGTGACCCCTCTCCCCGGCAGCACCACCGGCAGACTCGCCAGCGAAGGAGCCCCACGTGAGCAGCGTCGACAGCTTCGGTTCGAAGGGAACGCTCGAGGTCGGTGAAGCCTCGTACGAGGTGTACCGCCTCTCCGCGGTCCCCGGGCTCGAGCGTCTCCCGTTCAGCCTCAAGGTGCTCGCGGAGAACCTGCTGCGCACCGAGGACGGCGCCAACATCACGGCGGACCACGTGCGCGCGCTCGCCGGGTGGGACCCGGACGCCCAGCCCGACACGGAGATCCAGTTCACGCCGGCGCGCGTGATCATGCAGGACTTCACCGGCGTGCCGTGCGTCGTCGACCTCGCCACCATGCGTGAGGCCGTCGCGGAGCTCGGCGGCGACCCGTCGCGCATCAACCCGCTGGCCCCGGCCGAGATGGTCATCGACCACTCCGTGCAGATCGACGTCGCCGGCCGCGCCGACGCGTTCGAGCGCAACGTCGAGCTCGAGTACCAGCGCAACCGCGAGCGCTACCAGTTCCTGCGCTGGGGGCAGACGGCGTTCGACGACTTCAAGGTCGTCCCGCCGGGCACCGGCATCGTGCACCAGGTCAACATCGAGTACCTCGCCCGCGGCGTCATGGTGCGTGACGGACGTGCGTACCCCGACACGTGCGTCGGCACCGACTCGCACACCACGATGGTCAACGGCCTCGGCGTGCTGGGCTGGGGCGTCGGCGGCATCGAGGCCGAGGCGGCGATGCTGGGCCAGCCGGTGTCGATGCTGATCCCGCGCGTCGTCGGCTTCAAGCTCACGGGCACCATCCCGGCCGGCGTGACCGCGACGGACGTCGTGCTCACGATCACGCAGAAGCTGCGCCAGCACGGCGTGGTCGGCAAATTCGTCGAGTTCTACGGCGAGGGCGTCGCGGCCGTGCCGCTCGCCAACCGCGCGACGATCGGCAACATGAGCCCCGAGTTCGGCTCGACGGTCGCGATCTTCCCGATCGACTCCGTGACGATCGACTACCTGCGGCTCACGGGCCGCTCCGAGGCCCAGCTCGCGCTCGTCGAGTCGTACGCCAAGGAGCAGGGGATGTGGCTCGACCCGACGCTCGACTCCTACGTCGAGCCGGTGTTCTCCGAGTACCTCGAGCTCGACCTGTCGACGGTCGTCCCGTCCATCGCCGGCCCGAAGCGTCCCCAGGACCGCATCGAGCTGTCGAAGGCGAAGGAGCAGTTCCAGCGCGACCTGCCGACCTACGCGCCCGGGCTCAACCTCGTGGACGAGGCGGAGGAGGAGTCGTTCCCCGCGTCGGACTCGCCCGCGATCTCCTCGGCGGCCGTCCGCACGTTCGGGGTGACGGACTCGCAGGGGCGTGAGTTCGACCTGTTCCACGGCGCCGTCGCGATCGCGTCGATCACGTCGTGCACCAACACGTCGAACCCGTCGGTCATGCTCGCCGCCGCGCTGCTCGCCAAGAACGCCGTCGAGAAGGGCCTCACGGCCAAGCCGTGGGTCAAGACGTCGATGGCGCCCGGCTCACAGGTCGTCACGAACTACTACGAGAAGGCCGGCCTGTGGCCGTACCTCGAGAAGCTCGGCTTCCACCTGGTCGGCTACGGCTGCGCGACGTGCATCGGCAACTCGGGCCCGCTCGACGAGAAGGTCTCGGAGGTCGTGCAGGAGCACGACCTGGCCGTCGCCGCCGTGCTGTCCGGCAACCGCAACTTCGAGGGGCGCATCAACCCCGACGTGAAGATGAACTACCTCGCGTCGCCGCCGCTCGTCATCGCGTACGCCCTCGCGGGCACCATGGACTTCGACTTCGAGTCCGACCCGCTGGGCCGTGACGAGGCCGGTCACCCGATCTTCCTCAAGGACATCTGGCCGGCGCCCGAGCAGGTCCAGGCGACCATCGACGCGTCGATCGACCGTCAGATGTTCACCGAGGACTACGCGGACGTGTTCGCGGGCGACGACCGGTGGCGCGCGCTCGAGACGCCCGAGGGCAACACCTTCGAGTGGGACCAGCAGTCGACCTACGTGCGCAAGCCCCCGTACTTCGAGGGCATGCAGGCGCAGCCGGACCCGGTGACGGACATCTCCGGTGCGCGCGTGCTCGCGAAGCTCGGCGACTCGGTGACGACCGACCACATCAGCCCGGCGGGCTCCATCAAGGCCGACAGCCCCGCCGGCCTGTACCTCGCGGAGCACGGCGTCGAGCGTCGTGACTTCAACTCCTACGGCTCGCGCCGCGGGAACCACGAGGTCATGATCCGCGGCACGTTCGCGAACATCCGCCTGCGCAACCAGCTGGTGCCGGGTGTCGAGGGCGGGTTCACGAAGAACCTGCTCACGGGCGAGCAGACGACGATCTACGACGCGTCGGCCGCGTACCAGGCGGCGGGCGTCCCGCTCGTCGTGCTCGGCGGCAAGGAGTACGGCTCGGGCTCGTCGCGCGACTGGGCGGCCAAGGGCACCCGGCTGCTCGGCGTGCGCGCCGTCATCACCGAGAGCTTCGAGCGGATCCACCGCTCCAACCTCATCGGGATGGGCGTCCTGCCGCTGCAGTTCCCCGACGGCGAGTCGGCCGACTCGCTGGGCCTGGACGGCACCGAGACGTTCGACATCGCCGGCGTCACGGCGCTGAACGAGGGCACGACGCCCCGGACGCTCGCGGTGACGGCGACCAAGCTGGACGGCTCCGTCGTGCAGTTCGACGCGGTCCTGCGCATCGACACGCCCGGTGAGGCGGACTACTACCGCAACGGCGGCATCCTGCAGTACGTGCTGCGGCAGGTCGCCGGCGTCGCCTGACGTCGAGCACCTCGACGCGCCCGGTCCCCTCAGGGGGCCGGGCGCGTCCGTGTCTGCCTGCCGCGGCCTTCCGACGGCTCAGCCTTCCGACGGCTCGAGCCGTGCGACGGCTCGGGTGGTGCGACGGCTCGGGTGGTGCGACGGCTCGGGCGGTGCGACGGTTCAGGCCGGCTCGCCGGTGAGCGCGTCCACCAGCAGCCCGACGAGCGTGCGCAGGTGGGTGCCGGTCTCGTCGTCACGGTCGGGGTTGGCCTCGGCGACGACGAGACCGGCAAGCCCTGAGGTCCCGAGCAGGGCCCGCAGGAGCGCCGCGAGGTCGTCGACCGCCAGGCCGTGGCCGTAGGTAGGTACGTCCGCGAGCGGCAGCTCCAGGAAGTCGAGCACGTCGACGTCGAGGTGGACCACGAAACCGTCGGCACCCCGGACGGTGTCGACCGCCCGCTGCGCCGCCGCGGCGGGGTCGGCCGTCACGGTGGTGGCGGGCAGTCGGAGCGAGGGGACCTGCCCGTGCACGTCCTCCTCGTCGTCCGAGTAGCCCACGAACGCCAGCCGGTCCGGCGTGAGCAGCGGGCGGCGCGGTCCGAGCCCCGCGAGCGCGTCGTGCGCGCCCGGCAGGTCGAGGAGGTGCGCGACGCCCATCGAGTCGGCGATCGGCTCGTCCGGGTGGTCCGCGGGCAGCTGCAGGTCCTGGCCGCCGTCGACGTACACGAGGCCGACGTCGCGGCCCGCGTCGGCGAACGCCGCGAGCACCGCCACGGTCACGGTGCACTCGCCGCCGAGGACGAGCGGACGGTGCCCGTCTGCGAGGACGCCGGCCACCGCAGCGCGTGCCTCGTGGAGCACCTCGGCGACGCGCGCGACGTCGTGCGGCGTCCCGCGCCGGGGCGGGTCGTGCCGCCACCGCGCGAGCGTCGTGTCACCGTGGTCGACGACGCGGTCGCCGAGCGCCTCGACGAGCCCGGCGCGCCGGAGTGCAGCGGGCGCTCGTTCGAGGCCGGGGGCATGAGCAGCGACGCTCGACGGGACGCCGACCAGCCCGAGTGTGGTGCCGGGAGCCATGCGTGCCACCGTAGGGGCGGCCTCCGACACCGGCCACGACGGCGACGGCTCAGGCCGACGGTCCGGACAGGCGACGACCGACGTCACCGGCGGTGAGCGTCGACCAGGACGCGCGCAGGACCGCCTCCAGCACCCCGAGGTCCACGTCGTCGAGGTCCTTGACGTACAGGCAGCCCTTGCCGGTGGTGTGCGGGCCGAGCCGTTCGAGCAGGTCGGCGTGGGCGTCGACGCCGTCCATCAGGTAGATCGTGGTGGCCGCCCGGCGCGGCGAGAAGCCGACCGCGGCCATGTCCCCCTCGCGGCCGGACGCGTACCGGTAGTGATAGGTGCCGAAGCCGACGATCGACGGGCCCCAGAGCGTCGGGTGCTCACCGGTGACGCGGGTCAGGAGCGAGACGAGGGTCCGGGCGTCGCGCCGGCGCACCGGGTGCGGCACTGCGGAGACGAACGCCTCGACGTCCG
Source organism: Cellulomonas sp. (assembly GCF_017744555.1). GTDB lineage: Bacteria > Actinomycetota > Actinomycetes > Actinomycetales > Cellulomonadaceae > Cellulomonas. The sequence goes on along the minus strand of NZ_JAGIBD010000023.1, from coordinate 6,563 downwards.
CGTCGGTGGGACGGGTCTTCGGCTCGTCGGCCATGCCGCCCAGTATCGAGGTGCGGTCAGTCGTCGGCCAGGGCCTGCGCGAGCCCGTGGCGGCCCATCGCGGCCAGGTCCGGGTACTCGTCGGGGTGCGCGAGCAGGACGAGCGACATCGACAGGGCCCATGCCTGCGCGCGGCGCCAGGTCGCGTCGTCCCAGCCGCACCCGGCGTCGACGCGGGCCCGGAACCGGCCGCGCGCGCGGGCGTCGAACGTCAGCCACGCGGTGCTGAGGTCCGAGGCCGGGTCGCCCGACGTGACGTCGCCGAAGTCGATCACCGCGCGGAGCGCACCGTCGTGGACGAGCAGGTTCGCCGGGTGCGGGTCGCCGTGCAGCCACAGCGGCGGGCCGTCCCAGGCGGGGGCCGCGGCGAGCTCGTCGAACCGGGCGAGCACGTGGTCCGCCTGCGCGGGTGCGACGGCCGCGACCCGGTCGGCGACGGCGGCTCGCCGCGGTGCGATCGGCACGCCCCGGAAGGGGTTCGGCGGGGCGTCGGCCGGGGCCGGGCGGTGCAGCGCGACGAACACGTCGGCGAGCTGCTCGCACCACGCGTCGCGGGACTCGACCGGGGTGAGCCCGGCGGGGACCGCGTCGAACCACGGCACGACGCTCCACGGCCACGGGTAGCCGGCGCCGGGGACGCCGACCCGCACGGGCACGGGGACGTCGACCGGCAGGCGAGGGGCGAGCACGGGCAGCCACTGCTGCTCGTGGGTCACGAGCGGCACGGCCGTCTCGCGCACCGGGAAGCGCAGCGCGAGGTCGTCCCCGAGCCGCCACAGCGCGTTGTCCCAGCCCGTGCCGATCCAGCGCAGCGGAAGGTCGGCCAGGTCGGGTTGCTGCGCGCGCAGCAGCGTGCGGACGAGGTCCTCGGAGACCTGGACCTCGATGTTCGGGTGCGGCACGACGCTCCTCAGGTGCGGGGGTCGACGAGCCTACGGGTGTCCCACGGCTCGGCCCAGCCCAGCGCGTCGAACATCCGGGACAGCACGATCGCGGTGAAGCCCCACACCAGGACGCCGTCGACGACGAACGCCGGGGTCCGGACACGCCGGTCGCCGCGCTGGTGCTCGACGCTCGCGCGGTTCACGGGGTCCAGCAGGTCGGCGACCGGGACGCGGAACACGTCGACGGTCTCGCGGTGGTCGACGGCGGCGACCTGCGACGGGTGCGTCCACCACGCGGGGACCGGCGTCACGAGGTAGTTGCTCACCGGCAGGGCGAGCGGTGCGAGCTCACCGAGGACCTCCACGCCTGTCGGGTCGAGACCGGTCTCCTCGACGGCCTCGCGCAGCGCCGCGTCGGTGGCGTCCGCGTCGGTCGCGTCGATGCGGCCGCCCGGGAACGAGACCTGGCCGGCGTGGTGGCCGAGCGTCGCCGAGCGGCGCTGCAGCAGCACGTCCAGGTCTCGCGCGACCGCCGGCGCCGCCGCGTCCGCGGGCCGGTCGTCGAGGTGGCCGAACAGCACGAGGACGGCGGCGGGCCGAGCGGTGACCGGGTCGGGCAGCACCCGGCCGGCGTCCATGTGCCAGTCGATCCCGGCGCGGACCAGGTCGAGCAGCTCGGCCCTGGCCCCCAGGCCCGTCACCCGCGGGCCCGGACCGACTCGCCGAACGTCGCGAACGCCTTCTCGGCAGCCGGGACGAGGGTCGGCAGGTGCGTGGCGCCGGCGGTCCGGATCGCCTCGACCTCGTCGGGGTCCAGGTCCGCGGTCATGTCCGGGGTGGTGAGCCAGAGGTCGAGCATGCCCGCGTCGAGCTCGGGGTGGAACTGCAGCCCGAGCGCGCTCCCGGCGCGGAACGCCTGCACGGGGGTCGCCGGTGTCGAGGCGAGCAGGGTCGCGCCGACGGGCAGGTCGACCGAGTCGGCGTGCCAGTGCAGCACCGTCGGACGGGAGCCGAGAGCGCCGAGCACCGGGTCGTCGGCGACGACGTCGACCGGGGCGAAGCCGATCTCGGTGCCGCTGCGCCGGCGCAGGCGCGCGCCCAGCGCGAGGCCGAGCAGCTGCATGCCCAGGCAGACGCCGAGGACCGGGACGTCCGCGTCGACGGCCGCCGCGAGCAGCCGTCGCTCGGCGGCGAGGCCGGGGTGCCCGCGGTCGTCGTCCGCGTCCATCGGGCCACCCATCACGACGACGCCCGACAGCGCGTCGAGCGCGGGCAGGCGAGGCTCGGCGAGGTCCAGCACGGTCCGGACCTGCACCGGCGCGTCGAGCCCGGGCACGATGCGGCCAGGCCCCTCGTGCGGGGCGTGCGTCAGCACCAGCACGGGACGCATCCCGCTCACCAGCCGTCCGGGAGCGGGCGCCCCTCCTCGTACCCGGCGGCGGACTGGATGCCGACGTTGGCGCGCTCGTGGAGCTCGTCGAGCGTCGTGGCACCCACGTACGTGGCCGCCGAGCGGACGCCGGCGGTGATGTGGTCGATGAGGTCCTCGACGCCCGGGCGACGCGGGTCGAGGAACATCCGCGACGACGAGATGCCCTCCTCGTACAGCGCCTTGCGGGCCCGGTCGAACGCCGAGCCGCCCCGCGTGCGGGCCGCGACGGCACGTGCCGACGCCATGCCGAAACTCTCCTTGTAGAGGCGGCCGTGGCCGTCGTCGTGCAGGTCGCCGGGCGACTCGTGCGTGCCGGCGAACCACGAGCCGACCATGACCTGCGAGGCGCCGGCGGCGAGCGCGAGCGCGACGTCGCGCGGGTGCCGGACGCCGCCGTCGGCCCACACGTGCTTGCCGAGCCGGCGTGCCTCGGCGGCGCACTCGAGCACGGCCGAGAACTGCGGGCGGCCCACGGCCGTCATCATGCGCGTGGTGCACATCGCGCCGGGACCGACGCCCACCTTGACGATGTCCGCACCGGCGGCGACGAGGTCGCGTGTGCCCTCGGCGGTCACGACGTTGCCGGCGACCACGGGGACCTGCGGGTCGAGCGAGCGGACGGCACCGAGCGCGTCGAGCATCTTGCGCTGGTGGCCGTGCGCGGTGTCGACGACGAGCACGTCGATCCCGGCGTCGAGCAGCTCGGCGGCCTTGGACTTGACGTCGCCGTTGATGCCGACGGCGGCGGCGACGCGCAGCCGGCCGGCGGCGTCGACGGCGGGCGTGTAGATCGACGAGCGCAGCGCACCGACCTGGGTGAGCACGCCGACGAGCTCGCCGTCGCGGACCACGGGGGAGAACTTGCGGCGGGACGCGTGCAGCTGCTCGAAGGCGGCCTCGAGCCCGCGCGGGCCGCCGGCCTCGACGACGCTCAGGTCGACCGTGGTGGGGTGCGCGGTCATCACCTGCGCGACCTGCGTGAACTGGTCCACGCCCTGGCAGTCGGCCTCGGTGACGACGCCGACGGGGCGGCCGTCCTCGACGACCACGGCCGCGCCGTGCGCGCGCTTGCCGATCAGCGTCAGCGCGGTGTGCACGGTGTCGTGCGGCGAGACGACGACCGCGCTCTCGACGACGGTGTGGCGCGCCTTGACGGACGAGACCACGTCGGCGACCACGTCCGTCGGGATGTCCTGGGGGATCACGGCGATGCCGCCGCGGCGGGCGACCGTCTCGGCCATCCGGCGGCCGGCGACGGCCGTCATGTTCGCGACGACGATCGGGATGGTGGTGCCGGTGCCGTCGACGGACGAGAGGTCGACGTCGAAGCGGGAGGTGACCTCGGAACGCGACGGGACGAGGAAGACGTCGCCGTAGGTGAGGTCGGAGGTGGCCGCGTGGCCGGGCAGGAAGCGCATGGGTTGTTGTCCCCTTTCCGGTCCATGGTAGTCGGTGGTCGCGCTCGGACCCCAGGGTGCGGCCCCGCGCCGCAGGTGCCTCGCGGTCTCTTCACGCAGCCTCCACGAGCGGCCGACCGGTCGCGGCGGCGTGGAGGGCGGCTCGGGTCCTAGAGTGGGGCAAGCCTTCGGCAGTCCGCACCGTGCGGCATCGTCGCCGCACCGAGGAAGGATGACGCCATGGGACAGCTCGACAGCATCGGGTCGCCGGCCGACGTGCGCGCGCTCACCCCCCGCCAGGTCACGGACCTCGCGGACGAGATCCGCACCTTCCTCGTCGAGCAGGTCTCGCGCACGGGCGGCCACCTCGGGCCGAACCTCGGCGTCGTCGAGCTCACCATCGCGCTGCACCGCGTGTTCGAGTCGCCGCTCGACACCATGGTGTTCGACACGGGGCACCAGGCGTACGTGCACAAGCTGCTGACGGGCCGGTCCGACTTCTCGCGGCTGCGCCGCCAGGGCGGGCTGTCGGGCTACCCGAGCCGCGCCGAGTCCGAGCACGACGTCGTCGAGAACTCGCACGCGTCGACGGCGCTGAGCTGGGCCGACGGCATCGCGAAGGCCAACCAGCTGCAGGGGCGCGCGGACCGGCACGTCGTGGCCGTGATCGGCGACGGCGCCCTCACCGGTGGCATGGCCTGGGAGGCCCTCAACAACATCGCCGCGGGCCAGGACCGCCGGCTCGTGGTGGTTGTCAACGACAACGGCCGCTCGTACGCGCCGACCATCGGCGGCCTCGCGCACCACCTCGACACGCTGCGCACCACGCAGGGGTACGAGAACGTCCTGTCGTGGGGCAAGCGCACGCTGCGCCGCTCCGGGACGCCGGGCCGGATGGCGTACGACGCGCTGCACGGCCTGAAGAAGGGCATCAAGGACGTCGTCGCGCCGCAGGGCATGTTCGAGGACCTCGGCATCAAGTACGTCGGTCCGGTCGACGGTCACGACGAGCCCGCCGTCGAGCGCGCGCTCGCCCGCGCCAAGGCGTTCGGCGGGCCCGTCATCGTGCACGTCATCACCGAGAAGGGGCGCGGGTACACGCCCGCCGAGCAGGACATCGCCGACCGGTTCCACGCCGTCGGGCGTATCCATCCCGAGACGGGTCTGCCGCTCGCGCCGTCGCGGTTCGGCTGGACGAGCGTGTTCGCCGACGAGATCGTGCGGATCGGCCGGCGCCGCCAGGACGTCGTCGCGATCACCGCGGCGATGCTGCAGCCCGTGGGGCTCGCGCCGTTCGCGGAGGAGTTCCCCGGGCGGGTGTTCGACGTGGGCATCGCGGAGCAGCACGCGGCGACGTCGGCCGCGGGCATGGCGTTCGGCGGACTGCACCCGGTGGTCGCGGTGTACGCGACGTTCCTCAACCGGGCGTTCGACCAGGTGCTGATGGACGTCGCGCTGCACCGCGCGGGCGTCACGTTCGTGCTCGACCGCGCCGGGCTCACCGGCGACGACGGCGCGAGCCACAACGGCATGTGGGACATGGCGGTGCTCGGCGTCGTGCCGGGCCTGCGCCTCGCGGCGCCGCGCGACGAGCAGACGCTGCGCGTCGCGCTGCGCGAGGCGGTCGACGTCGACGACGCACCGACGGTGGTCCGGTACCCGAAGGGCGCGATGGGCGACCCGGTCCCGGCGATCGAGGACGTCGACGGCGTGGACGTGCTCGCGCGACACGAGGGTCAGGGCCCGTCGGTCCTGGTCGTCGGCGTCGGCGCGATGGCGACCACCGCCCTGCGGACCGCCGAGATCCTGGCCGCGCACGGGCTGCGTGCCACGGTCGTCGACCCGCGCTGGGTCATGCCCGTCCCGGCGGCGCTCACGAAGCTCGTCGGCGCGCACGACCACACGGTCACGATCGAGGACGGCGTGGTCGACGGCGGCATCGGTGCGCTCGTCGCGCAGCGGTGCCGCGAGGCCGGGATCGGCACACCGGTGCAGGCCATCGGCATCCCGCGCCAGTTCCTCGACCACGCGACGGTCGACCAGCTCGTGGACACCCTGCGGCTGCGGCCTGAGGACATCGCCCGCGACGTGCTGACGGCGCTGGGGAAGGCCGTCTGACCTGCACGTTCGTTCGAGCGCAGTGTGACGTGCGCCTCTCTCGACGGCCCGCGGGCCCAAGGTCCTAAGACATCCCATCATTTGCTCCCTAGCGTCGAGACATCGACCACCCCACGAGGAGCACAGATGTCGACCACGACCGCCCACAGCCGCGAGGACCTCGCGAGCGCCACGCCTGTCGCCTGGAAGGGGTTCACGCCGGGTCCGTGGGCGGACCGCATCGACGTGCGCGACTTCATCCAGCGCAACTACACCCCGTACGAGGGTGACAGCGCCTTCCTCGCGGGTGCGACGGCCCGCACGACCGGCGTCTGGGAGAAGCTCTCGGCGATGTTCCCCGCCGAGCGCGCGAAGGGCGTCTACGACGTCGACCAGCACACGCCGTCGACCATCACGTCGCACGCGCCCGGCTACATCGACCAGGCGAACGAGCTCATCGTCGGCCTCCAGACCGACGCGCCGCTCAAGCGCGCGATCATGCCCAACGGTGGGCTCAAGACCGTGATCACCTCGCTCAAGGCGTTCGACTACGAGCCCGACCCGCAGATGGTCGAGATCTTCACCAAGTACCGCAAGACGCACAACGACGGGGTGTTCGACGCCTACACCGCCGACGTCCGCCGCTGCCGCAGCTCGCACGTGCTGACCGGCCTGCCCGACGCCTGGACCGGTTTCGCCAACGCGCGCAAGCAG
>NZ_JAGIBD010000022.1 GCF_017744555.1 Cellulomonas sp. | reverse complement strand
GGCCTGCCGGACGCGCTCCGCGTCGGCCGCGGCGGCCCGGCCGGCCGCGCCGAGTCCGGCGAGCCGCTGCACGTGCTGGTCGACGACACCGGCCACCTCGTCCGCGAGCGACTCGACGGGTCCGCCGCGGCGCGACGCCTCGTCGACCGCGGACCGCAGCGCGTCCGCCTCGTCCGGGTCGAGCCGGGCGGCACCCACCAGGTGGGCGACGGCCTCGTCGAGCCCGACGCGCGCGGCCTCGACCGCCCGGTTCGACTCGGCGCGCATCTCGCCGAGCCGCACCTGCAGCCGCTCGTACACCTCGGTACCGAAGATCTTCTGCAGCAGGACCCGGCGCTCCTTGTCCGGGTCGGACCGCAGGAACCGCGCGAACTCGCCCTGCGGCAGGACGACGGTCTGCACGAACTGGGTGCGGTCGAGGCCGACGGCCCGCTGGATCTCGGCGCCGACCTCGTCGAGCCGGTTGCCGAGCGGTACGCCGACCAGGTCGAGCACCGCCGGCCCTGCGTGCACGTCGGCATCGGCGGGCAGCCGCCAGGCCTTGACGGTCGCCTGGGCGGTCGTCGTGCCGCTGCCGCGCTTCTTCGCGCGCTGGAACGCGGGCGTCCGGCGCACCCGGTAGAGCCCGGACGACACCTCGAACACGAGGTCGACGACGCTCTCGACGTGGTCCGCCGCGAAGGCCGACCGCAGCCGGTCGTCGCTCGCCTCGGCGGACGCGACCTTCCCGTACAGCGCGAACACGATCGCGTCGATGAGCGTTGACTTGCCGGACCCCGTCGGGCCGTCGAGCAGGAACAGCCCCGAGGCGCCGAGCGCGTCGAAGTCGATGGTGTGCGCGTCGGCGAACGGCCCGATGGCCTGCAGCGTCAGGGAGCGGATCTGCATCAGGCGCTCCGCTCCACGTCCGCGACCTGCTCGTACGCACGCCGCAGCACCGCGAGCTCGTCGGCCGCGGGCGCCAGGCCCGTCACGTGGTGCACGAAGTCCGCGGCCACGTCGAGGGGGTCGTGCGCGCCGGTCACCTCGGTCGCGCGGCTCGGCCGGGGGCCACCGTCGGCCGCGCGGTGCTGCACGACCAGAGCGTGCGGGAACCGGTGGCGCACGCGCCGCACGAGGTCCTGCGGACGGTGCGCGTCGGTCACGGTGACGCGGACCCACTGGTCGACGTGCGCCTCGCCGGCCGCGCCGAGCAGGTCGTCGAGCGTGCCGGTGACATCCGCGAGCCGGCGAGGCACCGGCGCGGGGACGAGCTCGGTCGCGACCGGCCCGGTGCCGGACAGGTCGACGAGCACCGTGGACTTGGCGTGGTGCTGCTCCGAGAACGAGTAGGCGAGCGGCGATCCGCTGTACCGCAGGACCGTGCCGTCAGACCCGCCGACCCGCTGCGGACCGTGCAGGTGGCCGAGCGCGACGTAGTCGACCCCGTCGAACACCCCCGCGGGCACGTGGTCGACGCCCCCGACCCGGATGTCGCGCTCCGACTCGCTCGGCAGGCCGCCCACGACGAACGCGTGCGCCGCGACGACCGTGCGCGACCCGGCCGGCCGGCCCGCCGCGTCGGCCCGGATCCGCCGCATCGCCGCCGCGGTCACCGCCTCGTGCGACCGGGCCAGCGGCGCCGCACCGTCGTCCGCGAGCGACGCCCGCGCGAAGTCGGGGTCGAGGTAGGGGATCCCGTAGACGAGCACGTCACCCTCGTCGTCCGGAAGCACGACCGGCGAGGCGAGCTCGGCGACCCGCGTGCGCAGGCGGACCCGCTCCCGCATGAGCGCCGACCCGAACCCCAATCGCGTCGCGGAGTCGTGGTTGCCCGACGTCACGACGACCGTGGCGTGCTCGGTCAGCCGCGCGAGCGCGTCGGACAGCAGCGTGACGGCCTCGACGGGCGGGATCGCCCGGTCGTACACGTCCCCCGCGACGACCACGACGGCGACCTGCTCGGAGCGCACGACGTCGACCAGGTGGTCCAGGTACGCCGCCTGGTGGTCGAGGAGATCGACCCCGTGCAGCGACCGGCCCAGGTGCCAGTCCGACGTGTGGAGCATCCGCATGCCCGGACCGTAACCGAGCCCTCCGACAGTCCCGGAGAGGTCGCCCGGCCTGTCCCGGACCCGCCCGGCGACCCGCCGGGCGACACGCCGTCGACGACCTGCGTCACACGGTCGCGACGTGCTCCGGCTCGTGCGGCAGCTCGCTCGAGAGCCCCACCATCTCGAGGACGTCGCGCAGCACCCGACCGGGGTCGTGCAGCGTCACCGGGATGCTGGCCTCCTTCGCCGCCATGTGCAGCTGCAGGACGAACGCGAGGCCCGACGAGTCGATGAACGTGGCGTCCGACGAGTCGATGACCACGGGGACGCCGTTCATGAGCGCCAGTCCCATCGACGCGCTGGCCTCCTCGCGGAGCGCCGCGTCGATCTCCCCGGCCAGGACGACGACGGTCCGCCCCTCCTGCACCTCCACCGTGATGGTCCCGGCGGCGGCAGAGTGCTCGATCAGCTCCATGGCTCCTCGCCTCGTGACACCAGCGCGTGCGGTACCGCTTTCTCGGGACCGGCGCCATGACCGTACCCGCAAGTATCGCTCACGCGACCCGAATCGGACCGATTACTCCGTTTCCCACACATTCAGGAGCCGGATCTGTCCGGTCCGGACAGCGTCACCGACGGCGACCTTCACTCGGGGTCGGTCACGTCCGCGACGGTCGCCGACAGCGCCTTCGTCAGCTCGTCCCCGTCGACGGTCGCCGCGACGCCGTGCGCGCCGCCGCCGATCGACACGGCCCGACCGGGGATCCGGGAGTCGGCGACGACGGGCCACTCCCGCACGGACCCGAACGGCGTGATGGTGCCGCGCTCGTAGCCGGTGACGTCGCGGGCGGTCGCGGCGTCGGGCATCGAGAGCCGGCTCACGCCGAGCAGGGCCCGCAGCTTGGGCCACGAGATGGTGCGGTCGCCGGGGACCAGCACGAACAGGAAGTCGTCGTCCCCGCGCCGCACGACGATCGTCTTGACGATCCCCGACGGCTCGATGCCGCGCGCCTGCGCCGCCTCGGCGAGCGAGCTGACGGGTCCGTGCCGGCTGACGGAGAAGCCGATCTCGGCCGCCTCCAGCGCGGCCAGCGCGCGCCGTTCGCCGTCGGAGGGCGGCTGGGCGGGGGCGTCGTCACTCATGCGCGCCACTGTAGGACGCCAGGCTCGTGCGGCCGTCGAGGAATCAGCGCGCGACGTCTCCCGAGCACCTGGGAGAATCGACGGTCGTGACCTCCTCCGCCTCCTCGCCTGCCGACCCGCGCGGTCCGGGCGACGGGCGTGCCCAGGGCGGGGAGGCGAGGCGCGGGGGTTCCGGACGACGAGGACGCGGTGCCCGACGACGCGACGACGGCCGCCCGTCGGGCGACGGCGCACCTCGCCAGAGTGCTCGGCGCGGGGGTCGCCCGCCGCAGGACGACGAGCGCACGGCCGCCCGTCGGGCCCGCGCAGCCGCCCACCGCGAGGCGGTGGTCCTCCCCGCGATCGTCTACCCCGACCAGCTCCCCGTCAGCGCCCGGCGCGACGAGATCGCCGCGGCGATCCGCGATCACCAGGTGGTCGTCGTCGCGGGCGAGACGGGCTCGGGCAAGACGACGCAGCTGCCGAAGATCGCCCTCGACCTGGGCCGCGGCCGGGCGGGCCAGATCGGTCACACGCAGCCCCGCCGGATCGCGGCACGGTCGGTCGCCGAGCGGATCGCCGAGGAGATCGGCACGACGCTCGGCGAGCTCGTCGGGTACCAGGTGCGGTTCACGGACGAGTCGAGCGAGAACACGCTCGTCAAGGTGATGACGGACGGCATCCTGCTCGCGCAGATCCAGCGGGACCCGCTGCTGCTGGCGTACGACACGCTGATCATCGACGAGGCGCACGAGCGGTCGCTCAACATCGACTTCATCCTCGGCTACCTCACGCGGCTGCTCCCTCGCCGGCCGGACCTCAAGGTCGTCATCACGTCCGCGACGATCGACTCGGCCCGGTTCGCGCGGCACTTCGCCGGTCCCCCGACGGACGACCACCCTGACGGCGTGCCCGCGCCGGTCGTCGAGGTCACGGGCCGCACGTACCCGGTGGAGATCCGGTACAGGCCGCTGTCCCCGGACGTCGAGGTCCCCGAGGGCGACGCCGCGCCGAAGCGGACGCGGCAGAAGGCGACCGAGGACCGCGACCTCATGACGGCCCTCACGGAGGCGGTCGACGAGCTCGCCGCCGAGGGGCCGGGCGACATCCTCGTGTTCCTCTCGGGCGAGCGGGAGATCCGCGACGCGGAGGACGCGCTGCGCACGTCGCTCGGTACGCGCGTCACCGACCCGCGGCACCCGCAGGCCGTCGAGCTCCTCCCCCTGTACAGCCGGCTCTCGGCTGCCGAGCAGCACCGTGTGTTCGAGCGGCACCCGCACCGTCGGGTCGTGCTCTCGACGAATGTCGCGGAGACGTCGCTGACGGTGCCGGGCATCAGGTACGTCGTCGACCCGGGGACCGCGCGCATCAGCCGGTACTCGAAGGCGACGAAGGTGCAGCGGCTGCCCATCGAGCCGATCTCGCAGGCGTCCGCGAACCAGCGCTCGGGCCGCTGCGGGCGTGTCGCGGACGGCATCGCGATCCGGCTCTACTCGGAGGACGACTTCGCGTCGCGACCGATGTACACCGAGCCGGAGATCCTTCGTACATCTCTGGCGTCGGTCATCCTGCAGATGATCGCCGTGGGCGTCGCCGCGTCGCCGGACGACGTCACGGGCTTCCCGTTCGTCGACCCGCCGGACGTGCGCGCGGTCCGCGACGGCGTCCAGCTCCTCACGGAGCTCGCCGCGCTCGAGTCCGTCGACGGCACCACCCGGCTGACCGAGACCGGCCGGGCGCTCGCACAGCTGCCCATGGACCCGCGGCTGGCCCGGATGATCGTCGAGGCCGGCCGCCGGGGCGTCGCGCGCGAGGTCATGGTGATCGCCGCCGCGCTGTCGATCCAGGACCCCCGCGAGCGGCCCGCCGACGAGCGCGACCGGGCCGACCAGCTGCACTCCCGGTTCGCCGACCCCACGTCCGACCTGCTCGCCTACCTCAACCTGTGGACGTACCTGCGCGAGCAGCAGCGCGAGCTGTCCGGCAACGCGTTCCGCCGGATGTGCCGGTCCGAGCACCTCAACTACCTGCGGATCCGCGAGTGGCAGGACGTGGTGACGCAGCTGCGGGAGCTCGCGAAGCCGCTCGGGATCCGCGTCGAGCCGCCGCAGGCCCGGCCGACGAGCCCCGAGGTGCCGGAGTCCGACCAGCCCGTCCGCGGAGCGCTGCGCCTCGAGTGGGACGCCGACCGGATCCACCTCGCGGTCCTGTCCGGGCTGCTGTCGCAGATCGGCATGCAGGAGGCCACCGAGGTCGCGGCGCCGGCCCGTGGCGGCCGCGCCGGGGGGCGGCCGGACCGGCGCGCCCGCAACGAGTACCTCGGCGCACGCGGCGCCCGGTTCGCGATCTTCCCCGGCTCGGGCCTCGCCAAGCGCCCGCCGGCGTGGGTCATGGCCGCCGAGCTCGTGGAGACCTCCCGCCTGTGGGCCCGCGACGCGGCGCGCATCCAGCCCGAGTGGGCCGAGGAGGTCGGCGCGCACCTCGTGAAGCGCACGTACTCCGAGCCGGCGTGGTCGACGAAGCAGGGCGCGGCGATCGCGTTCGAGAAGGTGCTGCTGTACGGCGTCCCGATCGTGGCGCAGCGGCGCGTGCTGTTCGCGAAGGTCGACCCCGAGCACGCGCGCGAGCTGTTCCTCCGGCACGCGCTCGTGCAGGGCGAGTGGACCACGCACCACGCGTTCTTCCACGAGAACCGCCGGCTGCTTGCGGAGGCCGAAGGGCTGGAGGCCCGGGCAAGGCGGCGCGACCTGGTGGTCGACGACGACGTGCTGTTCGCCTTCTACGACGAGCGCGTGCCCGACGACGTCGTGTCCGCCCGCCACTTCGACCAGTGGTGGAAGGGCGCCCGGCGTCGCGACCCGGACCTGCTGACGTTCACGCGCGAGCTCATCGTCGGCGACGAGGCGCATGCCATCGACGAGTCGGCGTTCCCGTCGCGCTGGCTGCAGGGCGACCTGAGTCTGCCGCTGACCTACCAGTTCCAGCCTGGTACAGAAGCGGATGGCGTGACTGTACACATCCCGCTGACGGCCCTCGCGCGGCTGACGCCGGACGGGTTCGGGTGGATGGTCCCGGGCCTCCGCGAGGAGCTCGTCACGGCCACCATCCGCTCGCTGCCCAAGCCCGTGCGCGTGCAGCTCGTGCCCGCCCCCGACGTCGCCCGCGGGGTCGAGGCGTGGCTCGCCACGCACACCGCGTCGTGGGAGGACACCGTCCGCGCCGGGGACGCCGCGCCGTCGTTCCGCGACATGTTCCGTCGGGCCGTGCGCGAGCTGCGCGACGTCGACGTGCCCGGGGACGCATTCGACGACGACCGGCTGCCCGCGCACCTGCGCATGACGTTCCGGGTGGTCGGCGACCGCGGGGGAGTGGTCGACGAGGGCAAGGACCTCCAGGTGCTGCGGCGCCGGCTGGCCGCGCAGACCCAGGAGGCCGTCGACTCCGCCGTGCGGACCGCGGTGCGGGCCGCGATGGAGGAGGCGCGTGCCGCGGGCGGGTCCGGACGACCGACGGCCGCGCCGGGTCCGTCGTCGGGCACCGGAGCTGCGGCGCGTCCCGGTGGCGGTGCCGCGGCCGGCGACCGGGCCGCGGCAGGGACCGCCACGGCGCCGTCGTCGCCCGGCGCCACGGCCCCTCTCGTCACCCTCGAGCGCACCGGCCTGCGCACCTGGCCCACCGACCTCCCCGACGGCCGCCTGCCCGAGGCCCTCGACGCCGGCCCGCAGGTCCGGGCCTACCCGACGCTCGTCGACGAGACCTCGTCGGTCGCCGTCCGGTCCCTCGCGGACGAGTCCGCCCGCCCGGACGCCGCCCGCCGCGGCCTGCGCAGGCTCCTGCTCCTCGACGTCGGCCTTCAGCCGGCCCGCGTCACGACGAGGTGGACCGGCACGCAGGCCCTCACGCTCGCCGCGAGCCCGTACCCGAGCACCGACGCGCTGGTCACGGACGTGCAGCTGGCCGCGATCGACCGCCTCATGACCGCCCACCTCGGTGACCGCACCCCGGCCGACGTCCGCGACGCCGACGCCTACGCCTCCCTGCGCACCGCCGTCCGTGACCGCCTGGAGGACGCCGTCCACGCGGTCGTCACCGACCTCGTCGCCGTCCTGACCGCGTGGCGCGAGCTCGACGCCGACCTGCGCCGCTCCGCGAGCCTCGCCCTGCTGTCGACGGTCCAGGACCTGCGCGAGCAGTCCGTCCGGCTGGTGCACGACGGGTTCGTGTCGGAGGTCGGCGCCGACCGCCTCCCGCACGTCGCCCGCTACCTCCGGGCGGCTCGCGCGCGCCTCGAGAAGGCCGCGGGCAACCCGCAGCGCGACAACGACCTCGCCTGGCAGGTCCACGACGTCGAGCAGCTCGTCGACGACGCTGCGACGGGCACCCGCCCCGGCACGGACCGGGCGGCGGCGATCGACGACCTGCGCTGGCTCGTCGAGGAGCTCCGCGTCAGCCTGTTCGCCCAGCAGCTCGGCACCCCGGTGCCGGTCTCCCCGACCCGCATCCGCAAGGCCCTCGCTGCACTTCCCTGACAGAGTCCCTAGGCCCGATGCTCCAGACTCTCGAGCAGGCGCGCGACCATCTCATGACCCTGGCCACGTGCCAACTGCGCGGCGGTCTGACCGTCGACCTGCTGGCCGGGGTCGGCTCCGGCGGCCACGAGCCGCTCGACGCACTCGCGGCTACCAGCCACGGCGGCCGCCAGGAGCGCTTCACCGCCGTTCGGGTCAGCCCCCGCGGCCAGCAGCATCGTGAGTACGTCAAGGTTGGCGTAGTTGGCCGCTCGGCTCAGCGGCGTCCACTCCAGCACGGGATCGACGACGTTGACATCCGCACCCGCCTCGATGAGCAGAGAGACCGTCGCGCCATCGGCTTCACCCGCGGCGCTGAGCAGCGGCGTGGAGGCGTCGTCGTCGCGGACGTCGACGTCCGCGCCCGAGTCGAGCAGGACCCGGACGACGTCGGGGTGGCACCGCTCGGCGGCGGCGTGCAGGGCCGTCCATCCGCCGGAGTCGGGGTCGAGCGCCGGCACGCCTGCGGACAGCAGCGCACGCACCTCGTCCAGGTCGCCAGACTCCGCGGCACGCACGATCGGCCGCTGTCCAACCAGTGGCAGGGCGCGCCGCGCAGCGGCACGGTCCGCCGCCGTCGGCGGTCGCAACTCGTGGCCGGGCAAAGGTGAGCCGCACCACGGGCAGCAGCGGATGCTGATGGAGCTCGTCGCTGCGGCACCCACGCCGTCGCGGACGGGCAGCCCGAAGGTGCCGTTCCGACGCCGTAGGAGCACTACGTCTGGGCAGTCCCACGGCGAAGTGTGCCGCTCGCACCTCTGCGCCTCGTGATACCGCAGGTCATCGCAGCAGTACGTCGCCTCGTCAAGCTCGTCGCGCGTCACGGCCTCATCGTGCCAGCGACCCGCATCCCGTCGGTGCGCTGAGGACGACCGACGCCCGCCCACGGTGCAGGCCGCGAACGGGCGTCGTCCGGAGCCGGGGTCAGGCCGTGCGGCGGAACAGCACCCCCGACGCGACCCGGGCCACCAGGAAGATCGAGCCCATCCACACGACCGCCTGCCACGCGGCCGACCCGACGGGCATCCCGAGCAGCAGCCCGCGCACGGTGTCGGTGACGGGCGTGATGGGGTTGTGCTCGGCGATCGTCGAGAGCACGGACGGCATGGTGTCGATCGGCACGAACGCCGACGACAGGTACGGCACGAACAGGATCACGAACGTGAACCCGCTGGCCGCCTCCGGCCCCGAAGCGATCAGCCCGATCGCGACCCCGACCCAGGTCAGGGCCAGCACGAACAGCGCGATCATGCCGAGCGCCCCGAGCCACTCGAGCGCGGACGCGTGCGGGCTGAACCCGACGAGGAACGCGACGCCGATGACGAGCGCGGTCGAGACGGCGTTGCGGATCATGCTCGCCACGACGTGCCCGGTGAGCACGCCGGTCGCGCGGATGGGCATCGACCGG
Source organism: Cellulomonas sp. (assembly GCF_017744555.1). Classification (GTDB taxonomy): domain Bacteria; phylum Actinomycetota; class Actinomycetes; order Actinomycetales; family Cellulomonadaceae; genus Cellulomonas. Next base: position 47,260 of record NZ_JAGIBD010000022.1, on the reverse strand, counting down.
AAGCGGTCCATGATCCCGTTCGTCTTGTCGGTCGCGACCTCCACGGCGGTGTTCGCGGCCGCGTACCCGGCGGTGAGCAGGATGATCCCGGGCACCACGAAGTCGACGTAGTCGCCGCCCGAGTCGATCGCGCCGCCGAACACGTAGACGAACATCAGGAGCAGCATCACGGGCAGCAGCACCGAGATGAACACCGAGTCGACCTGCCGGGTGGAGCGGCGCACGCAGCGCCAGATGAGCGCGTTCGTGTCACGGGTGGTCTGCCCGCGCGGGACGCGGGTCGTCAGGGGTGCGGGGGCGACGGCGGTGGCGGTCATCAGGACTCCCGAGTGGTGGAGGCACCGACGAGCTCGTCGGTGGGCCGGCCGGTGAGGGTGAGGAAGACGTCGTCGAGCGTGGGGGAGCGGACCTGCCAGCTCTCGACGTCGACGCCGCGTCGCTCGATGTCGGCGAGGATGCGCCGCACGTCGGGCACGGACCCGTCGGTCGGCACCTGCTCGGCAGCCCCGGACCGCAGCACGACCTCGACGTGCGCGGACCCGACGGAACGCTTGAGGTCGGCGGCGGTGCCGTCCGCGATGACACGGCCGTGGTCGATGACGGAGATCCGGTCGGCGAGCTGGTCGGCCTCCTCCAGGTACTGCGTCGTCAGCAGCACGGTCGCCCCGCCCGCCACGACGTCGCGGATGACGTCCCACAGGTCGTTGCGGCTGCGCGGGTCGAGGCCGGTGGTCGGCTCGTCGAGGAACACGACCTGGGGACGGCTCAGCAGGCTGACCGCGAGGTCGAGCCGACGGCGCATGCCTCCCGAGTACGTCTTGACGACGCGGCGGGCGGCGTCGGTGAGGTCGAACAGCTCGAGCAGCTCGGCGGACCGCGTGCGGATCTCGCGCGACGGCAGGTGCGCGAGGCGGGCCATGAGGCGCAGGTTCTCCTCGCCGGTGAGCAGCTCGTCGACCGCCGCGTACTGGCCGGTGAGGCTGATCGCGGCTCGGACCCGGCCGGGGTCGCGGAGCACGTCGGCGCCCGCGACGTGCGCGGTCCCGGCGTCGGGCCGGAGCAGGGTCGACAGGATCCGGACGGTGGTCGTCTTGCCGGCGCCGTTGGGCCCGAGCAGGGCGAGCACCTCGCCGCGGCCGACGTCGAGGTCGACGCCGTCGAGCACGGTCACGTCGCCGTAGGCCTTGCGCAGGCCACGGGCGACGACGACGGGAGCAGTCATGTCGGTGTCCCCTTCTGTGTATGACGTAAACTGTGTGTGTAAGTCATACACAGTTATAGGATCGGCCGTCAAGGAGGTTCGCGTGGACGAGCAGCAGGACCCGGACGCCCGGCGGGAGGCCGACGCGCTGCGTCGCGACCGCGAGAAGGCCGAACGCCTGGCCAGACGCGAGGAGGAGAAGGCCGAGAAGGCCCGCGAGAAGGCCGCCCGCGACGCCGAGCGTGACGAGGCCCGCCGCCGGCAGGACACCGAGCGCCGCGAGCGCGACCTGGCGACGGCCGAGCAGAACATCCTTCGCGAGCGCGAACGGGCCGAGCAGGAGCTCGTCAAGGAGGCCGAGCGGCGCCGGTCCGAGCGCGAGCGCGCGGCGCGCGACGCCGCCCGAGAGGCGGGCCGAGCGCTCCGCGAGGCCGAGAAGGCCCAGCGTGCGGCCGCGCTGGCCCAGCAGCGGGCCGCCCGCGAGGCCGAGAACGCCCGCCGGCAGGCGCAGCGCGCCGAGCAGGACGGCTCGTCGGCTCCTGCCGCCGACCTCACCGGGCTGCCCGCCGACATCGCCGTCCTGTGGCGCACCCCGGAACCCGCCCGACGAGGTCCGCGCCCCGGCCTCACGCTCGAGCAGATCGCCGACGCCGCCATCGCGCTCGCCGACGCCGAGGGGCTCGGTGCCGTCTCGATGGCCCGGCTCGCCGAGTCGCTCGGCTTCACGACCATGTCGCTCTACCGGTACGTGTCCTCGAAGGACGAGGTCCTCGCGCTCATGACGGACCGCGCCGGCGGCCGTGCACCGGCCGTGGGTCCTGAGGTGGGCGACTGGCGGGCTCGGCTCGAGCTGCTCATCACGTTGTCGCAGCCGGTGCTGCGCGCGCACCCGTGGATGGCGCAGACGTCGTCCGTGCTGCACACGCTCGGCCCCAACCGGCTCACGTGGATGGAGGCCATGCTCGAGGCGCTGTCCGACGTCACCCTGACCGAGGCGGACAAGGTGCAGGCCGTCGGCGCGGTGTCGAGCCACATGCTCGAGGAGCTTCGCCTCGTGGCCGCGATGGGTGAGCGCAGGCGCGCGACGACGGACGACGACGTCGCCGAGATGGGCGACGTGATCCGGCTGCTGGCCGACCACGCCGCGCACCCGGCCCTGCTCCGGGCGGTCGACGCAGGGGCGTTCGACGTGTCCCCCGTGCCGGCCGACGACGAGGCGTTGGGGTTCGGGATGCGGCTGCTGCTGGACGGCATCGAGCGGTTGGTCGAGCGGGCCGGTCAGGCGGGTTCCGGCGATTCCGTAGGGTCCGCGAACCGCCCACAGCCCGCCGCTCTGACGCCCGGTCCACGGGACGACGGCGCGACGGCTCCGCTGTCGGACGTGCCGGGCAGACTCGCCCCATGACCACGACGACCGGCCGCTGCTTCGGCGACGGCAACCCGCTCTACGAGCAGTACCACGACGAGGAGTGGGGCAAGCCCGTCCACGACGAGCACGCCCTGTTCGAACGGTTCGCCCTCGAGGGGTTCCAGTCGGGCCTCGCGTGGATCACGGTGCTGCGCAAGCGGCCGGCGTTCCGGGAGGCGTTCGCCGACTTCGACCCCGAGGTCGTCGCGGAGTACGGGGACGACGACGTCGCACGCCTCATGGCCGACGCGGGCATCGTCCGCAACCGCGCGAAGATCGATGCGACCATCGCCAACGCGCGCGCGCTGCGGGCGTTGCACGCCTCTGGCCGCACGCTCGACGAGCTCGTCTGGTCCCACGCACCCGACCGCGCGGACCATCCCCGGCCCGCCACGTGGGTCGACGTCCCGGCCTCGACGCCCGAGTCGAAGGCCCTCGCCAAGGAGATGAAGTCGCTCGGCTTCCGCTTCGTCGGGCCCACGACGGCGTACGCGGCGATGCAGGCGTGCGGGCTCGTCGACGACCACCTGGCCACCTGCCCGGTGGCCCTCGCCGACGGCTCCGAGCCCTCCCGGGTGGCTACTCCCACGGGGTGACCCGCTGGGTGAAGCGCTCGGCGGCATCTCGGCAGATCAGAGCACCCCGACTACAGTCCCCCCTTATGAGCGAGATGCCCGAGCCTGAGGGGCGACTCGACGCCATCCGTGCGGCCGAGGACGCCCTGCGGGTCCCGACGGACCCCGACGCCTTGATCCTGGCCGCCGTGCGGGAGGGGCTGGACGCCGTGCCCGCCGGGAACCCCAACTCGTGGTTCGACGTGCCGACCCAGCGCAACCGCACCCGCCCGGCCGGCTCGCTCAACAACCGCCGCACCCGCTGACCGGCTCGTCGCCGACGCCCTCACCGCCGAGGGGATACAGGTCGACTGGAGCGGCGACACCCGTCAGCGCATCGCCGTACGGAACGTGGACTGGCGCAAGCCGCTGCCGGCCTGACGCTCACGGCCGCGGGCGGCTGTGTTCAGTCGGGCGTGACCTCCGTGACGCGACCGTCCTCGACGTGCCACCGGCGCGTCAGCCGGACGGTGTCGAGCATCCGGCGGTCGTGCGTGACCAGCAAGATCGTGCCGTCGAACGCGTCGAGCGCCTGCTCGAGCTGCTCGATCGCGGGCAGGTCGAGGTGGTTCGTCGGCTCGTCGAGCACGAGCAGGTTGACCCCGCGGGCCTGCAGCAGCGCGAGCGCCGCCCGGGTCCGCTCACCGGGCGACTGCGAGGCCGCGGGCCGGTGCACGTGGTCGCCGCCGAGCCCGAACTTGGCGAGCAGGGTCCGCACGTCGGCGGTCGGCCAGTCGGGGACCTCGTGCGCGAACGCGTCGACGAGCGACTCCGGCCCCTCGAACGCCCGACGTGCCTGGTCCACCTCGCCGACCAGCACGCCCGACCCGAGCGACACCGAGCCGGTCGTCGGCGTGAGCCGGCCGAGCAGCAGCGCGAGCAGCGTGGTCTTCCCCGACCCGTTCGGCCCGGTGACGGCGACCCGGTCCTGCCGGTCGAGCTGCAGGTCGACGGGCCCGAGCGTGAAGTCGCCGCGGGTCACCGACGCCGCCCGCGCGACGGCGACCACGTCGCCGGACCGCGGTCCGGACGCGATGGTCAGCTGCAGCTGCCACTCCTTGCGCGGCTCCTCGACGACCTCGAGCCGGTTGATGAGGTTCTCGGTCTGTCGGGCCTTGGCGGCCTGCTTCTCCGACGTCTCGCCGCGGAAGTGCTTGACGTGCTTGTCGGGGTCGGTCGCCTTGCGGCGCGCGTTGCGCACGCCCTTCTCCATCCACGCCCTCTGCATGCGGGCGCGGGCCTGCAGGTCGGACAGCCTCCCGGCGTAGTCGTCGTACGCCTCGCGCGCCCGCCGACGCGCGATCGACCGCTCCTCCAGGTAGGAGTCGTACGACCCGCCGTACGTCGTGACCTTCTGCAGGCTACGGTCGATCTCGACGACCGCCGTCACCGTCCGGGACAGGAACTCGCGGTCGTGGCTGACGAGCACGATCGGCGCCTCGGCCCGCCGCACGAAGTCCTCCAGGACCTCCAGTCCGTCGGCGTCGAGGTCGTTCGTCGGCTCGTCGAGCAGGAACACGTCGTACCGGGACAGCAGCAGCGCCGCCAACCCGACGCGCGCCGCCTGCCCGCCGGACAGCGCGGTCATGGGGAGGTCGAGGTCGACGGTCAGGCCCAGGTCGTCGGTGACGGTGCCCAGACGCGCGTCGAGGTCGGCACCGCCCAGCGCGAGCCAGCGCTCGAGGGCGTCGGCGTAGGTGTCGTCAGCCCCCGGTGCCCCGTCCGCGAGCGCGTGCGCGGCCGCGTCCATGGCCTCGTGCGCGGGCGTGACCCCCGTGCGCCGGCCGAGGTGCTCGCGCACCGACTCCCCGGGGATGCGCTCGATCTCCTGCGCGAGGTACCCGAGCTGAGCCTGCGGCGGCGACACCGCGACCGCACCGGCGTCCGGCGCTCTGTGACCGCCGAGGATCCGCAGCAGGGTCGACTTGCCGGCGCCGTTCGGCCCCACGAGCCCGACGACGTCTCCCGGCGCGACGACGAGGTCGACGCCTGAGAACAGCTCCCGGTCCCCGAACCCCGCGCTGACACCCTTCACCTGGACCGTGGCTGACATGCGCCCATCCTCTCCCGGACGCCCCACCGCCAGGCGACCTGATTCCTGCCGATGGGTGCCGTCGGGACGCCGATATCGTGGAGCCGGACGGTGGTCGCCGGGTGCCGACACGCACCGGACAGCCGCGTCTCACCTAGCGAACATGGTTGCTCACCATGTGGGCCCGACCGTAGCATCGGCGCAACCATCCAGAGCGGCCGAGAGACCTGGCTCGACGACGCCGCAGCAACCCCCCTCCCCGGCGAGGGTGTGGGTGCTTCCGCCAGGGTCGATGGAGTGAGACATGTCCGTGCGCGACCCCCGATCCTGCACCCACCGGTGTCACCGGTGAGCGCCGCGACGGCGAGCGAACGCGTGCCCGGCGTCCACGTCGCCGAGTCACCGCGCCCGCGGGCCGCGGTCGACCGTCCGACGGTGTCGTTCGAGCTGTTCCCGCCGCGGAACCCCGACGCCGCGCCGCGCCTGTGGGCGACGATCCAGGCGCTCGAGGCCGCGCACCCCGACTTCGTGTCCGTCACGTACGGGGCGGGCGGCAAGACGCGGACGACCACCCGCCAGCTCGTCCGGCGGCTGCTGCGCGAGACGTCGCTCAACCCGATCGCGCACCTGACCTGCGTCGGGACGTCGCGTGCGGAGATCACGACGATCGTCGAGGAGTTCCTCGACGAGGGCGTCCGCTCGTTCCTCGCCCTGCGCGGCGACCCGCCCGCGGACCAGACCGACTGGCAGCCGCACCCGGACGGGCTGCACACCGCGAGCGAGCTCGTCGAGCTGCTCCGCACGCTCGAGCAGGAGCGCTGCGCCCACAGCCCCTCGCAGGCGATGCGCTCCCGGGTCCGACCGCTGTCCGTGGCCGTCGCTGCGTTCCCGCGCGGCAACGCTGCGACCGGCGGCACTCGCGCTCAGGACGTCGCGAGCCTGCTCGCCAAGCAGGAGGCCGGCGCCGACTTCGCGATCACCCAGGTGTTCTTCGAGGCCGACGCCTACCTGGGCCTCGTCGCCGAGGCGCGTGACGCGGGCGTCACCATCCCCATCATCCCGGGCATCATCCCGACCACCGACCCGGCCCGGCTGCTGCGCGTGCAGGAGCTCACCGGCGTGCCCGTGCCCTCGTCGCTGCTGGACCTGCTGGGCGCCGCGGACGACGAGCTCGACCGGCACCGCCGGGGCATCCGCGCCAGCGTCGACCTGGTGCAGGGCGTCCTCGACGGCGGCGCGCCCGGCGTCCACATCTACACGTACAACCAGCACCACGCCGCGCTCGACCTGCTCGAGGGCGCCGACCTCGACGGCGGGGCACGGTCCCCCCGTCACGCGATTCCGTCCACGACCGACCTCTGAGGGACCCTCACACCATGACCAGCACCCCCACGTTCCCCGCCGGCTCCGTCCTGGGCTACCCCCGCATCGGGCCGCGCCGTGAGCTCAAGAAGGCCATCGAGTCGTTCTGGGCCGGCCGCTCCACCGCGGACGAGGTCGAGGCCGTCGCCGCCGACCTGCGTCGTCGCACCCGCACGCGCCTCGCCGAGCTCGGCCTGAGCACGAAGGACGCCGCGATCCCGAGCGCGTTCTCGTTCTACGACCACGTGCTCGACGCGTCGGCCGTGGTCGGTGCCGTGCCGGCCCGCTTCGCGGACCTGGTCGACGAGAACGGTCGTCTCGACCTCGCGGGCTACTCGACGGTGGCGCGCGGCCGCGGCGACGACCTGCCGCTCGAGATGACGAAGTGGTTCGACACGAACTACCACTACCTGGTCCCCGAGATCGGCCCCGACACCGCGTTCCGCTACGCGAGCGACCGCCCGGTCCGCGAGTTCACCGAGGCGCTGGCCGACGGCGTGCTGACCCGCCCGGTCATCGTCGGCCCCGTCACGTACCTCGCGCTGGCCAAGGCCGCCGAGGGTTCGCCGGAGGGCTTCGCGCCGATCGACCGCCTGCAGGACCTGCTGCCCGTGTACGCCGAGCTGCTGCGCGACCTCAAGGCCGCCGGCGCCACGTGGGTGCAGCTCGACGAGCCGGCCCTCGTGTCCGACTCGATCGAGGTGCCGGCCGAGCAGCTGCTCGCCGCCGTCGTCGAGGCGTACCGCGCCCTGGCCACGGAGCTCACCGACCGCCCCGCGATCTTCGTCGCCGCCCCCTACGGCGACCTCGGCCCGGCACTCCCGGTGCTCGCCGCCACCGACGTCGAGGCGATCGGCATCGACCTGGTCCGCGGTCACGCGCCGTCCGAGAAGGTCCCGGGCCTGGAGACGAAGACGCTGGTCGCCGGCGTGATCGACGGCCACAACATCTGGCGCGCCGACCTCGACGCGAAGCTGCAGATCCTCGAGCAGCTCGAGGGACTCGGCGCCGCCGCCGTCGCGGTCGGCACGTCGACGTCGCTGTTCCACGTCCCGCACGACACGGCCGACGAGCCGAACCTCGACGCGACCCTGAAGAGCTGGCTCGCGTTCGCCGACCAGAAGACCGTCGAGGTCGTCACGCTCGCCGAGGGTCTGACCGAGGGCCGCGAGGCGATCCACGAGGAGCTCCTCGCCGCCACGGACGCGGTGAACTCCCGCAAGACGGCCCCCGGCGTGGTCCGACCCGAGGTGCGCGCGCGCGTCGCCGCCCTCACGGAGGACGCGTTCACCCGCGGCACGTGGGAGAACCGCAAGGAGCAGCAGGCCAAGCGCCTCGACCTGCCCCCGCTGCCCACCACGACCATCGGCTCGTTCCCGCAGACCACCGAGATCCGCGTCGCCCGCGCCGCGTTCGGCCGCGGCGAGCTCACGGCCGAGCAGTACGAGGACGAGATGAAGGCGGAGATCCGCCGCGTCGTCGAGCTGCAGGAGAAGATCGGCCTCGATGTGCTCGTGCACGGCGAGCCCGAGCGCAACGACATGGTGCAGTACTTCGCGGAGAACCTCGACGGGTTCGCCGTGACGCAGAACGGCTGGGTCCAGTCGTACGGCTCGCGCTGCACGCGCCCGTCGATCCTGTGGGGCGACGTCAGCCGCCCGGCGCCGATCACCGTGGCGTGGACGACCTACACGCAGTCGCTCACCGAGAAGCCCGTCAAGGGCATGCTCACCGGCCCGGTGACGATCCTCGCGTGGTCGTTCGTCCGCGACGACCAGCCGCTCGGCGACACCGCCAACCAGGTCGGCCTCGCCCTGCGCGACGAGATCAACGACCTCGAGGCGGCCGGCATCGCGATCATCCAGGTCGACGAGCCCGCCCTGCGCGAGCTGCTCCCCCTGCGCGAGGAGGACCACGCGGCCTACCTCGACTGGTCGGTCCGCTCGTTCCGTCTCGCGACGGCCGGCGTCCGCGACGACACGCAGATCCACACGCACCTGTGCTACTCGGAGTTCGGCGAGATCATCGGTGCGATCGACGGCCTCGACGCGGACGTCACGTCCATCGAGGCGGCCCGCTCGAAGATGGAGATCCTCGGCGACATCAACGCGGCCGGCTACCCGCGCGCCGTCGGCCCGGGCGTCTACGACATCCACTCCCCGCGTGTCCCCAGCGAGGGCGAGGTCGAGGAGCTCCTGACCGAGGCCGTCAAGGCGATCGCCGTCGACCAGCTCTGGGTCAACCCCGACTGCGGCCTGAAGACTCGCCGCTACGAGGAGGTCGCCCCGTCGCTCGAGCACATCATCGAGGCGACCAAGGCGGTGCGCGCGACGCTCTGACCCCGTCCTGACGACGAAGGCCCCGGCTGCACGATGCGGCCGGGGCCTTCGTCGTGCGGCGAAATCACGCGCGCGGCGGACGTGCTCGGGCCGCCCGACGGGCTACGGTGGCAAGACCGCGCGCACGCAGGGGCCTGCGCCGAACGGGTGATCTCGCAAACCCGTCGAGCGAACGAACGGGACGATCCCGGACATGAGAGCGCTCCCTTGCCCCTGCACGGCCCTTGGTCCCGGGCGGGGCCGCCGTCCGGACTCATCTTCGCGGCGCAGATGCCGATGATGCAGTCACGACGCATGGACGCGGGGACCCCTCGCGACCTCGAGCGGCGTCCGCCAACGAAGTACGACGGAAGAGAGCCACCGAGATGGCAACGTGTGAGGAGTGCAGCTCCGCAGTCCAGCAGTGCGCGAAGTGCGACGGCGCCGGCCGCATCCGTTGGAAGGGTGAGTGCACCCTCTGCAAGGGCACCGGCTCCGTCTGCTCGGGCAACTCGAACCACCGCTGGTGAGGCCGCGCGCGTTCAGCCGATGACGACGTCGGCCACGCGCGCCGCCAGCGCCTCGACGATGCGGACGTCCGCATCCAGCCAGGGCACGTCCAGCCACTGGCCGACCGGGAGCCACCGCAGGTCGTCGTGCTCGACGAGCGGTGCCGGCGTCCCCTCGACGAGCTCCGCGAGCCACAGCCGCATCACGTAGCCGTCGGACAGCCACCACGCCCCGCCGTCGGGGCCGACGAGCTCACCGCCCAGGGCGATCCGCACGCCGAGCTCCTCACGGATCTCACGGTGCAGCGCGTCCTCCGGGGTCTCGCCCGGGTCCACCTTGCCGCCGGGGAACTCCCACCGCCCCGCGAGCCGGGCCGGAACGGCGCGGCGGGCAGCGAGAAGGACCGTCGGATCATCCAGGTCGTCGACGAGTGCGGCCGCCACGACGAGCACGGGTGCGGTCATGCGGTGATTCTGCCAGCCGCCGTCGACGCCGCGTCCACGCCCGCGGCGCGACGACGGCCCGGTCGCCCGGGCCGTCGCGGAGAAGTCTGGCAGGAGGAGTCGGAGAGAGCTCAGCGGATCCCGTGCGCCACGGCCCAGGCCACGGCCTCGGCCCGGGTGGAGACACCGATCTTCCGGTAGACGCTGCGCACCTGCGACTTCACGGTGTTGCGCGTCACGAACAGCCGCGTGGCGATCTCCTCGAGCGTCACGTCCTCGGCCAGCTCTGCCAGGACCACCCGCTCACGGCGCGTGAGCGCCTCGGTCACGGTCCCGACGGTCCCAGTCGTCTCCAGCATGGTCATCATGTCCTCCGGTTGCGCGTGGATGCCGTCTTCTCCGGCTCCGCTGTGGGCGGCGTACCGGATGAGAGGTGACATCCCGGGCCTCATGACGCCGGTTTGGTCATCTCGTCAACACGAACTTCGTGGGAACCGATCCCGCTGCCACCCACAATGAACGAGCCATCGGCAGAGAGATACATCCCGTGTGCTACAGGCGTGTGACGTTCACTCGTCCGGCCGATACCTCCTGTCCGGATCATCCGATATGCACAGTGACCTACGTCACGCCTCGGACTGTGCGGCGTACTCGTCGGCCGTCAGGAGCGGGCCCGTCCCGGTCACGTCGACCTTGAGGAGCCACCCGGCGCCGAAGGGGTCGGAGTTGACGACCGACGGGTCGTCGACGGCGGCCTGGTTGACCTCGACGACCGTCCCCGTCACGGGCGAGAACAGCTCCGAGACCGACTTCGTCGACTCGATCTCGCCGACGACGGACCCTGCGGTGAGCTCCTCGCCGACGGCGGGCAGCTCGAGGTAGACGATGTCGCCGAGCGCGTCGGCGGCGGTGGAGGTGATCCCGACCGTGGCGGGCGAGCCGTCCTCGAGCCACTCGTGCTCGACGGTGTAGTGCAGGTGCGTGGGGAGGGTCATCTGGGCTCCAGTGCTCGGCGGCTCGGCGGTACGAGGACGATCGTCAACGAGGACGACGGTAGAAGGGAAGGGCGACGACGCGCACCGGCTCGGGCCGGCCGCGGACGTCGACGGCGAGCTCCGTGCCGGGCTCGGCGTGCGCCGGGTCGACGTACGCCATCGCGACGGGGTGGCCGAGCGTCGGGGACGGGGCGCCCGAGGTCACGGTGCCGACGACGGCGGCGCCGTCCTCGGCGGACGCCAGGACCGGGTAGCCGTGCCGGGCGGCCCTGCGACCCAGGCCCTCCAGGCCGACGAGCGTGCGCGTCGGCTCGGCGGCGGCGCGGGCCTCGAGCGCGGCACGCCCGACGAACGGGAGCGGGCTGCCGTCGTCGTCCACCTTGTCGAGCTTCACCACGCGGCCGAGGCCCGCGTCGTGCGGGGTCGTCGTGCGGTCGAGCTCGTTGCCGTACAGGGGCATCCCGGCCTCCAGGCGGAGGCTGTCACGGGCCGACAGGCCCGCCGGGACGAGCCCGTGCGGCTGGCCGGCGGCCAGGAGCGCACGCCACAGGGCCGGCGCCTGGTCGGCGTCGACGAACAGCTCGAAGCCGTCCTCGCCCGTGTAGCCGGTGCGCGCGACGAGCGCGTCGATGCCCGCGACCGTCGCCTGCGTGGCGGTGTAGTACTTCAGCGCGGCGACCGCGTCGACGTGCCCGGGGTCCGTGAGCGACGTGACGATCGCCTCCGCGCGCGGGCCCTGGACGGCGACGAGCGCGGTGCGCAGGGACGCGTCGTCGAGCGTCGCGTCGAAGGGTGCGATCCGGTGCTCCAGCGCGTCGCGGACGACCGCCACGTTCGACGCGTTCGCGACGACGACGAACCGCTCGTCGGCGAGGCGGTAGACGACGAGGTCGTCGATCACGCCGCCGTCCTCCGCGACGATCATCGTGTAGCGGGCACGGCCCGGCGCGAGCGCCGACAGGTTGCCGACCAGCGCCGCGTCGAGCGCGGCGGCCGCCTGCGGACCGGTGACCTCGAGCTCGCCCATGTGGGAGAGGTCGAACAGGCCGGCGGCGGTGCGGACCGCGGTGTGCTCGGCGATGTCGGACGTGTAGCGCAGCGGCATCTGCCAGCCCGCGAAGCTCGTCAGCGCGGCGCCCAGGGCGACGTGCTCGTCGTGCAGCGGGGAGCGGACGTCCTCGGTCACGGGGGCTCCTGTCTCGGTGGCGGGCTGGGCGTTCACTCGGCGTAGGCCTCGACGGGCGGGCACGAGCAGATGAGGTTCCGGTCGCCGCGGGCGCCGTCGATGCGGCGGACGGGCGGCCAGTACTTCCCGGCGCGCAGGCCGGGCACGGGGAACGCGGCGAGCTCGCGGCCGTACGGGTGCTCCCACGTGTCGGACGTGACGCTCGCGGCCGTGTGCGGGGCGTTGCGCAGCGGGGAGTCCTCGATGGCCCACGTGCCCGCCTCCACCGCGTCGATCTCGCCGCGGATCGCGAGCAGCGCGTCGACGAACCGGTCGAGCTCGCCGAGGTCCTCGCTCTCGGTCGGCTCGACCATGAGCGTGCCGGCGACCGGGAAGGACAGCGTCGGGGCGTGGAAGCCGTAGTCCATGAGTCGCTTCGCGACGTCCTCGGCCGTCACCCCGGTCCGCTTGGTGATGTCGCGGAGGTCGAGGATGCACTCGTGCGCGACCAGCCCGTTCGGGCCCGTGTACAGCACCGGGTAGTGGTCGCGCAGGCGCGCGGCCAGGTAGTTGGCGGCGAGGACCGCGGTCTCGGTCGCGGCGCGCAGGCCCTCGGCACCCATGAGGGCGACGTACGCCCACGAGATCGGGAGGATGCCGGCCGAGCCGTACGGGGCCGCGGAGACGGGGGCGACGGCGTTCTTCGCGGCGCCGGGGGTCGGGTTGCCCGGCAGGTACGGAGCGAGGTGCGCCGCGACCGCCACCGGGCCGACGCCGGGGCCACCGCCACCGTGCGGGATGCAGAACGTCTTGTGCAGGTTGAGGTGGCTGACGTCGCCACCGATCTCGCCCGGCTTCGCCAGCCCGACCAGCGCGTTGAGGTTCGCACCGTCGATGTACACCTGCCCACCGGCCTCGTGTACAAGGTCGCAGACCGTGCGCACGCCCTCCTCGTAGACGCCGTGCGTCGAGGGGTACGTGATCATGATCGCGGCGACCTGCGGCCCGTGCTGGTCGAGCTTCGCGCGCAGGTCGTCGAGATCCACGGACCCGTCGTCGGCCGTCGCGACCACGACGACGCGCATGCCCGCGAGCGCCGCGCTGGCCGCGTTGGTGCCGTGCGCCGACGCTGGGATCAGGCAGATGTCACGGACCGGGTCACCGTCCCGGTGGTTCGCGGCGTGGTACGCGTGGATCGCCAGCAGCCCGGCGAACTCACCCTGCGACCCGCCGTTGGGCTGCACCGACACGGCGGCGTACCCGGTGATCTCGGCGAGCCACTCCTGCAGCTCGGTGACGAGCTCGGCGTAGCCGACGGTCTGGTCGGCCGGCGCATACGGGTGGATGCTCGCGAAGCCCGGCCACGAGATCGGCTCCATCTCGACCGTCGCGTTGAGCTTCATCGTGCACGAGCCCAGCGGGATCATCGTGCGGTCGAGCGCGAGGTCCTTGTCGGAGAGGCGGCGCAGGTAGCGCAGCATCGCCGTCTCCGAGCGGTGCAGGTGGAACACGGGGTGCGTGAGGTACGGCGTCGTGCGGCGCAGCGTGCTCGGCAGCGCGGTGGTGGGCGCACCCGCCGCGGCTCGCAGCGCGGTGGCCTCGACGGCCTCGACCCCGACCTCGTCGGGCTCGACGTTCGTCGCACCCGCGTCGGCGAACGCCAGGGCGATCGTCAGGACGTGCTGGTCGGACGTGCGCTCGTCGCACGCGATCTGCACGTGGTCGTCGTCCGGGGCCCACAGGTTGATGTCGCCGCGGGCGGCGGACTCGACGACCGCACGCGCCTTGCCGGGGACGTGTGCCTGCACCGTGTCGAAGAAGCGGTCGTGCGTGACGGTCACGCCGGTGGCACGCAGGACGGTCGCGATGGCCTCGGCCCGGTTGTGCACGCGCTCGGCGATCGCCCGCAGCCCGTCGGGCCCGTGGTAGACCGCGTACATCGACGCGACGATCGCGAGCAGGGCCTGCGCGGTGCAGATGTTGCTCGTCGCCTTCTCGCGACGGATGTGCTGCTCACGCGTCTGGAGCGCGAGCCGGTACGCGCGAGCGCCGTCCGCGTCGACCGAGACGCCGACGAGGCGACCGGGCAGCATCCGCTCGAGGCCGTTGCGCACCGCCATGAACGCCGCGTGCGGGCCGCCCGCGAACAGCGGGACGCCGAACCGCTGCGCCGCCCCGACCGACACGTCGGCGCCCAGCTCGCCGGGGCTGGTGAGCAGCGTGAGGGCGAGCAGGTCCGCCGCGACCGTCACGAGCGCGCCGCGCTCCTTCGCCGCGTCGATGACGGGCCGCAGGTCCCGGACCACGCCCGACGCGCCGACCTGCTGGACGACGACACCGAGAAGCGTTCCCTCGACCTCCGGCAGCCCGTCGGACAGGTCGGCCACGACGACCGGGAGGCCGATGGCCTCCGCCCGGCCGACCGTCACCGCGATCGACTGCCCGAACAGCTCCGAGTCCAGGACGACCGTGCCGTCCTTGTTCTTCTGCGCACGCCACATGAGCGCGACCGCCTCCGCGACCGCGGTGGCCTCGTCGAGCAGGCTCGCGTTCGCGATGTCCAGACCGGTGAGGTCCGTGACCATCGTCTGGAAGTTGAGCAGCGCCTCGAGCCGGCCCTGCGAGATCTCCGGCTGGTACGGCGTGTACGCGGTGTACCAGGCGGGCGACTCCAGCACGTTCCGGCGGATCACCGCGGGCGTGATCGTGTCCGAGTAGCCCTGGCCGATCATCTGCGTCATCACGCGGTTGCGGCCCGCGATCACCCGCAGGTCGGCGAGGACCTCCTCCTCGGAGCGCGCCGCCGGCAGGTCCAGGGGGCGCTCGGAGCGGATCGACGCCGGGACCGCCGCGTCGACCAGCGCGTCGAGGCTGTCGTACCCGACAGCCGTCAGCATGCGAGCCGTCTCCTCGCCGCGCGGACCGATGTGCCGGTCGGCGAAGTCCTGTGCCGCGGGAGTGTGCTCGACCGCCGTGAACGGGAGGGCGTCGACGGTGCCGTTCAGCCCGATCGGCGGGATCACCGGGATCGTCGTCGGGACGTCGTGGAGATCGGTCACAGCTGCTCCGGGGGCTCGCCCGGCGCGGACGCCGGGACGGACGGGTGGGGGCTCCCCGCTCTGTCATCCGCGCGTACGCACGTACCTGAGAGTTTTGCCGGTCCGCCATGGCCCTTGATTCGAGCCCCGGGGCGCGCCGACTTGCACCGTCGGTGGGTCACCGTCGCTTCGTGGTGGTGACCACTTTCCAGAGTTGCCTCGCCACGGCGGTACAGGGGCCTGAGAGATTCCCGGGGAGGGTTGCTCCTTCGGCGTCCCGCTGTCGTGCTGGTGCGGGAGCTCTCCCGTCGCGGTTCGAGCAGCGTGTTGAGTTGTGGGGCCAGCGTACCCGGGTCGGACGCGCGTCCGCCTCGGCCGGCGCGATCACGTCGATCCGCTTGGGCCGTTCGGGGCCACGGGTGCCGTCCGGTCGTGGATCCGGGTGTCGTCGCGGGTCGACGGGGATTTCCACGGTGGTCGCCGTGAGAACGTGCGAGCGGCGGTGGTTACCCTGGCGCGGTGTCCACCGCACCCCGCGCGACCGTGGTCGTCGTGTCCGACAGGTCGGCTGCGGGCGTGCGCGAGGACCGCTCGGGGCCGGCGGCGTGCGATCGCCTGCGAGCCGCCGGGTTCACGGTGTCGGAGCCCGTCGTGGTGCCGGACGGTGCGTCGTCCGTGACGTCGGCTCTGACCGCCGCGCTCGACGACGGCGTGCGGCTCGTCGTCACGTCCGGCGGGACCGGTGTCGGGCCGCGGGACCGGACACCCGAGGGCACGCGACCGGTGCTCGACCGCGAGCTGCCGGGGATCGCGGAGCTGCTGCGCCGCGAGGGTGCGCGGTCCGTGCCGACGGCTGTGCTGTCTCGTGGGCTCGCGGGCGTCACGGCATCTGGTGCGGTGGTCGTCAACCTGCCCGGATCGCCGGGTGGCGTGGTCGAGGGGCTGGACGTGCTGCTGCCGCTGGTGGGCCACCTGCTCGACCAGCTCGGCGGAGGGGACCACTGATGACCGTTCTGGCCCGGATCGACGAGATGCCGCTTGACCTGCTGTTTCACGTGGAACACGTGAGCGGGCCGCGGGCCGGGGCGGTCGCGACGTTCGTCGGGCTCGTGCGCGACCACGACCCGTCGGTGAGCGGCACGGTGGTGGCGCTCGACTACAGCGCCCACCCGGACGCCCCGGCCGTGCTGACGCGGATCGCCTCCGAGGTCGCCGACGACCCCGACGTGCTCGGCCTCGCGGTCAGCCACCGGGTCGGCCACCTCGCCGTCGGGGAGGCCGCGATCGTGGCGGCCGTGTCGACCGCGCACCGCGCGCACGCCTTCGACGTCTGCCGGACACTCGTGGAGAGGGTCAAGGCGGAGCTCCCGGTGTGGAAGCGTGAGGTCCTCGCGGACGGGAGCCACGTATGGGTGGGGATGGCATGACCCTGACCGACCGGTTCGGGCGGGTGCACCGCGACCTGCGGATCTCGCTGACGGACCGCTGCTCGCTGCGCTGCACGTACTGCATGCCCGCCGACGGCGTCCCGTGGCTCGCCCGCTCGACGATGCTCACCACCGACGAGATCGTGCAGGTCGCCCGCGTCGGCGTGGAGAACGGGATCACCGAGATCCGCCTCACGGGCGGCGAGCCGCTGCTCCGGGTCGACGTGGTCGACGTGGTCCGACGACTGACCGCGCTCACGGGTCCGCACGGCAGCCCCGAGGTGTCGCTCACGACCAATGCCCTGCGCCTGCCGGCCCTCGCCTCGCCGCTGCGCGACGCCGGGCTGTCCCGCGTGAACATCAGCCTCGACACGCTCGACCGGGCCCGGTTCATCTCCCTGACGCGACGGGACCGGCTCGTCGAGACGCTCGCCGGGATCGCGGCCGCCGACGCCGCGGGGCTGCGGCCCGTGAAGCTCAACGCCGTCGCCATGCGCGGCGTCAACGACGACGAGGTCGTCGCGCTCACCCGGTTCGCCGTCGACCGCGGGTACCAGATGCGGTTCATCGAGCAGATGCCCCTCGACGGCGGTCACACCTGGGACCGCACCGAGATGGTCACGCAGGCCGAGATCCTGTCGCGGCTCAACGCCGAGTTCACGCTCACCGAGGTCCCCGGCCGCGGTGCCGCACCCGCCGAGCTGTGGACCGTCGACGGCGGGCCCGCGACCGTCGGGGTGATCGCGTCGGTGAGCGCACCGTTCTGCGGGTCGTGCGACCGGCTGCGGCTCACCGCCGACGGGCAGCTCCGCGCGTGCCTGTTCTCGCAGGGGGAGACGGACGTGCGGTCGCTCGTGCGAGCTGACGGGCCCGCGTCCGAGGTGGACGCGGCGATCGCCGACGCCTACCGGCGGTGCCTCGCCGGGAAGAAGGCCGGGCACGACATCGACGACCCTTCGTTCCTGCAGCCCAGCCGGCCGATGAGCGCGATCGGCGGCTGAACCGGGTCGCCGTCAGTCCGGCACTCCTCGGTCCGCCCGGGTGCGGTCGTCGGCGCCGAGGCGTCAGGCGTCGTCGACCTCGTCCCGCACGCGTGGGAGTGCGCCGGCGACCAGATCGAGAAGGTCGGTCGCCACGTAGACCGTCCGGGTCCGGTCCGCCTTCCGGTCACGGCGGAGCACACCCGCGTCGGCGAGGGTCTCCAGCGCCGCGCGGGCCGCGTTGTCGCTGACGCCGTGCGCAGCGACGACGGATGCCGCGTCCAGCACCGGGGAACCGGGAAGCGCCTCGATGATCCGGTGAGCCGTGCCGTGGCGGACGCGGCCGCTGGCCGAGCGCGCTGCCAGGTGGGCATCGAGGACGCCCGTCTGCTGGCGCTGCCAGGCGCTGACGTCGTCGGAGAGTCGCAACGCCTGCTCGGCGGCGACCCACACGGCGTCGGCGACCACCCCGACGATCGCGTCGTCGTCGCCACGGCGATAGGCGTCCAGCGCGGCGTAGTACCGGTCCCGGTCACGGAACAGCTCGACGCTGACCGGCAGCGTGACGCCGGGAGTGAGCCCGTCGCGGCACAGGACCATGCCGAGCAGCACCCGGCCGGCGCGTCCGTTGCCGTCAGTGAACGGGTGGATCGTCTCGAACTGTGCGTGGGCGAGCGCCGCGGCGACGACCGGCGTGTGCGGGTGCGACGTGAGGTACCTGTCGAGGTCGTCGAGAAGTCCGCGGACCTCGCCGTGAGGCGGTGCGTTGTAGTGCGCCTCCAGCGGCGTTCGTCCGCCGATCCACACCGGTTCCGTGCGCAGTCCGGCGGAGCCGGGGGCGATCACGGCGTGCAGGTCGCACGTCTCGGTCACCAGGGAGACCGTCGGGTCGGACGTCCTCGCGAGCGCCTCACGCACCGCTCGCAGGTTCCGCGCGACCGTCACCGCCGCGTCACGGCCACGCCGGACGAAGTCGGCGACCGCCACCGACCGCGCGGTCGGTTCGTAGCCCTCGATGAGCGACGACGCCGACGCTTCCGACCGGACGAGGAGGTCGCCGACCTGCCCGAGCCCCGCATGACGCACGGACACGACGGCCGCGCGTGCCGCCTCGTCCGCCTCCTCGGCGAGCGCTCGCGTCGCCGGGCGCAAGGTGATGGCGCGGCCGGTCAGCGGCTCGGGGACGTACGCCTGGAACTCTCCCGCGCGGGTGTAGCGGCGGGGCAGGCCGTCGGTCGCCACGGGCGTCCACGTGAGTGTGACGAACGGACTCGTGGTCGTCACACCTCCCTGTCGACAAACTGAGGTCCGATGGAGATCCACCTCAGTTTAACAGCAGAGTGGGCAATAAACTGAGGTTGAGGGCGGGCTGACTTCAGTATCCGCGAGGCTGCCCTGCGGCGACCGAGCCGGAGTGTCGAACCAGGCGACGGACCGCGGTTCAGCAGTCCTTCTGGGTGGGGTCGGTCAGGCAGTCTGTCGGCACGAGATGGGAGCGCCGCTCGACGACGTCGAAGGGCGCCGAGTCCGCCGACGTCTGCGCGGTGCCCTCGACGTCGCGCCACTCCTGCTCGCCCGCCACCCGGAAGCGGCCCGACCAGGTGGTCGTCAATGTCAGGTGCGTCGTCATCGGCTGCTGGTACACGTGAAAGACGTCCTTCGCCGGCCACGGCCGGCCCGGGTCCGTCGTGGTCAGCGCACGGCTCCCGTCGTGGAAGTCCCAGGCGAACCGGCTCGGAGTCGCCACGACCTCGACCGGGACGCCGAACAGCTCGGTCTGGAACGTCTGCTCGGCGGCCTCCGTGTAGACGATCGTCTCGATGTTCACCAGCACCCACCCACGGTCCGGCTGCATGTGGACCGACGACGGCGCGATGGGCAGACGTCGGAAGTCCTCACCCGTCATCACCGGCACCGGGCTGTCCGGGCAGCGGCCGCCCGTCAGGAACTGCCAACGACCCCAGGGTGCCTGCGCGTTCGGGCGGTAGCGGACCCAGAGCGGCAGCTCCGGCGTCGCACCGTCGGGGCAGACGACCGGAGGGACCGTGCCGTTCGGGGCGTCACACTCGCCGTCGATGCTCGACGACAACGTCGCGGACGAGACGTTGCACAGCTCGGCGTGCTCGTACTCGATGAGCTTCGGCTCATCGGGCCGATCGGGGTGCGCGGCCTTGTTCTTCGCGTGCTCCGCGTAGCGGCCGACGAGATCGACGTTGTCGTCTCTGGCCTCACTCGCGACGGTCGGAACCTTCGGCGGTGATGTCGTCTCCATCGAGACCCGACTTCCTGCGGGGACGACCGCGAATGCGAGCGTCAGCACGAGGACCGCGGCGGACGTGAGGAGCTGCGTCACGAGCCGGCGACGGGCGACGCGTCCACCCCGCGGATCCACCATCGGTTTGCGTCCCGGAGCACGAGGACGTTCGTCTGGTAGCGACTGCCCGGCGCCCAGTCGGTCAGAGCCTTGCCCGAGACGCTCACGACCCTTGCCGGAGCCTCCGTCATCGCGACATCGACTGAGAAGAGCTCGCCAGGTGAGATCTCACGCGCCGATGGATCGGCGATTGTGACCGCGCCTCCGTCTCGGAGCTGGCCCGCGCTCAAGAGGTCATTGACGCCGTCGCGCGTCGATGCGCAGAACTCGCAGTCAGGGTGGCTCAGACCATTCCAGGACTCGAGGTCGCCAGTCGCGTACGTGTAGCCGTACAGCTCCATGAAGTACGTCGCGACGGCGATCGCGCCGTCGACGCTCACGTTGTCCCAGGCGTCCGGTCGTTCGGGCTTCACCCGGACGTTGGCGGTCGGTGACACAGACGGTGAGGGCGTGGAAGTCGCCCGGGTTCCCGAGAAGGTCGGCTCGGACGTCGTCGGCGGGTCGGACGTGCAGCCTGCGATCAGCCCTGCTCCGAGCGCCGTGGCTGCGGACACGACGATGGCTCGTCGGGCGGTCCCCCTGATGCGCATGTCGGCGAAGGTAGCGAACCTGGACATACCTTCGGGCGTCGTTCCGCGCATCTGTGGACAACCGTCAAGCCGGGCACCCGGGAGCGACCGCCGCGAAGATCGCGCGAGACGAACACTGCTGGTGCGATCGCCGCCCGTCGCGACCGCGGTGTTGATCTCGTCGAACTCGCCCGGCGAGGCCTCGGCGAGGACCCGGCGAGGACGTCGCCGAAGGCGGCCGTCAGCCGCCGGCGAACGGGGGCAGGACGTCCAGGGTCGCGCCGGCCGGGACGAGGTCGGCGGCCTCCACGCGGGTGCCGTCGGCGAGCAGCGCGCAGCGGTCGAGGACGTGGTCGAGGCCGGCGCCGTGGCGGGCGACGAGGCGTGCACGGACCTCGGCGGCGGTCCCCGCGTCGACCTGCTCGGTGTCCACGCCGGCTGCCTCGGCCGCGGCGGCGAAGTACCGGACGGTGACCGTCATTCGGCCACCCACGCCTGCGCCTCGCGCTCGACGACGTCCAGCACGTCCGTGCGGCCCGCCGCGAGCGCCATGCCCGCAATCAGCATCGTCACCGGGACGGCCGGGCGGGCCACGGAGTGCGCGACGTCGCCCGAGACGCCCAGGATCCGGTCGACGTCGACCAGCGCGGGGTCGACGCCGAGCTCCGCGGCGACGTGCGCCACCCATGCGGGCAGGTCGGCGCCGGGGGCGCGGCGGGGGTCCTCACTCATGGGGTGCTCCGTCCGTCTCGTGGGTTCGCTGATCGATGGTGTCACGGGTGAGGGAGTCGTCGAGGCGGGCGACGTCGTCCCAGGTGTCGGCGTCCGCGGCGGCGTCCACGGTGTCGGGGACGTCGACCAGGTGCAAGGGTTCGACGAGTCGACGGACCGCCGCGTCACGGACGGACGGGAGCGCGGCGACGGCCGCGTCCAGGGCCAATCGGTCGTAGGCGGCGACGAGGTGCTGCGGCCGGCCCCCGGTGCTGACCAGGCGGGCACCGTCCACGGCCGGGTCGCTCGCGGCGGCGAGGAGAGCGGGCAGAGCGCGGGCGGCGTGCGGGACGTCGCACGCGAGGACGACGACGAGTCGCGGGCCTCTCGTCGACCCCGGAGGGACCTCCGATGTGGCCGTCGAGCCTCGACCGGGCCGAGAGGGCGCGTCACCGTCGGCCTCGGGCTGCAGGGCGGCGAGGCCCGCGGCGAGGCCGGCGACGGGGCCGCCGTCGGGCGGGTCCTCGAGGACGGTCACGACACCCGGGCGGGCGACCTGCGGCGGAGCGACCAGGACGACCCGGCGGGCCCCGGCGACGGCGGCGAGCGCGTGGTCGACCAGGGCGGTCCCGCCGACGAGCACCTCAGGCTTCACCGTGCCTTCGACGACATCGACCAGCCGTCGGCCGCGACCGCCCGCGAGGACGATCGCGTCGAACGCCACGGGGCGGGTTGCCCCTCGGTCGGAGGGCATCACGCCCGCCGCCAGTCGCCCGACTTCCCGCCCGTCTTCTCCTCGATCTGCACGCCGGCGATGCGCACCGACTTGTCGAGGCCCTTGAGCATGTCGACGACGGCGAGCGCGGTGACGGCGACAGCCGTGAGGGCCTCCATCTCGACGCCCGTCCGGTCCGCGGTCCGGACGGTCGCGGAGATGTCGACGCCCTCGTCGGTGATGTCGAGGTCGACGACGACTCCGTGCACGCCGATGACGTGCGCGAGCGGCAGGAGCTCGGGGGTGCGCTTGGCGGCGGCGATGCCGGCGACGCGCGCGACCGCGAGGACGTCACCCTTCGGCACGGTGCCGTCGCGCAGCGCGGCGACGACGTCCGGTCCGCACTCGACCCGGCCCGACGCGCGCGCCGACCGGACGGTCGGCTGCTTGGCGGTGACGTCGACCATGCGGGCGTGCCCGGCGGCGTCGAGGTGGGTGAACGGCTGCGTCATGGGGTCACCTTCAGGACGGTCAGCAGGTCGCCGACGAGGACCTCGTCGACGTCGACGGGGATCACGGCGAGCCCCTCGGCGAGCGCGAGACGTGTGACGAGGTGCGACCCCGACCCGCCCGCGGTGGCCCGGACGACGGTCGGTTCCGACGCGCCCGCCACCCACCGCACGGGCATGAGCTGGGCGCGTCCGGGCGGTGTGCGCCACCCCTCGGCCGCCCGGGCGACCACGGTCGGCCGCTGCACGTCGGTCAGCCCGCGCATCCGGAGGAGGGCGGGCCGCACGAACATCTCGAACGACGCGAACGAGCTCACCGGGTTCCCGGGCAGCGCGAACACGGGCGTCCCGCCCGGCAGGCGGCCGAGCCCCTGAGGCTTCCCGGGCTGGACCGCGACGGGCACGAACTCGACGCCCGGGTCGTCACGGAGGGCGGCCTTCACCACGTCGTACGCGCCGACGCTGACGCCGCCGGACGTGACGATCGCGTCGACCGTCCCGTCGAGCTCGCCGAACAGCACCCGCAGGTCCGCGGGGTCGTCGCCAACGGGACCGATGCGCACGGGGTCGCCACCGGCCTCCCGGACGGCCGCCGCGAGCAACCACGAGTTGGAGTCGGGGATCTGGCCCCGGTCGAGCGGCGTGCCGGGCGGGACGAGCTCGTCGCCGGTCGACACCACCGCCACGCGCGGGCGCCGGTGGACGCGCACGGTCGCGGCGGAGACGGAGGCGAGCGCCGAGACGTGGGCCGCACCGAGCAGGGTCCCGGCGGGGACGACGAGGTCACCCGCGACGGCGTCCTCTCCCGCGCGTCGCACGTGCGCCCCGAGCGGAGACGCCGCGCGGACCTCGACGGTCGTGGTTCCCGCGTCGGTGACCTCGACCGGGACGATCGCGTCGGCGCCCGGCGGGACGGGAGCGCCCGTCATGATCCGGGCCGCGGTGCCGACTGGCAGCGACGGGGCGGCCGACGATCCGGCGGGCAGGTCGGCCACCACCCGCAGGACCACGGGAGCGTCCGCGGACGCACCAGCCACGTCCGCCGCACGGACCGCGTAGCCGTCCATCGCGGAGTTGTCCCAGCGCGGCAGGGGGCCGTCGGTGCGGACATCCTCGGCGAGCACCGCTCCCCACGCGTCGTCGAGGCCGACCTCGACGGGGGGCAGCGCGTGCGCGAGCGCCAGTGCGGCGGCGCGGTGCTCGTCCAGCGGTCGCACGGAAATCCTCTCCTCGGGGCCCGCGCGCGGCGGCGGGCAGCACGATCCTGGCACTCCGGCGCGGCGCGGCGTGTGGGACCTCAGGGCATGGACCAGGTCTGCCCTGCCGTGCAGGGCTGTGGTCACCTCGACGTCGGCCCGCCGCCCAGGTTCGTCGGCCTCAGCGGGCGTCGAGCCAGGCGGCGATCCCGCCCTCGACGTTCGTCGCGTCGAACCCGGCGTCGCGCAGCACCTGCGCCGCGACGAGCGACCGCGCGCCGACGGCGCAGTGCACGAGGATCTCGCGATCGCGGGGCAGGTCGGGGAGCGCCGAGCCGTCGAGCACGGTCCCGAGCGGCACGAGGCGCGCACCCGGGATGGACGCCGCAGCGGCCTCGGCGGGCTCGCGGACGTCGATGAGGTAGACGTCGCCGTCGGCGAGCAGGGCCGCGAGCTCGTCCACCGTCACCTGCGGGACGCCGGGTCCCCGGGAGACATCGGTGCGGTGCGGAGCCGGAGCCGACGACCCAGCGCCCGACGACCAAACCCCGGACGAGGCATGGGCGGACGGCGCCGAGGGCGACACGTCGCGCGGGCCCGCGACGTGCTGCCCAGCCCCGGGCCCGGGAGCGGCCGACCGCGCCGGCGCGGACCGCAGCGGCACCTCCTGCCACCGTCCCCGCAACGCGTCGAGCACGAGCACGCGTCCGAGCAGCGGCTCCCCGAGCCCGGTCACGAGCTTGACCGCCTCGACCGCCATGACGGACCCGACCTGCCCGCACAACGCCCCGAGCACCCCGGCCTCCGCGCACGACGGCACCTGGTCGGCGGGCGGCGGCGTCGGGAACAGGTCGCGCAGCTGCACGGCCGGCACGCCGGCGGGCGGGCGACCCCAGAAGACGGTGGTCTGGGCGTCGAACCGGAGCACCGAGCCCCACACCTCGGGCAGGCCGAGGCGGACGCACGCGTCGTTGACGAGGTAGCGGGTCGGGAAGTTGTCGGTGCCGTCGACGACGAGGTCGTACCCGCCGAGGACGTCGTCGACGTTCTCGTCGGCCAGGCGCGTCGGGTGCACCTCGACCACGATCGACGGGTCCAGCGCGGCGATCGCGTCGCGCGCGGACTCGACCTTGGGCCGGCCGACGTCGTCGGTGCCGTGGATGACCTGGCGCTGCAGGTTGGAGACGTCGACGACGTCGTCGTCCACGATCCCGAGGGTCCCCACGCCCGCCGCGGCGAGGTACTGCAGCACGGGCGCCCCGAGACCGCCGGCCCCGACGACGCACACGCGCGCGGCCCGCAGGCGACGCTGGCCGTCGGAGCCGAGCCCGGGGAGCAGCAGGTGCCGGCTCGCGCGGGCGAGCTGGTCGAGGGTCAGCGGCGGACCGGGTTCGACGAGCGGGGGCAGCGGCACGGTCCCAACCTACGTCGCACGGCAAGGACAGCGAGAAGGAGGACCCGCGGTGGCGGCGGTCAGCCCACCATGCCGGGGACACTCGACGCGCGGTGCAGGAACGCCGCCATCGCATCACGTCGCACCGGCTCCGCCGGGCGGTACTCCTTCGCGCCGCCGCCGATGTCGGTGCCTGTCGAGATGCCCACGGACGCCAACCAGGCGATCTCCTTGGGGAACCGGTCGCCGGTGGCCACGTCGACGAACGGAGCGGGGCTCGGGATCGTGAACGCCGGCGACCCCTTGAACCGGTACAGGAACGCGGCCATCGCCTCACGGGACACCGACTCGGCCGGACGGAACTCCCTGCGGCCACCGCCCACGTCGGTGCCTGTGGAGATGCCCGTCGACGCCAACCAGCAGATCTCCTTGTAGAACGGCGCCCCCGGTGCCACGTCCACGAACGGGGAGACGACCGGCTCGGTGAAGGGCGGGCGGCCCGCGGCGCGGTACAGGAACGCGGCCATCGCCTCTCGACGGACCGGCCCCGCGCTGTCGAACACCAACGTTCCGTCCGCGAGCTGCGAGCCCTGCGTGATCCCCTGCGTCGAGAGCCAGCTGATGTCCGCCGAGAAGGGCGTCGCAGGCTGGACGTCGACGAACCTGCCGCCGCCCGTGATGTCGATCCCGGACGTCGTCGTCGTGCCGGTCACGGTGACGTTCGGCTGCGCGGGCTTGGTGCCCGTCCGGTAGAACAGACCCCTCGCGTCGACCCCGGACCACGCCACCGCCACGTAGTAGGTGCCGGGGAGCAGGCCCTGGATCGTGTAGTGGCCGTCCTGGTCCGTGAGGGCCGACCGGCTAGGGAGTGTCGCGTCGTCGCGGAACGCCACGACCCGCTTCATCGCCGCGGACCCACCGGCCGGCGCGGCGACCGTGCCCGTGATCGACGCACCGGTGCGCAGACGTGCGGTCATCGCCACGTCGCCGTACGCCGGGAGCCCGACCACGGCGGCCCCGGCCACGGTCGACGACGTCGTGGTGGGCGTCGCGTAGTACTGGCCCACGTACGGGGTGTCCCCGCTCGCGCGGCCGAACGCGAACCGCGTGGAGCCCGCACGCAGCGGGAGGACGTCCACCGAGCCGTCCGCGTCGCCCCAGAACGTGTCGAAGTTGTTGGTGGCGGCCGGCGTCGCGGCCACCCCGACGGGCTCGACCGTGACGTAGGGCGCGGGCGACCCGTCGGCGCCGGTGACCGTGAGGCGGACCCGGGTGCCTGGCTCGAGCTGCGCATCGACGCCGGGACGGGTCTGGCCGGCACCGACGGAGACGGTCATCGCCTCGTCCATCGCGTTGCCGTCGACGAAGTACTCGTGACCCAGCGGCTCGTCGGTGGTGGACAGGAAGTGGACCTTGTAGTCGCCTGCGGCGAGGTCGTAGTCGATCGCGTAGCGGCCGTCGGCGTCGGTGGAGGCACCCGACCATGCCTGCGTGCCGAGTGCCACCACCCACACGTCGGCGCGCGGCGCACCGTCCGGGCCGACGACGCGCCCGGTGATGACCGCGGAGGGGGCGAGGACCTCGTCGACCACCACGGTCGCACCCGGCTGGGCGACGAGGCCCGTGCCGTCGAGGTAGCTGAGCCCGCCACCGTGGTAGCCGCTGACCAGGTGGTACTGCGGCGGCGCCGAGAAGTACAGCCGGCAGGCCTCGCGAGGTACGCCGGCGATCCGGTACCGGCCCTGGGCGTCCGTCTCCGCCGAGTAGTTGCCGGACCACGCGCAGACCGCGGTGACCCACGCACCGGCGACCGGTCCGGAGGGGCTCGAGACGGTGCCGGCGAACGCGCCGCTCGGGACCAGGGTGATCTCGACGTCGGACGTGACCGCACCACCAGTGACGTGGACCGAGGTCCACGTCCTCGGGTCGGGGTACGACGCCCACGCCAGGCCCGTCGCGCCCGGGTCGACCCACAGGGTGTGGTCGCCCTCCTCGAGCCCGTCGAGGGCGAACGCCCCGTCCGCCGCCGGTGTCACCGAGGCGACGTCCAGGGAGTCGGCGCCGACGTTCAGCTCTGTCGGGTCGACCCCCGGGGGAACCACGACGCGGCCGGTCAGCGAGCCGAGCGGCACGGCCGCCATCCGCCCGACGGTCGGGCCCTGCTGGTCGGGGGCTGCGACGGACGGCACCGACGGCCCGCCGCGCGGCGTCGCGCCGCCGGGGGTCGTCGTGAACGGCTTCGGCTCGACGGGTGCCCCGCCGTCCGCCGCGGGAGGCGTGTGCACCGTCTGGCTCTCGGTGGTGAGAGGAGCGGAAGGAGCCTCCTCCGCCTGGGCCGGCACGACGCCGAGCGACAGGGCGACGGCGACCAGTGAGCCCAGTGCGCCGAGGCGCCACGGCAGGGCGGGGGAATGCATGCGAGCTCCTCGGTCCGTTGGCGTCACGGCGCGCCGAGGGTGTGTGGCTCGCGACGGGACGTGGCAAGTATGCGACCCGTCGGTGGCGGGATCGGCGCAATTCGGGTGGTCGGCCGGGTGATCTGTCAGCCCGGGACCGTGACGGCGCGGTGCAGGAAGGCGGCCATGGCGTCGCGGCGCACGGGCTCCAGGGCCCGGTACTCGCGCTTGCCACCGCCGATGTCCGTGCCGTTGGAGATGCCGACCGACGCGAGCCAGGCGATCTCCTTGGCGAACCGGTCACCGCTGGCGACGTCCACGAACGGCGCCGGGCTCGGGATAGTGAACGCCGGCGACCCCTTGAACCGGTACAAGAACGCCGCCATCGCCTCACGCGACACCGACTCCGCCGGACGGAACTCCTTCTGCCCGTTACCGACGTCCGTCCCCGTCGAGATGCCCGTCGAGGCCAACCAGCAGATCTCCTTGTAGAACGGCGCCCCCGGCGCCACGTCCACGAACGGGGAGACCGCCGGAGCCGTGAACGCCGGCGACCCCTTCGCGCGGTACAGGAACGCCGCCATCGCCTCGCGACGCACCGGACCGGAGCTGTCGAACACCAGCGTCCCGTCCTCGAGGCGCGACCCCTGCGTGATGCCCTGGTCCGACAGCCACGCGATGTCCGTGGCGAACGGCGTCGACGGCTGCACGTCCGCGAACTTGCCGCCCAGCACGATGTCGATCCCGGCCGTCGTCGCCGTCCCCGTCACCGCCACGTTCGGGTTCGCAGGTCGCAGGCCCGTGCCGTAGAACACGTCAGGCTCCAGGCCCCCTCCGCTCGACAGTGCGACGAAGTACGACCCGGGCAGCAGACCCTGGATCGAGTACGACCCGTCCGCACCCGTCGTCGTCGACCGCGTCGCGTGCACGCCGTCGTCGGCGAACGCCACGACCATCCGGTTCGCGACCGGCGACCCGTCCGCGTTGCGCACGACGCCGGAGATGTGCGCACCGGTGCGCAGCACCGCCGACACGTTCGTCGTGGCACCGCCCGTCCACGTCACCACCGACGCGTCCGCACGGTCCGTCGTCGTCGGCCCACCCGCCTTGTAGTACTGCGGCACGTACGGCGTGTCACCGCTCCCGCGGCCGAACGCGATCCGGCCCGAACCGGCGTGGAGCTGCGTCAGGTCCGCGATGCCTGCGGCGTCGGTGCGAGCGCCGTACGACCCGTTCGGGCTGCCGTCGTCGATGCTGACCCACTCGCGCGCGGGTGCGCCGTGCTCGTCGGTGAGGCTGACCTGCAGGGCGGCGGCCCGGTCGAGCTGCGCGTCCACGTTCAGCCGGAGCGTCCCGACGCCCAGCGTGATGGTCGTCGCCGCCGCCTCCGACATCGCGTCGTCGTAGTACTCGA
The DNA here is from genome assembly GCF_017744555.1 of Cellulomonas sp. GTDB lineage: Bacteria > Actinomycetota > Actinomycetes > Actinomycetales > Cellulomonadaceae > Cellulomonas. The sequence continues at coordinate 18,490 of NZ_JAGIBD010000022.1, read as the reverse complement.
ACGCCAGCGACTCGTCCGACCACGGCCCGAAGCGGACCGTGTACGTGCCTGGGCCCAGGTTGCTGTGGACCTCCCAGAAGCCACCGTCCGAGGTCTCCGTGTCGCCGTAGTAGTCGTCGGACTCGACGAAGACGGTGACGCCAGCGAGGCCCTGCCCGTCCGGGCCGGTCACACGGCCGTTGACCAGGGCGCTGCGCGTGAGGGTCTGGCTCGCCGTGACGCTGGCGCCGGGGCCGACGTCGACGAGCGTGGCGTCCTCCACCGCGGTCGCGCCGCCGTAGTACGCGTTGACCGACATCGCGCCGTCCGGGGCCGTGAAGAGGATGCGGTACTTCCCCGGCGCCACGCCGGTGAGGGTGTAGGCACCGGAGGCGTCGGTCAGCGCGTTCGCGAAGCTCGAATAGTCAGGCGTCGAGGCGTAGACGTTGGCGTTCGCCAACGCGCCGCCCGACCAGCGGGTCAGGACGCCCGTGATCGTCGACCCGACGGCGAGGGCGAAGTCGATTCCCGCGTGGGGAGTCCCCGCGGTCACCGTCACCGCCTGGGCCGCGCTTCTGGTCGTCATGCCGGGGTAGTAGCCGCCGTACAGGGGCGACGGCGCCCACACCCGCACCTTGTAGTTCCCGGCGGGGAGGCTGTCGACGCTGTAGGTGCCGTCCGACCTCACGCCCATGGAGTACGAGGGCCCGCCTTCGGACGCCTCGGCCGTGACCGACGCCGTCGTGACCGCGTAGCCCGCCGGGACCGTCACCGTGCCCGTGACCGAGCCGCCGTGCGGGAGGACGAAGTCCTTCGCCTCTCCGGGGGTCGTGCCGACCGCCACCAGCTCGGCCGCCGACCAGTCCACGACGCCCGGGTAGTACAGCGCGACCCAGCCGCCGAACGCGGGCCGGGCCTGCAGGCGGTAGCTCCCCGCCGCGATGGTCGTGAAGGAGTAGTTGCCGTCGGCGTCGGTGGTCGCCGTCAGGGTGGAGCCGCCCAGCGCGGGCTGTGCCCACACGGTCGCGCCGGCGATCGCGTCGCCGGCCTCGCTCGTCACGCGGCCCGAGAGGAGCGCCGCCGCCTGCGGGGCGGCCAACGACTGCGTTGTCGCAGCGGAGCGGGGTGCCAGCAGCGGCGACGGCGTCGTCGGTGCGGGCGTCGGGGCCTCGGTCGGCGCGACGGTGGGGTCCGCCGTCGGCTCCGCGACGGGCTCGTCCGTCGCCTCGGTCGTCGGCTCGGCGGTCGGCTCGGCGGTCGGCTCGACGCTCGTCGTCGGGCTCGCTGCGGGGTCGTCGGCCGCTGTCGCCGGGGCGACGCCACCGAGAACGAGTCCGACGGTCAGGGCGGCCGCTGACAGCAGGACGGAGGGCCGGTAACGGCGCACGGGAGCTCCTTCGAGGGGGGCGATGCGGCCCCGTCGATACGGAAGCCACCCGGATTATGGGGCATCGTCCGGCGGCCCGGCTCGGCCTTTCGGGTGAAGAGGGGTGATTCGGGCTATCGAAATGCTTCCGCAGGTCAGGCGCCCGTGACGGAACCGTCGGCGTTCTCCGTCGCGGCCTCGGTGGTGGGTCTGCGACGACGGTCGGACCGCTGCGTCCGGCAGCCCGCCACGTCCGCTCGAACCGTGTGGTTCACTCGACCGGTGTCGCGCCGACCGACGCCCGCGCGCGGGCCTGACCACCGGCCGAGCCAGGCACCTCGCGAACGTCCCGCCGCCGACCCGGCCGGGCGCGACCTCACAGGCCGCGGGGCCGTCGCGCTGCTGACGCTCGCGCCGCTCGTCATGCTCCCGACGGGCCTGTCCCGGTTCGTGCTGCCCAAGCTCGCGCTGGTCGCCGCGGCGGTGGCGCTCGCGGCGCTGGCCCGCCCGGCGGGCCGGCTGCAGCGCGGGGTCGCCGCTGTGGTCGGTGTCGGGGCGGTGTGGCTCGCGATCGCCGCCGTGGCGGGCGACGCGCCCGCCGCTCAGCTCGTCGGGCGGTGGCCCCGCTACGAAGGCCTCGTCGCACTGCCGCTGTACGCGGGTGCGCTCTGGGCGGGTGCGCGCCTGCTCGGCCCAGGCACCACGCCGGTCCGCACACGGGCGCTGGTGGTCTCGGCGGCGGCAACCGGGCTGACCGCGGCCGTCGTCGCGGTCGTCGAGGCGACAGGGCTCCGGCCACTGGGCGGTGACGTCGACCGGCCGGGCTCGCTGCTCGGCAACGCGAGCCAGCAGGGAGCGATCGGCGCGATGCTGCTGGCGGTCCTGCTGGCGGTCGTCGTACGGCGGCCGCTCGGTCGGGACGCGGCGCTGCCCGTCGCGGGGCTCGTCGCGTCGGGCGCCCTCGTGGTGACGAGCGGCTCGCGGGCCGCGCTGCTCGGTGCCCTCGTCGCATGCGCCGTCGTCGCGCTGAGCCTGCTGCGAGCCCCGGGCCGGCGCCTTGCCCTGGGGCTCGTCGGCGGAACCGCGCTCGTCGTCGGCGCGGCGTCGCTGCTGCTCCCGGCCACGCGCGCACGCGTGCTGGGTGGTGACGCCCTCGCCTCGGGGACCGTCGAGGGGCGCGCGGTGCTGTGGGCGGACACGGTACGGATGCTCGGCTCGCACCTGGTCACCGGTGTGGGCCCGAGCGGGTTCTTCGACGCGTTCGGGCCGGCCGCGTCGGACCGGTGGCGACGGGAGCTCGGCACGGTCAACCCGCCGGACTCGCCGCACAGCGTGCTGCTGCAGGCGGGCGTCGCGGGCGGCGTCGCCCTCGTCGTCCTGACCCTGGCGCTCGCGGTGCTGCTCGTGCGTGCGGCGTGGTCCGCCCGGGCAGAGCTCGCGGCGCCGCGCGGTCCGCTGCTCGTGGGCGCGGCGGCGGCCGCTGCCGCGGGCGCGGTGACGCTCTCGGCGGGGTTCACCCATGCCTCCACGACACCGCTGCTGTGCCTGCTCGCGGGCGCGCTCGCGTCCCGGCCGCCGGCGGTGCGGGAGCGTGCGTGGGTCGCCCCCGGCGTCGCGGCGGCCGGTGCGCTGTGGGCGCTCGTGCTCGTGGTCGCGTGCGCCGGCGAGACCGCGGTCGCCCGCGGGGTGACGCTGGCCGCGCAGGGGCACGTCGAGGAGGCCACCGACCGGTTCACGCTCGCCCGGACCCTGCGCCCCTGGGACCCGGACGTGCCCGTGCTCGCGACGGCGGCGTTCGCCGCCGGGGCGGACGCGGGCGACGAGCCGTCCGCTCGTGAGGCGCTCGCGTGGTCCGACGACGCCCTCGCGCTCGTCCCGGGGTCGGTCGAGACGACTCGCACCCGGGCCGTCTCGCTCGGCGTGCTCGGGCGTCGTGCGGAAGGGCGCGCGCTCGTGGAGAAGACCCTCGCCGACGACCCGCTCAACGTCGACCTCCTGCTGGCGGCCGGGACGCTGGCCGCGCAGGACGGTGACCTGGCGACCGGGCGCGACCACCTCGTCCGTGCCACCCAGGTGGCACCTGACGACCCCGTCGCGTGGGCGGACCTCGGGATCGTCGCGCGCGCCCTCGGCGACCAGGAGCAGCTCGCCCGGGTGCGCGCCTGGCAGGAGGCGCACCCGGAGGCGCGAGGCTGACGAGCCGGTCAGCCGACCGAGGCCACCAGCTCCGTCAGCGAGGCGCGGTTGACGTCGGCGCGCGCGAGCACCGGCCCGAGCAGGGCCTCGCCGGTCGAGCGCTCCGGTGCGGGCACCGCCAGGCGCACCGCCGCGTCGAGCGTCGCCGCGTCCTGCCGTCGCACGACGCGGCGCGCCATCGCGGAGCCGTCGAAGAACGACGTCTTCCCGTCGGACATCACGAGCACCGCCGGGATGCCCGCGGCGGCGGCCAGGACCGCCGGGTGGAACCGCATGGAGACGAGCGACGAGAACGCGGTCGACCAGCGCAGCAGGTCGTAGCCGTCGAGGTGCCCCTCGACCACCCGCACCCGGCGGCGGTCGCGGGCGGGCAGGCGCTCCACGGCACGTTGCGCGACCACGTCGTCGTCCGCGTCGCCGGGCACGCCCTGCGAGCTCGACCAGACGACGACGTCCCGGTCGGACGCGGCGAGCACGCTGCGGAGCAGCAGGTCGGCGACCGAGCGCCGGTCGGGGTTCTCGCCGGGCACCTCGTGGTCGGCGAGCACCAGACCGACGGCGTCCGTGGCCGGCGGCAGCCGGTCCGCCGGGACGTCCTGGGCGGTCAGGTCGTCGGCGATCGTCGGGTCCGACGCGAGCGTGAGCGCGAAGTCGCTGCCGAGCAGCACGGCCGCCGGGTCGGCGCCGAGCTCGATCGCGCTGTCGCGCGACGGCGCGTCGCGCACGACGACCGACACGGCCGACGTGAGCACGTTCCGCAGGCTGCGGCGCGCGAACGCCACGTCGAACACCCCGAGCGTCTGGCCCATCAGCGCGACTCGCGGGCCGAGCTGGGCGACGCGCTCGAGCGCGTCGATGCGGGACCACGGCCGGTAGCCCGCGCGCAGGAAGCCGCCACCCTGGCTCACGACGACGTCGGCATCGCGGACGAAGTCGGTGCCCTCGTCCGTGCCGGGAGCCCACCGGGTGCCGACGAGCTCGTCGACGGGCGGCACGACGGTGAGCCCGGGGTACCGGGCTCCCACCTGCCCGACGCCGTAGGCCGCGTGGACCACCTGCGCACCCGGCACCGCCTGGCGCACGATGCGGTCCATCGCGATGGCGATGAGCGCGTCGCCCGAGTTCTGCAGCCAGCAGTCGGTGAGCAGCACGCGCGGGCCACCCTCGGACCACTTCGCGGCGTCGAACTCGCGGGCCGCGGGGCCGGTCATCGGGCGACCACCTCGGCGGCGGCGGTCTCGGCGCGCACCTGCTCGATCAGGTGCCGGTACTCGCCCGCGTACCGCTCGGAGCTGCGCTCCTCGACCCACCGGCGTGCGTTGTCCGCCACCACCGAGCGCTCCTCACGTGACAGCTTCAGGAAGCGGCGCATCCCCGCCGCGGTGCCGGAGACGGACGACGAGTCGATCAGGAACCCTGTCACGCCGTCCTCGACGACCTCCGTGTGCCCGAAGACGGCGGACACGATCACCGGGGTGCCGTAGGCCATGGACTCGAGCATCGAGCGGGACAGCGACTCGATGTCCGAGGCGAGGATCATCGCGTCCGCGGCGAGGTACCACTGCGCGATGTCCGGCGTCACGGGCAGCAGGCGCACCCGGTCCTCGACGCCCAGGCGCCGCACGAGCTCGTGCACGGCGTCCGAGAACGGGCCGCCGTTGTCGCCCACCATCACGAGCACCGCGCGCGGGAAGTCCTCGGACGCACGCGCGAACGCCGCCGTGAGCAGGCCCTGCGCCTTGCGCGGCTCGAACGTCCCCATGCACAGCAGGACGGACTGGTCCGGCGAGATCCCGAGCGACCGCCGGACCTCCGACCTGTCGTTCGCGGCGCGGTAGGCGTCGATGTCGTCGAGCTCGATGCCGTAGTCGACACGCAGGCCACGACCGTCGCGGATGAGGTGGACGAACAGGTCCATCGTCGAGTCGGCCTCGAAGACGACGCGGGAGGCCTTGGCGAACGCCGTCGCGAAACGGGCGGTCACCCACGCGTCGGGACGGGACCGGAACCCGACCTCGAGGAAGTGCTCGGGCGCGAAGCTCTCGTGCACGGCCCAGATCGACGGGATCCCCAGCCGGTCGGCGAGGTCGGGGCCCCAGAAGCAGCCCGCGGTGTTCGCGACGACGGAGGTTGCGCCGGTCCGGACCGCCACGGCGGCCACGCCGTGCAGCCACTCCTCGTACGCGACCGCCGTGTCCGGCGGCCACCCGACCACGTGCACGCGTGCGCCGAGCGCCTCCAGCTCGTCCCGGAGCGGCCCGTCGACGGGACACAGCACGGTGCACGTGACGTCGTCCTGGCGGAGCAGGTGACGCAGCAACGTCTGGAGGTACAGCTGTCCACCGCCGAGACCCAGGTGATGGGTGACGACGAGGAGGTGCTCACCCTCGGCGGCCGGGACGTGGTCGCGGGCGAGGATCGCCGTGCGCGCCTCGATGACCCGCGCGCGGCGCTCGTCCTGGGTCGTCCGCGGCTGCGCGCGGTGCACCACGGGAACGGTCCCGAGCACGACGCGCCCGCTGGGGCGGACGGCCTCGACGGTGAGCTCGAGGTCGACCGGCTCGTGGGCGGTGAGGTCACGGTCGAGGTACCAGCGCTGGTCACCCAGGACGCGCACCGTCGCCTCCCAGCCGGCGATCCCCGCATCGACGTCGGGCAGGTGCGGCAGCAGGTCGGGGCGGGCCTGCGCGAGCAGTCGGGCGCGGACGGGCGGGCCGTCCGCAAGGCGGACCTCGACGCGGTCCACGCCGAGGCTCACGCGGACCCAGCCGCGCACGGTGATGATGTTCCCGACGTCGGCACCGGCCGCCGGCACCTCGACGTTGCCGTACGTGCCCGTCTGGTCGACCAGGACGGTCGGGCCGTCGAACGCCTCGACCATGCCGTAGCCCTGCAGCACGAGCCCGCCGACGTGCTGTTCGCCGAGCGGGAACCGCTCGCGCGGGAGCTCGAGCGACCAGCCTGCCGTGGGCGAGTTCGTCGTGGCCGGACGACCGGCCTGGTCGGTGGGGGTCGGCAGGCCGAGCGTGGCCGCACCCAGGGGGACCCCGCCGACCGTGACCCACACCTGCTGCACCTCACGGCCCGGCTGACCTGCCCAGCCGTGCACCCTGACCACGTCCGGGTGCACCGAGACGCCCAGGACGGCGCCGGGGATGCGGCCGGGGCCGGCGTGGCGGAGCGCGTGGCCGAGCCGGGCGACGTGGTGGCGGGTACGGGTCGCCGCGCGCGCCGCAGCGGCGACCGCCTCCGAGCGCCTCATCGGGTCCGCTTCGCGTCGTGGTCGGCCTTGGCGACCTCGAACGTCGCGGTCAGGCCCTCCTGGAACGGTACGGGCTCGACGCCGACCATCGCCCGGAACGCGGACGCGTCGAGCACGATCGCGTGCACGTCGAACGGACGCTCCGGGAGCATCTCGATCCGGAGGGTGCTGCCGCTGAGCTGCTCGACCTGGGCGACGATGTCGACGAGCGACGTGCCGATGCCGGTCGCGACGTTGACGACCTCGGGGCCGTCGGTCCGGAGCGCGGCCTGCACCGCGAGCGCGACGTCGTCGACGTGGATGTAGTCGCGCACGGCGCGGCCGGTGCCGAAGATCTGCAGGGGCCGGTCGTGCAGTGCGGCGTCGATGAACGTGCCGACCACGCCCTGGCTGCGTCCGAGCGGCTGGCGCGGGCCATACGCGTTGGCGACCCGCAGCACGCGTGCGTCGATCCCGTAGACCGTCGCGTACATCTGGATGTACTTCTCGGCGGCGAGCTTGAGCACGCCGTACGAGCTGGTGGGGCGCGTCGCGTGCGACTCGTGCACGGGGATGCTGTCGGGGTTGCCGTAGACGGTGCCACCGGACGAGAGGAACACCAGTCGCGTCGTCGGGTGGTGGCGCAGGTGCTCGAGCACGTGCAGGAGCGGGGTCAGGCTGTGTGTGACGTCCTGGACCGGTGACGCGGTGGACTCCGCGGGCAGCATCGCAGCCACCGAGTAGACGACCGAGTCGGCACCCGCGAGGACGCTCTCGACCGCGGCCGCGTCGCTGAGGTCCGCCGCGAGGAAGCGTGTCCCGTGGTTCACCGGCCCGGGTGCACGACCTCCCCGGCCGACGACGACGACGTCCGCCTCGCCCTCGAGGTGCCGCACGACGGCCGACCCGATGAAGCCGGTGCCGCCCAGCACGACGACGCGGCCGACGGCGGTCGACGCGATGATCGGGTGCACGGGGGCTCCGGTCTCGACGAGCTCGGTCGTCTGGGTTGGCACGGGCAACCTCCTCGGGGTTCGCTGTAGGCTACCGCCTGGCCTGCTCCGCCCCGTGGGACATTCCGGACCTCCGTGAGTGCTGGACACGCGGCATCCCCCCACGTGAGGACCTGACGGACCTGTGCGCACCGCCCTCCGAGCCGTCCCGCCGTGGACGTGGGCGACGCTCGGGATCGTCGCCTGGGTCGTGCTGAACGCCGTGTGGTGGGTGGCGCACCGTCAGGGTCAGTCCCTCAACATCGACGAGGCCGGCTACCTCGCCTCTGCTCTCAACGACTCGCAGTCTGCCAGCAGGGCAGGTGTCACGGGGTGGATGCGCACCGTGCTGTGGCCCAGCAGCTTCGGACCACTCGTCCCTGCGGTCACGTCGGTGCTGGTGCTGGCCGGCGTCGAGCTCACCGCCGCCGGTGCCGCGGTGTCCCTCGCGTTCGCCGGGGCCACCCTCGCCGGGACGTGGTGCGTCGGCCGTCGGGTGCTCCCTACGCGCGCGGCGTGGTTGCCGGTGCTCCTGCTGGCCACGGCGCCCGGGTTCGTGGCGCTGTCCCGCATGTTCGGCTTCGGCGTCCCGGGCGCGGCGCTCACGACGTGGGCGTTGTACGCGCTCGTCCGCAGCCGGTCGCACGAGGCTCTGCGATGGTCGCTGGCGCTCGGGGTGCTCGTCGGCCTGATGCCCATGACGCGGACCATGCTCGTCGCGTTCGTGCCGGTGGTGCTGGGCGCCGGGCTCCTCCAGTCCGTCGTCGCGCCCGGGCGCCGGGTCCGTCGGCTCGTGCACTGGGCGTGCTCGGCGACCACCGCGGTGGTCGTCGCCGGCATCTGGCTCCTGCACAGCTGGCGGCCGGTGTTCGACTACCTGGTCGGCTTCGGGTACGGCTCGCACTCGACCGCGTACCGGAACGACGCGGGCGGTGCGGGCGCGAGCCGCCCGGTGCTCGTCCTGCGCATGCTCCTGCAGGAGTGGTACCTGTCGCACACCGTGCTGATCCTCGGGGGGCTGCTGGCCGGCCTCGTCGCCCTCGTCGTCGGCGTCCGGACGGCGCGGGTGCGGCTCACCGTGCGGGCCGCCGTCGCCTCGCCGGCGTTCGTGCTCCTCGCGGTCCTCGTCGGAGGCGTGGCCGTGCTGATGTCGTCGCAGAACGGCGGTTCCGGCTTCACGCTCGCGTTACTGCCGGCGGCCGCGATCCTGGCGGTGAAGGGGTGGCGGACCGCCGGCGACGTCGTCCGCGCGGCGTCGTGGGCGCGCGCCGGCGCCGTGGTCGCCGCGGCGGCGACGTGCGTCGTCATCTTCCTCGGCTGGTACCTGGGCAGCGGGCCCCTCTCCGTACCGAGGAACGTGGACCTCGGCACGCTCGGCTGGGCGCACGTGACCGACGGGCAGCAGTTCTACGCCGCCGGCAACTTCCCGCCGGACCGCAGCCTCGTCACATCCGAGGAGCTGGCCGACGACTGGTCGCGTGCGACCGACGAGGTCGCCGCCCGGACGCTTCGCGCGGACGGGTCACCGCGCCCCGCTGCCCTCGGCTTCCGCGGCGTCCTGCTCAACGTGAACACGGTCGCCCTGACCTTGGCGCAGCGGCTCGGCTACCCGAACGCGATGTCGCAGGTGGACCCGGTGACTGCGACCGACGTGGCGGGGTACCACGCCTGGCTGACGGACGGGACCGCGAAGGACGCGTGCGTGCTGCTGACGTCGTCCGGAGAGGTCGACGAGTACGCGCCCTACGTCGACACGCCCGCCCTCGAGACGGCGGCGCGCGACCTCGGCTTCGTCCGCACCGGCACCGTGGCGGTCCCGGACGGCCGCACGGTCGACGTGTGGGAGCGGGGTACCCCGAGCTGCGCCCACTGACTGCGACGGCCGCGGACCGCTACCCCGCGGCGCGCCCGGAGCTCGTCACGGGGACGTCCGTGATGCGGAACGGCGCGACGCCGAGGTCGATCGACACCGACGCGGTGATCTCCTTCGCCTGTGCCGGGGAGTCGATGACGACCGTGTCCGTCCCCGGGTCCGGCCACACGACGGTCACGAGCGTGCTGCGACCGACGTCCGGCCCGTCGATCGCGCGGTCCGCGAGCGGGTCGCGGCTGTCCTCACGGACCAGGTAGTCGACGGGGTAGAGGCGCTGGTCGCCCTGCAGCAGCGTGACGTTCGTGGCGGCCTGCTGCAGGCTCGCGTCGAACGAGCCGCGGGCGTCCCACGCGCCGGCGGCGAAGAGCGCGCCGCTCGCCGCCTCCGGTCCGGCGGTGTTGCTCACCTCCAGGCTGCCGACGAGGTAGCGGCCCACACGGCGCACCTCCCGCACCCGCACGTCGACCGGCACGCCGTTGCCCGAGTCGATGGTCACGTGCCCGTCCGCGGTGGCAGTCGGACCGGTCGTCGCCGGCAGCGTTCCCGCCGGGGGCGTCACCGTCTGCGCCACGTCGCCCTGCTCCGTCGTGAGCACCAGCTCGACGCGCCGGTTCAGTGCGCGCGCCTCGTCCGAGGTGCCCGCGACGGCGGGCTCGGTCTCCCCACGCCCTTGCACCGTGACCTCGAAGCCGTCGAGGTCCGCGACGGACCGCAGCCGGTCGGCGACGGCCTGCGCGCGGCGCTCGGACAGCGCCTGGTTGTACGCCTCGTCGGCCACGTCGTCGGTGTGCCCGACCACGGCCAGCGTGCCGCCGTCGTAGGCACCGACCTGCTGCGCGGCGGCCGCCAGAGCGGCATCGGCTTCCGGCCCGAGGTCGGCGGAGTCGACGGCGAACAGGACGTCGGAGCCGATCGCCACGGTGACGGTGGTGGCGGTGCTGCGCGTGCGCACCTCGCCGCCCGCCTGCTCGGTGTACGCGTCGAGCGTGGCCGTCGGCGTGGTCGCGACCGCGTCCTTGCGGATCTCGGAGACCGGCACCGTGAGGACGCCCGCGTCCTGTGCGTCCGTCACCGGGACGCCCTGCACGAGCCCGCCGCCGCCGGGCAGCAGGACGTCGACGGTCGGCGTGGCCGGTGCGGCGAAGGCGACGTACAGCACCTCGGTGTCGTCGCCGGCGGCGGCCAGGGCGGCGTCGGTCGCCGGGCCGCCCGGCGACATCGCCCACGACGCGACCGCCACGTCGTCGGCCGTCCGCGCGGGCATCGCGACCGTGCCACGCGTGAGGTCGACGAGCCGCACGCCGCTCGCGCCCGGGTGCAGCGACACCATGACGTCCCACAGCGCCTGCTGGAGGTTCGCGTCCTTCGGGCCGGCGATCCGCAGCACTCCCACGTCGTCCGTGACCGCGACCGGCCCGACCTCGAGCGTCACCTCCTCGCCCTGGAGGACGACGTCGGCGCTCACCGGGTCGGTGCTGACGGCCGTCGGGCTCGCGCTCGCACTGGCGGCGGGGGCGGGTGCGTCGTCGGCAGTGCAGCCCGTGCCCGCGAGCAGGACGACCGCGAGCAGCAGGACGAGACGGGCGGGCGCGGGCACGGCGACTCCTCGAGGTCGGGACGCGCGTCGGGCACGCGCAGCCCGAATCGTGACATCTCGGGCGCGCAGCCCGCAGAACGGTGTCACCGGGCGGGCAGGCACCTCAGGCGAGCGTCGCCTGCCAGGCGACGATCCGGTCGACCGCCTCGCGCACCACCTCGACGGACGACGCGAACGACAACCGCACCCACCGGTGCCCGTCGACGGGGTCGAAGTCGGTCCCGGGGGTGAGCGCCACGCCGGCCTCGTCGAGCAGCCGCGCGCACCACGTCACCGAGTCCAGCCCGGACGCGGACACGTCCGCGTACAGGTAGAACGCTCCGTCGGCGGGCGCGATCCGGGTCCAGCCGAGCTCCGGCAGACGGGCCAGCAGGTGCTCGCGCGCGGCGGCGTACCGCTCGACGTTCGCGCGGGCGGCCGCGTACCCGTCCTCGCTGAACGCGGCGACGCCGGCGTGCTGGGCGAGGGCCGGCGGGCACAGGGCGACGTTCCCTGCGAGCGCGTCGACGGGTGCGACGAGGTCGTCGGGCAGCACGAGCCAGCCGAGCCGCCAGCCCGTCATCGCCCAGTACTTCGAGAACGAGTTGACGACGATCGCGCCCGACCCGAGGTAGGCGGCGGCGGTCGGCGGCTGCGACGTGTCGTACGTGATGCCGTGGTAGATCTCGTCGCTGACCAGCCGGACGCCGTGGTCACCGCACCAGGTCGCGAGCGCCGCGAGCTCGGCCGGGTCGATCATCGTGCCCGTCGGGTTGGCGGGGCTCGCCACGACGAGCCCGTCGACCGGGTCGATCGCCTCGAGCTGCGCGACGGTCGGCTGGTACCGCGTCTCGGGACCGCACGGGATCTCGACGACCTCGCAGCCGAGCGCCGCGAGGATGTTCGCGTACGCCGGGTAGCCGGGGACCGCGAGCGCGACGCGGTCACCGACGTCGAACGCCGCGAGGAACGCGAGCAGGAACCCGCCCGACGAGCCGGTCGTCACTGCGATCCGGGACGGCTCGACGTCGACGTCGTACCAGTCCCGGTAGTGCTGGGCGATGGCCGCGCGCAGGCCCGGGGAGCCCAGGGACTCGGTGTACCCGAGGTCGCCCGCGGTGAGCAGGTCGATCGCACGCTGCCGGACGACGTCCGACGCACCCGTCGACGGCTCGCCCGCGCACAGGTTGAGCACGTGCTCCCCGGCGGCCCGGCGCGCGTTCGCCGCGGCCAGGATCTCCATGACGGCAAACGGGGGCACGTGGGCGCGGCGGGCGACCTTCATGTGGTTCATCCTGCCGTGAAGACCGAGGCGAGGCGCTCGTCGTCCGGCGGATCTCAGCCGCGCGTCCGGCGCGGTTCACGCTCCCGCGGGCCCGTCGCACACGTACTGTCGCGGCCGTGATCGTGGACTGCGCCCTCTACACCGGCGGTGTGCGCCGGCACCGGCTCGACGACCTGTTCGTCGCCGTCCGGGAGGCCGAGAAGGACGACGGGTTCGTGTGGGTCGGCCTGCACGAGCCGACCGCGGAGGAGTTCGAGGCCCTCGCGGCCGGGTTCGCGCTGCCCGAGCTCGCCATCGAGGACGCCGTCTGCTCGCACCAGAGGCCCAAGCTCGAGCGGTACGGCGACGTCGTGTTCGCCGTCATCAAGCCCGTGCGCTACGTGGACCACGTCGAGGTCGTCGAGGTCGGCGAGATCGCGCTGTTCCTCGGGGAGCGGTTCGTCATCGTCGTCCGGCACGGCGACTCGACGGTCCCGCACCGCACCCGTCTGAGCCTGGAGGCCGACCCCGCGATGCTCGTGCACGGTCCCGCGGCGGTGCTGCACCGCATGCTCGACCTCACCGTCGACGACTACCTCGACGTCACCGTCGCCGTGGACACCGACATCGACGAGATCGAGGACCAGGTGTTCGGCGACGAGCCCGGCCGCGACCACGCCGAGCGGATCTACAAGCTCAAGCGCGAGGTGATGCTGTTCCGCCGGGCCGTCGTGCCGCTCGTCGGGCCGCTGTCCCGGCTCGTGAACGACGACATCCCGTGGGTGCAGCCCGTCATGCGGCCGTACTTCCGGGACGTCGAGGACCACGCGCTGCGCGCCGCCGAGCTCATCGAGGGCCAGGACGCGATGCTCACGACCGTCATGCAGGCCGACATCGCGCAGGTGTCCGTCGCGCAGAACCGGGTGAGCGTCCGGCAGAACGAGGACATGCGGAAGATCTCGGCGTGGGCCGCGATCGGCCTCGTGCCGACCGCCGTCGCCGGGGTGTACGGGATGAACGTCGACCACCTGCCCGGTGCGCACAGTGGGTACGGGTTCGGCGTGGTGATGGGGGCGATCGCGGTGACGTGCGCGGGCCTGTGGCGGGCGTTCCGCCGCAACCGCTGGCTGTAGCCGTGAGCGGTGGCGCGTCCGCCGTCTCAGCGGGCAGCGGGTCAGCGAGTCGCGGGTCCGCGCGCCGCGAGCGCGGCGCGGACGTGCTCGACGACGCCGTCGGCCGCCGCCTCGACCTGCGCGAGGCACGCCTCGAAGTCCTCGCGGCCGCCGTACCAGGGGTCGTCGATGTCGAGCACGTGCTCGGGCTGACCGGGCGCGACGACTGGTGCGGCGGGGTCGAACGTCCGGTACATCACGACCCGGTCGGCGACCTCGGGCGACCCCGCGAGGCGGCGCAGCGAGCGGGCGTGCACGCTCGTCATCGCCAGCACGAGGTCGTGCCCCGGCAGGTCGGTCGCGCCGACCTGCCGGGCCCGGTGGCCGTCGCCGGCCGGGTAGCCGTGCTCGACGAGCACCGCGCGTGCCCTCCGGTCGATCGGACGACCGTGCTCCTCGTCGCTGATCCCCGACGAGTCGACGAGGACGGCGTCGGCGAGCCCGGCGGCGGCGAACCGCTCACGGAGCACGATCTCGGCCATCGGCGACCGGCAGATGTTGCCGGTGCACACGGTCATCACCCGGAACGGTCGGTCCACGCGCCCATGGTGCCGTGCGGACGCTCGTCCCGCGGTCGTGTCCGCCCGACGACGACACGAGCCGCTGCACCAGGGGCTTGAGACGCGACATAGTCGAGATATACTCTGGTTCGAGCATTCGGGATCGGACGATACGCGTCAGGAGGTGACGACATGGCCCCGCGGACCCGCAACAACCCGCTCGCGCTGGCCGTGCTCGCGCTGCTCTGGGAGCGGCCCATGCACCCCTACGAGATGTCGATGACCCTCCGCGAGCGCCGCAAGGACGAGTCGGTGAGGCTCAACTTCGGCTCGCTGTACTCGGTCGTCGACTCGCTCGTGAAGCACGGGCTCATCGAGGCGGCGTCGACCGAGCGCGAGGGCAACCGGCCGACGCGCACGATCTACCGGCTCACCGACGCGGGCGCGACCGAGGCCGTCGACTGGCTCTCCGACCTGCTGCGCACCCCCGTCAAGGAGTTCCCGCAGTTCGAGGCCGCGCTGTCGTTCCTGCCGCTGCTCGGGCCTGACGACGTCGCGCGGCTGCTCCGGATGCGCGTGTCCGCCCTGCAGGTCTCGATCACGACGCTCGACGCCGCCCGAGAGCAGGCCCGCGCACAGGGGCTGCCGTCGATCTTCGTCCTGGAGGCCGACTACGACTCCGCGCTGCTGCACGCCGAGCTCGACTTCGTCGTCGGGCTCGAGGCCAGCATCACGGACGGGACCCTCGAGGGCGTCGGGCTGTGGCGCGAGCTGCACACGCGGGCTGCTGGTGGCCGGCTCGAGCCCGAGGAGATCGCCGAGGCCCTCGCGCCCTACTTCACGACGGAAGGGGCACCCCCGACCGCGTGACCCACGACCCCCGGGCGACCTGCCCGGGAACAGGTCGGCCCAGGTGCTGGCACACCCGGGCCGACCGACGACGAACCGTCCGAGGCGACGCCTGTGCGATCCGCTGCAGATCCAGCATAGGTGGCTCCTCGGCCGGTCCCATCCGAGGAGACGATCACCATGCCACCGCATGCAGTCGAGGCAGCCGGCCTCGTGAAGACCTATCCGGGCGGCCGCGGCCGACCCGACGTCCGGGCCCTCGACGGCCTCACGCTCACCGTCCCCGCCGGCACCGTGCACGGCCTGCTCGGCCTCAACGGTGCGGGCAAGTCGACGACCACGCGCGTCCTGACGACCCTGTCGCGCGCGTCGTCGGGCGAGGCGCGGGTCGCCGGGCACGACGTGGTGCGGGACGCCGACCAGGTGCGTCGCAGCATCGGCTACGTGTCCCAGGGCACGGGCGCCGACGTGCTGCTCACCCCGCGCGAAAACCTCGCGATGACGGCGCGGCTGCGGGGGGCGTCGCGGTCGGCGTCGCTCGACCGGGCCGCCGCGCTGCTCGACCGCTTCGGGCTCGCCGACGCCGCGGACCGGCGCACCGGCGTGCTGTCCGGGGGCATGCGGCGCAAGCTCGACGTCGCCCTCGGGCTCGTCGACGCGCCGCGGGTGCTGTTCCTCGACGAGCCGACCACCGGGCTCGACCCCGAGGCGCGCGCGTCGATGTGGAACGAGATCCGGCGGCTCGCCGGGGAGGACTCGCTCACCGTCGTGCTCACCACGCACTACCTGGAGGAGGCCGACCGGCTCGCCGACGGGCTGTCGATCATCGACCGCGGCCGCGTCGTCGCGGCGGGTTCGCCCGACTCGCTCAAGGCGGCCTTCGCCGGTGACACGCTCACCGTCGACCTCGTCGAGCCGGACGCTGCGCTCGTGCGGTCCGTCGCGGCGGGGATCGCCGGGCTGGGCGACGTCGTCGTGCACGTGGAGGGGCCGGTCGGCCGGCTCGTGGCGCGCACACCCGACGGACCGGCCGTGGTCGGCCCGACGATCGCCGCGCTGCAGGCCGCCGGCGTGCGGCACGGTGCGGTCGGCGTCTCGCGGCCGACGCTCGACGACGTGTACCTGCGGCACGCCGGACGGTCGTGGACGGCGGCGGAGTCGGTGCCCACGTCCGGCACGACGAGCGACGGAAGTGCGGCCGCCGCTGCGCAGACCGCGGAGGTGGCCCGATGAGCGCGCTCGCTCAGACCGGTCGGGTGACCGGCGGCCGCGCCTCGTGGGCCGCGCAGACCGCCGAGGTGTGCCGGCGCTGGACCGTCGACCTCGTCCGGCAGCCCTGGGGGCTCGGCGTCTCCGTGATCCAGCCCGTCATCTGGATCGTGCTGTTCGGCAACGTCTTCGAGTCCATCGCGACCGTGCCCGGGTTCGGGCCGACGGACTACCTGACGTTCCTCGTGCCGGGCATCCTCATGATGACCGTGCTGTACTCGGGCGCGTGGGCGGGGACCGGGTTCATCGAGGACATCCGCTCCGGGGTCATGGACCGGCTGCTCTCGTCGCCGGTGTCGCGCTCGTCGCTCGTCGCGGGCCAGCTCGCGCAGCAGCTTCTGATGGCGACGGTGCAGGGCGTCATCGTGCTCGGGATCGGCTGGCTCGCCGGGGCCCGGTACGACGGCGGGGTGCTCGGCCTGGTGGTGGCGCTCCTCGCGTCGCTGCTGCTCGCGGCGGCATTCTGCTCGATGTCGGCGGCGGTCGCGCTGCTCGCCCGCGACCAGACGGCCCTCATCGGCATCTCCACGATCGTCGTGCTGCCCGCGACGTTCCTGTCGACCGCCCTGATGCCGGTCGCGCTGCTGCCGGACTGGGTCGAGACGGTCGCCCGGTTCAACCCGCTCACGTGGGCCACCGAGATCGCCCGCACGGCCATGTCGACGGACGTCGACTGGGGGCTCGTCGCGTCGCGCGGCGCCCTGCTGACGGTGCTCGCGGCGGTCGTCGCGGCATGGTCGGTGTCGGCGATGCGGACGTACCAGAAGTCGCTCTGACGGCAGACGCTGAAGACTTCGTCGCGCCTGCCGGGACGAAGTCTTCAGCGTGCCGTGCGGGTCCGCGGGCCCGACGTCGGGCGGTGCGTCAGTCGCGCGCCGTGAGGATCAGCGGGCCGTCCTTCGTGATCGCCACCGTGTGCTCCGCGTGCGCCGCGAGCGAGCCGTCGGCCGTGCGGATCGTCCAGCCGTCGTCGTCGATCACGTACTCGTCGCCGCCGGCCATGAACCACGGCTCGATCGCGATGACCAGGCCCGCCTTGAGCTTGAGCCCCGTCCCGGGCTTGCCCAGGTTCGCGACGTGCGGGTCCTCGTGCATGGTCCGGCCGACACCGTGGCCGCCGAAGTCGGCGTTGATGCCGTACCCGGCACCCCGGCCGACCGCGCCGATGGCCGCGGAGATGTCGCCCATGCGACCGCCGGGCACCGCGGCGGCGATCCCGGCGGCGAGGGCCTGCTCGGTCGCGGCGATCAGCTTCTGCGCCTCGGGCGTCGTCGAGCCGACCTGGAACGTGATCGCCGAGTCGGCGACCCAGCCCTGCACCTGCGCGGCGAAGTCGACGCTGAGCACGTCGCCGTCCTCCAGCACCCGGTCCGACGGCAGGCCGTGCAGGGCCGCGTCGTTGACCGACGTGCACAGCACGCCCGGGTACGGGATCGCGCCGAACGACGGGTGGTAGCCCAGGTAGACGGAGTGCGCACCCGCGTCGTCGATCATGCGGTGCGCGTGCGCGTCGAGGTCCTTGAGGCTCATGCCGGCGCGTGCGACGTCGCGCAGCGAGGACAGCACGCCGGCGACGAACTTGCCGGCGGGTCGCATCTGGTCGATCTGGGCGGGGTTCTTGAGGGCCACCGGTCCACCCTGCCACGGGTCACGGCCGCCCGGCGCACCGTGCCGTCCGGGCATGGAACAGCCCGTGGGCCGGGCCTCCGGAGAGGTCCTGCCGCGTAGGACGAGGTCGCGGCTTACCCACGGGCTGCGGTGACTGCCGGGATTCGCTCGCCGCCCTGCCGGATGACCGGCGGGCTCGCGGGCGGATCGACAATCCGTCCGATGTTCCGGGCGACTAGCGGACAGTCACCTCACGCGTCCTGGAAGACTTCATGTTCCGGACCACCTCCTTCCCGTGTCCGACGACCGTACGTCGCACCCCGCCGGGTGCCAAGGGTTTATGCCGAGGGGGAACCGTGCCGCTGCTGCACCCACTCCGCGAACGTCGTCCGGCCCACCGCGTGCTCACGGGCGAGGTGGCCGTTGTCGCGGTACGGCGTCGCGCGGAGCACGAGCGGCACCGACCAGACGGGCCGCCGCCGACCCGTCCCGGACAGGTACGTGCGGGCGAGCGCGGCGGCGGTGAGCAGCGACGGCCGGGTTGTCGAGAGTGCGCCGCGAATCCGGTGGCGCAGCTCGGCCGCGGCCTTCTCGGTGAACGTGAC
>NZ_JAGIBD010000021.1 GCF_017744555.1 Cellulomonas sp. | reverse complement strand
GGTCCTTCTCGTCGATCGACTTACGAATGCGAGCGATCATGTGCTCGTCCCCATTTCATTCTCGATGTCCAGATGAAGCCGCAGCACCCTGCCGTGGCAACGTGCCCACCGCACCCTTCGGCGTCCGCGGGCACCCTCGTGAGGCGGCCGGAAGAATGTCCGAAGAGTTCACCCGGACGGCGGCGCCCGTCAGGGCAGCGCGAACGTGACCGCCCCCGCGCAGCTCACGACCGAGGCGTCGGCGAACCCACCCGCGCTCGTGTCGTAGACCCACGCGTGCGAGGCTCCGATCCCCCCGGGGTGGTCCCCGACGAGGCAGAAGTCCTCTCCCGTCACCGAGACGGCGACGGTGTTGCCGGGGCTCATCCGCAGGTCGTCGACCGCGCTCGCCACGGTCGGCAGCGCCCCCTCCTGCGTCCGCGACGCCTCGAGCGCGGTGGCGACGGTCCGCAGGTCCGACTTCAGGCTCGCGTCCGCGGCCTTCTTCCGCTGCCCCACGAGGGCCGGGATCGCGATGGCCGCCAGGATCCCGATGATGATGATGACGACGAGCAGCTCGACGAGCGTGAAGCCCTCGTCCCCCGGGGCGCGGCGCTGTGACGGTCCCATGTCAGTTGATGAGGTTGAAGACGGAGAAGATCGGCATGTAGAGCGCGATGATCATGCCGCCGATGAGCGAGCCGAGGACGACGATCATGATCGGCTCGATGAGCGACGTCAGCTGCTCGGTCGTCGCCTCGACCTCCTGGTCGTAGAACTGGGCGATCTTCTCGAGCATCGTGTCCAGCGCGCCGGTGTCCTCACCGACCGCCATCATCTGCACGACCATGGGCGGGAAGACCGGGTGGGCGGACAGCGGACCGCTGAGCGAATGGCCGGCGCGGACGGACTCCTGGACCGACTTCGCGGCACGCTCGATCACGAGGCTCCCGCTCGTCTCGCCGACGATGTCGAGGGCCTGCAGGAGCGGCACACCGGCGTGGATCATCGTGCCGAAGTTCCGGGTGAACCGGCTCACGGCGATCTTCTTGAACAGGTTGCCGAACACCGGCACCTTGAGCTTCAAAGGGTCGAGCCTCTCGCGCACCGCGCGGTCGTTCTTGTGACGGCCCCACCAGATCGAGAAGGCGACGACGGCCGCCAGGAGCGGCAGCGCCGCGATCTTGAGGAACTGCGACAGCGCCACGAGGACCTTCGTCGGCGTGGGCAGCTCACCGCCCAGGCTCGCGAACATGCCCGCGAACACGGGGACGATGAACAGCAGCATGCCGACGACGGCGAGGATCGCGATGACGAAGACGACCACCGGGTAGGTCATCGCCGACTTCACCTTGCCGCGGAGCTTGACCTCCGCCTCGAAGTTCTCGGCGACGGACACCAGGACCTGGTCGAGAAAACCGCCGACCTCGCCGGCCTTCACCAGGTTGATCATGAGCGGGGGGAACACGTCCGCGTGCTTGCTCAGCGCCACGGAGAACCCGACACCCACCTCGACGTCGCCACGGACCTGGGCGAGCCTCTTGGCGAGCGGCTTGCTCTCCGTCTGCTCGGCCAGGATGGTCAGGGCACGCAGCAGGGAGAGCCCGGCGTTGATCATCGTCGCGAGCTGCCGGGCCATGATCGCCAGGTCCTTCAGCGAGATCTTGTCGCTGAACCCCGGGATCGAGATCTCCTTCTGCAGCCCGGAGTTCCCGACCTCGCTGATCGACATCGGCGCCAGACCCATGGTCTTGAGCCGGTTCGCCACCGCCGCCTGGTTGGGCGCGTCGATCCGGCCCTTGACGATCTTGCCGCCGCGGTCCCGGACCGCGTACTCGAACGTCTTCGTGGTGCCCGCGGCCATCAGCGCGCTCCGTCCGCGTAGAAGTTGCCGCCCATGCCGGCCTTCGCGAGGCCGGCACCTGCGGTGCCACCCGACGCTCGGCCGGTCAGCCGGTTGAAGTCCTCGATGTGGTGGCACTTGTCGAGGCCGGTCTCGTACGAGATCTTCCCGGTCTTGACGAGGTCGGCGAGGTGCTGGTCGAGCGTGTGCATGCCCTGCGCGGCACCGGCCTGCATGGCCGAGTAGATCTGGTGCGTCTTGCCCTCGCGGATCAGGTTCCGGATCGCGGGCGTGGCGACGAGTACCTCGGTCGCGACCGCACGGCCAGGGCCGTCGTCGCGCTTGCACAGCGTCTGGCAGACGACGCCCTGGATCGCGCCCGCGAGCTGCGTGCGCACCTGCGCCTGCTGGTGCGCGGGGAACACGTCGATGACACGGTCGATCGTCTGCGCCGCGTCCTGCGTGTGGAGGGTCGCGAACACAAGGTGACCCGTCTCGGCCGCGGTCAGCGCGACCGAGATCGTCTCGAGGTCACGCATCTCGCCGACCAGGATGATGTCGGGGTCCTGGCGGAGCACGTGCTTGAGGGCGTTCGCGAACGAGTGCGTGTCCGCACCGACCTCGCGCTGGTTGATCAGCGACTTCTTGTGCCGGTGAAGGAACTCGATCGGGTCCTCGACCGTCATGATGTGGTCCTCACGCGTGCGGTTCGCGAGGTCGACGATCGCCGCGAGCGTCGTGGACTTGCCCGAGCCGGTCGGGCCCGTGACCAGCACGAGCCCGCGAGGCAGGCCGGCGAACGTGCCGACGACTGCGGGGATGCCGAGCTGCTCGAGCGGCTTGATCTCGTACGGGATCACACGGAACGCCGCGCCGATGGACTCGCGCTGCTGGTAGATGTTCACCCGGAACCGCGCCAGGCCGCGGACGGCGTACGACAGGTCGAGCTCGAGGTTGGCCTCGTACTTCTCGCGCTGCTTCTGCGTGAGGATCGCGTACAGCGCTCGGCGCAGCGGTTCGGGCGACATCGTCCCGTACTGCTCGAGCGGCCGCAGCGAGCCCGAGACGCGGATCATCGGTGCGGACCCGGTGGTCAGGTGGACGTCCGACGCGCCGAGCCGGACCATCTCGGCGAGCACGGCGTCGATCGGCAGGTCGTCCTCGTGCTGGGTCGCTCGCGAGCGGTCGCGCCCCGCCGGCTTCGCGGGCGTGGCGGGGGGCGCGGGGGCGTGCGGCGCGGGCACGTGGCCGGGAGCTCCCGGGGCGGGCGCGGCGGCGCCCTGGGCGGGAACCTGGTGGCCCGGGGCAGCCGCGGCGGCGCTGTGCGAGGGCGGCGGAGCCTGTGGCGGGACCGGCGCCGGCAGGAACGTCGGACGCGACCCCGCGAGCGCGCTCAGCTCCGAGATCCCGGGCGTCGGGTTCGCCTGGTAGGCGGCGCCAGGCGCGGGCGGCACGGGCGCCGCGTAGTGCTGTGGGGCGCCGGGGGTGAGCTGAGCGCTCTGCGAGGGGATGGGCGAGTACGTCGGCGGAGAGGCGACGGTGCCGGCCTGCGGCCCGACCGGCCGGTACGGCGGCAGCGGCCGCGAAGGCTCCCCCACGTCTCTCTGGTAGTGCTCGCTCACGTCGTTTCCTCCACCTGTCGGCTACGAGCTCGTGCGGCCGTTCGACGTCGCACCGGGCGCTCGCCCTGCTGTTCGGATCATCGGCGGCCACCGTGCCGGACTTGAGGCATCCGCGAGGCTCACCCGGTCGGCGCAACGCTCTGTGGTCACGCGACGACGCGCAGGATCTCCTCGATCGACGTGTGACCGAGCGCCACCTTGTGCCAGCCGTCGTCGCGGAGCGTGATCATGCCATTGGCGACTGCCGTGGCGCCGATGTCGGCGCTCGACGCGTGCGCCACAGCAAGCCGCTCGATCTCCTCCGTGACCGGCATGACCTCGTGCAGGGCGAGCCGGCCGCGGTACCCCGTCTTCGAGCACGCCACACAGCCCACCGGACGCATGAGCTCCGGAAGCGGCTCACCGGGCATCCAGGGGAACCGGGCAGCCTCCATCTCTTCCGCGGTCGGCCGGTACGGCTCCTTGCACTTGCCGCACAGCCGGCGGGCGAGGCGCTGGGCGACGACCGCGTCGAGAGCCGACCCCACGAGGAACGGTTCGATGCCCATCTCCGTCAGACGCGTGACAGCCGACGGCGCGTCGTTCGTGTGCAGCGTCGACAGCACGAGGTGCCCGGTGAGGGCCGCCTCGATGGCGATCTGCGCGGTCTCGTGGTCACGGATCTCACCGAGCAGCACCACGTCGGGGTCGGAGCGCAGGATCGAGCGCAGGGCGGACGCGAAGGTCAGGCCAGCCTTCGGGTTGACCTGCACCTGGTTGATGCCCGGCAGCCGGTACTCGACCGGGTCCTCGACGGTGATGACGTTGATCTCGGGCTTCGACACCGCGTTGAGCGTCGCGTACAGCGTGGTCGACTTGCCCGACCCGGTCGGACCGGTGACCAGGATCATCCCGTACGGCTTGGTGTACGAGTTCCGGTACGTCTCGTAGTTGTGGTCGAGGAACGACAGGTCGCGCAGGTCCAGGCTTGCGGTCGAGTTGTCGAGGATGCGCATGACGATCTTCTCGCCCCACACCGTCGGCAGCGTCGCCACGCGGAGGTCGATCTTGCGACCGTTGTGCACCACGGACATGCGGCCGTCCTGCGGCTTGCGCTTCTCGGCGATGTCGATGTCGCTCATGATCTTGACGCGGCTGATGACGCCGCCCTGGATCTGCTTGGGCGACCTCTGGGTCTCGTGGAGGACGCCGTCGATGCGGTACCGGACGCGCAGGTCATGCTCGGTCGGTTCGATGTGGATGTCCGAGGCGCGGTCCGTGATCGCCTGCGTCACGAGCAGGTTCACGTAGCGGACGATCGGGGCGTCGTCGTCGGCGACCTCGCCCATCTTCGACAGGTCGGCCTCAGGCTCGGCGTTCTCGTCCTCGAACGCCGACGAGAGGTCCTCCATCTCGTCGTCGGCCCGGCAGAACCTGTCGATGGCACGCAGCAGGTTGTCGTACGTCGCGACGACCGAGACGACGGGCATGCCCGAGACGGTGCGGACGTCGTCGACGGCCATGACGTTGCCGGGGTCGGCGGTCGCGAGCACGATCGACCCGTTGCTGAACCCGACGGGCAGCACGGTGTAGCGGCGGCACAGGGCGGCTGGAACGATCGAGACGGCCGACCGGTCCACCGCGAACTCGTCGAGGTCGACGAAGTCCATCCCGACCTGCGCGGCCAGCGCCTTGACGAGCTGGCCCTCGGACAGGATCCCGAGCTCGACGAGGGTGCGCCCCAGGGACAGGCCGCGGGTCATCTGCTCGTCCATCGCCGCGATGAGCTGCGTCTCCGAGACGAGGCCTTCGTCGAGCAGGATCTCCCCGAGCTGCTTCACGCGTGCTCCCTCCGGTCCAGTCCCGGCGTTGTGCCACACCGGTCCACTGCCCTCATCGGCAGCCGGACGGCTGACCCTGAGGGGTTCGGAGGGATACGTCCGTGAGAGCTAGGCCACCAGACGCGCCTCGAGCGCGGCGGCCATCGCGTCGACGGGGCCCGGTCGGCCCGTCATGAGCCTGACCTGCTCGACCGCCTGGTGCAGCAGCATGCGCTCTCCCCCGACGACGACGCCGTCACGGGCTGCCCACGCCGCGGACAGCGCGGTCGGCCGCGGGTCGTACGCGACGTCCAGCAGCACGCCGGCCGGACGGGCGGGGGGCAGCGCGGCGGCGAGGTCGTCGGCGGCGTGCGGCGGCAGCGTCGAGACGACGACGTCCGCTCGACCGACCTGACCGGCCGCGTCGTCGAGCGACCGGAGCACCGGCTGCACGCCCATGCGGTGCGCCGCTCGCAGGAGCCCGCCCGCGCGCTGCACGGAACGCACGTAGACGACCGGGGTCGCGCACCCGAGTTGGCCGAGGGCCGCGAGCGTCGACGCCGCGGTCGCGCCCGCCCCGAGCACCGCGGCCGTGCCGACCCGTGCCGAGGCGCCGCCGGGCAGCCCCTCGCCGAGCGCGGTCACGAGGCCGTACACGTCGGTGTTCGCGCCCACGAGCACGCGGCCTGCACCCGACCCCTGGAGCAGCACCGTGTTGACCGCCCCGACGACCTCCGCGAGCGGCTCCACGTGGTCGAGCAGGCCGAGCACGGTCTGCTTGAGCGGCATGGTGAGGCTCAGTCCCGCCCACGTCTCGTCCAGGGTCGTGACGAACGCCGCGAGCCCGTCCGAGGTGACGTCGACCGCGTCGTAGCGCCAGTCCGTCAACCCCAGAGCGGCATACGCCGCACGGTGCAGTGTGGGCGACAGCGAGTGCGAGATGGGGTGCCCCAGGACGGCCGCACGTGAGCGGGTCCGCATCCCTACCTGCTCGACCGGAGGCTGCGGTGCGTGACGATCCATGGCCCGGAGCATAGGTGTCCGATGGGCGACCACTCGTGCGTGGTCGCCCGTCGGATGGGTCAGCGCCGCCCGAGGTCAGTTGCCCTGCTGGGCCTGCCACTCGCGCAGCTTGTCGACGTTCGCGTTGTGGTCGTCGAGGTTGTTCGCGAAGAGCGTCTCGCCGGTGGTGAGGTTGACGGTCACCCAGAACAGCCAGTCACCGGGCGCCGGGTTCAGCACGGCGTCGATGGACGCCGCACCGGGGTTGGAGATCGGTCCCGGCGTGAGGCCGAGGTGCTTGTACGTGTTGTACGGGTTCGACGCGTCCTGCGTCATCGCGGTCGTGAGGTCCTTGCCCGAGATGCCGAGCCCGTACGCCACCGTCGCGTCGATCTGCAGCGGCATCTGCTTGTCGAGCCGGTTGTCGATCGCGCGCGCGACCTTCGGCCGGTCCTCGTCGAGCTTCGCCTCGCGCTCGACGATCGACGCCTTGGTCAGCACCGTCTCCCACTGGTCGTTCGGGACGGCCTTGGACGTCAGCACCTCGACCGTCTTGGCGGTCATCTGCTGCAGCACGCTCGCCGCGCTGGCACCGGGCTCGACGGGGTACGTCGCGGGGAACAGCCAGCCCTCGAGGTTGCCGCCGGCCTCCGCAGGCAGACCGATGGCCGCCGGGTCGGCAGCGGCCGCCTGGAGGTCCTCGAGCGGGATGAGCGTGACCTCGTTGATCTTCGAGAGGGTCTGCTGGACCGTCTGGCCCTCAGGGATCGTGACGCCCATGGTCGCGCGGCTCGAGGGGTTGAGGAGCGCGAGGACCGCGTCCGACGCCTTCATCTCGAGCAGCAGGTTGTACGTGCCGGGCTGGATCTTGATGGCGTCGGGGTTCGCGGCGTAGGCGCGGTTGAACGCCTTCTCGGTGGCGACCACGCCCGCGACCTGGAGCGTGTGCGCCATCTGGGCGCCCGTGTCGCCCTGGGCGACCACGACGCGCGCCGCCGGGTGGCCGGGGCCCGGGTAGTCCTCCACCCCGGCCTCGTTCGAGCTGCCGTGGAAGAAGCCGCCGACGAGCTCCGAGACCACGTATCCCGCACCCGCGACGAGCACGAGCGCGACGATCAGCACCCAGATCGAGCGACGACGCCGCTTCTGGCGCTCGCGCTGCGCACGCGCGCGACCCCGGGACCGGGAGCGGCGCGAGTCCGGCGACGACGATCTGGCGGCGGGGTCGCCGAAGAGATCTGTCACCTGGTCACTCCGCTCCACCGGTGCCCACCAGTCGGTCTGGCTGTTGCTCACGTGTGCGTCACTCCAGAGTCGTTCCTCCGTCACCTGCAGTCCCCCCGCGCGCCGCTGGGCCGTGCTGAGGTGGATCGGCGTCGACCCGTTCTCCGGGACGCCGCCCCGTCGCACGCTCCGCGTCCAGCGCGTACTGCAGAATCACCACCGCGGCCGCCTGGTCGACGACCTGCCGGTGGCTGCGTCCGGATCGGCCGGACGCATGCAGCGCCTGATGTGCGGACACCGTGCTCATCCGTTCATCGACCAACCGCACCCTCACGGGTGCGACGGCCTGCGCCAGTTGGACAGCGTACGCGCGCGCGGCACCGGATGCGGCACCTTCGGTACCGGACAAGTGCCGAGGAAGTCCGACGTACACAACTGCCGCACCACGTTCGCCCACCTCGTGCACGATCTGCGCGAGGTCCGCAGGCAGGCCTCGGCCGGGCTTTGCCTTGGCGCGCGCGAGCGTTGCGACGGGGGTCGCGACCAGGCCGTCCGGGTCGCTCGTCGCGAGCCCCACCCGGACGGACCCGACGTCGACCGCGAGCCGGACGCCGCGGACGACCTCCTCCTCGTCGCGTGGCACGTCAGTCGCTCAGCGCGCCGACGACCGCCGCGAGTGCGTCACCGAGCCTGGCCGCGTCCGTGCCGCCACCCTGCGCGAGGTCGTCCTTGCCGCCACCGCCGCCGCCGAGGATCCCGGAAGCGGTCTTGACGAGAGCGCCGGCCCGCACGCCTGCGGCGCGCGCCGCGGCGTTGGTCGCGACCACGACGACGGGCCGGTCGTTGCTCGTCCCGCCGACCGCCACGACCGCGGGCGCGGACTCGCCGAGCCGGTTGCGCAGGTCGAGCACGAGCGTGCGCACGTCGTCGGCCGAGACCTCGCCCGCGTCGTGCGTGACGACCCGGGTGCCGCCGACCGTCTGCGCACCGTCGACGAGCGAGCCCGCCGACGCCAGCAGCTGGCCCGCGCGCATCGTCGCGAGCTTCTTCTCGGAGTCCTTGACCCGCGCGAGCAGCGACGACACGCGGTCCGCGAGCTCGTCCGGCCGCGCGCCGAGCAGCCCCGAGAGCTGGCCGACGAGCGCCCGCTCCTTGGCCTGGTAGCCGTACGCACCGGCACCGACGAGCGCGTCGACGCGGCGCACGCCCGAGCCGATCGCCGACTCCGACAGCAGCGTGACGAGGCCGAGTTCGCCCGACCGCTTGACGTGCGTCCCCGCGCACAGCTCGAGCGACCAGCCGTCGCCGATGTCGACGACCCGGACCTCGTTGCCGTACTTCTCGCCGAACAGCGCCATCGCACCCTTGGCGCGCGCCTCGTCGATCGCCATCACCGAGTCGGTGACCTCGAGGTCGTCCTGGAGGCGCTGGTTGACGCGCTCCTCGATCTCGGCGACGACCTCGCTCGGCGTCGCGGACGGCGAGCGGAAGTCGAACCGCAGGCGGCTCGGCGCGTTGAGCGACCCGGCCTGCGTCGCGGACTCGCCGATCGACTCGTGCAGCGCCTTGTGCACCAGGTGCGTCGCCGTGTGGGCGCGCGCGATCGCGCGACGACGGCCGAGGTCGATCTTCGCCGTGCCACGCTCGCCGAACGTCACCGTCCCGTCGACCAGCCGGCCGTGGTGCACGGACAGGCCCTTCACGGGCGCCTGCACGTCGTCGACCTCGATGCGCGCACCGCCGTCGAGCACGATCACGCCGGTGTCGGCCTGCTGGCCGCCCGCCTCGGCGTAGAACGGCGTCACGTCGAGGACCACCTCGACGTCCGCCGGCGCGGTCGCCGCCGGGGCCGGCACGCCGTCGACCAGCAGTCCCACGACCTGCGACCGGGCCTCCGAGTCGGTGTACCCGATGAACTGGACCGGCTTCGCGGTCGCCTCGCTGAGCGTCGAGTGCAGCTCCTGGTAGGCCGCCGTGTCGGCGCGCCCCGCACGCTTCGCGAGCGCGTCGGCCCGCGCACGCTCGCGCTGGGCCTGCATGAGCGTCCGGAACGCCTGCTCGTCGACGGACACGCCCTGCTCGGCCGCCATCTCGAGCGTGAGGTCGATCGGGAAGCCGTACGTGTCGTGCAGCGCGAACGCCTGGTCGCCCGACAGCACCGGCGTCGGCGCACTCTTCGCCGCCTGCACGGCGGTGTCGAGGATGGTGGTGCCCGCCGCGAGCGTGCGCCGGAACGTCTCCTCCTCGGCGTACGCGACCTGGCTGATCCGGTCGAAGTTCTGCGCGAGCTCGGGGTACGACGCGCTCATCGCGTCGCGGCTCATCGGCAGCAGCACCGGCAGCGCGGGGTCGTCGACACCGAGCAGGCGCATCGCGCGGATCGAGCGGCGCAGCAGGCGGCGCAGCACGTAGCCGCGGCCCTCGTTCGACGGCGTGACGCCGTCGCCCATGAGCATGAGACCCGACCGGACGTGGTCCGCCACGACACGCATGCGCACGTCGTCGTCGTGGTTCGCGCCGTAGCGGCGGCCCGACATCTGCACCGCGCCGTCGATGACCGGGCGCACCTCGTCGATCTCGTACATGTTGTCGACGCCCTGCAGCAGGTACGCGACCCGCTCGAGGCCCATGCCGGTGTCGATGTTCTTCTGCTTGAGCTCTCCGAGGATCGGGAAGTCCTCCTTGCCCCCGCCGTCGCCGCGCTCGTACTGCATGAAGACGAGGTTCCAGATCTCGAGGTACCGGTCCTCGTCGACGACCGGGCCGCCCTCGGCCCCGAACTCGGGACCACGGTCGACGTAGATCTCCGAGCAGGGGCCCGCCGGGCCGCGCGCACCCGTGGACCAGAAGTTGTCCTTCATGCCGCGGCGCTGGATCCGCTCGTCGGGCAGGCCGGCGATGCGCTTCCAGAGCGCGACCGCCTCGTCGTCGTCGTGGTAGACGGTGACCCAGATCTTGTCGGGGTCGAACCCGTACCCGCCCTCGGCCTGCGACGACGTCACGAGGCGCCACGCGTGCGTGATCGCGCCTTCCTTGAAGTAGTCGCCGAACGAGAAGTTCCCGTTCATCTGGAAGAACGTGCCGTGGCGGGTGGTCTTGCCGACCTCCTCGATGTCGAGCGTGCGCACGCACTTCTGCACGCTCGTCGCGCGCGGCCACGGCGGCGTCTGCTCACCGAGCATGTAGGGGATGAACGGCACCATGCCCGCGATCACGAACAGCGTCGACGGGTCCGGCGAGATGAGGGGGGCCGACGGCACGACGGCGTGGCCCTGGCCCTCGAAGTAGTCGAGCCAACGCTGGCGGATCTCGGCGGTACGCATGGTGTCCTCGTGTGTCGTTCGGTCCTGTCCCGGTCGGGACATCGTGCTCGGTCGTGCGCCGCTCGGCGACGGCATTCGGGTCAGAAGAAGGCGTACCCGTCGTCGTCGTCCGGGTCCTCCGTGGGGCCCGTCCAGTCCTCGCGGGCACGGCGTGCGCCCCAGGTGCGGCGCAGGTCGGCGACCCGCTCCGGCCGCTGCGCGCGCAGCGCCTCGACGTCCACGTCGCCGACCAGGTCGTGCCGGAGCTGCTCCTCGCGCTCGGCCATCCCGGTGCGGAACTCGTGCTGCGCCGTGCGGACGGCCGTCATGAACCGGCCTACCCCCTGGACGGCGTCGGTGGTGCCTGCCGGGACGTACGCGTCGACGAGCTGGCGGCCCTTGCGGACCACGAGCACGGTCGCGACGACGCCGACCCCGACCCATACGAGCCTGCGCATCACTTGCCCCGACGGGGAGCCGTGAGCCCGGACAGCGCGCGCCGCACGCCGTACGAGAACGCCGCGACCTTGATCATCGGCGCACCGACGGTCGCGGCGAACAGCGACGTGAGCGCCGAGACGTTCTCCGACACCTGTGCGGCTGCCGTCGTCACGGTGTCGATGTTGCCGAGCTGCGTGTTCGACGACGCGACGAGCGTCGCCGTCTCGTCGAGCACGGGCACCGTGTGGTCCGTCAGCTCCTTGAGAGAGGCGGTGGCGCC
Source organism: Cellulomonas sp. (assembly GCF_017744555.1). Lineage (GTDB taxonomy): Bacteria > Actinomycetota > Actinomycetes > Actinomycetales > Cellulomonadaceae > Cellulomonas. The sequence continues at coordinate 103,762 of NZ_JAGIBD010000021.1, read as the reverse complement.
GTCGAACGCCCGCCCCAGCTTGACGAGCGGCACGGCGAGGAACCCGACGAGCCCCACGAACGCGACCGCCGCGATGAGGCCTGCGACGTCACCGACCGACATGCCACCCCTCCAGTCCGGGGTCCCGACGACCCCGCCCGAAACCCTACCCACGAACCCGCCGCGCACGCGCACGACGCCACCGACCGCGCCGACCGTCCCCTGACGCACGAACGCCCCGCGTGCGACGTGCGCAGCGGGGCGTTCGTGGAGCCTGGGTCAGCGGGCGTAGTACTCGACGACCAGCTGGACCTCGCAGGTCACGGGGACCTCGGCGCGCTTGGGGGCGCGGACCAGGACGGCGCTCAGCTTCTCGAGCTGCACGTCGAGGTAGCCCGGGACGGCCGGCAGGACGTCGCGGTGCGCACCGGCGGCGGCGACCTGGAACGGCACGGTGGCCTGGCTCTTCGGCTTGATCTGCAGCGTCTGGCCGGGCTTCACGCGGAACGACGGGCGGTCCACGATCTTGCCGTCGACGAGCACGTGGCGGTGCACGACGACCTGGCGGGCCTGCAGGATGGTGCGGGCGAAGCCCGAGCGCAGGACGAGCGCGTCGAGACGCGTCTCGAGGTTCTCGACGAGCGCCTCACCGGTCAGGCCCGGCGCCTTGCGGGCGTCCTCGTACGCACGGGCGAGCTGCTTCTCGCGGAGCGCGTACTGCGCGCGCAGACGCTGCTTCTCGCGCAGACGGACGGCGTAGTCCGACTCGGTCCGGCGACGGGCACGGCCGTGCTCACCGGGCGGGTAGGGGCGCTTCTCGAAGTGCTTGACGGCCTTGGGCGTCAGGGCCAGGCCGAGCGCGCGGCTCAGGCGGACCTGGCGACGCGAGCGGGTCACACTGCTCACAGAGATACTTCCTGTCGTTGTTGACGTCACACCCGCGACGGAGACCCGGCGGGCGTGGGGCCGACCGTGGTGCGCGGCGGGTGCTGCGCGGCTAAGGCCCCAGGTGGTCGTCCTCCTGCTCTCGCTGACCGGTGCGCTGCATGCAGGCGCGCCCGTCCCGAGGACGACCTGGCTACCTTACCGTCTTGACGGCCCCGAGCCGAATCCGGGCCGTTCAGTCGCGGGACTCGAGGATCGAGCGCACCCGCTCCAGCCGTTCCGCGACCTGCCGCTCGTAGCCCCGGTCGCTCGGTTGGTAGTACCGCGTGCCGACCAGCTCGTCCGGCAGGTACTGCTGCGCGGCGACCGCGTGCGGCTCGTCGTGCGTGTACACGTAGCCCGTGCCGTGCCCGAGCTGGCGCGCGCCAGGGTAGTGCGCGTCGCGCAGGTGCGACGGCACCGAGCCGAGCCGGCCGGCCTGCACGTCCGCCAGCGCCTTGTTGATGCCGTTGTACGCCGCGTTCGACTTCGGCGCCGTCGCGAGGTGCACGACCGCCTCGGCGAGGATGATGCGCGCCTCGGGCATGCCGATCAGCGCGACCGCCTGGGCCGCCGCGACGGCCGTCTGCAGCGCGCTCGGGTCGGCCATCCCCACGTCCTCGGCGGCCGAGATCACGATCCGGCGGGCGATGAACCGGGGGTCCTCCCCCGCCGCGATCATGCGGGCGAGGTAGTGCAGCGACGCGTCGACGTCCGAGCCGCGCACCGACTTGATGAACGCACTGATCACGTCGTAGTGCTGGTCGCCGTCGCGGTCGTAGCGCACCGCCGCCACGTCGATCGCCCGCTCCACCGTCGCCAGGTCGACGAGCACCGGGTCCTCCCCCGCCTGCTCGTCCGACAGCGCCGCGCCGGCCGCCGCCTCGAGGATCGTCAGCGCCTTGCGCGCGTCGCCGCCTGCGAGCCGCAGCAGGTGCTCCTCGGCGTCCTCCGCGAGCGTGACGGCCCCGCCGAGCCCGCGCTCGTCGGCCACCGCCCGGCGCACCAGCGTGCGCACGTCGTCCGTGCCCAGCGGCTGCAGCGTGAGCAGCAGCGAGCGGGACAGGAGCGGGGAGTTGACCGAGAACGACGGGTTCTCGGTGGTCGCGGCGACGAGCGTGACCCAGCGGTTCTCCACGCTCGGCAGCAGCGCGTCCTGCTGGGCCTTGGTGAAGCGGTGCACCTCGTCGATGAACAGGACCGTCTCCGACCCGTCCGTCGCGAGGCGACGGCGGGCGTCCTCGATGACCGCGCGCACGTCCTTGACGCCCGCGGTGACCGCCGAGAGCTCGACGAAACGGCGGCCCGACGTCGCGGCGATCAGGTACGCGAGCGTCGTCTTCCCGGTGCCCGGCGGGCCCCACAGCACGACCGAGGTCGGCGCCGCGCGGCGAGCGGCGTCGTTCGCGGGCTCGACCAGCCGGCGCAGCGGCGACCCCGCGACGAGCAGGTGCGACTGGCCCGCGACCTCGTCGAGCGTGCGCGGCCGCATGCGCACGGCCAGCGGCGCGTTCGCCCCCACGGCCGGCACGCCGGTGGCGGTCGACGTGACGGAGTCGAACAAGTCCATGCGGGCAGGGTACGCACGCCCACCGACGGTGTCGGACCGCGCCTCGGCACGTCCCCGCCGCGCGGGCGGGCGGCGCGGGTGACCCATCCGCCCCGCGGCGGCCGAGGGCGTGCGCCGCCGGGCGTCGACCTGCGACGATGACCGGCGTGTTCGCGCGACTCGGCCGCACCGTGGCCCACCACCCCCGTCTCACCGTGCTCGTCTGGGTGGTGGTCGCCGTGGCGGGCTACGCCCTCGCGGTGTTCGGCGTGCACGGCGAGAGCCTGTTCGACCGGCTGACGTCGGGCGCCCCCGGGGTCCCCGGGTCGCAGAGCGAGCAGGCGCAGGCCATCCTCGAGGCCAGCGGCGCACGCGGGTCGTCGCTCACGCTCGTGCTGCAGGGCGTCGACCCGGCCGACCCCGAGGTCGCGACCGCGTTCGCGCCCGCACGCGAGGACCTCGCGGCGATCGACGGCGTCACCGCCGTCATCGACCCGCTCGCGCTGCCCGGCGGAGTGACGAACCAGGCGGCGGCACCGCTCGTCGCGAAGGACGGCGACGGCTTCCTCGTGGTCGTCGAGCTCTCCCCCGACCTCGGCGAGGACGCGCGCAAGACGGCCCTCGACGACGTCGAGCAACGCCTCGAGCAGGTGCCCGACGACCTGCGCGACGTCGCCCCGGACGTCACCGGGATCGTCGGCGGGACCACCCTGATCGTCGGCGCGATCAACACGCAGGTCGAGACCGACCTGCGCACGGGCGAGACCATCGCGCTGCCGATCGCGCTGCTCATCATGGTGCTGGTGTTCGGCGGGTTCCTCGCCGCCGCGATGCCGATGGCCGGTGCGCTCGCCTCCATCGCCGGCGGCCTCGCCGTGCTGCTCGGCTTCTCGTACGTGCTCGACCTCGACGCGTCCGTCGTCAACGTCGTCACGCTGCTCGGCCTCGGCCTGTCGATCGACTACGGGCTGCTCATCGTGTCCCGGTTCCGCGAGGAGCTGCACCGTCTCGTCGACGAGGACGGCGGCGAGGGCAGCCGTCGACGGCGTGGCGACGGCGCCGTGATCCAGGCGCTCGAACGGACCATGGCGACCGCCGGGCGGACCGTGACGTTCTCCGCGGTCATCGTCGCGATCTCGATCGCGGGGCTGCTCGTGTTCCGGCCGCAGATCCTGCGCGCGGTCGGTGCCGCCGGCGTCGCCGTGATCGTCGTCGCCGTCGCGACCGCCGTGACGCTCGTGCCCGCGCTGGTGGTGCTCGCGGGCCGGCGGCTGATCCGGCCGAGCATCCTCGCGCGGATCCCCGGGCTGCGCTCGATCCTCGCCCGGACGTCGGACGTGCAGTCCGAGGAGGGCGCGTTCTCGCGGAGCACGGAGCGCGTGCAGCGCCACCCGTGGTGGGTGCTGCTCGGGTGCCTCGCGCTGCTCGGGCTGCTCGCGCTCCCCCTGCGGCACATCGAGCTGCGCAACTCCACGACGGAGCTGCTGCCCGCCGGCAGCACGCAACGGGAGTTCGTCGACCTGCTCGCCGACCAGTACCCCGCGTCGACCACGCCCGCCGTCACGGTCGTCGCGGAGGCCACGCTCGACGAGGCGACCGCATGGGCCGCGACGCTCGAGGACCTCGACGGCGTCGCGTCGGTCGACCCGCCGTCCGTGATCGGCTCGCACGTCGTGATCGGCGTGCGGCCCGACACCGACGACCCAGGCGGTCCGGTCGCGCGGGAGGTCGTGCAGGAGGTCAGGGCCCTTGACGCACCGTTCCCGACCTGGACAACGGGTCAGGCCGCGACGCAGATCGACTTCACCGACGCCCTGAAGGACCGGGCGCGCCTGGCGATCGGCATCGTCGCGCTGGCGACCCTCGTGCTGCTCTTCCTCATGACGGGGTCGGTGGTGATCCCCGTCAAGGCGCTGCTGACCAATGCGGTCTCGCTCGCCGCGTCGCTCGGGGTCCTCGTGTGGGTCTTCCAGGACGGGCACCTGTCCGGCCTGCTCGGCTTCACGTCCACGGGCGGCATCGAGACGTACGTGGTCGCGATGGTCATCGCGTTCGCGTTCGGGCTCGCGATGGACTACGAGGTGTTCCTGCTGTCCCGGATCAAGGAGCTGTACGACGCCGGTCGGCCCAACGACGTCGCGGTGCGCCTCGGCCTGCAACGGTCCGGGCGGATCATCACGTCGGCCGCGGCGATCGTCATCGTCGTGTTCGCCGGCTTCGTCGCCGGGCGGATGCTCGTGATCAAGGAGGTCGGCTTCTCGCTGGCCGTCGCGGTGCTCGTCGACGCGACCCTCGTCCGGCTCCTGCTCGTGCCCGCGACCATGACGATCCTCGGCCGGGCCAACTGGTGGGCGCCGCGGTTCCTGCGCCGGCTGCACGCCCGGTTCTCGATCACGCACTGAGAGAGGCACCGTGCCGGTTCTGCCCGTCGACGAGGACACCGCGTCGGGATCCCACGACAGGCCCGGCGAGAACGCAGCTGGTGGGACCGGCCGGACTCAGGCAGGAGGCCGCTCGGCACCCGCGGGCCCGAACGAGGCGAGCTCCGCGTCGATCGTGAAGCCCAGCCGGGTGTAGAGCCGGCGGGCCACCGCGTTCTGGGCATACATCCCGAGGCTCACGAACGCCACGCCGTCGGCGAAGGCCTGGCGCACCGCCGCCCTGGTCAGGGCCGTTCCGAGGCCGCCCGTGCGCGCGTCCGGCACGACACCGAGCCCGTGCACGTGCCACGACGCACGACCGCGGACGCCCCGCGACGTCGCACCGACGACGCCGAGCAGACCGCCCGGTCCGTCGACGCCCCACCAGCCCGCCTCTCCGGGCCGCGTGGGGTCGGCGGACGTTCCCGGGTTCCCCAGCGCCAGGCAGGCACGGATGGCGTCCGCCTCCGTACCGGGATCGAGTCGCCGCACGGTCGGCTCATCGTCGTGCGCAGGCGGTGCCTGGTCCGTCGACAGCCAGTCCCACACGGAGAACGGCGCAAGTCCCAAGGCGAGCAGCACCGCGGCGGGCACCTCGGCCGCGCGCGTGACGTTGAGCCACGCGGCATGGTCGACGAACCCCGCACGCGCGAGCGGCGAGCCGGGCTCCTGGCGGCGCGCGACGACGTCGGTCAGGAGCCGCCCGGCCTCGGGACCGGCGCCGAGGACCAGCACGAACGGGCCTCGCGGCGACGGAGACGCGAGCAGCACCGCACGGTCGTCGCCGACGACGACGGCGTCCTGCCAGCGCGCGTCGAGCCCGTCGAGCATGCGGTGCCGTCGCCAGCCCTCGGGGAGCCCGTCGAGCAGGCTGCTCACGCGGTCGGCTGCTCCCCCGCCGCCGGCGCAGCCGGCTTCGGCTTCGCGTCGACCCCGGCCTCCCGGCGCTGCTCGGGCGTGATGGGCGCCGGCGCGGCCGTCAGCGGGTCGTACCCGCCGCCCGACTTCGGGAACGCGATGACGTCGCGGATCGACTCCGACTTCGTCAGGAGCGCGACGATCCGGTCCCAGCCGAACGCGATACCGCCGTGCGGCGGGGCGCCGAACTGGAACGCGTCGAGCAGGAAGCCGAACTTCTCCTGCGCCTCGGCGGGACCGATGCCCATGACGTCGAACACGCGCTCCTGCACGTCACGACGGTGGATACGGATCGAGCCGCCGCCGATCTCGTTGCCGTTGCAGACGATGTCGTACGCGTAGGCGAGCGCCGCGCCCGGGTCCTGCTCGAACGTGTCGATCCACTCGGGCGTCGGCGACGTGAACGCGTGGTGCACGGCCGTCCAGGCGCCGCCGCCGACCGCCACGTCGTCGTCCTCGCCCGTGGGCTTGAACAGCGGCGCGTCGACGACCCAGACGAACTCCCACGCGTCCTCGTCGATGAGCCCGCCGCGACGGCCGATCTCGAGGCGCGCGGCACCGAGCAGCGCGCGCGCGTCGGACACGGACCCGGCGGCGAAGAAGATCGCGTCGCCCGGGCTCGCGCCGACGGCCGCGGCCAGACCTGCACGCTCGGACTCGGTGATGTTCTTGGCGACCGGGCCGCCGAGCTCGCCGTCCTCACCGACCGTCACGTACGCGAGGCCCTTCGCGCCGCGCTGCTTCGCCCAGTCCTGCCACGCGTCGAAGCCACGCCGCGGGGTCGAGGCGCCACCGGGCTGGACCACGGCACCGACGTACGGGGCCTGGAACACGCGGAACGGCGTCTCGCGGAAGTACTCGGTCAGCTCGGTGAGCTCGAGCCCGAACCTCAGGTCCGGCTTGTCGCTCCCGTAGCGGGCCATCGCGTCGGCGAACGTCATGCGGCGGATCGGCGTGGGGATCTCGACGTCGATGAGGCGCCACAGCGCGACGATGATCTGCTCGCCGAGCGCGATCACGTCGTCCTGCTCCACGAAGCTCATCTCGACGTCGAGCTGCGTGAACTCCGGCTGCCGGTCGGCGCGGAAGTCCTCGTCGCGGTAGCAGCGGGCGATCTGGTAGTACCGCTCGAGACCGCCGACCATGAGGAGCTGCTTGAACAGCTGGGGCGACTGCGGGAGCGCGTACCAGGAGCCGGGCGCCAGCCGCGCGGGCACCAGGAAGTCGCGGGCGCCCTCCGGCGTGGAGCGTGTGAGCGTGGGCGTCTCGACCTCGACGAAGTCCTGCGCGTCGAGCACCGCGCGAGCCGCCTGGTTCGCCTTGGCGCGCAGGCGCATCGCCCGCGCCGGCGCAGGCCGGCGCAGGTCGAGGTAGCGGTGCTTGAGGCGCGCCTCCTCGCCGACCGGCTCGTCGAGCGACGACGACACCTGGAACGGCAGCGGCGCGGCCTCGTTGAGCACCACGACCTTCGACGCGACGAGCTCGATCTCGCCCGTGGCGAGGTGCGGGTTCTCGTTGCCCTCCGGGCGGCGACCCACGACGCCCGTCACCTGCAGCACGTACTCCGCGCGGAGCCCGTGCGCCACGGACTCGTCCCGGATGACCACCTGCGCGATGCCCGACGCGTCCCGCAGGTCGACGAACGCCACGCCGCCGTGATCCCGGCGGCGGTCCACCCAGCCCGTGAGGGTGACGGTGGTGCCGATGTGCTCGGCTCGCAGCGAGCCGGCCGTGTGGGTGCGGAGCACGGAAGGTCCTTCGGGGTCGGGGTTGGGTCGCGCCCACCGGGCGCCCGCACGATCCTAGTGCCCGCCGTGCGCCACGACGCCGTCCATCAGACCCGTCGGACGGTCAGCGCGCCGAGCGGTCAGAACAGCGTCGGCTGCGCGACCTGCGGGTCGGGCGCCTCGGCGCGTCCCCACGGGATGCTGCCGACCGGGTAGGAACCCTCGCCCCGCTGCGACCGGTGTCCCGCCGACGACGCGAAGCCGTGCCGGGCGAGCAGCGGCGCGACGCGGTCTCGCAGCCACCGCGAGTACTCGGGCGGGACGGACGACCGTGGGCCGTACAGCGCCTCGTACCGGCCGACGAGGTGCGGCTCGTGCTCGGCGAGCCACTGCAGGAACAGCGGCTTGACCGACCCGCGCAGGTGCAGCGGCAGCACGGTCACGCCCGTGGCGCCGGCGTCCGCCAGCCGGGTCAGCAGGTCGTCGAGCTGGTCCGCGCCGTCGGTGAGCCACGGCATCACGGGCGCCACCATGACGCCGCACGGCAGCCCGGCCTCGCGCACCGCCCGGATGAGGTCGAGCCGAGCCCGCGGCGTCGGCGTGCCCGGCTCCACCACCTGCTGCAGCGTCTCGTCGCCCACCGCGAGCGAGACGCCGAGCCCGACCGGCACCTGGTCCGCCGCCTCGACGAGCAGCGGAAGGTCCCGACGCAGCAGCGTGCCCTTGGTGAGGATGGACAGCGGCGTCCCGCTGCCGGCGAGGGCTGCGATGATCCCGGGCATGAGCCGGTACCGGCCCTCCACCCGCTGGTAGGGGTCGGTGTTGGTGCCGAGCGCGACGTGCTCGTGGCTCCAGGAACGCCGGGCGAGCTCGGCGCGCAGCACCTCGACGACGTTCGTCTTGACGACGATCTGCGTCTCGAAGTCGACGCCCGCGCCGAGCTCCAGGTACTCGTGCGTGGGGCGCGCGAAGCAGTACGTGCACGCGTGCAGGCAGCCGCGCGTCGGGTTGATCGTCCACCGGAACGGCATCTGCGACGCCGCCGGCACCTTGTTGAGCGCGCTCCGGCAGAGCACCTCGTGGAACGTGACGCCGGCGAACTCCGGGGTCCGCACCGTGCGGACGAGCCCGGCGAGCGGCAGTCCCGGCAGGGTCCCCTCGTCGCGCTCCGCGGTCAGCCGCTGGCCGTCCCACCTCATGCCGCCAGTCGAACACGTGTTCGACCTGACGTCAACCGTGCCGACGCGTCAGCTCGCGGGCACCACCCGGGGCCAGCGGTCCTCCGCCGGAGGCCGCCAGCTCGACGCGTCCGCGGGCACCTGCTCGCCCGATCGGATGTCCTTGACCTGGTCGCCCGCAACGACGCCGTCCTCGCCCACCTGCCCGAGGAACCACACGTACGGGATACCGCGGCGGTCGGCGTGCCGGATCTGCTTGCCGAACTTCGCCGCCGACGGCGCGACCTCGACCGGGATGCCGCGCGACCGCAGCGCGACGGCCACCGCGTCCGACCGCGACCGGTCCTCCTCGTGCGTGACAGCAACCAGCACGGCGCTCGGGACCGAGCGCGTGGCCTTCACGAGGCCACCGCCGACGAGACGGGACACGAGCCGCGAGACGCCGATCGACAGGCCGACACCCGGGTAGGTCGTCGTGCCGTCCGACGCGAGCGTGTCGTAGCGGCCGCCCGAGCAGATGGACCCGAGCTGCTCGTGCCCGACGAGCACGGTCTCGTACACCGAGCCGGTGTAGTAGTCGAGGCCGCGGGCGATCTTGAGGTCGGCGACGACGACGCCGGGTGCACGCTCCGACGCGGCGCGGATCAGCGCCCCGAGCTCGGTCAGACCGGTGTCGAGCAGCTCGTGCGTCGCGCCGTGCCGCTGGGCCAGGTCGCGGACGCGGTCGACGACCGACGCGTCGTCCCCGCGGATCGCCGCGAGCTCGAGGCACGCGGCCGCCTGCGCGTCGTCCGCACCCGCCTCGGCCACCAGGAGCGCGGCGACGGCGTCCGGGCCGATCTTGTCGAGCTTGTCGATATTGCGCAGGACCGCGTCCACGTCGGTCAGCCCGAGGCCCCGGTAGAACCCCTCGGCGACCTTGCGGTTGTTCACGAGGATCCGCACGGGCGGCACGCCGATCTCCTGGAGCGCCCCGAGCGCCTCGGCCATGACGAGCGGCAGCTCGACCTCGTAGTGGTACGGCAGGTCGCCGGCGCCGACGACGTCGATGTCGGCCTGGACGAACTCACGGAACCGCCCGTCCTGGGGCCGCTCGCCGCGCCACACCTTCTGGATCTGGTACCGGCGGAACGGGAACGCCAGGTGGCCGGCGTTCTCGAGCACGTACCGCGCGAACGGCACGGTGAGGTCGAAGTGCAGCCCGAGCCTGCCGCCGCGGTCGGCGGCGTCGGGCGCGTGGTCCGGGTCCTCCTGCAGGCGCGAGAGCACGTAGACCTCCTTGGAGGTCTCCCCCTTGCGCAGCAGCTGCTCGAGGGGTTCGACGGCGCGCGTCTCGATGCCGGCGAACCCGTGGAGCTCGAACGTGCGGCGCAGGACGTCGAGCACGTGCTGCTCGACGAGGCGGCCCTCGGGCAGCCACTCGGGGAATCCGGACAGCGGGGTCGGTCGTGCCATGGGGCCGAATCCTTCCAGACTCCGGCGGGCCAACGCGTCCTCGTGTCAGCGGACCCCGCGCAGATAGGGGTTGGTGGCCAGCTCGGTCGCGACGTCGCTCGTCGGGCCGTGCCCCGGCACGACGACGGTCTCGGGCGGGAGCACCGCGACGACCTCGCGCAGCGTCCGAGCCATCTCGGCGTCGTCGCCGCCCGGCAGGTCGGTGCGGCCGATGCTGCCCGCGAAGAGGACGTCCCCGGTGAGCGCGACCGGTCCCGCCTCGTCGACGTCGAGCAGGTACAGCGTCGAGCCCTCGGTGTGGCCCGGGGCGTGCCGGGCCAGCAGCCGGACGGTGCCGAACGCGAGCGCGACGTCGTCGGAACGACCGCCCGGACCGGTCCCGAACGCCTCGACGCGCCCGGGCTGGGCGTAGGTCGTCGGGCCGACACGCGCGGCGGCGAGCGCCTGGGCCAGCGGTCCCGACGGGTCGTGGGGCGACTGCCGCCCGCCGAGGACCCCCAGCGTGCCGAACGGGTCAGCGAGGCGGTACGTGTCGGCGGTGTGCAGGACGAACGGCACGTCGAACTGCTCGGAGAGGACCGCCGCGTCCCACGTGTGGTCCACGTGCCCGTGCGTCGCGAGCAGCGCCCGGGGCCGCAGGCCGTGCCTTTCGACGAGCTCCACGACCTGGCCTGCGACGCCCGCACCGGGGTCGACGACCACGCAGTCGCCGTGGTCCGCCACCACGAGCGTGCACCGTGCCGCGAACACCGGGGCGACCACCGTCTGCAGCTGCATGCACCGCACGCTAGACGCACGGGGCCCGACGCGCCGACGTCCGCGCGTCGGTCGCTGGCTCGCGAGGGCCTCCGCTTGCCTAGACTGTCCCGGGTCCCTTCGTGCAGTGCGGCAGGTAGTGCTCCTGCCCCACCGCACCTCGACGCGAGGAGAGTGTGCGTGTCCAGCAAGCGCGAGCGTGAGTACGAGCGCCGCCGGTACGAGAAGTGGCAGGAGCGCCAGGCCAGGTCCCGCGCTCGCCACCACCGTCAGCGGGTCATCGCCGGCAGCGTCGCCGGTGCGCTCGTGCTTGTCGTCGGCATCGGCGCGGCGGTCGCGCTCACGCGACCGGACTCGACGCCCACCGCCGACACCACGACGGCCCCGACGGACGCGGCCACGCCCGACGAGAGCGCGACACCGCGCACCGGCAACGGCGGCGTCCTGCCCGCAGCGTCGCTCGCCGAGGGCCGCGAGTGGACCGGCTCGATCAACCTGACCCAGGGCCCCATCGGCATCTCGCTCGACGGCGCCAAGGCCCCGCAGGCGGTCGCGAACTTCGTGACGCTCGCGCAGGAGGGCTTCTTCGACGGCACGAAGTGCCACCGCCTCACGGACACCGGCATCTACGTGCTCCAGTGCGGCGACCCGACGGCGACCGGCCAGGGCGGCCCCGGCTACGCGTGGGGCCCGATCGAGAACGCCCCGGCCGACAACGTCTACCCGGCAGGCACGATCGCGATGGCGCGCCAGCCGGAGAACGGCAGCTCGATGGGCAGCCAGTTCTTCCTCGTCTACGAGGACAGCACCATCCCGTCGGACTCGGCGGGCGGCTACACCGTGTTTGGCCACATCACGTCCGGCATGGACGTGCTGCAGGCCATCGCTGACGCGGGCACCGTCGACAAGGGCAGCTACACGGCCCCGGCGTCCGACGTCATCATCGAGGGAGTGGAGACCCAATGACCGAGACCCCCGCACCGGCGTCCGAGCCCGACGAGACGACCGCCGCCGCCCCCTCGACACAGGTGACCGACGACGCGACGGACGCGGCCGCGTCCGCTGCGGTGAACGACGCGCCGTCGGACGACGTCTCCGTCGACGGTGCTGCTCAGACCGAGGGCGTCGTGCCGGTCGACGTCGCCGGATCCGCCGACGACGACGCCGCTCCCGTGGCAGCGTCCGCACAGGATGACGCTGCCGAGGACGCGCCGGCCGCCGCTGCGCCGGAGGCCGAGGAGCCGGCCGCCGAGGCCGTCGAGGCACCGGCCGCCGACTCCGACGCGAGCACGACGGACGAGCCCGACGCCCCGGCGGCCCCGACGCCGCCGACGCCCGCCTCGGTCCGGCCGACGCCCCGGCCGCACCCCGGCCCGCGGCCGGTCCCGCACCCGCCGGCGCACCCGGTCGCACCCGCCGCAGGCGCACCCGCCGCTGCCGCCCCGACCGCTCCCCCGCTGGACGCCGCCGAGGCCGCGCACGCCGCGACGTTCGGCCGCGTGGACGACGAGGGCACGGTGTTCGTCCGCGAGAGCGCCGGTGAGCGGGTCGTGGGCCAGTTCCCGGGTGCGACGTCCGACGAGGCGCTCGCGCTGTACGTGCGGCGGTTCCTCGACCTGCAGGCCAAGGTCGCGCTGTTCGAGGCTCGCCTCACCGCGACCGACCTGTCGGTCAAGGAGATCGACCAGACGCTCGCGCGGCTCACGGACGAGGTCGCCGAGCCGGCCGCGGTCGGCGACCTGGACGGTCTGCGGACCCGTCTCGACGCGCTGCGCACCACGGCCGCCGAGCGGCGCGCCGTCGCCGAGGCCGAGCGCGCCGCCGCCCGGGAGGCTGCCGTCGCGGCCCGCACGGAGATCGTCGAGCAGGCGGAGCGCGTCGCGTCGACCGACCCGTCGCGCATCCAGTGGCGTCCGGCCGGCGAGCAGCTGCGCGGCCTCCTGGACCAGTGGAAGGAGGCCCAGCGCACGGGCCCCCGTCTGGACCGGCCGACCGAGGAGGCCCTCTGGAAGCGGTTCAGCCACGCACGGACCACGTTCGACCGTGAGCGCCGGCACTTCTTCGCCGAGCTGGAGACCCGCAACGCCAGCGCGAAGGCCGCCAAGGAGGCGCTGGTCGTCGAGGCCGAGAAGCTGCAGTCCAGCACGGACTGGGGCGCCACGGCGGGCGCGTTCCGCGACCTCATGACGCAGTGGAAGGCCGCCGGGCGGGCGAGCCGAGCCGACGACGACGCCCTGTGGGCCCGCTTCCGGGCCGCGCAGGACGCGTTCTTCGCGGCCCGCGACGCGCAGGCGGCCGCGACGGACACCGAGTTCCGGGCGAACCTCGAGGTCAAGGAGGCGCTCCTGGTCGAGGCCGAGGCGCTCGTCCCGGTCACCGACCTCGCGGCCGCGAAGCAGGCGCTGCGCTCGATCCAGGACCGGTGGGAGTCCGCGGGCAAGGTGCCGCGTGCCGACATCCAGCGGATCGAGGGCCGGCTGCGCGCCGTCGAGACGGCGGTGCGCGACGCGGACCAGAGCCAGTGGCGTCGGACCAACCCCGAGACGCGTGCGCGCGCCGAGGGTGCGGCCGCGCAGCTCGAGCAGGCGATCGCCGGCCTCGAGGCCGACCTGGCCAAGGCTGAGGCCGCGGGGGACGCCCGGCGGATCGCCGAGGCACGGGCCGCCCTCGACGCGCGTCGCAGCTGGCTCGAGCAGGTCCAGCGGGCCGCGGAGGAGGCGCGCGGCTGACGCTCGCGGCACGGTTCCCACGAGCCCCGTCGTCGCCCTCGCGACGGCGGGGCTCGTGCGTCGTCCACAGCCACTCCGACGGCGGGTGGTGGGTTCGGGCCATCCTGCGGGCATGAACCCCCTGCTCGCCGTCTACCGCCCGCCCTCGACGGACCTCCCGTCGCTCGTCCGTCGCGCGGACGTCGGCGCCGCCGCGTGGCACGCACTCGTCCGTGATCGGGTCGTCCGACCCCTGTGGGGCGACGTCGGTGTGGTCGCCGACCTCGACGACACCGCGGAGCTGCGGTCGGCCGCGCTGGCCGACCTGGTCCCTCGTCGGGGCGTCGTCGGCCGGTGCAGCGCCGCGTGGGTGCACACGGGTCGGCGCCCGCCGTCCCGTGTCGACGTGCTCGTCTCGTCCCGGACGCACCGCGCCGACCCGGACCCGCGGCGGACGTCCGCCGAGGCGGCGCTGGGCGCCGACGACATCGTCAGGATCGGCCCGCTGCAGGTCACGACGGTCCAGCGGACCGGTACCGACGTCGCCCGCTGGGTCCCGGCCGCGCGGGCGCTCGTCGTGCTGGCCGACCTGTGCTCCGCGGGCTTCGACCCTCGCCGTGCGCTGCACGACCTGGACGCGATGCCCGGGCAGCGCGGGGTCCGAGGCGCCCGCGCCACCCTCCGGTCGCTGTAGACCGCTGCCCGGGTCAGGCGCGGATGACGGGCTCCTCCGACGCCTTCGCGCCGGTGATCCGGTACACGTCGAACACGCCCTCGACCTTCCGCACGGCGGCGAGCACGGACGCGAGGTGCGACGGCTCCGCCATCTCGAAGACGAAGCGGGACAGCGCGACGCGGTCCCGCGACGTCGAGACCGATGCCGACAGGATGTTCACGTGGTGGTCCGACAGCACGCGCGTGACGTCCGAGAGCAGTCGCGACCTGTCGAGCGCCTCGACCTGGATCTGCACGAGGAACAACGACGAGCTCGTGTGGCTCCACTCGACGTCGACCAGCCGCTCAGGCTGCGCCCGCAGGGCCTCGACGTTGATGCAGTCGCTCCGGTGCACGCTGACCCCGGCGCCGCGGGTGACGAAGCCGACGATGTCGTCACCCGGCACGGGCGTGCAGCACTTGGCGAGCTTGACCCAGATGTCGTCGACGCCCTTGACCACGACGCCCGGGTCGCCGGTCCGGACGCGGCGGCTGACCTGCCCGGGACGAGCGGCCTCGGCGAGGTCCTCCTCGGCCGCGGGCTCACCTCCGAGCGAGTGCACGAGCCGCTGGACGACGGTCGCGGCGGAGATCTGCCCCTCGCCGATCGCGGCGTACAGCGCGGACACGTCCGCGTAGCGCATCTCGTTGGCAAGGGCGACGAGCGACTCGTGCGAGAGCAGTCGTTGGATCGGCAGGTTCTGCTTGCGCATCGCCTTCGCGATGGCGTCCTTGCCGTGCTCGATGGCCTCCTCGCGGCGCTCCTTGGAGAACCACTGGCGGATCTTGTTGCGCGCGCGAGGGCTCTTGACGAAGCCCAGCCAGTCGCGCGACGGTCCCGCGGTCTCGGACTTCGACGTGAACACGTCGACGACGTCGCCGTTCTCGAGCGTCGAGTCGAGCGGCACCAGCCGCCCGTTCACGCGGGCGCCCATCGTGCGGTGGCCGACCTCGGTGTGCACCGCATAGGCGAAGTCGACGGGCGTCGACCCGGACGGCAGCCCGATGACGTCGCCCTTCGGCGTGAACACGTAGACCTCTGACCCGGCGATCTCGAACCGCAGCGAGTCGAGGAACTCGGTCGGGTCGGCCGTCTCCTTCTGCCAGTCGACGAGCTGACGCAGCCACATCATGTCGTTGCCGGCGGTGTCCTGGCCCGCCGCGGCGTTCTTCGCGGTCTCCTTGTACTTCCAGTGCGCCGCGACGCCGTACTCCGCACGGCGGTGCATGTCGTGCGTGCGGATCTGGATCTCGACCGGCTTGCCGCCGGGCCCGATGACCGTCGTGTGCAGGGACTGGTACAGGTTGAACTTGGGCATCGCGATGTAGTCCTTGAACCGGCCCGGCACCGGGTTCCACCGCGCGTGCAGCGCACCGAGCGCCGCGTAGCAGTCGCGGACCGTGTCGACCAGCACCCGCACACCCACGAGGTCGTAGATGTCGGCGAAGTCGCGGCCGCGGACGATCATCTTCTGGTAGATCGAGTAGTAGTGCTTCGGCCGGCCCGTGACCGTCGCCTTGATCTTCGCGGTCCGCAGGTCAGCGCCAACCTGCTCGCGAACCACGGCGAGGTACTCCTCGCGGGCGGGGGCGCGCTCGGCGACGAGGTGCACGATCTCGTCGTAGAGCTTGGGGTACAGCGTCGCGAACGACAGGTCCTCGAGCTCCCACTTGATCGTGTTCATGCCGAGTCGGTGCGCGAGCGGCGCATAGATCTCGAGCGTCTCGCGGGCCTTCTTCTCGGCCGACGAGCTCGCCACGAACTTCCATGTGCGCGCGTTGTGCAGCCGGTCGGCGAGCTTGATGACGAGCACCCGGATGTCGCGCGACATCGCGACGACCATCTTGCGGACCGTCTCGGCCTGCGCGGCGTCGCCGTACTGGACCTTGTCGAGCTTGGTCACGCCGTCGACGAGCATCGCGACCTCGGGACCGAACTCCCGGCGCAACTGGTCGAGCGAGTAGTCGGTGTCCTCGACCGTGTCGTGCAGCAGGGCCGCCGCGAGGGTGGACGGCGTCATGCCGAGCTCGGCGAGGATCGTCGCGACGGCGACCGGGTGCGTGATGTACGGGTCGCCGCTCTTGCGCAGCTGTCCACGATGCGCCCGCTCGGCGACGACGTACGCCTGCTCGACGACCGCGAGGTCGGCCTTCGGGTGGTTGGTGCGGGCAGCCTGGAGCACCGGTTCGAGGGCGGGCGACGCGACGGACGCGCGGGAGCCGAACCTGGCGAGACGCGCACGGACGCGCCCCGACGCGGCGCCCTGGTCCGATGTCGCCGGCACGCCGGTCTCAGGCGTGCGTACGTCCTCGCTCAAACGTGTCCCCTCCCGCCCCGACGGCCCCCTCCCCGCTCTGCGGATCCGCTCGGGGCGGTGGGCCGGAGCCGGCGGGGGGACCGGATTCGCAGCAGTCTACGACCGACCGGCTAGGACCTGGACCGCGGCGGGGTCAGGGGACGTGGACGAGCACGTCGATCGGGTGCTCCCCCAGCTGCCGACGCCCTGCAAGACCGTCCAGCTCGACGAGGAACGACAGGCCGACGACGTGGGCGCCGCAGCTCTCGATGAGCCGCACGGTCGCCGCGGCCGTTCCGCCGGTCGCCAGGACGTCGTCGACGACGAGCACGCGGGAACCCTCGGGCACCGTGAACGGGTGGACCTCGACGGACGCCTCGCCGTACTCGAGCCGGTAGTGCTCGACGACCGTGGGCCCGGGGAGCTTGCCGGCCTTGCGCACCGGGATGACCCCGGCGCCGAGGGCGACGGCCAACGGTGCGGCGAGCAGGAACCCGCGCGCCTCCATGCCGGCGACCAGGTCGACCTGCCCGTCGACAGACGCGGCGAGCTCGTCGATGACGGCCGCGAACGCCTCGGCGTCCGCCAGCAGCGGCGTGATGTCCCGGAACAGGACACCGGGTTCCGGGTAGTCCGGCACGAGCCGGACGAGCTCGTCGATCCGGGCGAGCACGGCCGCGCGGCCGCCGGGGGCGCCCGAAGACTCCCCCGCCGGCCGCGCGAGCTGCGACTGGTCGGTCATCGGCGCCGCTTCGGCTGGGCCTGGACACCTTGGTGGGAACCCGGGCGCAGCTGGCTCGCGCCGTGCACCGCCGACGCGAGCAGGGGCTCGTCGGCCTCGCCACCGGCGTCGACACGTGCCTGGCGCGCCGCGAGCACCTTGCGGGTGTGGTCGCGGATCGCCGGCTCGCGCTCACGCAGCGTCACCTCGAACGGCGTGGCGAGGAAGATCGACGAGAACGTGCCGATCAGCATGCCGACGAACAGCGCCAGCGCGATGTCGCGCAGCGTGCCCGCACCGAGGATGAACGCGCCCACGAAGAGGATCGCGCCGACCGGGAGCAGGGCGACGACCGAGGTGTTGATCGACCGCACCAGCGTCTGGTTGACGGCGAGGTTCGCCTTCTCGGCGTACGTGTACCGGCTCTGGTCCAGCGTGTCCGCGGTGTTCTCGCGCACCTTGTCGAACACGACGACCGTGTCGTAGATCGAGTATCCGAGGATCGTGAGGAAGCCGATCACCGTCGCCGGCGTCACCTCCCAGCCGACCGCGGCGTACACGCCGACCGTGATGATCAGGTCGTGGAACAGCGCGATGAGCGCCGCGAGGGCCATCCGCCAGTTCCGGAAGTAGATCGTCATCACGATCGTGACGAAGACGAGGAACACGAGGATGCCCGTGATCGCCTTCTTCGAGATGTCCGCACCCCACGACGGGCCGATGAACGAGCTCGCGACCTCGTCGTCGGTCACGCCGTACGCGGCCTGGAGCGCCGAGGCGACCTCCTCGACCTGGTCGTTGGCGAGCTTGGAGGTCTGGATCCGCAGGCTGTCGGTCCCGAGCTGGGTAACCTCCGGGGACTCCTCGGGAGCGATGGACTTCACGGTGTCGATCGCGAGCTGCTCGTCGGCGTTCGGGACGCCCGACACGATGAACTGCGAGCCGCCCCGGAACTCGATGCCCGGGTTGAGGCCCGGCTTGATCAAGAGGATCGCCGACAGGATCACGAGGATCGTCGAGATCGTGAACCAGATGCGCCGGTGCCCGACGATGTCGTACGACCGACGACCGGCGTACAGGTCGTTGCCCCACTGGGCGAATCCCGCGGCCATCAGTGCTCGTTCCCCTCGGTGCGACCGGACTCGGTCCCGGACTCCTGCGCGCCGTCGTCAGGGCTGACCCCCGCCGTCGGCGGCGACGCGGCCGACGCGTCCTGCGCGGCGGCCTTCGCCGCGGCGCGGCGCTCGGCGATCGTCTGACCGCCGCCGACACCGACCGGGACGCGCGACGCGGGCGCCGGCGCGGCGTCGGCCGGCACGTCGTCCGTCGTCGTCGTGGTCCGCGGACCCGAGACGACCTTGCCGCGCCCGACGTACCGGGTCGCGTCCACGCCCAGCCGGCGCGGGTCGAGGCCGGACAACGGGTGCCCGTGCGCGAAGAACGGCATGCGGGCGATGAGCTGCATCATCGGGTGCGTGAACAGGAACACGACGACGACGTCGATGATCGTCGTGAGGCCGAGGGTGAACGCGAAGCCGCGCACCCCGCCGACCGCCAGCAGGTAGAGCACGATGGCGGCGATGAAGTTCACCGCGTCGGACGCCAGGATCGTGCGCCGAGCGCGCTCCCACCCGCGGTCGACGGCGGCGGCGAGGGTCCGGCCCTCACGCAGCTCGTCACGGATGCGCTCGAAGTAGACGATGAACGAGTCGGCGGTGATGCCGATGGCGACGATGAGGCCGGCGACACCCGGCAGCGACAGCCGGTAGCCCTGCGTCCACGACAGCAGCGTGATGATGCCGTACGTCAGCGCTGCGGCGACGACGAGCGACGCGACGGTCAGCAGGCCGAGCGCGCGGTACTGCAGCATCGAGTAGATGACGACGAGGATCAGGCCGATGAGGCCCGCGAGGAGGCCCTTCTCGAGCTGCTCGGCGCCGAGCGTCGCGGAGATCTGGTCCTCGCTCTGCACCTCGAACGTCACGGGCAGGGCACCGAAGTTGAGCTGGTTCGCCAGCGAGGCCGCGGACTCGCGCGTGAAGCTGCCGGAGATCTCGGCCTGTCCGTTCGAGATGATCACGTTGGGCGCGAGGCTCGGCGCGGAGATCACGAGGCCGTCGAGCACCATCGCGAACTGGTTCTGGGGCGACGTCAGGCCCTGGAGCCGGGTGGTCACGTCCGTGAACTGCGACGTGCCCTTCGACTTCATCTTGAGGTTGACGACCCACTCGGTGCCCACGCCGCCGTTGGGCAGCACGTTGCGGCCCGAGCTCGCGCTCGCGATCTCCGACCCCTGGATCTCGACCGGGCCGAGGATGTACTTCGCGCTGCCGTCGGGGTCGCAGGTGACGAACGCGACGTCCGGGTCACCCGACGAGCCACCCGTGCGGTTGTCGGCGCTCGTGCAGTCGAGCTGGTCGAACTTCTCCTGCACGGCCGGCGTCACGTAGTACGCGGCGTCGCTGGCGTTGTCCGGCGCCGCCTTGGTCGGCGTGTCCGACGCCGGGGCGCTGGCGGACGGGGTCGGCTCGGGGGTCGCGGCGGCGTCGGCCGGCGCGGTCGCCGCGTCCGTCGGCTGCGTGCCCGAGTCCGTCGCGGCACCGGCCGTGGCGGTCGGCGTCGGCGAGGCCGACGGCTGGTCGGCCGACGTGGGCGTCGGCGCACCGACCGCGAGGACCGGGCGGAACTCCATGTGCGCGGGCGTGCGGACGAGCTTGAGGGTCTCCTCGCTCGGCTTGCCCGGCAGCCCGACCACGATCTGGTCGGAGCCCTGGCTCGTGATCTCCGCCTCCGCGACGCCCGACGAGTCGACGCGCTGCCGGATCACCTCGATCGCCTGCGAGATCGTGTTGGAGGTGACCTTCTCGTCCCCGACGGGCTTCGCCTTGAGGATGATCTGCGTCCCACCCTCGAGGTCGAGCGCGAGGCTCGGGGTCCAGGTCGCGTCCGACCACTTGGTGCCTGCGAAGAGCGAGGCGACGATGGCGACGATGAGGATCCCGAGCACGCCGAGCGTGCGGAAGGGCCTCTGACGGCGTGAGGGAGGGGCCAACGGAGTTCTTCTCTCGTGCGCGCACCAGCCACGGGGAGCGGCCGGTGGGGTCCGGGCCCGGGCGTCGTCACCCGGGCCGTGCGATTACTTGGTGTCCGGCTCGTCATCCTTGCGGACGTCGGACAGCGACGACAGGTCGTCGGGCACATCGATGACCTCGTCGTCGGCCCGCGTGAGGCGGTCGGCCTCGGCGTCAGCCGGCTCGAGCTCGTCGTCGGCGGTGGTGTCCTCGACGACGGGGTCGACGCGCTTCGCGATGGCTGCGCGGATCCATCGCGTCTGTGCGCCGCCCGGGCTCGTCTCGAGGGTGATGACGTCGTCCTCGACGTCCACGACGGTCCCGAACAGGCCGGAGCCTGTCATCACCTCGTCACCTGCCACCAGGTTGTTCCGGAACTCGGACGCGGCACGCTGCTGCTTGCGCGTGCGGCTCGACATGAGCCACAGGGCGCCGAACGCGATGATGAGGATGATGAGGAACGAGAGGTTGCCCATGCGGGTTACAGCTCCGGATCTGTCGTCGGTGTCCGCCGCAGTCTAGGCGTAGCGGCCGGTGCCTCCAACGTGCGACCGGTACGCGAAGTTCCGGCCGGCCCGCACCTGTCTCAGCCGAACAGCGTGCCGGGCCCGGGCGGCACGGCGAGACCCAGGTGCTGCCACGCCGCCGGCAGCGCCACGCGACCCCGCGGCGTCCGCCCGACGAGACCCTCGCGCACCAGGAACGGCTCCGCGACGGTCTCGACCGTCTCGGGCTCCTCGCCGACGGCGACGGCGAGCGTGGTGAGTCCCACCGGTCCGCCGCCGAAGCGCGTGCACAGCGCCGAGAGCACCGCGCGGTCGAGCCGGTCCAGGCCCCGGGCGTCCACCTCGTACACCTCGAGCGCCGCGCGCGCGGCGTCGAGGCTGAGCGTGCCGTCCCCGCGCACCTCGGCCCAGTCGCGGACGCGTCGCAGCAGGCGGTTGGCGATGCGCGGCGTCCCCCGCGACCGCGAGGCGATCTCGGCGGCAGCCTCGCCTGCCAGCGGGACCCCCAGGAGCCCGGCCGACCGGACCAGCACGCGCTCGAGCTCCTCGGTCGCGTAGAAGTCGAGGTGGCCCGTGAACCCGAAGCGGTCGCGCAGCGGCGCTGGGAGCAGCCCGGCGCGGGTGGTCGCACCGACGACCGTGAACGGCGGCAGCGCGAGCGGGATCGCGCTCGCTCCGGCCCCCTTGCCGACCACCACGTCGACCCGGAAGTCCTCCATCGCGACGTACAGCAGCTCCTCCGCCGGACGTGCCAGGCGGTGGATCTCGTCGAGGAACAGCACCTCGCCCTCTTCGAGGGAGGACAGGACGGCCGCGAGGTCGCCCGCGTGCTGGATCGCCGGGCCGCTGGTCACGCGCAGCGATGCTCCGAGCTCGGCCGCGACGATCATCGCGAGCGTCGTCTTGCCGAGGCCGGGCGGGCCGGACAGCAGCACGTGGTCCGGCGCTCGTCCTCGCGCACGCGCGGCCTGCAGGACGAGCGAGAGCTGGTCGCGCACGACGCGCTGCCCGACGAACTCGTCGAGCCGGCGCGGGCGCAGCGCCGCCTCGGCGGCGCGCTCGACGTCGTCGGCGGCCGACCGGACGAGCGACTCCGCGTCGAACCGCTCGGTGACCAGCTCCTCGTCAGCCACGGCCGCCGCCGAGCGTGCGCAGCGCGGCGCGGAGCACGCCCGCGACCTCGTCCGCGCCGACGGGTCCGGGGCTCGACTCCAGCACCGTGTCGACCGCGTCGCCAGCGGCACGCGCGGTCCAGCCGAGGCCGACGAGCGCCTCGACGACCTGGTCCCGGCGGTCGTCCGACGGCACGGGCGAACCGGTGGCGACCGCCGACGACGGCAGCCCGAGCTTGTCGCCGAGCTCGAGCACGATCCGCTGCGCGCCCTTGTGCCCGATGCCCGGCACGCGCTTGAGCGCGGCGAGGTCCTCGTCGGCGACGGCCCGGCGCAACCCGTCGGGCGTGTGCACCGCGAGCATCGCGAGGGCCAGCCGGGGTCCGACGCCGCTGACCGTCTGCACGAGCTCGAAGACCTCGCGCTCGTCGGCGTCCGCGAAGCCGAACAGCGTGAGCGAGTCCTCGCGGACCACGAGGGACGTGGCGAGCTGCGCCGTCGATCCGACCCGCAGGCCCGCGAGCGTGGTGGGTGTCGCCTGCACGAGCAGGCCCACTCCCCCCACCTCGACGACCGCCGCGTCCAGCCGGACCGCCTGCACCGTGCCGTGCACCGACGCGATCACCGGCACACCCCTCTCGTCGACCGAACCGTGCCGCCCCCACTCTGACACACGCAGGCGAACACCTGTACGAAGGACACGCGCGTCAGCCGCGTCGTCGGGCCGCCTGCTCGGCCGCCGCCCACGCGCGCTGCGCCGACGTCATCGACCCGGGGGCCCGCTGCGGGGCGCCGAGCGCACCGGCGGGCCGCCACAGGTGGCAGACGGCCAGCGCGAGCGCGTCGGCGGCGTCCGCGGGCCTGGGGAGCTCGTCGAGCGAGAGCAGCCGCGCCACCATGGTCTGGACCTGCGCCTTCTCGGCCCGGCCGTTGCCGGTGACGGCGGCCTTGACCTCGCTCGGCGTGTGCAGTGCGACGGGGATGCGCCGGCGCGCGGCGGCGACCATCGCGATGCCCGCGACCTGTGCCGTGCCCATCACGGTGCTGACGTTGTGCTGCGCGAACACGCGCTCGACGGCCACCGCGTCGGGGCCGTGCTCCTCGATCCACTCCTCGACCTGCCGCTCGATCGCGAGCAGCCGCTGGTCGACGTCGAGGCCCACCTCGGACCGGGCCACGCCGACCGCCACGAGCCGGGCGCGCCGGCCGGGCAGGCCGTCGACGACGCCGAGACCGCACCGGGTCAGGCCGGGGTCGACTCCGAGGACGCGCACGCTCGTATCGTCGCAGCCCGTGCGGCGCCCGGACCGGACGCCGCACCGGCGCGTCAGTCGTTCTCGAGCTCGGCCATGACCTCGTCGGACGCGTCGAAGTTCGCGTAGACGTTCTGCACGTCGTCCGAGTCCTCGAGCGCGTCGATGAGCCGCAGGATCTTGCGGGCGCCCTCGGCGTCCACCTCGATCTGGGTGGCGGGCCAGAACACGACGTCGGCCGAGTCGTACTCGATGCCGGCCTCCTGCAGGGCCGTCCGGACCGGGACGAGGTCGGTGGCCTCGGAGAGGACCTCGAAGGCCTCGCCCAGGTCGTTGACCTCCTCGCCGCCGGCGTCCAGGACCGCCTCCATGACGGCGTCCTCGTCGGTGCCCTCCTTGGGGACGATGACGACGCCCTTGCGGGAGAACAGGTACGACACCGAGCCCGGGTCGGCCATCTGGCCGCCGTTGCGTGTGAACGCGACGCGCACGTCGGACGCCGCACGGTTGCGGTTGTCCGTGAGGCACTCGACGAGGACCGCGATGCCGCCCGCGCCGTAGCCCTCGTACATGATCGTCGTGTAGTCGGCGCCGCCGGCCTCCTGGCCGGACCCGCGCTTGACCGCACGGTTGATGTTGTCGATCGGGACCGAGTTCTTCTTCGCCTTCTGGACCGCGTCGAAGAGCGTCGGGTTGCCGGCGAGGTCACCGCCGCCCGTGCGGGCCGCGACCTCGATGTTCTTGATCAGCTTCGCGAAGAGCTTGCTGCGCTTGGCGTCGACCACGGCCTTCTTATGCTTCGTGGTGGCCCACTTGGAGTGACCCGACATCGCTCTCGCTACCCCTTACACGCTCTCGCGGACGATCTTGACGAACAGACGGTGCACCCGGGTGTCGCCGGTGACCTCCGGATGGAAGGAGGTGACGAGCAGCGGCCCCTGACGGACGGCGACGATCCTACCGGCGGCGGGCCCGACCTCCACGCGGCCGATCGCCGTCGCGGCCGGACCGACCTCCTCGACCCACGGCGCACGGATGAAGACGGCGTGCACCGGGTCGGTCGCGGAGTCGTCGACGCCGTCGATCACGAGGTCCGTCTCGAACGAGTCGACCTGCCGCCCGAACGCGTTGCGCCGGACCGTGACGTCGACGCCGCCGAGCGTCTGCTGCCCCTCGATCCCGCCGAGCACCCGGTCGGCGAGCAGGATCATCCCTGCGCACGAGCCGTACGCCGGCATGCCGGCGCGCAGCCGCTCCTGGATCGGCCCCACGAGCTCGAACGCCCGCAGCAGCTTGTCGATCGTCGTCGACTCCCCGCCGGGGATCACGAGCGCGTCGACGGACGCGAGCTCGGACTCGCGACGGACCGGGACGGCCCGAGCACCGAGCGAGGACAGGACGTGCACGTGCTCGCGCACGTCGCCCTGCAGGGCGAGGACTCCGATGGTGACGGTCACGACGGGCGATTCTAGGTGGCTGCCCGCCGCCCGCTCGCGCGCGTCCGTAGGCTCCGGTGCCATGCCGCACCCCGCCGACCTCGCCCGACGCGCCGCCGCGCTCGACGACGAGCACGCCGCGACCGACCTGCGCGACCGCTTCCTGCTGCCCGACGGGATCGTGTACCTCGACGGCAACTCGCTCGGCGCGCTGCCCGCGACCGTCCCCGAGACCCTCGCCGGCGCGGTCCGCGACCAGTGGGGCCGCGACCTCGTGCACTCGTGGAACACGCACGGGTGGTGGGACGCGCCGACCCGGGTCGGTGACGCGGTCGGGCGGATCGTGGGTGCCGCCCCGGGGCAGGTCGTGGTCGGCGACTCGACGACCGTCCGGCTGCACCAGACGCTGCACGCCGCCGTCGCGCTGCGGCCCGACGCCGGCGTCGTCGTCACCGACCCCGGCTCCTTCCCCACGGACCTCTACGTCGTCGCGGGCGTCGCCGCGCAGGTGGGGTGGCGTGTCGAGCACTCCGGTCCGGACGCGGTGCCCGCCCTGCTCGACGACCTGGCGCGCCGCGGCGAGCGCGTCGGCGCCGTCGTCCTGTCGCACGTGGACTATCGCACCGGCCGCCTGTGGGACCTGCCCTCGCTCACGCGCGCGACGCACGCGGCGGGTGCCGTCAGCGTGTGGGACCTGTGCCACTCGGCCGGTGCCGTGCCGGTCGACCTGGACCTGCACGGAGTCGACCTCGCCGTCGGGTGCACGTACAAGTACCTCAACGGCGGGCCCGGGTCACCGGCGTACGGGTACGTCGCGGCGCGTCACCAGGAGCGGTTCGTCAACGTGCTGCCGGGGTGGAACGGGCACGCGGAGCCGTTCGCGATGGCGGGCGCGTACGAGGGCGCCCCGGGGATCGCCCGGGCGCGGATCGGGACGCCGCCGATGCTGTCGCTGCTCGCGCTGGAGGCGGCGCTGCACGCGTTCGACGGGGTCGACGTCCGGGACGTCCGGCGGCGGTCGTCGTCGCTCACGCGGTTCCTGCGCGACTGCCTGGAGGCCCTCGTGCCGGGCGTCGAGGTGGTCTCGCCGCTCGACGACGCCGAGCGGGGGTCGCAGGTCGCCGTCCGGCACCCGGACGCGTACGGCGTCGTGCAGGCGCTCGCCGCGCGCGGGGTCGTCACCGACTTCCGGACGCCGGACGTCGTCCGCCTCGGCGTCGCCGCCCCGTACCTGACGCACGGCGACATGCTCGCCGCGGCCGGGGCGTTCGCCGACGTGCTCGCCGCCGGGGACCACCTCGACCCGGCCTACGGGCGGCGCAGCGTCGTGACGTGACCGGCGCTCACTCGTGCGTGAGCCCGAGGTGGCGCGTGACGCCGTCCCACTCGGGCAGCAGCCCCGCGACGAGCTCGACGAGCCGCTCCGGGAACACCTCGATCTCGACACGCGCCAGGTCGTCGAGCGACCACCAGCGCAGCTCGTCGATGACGTCGTGCTCGACGGCCGTCCACCGGGCGCGGTCGATGCCCGCAAACGCCGACGCCGCGACGCGTGCGACGAAGATCTCCTCATCCTGCCGGCAGTGCTGCGCGTAGAAGTCGAAGATCGCCGACCGCGTGAACGCCGGGCCGTGCACGGCGGCCGGGTCGAGCACGATGCCCGTCTCCTCGTGCACCTCGCGCACCGCGGCCGCCAGCGCGTCCTCGCCCGCGTCGATGCCGCCGCCGATCGTGAACCACCAGCTGCGCGCGGGCTGGTCGACGTCGTGCCCGCGGATCAGCAGGACCCGGTCGCGCTCGTCGAGCAGGATCACGCGCGCGGCCCGACGGAACAGCAGCCCGTCGTCGCCACGCACCCAGTCGGGCCCGAGCGCGTGACCGAGCTCGCCGTCGCCGGGCGCAGACGTGCCGGGGGCCGCGGACGCCACGACGTCGTCCACGGCCCCCGGCACCTCGTGCTCCTGGGTCACCAGCCCCGCTCGGCCAGGCGGTGCGGCACGGGAACGTCGTCGACGTTGATGCCGACCATCGCCTCGCCGAGGCCGCGCGACACCTTCGCCAGCACGTCCGGGTCGTCGAAGAACGTGGTCGCCTTGACGATCGCCGCGGCGCGCTCGGCCGGGTTGCCCGACTTGAAGATGCCGGAGCCGACGAACACGCCCTCGGCGCCGAGCTGCATCATCATCGCCGCGTCCGCGGGCGTGGCGATGCCGCCGGCGGTGAACAGCACGACGGGCAGCTTGCCGGCGGTGGCGACCTCCTTGACGAGGTCGTAGGGCGCCTGCAGCTCCTTGGCGGCCAGGTACAGCTCGTCCTCGGGCAGCGAGGACAGCCGCCGGATCTCGTCACGCAGCGTGCGCATGTGCGTCGTGGCGTTCGACACGTCACCCGTGCCGGCCTCGCCCTTCGAGCGGATCATGGCCGCGCCCTCGGTGATGCGGCGCAGGGCCTCGCCGAGGTTGGTCGCACCGCAGACGAACGGGACCGTGAACGCCCACTTGTCGATGTGGTGCGCGTAGTCGGCCGGCGTGAGCACCTCGGACTCGTCGACGTAGTCGACACCGAGGGACTGCAGCACCTGCGCCTCGACGAAGTGGCCGATGCGCGCCTTCGCCATGACGGGGATCGAGACCGCCTCGATGATGCCGTCGATGAGGTCGGGGTCGCTCATGCGCGCGACGCCGCCCTGGGCCCGGATGTCGGCGGGCACGCGCTCGAGGGCCATGACGGCGACCGCTCCGGCGTCCTCGGCGATCTTCGCCTGGTCCGCGGTGACGACGTCCATGATGACGCCGCCCTTGAGCATCTCGGCCATCCCGCGCTTGACCCGCGCGGTGCCGATGACGCCGGCCGCCGGTGCGCCGGTCGTGGTGGTGGGCTGGCTGTTCTCGCTGGTCACGTCAAGCCTCACATCGTGGTGCGGGATGGGTGGGCCGCGCCGTCCGGCGGCCCGATCGGGTCATCGTAGTCCGTGGTGGAGGACGTCTTCCCGCACGTCTCAGACGCCCGAGCGGGACCCGTCGGACCCGTGCGCGAGAGCCCCGGGACGCCCGAGGCTCTCGGGCCACTCGTCGTCGAGGTCGAGCGTCCGCGGGGTCGGCGCGCGCCCCGCGAGGCGCAGCGCGCGGACGACCGGACCACGACGCGCCCGAGCCGCCTGGGCGACGGCCTCGTTGTGGAACCGGCGAGCCAGCTGGAGCCGGTACCAGGCGGACCCGAGGGCGCCGAGGAGCTCGTCGCCGGACGGGTCGGCGCGCAGCACCGCCACCTCGTCCTCGTCGTCGAGGGCCTCGCGCAACGTCGCGGAGAGCTCGCTCTCGACGCGCGAGCGATCGAGCGGGACCTCGTCACCGGCGGGCTCGTGGTCGTCGCCCGCGAGGAGCGCCGCGAGGTCGGGGGGCAGCGTCGTGGTGTCCGAGAGGCCGGACGACAGCGACGCCCAGGCCGCCTCGCCCACGAGCACGGAGCTCACGGGGTCGAGCAGGCCCGACGTCGCGAGCTCTGCGGCGACCGTCGCGCGGCGCACGAGCTGCGCGTCCACGACGGCCCGCGAGGCGTTCATCTTGCGGTGCAGCCGGTCGAGGCGGGACGCCGCGACCCACACGCACCACAGGCCGAGCCCGAGCAGCACGGTGACGACGACGGTGATCTCGGACCAGCTCATCGGGCCTCCCGCCGGCGCAGCTCGAGCAGGCGGGCGCCGCGAACGGACGACGGGTCCTCCCCGACGGGCGCCGCCGCACCCGCGACGACCATCTCGTACACCGCGAGGACCTGGTCGGTGACCGCCGACCAGTCGTACCGGCGGACCGACTCGGACGCCCGTGCGGTCACTGCCGCGCGCAGGTCGGGGTCGCGCAGGACGCGCACGAGGGTCGCCGCGAGGTCCGTGCTGTCGCCCGTCGCGAACAGCACGCCCGCGGCGCCGTCGTCGAGCACGCGGCTGAATGCCCCGAGGTCGCTCGCCACGACGGTCGCGCCCGCGCTCATCGCCTCGACGAGCACGATCCCGAAGCTCTCGCCGCCGGTCTGCGGCGCGCAGTACACGTCGACGGACGCAAGGAGCCGGGCCTTGTCGTCGTCGGACACGCTGCCGAGGAACTCCACCGAACCGGCGCGCTCCCCCAAGAGCTCCCGCGCCTGCTGGGCCCCGGTCTCGCCCCGGCCCGCGACGACCAGCCGCGCGCCGGGGAGCGCGTCGAGCACGCGTCCCCAGGCGCCGAGCAGCACCGGCAGACCCTTGCGCGACTCGTCGAGCCGGCCCAGGAACGCGACCGTCGGCGCGTCCGGCGTCCCGGTCCAGCGCGGGTCGGGCTCGGCGTCGGCGAACTGGTCCACGTACACGCCGTTCGGGATCACGACCGCGTCGCCCCCGAGGTGCTCGACGAGCGTGCGCCGTGCGTCCTCCGACACCGCGATGCGCGCCGAGATCTTCTCGAGCGACTGCTTGACCAGCGGGTACGCGACCTGCAGCGGACGCGAGCGGATGAGCGAGGTGTGGAACGTCGCGACCACCGGGCCGTCCGCGATCCACAGCGCGAGCATGCCGAGGCTCGGCGTCACCGGCTCGTGCAGGTGCAGCACGTCGAACTCGCCCGCGGCCAGCCACTTGCGCACGCGGGCGGCGGTCACCGGCCCGAACGTAAGGCGTGCGACGGACCCGTTGTACCGGACCGGGACCGCCCGGCCCGCAGCCGTGAGGTACGGCGGCACCGGGGTGTCGTCGTCCGCCGGCGCGAGCACCGAGACCTCGTGCCCGCGCGCGAGCAGCGCCTCGGCGAGGTCCCGCACGTGGAACTGCACCCCGCCGGGCACGTCGAACGAGTACGGGCAGACGATGCCGACCCGCAGGGGTCGGCCGTCGGTGCGGCCCGGCGCCGAGGCCGTTGTCACGTGCTGCTCCGCTCCGCCTCGAGCGTCGCGGCGTACCGGGCCGGGTCGAGGTCCTCGACGAACACGGCCTGGAGCATGTGCCAGTCCTCGGCGTGCTCCGCGATGCCCTGCGCGAGCCCGTCGACCCACGCCTGCGTGACGGCACGGACCTGCTCGGCGCGCGGCAGACCCGTGGGCACCTCGACCGGTGCGCCGAACTCGATGACGATGCCCCACGGCGACCCGGCGGCCTTCCGGCGCCCACCGCTCAGCCGCTCGTAGCTCACGACCGTCGGCATCAGCGTGGCGCCGGTGGACACCGCCAGCGCCGCCGGGCCTGCGGCGACGCGCGCGCGGTGACCGAACAGGTCCACCTCGACGCCGCGCGCCGTGAGGTCGCGGTCGGCGAGCAGCGGCAGCAGGCCCGGCCCGCCGCGCGCGGTCCGGACGAGGTCACGGAACACGTCTCCCCCGCCGGTGAGCGGGAAGATCCGCAGCCCGATGGACTCACGGAACCCGACGAACTCCTGGAACAGCTCCTCGGGCTCCAGCCGCTCCGCCACGGTCGTCACCGGCGCGAGCTCGCGGGTGCAGTACGCACCCGCGAGGTCCCAGTTGCCGACGTGCCCGAGGGCCAGCAGGACGGTCCGCCCCGCCGCCAGCTCGTCGTCGAGCCGCGGGTGCCTGATCAGGCGCACGCGCGCGTCGATCTGCTCGCGCGACATCGTGCGCAGCGCGAACGTCTCGCCGAAGTACCGCATGTAGGAGCGCATCCCCGCGCGGCTCAGACGACGTAGCGCACGCTGGTCGAGCCCCGGGCGCACACGCGCGAGGTTGCCCTCGAGCCGGCGAACGCCCTGGCCGTGGCGCCACCACGAGACGTCGGCCGCGACGTTGCACAGCCCCCTCAGGAGCGGGCCCGGCACCCGACCCGCGACACGCCACGCGGTCGAGTAGACCCGGGCGACGTCGACCTTCACTCGGTCACCCCGACCGCCTGCCGGTGCACCTTCGCCATGCGCTGCACGATGGTGATGCCGGACGCGACGGCGAGGAACCCGAGCGCGACCGTCAGCACGCCGTCAGGCGCGCCGAGCCCCACCGCAGCCGTCGCCACGAGGGCGATCAGCAGCCGGTCGGCGCGTTCGGCGATCCCGCCGGACGCGGTCATGCCCAGCCCTTCGGCGCGCGCCCGGGCGTACGGCACGATCGATCCCAGCACCACGCAGGCCAGCGCGAGGACGGCCGTGAGCCGGTCGTCGCCGTCCCCCACGAACCACAGCAGCAGCCCCGCGAAGATCGCGCCGTCGCCGAACCGGTCGAGCGTCGAGTCGAGGAACGCACCCCACGGTCCCGAGCGGCCCGCGCGGCGGGCCATCACGCCGTCGAGCGAGTCGGTCAGCACGAACACCCCGATGATGAGCGCCCCGAGGAACAGGTGGCCCGTCGGGAACGCCCACAGCGCCGTCACGACCACGACGAGCGTGCCGAGGATCGTGACGGCGTCGGGCGAGACACCCGCCCGCAGGAGGGCGTCGGCCGGCGGGGTCATGACGCGTGTCATGAGACCCCGCAGTCGGTTCAGCACGTCTCGATCATCCCTTCCGGTCGGCCGTCGTCGGGTCGGGCCACGCGGCGGCGAGCTTCGCCCGCGTGTCCGCGAGGAGCTCGGGCAAGGCACGGCTGCGGGCGACGATCGGCAGGAAGTTCGAGTCGCCGCCCCACCGCGGCACCACGTGCTGGTGCAGGTGCGCGGCGATGCCCGCCCCAGCGACCGGCCCCTGGTTCATGCCCAGGTTGAAGCCGTGCGGCGCCGACACCTCGCGGATCACCCGCATCGCGGTGCGCGTCAACGACGCGACCTCCGCGACCTCGTCATCCGTGAGGTCCGTGTAGTCGGCGACGTGCCGGTACGGGCAGACCAGCAGGTGCCCCGAGTTGTACGGGTAGAGGTTGAGCACCACGTACGCGACGGCACCGCGCGCGACGATCAGCCCTTCCTCGTCGCCGAGGGTCGGCTGCCGGCAGAACGGGCAGCCCGGCCCTGCCTCGTCGTCCGTCGGCTTGTCCTGGCCGCCGATGTACGCCATCCGGTGCGGCGTCCACAGTCGCTGGAAGCCGTCCGGCTCGCCGGCGAACAGGTCGGCCTGCTCGACGCCGTCGCTCACGTCTCAGACCTGCACACGCTCGCGGACGGCCGACGCGATCCGCCCGATCGCCTCGGCGACGGGCACGCCGTTCTCCTGGCGACCGTCCCGGTACCGGAACGACACCGCACCCGCCTCGGCGTCCTCGCCGCCCGCGATGAGCACGAACGGGATCTTCTGCGTGCTGGCGTTGCGGATCTTCTTGCCGAACCGGTCGTCGGTGCGGTCCACCTCGGCGCGGATGCCCTGGGCGCGCAGCTGCTGGACGACGTCGTCGAGGTACGCCTCGAACGGCTCCGCGACGGGCACGGCGAGCACCTGCACGGGCGCGAGCCACGCCGGGAACGCCCCGCCGTAATGCTCGGTGAGCACGGCGAAGAACCGCTCGACCGAGCCGAACAGCGCGCGGTGGATCATGACCGGCCGCTGACGGCTGCCGTCAGGGCCCGTGTACTCGAGCTCGAACCGCTCGGGCAGGTTGAAGTCGAGCTGGATCGTCGACATCTGCCAGGTGCGCCCGAGCGCGTCCTTGACCTGCACCGAGATCTTCGGGCCGTAGAACGCGGCGCCGCCCGGGTCGGGCACGAGGTCGAGGCCGGACGCCTCCGCGACGCGCCGCAGCGTCTCGGTGGCCTCCTCCCAGGTCGCGTCGTCCCCGACGAACTTGTCGGGGTTCTTCGTCGACAGCTCCAGGTAGTAGTCGTCGAGCCCGTAGTCCTTGAGCAGGTCGAGGACGAACGTGAGCAGGCTCGTCAGCTCGTCGGTCATCTGCTCGCGGGTGCAGTAGATGTGCGCGTCGTCCTGCGTGAAGCCGCGCGCGCGGGTCATGCCGTGCACCACGCCCGACTTCTCGTACCGGTACACGGTGCCGAACTCGAACAGCCGCAGCGGCAGCTCACGGTAGGAGCGGCCGCGCGACGCGAAGATCAGGTTGTGCATCGGGCAGTTCATGGGCTTGAGGTAGTACTGCTGCCCCTGCTTGCGGACGACGCCGTCCGCGTCGACCTCCTCGTCGAGCGTCATCGGGGGGTACATGCCCTCGGCGTACCAGTCGAGATGGCCCGAGACCTCGAACAGCTTCGACTTGGTGATGTGCGGGGTGTTGACGAACGAGTAGCCCGCCTCGACGTGCCGGCGGCGCGAGTAGTGCTCCATCTCCATGCGGATGAGCCCGCCCTTGGGGTGGAACACCGGCAGGCCGGACCCGATCTCCTCGGGGAACGAGAACAGGTCGAGCTCGTTGCCGAGCTTGCGGTGGTCGCGGCGCTCGGCCTCGGCGATGCGCTCGAGGTACGCACGCAGCTCGTCCTTCGTCGGCCACGCGGTGCCGTAGACGCGCTGCAGCTGCGGGTTCTTCTCCGACCCGCGCCAGTACGCGGCGGCCGACCGGGTCAGCTGGAACCCGTTGCCGAGCACGCGGGTGCTGGGCACGTGCGGGCCGCGGCACAGGTCCTGCCAGACGACCTGCTCGCTCTCCCGGCCCGCGCCACGCACGTTCTGGTAGATGCTCAGGCCGCCGAGCCCGACCTCGACGGACGCGCCGTCCGCGGCGGCGGGGTCGCCCTTGAGCCCGATGAGCTCGAGCTTGTAGGGCTCCTCGCGCAGCTCCTTGCGCGCCTCCTCCTCGGTCACGTCCCAGCGGCGGAACGTCTGGCCCTCCTTGACGATCCGGCCCATGACCTTCTCGATCGCCTTGAGGTCCTCAGGCGTGAACGGGGTGTCGACGTCGAAGTCGTAGTAGAACCCGTCGGTGATGGGCGGACCGATGCCCAGCTTGGCGGTGGGGTTGATCTCCTGGACCGCCTGCGCGAGGACGTGCGCCGCCGAGTGCCGCAGCACCGCGAGCCCGTCGGGCTCGTCGATCGTCACGGCCTCGACCACGGCCCCGTCGGGGATCGGCAGGTGCAGGTCGCGCAGCTCGCCGTCGACGCGGACGACGAGCACGTCACGCCGGTCGCCGAACAGGTCGGTGCCCGTCGTGCCCGGCTCCGCCGTGGTCGCAGATCCGTCGACGGTGAGGGTCAGAAGCTCGGGCACCGGTGCTGTTCCCTTCGTGGTGGCCCACCCGGGCGGAGGGCCCCTCGATGCTACCGGCGACACGGCGACCGCCCGGTCAGCAATACCCGCACCCGGCACGGCGCGCCGGGACACGGGTGAAACAACGCAGCGAGGGCCGCCCGTCAGGGGCGACCCTCGCTGTGTCCTGTGGGCGATACCGGACTCGAACCGATGACCTCCTCGGTGTGAACGAGGCGCTCTACCAACTGAGCCAATCGCCCGTCCTGCGTGCGGAGCACGAGGTCGGAGAGCCACCCGGGGGCGGCGTCGAGGAGGATGCTACCCAACCTGGGCGCAGATTCCGAACCGGTCGGCCGCCGGCCGGCCCGTACGCTCACAGCCGACCGGACGGGTGGTGGCACCTACCGGACGATCCCGTCACCGCGTCCCTCCGGGTGAACTCGGGCCGAGGACCGGTCCAATCCGGCACCTGGCCTGCCATGATGAGACCTCCAGCCCTTGTGAACAGGAGGACCCGATGACGCAGCCGTCGTACGACGTCGTCGAGGTCGTCGCCATGCAGCTCATCGGGTCCGACGCCAGTGTCATCCCGGTGAGCTCCGAGTTCTCCTTCCGGACAACCGATCCGTACACGGTGCGCGCAGTCTTCACAGGCCCGCACACCATGTCGACGTGGCTCCTCGGCCGCGAGCTCCTCTCCCTGGGGATGCACGCGGGATCCGATGCGCCCGCCGGGACGGGTGACGTGCAGGTGTGGCGCGACGAAGACCCCGATTACACGCTCATCTCGCTCAGCGGGGTCGAGGGCAGCGCGCTGCTCGCGGCACCCACCGAGCCCATCGCGCGGTTCCTCGCCGCCACCGAGGCCCTCGTGCCGCTCGGCACCGAGAGCGCCCGCATGGAGACGGAGATCACCGCCCTGATCGCCGCCCTCCTGACCGCCTGACGACGACCTCGAAGGCCGGTCCCGCCGCACGGCGGGGCCGGCCTTCGTCATGCCCGGCACGTTCGCCGGGCGTCACGGGTCGACGTTCTCGGCGACCTTCGCCTGGAACAGCCGCTGCGCCTCCACGGACACCGGGCCCAGCCCGACGTCGACCTCGTCGAGGGATGCGACCGGCGACACGTTCCGGATCGACCCGCTGAGCGTGAGGAACGACTCCCCCGCGACGACCTCGTCGAGCACGTCGTACGGGAGCTCGCCGGGCCTGGCCTCGCGGACCGGCAGCCCGGCCCCCGCGGCCCACTCGAGCAACAGCTCGCGCGTGATGCCCGCGAGGCACCCGCTGTCGAGCCGGGGGGTGACGAGCTCGCCACCGCGCTCGACGAGCACGTTCGAGCCCGTCCCCTCGCACAGCTCGCCCACGGTGTTGGCGAGCACGGCCTCGTCGGCGCCGCGGCGGTAGGCCTCGGCCAGCGCGACGACGTTCTCCGCGTAGGACGTCGTCTTGAGGCCTGCGACGGCCGAGCGCTCGTTGCGGACCCACGGCACGCGCACGGCGCGGGACGTCTCGGCGCGGACCGCGGGCCCGGCGAGGACGACGACGGTCTGACGCTGCTCGGCCGGAGCGAACCGGTGCGACCCGAGCGGGCCAGGACCACCCGTCAGAGTGATCCGCAGGCGACCCGTGTCGGGGCCGGCCGCCGCCAGCACCGCCTTGACACCGTCCCGCACGGCGTCCTCGTCAGGTTCCGCGAGCCCGAGGCCGAGCGCGGAGCGACGCAGCCGGCGCAGGTGCCGGGTGAGCGCGAACGCCTCGCCGCCGTACACCGCGCACGTCTCGAATACCCCGTCGCCCACGGTCAACCCGTGGTCGACGCCTGTGACGAGCGCCTCATCGGGGCTGTGCAGGACTCCGTCGGACCAGATCACGACACTCATGGAGCCAGTCTGTCACCCGCTATGACCTGGTCCGCGACGCTTTCCAGGCACCCAGACGGGGGTATTCGAGGGTCTGATCCGCAGGATCACGCGGGCCGCGGGAGCCAGTTGGACTCTCGCCGGAGAACTCGGTTAGAGTCTGGGACGCACACGGAACGCCGGTGAGAACCGGCAGGACGTGCAGCGCGGACGTGGCTCAGTGGTAGAGCATCACCTTGCCAAGGTGAGGGTCGCGGGTTCGAATCCCGTCGTCCGCTCGGAGGCAGACACTCCTGATCGGCTCCTCGCAGCCGCTGAGGACTGCGGTCTCAGGGTGGAGTGGCCGAGAGGCGAGGCAGCGGCCTGCAAAGCCGTATACGTGGGTTCGAATCCCATCTCCACCTCGGTTGCACTCCCCCACAGCACCACCCCTGGGCGATTGGCGCAGCGGTAGCGCGCTTCCCTGACACGGAAGAGGTCACTGGTTCGATCCCAGTATCGCCCACCAGCATTGCCGCAGGTCACAGGCCGTTCCGGAGAGATCCGGGACGGCCTTTCGGCTTTCCGAGGACATTTTCCACGCCGCGCATCGAGGCCGCTGGTCCGGAGTCGCTTGAGCGATTGCTAAACTGCGCAACGACTGGAGGTGCCATGCCCATCACGGAGACGACCGCTCCGCTGTACGCCATCAAGGCCGAGCTGTTCCGCTCCCTCGCGCACCCCACCCGGATCCAGGTCCTCGAGGTGCTCAGCGCCGCCGCCGATCATTCGGCGCCGGTCAGCAGCCTGCTCGGCACGACAGGCGTCGAGGCGTCGGTGCTGTCGCAGCACCTCGCCGTGCTCAAGCGCGCCGGTGTCGTGACGTCGGCGCGCACCGGCAACACGGTCGTCTACCGCCTGAGCCGCCCGCTCGTCGCCGACCTGCTGGTCGTGGCGCGCGCGTTCCTGCGAGAGACGCTCAGCGAGTCCGGCGCCCGCCTCGCCGCGGCCGACGACCTCCCCGCGCTCCCCGACGCGCACGTGGGTGGTGGCACACCCTGAGCTGGTCACCTCGCGGGCTGCTTCCCGGTCGGGCCGACCTGGACCTGCGCCCCCGCACGCTGCGGAACGACCTCGTCGCCGGCGTCACGGTCGGCATCGTCGCGCTCCCGCTGGCCCTCGCCTTCGGCGTCAACGCCGGCGTCGGAGCCTCCGCCGGCCTGGTCACGGCCGTCGTCGCCGGGATCGTCGCCGCCGTGTTCGGTGGCTCCCGCGTCCAGGTCTCCGGACCGACCGGGGCCATGGCCGTGGTGCTCGCGCCGATCGTGGCGACGCACGGGCCGTCGGTCGTGCCCGTCGTGGCGATGCTGGCCGGCGTGATCGTGCTCCTCGCCGGGGCGTCGCGGCTGGGGCGCGTGGTGACGTTCGTGCCGTGGCCCGTCGTCGAAGGGTTCACGCTCGGGATCGCGACGATCATCTTCCTCCAGCAGGTCCCGGCCGCCGTCGGCGTCACGGCGGCGGTCGGCGGCAACCCGCTCGTCGTCGCCGTGGACTCCGTGAGGCACTCCGGGCCCACCGTCGCCTGGACGCTGGCTGCCGTCGCGATCGTCGCCGCCGTCATGCTCGTCCTGCCCCGGCTCGCGCCGGGCGTCCCGGCCTCGCTGGTCGGGGTCGTGGTCGTCACCGTCATCGCGCAGCTCACGGACGCCCCGGTGGCGCGGATCGGCGCGCTGCCCGACTCCCTGCCGGTCCCGACGCTCCCGGCCGTCGATCCCGGGCTGCTCAGGTCGCTGATGGGGCCCGCGGTCGCCGTGGCGGCGCTCGCGGCGATCGAGTCGCTGCTGTCGGCCCGGGTCGCGGCGGCCATGCCGCCGACGACGGTGGGCCGCGGTCGGCCACCGCTCGGACCCAGCGACAACGCGCGGCGCTACGACCCTGACCGCGAGCTCGTGGGCCAGGGTCTCGCCTCGATGGCGTCGGCCGTGTTCGGTGGCATGCCCGCCACGGGGGCGATCGCGCGGACCGCGGTGAACCTGCGCGCCGGCGCCCGGACACGGCTCGCCGCGGTCGCGCACTCGCTCGTGATCGTCGGCGTGATCTACCTCGGCACGAGCGCGGTCTCGGCGATCCCCCTCGCGGCGCTGTCCGGCGTGCTCATGATGACGGCGGTCCGCATGGTCTCGGTGGACGCGATCCGCGCCGTGCTGAGCAGCACGCGCGCGGACGCGCTGGTGCTGGTGGTGACGGCGATCATCACGATCGCCGTCGACCTGATCGAGGCCGTGCAGATCGGTCTGCTCGTCGCCGCGTTCTTCGCGCTGCGCGCGGTGTCACGCGCGACGTCGGTCCATCGCGAGCCGCTGCCCGGCCCCGCCCTCCACGGTGACGAGCACATCGCGCTGTACCGGCTCGACGGCGCGATGTTCTTCGGGGCCGCCGAACGCATCGGCACCGAGATCCGCGCGGACGCGGACGCGCGCGTCGTGGTGCTGCGGCTCTCCCAGCTCCGCCTGATCGACGCCACGGGCGCGCACGCGCTGGCCGAGCTCGTCGCCGACCTGGAGCTGGCCGGGGTCACGGTGCTGGTCAAGGGCATCCAGCCCGCGCACCTGCCACTGCTGACCCGCGTGGGCGTCCTCGACGAGCTCCGCCACGAGAACCACCTGTTCGACGAGCTCGCGCCGGCCCTCGACCACGCCCGGTCCCACGTGAGGCGCTCGGAGCGCGAGGCCGCCTGACCGACGTCCGGTCGAGGAGGACGTCACGGGTGCGGGACGAGCACGGCGCCGATGTCGTCGAGATCCAGCGACGGGACGAACCTGGGATCCTCGTACAGCGCGCGCAGCTCGTCACGGTCCATCCCGACGAGCTGCTCCTGAGCGAACCGCTGCTCGGCACCGGCCTCGACCCACGCCGCCTCCCAGATCTGCGCGAGCGTGACCGCCCCGTCCGCGAGGACGTCGATCGTGGCGTCGCCGAACTGCTGCCACAGCGCCTCGAGGACCGCGTGGTTGTGCGTCGGGTTCTTCGTCTGGCCCGTCTGGGTCGCGGCGTACGCCTCGACGAGCGCCATGGCGTCGATCGTGTGCGCGGCCCGGTCCATGAGCTGCACCACCGCGACCGCGGCCTCCTGCCCGGTGGTGATCGGCGGGCGCGGACCCTGGGCGAGGGCGTCCGCCGCCGCCGGGAGTCGCAGCAGGATCTCGTCGGCCTTGAAGTCGACCAGGTACGTCTCGAACGACGAGTGCACGCCCTTGCCCTTGCCCTGCTGCGGACCGGCGTCGATCCCGTCGGCAAGGTGTGAGCCGTGCAAGGGCTGGGACGCGTCGCCGACGTAGTGCGACATGAGCCCCGCCGCGCACACGTAGCGGCGCAGGTCGCCGGCGGTCAGGGCAGCGACGAGCTCGTCGTAGAACTGCCAGACCCGGAAGGGCAGCAGGCCGCGCTTCGTCGACTCTGTCTCGCCCAGCGCGTCGTAGGTCGCCTGCCACACCGTGACCGCGACGTTCGCGGGGTCGTCGACGCAGCGTTGCCGCAGGGTCGCTCCTGTGGCGTCCTCGACGTCGATGTCGGCGTAGTGGGTCGGGTGCTCGGGCCCCGTGGTGCCGTGCCCGCTGAAGCTCGTGTCGCGGCCGCCGGGCACCTTGGTCGCCAGGTTCTTCCAGATGAGGTCGGGGACGTCGGCGAGCGGCATGAACGAGCCGTTCTTCTTGGCGTCCTTGGTCGCCTGGTCGATCGCGTCGGCGTCGAAGCCGTCGAGCGGGAAGCTGATGCGGTCCACGTTCTCGTGCATGAGCGTCCGCAGCCCCGGGGACGTCACCTGCGCGCACGCGAGGGCCGCGATGCCGTAGTGGCCCGTCTTTCCCCAGAAGGGCTGAGCGCCACGGTTGTGGTCGAGCACGAGCTCGACGTCGAGCAGCCGGATGACGTTCGAGAGGTTGGCCGCCAGGGTGAAGTTGAAGTTCTTCGTGCCGCCGCCGGAGACGAAGCTCTGACCGCCCCACTGCAGCGCGATCGGCCGCAGCCGGTCGGACCCTTCTTCCCGCAGGTGCCACAAGGTGCCCGAGTCGCCCGGCTGGGAGCCCGGGGTGCCGGGCTGCGGGGCGATGAGCAGGTCGGTGACCTCGTCGTAGCCGCCGATGCTGCGGTACCGGTAGAACAGGGCGGCGATGCGACCGTCGAGCCGGCCGGACGCGGCGCCGAAGGCGACGACAGGCGCGTCGATCAGCCGGGTGCCGATGTTGCGCTCGCTCAGGTCCGCGAGCTCGCCCAGGGGCGGCAGACCGTAGATCTGTGACGTCCACTGGTCGAGGTCGCCCACCTCGACGAGACCTGCGTCCAGGGTGAGGTAGGTGCGCCGGGCCGTGAAGTCGGCGTACACCTCGCCGAGCGGCAGCCGCGTGAGCTGCTTGCTCGTCGACGTCCCGACGGTCACGCGCCGGCCGCGCAGCAGCGTCGACACGGGCGTCCCCTCGGGCCCGGCGACGTGACGGCTGGTCAGCGCGTACACGGTGTGGCCG
Organism: Cellulomonas sp.; assembly: GCF_017744555.1. Classification (GTDB taxonomy): domain Bacteria; phylum Actinomycetota; class Actinomycetes; order Actinomycetales; family Cellulomonadaceae; genus Cellulomonas. Next base: position 63,640 of record NZ_JAGIBD010000021.1, on the reverse strand, counting down.
TCGGTGACGAGCCCGCCGACGCTTGCGACGTGGTCGACCCCCTGCGACCGTGCCACGAGAGGGAAGCCTCCCCCGATCACCGACTTCGGCCACGTCCAGGCGGGCAGGAGGTCGCCGGCCGGCTCCTGCGCGTCCACCTGGACGACGCACACGGGGACGGTCCGGCCGTCAGGCATGTACAGCGTCCTGGGCACCATCTCCCCCGGCGGGACCTGGCCCTCCCCGGTGCCGAACTCCTCGCGCTCGACCCAGCGGTCCACCAGCACGAGCACGCACGGCCACGAGTAGGCCCGGACCTCGCTGTTCGCGAACGTCCGGGGGCCCTTGTCCGTGCGGGCCCGACCGGCCTCCGCGGGCGGCGTCTCGTTCGGCCACGGCTCCGCCCGACGGACGTAGTACAGGCCGACGGCGGTCCCGACGACGTTCGTCATCGACGTGAGGTGCCAGTGGTAGTTGTCCCGCGCCTCGAGCAGGTCCTTGAGCGACAGGCTCGCGAAGTTGCGCTCCACAGCCAAGCGGTCCACGACGACCTCCCCGACGACGTACGGCAGCCGGGACGTCCCCGGGCGGCCTGCCGCGGGCCGGTGCGCTCGGGCCCGCGTCGGCCGCGGTGGCGATGCGTCTCGCGCGGAACGACCGCCGGCCGCCGTCGGGCAAGGGCGGACGTCGGCCCGCACTCCCACGGTAGGCAGCCGACGGGCGCCGGTCAGGGCCGCGCGGCCCGCCCCCGCGAGCAGGACGGCTGCCCGAACGGGCAGCGGTGCAGCGGCACCGCCCCAGGCACGTGCGGTTGCGGGTCCATCCGGACGGCAGTCCAATGCCCAGGAGGGGGGCCGATCCGAGGAGGTGCACAGATGGACACGACCGGGTGGATCATCATCGCCGTCGCAGCCGTTCTCGTCGTCGTCGCGATCGTCCTGCTGGTCGGGCGGCGTGGCCGCGGGCGCGAGGAGGCGCAGCGGGCGAAGGCCCAGGAGATCCGCGAGAAGGCCGCCGCCGAGCAGGTCGAGCTGCAGCGGCGCGAGGCGGAGGCCGCACGGCTCGACGCGCAGGCCCGGCTCGCGCAGGCGGAGGCCGACTCGCGGGCGGCCGACGCGGCCGCGATGCAGAACGAGGCGCGCGTGCGCGCCGAGCAGGTGAGCGGGACACGTGCGGAGCTCGACGACCGGCTCAGGACGGCCGACCGCATCGACCCGGACGTCACGGTCGAGGACCCGGGCCCGGAGCCGCGGGCCTGACCGGCTCGTGACCTGCGCGGTTCCACGGGCGACCGCGCGAGGCGTTCGGGCTCTGAGGTCTCAGGCCCGCTCGTGCCGGCGCTGCTCCTCGACGAGCCGGCGCGCGTCGGAGGCGTGCGCCTCCTGGGCGAGACCCCGCAGCATCTGGTCGACCTTCTCGTCCGGCTGCCGGGGTGCGAGGAGGGGGACGTCGCGGTCCATGACCGCCTCGACCACGACGGGCCGGTCGGCCGCGAACGCGGACCGCCAGGCGGTCTCGACGTCGTCCTCGCGCTCGACGCGGATCCCGCGCAGGCCGAGCAGCTCGGCGTACTCCGCGTACGGGAACGACGGCACGTGCTGGGACGTCGGGAAGCGCGGGTCGCCTTCCATCTCGCGCTGCTCCCAGGACACCTCCGCGAGGTCGCCGTTGTGCAGGACGAGGACGACGAACCGGGGGTCGGCCCAGTCGCGCCAGCGGTCCGCGACCGTGATGAGCTCGGCGAGCCCGTTCATCTGCATGGCGCCGTCGCCCGCGAGCGCGACCACGGGCCGGTCCGGGTGCAGGAGCTTGGCGGCGATGCCGTAGGGCAGGGCGCAGCCCATCGACGCGAGCGTGCTGGACAGGTGCGCCGGGACGCCGGGCGGCAGGCGCAGGAACCGTGCGTACCAGTAGGTGACGGACCCGACGTCGACGGCGACCTGCGCGTCGTGCGGGAGGGCGGCGCTCAGGTCGTGCACGACGCGCTGGGGGTTGAGCCGCTCGGTGGTCTGGGTGACGCGGCGCCGGACGACGGCGTGCCAGGTCCGCGTGAACGACTCCACGTCCTGCCGCCATCCGGCCTTCTCGGGCAGGAGCGGGAGCAGCGCGTCGAGCGTGTCGCCCGCGTCCCCGACGAGGGCGACCTCGTCCGGGTACTTGGTGCCGATGTTCCGGGCGGTGACGTCGACCTGCACGGCGCGCGCCTGACCGGGTGCGGGGTAGAACTCGGTCCACGGATCGTTGCTGCCGACGACGAGGAGCGTGTCGCACGACCCGAGCAGGTCCGCGGACGCCGTGGTGCCGAGGTGGCCCATGACGCCGCAGTGGTACGGCAGCCCCTCGTCGAGCACGGGCTTGCCGAGCAGGGAGGTCGTGACGCCCGCGCCGAGCCGTTCGGCGACGGCGCGCACCTGCTCGGCGGCCGCGCGGCCGCCCTGGCCGAGCAGCACGGCCACGCGTTCCCCGGCACCCAGGAGCTCCGCTGCCGCAGCGAGCTCGTCGGGTCCGGGCACGGACCGGCCGCGCGCGAACGCGGTGGACGTGGGCACGAGGCCGTGCTCGTGCCGCTCGTCGTCGGGAAGGTCGGCCTTCTGCACGTCGTGCGGGAGGATCACGGCGACCGGCGCCGACGCCGCGAGCGCGGTGCGGAACGCGTCGTCGAGGACGAGCGGCAGCTGCTCGGGGGTCATGACGGTCTGCAGGTACTCGCCGCACACGTCCTTGAGCAGCGTCGCCAGGTCCACCTCCTGCAGGTAGCCGGAGCCGAGCGCGGTGGTCACGACCTGGCCGACGAGGGCGACGACCGGGACGTGGTCGAGCTTGGCGTCGTACAGCCCGTTGAGCAGGTGGATCGCGCCGGGGCCCTGGGTGGCGAGGCACACACCGACGCCGCCGCCGAACCTGGCGTGCCCGCTCGCCATGAAGGCGGACATCTCCTCGTGCCGGGCGGTGACGAGCGCGATCTGGTCCTGTCGGCGTGCGAGGGCCGCGAGGAGCGGGTCGACGCCGTCGCCGGCGTAGCCGAACACGCGGTCGACGCCCCAGTCGAGCAGGCGTGCGACGACGCCGTCGGCGACCGTGGGGGTCCCCACCGTCAGTCGTCCTCGTCGAGGTCGTCGGGGCGGGTGAAGCGCGCGTGGACGGCGGCCTTGGCGCGGTCGGGCAGCACGGCCGCGGCGGCGGTCTGGCTCCGGGCGCGCAGGCTGCGCACCTCGACCTTGTCCTTGCCGGCCATGAGACCGTCGAGCGCCTGCGCGGCGACGTCGGCGGGGTCGTCCTTGCCGCCGCGGCCGACAGGCGTGTCCTGCATGTCGGCGCGCTCGAAGAAGTCGGTGTCCGTCTGCCCCGGAAGGAGTGCGGTGACGGTGACGCCGGTGTCCTTGAGCTCGTACCGGAGCGCTTCCGCGAACGACAGGACGAACGCCTTCGACGCCGCGTACGTCGCGTAGTACGGCCCGGGCATGAGGCTCGCCGTGGATGCCGTGAACAGCACGCGCCCGGCGCCGCGGGACACCATCGCGGGCAGGAACGCCTTGGCGAGGCGGACGGTCGCGAGGACGTTGAGCATGACGACCTCGACGTCGCCCTCGACGGGCGTGTCGAGGAAGGCCCCGCCGTGCCCGACGCCCGCGTTGAGCGCGAGGACGTCGACGGGTCGGCCGAGGGCGATGACGTCGGCGACGAGCCGGTCCACGCCGTCCTGCCGCGTCAGGTCGGCCACGACGGCGCGGACGGCGCAGTCCTGCCCGGCGACGGCGTCCGCGGCGACGACGACCTGCGGGTCCTCTGCCGTCATGAGCAGGTCGAAGCCGCGCTCGCCGAGCTGCCGGGCGAGCTCGAGGCCGATGCCGCTCGAGGCGCCCGTGACGACGGCGAGCGGGCGGGGAGTCTGCGGTCCCATGTCAGTGCCCTCCCTCGGTCGCGGCGGGGTCTAGCACGACCTTGATGCAGCCGTCGCGCTTCTCCTGGAACATCGCGTACGCGTCCGGCGCCTGCTCGAGCGGGACGCGGTGGGTCCGCAGGTCGAGCACGCCGAGGGGGTCGTCGTCGGCCGAGACGAGCGGGAGCAAGTCGTCGACCCAGCGGCGGACGTTCGCCTGCCCCATGCGCAGGGTGATCTGCCGGTCGAAGAGATCCATCATCGGCATCGGGTCGACCGCACCGCCGTAGACGCCCGAGATGGACACCGTGCCCCCGCGCCGCACGAGCCGGATGGCCGTCTGGAGCGCCGCCATCCGGTCGATCCCGGCCTTCTCGACGAACGGCCGGGACACCGCGTCGGGCAGCAGCCCCGCCGCCCTCTGGGCCGCGGACGCGCCGGGTGACCCGTGCGCCTCCATGCCGACGGCGTCGATCACCGAGTCGGCGCCGCGCCCGTCGGTCAGGTCGCGCACCGCCCCGAGCGAGTCGTCCACCGCCTTCACGTCGATCACGTCGATCCCGTGCCGGCGCGCCATCTCGAGCCGCTCGGGCACCCGGTCGAGCCCGATGACCCGCGACGCACCGCGGTGCGCGGCGATCCGGGCCGACATCTGCCCGATCGGCCCGAGGCCGACCACCACGACGGACCCCCCGGCCGGGACGTCGGCGTACTGGACGGCCTGCCACGACGTGGGCAGCACGTCGGACAGGTACAGGTAGCGCTCGTCGGGAGAGCCGTCGTCCGGGACCACGACGGGCCCGAACTGCGCCTGCGGCACACGCAGGTACTGCGCCTGACCGCCCGGCACCTGGCCGTAGAGCTTGGTGTACCCGAACAGCGCGGCGCCCTTGTCCTGGTCGCGGACCTGAGTCGTCTCGCACTGGGACATGAGCCCGCGGCGGCACATCCAGCAGGTGCCGCACGCGATCCCGAACGGGACGACCACGCGGTCGCCGACCTGGAGGCGGCCCGCTCCCGACCCGACCTCCTCGACGACCCCCATGGCCTCGTGGCCCAGCACGTCGCCCTTGTCGAGGTACATGCCGAGCACGCCGTACAGGTGCAGGTCGGAGCCGCAGATGGCCGTGGACGTGACCCGGACGATTGCGTCGGTCGGCTCCTCGATCCGCGGGTCCGGGACCGTCTCGCCCCGGACGTCCTCACGTCCCTGCCAGGTCAGTGCGCGCACGTCGTCCTCCTCGTTCGACCGCGGGAGGCGACGTCGCTGCACCTGCAAGGCATCGTCGGTGCCGGCGGGCCGATCCGCACCCCGAGACCGGGACGGGACGGCGGCGTCACAGGATCCGGCCGCCCGTCACGGCGATCCGGTCGCCCGTGACGTAGCTCGACTCCTGCGACGCGAGGAACACGTACGCCGGGGCGAGCTCGGCCGGCTGCCCGGCGCGGCCGAGCGGCGTGTCCGCACCGAACGACTCGACCTTGTCCGGCGGCATCGTCGCCGGGATGAGCGGGGTCCAGATCGGGCCCGGGCACACCGCGTTGACGCGGATGCCCTTCTCGCCGAGCTGCTGCGCGAGGCCCTTCGTGAAGTTGAGGATCGCGGCCTTCGTCGCGGCGTAGTCGAGCAGGGGCGGGCTCGGCTGCGTGGCCTGGATCGAGCTCGTGTTGATGATCGAGGAGCCCGGCTCCATGTGCGGCACTGCGGCGGCGGTGATCCAGAACAGCGCGTACACGTTCGTCTTCAGCACCCGGTCGAGCTGCTCGGTGGTGATGCCGAGGAGCCCGTCGTCCTGGGCCATCTGGTAGGCCGCGTTGTTCACGAGGACGTCGATCCCGCCGAGCTCGCGCACGGTCGTCTCGACGAGGTCCCGGCAGTACTGCTCGTCACGGACGTCGCCCGGGCACGTCACGGCGCGCCGCCCGGCCGCCTCGACCAGCCGGACCGTCTCCCGGGCGTCCTGCTCCTCCTCCGGCAGGTAGGAGATCACCACGTCGGCGCCCTGGCGTGCGAAGGCGAGCGCGACGGCGCGGCCGATGCCCGAGTCGGCACCGGTGACGAGCGCCCGCCGGCCCTCGAGCCGTCCGGACCCCTGGTAGGACGACTCGCCGTGGTCCGGCTCCTGCGGCATCTGCTCCGTCAGGCCCGGGTGCGGGATCGTCTCGGCCGGCTGGACCTCGGGGCCGGGGTGCTGGGAGCGGGGGTCCTGCTGCGTGCTCTGGTCGTCGGTCATCAGTCCATGGTGGGGAGTGCACCGGGATCCGCCACCGCAGCGGCGACGACCGGCCACGGACGCGCGACGGCCGACGTCCCGAGGTCGGGACGTCGGCCGTTCGACGCACGGCGCACGCGTCGATCAGGGGTGCGGAGCTCGGCTCGCCCGCACAGGGCGTCCCGGTGTCTCCCCGGGGCGGCGCTCTCGCGCCCACCGCACCCCGCGGCGCGTCAGACGCTCGCGTCCGCCTCCGAGGTGATCCGGGCCGTGTCGCCGGCGTGCTGCACCTCGATGCGGCGCGGCCGGGCCTCCTCCGCGACGGGGATGCTCAGCGTGAGCACGCCGTCCGCGTACGTCGCCGAGATCGCGTCGAGCGCGAGACCGCGGCCGACCGTGAGCTGCCGGGCGTACGTGCCCACGGGGCGCTCCTTGGCGAGCCACTGCACGTCCTGCTCGGTGCGGGCGCTGCGCTGCGCGCGGATCGTCAGCGTGCGGTCGTCGACGTTGACGTCGATGGTCCCGGGGTCGGCGCCGGGCAGGTCGACGTGGAGCACGTAGTGGTCCCCGGAGCGGTACAGGTCCATCGGCATCGTCGCGGACGCCCGCTCGGACGTGAGCGCCTGCGCGACCAGTCGGTCGAACTCCTGGAACGGGTCCAGTCGGGTAGCCATCACCCTCACCTCCTCACGATCGAGGCGCCGGACCACCCGGGCCTCGGGCGCTGCCCGGCCGCTGCCGCCGGGCTGGCTACACACACAGAATTAGCACTCCGGGTGCGCGAGTGCCAGTGGTGCGGAAGCGTCGTTCGCGTGAGGCGAACACACCCCGACGCGCAGCCTCACCTGCGGGTCGGCACGTCCGCGCGCGGCGGCAGGCGGTGCAGGACGACGTCCTCCAGCACGCCCGCGGCGGCCGTCGCGGTCAGGTACGTCCCGAACGGCTGCCTGCGCCGGTCGGTCGGCGAGCCCGGGTTGAGCAACCGCATCCCACGCGGCGTGACGGTGTCCCACGGGATGTGGCTGTGCCCGAACACGAGCACGTCGACGTCGTCGAACTCCTCGTCGCAGCGACGCTCCCGGCCGGCCGCCGCGCCCGTCTCGTGCACCACGGCCAGGCGCACCCCGCCGACCTCGACGTGCGCGACCCGGGGCAGCCGCCGCCGCAGCGCCGAGCCGTCGTTGTTGCCGTGGCAGCCCACGAGCCGCCGCGACCGCGACTCGAGCAGGTCGCAGAACTCGTCCGAGACTCAGTCGCCCGCATGGACGACGAGGTCGGCCTCCTCGACGGCCGCCCACACCTGCGCAGGCAGGTCGCGCGCGCGGCGCGGTACGTGCGTGTCGGCGAGCAGCAGCAGCCGCACCGCCGCCACCGCCGCGGACGTCACCGCGCGACCCGCACGCGCCAGCGCGCCCACGGCGGCGTCGACTCCCAGTTGAGCCGCAGCGTCCGCCAGGCCCGCGCCCACCGCCGGCACCATTGGGCGCTGCCCCGCAGCGACCGCGACGACACCCCGACGACGAGCCCGCGGTCGAGGCGGATCCGCCGGTGCGGACCGAGCGCGAACGCGAGGTCGAGGTCGTCGTGGACGTCCGGGTCCTCCCGGCGGACGGCGGTGCGCACCGCGAGCCACGACGCGCGGCGGACCGCCATCGACGATCCCCACAGGGCCGTGTGCCCGAGGGCCAGGTGGCACAGGCCGTAGTACGCGCCGAGGTAGACGACGGCGGCCGCGGTGCCCACCACGGGCGGCAGGTCGTCGAACGTGCCCACGCCCGTGACCGCCTCGAGGGCCGGCTCGTCACGCATCCGCACACCGATGCGCTCGACCCAGCGCGGGCCGGGCCGCGAGTCGGCGTCGAGGCGCGCGACGACGTCGCCGCGCGCCTCGTCGTAGCCCGTCGACGCCGCCGCCGGGATCCCGATGCGCTCCTCGACGACCACCCGGGCGCCCCACGCCGTGGCGACGAGCCGCGTCGAGTCGCAGGACGCGTTGTCGACGACGACGACCTCGTGGGGTGCCACGGTCTGCTCCGCGAGGAGCTGCAGGCACCGGGCCAGCGCGTCGGCGTCGTCGCGGGCGGGCACCACGACCGAGATCGACGGCAGCGGTCCTCGCCCTGGGACTCCTCGTCGCACGGTGCCTCCTCGCGTTCGCGGCGCCGCGGGCGCGACGTGGACGATCATCGTGCGACGGACCGGGCCCGGCCGCAGCCGGGAGCCCCCACCGGTTGGGTGGGCCGGTGGGGGCTGGTGGTGCCGGCCGTCAGGTCGTGCCGGTCGGTCTGACCAGCCGGCCGACGGCGCGGGCGACCTCGCGCTCGGCGTCCGGCCCGGACAGGGTCGGGAAGTCGTCCGGCAGGTCGATCTGTGCGCCGGGCACGTCGTCGTCGGGCTGGAGGCTCTCGCCGATCCCGAGCGAGGCGACCTTGCCGTCGTTCGTGTACGTCACGTACGCCTTCATGGTGTGCTCCGATCTCACGGCTCGGTGAACGACAGGTTGAGGTACCAGATGAGCGGGGCGTCGGGTCCGACGCTCTCGATCTCGACGTGGACCGTCGGCAGGTTGCCGGACGCCGTGTTCGGGTCCTTCGCGCGGATCGCGACGGACGTGACCTTGAGCTGCCGGTCCTCGTTCGTGGCGTAGAACGGCGTGGCGGACGCGGTCACCGTCGTGTCGGTGAAGAAACCGGCGGCGCGGCGCGGCAGCAGGAGCTTCTTGACCTTCGTCGTCCCGGCGGTGAACCCGGTGGCGTCGAAGAACTCGAAGTGCGCCTTGTGCAGGACGGCGGTCATCGGTGCCTCCGGCGGTGGGTCCCGACGGCGTCGGGACGGTGGTGGTGCTGGCTCATGGTGGGCCCCCTCTTCGTGGTGCGGGCCGCGGATCGGCCCGTCCCGTCGACGGTAGGGAGCAGGGGTCGTGGGACGGCAGCGGGGAAACCCTCGCCCCGGCCCCACAGCCGACGACGTCAGGCGTCGGCCGCCGTGAGCCACACGGCACGCCACGGGGCGAGCCAGAGCTGGTCGTCGTCGCCGGGGCCGACGTCCGCACCGGTGAGCGCGTCGACGGCGTGCCCGAGGCCGTGCTCGCGCAGCCTCCAGCCGGCGACCGGCCGCCACTGCGCGGTGACGTTGTACGCCGCCAGCATCGTGCCGAGCGGGTGCCGACGGGCCACGAGGAGCACGCCGGGGTCGTCCGGCCCCAGCACGTCGGGCCGCACGGAGGCGTGCAGGTGCGGCAGCGCGGCGCGGGTCCGGGCGAGGTGCCGCAGGCCGGCCAGGACGCGCCCCTCGACGGTCGACGGGCCCTGCGCGCGAGCCAGCGCGTCGAGGTCGAGGGGTGGCCGGTGCGCCCATCGGTTGTCGCCCGCGTGGGCGGGGTCGTCCGCCCACGCGGGGTCGTTCGGGAGCGCGACCTCGTCGCCTGACCACAGCACCGGGATGCCGCCCCAGCCCATCACGACGGCGTGCGCGAGCAGCACCCGCGCGACCGCACCGTCGACCGCCTCGTCGTCGCCGGACTCGCGTGCCGCCTCGAGCCCCGCGAGGCTCGCGGTCGTGCCGCTGATCCGCCGGTCGCCCGTCGCCGGGTTGTGCTGGAACACCAGGCCGCGCGCGTCCGAGCCGGGGAACTCGCCCGAGTACCAGTCGGACAGGAACGCCCGGTGGGCGGGCCCGGACAGGCCGACGGCCGCGGCGTCCTCGTCGGCGATCGCCCACCCGATGTCGTCGTGGCACCGCACGTACGTGACCCACGCGGTCGTCGACGGCACCGGCGGCAGCGCGCGCAGCGCGTGCGACGCGAGCCGCACGTCCTTCGCGGCCAGCATCGACCACACGTGGACCATGAGGGCGTTGTGGTAGGCCAGGTCGCTGACCTTGCCGTGCCGGGCACCCGCGCCGAGGTAGTGCACGAGGTCCGCCGGGCCGACGATCGCCTCGGCCTTGAAGATCAGCCCGGGGCACGCGATCCGCGCCAGCGCCCGCAGCGCCTGCGTGATCGCGTGCACCTCGGGCTCGTTCTGGCTGGTCGTGCCCATGCGCTTCCACAGGAACGCGATCGCGTCGAGCCGCAGCACCTCGACACCCTGGTTCGCGAGGAACAGCACCACGCGCGCGAGCTCGGCGAACACGCGCGGGTTGGCCCAGTTGAGGTCCCACTGCCACGAGTTGAACGTCGTCCAGACCCACCCCTGCAGGTCGGCGTCCCACGTGAAGCTGCCCGGGGCGAAGTCCGGGAACACCTCGGGCAGGGTCTGCTCGTACTGGTCGGGCAGGGTGCGGTCGGGGAACACGAGGAAGTAGTCGCGGTGCTGCGCGCTGCCCGCCCGGGCCGCGACGGCCCACGCGTGCTCGCGGGCGACGTGGTTGAGCACCAGGTCGAGCACGAGGCTGATCCCCGCGCGTCGCAGCCGCGCCGCCAGGTCGCGCAGGTCGTCCATCGTCCCCAGGTCGGCGCGGACCTGGCGGTAGTCGGCGACCGCGTACCCGCCGTCGTTGTCCCCGTCGCGTGGGCGCAGCAGCGGCATGAGGTGCAGGTACGTGACGCCGAGGTCCCGCAGGTACCCGATCCCCTCCGCGACGCCCGCGAGGTCGCCCGCGAACCGCTCCGCGTACGTCGCGTACCCGAGCATCTGCGGGCGCTGGAACCAGTCGGGCGCGAGCGTGCGCTCCTGGTCGAGCCGGTGCAGCTCGGGGTCCCGCTCCGCGTACGCCTCAGCGGCGGCGCCGACGAGCTCGAGGAGCAGCTCCGCGGAGTCCGGGTAGACGTGCCCGACGCCGTCCCGCAGGTCGTCCCACCAGCGCGCCAGGCGCAGCTCGAACAGGTCGCGGCGGTCGGCGGTCACGTCCGCGAGCCGCGCCCGTGCGGCGGCGAGGACCTCACCGGGGACCTCGGCGGAGAGGGCCACGCAGCCATTCCAGGGGGCGAGCGTGGCCGGCGCAACCGGACGGGTGCTCACCCCGTCAGCGCGCCGCCGGCGTCCCCAACGACCGGAGCACGAACTCGCGGACGCGCACGGTGTGCGTCGCGCCGCACGTGCTGAGCATCGGCTCGGACAGCTCGGCGCCCAGCTCGACGACCAGCCGCTCCGTGCCGTGGTCCAGCACCACGGTCCACCCGCCGGGGTGCTCGCTGTGCGACACCGTGGAGAACGCGTCGATCCGGTCGTCCTCCGTGAGGTCGCGCGCGAACGCGTGCGCGGCCTGCTCGACGTTCGTGAGAGACGCCCGGCCGCGGAACGTCGGCACGTCGACGCGCCCGGCCCGGTACCGCTCGACGAGCCTCGTGGCGTCGGCCGGCTCGACGCGACCGAACAGCAGGGCCTCCGGGAAGACGACCATCGTGGCGGCGAACCGGTCGCCGCCCAGGTGCGAGCACTCCCACGTGAGATCCGGGTGTGCCGCTGCGAGCGCCTCCACCACCGGTCGGCCACGGACAGCGCAGCACTGGTCGTGCCGGGCGTGGGTGCAGACGCACAGGACCGGGTCGGCGGACGGGACGCCCGCGGAGCCGTCGAGGGGCAGGTCGAGGAGCTCGGCAGGGTCGTCGACGCTCCCCCACCGGACCTCCTCGTGCCCGGGGCGGGCGTCGACCAGCGCCCACGACCAGGTGCGCTGCGCGCGGCGGACGTCCGCGCGCAGACCGGTGCGGCGGATCGCGAGGGTGCGGACGCCGGCGCGCTCGACGCGCCTGACAAGCCGGTCCGCGAGGTCCGCGTCGAGCGTCGAGTCGAGGAACGCGTGCTTGCCCCAGCCGCCGTCGACCTCGACGAGCAGCCAGCGCTCCCCCCGCCCTGCGGTCCCACGCAGCGGGTCGCCTCGTGCCAGGGAGAGGTCGCTGCAGGGCCGCCACCCAGGGGGCCGCGCGCTCGCCCCGGTCGTCATGCGCCGACGGGCACCAGGACGCCCTCGCGCACGAGCCGGCGCGCGACGACGACCGCGGACTCCGCGTCGAGGTCGGGCAGGTCCCCGACGCGCACGGGCGTGCCGGTGAGCAGGGCCTGCAGCGCGGGGTGCGCCGCGACGGGCAGGGTGACCGCGGACCTCGGCAGCCGCAGGACCACGCTCCCACCGTCGACGACGAGTCGAGGGTGCAGCCCGCCGCGCAGCACGACGACGTCGTCGACGCCGAACCGCGACAGCGCGTCGACCGTCGCCAGCGGCCGGACCGGGGCGGCGGGGACGTCGCGCGCGAGGCGTGCCGCGAGCGCGCGGCGCACCCCCTCGGCCGTCGCGGGGTCGGCCTGCGCCTTCTCGAGCACCGTGACGAGCTCGGCGAGGGCCTGCTCCACGACGGGTGTCGCGGCCGCGGGGTCGTCCAGGTCGAGCCCGAACGGGAGCGACCCGCGCAGCTCCGGGCTGGCGGCGACCCGCGCGAGCACCTCTTGGACGACGTCGTACCGCGTGTAGGAGGACACGCCGATCGTCAGGTGGATCGAGATGCCGCCGAGCGCGGTCGCCGAGTGGATCCACCCGCGCGGCAGGTACAGGGCGTCGCCCGGTCGGAACGTCTCGTCGATCGCCGGTCGCTCGGTCGCCCGCTGCGCGACCGCGTCGCGGTGGTCGGACCACGGCTGCGAGCGCAGGGGGTCCGGGTGCACGGGGTCGTGGATCCGCCAGTGCTTCTCGCCGTGCACCTGCAGGACGAACACGTCGTGCACGTCGTAGTGGGGGTCGAACCCGCGGGACTGCGCGGGGGTGACGTACGCGTTCACCTGGCACGGGTGGCCGAGCTCGGCGGCGAGGTGCCGCGTGAGCTCGGCGATGGGCTCCCACGTCCGGTGCAGGCCCTGCAGCACGAGGGTCGCACCGTCGGCGACCTCCTGGAGCACCTTGGCGGAGGCCACCTGGTCACCGACCTCGGCGCCGTACCCTCCCGGGGCGGTGTACCGGGCGGGTGGGAGGACCTCGCCGTCCTTGGCCATCCGGACGAACGGCGTGCGCAGGGCGCGCCGCGAGACCAGCTCGTCGACCGCGTCGAGCGAGAACAGGTCGGCGAAGCCGCCGCCGAGCTCGGCGGCGGGGGTGAGCAGGGGCGCGCGGCCCCAGTGGTCGCGAGCGAACGCGTCCGCCGCGACGGCGACCAGGCGTGCGAGCGCGGGCCGGTCGGTGGACCGGCCCGCGCCGACTCCGTTCACAGGCGCGCTCAAGCGGACCCGTCGGCGCCGCCGTCGTGCCCGGCGGGGTTGGCTCCCCCGTCGGCGGGACCCTCACCGGCCGAGCCGTCGGCACCGCCGTCGTGGCCGCCGGTGTTCGCGCCGCCGTCCGCCGGGCCCTCGCCCGCAGCCGAGCCGTCCGCTCCGCCGTCGTGACCCGACGGGTTGGCGCCGCCGTCGGCGATGCCCTCGCCGCCGGGGACGTCGCTGGTGGTGATGTCGTCGTCGTTGATCGAGCCCATCGGAACCTCCGTAGCCGGTGTCCGCGGCGGTCGCCGCCCGCACTCAACCTACGCGCGGGACGGCCGGCGGCAACCGCTGCGGGAGCCGTCCCGAGGTGCGGTCCCGGCCGCGGGTGCGCAGGTCAGGACGAACGCGTCGCGGTCGTCGGCGAACGCCTCGACGCGCACGGTCGGACACTCGCTCGCGCGGTCCACCGACCCGCGGGTGCGCGGGCCGTCAGGCGGTGATGCCCGACGTCGACGCGACGACGTCGCCGATCTTGCGGGCGAGGGCCTCGTAGAACATCGACAGCGGGAACTCGTCGGGGAGCATCGCGTCGGTGAGGTCCTTGGGCAGGCCGTCGACGGGCAGCGCGGCCTTGCCGCCGGCCCACACGGACGCCGGGTGCGGGGTGAGCGTCGCGGACACGAGGTCGTAGGCGGCGAGCCAGTGGGCGGTCTTCGGCCGGTCGATCGAGCGCCAGTAGAGCTGCTCGATCTGCTCGCCCAGGGCGATGACGGCGTCGGGGACGCGCGGCCAGTCGACGGTCAGGCGGGAGTCGGTCCAGTCCAGCACGTGGTGCTGGTGGAGCCACGCGAACAGCAGCTGCCCACCCAGGCCGTCGTAGTTGCGCACGCGCGTGCCGGTCACGGGGAACCGGAAGATGCGGTCGAACAGCACCGCGTACTGCACGTACCGGGCGTGCGGGACGCCGTCGCGTTCGAGCGCGACGGCGTGCCGGAACGCGGTGAGGTCGCAACGCAGCTCCTCGAGCGAGTAGAGGAAGTACGGCATCCGCTGCTTGATCATGAACGGGTCGAACGGCAGGTCGCCGCGCATGTGGGTGCGGTCGTGCACGAGGTCCCACAGGACGAACGTCTCCTCGGCGAGCCGCTGGTCGTCGAGCAGCCGGGCGGCGTCGGGCGGCAGCGCGAGCCGGGTGGTCTCGGCGGCGGCGCGCACGACGCGGCGGAACCGGGCGGCCTCGCGGTCGGCGAAGATCGCGCCCCACGTGAACACGGGGACCTCGCGCACCGCGACCGTCTCGGGGAACAGCACGGCCGAGTTGGTGTCGTAGCCGGCGGTGAAGTCGAGGAACCGCACGGGGACGAACATCCGGTTGGAGAACCGGGTCGCCTCGAGGTGCGCGACGATCTCGGGCCAGCGGACCTCGAGCAGGACGGCCTCGAACCGTCGGTCGGTGCTGCCGTTCTGCGTGTACATCGGGAACAGCACGAGGTGCCGCAGGCCGTCGACCCGCAGCCGCTCGGGGTGGAACAGCACGAGCGAGTCGAGGAAGTCGGGTACGCCGAACCCGTCGTCGACCCAGCGGGCGAGGTCCTTCGTCACGGCCGCGAGGTAGTCCTCGTCGTGCGGCACGAACGGCACGAGCGTCGAGACCGCGCCCGCGATGGCGGCCGCGAGCCGGCGGGCCTCGGGGTGCGCGTCCGTGTCCGGGATGGAGCCGTCCTTGACCTGCAGGGCGCGCAGCGCGCCGACGTCGGCGCGCAGGCGCAGCCAGGCGGGATGCTGCACGAGGTCCGACGCGTGTGCCGCGGCGGCGGGTTCGGCGGTGAGGGGACGGTCGGCGGCCGCGGCGTGGACGGCGTCGAGCAGCATCTCGACGGCGGCGGGTCCCTCGTCGAGGTCCGCGGAGACGACGACCACGGGGCCGGTGCCCTCGGCGGTCGCGTCGCAGAGCGCGACGACGACCGGACCCGTGGCCCCTTCGGCGTCGGTGTCGCGCAGCACGCGCGCGACGGCGCTGACGCCCTCTCCGTCGAGCACCAGCGTCGCGGGGACGTCGAGGACGGGCGAGGACGTCCAGGCCAGCAGGTCGAGGTCGACCGCGGCGGACGGCAGCGGGACCGGGCGGCCGAGCGTGACGCGGCCCGGGCCGGCGTCCTGCACGGTGACGCCGTGGGCGGCCAGCAGCGCCGTGACCTCGGGCGACGGGTGCGCGCCGGTCAGCACCACGGTGCCGCGTGCGCCGCGGACGGGCGTCGCCCCGGCGGTGACGACCTCGACGTCCGGATGCTCGTGCGCGTCGACGAGGACGATCCCGTGCCGTTCGAGGTGTGCCCGCGAGGCATCGGGCAGGGCGCCGGTCAGGAGCACGGTCGGGAAGAGCGTCATCAGCGATCTCACCATTCGGACGGCAGCGTTACTGCACGGTACGTGCAGCCCGTGGGCCGGTCAACGGTCAGGCGGACGCCACCTGCTCAGCCCGTCGCCCGGTCCCGCGCCGACTCCACCGGCAGCAGCACCGCCCCGACCAGGAACCCGACCGCCCCCAGGAACGTCCCGGCGTTCACGAGCGCCACGTTCGCGAGCTCACCCGTCGACCGCAGGTAGCGCGCCCCCACCGCCGCCGCGCCGAACAGCACCGACCCGGCGAGGTTCACCCCCGCGATCCACCACCCCACCGACCGGTCAGGCCGCGGCAGCACCCCGCGGTTGACCTCGGAGTACGCCAGCCAGCTCGCCACGAGGAAGCACACCGACCCCAGCACGTCGGGCGCCCAGACCAGGCGCCTGTCCTGGTCCACGGCAAGGTCGGCCCGCGTCGCCGCGAACGTGCTGACGTTGAAGAACACGGTCCCGACGAGCTGGATCGTCGCCGCCCACGCGTCGATGCGTCGGGGGTGCCAGTGCAGCAGCGACGTCAGCCGCCACGGTCGTCGTCCCGCCGTCACCATGTCCGTCGGCGCGTGCACGGCCTCGTCGTACTGGAGGTACGCGGCGCTCGTGAAGAAGACCGACCCGACGAAGAACGTCCACCCCACGGCCCGCGGCGGGACCGCGTCGAAGAACAGCGGCAGCGACCCGAGCGCGAAGCACACCGACCCGACCGCGAACAGCGCCCCGATCCACCAGCTCGACGCCGACGCACCGCCGCCCGCCGGCGCCGCACCAGGCGTGCGCAGGCCGAGCCGCTTGCGGTGCCGCCGGGACGTCCACTCGACCTGCACGCCGTCGGGCCGCTCGAGCACCGCGTGCGTCACGAACGGCCCCGGCCCGCGCGTACGGACCGCCGTCCAGCCCGCGGGGAGCTCGGGCAGCGGCCCGACGTCGGGTGCCGTCACCGCTTCAGACCGGTGCGGGCCTTGCTGTGCGCGGCGGCCTTGTCGGGCGACGTCCACACGTCAGGCTTCGTCGTGACGCGCTGCACCGGCTGCTCGGCAGCCAGCGCGTCCCACGCCTGGTCGAGGTCGCGCAGCAGCATGTCGACCATCTGCCGGCTCAGGTCGAGGCGGACCACGACCCGCATCAGATGCACGTCCTCGGCGTCGGGCGGCAGGCTGTACGCGGGCACGATCCAGCCGTTCTCCCGCAGCCGCGACGACAGGTGGTAGACGTCGAAACCCGGGTCGCCCTTGATCCGGAACGTCACGACCGGTTCCGCGAGCCCCGGGTTGAGGATCTCGAACCGTCCCGACGCCTCGAGCGCCTCGTTGAGGTGCCGGGCGTTCGCGAGCATCGTCTCCACGATCGCGGTGTACCCCGCGCGGCCCAGCCGCAGGAAGTTGTACATCTGCGCCTGGATCATCGCAGACCCGCGCGAGAAGTTGAACGTGTACGTCGGCTGCGCACCGCCGAGGTAGTTCACGCTGAACACCAGGTCCTCAGGAAGCTTGGACGCGTCCCGGAACACGAGCCACCCGACACCCGGGTACACGAGCCCGTACTTGTGGCCCGACGCGTTGATGGACGCGACCTGCTCGAGCCGGAAGTCCCAGCGCAGGTCGGGCTCGGCGAACGGGGCGACGAACGCGCCGCTCGCGCCGTCCACGTGCAGCGGGACGTCCCAGCCCTTCTCGGCCTTGATCCGCACCAGCAGGTCGTTGATCTCCTCGATCGGGTCCGCCTCGCCGATGTGCGTCGTGCCGAGCACGGCGCCGACCGCGATCGTGTTCTCGTCGACGTGCGCCTCGACGTCGTCCGCACCCAGCACGAACCGGTCCGGCTTCATCGGGATCTTGCGCATCTCGACGTCGAAGTAGTTCGCGAACTTGTCCCACACCACGTGCGTCTCGGCGCCGAACACGACGTTGGGCCGGTCGGCGGGCAGTCCGGCGGCGACGCGACGTTCCTTCCACGCCCGCTTGTGGGCGAGCAGGCCGAGCATGATCGCCTCCGACGAGCCGATCGTCGCGACCCCCACGACCTTGGCAGGGTCGGGCGCGTTGAACAGGTCCCCGAGCATGTGCACGCACGCCTCCTCGACGAGCGACGCCGCGGGGTACTCCTCGTGGTCGATGTGGTTCTTGCGCAGGGAGTCGTGGATGAGCGCCTCGGCCTGCGGCTCCATCCACGTCGTCACGAACGACGCGAGGTTGAGCGTCTCGCGCCCGTCGAGCATGAGCCCGGTGTGCAGCAGCTCGTAGGTCTCGTCGGGGCTGAGCCCGTCCTCGGGGAACGTCGCACGGTCGAAGTGCGTCCGGAAGCTGGCTCGGCCGTGGATGGGCCCGAACGGGTTCGTGCGGTCTGACGTCTCGCTCACCTTGGCTCCTTGGTCCGTCCTCCGGGGGCCGGCCTGGCTGCCGTCACCGGCGGGGCTCGCGATCTCGAACGTAGCAGCGGAAGTCGTGACGAACAGGACGAGCGGGACATCACGGGCCGCGGATCCCGCGGCCCGCCCGAGCGCCCCGGGTACGATGGGCGCGCCTGCGCGCCCGGCTCCCGTGCCCCTTGCTCGTCGGCTCCCCCGACGACGACCGAGGACACCACCATGAGCGCGCCCACCACCGCCCCTGCGACCGAGCCGACCGGCACCGCCGTGCCGGGTGGCGTCGACCCCGCGGAGCTCGAGGTCTTCCTGCGCGTCGCGGACCAGATCAGCCGGCTGCCGTCCGACCACCCGCACCTGGCCCTCGGCCGGCGCGCGACGTCCGCGCTGTTCAAGGCCGCGAAGAAGCAGCGCCGGGCCGAGCGGCGCGACGCGATCGCAGCCGCCGACCAGGCCGTCATCCACGCGACCGCCACGGGGAGCCCCGGCCGCATCGACGACGAGACGAACGGCATCCCGCTGGTCTCGTCCGTCCAGGGCGCGACCGCCGGCACGCTGCTCAAGGCGCGGCCCTGCTACATCTGCAAGGAGCCGTACGTCCAGGTCGACGCGTTCTACCACCAGCTCTGCCCTACGTGCGCGGCCCTCAACCACGCGAAGCGCGACGCCCGCACCGACCTCACCGGCAAGCGCGCGCTGCTCACCGGAGGGCGCGCGAAGATCGGCATGTACATCGCGCTGCGCCTGCTGCGCGACGGGGCCGCCACCACGATCACCACCCGGTTCCCGCGCGACGCTGCCCGCCGGTTCGCGGCCATGCCGGACAGCGCCGACTGGATCGACCGCCTCGACATCGTCGGGATCGACCTGCGCGACCCCGCCCAGGTCGTCGCGCTCGCCGACACCGTGGCCGCGCGCGGGCCGCTCGACATCCTCATCAACAACGCCGCCCAGACGGTCCGCCGCTCCCCCGGCGCCTACGCGAAGCTGGTCGACGCCGAGCTCGAGCCGTTGCCCGACGGCGTGCTGCCGCAGATCACGACGTTCGGCCGCACGAGCGCCGCGCACCCGGCCGCGCTCGCCGGCTCGGTGACCGAGCTGACGAGCCCGTCGCTCGGCCTGGTCCGCGAGGCAGGCGTCGCCGAGCTCGCCCTCACGGCCGACGCGGCGTCGCTGACCCGGCTCGTGGCCGGCACCGCGATAGACGCCGGCGGGCTCGTGCCCGACACCGCCGAGACCAACAGCTGGGTCGCGACGGTCGACGAGGTCGACCCGATGGAGCTGCTCGAGGTGCAGCTGTGCAACCAGACGGCGCCGTTCATCCTCGTCAGCCGCCTGCGGCACGCGATGCGCGCGACCACGTCCGGTCGCGCCTACGTCGTCAACGTGTCCGCGATGGAGGGCGTCTTCTCGCGCGGCTACAAGGGCCCCGGCCACCCGCACACGAACATGGCGAAGGCCGCGCTCAACATGCTCACGCGCACGAGCGCCACGGAGCTCGCGGAGGACGGCATCCTCATGACGAGCGTCGACACGGGGTGGATCACCGACGAGCGGCCGCACCCGACGAAGGTCCGGCTCGCCGAGGAGGGCTTCCATGCGCCCCTCGACCTGGTCGACGGCGCCGCCCGCGTGTACGACCCGATCGTGCGCGGCGAGGCCGGCGAAGCGCTGTTCGGCTGCTTCCTCAAGGACTACGTGCGCTCGGCCTGGTGACCCGGTCTGACAGCGCTCGCCGGGCGGGCACGGCCCGCGTCCCCCACGATGGGCGCGTGCAGCGCGACCTGTCGGCCCACCTCAGCCTCGACGTCACGTCCTCCGTCACGCTCGCGTTCGAGATCGCGGTCTCGACGCAGCTCGCGGCCGACGAGGAGCTCACGGTCACGCTCGACGGCCGCCACGTCGGCTCGACCGAGGTGCACGACGCGCACGGCACCCGCCTCCACGTGGTCCACGCCGACCCGGGCCGGCTCGTGCTCGACTACGCGGCGTCGGTCCGCGGGCGCGCACCCGGCCTCGCCGCGCAGGACGTCGACCTGCTGCGCTACCTGCGGCCGAGCCGGTACTGCGAGTCGGACACGCTCGGCCCGACGGCGCGCGCCGAGTTCGCGGGCCTCGACGGCGTCGACCTGCTCGCGGCCGTCAGCTCGTGGGTCGGGTCGCGCCTCGCGTACGTGCCGGGGTCGAGCCTGCCGACGGACGGTGCCGTCCGCACGCTGCTGGCCCGCCGCGGGGTGTGCCGCGACTACGCCCACCTGGTCGTCGCGCTGCTGCGGGCCCTGGACGTGCCCGCGCGAGTCGTGTCGGTCTACGCGCCCGGCCTGTCACCCATGGACTTCCACGCGGTCGCCGAGGCGTTCGTCGACGGCCGCTGGTGCGTGGTCGACGCGACCACGCTCGCACCCCGGTCGAGCCTCGTGCGCATCGCGACAGGGCGCGACGCGTCGGACACGGCGTTCCTCAACGTGCACCACGGGTTCGCCCGGCTCGACGAGCTCGTCGTGACGGCGGTCGCGGACGCGCTGCCCGACGACGACGTGCGCGAGCTCGTCGAGCTCGGCTGACCCCCGGCCGTGCGCGTGTCAGAGCGCGGGGTCCTTGGTCAGGGGCGCGACGCCGCCCTCCGAGTCGAGGTGGGCGGCCATCGCCCGCAGGAAGTCGCGGACGTGGGGACGGGCCTCCACGGGGACGTCGCGCGCGATCGCCGCCATGGCGGCGTGCATCCGCTCCAGCCGCTCGCGGATCTCGTGGTGCGCGTGCGGCGTGCTCGAGACGACGACGGAGCGCCGGTCGGTGGGGTGCACCCCGCGCTGCAGGTGCCCGGACGCGGTGAGCCGGTCGAGCAGCTTGGTGGTGGACGCGGTCGAGATCCGCAGGTGGGCGGCGATGTCGCGCGGGTGCACCTGACCGCCGTGGGACTCGGCCGCGATGACGAGCTGCAGCGCCTGGAGGTCGGTCTCGTTCATGTCCATGCCGGCGCTCAGCCGTCGCCGCATCTCGTGGTCGGACCTGCGGAAACGCCGCACGGCCTCGAGCAGCTCCACGACCGACGGCTCGTCGGGGTACCAGTAGTGCGCCGTGTGCCCGGCCGCCGGCTCGTCTTCCACGTCTCGCATCCTAGCCCAGCAAACAACTAGCCTGGCTAGCAATCATGATCTACGGTGATCCCATGCGGCCGAGACCCAGGAGCACGCGATGACCACCACGGCCCACGACGACCTCGTCGTCCTCCTCGACGAGCACGGTCACCCCTGCGGCACGGCGCCGCGGCCCACCGTGCACACCACCGCCACGCCCCTGCACCTCGCCTTCTCGTGCTACCTGTTCTCGCCCGCCGGGCGGCTCCTGGTCACCCGGCGCGCGCTGACGAAGGCGACCTGGCCGGGCGTGTGGACCAACTCGTTCTGCGGCCACCCGCGGCCCGGCGAGCACATGACCGACGCGATCGCCCGTCACGCCCGCCGCGAGCTCGGCATCGCGGTGGACGGCCTCGAGGAGCTCCTGCCGGACTTCCGGTACCGGGCGACCGACGCCGGAGGCGTCGTCGAGAACGAGATCTGCCCCGTTTGGTTCGCGACCACCGACGAGCAGGTCACGCCGAGCCCCGACGAGGTCGCGGAGGTCCGCTGGGTCGAGACCGTCGACCTCGGACGGGCCGTCGCCGCCACGCCCTGGGCGTTCAGCCCCTGGATGGTCGAGCAGGTGCGGCGGCTCGCCGAGATCGGCACGCCCGGCACCCTGGCGCGTGCGTCATGACCGCGCAGGTGCTCGACCGTCGGGTCTTCGCCGAGTTCTTCGCGACCGGCGCGGCCGGCGCGTCCCGCGGCGAGGCGCGCGCGCTGTGGGACGCGATGGGCGACGCCGCCGTCGGCGGCAAGGGGTTGCGGCCCGCGCTGCTGCAGGCGACGTACGAGGCGTTCGGCGGCACCCGGCCCGAGCTCGCACAGCACGTCGGCGACGCCGTCGAGCTGCTGCACACCGCGTTCGTCATGCACGACGACGTCATCGACCGCGACCTGCACCGTCGTGGTCGCCCCAACGTCTCGGGCGCGTTCGAGGCACGCGGACGCGCCGCGGGGGCCTCGGCCTCCCGTGCCCAGCGGTACGGGCAGGCCGCAGGCATCCTCGCGGGTGACCTCGCGCTCGTCGGCGCCACCCGGCTCGTCGCGACCGTCGACACCGACCGCGAGACGGTCGCCCGGCTGCTCGACCTGCTCGACGAGACCGTGCGCGTCACAGCCGCCGGCGAGCTCGGCGACGTCCGGCTGGGCCTGCACGTCGACCACCCGACCCTGGCCGACGTGCTCACCGTCGAGGAGCAGAAGACCGCCGTCTACTCGTTCTCGTTGCCGATGCGGGCCGGCGCGATCCTGGCGCAGGCACCGGCCGCCGTCCTGCCCGCGCTCGACCGCCTCGGGCGGCTCGTCGGGATCGCCTTCCAGCTCCAGGACGACCTGCTCGGCACGTTCGGCGACGAGGCCGAGACGGGCAAGAGCACGCTCTCCGACCTGCGCGAGGGCACCGTCACCGCGCTCGTCGTGCACGCCCGCTCCACCAGCGCGTGGCCGGCGATCGCGCCGCACCTGGGCGACCCCCACCTCACCCGGGCGGCCGCCGACGACGTCCGCGCCGCGCTCACGGCCTGCGGGTCGCGCGAGCTCGTGGAGGAGCTGCTCGACCAGCACGTCCGCGAGGCGCGGCTCCTCGCGCGTGACCTGCGGGCCGTCGCCCCCGTCATCGAGCGCCTCACCGAGGACCTGCTCTCCGGGACGAGGCGGGCGGCGTGAGCGCGGAACCGTCGTCGGCGGCCCTCTACGACGCGGTCGCACGGGCGAGCGCGAGCTGCGTGATCACCCGCTACTCCACGTCGTTCGCGCGCGCGTGCCGGCTGCTCGACGAGCCCGTCCGCGGGCACGTGCGCAACGTGTACGGCCTCGTGCGGCTCGCGGACGAGGTGGTCGACGCGGCCGCGCTGCCGCTGTCCCACGCCGACCGGGCCGCGATCCTCGACGACCTGCAGGCCGAGACCGCGCGCGCGACGGCCCGCGGGTTCTCCACCAACCTCGTCGTGCACGCGTTCGCCCTCACGGCGCGCGAGTGCGGCATCGGCGCCGAGCTCGTCGACCCGTTCTTCGCCTCGATGCGGACCGACCTGGTGCGGTCCACCCACGACGACGGGTCGTTCGCGACGTACGTGCACGGATCGGCGGAAGTCGTCGGCCTCATGTGCCTGCGGATCTTCGTCGCGTGCGAGCCCGGGACGCCCGCCGAGCGTGACGCCCGGTACGCCGCGCTCGCCGACGGTGCCAGCAGGCTCGGCGCGGCGTTCCAGAAGGTCAACTTCCTGCGCGACCTCGCCGCGGACCGCGACCAGCTCGGACGCGGCTACTTCCCCGGCGTCGGCACGGGCCACCTCACCGACGCCGCGCGGGACGCGCTGCTCGACGACATCGACGCCGACCTCGCGGCGGCTGCGCGGGCGATCGCCGCCCTGCCGCCGTCGAGCCGTCGTGGCGTGCGGGCGGCGCACGACCTGTTCGCCGCCCTGTCCCGGCGGCTGCGCGCCACGCCGGCGTCGACGATCGAGCAGCGCCGGGTGCGCGTCCCGGCGCGGGTCAAGGCGTTCGTCGTGGCCCGCACGCTCGTCGGGCAGACCGCCGCCCGGTTCGTGCCGGCCAGGGCGGTGCGCCCGTGACCGCCGCGACGCGCGGGCGCGCGGTCGTCATCGGAGCCGGCGTCGCCGGGCTCGCCACCGCCGCGCTGCTCGCGCGCGAGGGCTACGACGTCGAGGTGCTGGAGCAGCGCGACGAGGTGGGCGGCCGTGCCGGGACGTGGGAGTCCGCCGGCTTCCGGTTCGACACCGGTCCCTCGTGGTACCTCATGCCCGAGGTCTTCGAGCACTTCTTCGCCCTGCTGGGCACGAGCGCGGACGAGGAGCTCGACCTGGTGCGCCTCGACCCGGCGTACCGGGCGTGGTTCACGAGCGGCGCCGAGCCGCTGGAGGTGCGCTCGGACGCGGACGACACCGTCGCGCTGTTCGAGTCGGTCGAGCCCGGCGCGGGCCGGAGGCTGCGCCGGTACCTGGCCTCGGCGCGGGACACGACCGAGGTCGCCCGCGAGCACCTGCTCTACTCGACGTTCCAGTCGCTCCCCCGCCTGCTGTCCCCCGCCGTCCTGCGCCGCGTGCCGAGGCTCCTGCCGCTCGTCGCGCAGACGCTCGACCGGTACGTCGGCCGGCGGTTCCGCGACGAGCGCCTCCGCCGCGTGCTCGGGTACCCCGCGGTGTTCCTCGGCACGTCGCCCGACCGGGCGCCCGCGCTGTACCACCTCATGAGCCACGCCGACCTGGCCGACGGCGTGCTGTACCCGCTCGGCGGGTTCGGCACGCTCGTGGACGCGCTCGTGCGGCTCGCCACCCGCGAGGGCGCCACCGTCCGGACGGGTACCCGCGTCGTCGGCGTCGTCACCACGACCTCGCCCGCGCCGCGCGTGTCCGGCGTGCAGTACCTCGACGCCGAAGGCCGTGAGCACGTCGCCCCGGCGGACGTCGTCGTGGGCGCAGGCGACCTGCACCATCTGGAGACGGCCCTCCTGCCGCCGGACCTGCGGACCTACCCGGAGCAGTGGTGGGCCGACCGCGACCCCGGACCGGGTGCCGTGCTGGTCTACCTGGGTGTCCGTGGGCGGGTGCCCGAGCTCACGCACCACGGCCTGGTCTTCGCGGCCGACTGGCAGGCCAACGTCGACGCGATCTTCGGCGCCGACCGCCACGTGCCCGAGCCCGCGTCGATGTACGTGTGCGCGCCGTCCCGGACCGACCCCACCGTGGCACCACCCGACTCCGAGAACCTGTTCCTGCTCGTCCCGGTCCCGGCCGACGTGTCGCTCGGGGGGCGCGGCGACCCCGTCGTCGAGCAGGTCGCGGACGCGGCGATCCACCGCCTCGCCCAGGTCGTCGGCATCCCCGACCTCGCCGACCGGGTCGAGGTCCGTCGGACGGCCGGCCCGGCCGACTTCGCGCGCGAGCTCTCGTCATGGTCGGGCGGCGCGCTCGGTCCGGCGCACGTGCTGCGCCAGAGCGCCTGGTGGCGGGGGCGCAACGCGTCCGCGAAGGTCGGTGGCCTGCTGTACGCCGGCGGCTCGACCATCCCCGGCGTCGGCCTGCCCATGTGCCTCATCAGCGCCGAGCTCGCCGTCAAGCGCCTGCGCGGAGACACCTCGTCGCGCCCGCTGCCGACCCCGCTCGCCCCGTCCACCCGCACGGCTCCTGCCGGGGAGCGCCGATGAGGGGCTGGTACGTCCTCGCGCTCGTCGTGAGCCTCGCGGGCGTCGTGCTGCTCGACGCCCGGCACCGGCTGTTCGTGTGGCACCGTCCGCGGCGGGCGCTCGCCGTGCTCGCCGCCGGCGTCGCGATGTTCCTGTGCTGGGACGCCGTCGCGATCGCGCGCGGCATCTTCGAGCGGGGCCGCGGCGACGCGCTGCTCGGCGTCGAGGTCGCGCCGCACCTGCCGGTCGAGGAGCTCGTGTTCGTGACGTTCTTCTCGTACCTGACCATGGTGGTGTTCACCGGCGCGCTCCGGCTCCTGCCCATGCGGGAGGCCGGCTCGTGACCTACCTCGTGCTCGACCTCGTCATGCTCGCGGGCGTCGCCGTGCTCGCCGCTGCCGGCGCCCGTGCCGCGCGCCGCCGGGGCGTCCCCTTCGCCGCGCCCGTGGCCGTGACGCTCGGCGTACTGCTCACGCTCACCGTCGTGTTCGACAGCCTGATGATCGCCGCGGACCTGTTCCGGTACGACCCCGCACAGCTCGTCGGCCTGCGGGTCTGGCTCACGCCCGTCGAGGACCTCGCGTGGCCCGTCGCCGCCGCCCTTGCCCTGCCCTCCGTGTGGGTGCTGCTGACGCCCGTGCCGGTCCGCGACGAGGTGGCCGCGTGACCGCCGCGCCCGCCACCGCGCGTCCCGGACCGCTCACCGGGCTCGGGCAGGTGCTCCTCGCGTCCCGGCCCCTCAGCTGGATCAACACGGCCTACCCGTTCGCGGTCGCGTACCTGCTCGCGGGCGGCGAGCCGGGCTGGCTGCTGGTCGTGGGGACGGTGTACTTCCTCGTCCCGTACAACCTGCTGATGTACGGCCTGAACGACGTGTTCGACTACGCCTCCGACCTGGCCAACCCGCGCAAGGGCGGCATCGAGGGTGCCGTCCTGTCCGACCGGTGGCACCGGGCCACGCTGTGGTCCGCGGTCCTGTCGAACGTGCCGTTCCTCGTCGTCCTGCTCGCCGCCGACGGCGTCGCGTCCGCGGCCGTGCTGGCCGTGAGCGTGTTCGCGGTCGTGGCGTACTCCGCCCCGCGGCTCCGGTTCAAGGAACGGCCGTTCGTCGACTCGCTGACGTCGAGCACCCACTTCGTCAGCCCGGCGGTGTTCGCGATCGCGCTCGCCGGGGGCCCGTTCACGGTGCCCGTGGTCGCGACGCTCGCGGCGTTCTTCCTCTGGGGTGCCGCGTCGCACGCGTTCGGTGCGGTCCAGGACATCACCGCGGACCGGAGCGCCGGCATCGGCTCGATCGCGACTGTCCTGGGGGCACGGCGGACGGTGCGGCTCTCCATGGCCGCGTACGCGGCGTCGGCCCTGCTCATGCTCGCCGCCGGCGCGCCCGCCGCGTTCGCGGCCGTCGTCCCGCTCGTCTACCTGGCCTCGGTCGCGCCGTTCCGCGACCTCGACGACGGCGCCTGCGAGCAGGCGCACCGGGGCTGGCGCCGGTTCCTGTGGCTCAACCTCGTGACGGGCTTCCTGCTCACGCAGGCGTTCATCGTCGCCTCGCTGCGCAGCTGACGCCGCTCAGCTCGCGGCGAGCGTCCGCCCGTCGTCCACGTCGTCCGCCGGACGGCGACCCAGGTCGTGGACCGGTGCCTGCGTCGACGCCGGTGGCGGGCGGTGCGCCCGCGACGCGACGACCCAGCACCCGCCGACCAGCACCACGCCGGCGACCGCGTCGAGCACCCAGTGGTTCGCGGTCAGCACGACCACCGAGGTCGTCGTCGCGACGTACGCGTACGCGAGCACCTTGAGCCACCACCGTCGCGCGAGCGTCGCGAGCACGATGCTCACCCACAGCGCCCACCCGACGTGCATCGACGGCATCGCGGCCACCTGGTTCGTCACCGAGCCCGAGCCGCCGGCTGCCGTCTCCGCCGCCGACGGCCACCAGCCGTAGCCCGACGTCTCTGAGAGCGTGTCCACGTAGCCGCCGCCGACGAGGCGCGGCGGTGCGGTCGGGAAGAAGTAGTAGCCCAGCAGCGCGACGAGGGTCGCCGCCATGAGCGCGGTGCGGGCCGGCCGGTACAGCACAGGGTGCCGGCGGTACAGGACGACCAGCACCGCGGGCGTCACGATGAAGTGCATCGTCGAGTACCAGAACGACGCGGGCACCGCGAGCCACGTGACGGGGGTGACGACCGTGTTGAGCCACAGCTCGACGTCGAGGTGCACCGCCCGCTCGACGTGCAGCAGCTGGTCCGCGTGCTCCCGCGCGGCACCCCACTGCCCGCCGACCGCGAGCCGCGTGGCGCTGTAGGCGACGTACAGGCCGACCACGAGCGCGAGCTCCCGCAGCGTCGCGGTGCGCGAGCGGGTGGTGGCGGGCCGTTCGGCCTGGGTGGCGGAGACCACGGACGTCCTTCGTCTGGTGACGGCGCCTGGTGGGTCCGAGCCGGCCTGCCCCCAGGGCGCGGCTCTTCCGTCAGGCTGTTCTCGTGCGCATGTGGCGAGACACGTTCCGGCGCACGTAGCCAGCAGGCTAACCGCAGGTCACGTGCCTGTGGTAGTCGCCGCACGGGCACGTGAGCAACGACGCACGTCGCCCCGCCCTTGCGCCGCGCGGACGAGAGGTGCATACCTGGACGGGACGCACGGCGGGGCGTGCGGCAGGAGGTCGCGATGGGCGCAGCGGCGGAGGTCGGCGACCGCGTGACGCCGGCACGGAACTGGGCGCTCGCCGGCATCGGCGCGCTCGGTCTGGCGGTGTCCGCGTCGCTCGCCGCGTACGCCCGCGTGCATCCCGGCGACGGCGCCGCGCTGACGACGCTCGGGTTCAGCGGCATGCTCCAGATGAAGGCGTGGCTGACCACCGCCGCGGCCCTCCTCGTCGTCGTGCAGGTGCTCAGCGCGCTCGCGATGTGGGGGCACCTGCCGGGCGTCGACCCGTCCGCACGCTGGATCTCGCCCACGCACCGGTGGACGGGCGCGGTGGCGTTCCTGCTCACGCTCCCGGTGATGTTCCACTGCGTGTGGTCGCTCGGGATCACGGATGACGACGCCCGCGTCGTCGTGCACGCGGTGGCCGGCTGCCTGCTGTACGGGGTGTTCGCGGCGAAGATGCTCGCGCTGCGCCTGCCGTCCCTGCCGCGCGGGACGATCCCGCTGCTCGGCGGCCTGCTGGCCGTGGTGCTGCTCGTGGTGTGGTTCAGCTCGGCGCTGTGGTTCTTCACGCGCTCCGGGTACGCGCTGGTGTAGGCGGAGGTGGCCGTGGACGACAGGACGACCGGTCCAGGCCGGCGCGCTGTGCTCGAGGGCGCGGGCGTCGTGGCCGTCGCGGGCGTCGTGGGCTTCGTCGGGTTCCGGGCGATCGCCCCCGCGGCGGGCTCGGGGCCGTCGGGTTACGGGTCGGACGGCGGCGGGGGCACCGACGGCGGCAGCAGCTCGGGTCACGGGTCGGCCCAGGACCGGCTCGCCCCGCTCACCGACGTCCCCGACGGCGGCGGGGTCGTGCTCGCCGACCTGAAGGTCGTGCTGACGCGCGAGGGGTCGGCCGTGCACGGGTTCTCCGCGGTGTGCACCCACCAGGGCTGCCTCGTGCGCGACGTGCGCGGCGGCGAGATCCACTGCCCGTGCCACGGCAGCGCGTTCGACGCGGCGACGGGCGAGGTCGTGCAGGGGCCCGCGACCCGTCCGCTTCCACCCGTCGGTGTCGAGGTGCGCGACGGAGAGGTGGTGAGGACGTGAGGCGACGGCTCGTCGACCGGCTGCCCACGCTGGTCTGGCTCGCCGGCGCGGGGCTGGTGCTCGGCGCGCTCGTCGCCGGGCTGCTCGGCTGACCCGTCAGGCGCGCCGGGCGACGAGCAGGTGGTGCGGGTGCACCCGGCCGGCGTCGAGGCGGTGCGCCTGCACCGTCAGGCCGAGGTCGGTGAGCCAGCCCGCGGTCGTCTCGGGCGCGACGAAGTCGAACGACGACCCCTCGGTGATGCGCAGCACCTTGACCGACAGCGTCTCCTGGAACGTGTTCCAGCGAGCCTTCCACCGCGGTGTCGTGCCCATCTCCTTGATGACGAGGACCCCTTCCGGCGCGAGCCGCGACGCGGCCTCCGTGAGGAGCCGCCGCTGGGCCTGAGCGGGCAGGAGGTAGAGCACGTCGACGACGACGACGGCGTCCCACGGCCCCTCGGGCACCGCGCCGTCCGGGGCGACATCCAGCTCGAGGCGCTTCACACCCTGGACGGCGGCGCGCCCGTGCGCGACCTTGTCCGCGTCGATGTCGACCCCGAGAACCTCGCGTCCGGGGGCCGCCAGTGCGGCGTAGGCGCTGAACAGCCCGTGGCCGCACCCGATCTCGAGCACACGGCCCGCCGGCGGGAGCGCGTCGGCGATCGCGGGGAACGGCGCGCTGAACCAGCGCACGCGCGTGTGCACGCGCACGCCGAGGGGCGCGTCCCGGAACAGGGCGAGCGCGGCCCGCCCCGACGCGTCGGGCCGTCGTGACGTCATGTCGTCCCTCCGGAGGTCGGAACCAGGTCGGCGAACCCGCCGAGCCGGTAGCCGGCGGACTCGATGCGACGGCGCACCGCGGGGTCGGTGAGCATCGCGAGCTCGTCGGCCCACCGGTACGACCACGCGAAGCGGTCGAGGTCCGGGTCGCCCGGGACGGACGGGTGCGCGTTGATCTCGACGGACGGCGCGGCCCGACGGCGGACGGCGTCGAGGGTCCGGCCGAAGCGTGCCGCGTCGAGCGCGCCCGCCTCGTCGAGTCCCGCGTAGTCGTCCGGCGAGACCCGTCCGGCGCGCCGCAGCGTGCGGCCGGTCCCGGCCGACAGCAACGAGACGCCGAGGCCCAGCGGACCGTGCCGGTGGCTGCGGGGCAGGCGCACGGCCGGCACGCCCGCCGTCACGGCGAGGTCGGCGACGACACACGCCACGGCCGGCCAGAGGTGCGTGTGCTGGTGCGTGTCCAGGTGCGTCACGGGCACGCCGACGCCGCGCACCCGTTCGAGCTGCGCGCCCAGCTCGCGCCGCACGTCGTCCGGGTCGATCAGTCCGGCCAGCCCGCGTGCCACGACGGTGCGGTAGCTCAGCGGGAACGACCCGCCCGAGTCGACGAGCGTCGGGATCTCCCGCGCCGACAGCAGCGGCGGATCCTCGCCGACGATCGCCAGGTGCGCCCCGACCTCGAGCGTCGGCAGGTCGCGCAGCATGGCCGCCGCGTCGTCGAACGCCCGCCCGACGGCCAGGAGCGACGTCGCGGTGACCACGCCGTCGACGTGAGCGCGGCGGACGGCCTCGTTGACGCCGACGGTCAGGCCGAGGTCGTCGGCCGTGACGATGAGCAGACGCGTCACGGGTGCTCGCGGGGCGCGACCGGCGCAAGGTGCGTGAGGTCGCGGCGCAGCTGAAGCATCTCCCGCACCATGGCGCGGATGACGCCGAACGACGACAGCGTCGAGACACCTCGGGTACGCGGGAAGTAGTCCACGCCGATCTGGAGGATCTGGAACCCGGCCTTCTGCGTGCGGACCACGAGCTCCGCGTCGATGAACGAGCTCTCGCTCACGAGGCTCACGTGGTCGAGCACCTCACGACGGCACAGCTTGAACGCGAAGTTGATGTCGCGCAGCCGCGTCCCGAACAGCGCGCGCACGAGGCCGTTGTACAGGAACGAGTACACGGCCCGGCGCGGCCCTTCGCCGGTCCGGTCGAGGCGGTACGCGCTGATCATGTCCGCCTCGTACGTCCGCAGCACCCGCAGCGCGCGCGAGACCTCCGTCATCTCGAAAGGGAGGTCTGCGTCGGTGTAGAGCACCACGTCGCCCGACGCCGCCGCGAAGCCGCTCTTGATCGACCCGCCGAGCTTGCGGTTGCGCTCGTGGTGGACGACGACGACGTGACGGTCCTCGGCAGCGAGCTCGTCCGCGATGGCACCCGTCCGGTCGCTCGACGCGTCGTCGACGACGATGAGCTCGTAGTCGAGGATCTGCCCGTTCTCGACGAGCTCGTCGCACTCCCCGCGCGCGGCGTCCACCGCGCGCCGGATGTACTGCTCCTCGTTCCACATCGGGAAGAAGATGGACAGCCGCTTGAACGGCTCGTGGTGGACGGTCACGACACCTCAACAGATCTACCGAAGAACCAGGTCAGGACGAGCAGGAGTGCCGCGCTCACGGACAGCACCGCCACGAGCACCCACCGGTGGCGGCGGGTCGCGAGGTAGTCGCCCGCGGCAGCGAGCACCGGGAATGCGACCAGGGCGTACCGGCCGGTCCCCATGAAGTCCTTGGTGCCGAGGATCGGGATCGCGAGCACGACCGCCGCGTAGGCGAGATAGCCCCAGCCGAACCGCTGCCACACCCGCCGCAGCAGCAGCACGGCGCACAGGCAGACGATCGCCTGGATCGTCAGCAGCACGGCGATGTCGCGCGGCCCCTTCACCATGGTCCCGGCGTACGCGATCTTGAACCACGTCCTCGGTCCGGCCCCCTGGTCCCATCCCGGCGCGGACTCGACCGCGACGAAGGCCACCGGGTCGCCGAACTGGAGCCAGAGGTACGCGCACCAGCCACCGATGCCGAGGAGCGACGCGAGGACTCCGAGCTGGCGCGGTCGCACGAGGCGGACCGCGCCGAGCAGCTCGCCCGGTCCGACGCGGCCGTCTCCGGCGCGGTCCTGGGCGATCATCTCGAGCGTCCGGACCACGAGTCCGACGACCACCGCGACGCCCACCGGCCGGCCGGCGGTGGCGAGCGCGCCGACGAGGCCCGCTGCGAGGTACCAGCGGCGCTCGAGCAGCACGAACGAGGCGATCGCGCACAGCAGGAACAACGAGTCGGCGTACATCGCGCCATAGAGGAACATGGCGTACGGGTACAGCAGGAGCACGCCGACGGCCGCGACGGCCGAGCGCCGAGAGAGCCGCGCCCACGCCCAGCGCGCGAACAGCACGACGGAGGCGGCCCCTGCCAGGAGCGCGAGCAGCGTGCCGGCCAGCGCCGTGTCGCCGACGAGCGTGCTCAGCGCACGCACCCCCATCGGGTAGACAGGGAAGAACGCGATGGACGACTGCTGACCGGGGGTGTACGAGTAGCCGTGCTCCGCGATCTGCTGGTACCAGCCCGCGTCGTACTGGTGCCAGCCGTCGAGCCACGAACTCCCGCTGGGGCGGATTCGTTGCCGCGGTCCGGTCCGGTCCGCGATCGCCACGACGACGGTGAGTGCGGCGGCTACCAGCGCGAACGCGCCGAGCGCCTTGGTCGCCGGGACCTGGGTGGTCGGGACCGCGGGTGCGCTCTCACGCTCCGCGGTGTGCACCACTGGCCCCCCTCGTGTGACGTCGACGGACGCGTCGACGTGGGGAGCATAGGGTGTCTCCGACTGCCCTGAGGTCAGGTCCGCGTCCGATTCGCCCAGGAGGTCCAGTGTGATAGTGGCGCTCGCGTGCGTCGCCGCGGCAGCTCTGTGCTCCGGGACGGCAGTCGTGCTGCAGGCCGTCTCGGCCCGCCGGCTGCCCGCCGAGCTCGGACTGGGCGCGTCGATGGCGCGTCGCCTCGCGTCCGACCGGGTGTACCTCGTCGCGCTGCTCCTGGTGGCGTCCGGCTTCGCCCTGGCGGCGGTGGCGCTGCGCTCCTTGCCGCTGTTCGTGGTCCAGGCCGGACGTGCGTCCAGCCTGGGCGTCGCCGCGGTGCTGTCGGTGGTCGTGCTGGGCGCGCGACTGCGCGCGCTCGAGTGGGCGGGCCTCGGTGCCACGGCCGCGGGGCTCGTCGTGCTCGCGCTCTCCGTCGAGGTGGCGCCGGCGACCACGGACGGCGCGACCACGACGGCGGTCGTCGTCGCCACGGTCGTCCTCGTTGCGAGCGGAGCGCTCGTCGGCCTCGGACGCGCGACCGCCGGCCGCGGCCTCGTCCTGGCGTGCGTGGCGGGCGCGTCGTTCTCGGTGCTCGCGCTCGCCGCACGGACGCTGCCGGTGCTGAGCCCGGCAGTGCTGCTCACCGAACCTGCTGCTTGGTGCGCGGTCGTCGCCGGCGGGACCGGGCTCGGCCTGTCCGCCCTCGCGCTGCGCCACGCCCCCGTCGTGACGGTCACCGCGCTCATGGTCGGCGTGGAGACGGTCGCCAGCGCCGTCGTGGGCGTCGTCCTCGCCGGCGACCGCGCGCAGGCAGGGCGCGGGTGGCTCGCATTCGTCGCGTTCGTGCTGGTCGTCGTCGGCGTCGTCGTGGTCGCGCGGGCCGGGACACCGGGCGCCACAGACCCCCGAGGAGCGCCTGCACCGGGCGAGACGGCCGCCGCTCGCCCACACTGAGCGGATGCGCACGCTCGGGGTCGAAGAGGAGTTCCTGCTGGTGACGCCTGACGGCGCGCCGCACGCCGTGTCGGGAGCGGTGCTGCGGTTCGCGTCGTTGGACCCGCCCGCCGTGCCGGCCCCCGGCCGCGACGAGCCCGGCGGGTCGATCGAGAAGGAGTTCAAGCAAGAACAGGTCGAGATCTCGACGCGGCCCCGGCAGTCGCTGACAGACCTGCTCGCCGAGGTGCGTGCCGGTCGCGAGGTCGCCGACGCGTACGCCCGGCGGGCGGGTGCCCGCATCGCGGCGCTCGGGACCGCGCCGCAGGCGGTCGAGTCGACGGTCCTCGCGGACCGCCGCGCGCACGAGATCCGGGCCCGGTTCGGCCAGACGGCGCGCGAGCAGCTGACGTGCGGCTGCCATGTGCACGTGGAGGTGGCGGACGACGACGAGGGCGTCCTGGTGCTCGACCACCTGCGCGCCTGGACCCCGGTGCTGCTGGCACTCAGCGCGAACAGCCCGTCGTGGCAGGGTCGCACCACCGGGTACGCGAGCTACCGGTCGCAGGTGTGGGGGCGCTGGCCGACGGCCGGCCCGACGGCACCCTTCGGCGACGGGGCCGGGTACCGCCGGGTCGTCGCCGACCTGCTGCGCTCCGGCACGATCCTGGACGACGGGATGGTGTACTTCGACGCCCGACTGTCCGCGCACTACCCGACGGTCGAGGTGCGGGTCGCCGACGTGTGTCTCGACGCCGGCGACGCGGTGCTGCAGGCCGGCCTGGTGCGCGCGCTCGCGGAGACCGCGGTGCGCGAGGGGCGTCGCGACGACCATCCGCGCACCGAGCTGCTGCGTGCCGCGACCTGGCGGGCGGCGCGGTCCGGGCTGTCGGGCGACCTCGTGAGCCCGTCGGACGGTCTCCCCCGGCCCGCGGCCGACGTGGTCGGCGAGCTCCTCGACCACGTGCACAACGCGCTCGTCGACGCGGGCGACCTCGAGCTCGTCGAGCGGCTGCTGGGGCACGTGCTCCGGCGCGGGAACGGAGCCGTCGAGCAGCTCGCGTGGCGGGCGGAGGGCGCCCAGGACGACGAGGTGGTGCGTCGCGCGGTCGACCGGACGGTTCCCGTCGCCGCGCAGGCCTGAGACCCCACCAGCTCGGTCGGCGGGAGGTACAGAGCCGCTCCCGCCGACCGAGTGACCCGTCGCGGCGGCTCGCCAGACGCCGGCCACGGGTGCCCCGTGGTCGCTCACCAGAGCGACGACTCGGAACGTACCAGCAGGTCAGACGCGTGCGGCCGGTCCTGGTGGGACGGAATCGTTTCGGACCGACCTGGTCGTCAGACCAGGTCGGTCAGCGGCACGCTCGTGTCGGCCAGCCGGTCGCGCTCCACGACCGCCCCGGAGCGGATGAGTGCCTGGACGTCGTCGACGACGTCCCACACGTTGACGTTCATCCCGGCGACGACCCGTCCCTCGCGCCGCCAGAACGCGACGAGCTCCCGGCTGCCGAGGTCGCCACGCACCACGACCTCGTCGTACCCGTGCGGTCCGACCCACCCGACGTACTCCATGCCGAGCTCGTACTGGTCGGTGAAGAAGTACGGCAGCCGGTCGTACGGCTCGTCCCGGCCGAGGATCGTCGCGGCGGCGGTGGCCGGCTGGTTGAGCGCGGTGGCCCAGTGCTCGACCCGGACGTGCGTACCGAGCAGCGGGTGCGCGGCGCGTGCGATGTCGCCGACGGCCAGGACGTGCGGGTCGGAGGACCGCAGGTGCGCGTCGACGACCACGCCGTCCTCGACGGTGAGCCCGGCGTCGCGCGCGAGGCCGACCCTGGGCGCCGCGCCGATGCCGACGACGACGAGGTCGGCGTCCACCTGTGTCCCGTCCGCGAGCGCCACCGCGCCGACGCGGGTCCCGTCGCCGGTGGCGACGACCTCGGCCACCTCGGTGCGGGTGCGCAGGTCGACCCCGTTGCCGCGGTGCAGGTCGGCGAACATCGCGGCGAGCTCGGGGCCGAGCACGTGCAGCAGAGGCATCGGGTCGCGGACGAGCACGCTGACCTCGCAGCCGGCGGCGCGCGCCGCGGCGGCGACCTCGAGGCCGATCCAGCCACCGCCGACCACGACGACGCGGGTGCCGGGGACGAGCGCGGCGCGGAGGCGGTCGCTGTCGCCGAGGGTGCGCAGGTAGACGACGCCGTCGAGCTGGGCGCCGGGGACGTCGAGGCGACGCGGCTCGGAGCCGGTGGCGAGGACGAGGTGGTCGAACCCGGTGCGGGTGCCGGTGTCGTCGATCACGTCGTGACCGGCGAGGTCGAGGGTCCGGACGGTGGTGCCGGTGCGCAGGTCGACGTCGTGGGCGGCGTACCAGTCGGCGGCGTGGACGAAGGCGGCGTCGCGCTCGTCGGTGCCGAGCAGGTAGCCCTTGGACAGGGGCGGGCGCTCGTAGGGCCGGTCGGTCTCCGTGCCGATGAGGGTCACCGTCCCGTCGTACCCGCCGGCGCGCAGCGCCTCGACCGTCTTCGCACCTGCGAGCCCCGCACCCACCACCACGACCCGACCGCTCACCGGGAGACCTCCGAAGCTGTTCCGCGGGTGGCCCTGGCGACCGCCGCGTCGGACGGCCCCCAGCCGACCAGCCCTGGCCACCCCGTGCAACCCCCGTGTGAGCCGGCCCACATCTGCCCGCAGCCCGCGCCGTCCCCGGACCTGGCTGGCACATTGGGCGCATGCGCATCTGGCCTGGACGCCCCTACCCGCTCGGTGCGACCTACGACGGCAGCGGGACCAACTTCGCCGTGTTCTCCGAGGTCGCCGAACGGGTCGAGCTGTGCCTCGTCGCGGACGACGGCTCGGAGACCCGGATCGAGCTGACGGAGGTCGACGCCTACGTCTGGCACGGGTACATGCCCGCAGTCATGCCCGGGCAGCGGTACGGCTACCGGGTGCACGGCCCGTACGACCCCTCGCAGGGTCAGCGGTGCAACCCGAACAAGCTGCTGCTCGACCCGTACGCGAAGGCGATCGACGGGCAGGTCGACGGCGACCCGTCGCTGTACTCGTACCGCTTCGACGCGCCCGACGAGCGCAACGACGACGACTCGCTCGGGCACACCATGACGTCGGTCGTCATCAACCCGTACTTCGACTGGGGGTTCGACCGACCGCCGGACCACGAGTACCACGAGTCGGTCATCTACGAGGCGCACGTCAAGGGTCTGACGAAACTGCACCCGGCGGTGCCCGAGGAGCTGCGCGGCACGTACGCGGGCCTGGCGCACCCGGCGGTGATCGAGCACCTCACGACGCTCGGCGTGACGGCGGTCGAGCTGATGCCGGTGCACCAGTTCGTCAACGACCCCTCGCTGCAGGAGAAGGGCCTGTCGAACTACTGGGGCTACAACACGATCGGGTTCTTCGCGCCGCACAACGGGTACGCCGCCTACCAGGGTCCCGGGCAGCAGGTGCAGGAGTTCAAGACGATGGTCAAGGAGCTGCACGCGGCCGACATCGAGGTGATCCTCGACGTGGTCTACAACCACACCGCCGAGGGCAACCACCTGGGCCCGACGCTGAGCTTCCGCGGCCTGGACAACGCGAACTACTACCGCCTCGTCGACAACGAGCGGGCGCACTACTTCGACACGACGGGCACGGGCAACTCGCTGCTCATGCGCTCGCCGCACGTGCTCCAGCTGATCATGGACTCGCTGCGCTACTGGGTCACCGAGATGCACGTCGACGGGTTCCGGTTCGACCTCGCGGCGACGCTGGCGCGCCAGTTCCACGAGGTCGACCGGCTGTCGGCGTTCTTCGACCTGGTCCACCAGGACCCGGTGATCTCGCAGGTCAAGCTCATCGCAGAGCCGTGGGACGTCGGCGACGGCGGATATCAGGTGGGCGGGTTCCCGCCGCTGTGGTCGGAGTGGAACGGCAAGTACCGCGACACCGTGCGCGACTTCTGGCGGGGCGAGCCGTCGACGCTGGGCGAGTTCGCGAGCCGGCTGTCGGGCTCGTCGGACCTGTACGAGCACACGGGCCGGGCACCGATCGCGAGCGTCAACTTCGTGACGGCGCACGACGGGTTCACGATCGCGGACCTGGTCTCGTACAACGAGAAGCACAACGAGGCGAACGGCGAGGACAACCGGGACGGCGAGGGCTGGAACCGGTCGTGGAACTGCGGCGTCGAGGGCCCGACGGACGATCCGGAGATCTTGACGCTGCGCGGCCGCCAGCAGCGCAACTTCCTCACGACGCTGCTGCTGTCGCAGGGCGTGCCGATGATCGCGCACGGCGACGAGCTCGGCCGCACGCAGCAGGGCAACAACAACGTGTACTGCCAGGACAACGAGCTGTCGTGGGTGGACTGGGACCTCGACGAGGCCCGCACGAACCTGCTCGAGTTCACGCAACGGCTCGTGCGGCTGCGCCGCCGGCACCAGGTGTTCCGTCGTCGCCGGTTCTTCGCGGGCCTCCCGGAGCGGGGCGGCGAGTCGGACCTGCGCGACATCGCGTGGTTCTCGCCCGACGGCTCGCACATGGAGGACGAGGAGTGGCAGGCCGCCCAGGCCCGGGCCGTCATGGTGTTCCTCAACGGTGATGCGATCGTCGAGCCCGACGCCCGCGGCGAGGAGATCACGGACGACAGCTTCCTGGTGCTGTTCAACGGGCAGCCGGACGACGCGACGTTCACGCTCCCGCACGACGACTACTCCCCCGTGTGGACGGCGGTGGTCGACACCGACTCGAAGTTCCCGCCGGGTACCGAGGCGGTCGCCGGGGAGGCGCTCACGCTGTCCGGCCGGTCGGTCGTCGTGTTCACGCGACCGCCGCTCGAGGCCGTGCCGACCGCGTCGGGCACCGGTGTGATCGCGGAGGCTGCCCGCGAGGCGTCGAAGGTCGCGAAGGGCGCCCGGAACGAGCCGGTCCCGCAGGACCCGCCGCGGCGGCGCACGGGCTCCGCCCGGGACGGGCAGTGACGGACGCGCGCGCGACACCGGCACGGCGGCTGCCCGCCGCGGGCAGGCCCGTGCCGGTGTCCACGTACCGCGTGCAGCTCGGGCCCGACCTGACGCTCGACGACGTCGCCGCGCAGGTGCCGTACCTGTCCCGGCTCGGCGTCACGCACGTGTACCTGTCCCCGATCCTGACGGCGGCCCCGGGGTCGATGCACGGCTACGACGTCGTCGACCACGACGAGGTCGCCCCCACGCTGGGCGGCCTGCCCGCGCTGCGCCGGCTCGCGGACGCCGCGCACGCCGAGGGCCTCGGGCTGGTCCTCGACATCGTCCCGAACCACATGGCGGTCCCGACGCCCGTCTGGCACAACAAGCCGCTGTGGTCGGTGCTCGCCGAGGGTCCGCAGTCGCCGTACGCGTCGTGGTTCGACGTCGACTGGTCCGCGGGCGAGGGCGACGTGCTCATGCCCGTCCTGGGCGACCGGATCGGCGCCGTGCTCGCGCGGGACGAGCTGCGGCTCGACGAGGTGGACGTGCCGGGCGAGGGCGTGCGGACGGTGCTGCGCTACTACGACCACGTGTTCCCCGTGCGTCCCGGCACGGAGGCGCTCCCGCTCATCGAGCTCGTGGAGCGTCAGCACTACCGCCTCGCGTACTGGCGGGTCGCCGACGAGGAGCTCAACTACCGGCGCTTCTTCGACGTGGGCACGCTCGTCGCGATCAGGGTCGAGGACCCCGAGGTGTTCGACGCGACGCACGCGCTCGTGCGCTCGCTGCTCGCCGACGGCACGATCGACGGGCTGCGCATCGACCACCCCGACGGCCTCGCCGACCCCGCGCGCTACCTGGCGCGCCTGCGCGACGCGACGGCCGGCGCCTGGGTGGTCGTCGAGAAGATCCTGCAGGGCGACGAGGAGCTCCCGCCCGACTGGGACACGGCGGGCACCACCGGGTACGACGCGCTGTGGCGCATCCAGCAGACGTTCGTCGACCCGGGCGGCGCCGCCTGGCTGGGCGCCGTCATGCACCGGCTCACCGGGGACACGTCCGACGCGTTCCCGGCGATCGCCGAGGGCGCCAAGCGGGAGATCGTCGACGGCCCCCTCTATGCCGAGGTGCACCGCCTCACCGCGCTCGCGGCGGGCATCTGCCGGGAGGACCTGCGCCTGCGCGACCACACCTGGCGCGCGCTCGAGGACTGTCTGATCGAGCTGCTCGTCGCGTTCGACCGGTACCGGGCGTACGTCGTGCCGGGCACGCCGGCGCCTGCCGAGGCGGTCGCCGTCGTCGAGGAGGCGGCACGGGTCGCGCGCACGCGGTTGTCGCCCGAGCGCGAGGCGACCATGGACGTGCTCGTCGACCTGCTGCTGGGCCGGGAGGTCGGCAGCGCGGGACGCACGCGCGGCCGTCGGCGCGACGAGCTCATCGTCCGGTTCCAGCAGACGTGCGGCGCCGTGACCGCGAAGGGCGTCGAGGACACCGCCTTCTACCGCTGGACGCACCTCGTGGGCCTGTGCGAGGTCGGCGGCGAGCCCGAGCGGTTCGCGCTCACGCCCACGGACCTCGCGGCGTGGGCGTCGTACCTGCAGGTCTCCTCCCCGCTCGGCATGACGACCCTCACGACGCACGACACCAAGCGCAGCGAGGACACGCGCGCCCGGCTCGGCGTGCTCAGCGAGCTGCCGCACGAGTGGGGTGCGCTCGTCGACGCGCTGCGGGCGACGTCCGCGCCGTACCGGTCGGCGCTCCTCGACGGTAGGACCGAGTACCTGCTGTGGCAGACGCTCGCGGGTACGTGGACCAGCGAGGGCCCGATCGCGACCGACCGGCTCACGGAGTACCTCACCAAGGCGATCCGCGAGGCGAAGAGCCACACCACGTGGACGGCCCCCGACGAGGCCTACGAGAACGCCGTGCTCGAGGCGGCCCGACGCGCGCTCGACGACCCGGTGGCGGTCGGCCTGCTCGCCGACTGGGAGCTGCGCACC
Organism: Cellulomonas sp.; assembly: GCF_017744555.1. Taxonomy (GTDB): domain Bacteria; phylum Actinomycetota; class Actinomycetes; order Actinomycetales; family Cellulomonadaceae; genus Cellulomonas. The sequence goes on along the minus strand of NZ_JAGIBD010000021.1, from coordinate 23,195 downwards.
CGGCCTGCGGTCCGGGCCGCGACGCTCGGCACCAAGCTCGTCCAGCTCACCCTGCCCGGAGTCCCCGACGTGTACCAGGGCACCGAGGTCCCGGCGGTCACCCTCGTCGACCCCGACAACCGCCGGCCCGTCGACACCGACGCGCTCTCGGAGCGGCTCGCCCGCCTCGACGACGGCGCCGGCCCTCGCGACCTCGCCGACGAGAAGCTGCTCGTCACGTCCCGCGCCCTACGGGTCCGCCGCGAGGTACCGGAGGCGTTCGTCGGGCCCGACAGCGGGTTCCTGCCGCTGGCCCACTCGTCGGGCCACAGCCTCACCTACGCGCGGACCGTCGACGGCGACCCGCAGGTCGCCGTCGTCGCGACCCGGCTCGCCGCCGCCGTCGACCGGCTCGGCGGCTGGGCCGACCACACGGTTGCCCTGCCCGAGGGTGAGTGGCACGACGTGCTGACGGACCGGCCCGTCGCCGGGGGCGTCGTCGAGGTCGGCCCGCTGCTCGACCGGCTGCCGGTCGCGCTGCTCGTGCGAGCCGTCGCATGACCCGCGTCTGGGCGCCGGCGGCCCACCAGGTCGACGTCGTGCTCACCGCCACCGGCGAGCGCAGTCCGCTCGCGCGCGTCGGCGGCGGCTGGTGGGACGGCGCCACGCTCGAGCCGGGCACCGACTACGCCTTCTCGCTCGACGGCGGGCCGCTGCGCCCCGACCCGCGCAGCCGCTGGCAGCCCGACGGCGTCCACGGACCCAGCCGGGTGCTCGACCCCGCGTCGTGGACGTGGACGGACGACGGCTGGTCGGGCGTCGACGTCCGCGGGCGCGTGCTGTACGAGCTGCACGTCGGCACGTTCACGCCCGGCGGCACGCTCGACTCCGCGGTGGAGCACCTCGACGACCTCGTCGCCCTCGGGGTCGACGTCGTCGAGCTCATGCCGCTCGCGGCGTTCGACGGGCCGCACGGGTGGGGCTACGACGGCGTCGCGATCTCCGCGGTGCACGAGCCCTACGGCGGGCCGGCCGCCCTGCAGCGCTTCGTCGACGCCGCGCACGCCCGCGGCCTCGGAGTGTGCCTCGACGTCGTGCACAACCACCTCGGCCCGTCCGGCAACTACCTCGCCGAGTTCGGCCCCTACTTCACCGACGCACACCACACGCCGTGGGGCGCGGCGGTCAACCTCGACCAGGAGGGGTCGCACGAGGTCCGCCGATGGATCTGCGACAGCGCCCTCGGGTGGCTGCGCGACTTCCACGTCGACGCGCTGCGCCTCGACGCCGTCCACGCCCTCGTCGACGGCTCGGGCCGGCACCTGCTCGCCCAGCTCTCCGACGAGGTCGCGGCTCTGTCCGCCGAGCTGGGCCGCCCGCTGTCGCTCGTCGCGGAGTCCGACCTCAACGACCCGACGACCGTCGCGCCGACGCCCGACGGCCTCGGCATGACCGCGCAGTGGGCCGACGACGTGCACCACGCGATCCACACGCTCGTGACGGGCGAGCGGCACGGCTACTACGTCGACTTCGGCAGCCCTCAGGTGCTCCGGACGGCACTGACCGGCGCGTTCGTGCACGCCGGCACGTGGTCGACGTTCCGCGGCCGCACGTGGGGTGGGCCCGTGCCGCCCGGCACCGACGGGCACCGGTTCGTCGTGGCTGCGTCCAACCACGACCAGGTCGGCAACCGCGCGCTCGGCGACCGCCCCTCCGCGCGCCTGGCCCCCGGGCAGCTCGCCGTGGAGGCAGCGCTCGTGCTGCTGTCGCCGTTCACGCCGATGCTGTTCATGGGCGAGGAGTGGGCTGCGTCGACCCCGTGGCAGTACTTCACGTCGTACCCCGACGCCGACCTCGGCGCCGCGGTGAGCCGAGGGCGGCGCGCGGAGTTCGGCGGGCACGGCTGGCGCGACCTGTACGGCGAGGACGTCGACGTCCCCGACCCGCAGTCGCCCGACACGTTCCGGCGCAGCGTGCTGGACCGGTCGGAGACGACGTCGGAGCCGCACGCTCGCGTGCTCGACTGGTACCGCCGCCTGATCGCGCTGCGCCGGTCCGTCCCGGACCTCGCATCGGGCGACCTCGCCGCGACGGACCTCACGTGGGGCGACGGTGCGGGCGGCGAGGGTGCGTTCGACGGCTGGCTCGTGGTGCACCGCGGGGACGCGCGCGTCGTGGCGAACCTGTCCGACGCGCCGCAGGACGTCCGGGTCGACGTCGACGGCCCGCTCGACCTGGCCGAGGCGTGGGAGCCCGTCACGCTGACCGTCGACGACGGCGGCGTCCTGGTCGGTCTCGGCCCCCGCTCGGTCGCGGTCCTCGTCCCACCGGCCGCGTGAGCAGGACGTCAGCTCAGGCGAGCAGCGCCGCGCCGTCCGCGGCGAGCGACCCGAGCCGCGACAGCGCCCGGTAGTACTTCTTGCGGTACCCGCCGGCGAGCATCTCCTCCGAGAACAGCGCCCGCTCCCCCGCGCCGCCGAGGAACACGGGCACGTCGCGGTCGTACAGCCGGTCGACGAGCACGACGAGCCGCAGCGCCACGTCCTGCGTGGGTACCGGTCCGATGCCGGTGAGCCCGACGAGCCCGACGCCGTCGAGCAGCGCACCGTACCGGCTGGGGTGCACGGTCGCGAGGTGGTCGAGCAGCGTCTCGAAGTCGTCGAGCGTCGCGTCCGGGCGGCCGGCGACGGCGGCACGGACGGCGTCCTCGCCGAGCCCGTCGGCGTCCGTCACCACGGCCCGGTGCCGGTAGTCGTCGCCGTCGACGCGCAGCACCTCGAAGCGGGCGGCGAGCGCCTGGATCTCGCGCATGAAGTCGTCGGCCGCGAACCGGCCCTCGCCGAGCGAGCCGGGCAGCGTGTTCGACGTGGCGGCGAGCGCGACGCCCCGGTCGGTGAGCTCACGCAGCAGGCGGCTCATGAGGACGGTGTCGCCCGGGTCGTCGAGCTCGAACTCGTCGATGCAGACGAGCCTGCGGGTCGCGAGCGCCTCGACGGTCGGCTGGAACCCGAGGGCGCCGACCAGGTTGGTGTACTCGACGAACGTGCCGTAGGCGCTGGCGTGCGTGCCGACGGCGTGCGCGAGGGACGTGAGCAGGTGGGTCTTGCCGACCCCGAACCCGCCGTCGAGGTACACCGCGACGGGCGCAGCGGCCTTGCGGAACAACCCCTTGCGCTGCCCGCCCGACGAGATGGTCCGCGCGGCGGCGCGCAGCCGCTCGACGGCGGCCCGCTGGGTGGGGTGCGCCGCGTCCGGGACGTACGAGTCGAACGACGCCTCGGCGAAGTGCCGCGGAGGCACGAGCTCGGCGAGCAGCCGGTCCGGCGTCACGACGGGGCGCCGCTCGGTGAGGGAGGCCGGCACGCCCTCGCGCGCAGAGGGCGCGGCGAGGTGCGCGCCGTCGGGGTGGGTCACCTGGAAAGCGTAAGGCGGCGTCGGTGGACCTTCGTCCCGCGGTGACGAGGCTCACCGGACGCGGCGCCTACACCCTTCCTGGACGCGCGTCCCACATCTCGGGAAGAAGTCTCATCATCCGGACCGGGACTCCCGCCTCCGCCGTTCGCATGACAACCTCGTGCGGTGATCGCGTCCGGGAGCCTCCTCTCGTGTCGGCCCATGTGTGCCGACACGGCGGCCCCGTGCATGTGCTGCTGCTGTCCGCGGATCGACTGACCCCGCCCTTCGTCCCCCCTCGGGCGCGCGGTCTGCCGCCCGAAGCTCCGTCCCTCGCAGACGGTGGGTGCAGCCGCACGTCCATGATCCCCTGGAGGTAGCGCCCGATGGCGCAGACCAGGATCGCCCCGCCCGCAGCCCGCCCCGAGGGCCAGTGGGCGTTCGACCAGCGTGAGCCCCTCAACGGCAACGAGAAGTTCAAGCAGGAGGACGACGGGCTCAACGTCCGTCACCGGATCGAGACGATCTACTCCCGCGAGGGCTTCGCGTCCATCCCCGGCGAGGACCTGCGCGGTCGCATGCGCTGGTGGGGCCTCTACACGCAGCGCAAGCCCGGGATCGACGGCGGCAAGACCGCCACGCTCGAGCCGCACGAGCTCGACGACGAGTACTTCATGCTCCGGGTCCGGTGCGACGGCGGCGCCCTCACGCTCGCCCAGCTGCGCGTGATCGCCGAGATCTCCACGGAGTTCGGCCGCACCACCGCGGACATCACCGACCGGCAGAACATCCAGCTGCACTGGATCCGCATCGAGGACGTGCCGGAGATCTGGCGCCGCCTCGAGGCCGTCGGGCTGTCCACGCAGGAGGCCTGCGGCGACACCCCCCGCGTCATCCTCGGCTCCCCCGTCGCGGGCGTCGCGGCGGACGAGATCATCGACGGCACGCCGGCGGTCCGCGAGATCGCGGAGCGCTACATCGGCGACCCGGCGTTCTCGAACCTGCCGCGCAAGTTCAAGACCGCGATCAGCGGGTCGCCGCACCAGGACGTCGCGCACGAGATCAACGACGTCGCGTTCGTCGGCGTCGTGCACCCCGAGCTCGGCCCCGGCTTCGACGTGTGGGTCGGCGGCGCGCTGTCGACCAACCCGATGCTCGGCAAGCGCCTCGGCGCGTTCGTCACCCTCGACCGGGTGCCGGAGGTGTGGACAGGCGTCGTCGGCATCTTCCGCGACTACGGCTACCGCCGGCTGCGCACGCGTGCGCGCCTGAAGTTCCTCATGGCGGACTGGGGGCCGCAGCTGTTCCGCGAGGTCCTCGAGGGCGAGTACCTGGGGTACTCGCTTCCGGACGGCCCGGAGCCGCCCCCGCCGCCGACGGGCCGCCGCGACCACGTCGGCGTGCACCCGCAGAACGACGGGAACTTCTACGTCGGCGCGGCGCCGATCGTCGGCCGCGTCTCCGGTCCGCTGCTCTCCCAGCTGGCGGACCTCATCGAGGCCGCCGGTTCCGACCGGCTGCGGCTGACCGTCGAGCAGAAGCTCGTGATCCTGGACGTCGCACCGGAGAAGGTGGACGCGCTCGTCGACGGCCTCGAGGCTGCGGGCCTGGCCGTGCGCACCGCGTCGACGTTCCGCCGCGGCACGCTCGCGTGCACGGGCATCGAGTTCTGCAAGCTCGCGATCGTCGAGACCAAGGCGCGCGCGAAGGCGCTCGTCGGCGAGCTCGAGGAGCGCCTGCCGACGTTCGACCAGCCGATCACGATCAACCTCAACGGCTGCCCCAACTCGTGCGCCCGTATCCAGACGGCCGACATCGGCCTCAAGGGCGCGCTCGCGGGCGGCGAGGACGGCTACCAGGTGCACCTGGGCGGCGGCCTGGGCCTGACCAGCGGTCTCGGGAAGACGCTGCGCGGCCTGCGCGTCCCCGCCCACGAGCTGCCCGACTACGTCGAGCGGGTCACGCGCAAGTTCGACGAGCAGCGCACCGAGGGGGAGCTGTTCGCGCAGTGGGTGCACCGGGCCGACGAGGAGGACCTGCGATGAGCGAGTCCGCCCAGCGCGCGGTGCCGTACTACTGCCCGTTCTGCGCGAGCGAGGACCTGTGGCCGGCGAGCGAACGGCACGGCGAGTGGGAGTGCCGCTCCTGCTCCCGGGCGTTCGCGCTGAAGTTCGTGGGGGTGAAGGCATGACCGTGGACACGACCGACCTGCGCCGGCTCGCGGAGGACGCCGGACGCGAGCTCGAAGGGGCTCATCCGTCGGAGATCCTCGCGTGGGCGGGCCGCACGTTCGGCTCCGACCTCGTCGTCGCGTCGTCGATGGGCGACGAGGTGCTCGTCGACCTCGCCGCGAAGGCCGTGCCCGGGATCGACGTGATCTTCCTCGACACCGGCTACCACTTCGCGGAGACGCTCGGCACGCGCGACTACTACGCCGACTTCACGAACATCTCGCTGCGCACGATCCTGCCGCTGCGCACGGTCGCCGAGCAGGACGCCGAGCACGGTCCCCGCCTGCACGACCGTGACCCCAACCTGTGCTGCGCGCTGCGCAAGGTCGAGCCGCTCGAGCGCGGCCTCGCCCCCTACCGCGCGTGGGTGACCGGCATGCGCCGCGAGGACGCCCCGACGCGCACCGACATCGCGGTGGTCGGTTGGGACGTCAGGCGCGACAAGGTCAAGCTCAACCCGCTGGCCGCCTGGACGCAGGCCGACGTGGACGCCTACGTCGAGGAGCACCACGTGGTGCTCAACCCCCTGCGCCAGGCGGGCTACGCCTCGATCGGCTGCGCGCCGTGCACGCGCGCAGTCGCCCCCGGTGAGGACCCGAGGGCCGGCCGCTGGTCCGGTACCTCCAAGACGGAATGCGGTCTGCACACATGACGACGGTGACCCCCACCCGTACGGGCCTGACACAGCTGGACGCCCTCGAGTCCGAGGCGATCCACGTCATGCGCGAGGTCGCCGGCGAGTTCGAGCGCCCGGTGCTGCTGTTCAGCGGCGGCAAGGACTCGATCGTGATGCTGCACCTCGCCCGCAAGGCCTTCTGGCCGGCGCCGGTGCCGTTCACGCTCATGCACGTCGACACGGGGCACAACTTCCCCGAGGTCATCGACTACCGCGACGCCACCGTGGCCGAGCTCGGCCTGCGGCTCGTCGTCGCGAGCGTGCAGGACGCGATCGACGACGGCCGCGTGGTCGAGCGTCCCGACGGGTCGCGCAACCCGCTGCAGACCGTGCCGCTGCTCGACGGCATCACCGCGAACAGGTTCGACGCCGTGTTCGGGGGCGGGCGGCGCGACGAGGAGAAGGCACGCGCCAAGGAGCGGATGTTCTCGCTGCGCGACGAGTTCGGGCAGTGGGACCCCCGTCGCCAGCGTCCGGAGCTGTGGGACCTGTACAACGGCCGCCACAAGCCCGGCGAGCACGTGCGCGTGTTCCCGCTGTCGAACTGGACCGAGCTCGACGTGTGGCGGTACATCGAGCGCGAGGGGATCGTCCTGCCGTCGATCTACTACGCGCACGAGCGCGAGGTGTTCGCCCGCGACGGCATGTGGCTGGCACCCGGCGAGTGGGGTGGTCCGCGTGCAGGCGAGACGCTCGAGACCCGCACGGTGCGCTACCGCACGGTCGGCGACATGAGCTGCACCGGAGCGGTCGACTCGACGGCCACGACGGTCGCCGACGTGATCGCCGAGGTCGCCGCGAGCCGGCTCACCGAGCGCGGCGCGACGCGCGCAGACGACCGGGCCTCGGAGGCCGCCATGGAGGACCGCAAGCGCGAGGGCTACTTCTGATGACGACGGACACCACGCTGCCCGCTGAGGCCGAGGCGACCACCGACCACACGCAGCGCGACCTGCTGCGCCTGGCCACGGCCGGCTCGGTCGACGACGGCAAGAGCACCCTCATCGGGCGCCTGCTCTACGACACGAAGTCGGTGCTCGCCGACCAGCTCGCGGCCGTCGAGGCGGCGACCGCGGCGCGCGGCGGCGGCGCGGTCGACCTCGCGCTGCTCACCGACGGGCTGCGGTCCGAGCGCGAGCAGGGCATCACGATCGACGTCGCGTACCGCTACTTCTCGACGGCCCGGCGCGCGTTCGTGCTCGCGGACACGCCCGGCCACGTGCAGTACACGCGCAACATGGTGACGGGCGCGTCGACCGCCGAGCTCGCGATCGTGCTGGTCGACGCCCGCAAGGGCGTGCTCGAGCAGACCCGGCGACACGCCACGATCACCGCGCTGCTCGGCGTCCCCCACGTCGTGCTCGCGGTGAACAAGATGGACCTCGTGGACTTCGACGAGGCGACCTTCCGGTCGATCGCCGACGACTTCGCGCAGTACGCGTCGGCCATCGGGCTCGCGGACGTGCAGGCGGTGCCGCTGTCGGCGCTCGACGGTGACAACGTCGTCGACCGGTCCGCCCGCACACCCTGGTACGACGGCCCGACGCTGCTCGAGCACCTGGAGTCCGTCCCGGTGGACCGCGACGCGCGCACCGAGGCGTTCCGCTTCCCCGTGCAGGTCGTCATCCGCCCCCGCACACCCGAGCACCCCGACTATCGCGGATATGCGGGGCGGATCGCGTCGGGCGTCGTCCGGGTCGGTGACGAGGTCACGGTCCTGCCGTCCGGCAAGACGAGCACCGTGACGGCCATCGACACGTTCGACGGCCCGCTCGGCGAGGCCCACGCGCCGCAGTCCGTCACATTGCGCCTCGCCGACGACGTCGACGTGGCCCGCGGCGACGTGCTCGTGCCGTCGGGGGCAGTCGTGACGACCGGCCAGGACCTCGAGGGCACGGTGTGCTGGCTCGCCGAGCGGCGCAGCGTCCTCGGCGCCCGGCTGCTCGTGCGCATCGGCACCCGCACCGTGCGGGCGCTGCTGCGCGAGGTCAACGCGCGGCTCGACGTCGACACCCAGACCGTCGAGGTGTGGGACGGGGTCGACACGCTGCACGCCGTCGACGCGACCGACACGTCCTCCGACGTCGCGCCGCGCGCGCTCACGCTCAACGCGATCGGCCGGGTCAAGGTGCGTCTGGCCGAGCCCGTGCTGCTCGACGACTACGCCGACCACCGGCGCACGGGCGGGTTCCTGCTCGTCGACCCCGCGGACGGCACCACGCTCGCCGCCGGCCTCGTGGGTCCGACGCTGCTCGACCGCCTGACGCCCACCGCTCCCCCGAGCGCGCACGACGACGACTGGCTCGCCGGGGCCGGCATATGACGGACGCGCCGCGGCACGCGCTGCTGCTCGACCTGCACGGCCGCAAGGTCGTCGTGGTCGGGGGTGGCCCCGTCGCGGCGCGCCGCACGGCCCGACTCGTCGACGACGGGGCGGACGTGCACGTCGTGGCGCCGGCGCTCTGCGAGGACCTCACCGAGCTCGTCGGGCGTGGCGCCGTCCTGTGGTCCGCGCGCGAGTACCTCGCGACCGACCTCGACGGCGCCTGGCTCGTGCACACCGCGACCGGGGTCCGGCAGGTCGACGACGCGGTCGCGGCCGACGCCGAGGCCGCCCGGCTGTGGTGCGTGCGGGCCGACGACGCGTCGGCGTCGACCGCCTGGACGCCCGCGGTCGCCCGTGCCGGGGACGTCACCGTCGCCGTCGGCGCCGGCGGCGACCCCCGTCGTGCCGCACGCCTGCGGTCGGCGCTCGCGCTGCTGCTCGACACCGGCGAGCTCCCGCTGCGACGGCAGCGACCGGTGGCCACAGGCACGGTGACGCTCGTCGGCGGTGGCCCCGGCGACCCCGGGCTCATCACGACCCGCGGCCGCCGTGCGCTCGCGGAGGCCGACGTCGTGGTCGTCGACCGGCTCGCCCCCCGCGCGCTGCTGGAGCAGCTCGACGCGGACGTCGAGGTCATCGAGGCCGGCAAGTCCCCGCACGCGCACACCCTCACGCAGACCCAGATCAACGAGGTCCTCGTGGAGCGCGCGCAGGCCGGGAAGCGCGTCGTCCGGCTCAAGGGCGGCGACCCGTTCGTGCTGGGCCGCGGCGGCGAGGAGGTCGCCGCGTGCCTCGAGGCCGGCGTGCCCGTCGAGGTCGTGCCCGGGGTGACCAGCGCGATCGCCGTCCCGGGTGCCGCCGGCATCCCCGTCACGCACCGCGGGGTGTCCCGGCAGCTCACGATCCTGTCCGCGCACGACTCGGCGCCCGACTGGGCCACGCTCGCACGGCTCGACGGCACCCTCGTGCTGCTCATGGGCGTCGCACAGCTCGCCGGGCACGCCCGCGCGCTCGTCGAGCACGGGCGCGACCCGTCGACGCCTGTCGCGGTCGTCGAGCGCGGCACGCTGCCCGAGCAGCGCACCACCGTCGGGACGCTCACGGACATCGCCGAGCTGGCAGCCGCGCGGGGCGTCGGCAACCCCGCCGTGGTCGTCGTGGGCGACGTCGCGGCGCTCGCCGACACCCTCGGGCCCGGCACGCGCGCCGACTGACCCGTCCCGTCGCAGGGCGCGCGGCGGCTGCCTCCGCAGGCGGGCATCCCCGGCGAACCCGGCACGAGGACGCCTAGGGTGAACGACGTGCCCGACGACTTCCCCGCCCTCGACGTCCTGCTCCCCGTCGACCGAGCCGGCACGCGCATCGAGCCGCGCGCCGACGAGGCCGAGCTTCTCGGAGCCTTCACCGACCGCCTTCCGCTCGAGCCGCCGCGCGGCGTCCACGTGCGCGCCAACATGGTGAGCTCCGTCGACGGCGGCGCCACGGGCGCCGACCACCGCTCCGGCTCGATCAACGACGCCGCCGACTTCCGGGTCTTCCGCGTGCTGCGGGCACTCGCCGACGTCGTGCTCATCGGCGCCGGCACCGCCCGCGCCGAGCAGTACCGCGCGCTCGACGTCCCCGACGAGCTGCGCGAGGCCCGCCGCGCGCTCGGCCGGACCCCCGAGATCGAGCTGGCGATCGTGTCCGCGTCGGGCGACGTCCCCGACGCGCTCCTCGACGGCGAGCGGCCGCCGCTCGTGCTCACGACCGGCACGTGCCCGCGGCTCGACGAGCTCGGGGACAGGATCGGACCCGAGCGGCTCATCCTCACCGAGGCCGACACGCCGGGCACCGTGGACCTGCGGGTGGCGCTGGCCGCGCTGGGCGCTCGAGGGCTCGCGCACGTCCTCACGGAGGGCGGGCCCACCCTCCTCGGTCAGCTGGTCGGCGCCGACCTCGTCGACGAGCTGTGCCAGACCTTCAGCCCGGTGCTCGTCGGCGGCCCCGCACCCCGGGTCGTCGACCTGCCGATGTGGCTCGACCCCGCCCGAGAGCTGCGACCCCTGCACCTGCTCCACGCGGGCGGTGTGCTGCTCGGACGGTGGCAGGTCGTTAGGCTCGGCGCGTGACCGACACCATCCTGGTCCTCGTCGAGGACACCCTGGCCGCCGTCGACGTGCAGCACCTCCTGTCGCTCCACGAGGGCGAGGTGCTCGCCTACCGGGTGCTGGTGCCGGCGGACAGCGAGCGTCCGCTCCTCTCGACGATCATCGACGACCTCAGCATGGGCGAGATCCGCAGCGCGTGGGACCGCGTGCGCGGCAAGGAGCCCAGCGAGCACCAGGCCCGGGCGACGGCCGCGGAGCAGCTCGAGGGGACCCTCGCGGCGTTCGCGGCCGCCGGCCGTGAGGCCACCGGCGAGATCGTCGCCGACGACCCGCTGCCCGCGCTGCGGACGGCCGTCGCGACCGGCGACGTCCGCGAGGTCGCCGTCGTCACGTACCCGCACGCCGTCGAGGACACCCTCCACACCGACTGGGCGTCGCGCGCACGCGAGGACCTGCAGGTCCCGGTCCTGCACCTGTACGCGGGGACGAGCGAGCTCGGCTGACGGAGCCGCAGACGCACGGACGGCCCGACCCCGTGAGGGTCGGACCGTCCGTGCGTCGTGCCGCTCAGAAGCCCGTGGAGGTGACCTCCGGGTAGTACTTGCGGAACTTGCGCACCTGGTTGACCAGGGCCATGAGGATGTACAGCCGGCGCCGCGGCGACAGGTCGCCGGGGTAGCTCAGCGGGTGCGCCACGGCCTTGGTCTTCACGAGCCGCCGGACGCGCGCAGCGAGCTGCGGGTCGCGCACGTACCGCAGCAGCAGCCGGTGCGGCACGACCGCGTAGAGGACCTCGCGGTCGGCCACGACCGGCGGGACCGACCGGCCCTCGACGACGTCCTCCACGACGAACCGCGTGGGGTTGGCCCCGGCAGCGGTGACGTAGTAGTTGTTCCGGCCGATCCGGGGGTTCACCTCGAAGAACCGGAACTGCCCGCTGCGGGGGTCCACCTTGACGTCGAAGTTGGCGAACCCGCGGTAGCCCGTCGACGACAGGAACGTGCGCGCCTGCTCCAGCATCGCGTCGTCCCGGTCGGTGATCATCGCGGCGGGGTTGCCGAGCCCGGACGGTGTGTGCTCCTCGAGCAGCACGTGCGCCGAGCAGAGCAGCGTGATCTCGCCGTGGCTGTCGACGTACGCCGTGATGGACCGCATCTGCGTGTCGTCACCGGGCACGAGCTCCTGGACGACGAACCGCCCCTGGAACCCGGCGCCGCGCAGCGCGCCCCACAGCCAGGCGAGCTCGCCGGGCGTCGCGATCTCGAAGACCTTCTTCTTGCCCGCGAACTCGACGTCCTGGTAGTCGGCGCTGCTCGCCGCCTTCGCGATCACGGGGAACTCGAGGTCCACCGCGACGTCGGGCGCACCGGTCGCGAAGTCCTGCACGATCGTGCGCGGCACCGAGATGCCGAGCCGCTCGCAGATCTCCGCGAACGTCGCCTTGTCCGAGATCTGGTCGAGCAGCTCCTGGGACAGGAACGGCACGGCGTAGAACTTCTCGAGCTCCTCGCGGTGCTGCACGACCACGCGGACGAGCCAGTCCGAGTTGGCCATGAGCAGCAGGCGACGGTCGGGCATGCTGCGTGCGACCTCGAGCAGGCGGTCGACCAGCTGCTGGGGGTCGTGACCGTCGGCGACGATCTCGTGCCGGACGATCCGCGAGTGCTGGACGGGTCCGAGTGCCGCACCCGCGACGACGACCGACGTCACTCCGTACTGCTCGTGGAACGACCGGGCCAGCGCGTAGACGCCGATGTCGGCGCCGAGGATGACGGGCTGGAGCTCGCCGCTCACGCGTTCTGCTCGGTGCGGTCGGCGGACCACAGTGTGTGGAACGTGCCCTCGCGGTCCGTGCGGCGGTACGTGTGCGCGCCGAAGAAGTCGCGCTGCGCCTGGATCAGCGCGGCGGGCAGCCGCTCGGCGCGGACGCCGTCGTAGTAGGACAGCGAGGATGCGAACGCGGGCGTCGGCACGCCGTGCAGCGCGGCGCCGGCGACGATCCGGCGCCACGCCTCGACGCCGTTGCCGACGGCGCCGGTGAAGTACTCGTCGGCGAGCAGCAGCGGCAGGTTCGCGTCGCGCTCGTACGCCTCGGTGATCCGGTTGAGGAACCGCGCGCGGATGATGCAGCCCCCGCGCCAGATGCGCGCCATCGCACCGCGGTCGATGTTCCAGCCGAACTCCGCGGACGCGGCGGCGATCTGGTCGAAGCCCTGCGAGTACGCGACGACCTTCGAGGCGTACAGCGCGAGGCGGACGTCCTCGACGAACGCGTCGCGGTCCGTGATCTCCCACGGCGTGGTGTGCGCAGGCAGCGTGCCGCGGGCGGCGGTGCGCTGCGGGACCGACCCGGACAGCGCGCGGGCGAACGTGGCCTCCGCGATGCCGGTGATCGGGACGCCGAGGTCGAGGCCGTTCTGCACGGTCCAGCGGCCGGTGCCCTTCTGCTCCGCCTGGTCGAGCACGATGTCGACGAACGCCGCACCGGTCTCGGCGTCCACGTGCTGCAGCACGTCGGCCGTGATCTCGATGAGGAACGACTCGAGGTCGCCCGTGTTCCACTCGGCGAAGATCTGCCCGATCTCGGCGGCAGAGGCACCGAGCCCCTGCTTGAGCAGGTCGTACGCCTCGGCGATGAGCTGCATGTCGGCGTACTCGATGCCGTTGTGCACCATCTTGACGAAGTGGCCGGCACCGTCGGGCCCGACGTACGTGCAGCACGGCACGCCGTCGACCTTCGCGGAGATCTTCTCCAGGATCGGGCCGAGCGACTCGTACGACTCCGCCGTGCCACCCGGCATGATCGACGGGCCCAGGAGTGCACCCTCCTCGCCGCCCGAGACGCCGGAGCCGACGAAGTGCAGCCCCTTCTCGCGCAGCGCGGCCTCCCGGCGGATCGTGTCGGAGAAGTGCGCGTTGCCCGCGTCGACGACGATGTCACCCTCCTCGAGGAACGGCACGAGCTCGTCGATGACAGCGTCCGTGGGACCGCCCGCCTTGACCATGACCACGACCTTGCGCGGGCGGGCGAGGCTCGCGACGAAGTCCTCGACCGACTCGGACGGGACGAACGTGCCCTCGTCGCCGTGGTCGTCGACGAGGGACTGCGTCTTGGCGTAGGACCGGTTGTGCACCGCGACGGTGTAGCCGTTCCGCGCGAAGTTGCGGGCGAGGTTGCGGCCCATCACCGCCAGTCCGGTGACGCCGATCTGCGCTGTTCCGGTCGCGGTGCTGTCAGCCATGCGGGGAGTGCTCCTTCGGTCGACGGTCGACGTGTGCTGCGCCGTGCGTACGGCATGCCACGGGGCGTCGACCGGAGTGGTGGGTGCGGGCGCCAGCCTAGTCGCGCACCACACCCGTCGAAGCGGCGTGCCGGACCGCGAGACGGGCACCCCGGCCGTACGCTCCACCCCGTGACCCCCGCCGGACCCGACGACGTCCCCGCCGAGTTCATCCGCGCCCTGCGTTCGCTGCGCGGCGTGGCCGTCCGGCCCGAGGTGATCCTCGACGAGGTGCCCGGTCCCGCCCGGATCGCCCCGTTCACCGCGGCGCTCACCGCCGAGGTCCGCACCGCCCGCCGGTCGGTCGCGGCGGCCGAGCTCGCGTCGGGCCGGTTCGTCGTGCTGTTCGACCCCGACGGCCAGGAGGCGTGGGAGGGCTCGTTCCGGCTCGTGACGCTCGTGCGCTGCACGCTCGAGCCGGAGGTCGGCGCAGACCCCCTGCTCGCCGAGGTCGCCTGGTCTTGGTTCACGGACGCACTCGAGTCGGCCGACCTCACGCCGCACGCCGCGGGCGGCACGGTGACGCGCGTCCTGTCGCAGAGCTTCGGCGCGCTCGAGCGCCGCTCCGAGCAGACCGAGCTCGAGATCCGCGCGTCGTGGACCGCCGCGGGCGAGGACCTCGGCCCGCACCTGCGCGCGTGGGCGACGCTCCTGTGCACCGCGGCCGGGCTGCCGCCGCTGCCGGAGGGCGTCGTGCCCCTGGCACCGCGTCGCTGACGGCGCAGCAACGCGGACGAGGGCACTGCCGCGTCGTCACCGCTGAGAGCGGCGGGCGCGACCGTCGGCGGGATCGCTCCCAGTCACCCCGGGCGGTGCCTCAAGTCACGAGGGTGCCCTGCCGATGGATCGGTCGTGAGCATCGAGCCCCTGCGTCGCGACGTCGCCCCGGTCCGCCGGAGCCTCGCCCCGCACACCGTCCCGACCGGCAGGCGCGCCCCCGCGCCCGCCGGCCACCAGATGTGCGTCGTCGTGACCGATGTCGCCGACGGCGACGGGACCGTGCTCGTGCGCAACCTCCGCCGGCGCGGCGCCCAGCGTGTGGTGGTGCTCACCCGCCGGGCGAGCCGGTCCGAGCTGGGTGTGCTCCTCGCGGGCGGACTGCGCGGTGCGGTCGCGGGCATGACGGCACCGAGCCTGCGCCGTGCGGTGGCCCCCGCGCCGCCGCGGCCGACGCTGCCCGAGCTGACGGCGCGGGAGGTCAGCGTGCTGAAGCACGTGGCCGACGGCTGCAGCAACCGGGCGATCGGCGACGAGCTCGGCCTGTCCGCGCTGACGGTCAAGAGCCACCTCGCACGCATCTCCCGCAAGCTCGGCACGGGCGACCGTGCGGAGCTCGTCGCGATCTCGATCCGTGCGGGCGTCATCGACTGACCCGGCTCCCCCTGGGCGGCGCACCGCGCCTGCCTGCGCGAACGGCGTGCCCGCGTCGCATACCGTGGTCCTCATGCAGCCCGACGCCTCCGCCGGCCCCTCTGAGGGCGGCGCTCTCGAGGCCGGCACCGTCGACGCCGGCACGCCCGACGTCGGCTCGAACCACTCCGGCACGCCCGCCGCCGAGGGCGAGCTCCCGGCGGCGCCCGACGTCGTCCCGCTCACCGAGCCCGCCGACGGTGTCCCGCCCGTCGTGGACACGCCGGAGGCGCTCGCCGAGGTCGTCGCGGCGTTCGGTGCGGGCACGGGACCGGTCGCCGTGGACGCGGAGCGTGCGTCCGGCTACCGGTACGGCCAGCGCACGTACCTCGTCCAGCTGCGTCGCGAGGGTGCGGGAACCGCGCTGATCGACCCGATCGCGCTGCCCGACCTCTCGGCGCTGTCCGACGCCCTCGTCGGCGTCGAGTGGGTGCTGCACGCCGCCTCGCAGGACCTGCCGGGACTCGTCGAGCAGGGCATGCGGCCCACGCGGATCTTCGACACCGAGCTCGGCGCCCGCCTGCTCGGCATGGAGCGGGTGGGGCTCGCGGCGGTCGTCGCGGACGCGCTCGGTCTTGGGCTGGCCAAGGAGCACTCGGCGGTCGACTGGTCCACGCGACCGCTGCCCGCCGACTGGTTGCGGTACGCGGCGCTCGACGTCGAGGTGCTCGTCGAGCTGCGGTCGGTCCTCGCGGAGCGCCTCGCGGTCGCGGGCAAGGCCGAGTGGGCCGCCCAGGAGTTCGAGGCGGTGCGCACGGCTCCCCCGGCTCCCGCCCGGGTCGACCCGTGGCGCCGCGTGTCGGGCCTGCACACGATCCGGGACGCGCGCCGTCTGGCCGTGGTGCGCGAGCTGTGGCTGGCCCGCGACCAGAACGCGCGGCAGCGCGACATCTCTCCAGGGCGGGTGCTGCCCGACGCGGCGATCGTCGCTGCGGCGCAGGCGCTGCCGCGGTCGGTCCCCGCGCTCACGGCCCTGCCGGCGTTCTCCGGCAAGGGCACCCGGCGCCGGGCGACGCTGTGGCAGCAGGCGATCGACCGGGGTCTCGCGGTCCCGGACTCCGAGCTGCCGTCGGTGCGCGGTCCGAAGAGCGACGCTCCCCCGCCGCCACGTGCGTGGGCCGAGAAGGACCCGGCGGCCGCGGCGCGGCTGACCGCCGCCCGGGACGTCGTGGCCGACCTGTCCTCGACCTACTCGGTGCCCGCCGAGAACCTGCTGCAGCCCGATCTCCTGCGGCGCCTGTGCTGGACGCCGCCCGCGTCGCTCGACGCGGCGTCGGTCGCCGAGTTCCTGCGGGCCGGCGGTGCGCGGCCGTGGCAGGTGGAGCTCGTCGCGGACCGTCTCGCGACGGCGTTCGAGGGGTCGCCGGCCGCCTGATCGAGTCGGCGGTCGCCAGTGTTACTCTTCGGTAACTTAGGCTGGCGTGGGACTTAGGTCCCGGGTAGCGTCGGCCGTCGGTGGCCCGCTCCGCGGGCCTGAGGAACGCCACCCCGGACACCGTCGTCCCGCCCTGGAGGCCCGATGCCGACCGCATCCGCACGTCCTGCACCCCGCGTCCGCCGCGTCGTGTTCGTCGACGGGGTCCGCACCCCGTTCGGCCGCGCCCGCAAGGACGGCATCTACGCCCACACGCGCGCCGACGACCTCGCGGTCAAGACGGTCCGCGAGCTGCTGCGTCGCCACCCCGAGCTCGCCCCCGAGCGGATCGACGAGGTCGCGATCGCGGCCACGACGCAGCAGGGCGACCAGGGCCTGACCCTGGGGCGCACGGTCGGCGTCCTCGCCGGCCTGCCGCGCACGGTCCCCGGCTACGCCGTCGACCGGATGTGCGCCGGCGCCATGACTGCCGTGACGAACGTCGCCGCCGCGATCGGCGTCGGTGCGCAGGACGTCGCCGTCGCGGGCGGGGTCGAGCACATGGGTCACCACCCGATGGGCTTCGACGCCGACCCGAACCCGCGGTTCCTGTCCGAGCGGCTCGTCGCGAACGACGCGCTCAACATGGGCGTGACCGCGGAGAACCTGCACGACCGGTTCCCCGCCCTCACCCGTGAGCGGGCGGACGCGTACGGTGTCGCGAGCCAGGACAAGTACGCCGCCGCGCTCGCCGCGGGCAAGATCGAGCCCGACCTGGTCCCCGTCGCGCTGCGCGACCCCGAGCACGGCTGGGGCCTGGCGACGGCCGACGAGCCGCCGCGACCGGGCACCACGGTCGAGGCCATCCAGAAGCTGCCCACGCCGTTCCGGCCGGGCGGCCGCGTCACCGCGGGCACCGCCGCGCCGCTCACCGACGGCGCCGCGTCGTGCCTGCTCGCCGCCGAGGACACCGCCGCCGAGCTCGGCCTGCCGGCGCGCATGCGGATGGTGTCGTTCGCGTACGCGGGCGTCGAGCCGGAGATCATGGGCATCGGCCCGGTCCCCGCGACCCGCAAGGCACTCGAACGTGCCGGCCTCACCATCGAGGACATCGGTCTGTTCGAGATCAACGAGGCGTTCGCCGTGCAGGTGCTCGCGTTCCTCGACGCGTTCGGCATCGCGGACGACGACCCTCGCGTGAACCCCTACGGCGGCGCGATCGCCGTCGGTCACCCCCTCGCGTCGTCGGGCGTGCGCCTCATGACGCAGCTCGCGCGCCAGTTCGAGGAGCACCCCGAGGTCCGCTACGGCCTGACGACCATGTGCGTCGGCCTCGGCCAGGGCGGCACCGTCATCTGGGAGAACCCGCACCACCCCGACTACGAGCCCGCCGGCTCGACCGTCACCGAGGAGGACGCGAAGTGACCGCGCCGACCGACACCGCCGCCGCTCCCCGCGCCGAGCGGGTCACGCACTCCTACGTCCGCGACGTGACGCTCCCCGGTGGCGCCGGGACGCTCGCGCTCGTGACGCTCGACAACGGCCTCGACCACACGAAGCCGTCGACGCTGGGCCCGATCGGGATGGCCGAGCTCATCACGACGCTGACGCGCGTCCGTGACCGGGTCGCCGCCGGCGAGCTCGCCGCGGTCGCCGTCACGGGCAAGCCGTACTTCCTAGCCGCCGGTGCCGACCTCACGCAGGCCACGGCCCTCACGGGCCGGGACGCCGCGCTCGAGCTGGGCCGTGCCGGGCACAGGGCGTACGCCCTGCTGCAGGACATGGGTGTGCCGACGTTCGCGTTCGTCAACGGCGTCGCGCTGGGCGGCGGTCTCGAGCTCGCGCTCAACTGCCACTACCGGACGGTCGCGTCCGACGTGCGCGCGCTCGCGCTCCCCGAGACCGGTCTCGGGCTCGTCCCTGGCTGGGGCGGCGCGTACCTCGTGCCGCGGCTCGTCGGTATCGAGAAGGCGCTCGACGTCATCCTCACGCGGCCGGCCACCAACAAGCCGTACTCGGCGACCGAGGCTGCGTCGATCGGTCTCGTGGACGTCGTCCTCGACCCGGCGGACTTCCTCGAGGAGTCGATCCGGTGGGCGGCGCGCGTGCTGTCCGGCGACGTCGTCGTCGAGCGTCGCCCGCTCGACCCGGCGCCGGTGTGGGATGCCGTCGTCGACGCCGCCCGGCAGCGCCTCGACGCCGTCGTGCACGGTTCGCGGCCCGCGCCGTACCGCGCGCTCGACCTCGTCGCAGCGGCTCGCGAGGCCGACCGGTCGTCGGCGTTCGCGGCCGAGGACGAGGCGCTCGCCGACCTGCTCATGAGCGACGAGATGCGCGCGTCCGTGTACGCGTTCGGGCTCGTCTCGGGTGGCAAGCGGCCCGTCGGTGCCCCCGACCGGTCGCTCGCGCAGCCCGTCACGCGCGTCGGCATCGTCGGTGCCGGTCTCATGGCCGCGCAGATCGCGACGCTGTTCGCGCAGCGTCTCGGCGTCCCGGTCGTCATGCGCGACCTCGACGAGGAGCGCGTCGCGAAGGGTCTGGAGGCGGTCCGGTCGACTGTCGAGCGGCTCACGGCGACGGGCCGGATGAGCGAGGCGGCCGGCGCCCGGCTGATCGGCTCGGTGCACGGCACGACCGACCTGCAGGAGTTCGCGTCGTGCGACCTCGTCATCGAGGCAGTCACGGAGATCCTCGACCTGAAGAAGCGCGTGTTCGCCGAGCTCGAGACCGTCGTGGCCCCGACCACGATCCTCGCGACCAACACGTCCGCGCTGTCGGTCTCCGCGATGGCGGCGGACCTGCAGCACCCCGAGCGCGTGGTCGGGCTGCACTTCTTCAACCCCGTCGCGGCCATGCCGCTCGTCGAGGTCGTGCAGGCCGAGCACACGTCGCTCGAGGCGCTCGCCACCGGGTTCGCCGTCGTGCAGAAGCTGCGCAAGACGGCGGTGCTCGTCGCCGACCGTCCGGGCTTCGTCGTCAACCGGCTTCTCGTGCTGCTGCTGGGCGTCATCGTCGACGCCGTCGAGCACGGCACGCCGGTGGAGGTGGCCGACCGCGCGCTGCGGCCGCTCGGGCTGCCGATGCCGCCGTTCGAGCTGTTCGACCTCGCCGGTCCCGCGGTCGGCCTGCACGTGCTCACGTCGCTGCGTGAGGACCTCGGCGACCGGTTCCCCCGGTCCCCCGGCCTCGAGAAGCTCGTCGCCGACGGGACGCGCGTCGTGCTGCCCGCCGCCGCCAAGGGGCTCCCGAAGCCCGTCGACCCGGCGATCCAGGCGGTGTTCGACGACGCGCGCGAGGTCGAGGTCTCGGGCACGCCGCTCGACGAGGCCGGCGTGCTGGACTCCGTCCTCACCGCGCTCACCGTCGAGGTCGGCCACATGCTCGAGGAGGGCGTCGTCGCCACGCCGCAGCAGATCGACCTGTGCATGATCCTCGGCGCCGGGTGGGGCTTCCACCTCGGCGGGATCACGCCGTACCTCGACCGCACCGGGTACTCCGAGCGCGTCCTGGGCCGTCGCCTGCTGCCCGACGGCGTCGCGAACGTCCCCGCCGCCGGCTGACCCGCAACGCACGAACGAGGGCCCCCGGACCGTCGCGGTCCAGGGGCCCTCGTCGTCGTCAGCGCCGCGGTCCGGCCAGCTTGGCGGCGAGCGCCTCCTCGTCCGGCAGGAACCACGCGTGGTCGCCGCGGTTCGACTCGTAGACGAAGTCCCGCAGGGCGTCGCTGCGCTCCACGTGGTCCGTGATGTCGCCGATCACGGCGATCCGCACGTGGTAGTTCACGGCCTTCTGCAGGAAGTCGCCGGCCAGCAGCGAGCTGAGCCGGAAGAACTCGGGATCCAGGCGTCCCACCGGCACGGCCACGACGCTCGCCTCGTCGACCCACGCGTTGCCGATGAGGTCCGAGGCGTCCGCCGAGCTGGAGATCACGGGCCCGTCGTGGTCCAGGTACTGCACACGGACGTCGCCGTGCTGCTCGATGCGCATGCCCCGACCCTAGGGAGCGCCGCAGGGTGCGTCCACGGCAAAGACGGCCCGACCAGCGACGTCACGCACGGCAGGATGGGCGCATGACGACGCTGCCTCCCCTGTCCCTGGCCGGCTCCCTCGACCGCGCCGCGCTCGCGCCCGCGGTCGACCTCCTCGCGGACCTCGTCGCACGCCCCGAGGTGGGCGCCCGGTGGGACGAGGAGTCGTCGTGCGCGGGCATGACGGTCGGCGCGCTCGCGTGGCACCTCGTCAACCAGCCGCAGCGCGTGGTCGAGGTGCTCGGCGGCCCGACGCCCGAGGTCGAGCCCATCTCGCTCGACGAGCACTACGCCCGCGCGGCGTGGCTGCAGCAGGACCTCGACGGTCCGGCGAACGTCGGCGTGCGCGAGCGGGGCGAGGAGCAGGCCGAGGCCGGTCAGTCGGCAGCGGTCGCGGCGGCCCGGGAGGCGCGCGACGCGCTCGCCGCCACGCTCACCGCAGCGGGTCCGACCGTCGGCCTGCCGTGGGCGGGGACCGCGCTGCGGACGGACGACTTCCTCGTCACGCGGCTCATGGAGATCGTGGTGCACAGCGACGACCTCGCGGCGAGCGTCGACGTCCCCGTGCCCGCGTTCGCCCCCGAGGCGCTCGGCCCGGTCCTCACGCTGCTCACGGACCTGTCGCTGCGCCGGCACGGACAGGACGCGCTCGTACGGACGCTCACGCGGCCGCAGCGGGCGCCGGGGTCGATCAGCGCGTTCTGAGGCCCTCCGACCGGGTGCTCAGAAGACCGTGAGCCCGTGGGCCCGGAACTGCCCGCGCACCCGCTCGACCAGCTCGACCGACGGAGGCTCGGTGTCGCCGAGCTCGTACCGCATGCCGAGGTCGTCCCACTTGTCGCGGCCCATCTGGTGGAAGGGCAGCACCTCGACGCGGGTCACGGCGGCACCGAGCGACGCGACGTACTCGGCGACGAGCTCGACGTTGGCCTCGTCGTCGGTGAGGTCGGGGACGAGCACGAACCGCACCCAGATCTCGGTGTCGCCACGGTCCGCGACGCGTCGGCCGAAGTCGAGCGTGGGCTGCAGGGCTCGGCCGGTGACGCGGCGGTACGTGTCGGGGTCGCCCGACTTCACGTCGAGCAGCACGAGGTCGAGGTTGTCGAGCATCTCGTCGGTGCAGGCTGCGCCGAGGAAGCCCGACGTGTCGATCGCGGTGTGCACACCCATCGCCTTGGCACCGCGCAGCAGGCGCCGCACGAACGCGGGCTGCATGAGCGGCTCGCCGCCCGAGATCGTCAGGCCGCCGCCGGTGGCCTTCATGACCCCGCGGTACCGGGCGACGCGGCGCAGGATCTCGTCCGCGGCGACGTCGGTGCCCCGGCGCATCTCCATGGTGTCGGGGTTGTGGCAGTACAGGCAGCGCAACGGGCAGCCGGCGAGGAACGTGGTCATGCGCGTCCCCGGGCCGTCCACGGCGGTGACGAGCTCCCACGAGTGGACGGACCCGATCTCGCCTGACCGGACCGCCGCGATCCGCTCGGACCGTGCGCGCTCGTCGTCCGCCGCCAGGCCCTCGGTCCCCGCACCGGAGACCCGGCCGTGCGCTCCGCCGACGAGCGGCACGCCGAGCGGCACCACAGGTGCGCCGGTGGGCCGTGCGTCGGTCAGGGCGGTCATGGCCGGGTCTCCTCGGGCGTCGATCGGGCGGGTCAGACCGCGCCGTGGAACGTGCGGGACAGCACGTCGAGCTGCTGCTCGCGGGTGAGCCGCACGAAGTTCACCGCGTACCCGGACACCCGGATGGTGAGCTGCGGGTAGTTCTCGGGGTGCTCCATGGCGTCGAGCAGCGTCTCGCGGTTCAGCACGTTGACGTTCATGTGGTACCCGGACGACAGCGTGTACGCGTCGAGCAGACCCACGAGGTTCGTCACCTGCTCGTCCGGCGTGCGGCCGAGCCCGCTGGGCACGACCGACGACGTCAGCGAGATGCCGTCCTGCGCCTCCGCGTAGGGCAGCTTCGCGACCGACAGCGCCGAGGCGAGCATGCCGTGCGTGTCGCGGCCGTTCATCGGGTTGGCGCCCGGTGCGAACGGCTCGCCCGCGCGGCGGCCGTCGGGCGTCGAGCCGGTCGCCTTGCCGTAGACGACGTTCGACGTGATCGTCAGCACGGACTGCGTGTGCAGCGCGCCCCGGTACGTCGGGTACTGCCGGATCTTCTCCATGAACGTCTTGACGATCCACACCGCGATGTCGTCGGCGCGGTCGTCGTCGTTGCCGTACGTCGGGTAGTCGCCGGTCACGCTGTACTCGGTGACGAGCCCGTCCGTGGTCCGCAGCCCCTTGACGGTCGCGTACTTGATGGCCGACAGCGAGTCGACGACGACCGACAGGCCGGCGATGCCGCAGGCCATGGTCCGCAGGATCTCGCGGTCGTGCAGGGCCATCTCGATGCGCTCGTAGGCGTACTTGTCGTGCATGTAGTGC
>NZ_JAGIBD010000020.1 GCF_017744555.1 Cellulomonas sp. | reverse complement strand
CCTGACGGGACGGTCGTCGAGCCCGGGGCCACGGTGTCGCTGATCGTGCAGGCCGTGCCCGAGTCGCCGGACGAGTACGCGGCGGTCAGCAGAACCGTCGTGCACTACCGCAGCGGCGGGGACACGTACCGCGAGCCGGTGCTGGTCGAGTACGGGGTCGCACCCGGTGCGCAGTGCTGAACGTGGTGCCGCCGTCGCGCTGGTGACGCTGCTCGCGGCCGCCGGGTGCACCGGCCCTGCCGCCGAGGGCTTGCCGGCAGGGGCGTACGTCGCCGTGCTCAACGCCAGCGCCGCACCGTCCCGCACGTGGGCGAACACCTTCTGCTCGGGTGCGCTGGTGGCCCCGGACCTGGTCGTGACCGCCGCGCACTGCTTGCGCGACGGCCCCCTGCCCGACGTGCTCGTGGGGGAGCATGACCTGTGCGCCGACCCCGTCGCCGGTGAACGCCGCGCCGTCGTGCGACGCCTGCTCGGGGAAGGCCCGGCCGCCGAGCTGGCGTTGCTGCGGCTAGGGCAGCCCGTCACCGCCGACGTCGCGGAGGTCGCGTCGCCCCCCGACATCGGCACCACGACGGTCGCCGTCGGCTGGGGGCGTGTCGACACCGACCAGAGGCGGCCCTGCCAGGCCAAGACGATGCCCCTACGGGTCGTGGACGGCCACGAGTGCACACCGGTCCTCGCCGCCGCCGACGATGCCGACCGCGCACCCGGCCGGTGGGTGTGCATGACCCCGACCGGCACGCAGAACACCTGCATCGGCGACAGCGGATCCGGTGCCTACACCCTCAAGGGCGGGCGCCTCCGTCTGCAGGGCATCACCCTGGGAGGGCTCGGCTGTGGACCCAACGAACCTGGCCTGTACGCGAGCCCCGACGCCGTCGCGGTGCTGCTGCAGCAGGCCGGGCAACCGGGGGCTTCGTAGGCTGGGTCGAGGGCGACATCACCAGCAGCGACTCCGAGAAGGCCCTCGCCGGCACGGTCGGCTCCGCGTACCGCACGCTCGCCGACCCGGCCGTCAGCGCTGGCATGATCGCGATGTCGCCCACGTACACGGTGCAGGACGACCAGGACGTCATCGACCTGGTCAACGGCGGCGAGGTGCACGCGTGGCGCCTGCCGGCCGATGCGCCGTTCAACATGATGGGCGTCGACATGCAGGAGCTTATCGTGTGGCTCGCCGACGGGCACGTGGTCGTCGGGACGCAGGGCACCGGGACGTTCGGGGGCGTGCAGACGACGACCGTGCAGCAGTTCACCGACTGGGGCGTGCCCGTGGTGGTCGAGCCACCGGTGGGGTGAGGCGGGTCGGGGCTCGGCCGGTTTGTCAGCCGGACTGCGCGCCGAAGCCGCCCGCGCCCCACGTCGCCTCGACGCGTGCGCCGTCGTCGAGTGCGACCTCGGCGCAGCCGCGGGTCGTCGCCTGGACCGGCTCGATGGCCGGTCCGGTGTCCGACGGGACGGCCCAGCAGAGCAGGTACGTGCCGGTCAGGTCGGCGGGCAGGTCGAACCGGCCTGACCGCACGGGCTGCCACGTGCCGCCGAGTGCGGTGACGTCGTCGGGGTCGACGGGGGTCTGGAGGCGGTCGAGCGCGTCGCTCGGCCGGGCGTGCAGGAGCGTCCAGCTCGCGTCGTCGTCGGCGGGGAGGGTGAGGACCCAGTCGTCGTCGACGGCGGTGCTGCCGTGGCCTGTGTCGTCGACGGTGCGCAGGGTGCCGCCGGGGGTGGTGGGGGCGCAGCCGGTGAGGGCGGGGAGGAGGGAGAGCGTGGTGGCCGCGACGGCGAGGGTCCGGCCGGGGCGGCGGGTGCGGCGCATCGGGTCCGTCCTGGTGGGGCGTCGGTGGTGGTCGTGCGGGAGCGGGCCTCTGCGGATGGGGACGCGCTCCGGTCCGGGTGGGGCGAGCGTCTCACGGCGGGCCGTGGGCGGGGCCGTGAGCAGTCCGTGTCGTCGCGAGCGGGCTGCTGTGCACGCCGCGGGCAGCTCGCGCGCAGGGGGTGATGGCGCACGCGCGCGTCCTGTCCCGGTAGGCTGGATCGGCGTCGAACGGGCCTTCACTGGCCTGGGCGGCGTTGCACGGGGCCGACGTGAGTGCGGTTTGAGACGGGTGGGGTCTCACCACCGAGTCCCTGACCATGTTCTCGGGAAGCCCCGCGCGCCTGTAGCTCAGGGGATAGAGCACCGCTCTCCTAAAGCGGGTGTCGGCAGTTCGAATCTGCCCAGGCGCACACCGGTATCACCGCAGGTCAGGCGCCGTTTCCTGCTGTAGCAGATCGTGTAGCACCACGACGCTGGGGGCTCGTCGGGTGCTCCCGAATGCACGCCCGTGACCAGGGCTTACAGCCACATCCAGTGACGCGTAGCCCCCAGGGAGCCCCCAGAGATGGCGCCTGACCGAACCCCCGACCAGGTCCGTGCTGCGGCCGCGGCGATGGACCGCGCTCGCGCCGCCGGGCTCCCTGACGACGTCCTGCTGATCATGCTCGCGGCGCGCGAAGCATTCTGGGGCGAGGCCCCCTGGCCCAGCCACACAGACCTCGGTCGGGTCCTCGCCGAGCCCGCAGCGCAGATCGTCGACGAGGTGCTGTGGTGGGCCATCAGGAACCGGATGCGCGGAAGCCGGTAGGTCAGCGGCGGCGGATGTCCGACGCGTCGAGCCACACGCCCTTGGTCTGCCACCGGGGATCGCTGATCTCGACGAGGACGTCGCGGCCGACCCAGTCGATCGCGCGCGTGCTGATCCGGTCCTCACCGTCGTGCTCCCAGACGATGCGCGCGACGACGTCGATCGGCGTGCGGCCGTCGTGCTGCAGCCTCCGCGGCGGGATCGGCCGCTCGTTGAGGATGCGCCGCCACGCGGCGGCCATGTCGGCGTGGCTCGGTCCAGCTCTGTCGGTCACGCGACCATCCCCGTAGCGCGATCTTCCGCCGCGGCTAGCAGCGTCCTAGCGTCGACCCCGTGACCAACCACATTGCCTCCTCCGACTACGAATACCTCGTGGCAGACCCGGAGATCGATGCCGGTGCCGGGGCGAGCCCAGCGACGCGAGTGCCGAGCGGAACGCTGCACGTCGTCGTCGACAGCTCTCCGCGCACTGCGTGTGGGGTGCCTGTGCGACGCCTGCATGACTTCCCTCAGGAGTCCTGGAGCGGGCTGTGGCTCGATGGGGTCTGCGAGCGCTGCACCAGCGTCATCCCGTGGGGTTCCTAGGGTGCGGCATCCTGCGTCCAGCCACTCACCAGCGCGCCCTGGCGCGATCCCACGCTGGTGGCGCCGTCGTGCGCTAGCGGCCGATGCTACGGCCACGGCCGGCCCGAGGTGTTCCCGTACCGCGAGCGCCCCGCACGACGTCGCCGGGCATGACGAACCACCCCCACCCCCGCACGAGGCGGAGGTGGGGCGGCGTCGTGGCTGCGACGGTGGCACGGATACTCATGGCCAGCGCGAATGCTGCTCGCGGAGCACTTCCCGCTGGTACCTTCCAGGGATGCGTACGGGCGAACGTGGTGCTGCCTGATGGGTGGTCTGCCCAAGGGAACGGACGCCAAGAAGGTGTTGCGCGTGCTCCAGAAGGAGTTTGGCTGGACGTACGACAGGGATCATCCAGGCAAGTCGGCGCATGCCACAGGGACGCTCTTCTGCGGTGATGGGTGCCAGACGCCTGTGTGGAGCACCGGCAACAACACGGCTCGAGCCCTCTGGTCGATCGCCCTGCGCTGCCCGCACGGCAACAAGCCCACTCGGAGGCACTGGTGACCTTCACTCGATCACCACTCTGAAGTTGCCACATGCCAACAGGAACCCGCTACCCTTGCGAGACGTAGTCACCACTACGGCTGCAAGCGAGGAGCCCGCCACATGACTACCTTCGCCTTCACGGCGATCGTCTCCGGCCTCGACATCAACGATGGTGCGCAGCTCGACGCCCTCTTCACCGAGCGCTTCGTGCTCCAGCCCTCGATGGTTGACGGCGTCACGTCCATCGATGTCGAGATCGATGCGCCCTCAGGAGAGGCTGCGCTCGGAGTCGTCCTCACTCACATCGCCGAGGTTGGCCTCGGGGTCGTGCGAGTCCTTGAGGATCTCGTCAACGTCCCAGAGATCGCCGAACGGCTCGCGGTCAACCGCGAGACGGTGCGCACCTGGGTCGCTGGCACGCGCGGGCCGGCGGACTTCCCGCCCCATCGGATGGTGGTGGGCAACCAGAAGCTCTGGACATGGTCGTCCGTCCACGCTTGGGCAGATGTCAACCAGCGACTCCCCGAAGCTGGCCCGCTGCCCCTCGACGCCGCTTGCGTGGACTGGCTCAACGGCCGACTCGCACCGCGCCCCGTCGCGGACGCTCGACCGACGATCGTGATCGTCGGTCGCCAGTGGGCGGCTGGATCGTGGACCTCGAGGGCGGCACGGCTTTACACGACGTCCAGTGCTGCCCGCGTCGACGAGTCCTACGCGGCGCGCGACGGAGTGAACTGGAGCTACGAGTGGGGCAAGATGGAGGAGCTCCGTGTCTGAGATCGGTGAGTCACCCCAGGCTCGGGGCGTTGAGACGCTCGAAGAACTAGTCCAGCTGCTCGACCTGGCTGCGGTTCGCTTCTACCAACTCTCCGCCACATGGGACGACACAGGCGACTATCAGGAGCGAACGGAGGACGGGCCCTCGCCCGAGCTGAGCACTGAGACGTCCGGGTCTGACGATTTCGCTGGCGAGTTCAGGACCGCGTTCAGGAAGCGGCGCGAGGGCATCGACTACCGCGTCTCTGTGAGCGTTCCACACGCCAACGGAGAGCTCCTCGCAGATGCGGCCGCGATGTACGTGTCGCCTGAGCCTTTCGACGTCTCGCCCGAGGTGTTGTGTGCCTTCGGCGACATGGTTGCAGCCATGACTGTCCTTCCGTACCTCCGCCAGGCGGTCATGGACCTCAGTGTCCGCGTCACCCCCGAAGAGGTAGTGGTTCTCCCGATCATCCCGCGCGGCGTGATCACCTTCGGCGGCGAACCCGGGGCTGTCGAGGACCCCATCTAGGGTTCCGCGCGCGCTCAGCCGCCCCCTCCCCGCCGTAGCGGAGAGGGGGCGTCGTCGTGCTGGCCTGCGGTCAGTCGGCGAGGTGTCGGGCGCCGACGCGCTGTGCGGCGTCGGTCACGCCGGTCGGGCGCCACAGGCCGTAGTACGTCGACACCGAGATCACGAACGCCGGCAGCGCCGCGAGCAGCGCGACGCCGAGGTCGTACGTCACGGAGGCCTCGATCGCACGGCCGAGCTCGACGAGCAGCGACGTCACCAGGGTCAGCCCGGCCAGCAGCCACGCGCGCACCGACGACGAGGTGACGCGGGTCGTGACGAGCCCGACGACCACCGGCAGGACGAACGCGACGGCGAGGTGCACGACGGTCAGCGGGTCGAGCGTGAACGCGATGACCGGCGCCACGGGGGCCACGGGGGCCGGGTCGATGACCGTGGCCGTGGCCGCGCCGACCGGCACGAGCAGCAGGAGCAGGGTGGCCGCGAGGGCGGCGAGGATGCGGCGGAGCATGGGTGACCTCCCGGTCAGGGTCAGAGGTCGTCGGCGATGGTCGCCGGCGGAGTCGGAGGTGCCGGGATCCCGTCGGGCATGTGCCGGGTGATCCACAGCGTGAGGCGGCG
Source organism: Cellulomonas sp. (assembly GCF_017744555.1). Classification (GTDB taxonomy): domain Bacteria; phylum Actinomycetota; class Actinomycetes; order Actinomycetales; family Cellulomonadaceae; genus Cellulomonas. The sequence goes on along the minus strand of NZ_JAGIBD010000020.1, from coordinate 56,675 downwards.
GATGTGCTCCACCGCCGACCAGTACCGGGACCGCCACGCCTGGATCTCCTCGTCCATCTGCGCGATCTTCCGGTCCTGCGCGTCGAGCCGTTCGTCCTGCTTCTGGAGGCGGTCCTCGAGGGGCTTCACGTGCGTCTCGTAGAGCGCCTGCACTAGGCGGTCCCACTCGGCGCCCTGCGCCGCGATCACCGCGGCGTCACCCTCGGCGGCGTCGCGGCGGTTCTGCGCGCGTGCCCGGAGGATCACCCCGAGGCCAGCGAGACCACCGACGGCGCCGACAAGGCCGCCGACCGCGAGGAGCCAGTCCACGACCGTCATCGGCGGCCCCCCAGGTCATGCAGTGCGTCGCGGTACCGCACGATCCGGACCGCGAGCTGGCACGCACGCCACGTCGACCCGACCGCGATCGCGGCCACGCACGCGATCGCGACCGCAGCCCCCACGCCCGAGCGGGCGAAGGTCCCCAGCGCGATCACGTAGCCCGCCGCGGCCGCCGCGAGCGGCATCCGCCCGGTGAGCTCGATGACCCACCCGAGCGGTGCGCGCCACAGCACGCCAGCCAGGGACAGCACAGCGCCGGCGGTGAACACGCACGCCCACCACACGGCGGACGCGTACCCGGTCGACTCCACGATCGACGGCGGGTGCGTCCCGGTCACCAGCACCACGACCCCCGCGCCTGCGGTGGCAGCCAGCAGCGACACCGTGTCCGGGGTCCGCTCGACGCGACGACGGTCCGGCATCACGCACCCCCGAGCAGGCGCGCGGCCGCGCGCAGCGGCGCGAGCGCGACCCACACGACGAGCAGGCACCCGAGGTAGATGCCGGCCGCCGCGCACACGAGCGCGACGGCCGCCACGGCCAGGCGGCGGGTCACCGCAGGGTGCCGGCGTTGAGGCGGGCCTGCATCTCGCGCACGACCGAGGACACCGGGGAGATGACGCCGTCGTCGGGGGTGCCGAGGCGGCGCTGCAGCGCGGTGATCGTGCCGGGCCCGCAGAGGCCGTCGTCGCTCACGCCGAGCCACCGCTGCATCGCCCGGATGAGCTGCGACCCGGTCTTGGTGCGGTCGAAGTGCGCGGCGTACAGGTGCTCGTTGTGCCGCGAGCGCCACTGGTGGGAGACGACACCGTCGACGGTCGTGCCGAACACGGCCTGCAGCGCGCGGGCCGTGGCCGCACCCCACATGCCGTCCTCGAGCAGGCCCGAGGCGGGCGCGGACGGCGACGGCGCGGGGCCGGGCGGCGGGGCGGGCAGCGCCATCGCCTCGGCGTAGGCCGACAGGAACAGCGTCCAGTCGAACGCCACGCCGGGGTCGGAGCGGCGGCCGGTGTCGATCTCGCCGTGACCGATGAACCCCGGCACGCGCGCGAGGGCCTGCGCGCGGGTGATCCGCACCGCCGGGACCGTGACCCCGTACTGGTCACGCAGGACCCGCGCGTGCTGCGCCGCCGCCTCGGCGAGGTTCCGGACGATCGCGTGCCGGCGCTCGGTCGGGATGCCGGCCCAGCCCGCGGCGCGCACCGCCGCGCTGATCCCGACGGCCCATCGGTTGGTGCTGGTCTCGTGCCACGTCTCGGCGTGCGTCGGGGCCAGGGACACGATCGAGTCGGAGTCGACCAGCGAGTGGTACGACCCGGCGTCCGTGCGGCGCAGCAGCCACTCCGCGACGGTCTCCGCACTCGGGTCCGGGCCGATGAGCGTGGGCGTGTGCTCGGCGGTGTGCACGACCATCGTGCCCGACGGGCGCGTGCCGCCGCGGCGCGGGATGCCGTACTGCTTGCGGGCCTGCGGGCGATCGAGGAGCAGGTAGCCGGTGGACATGGGGGACCTCCTGGGTCGGCTGCCCGTACCGTCCCCTGGGGGGTGCCACACGCCTGTCTTGCGGTGTCACACGCCTCGCTGCCGCTGCCGAAGGGGCCACGACCCCGAGTGCATGCCGTGCTGCCGCTGCCTCAGCGGCCACGTGTCCGTCCCAGCCGGGGACTGCCGCTGCCGCAGCCGCCACATCCCGGACGCCGGCGTGATGATGCGGTACCGGGGCGGGCGGTACAGGCACGTGATCTCGGAGACGACCGCAGAGACCAGCCCTTGCACGAGGCGCCCGAGGTCGGTCGCCGACGGGCTGCTCGGCGCCGCGGGCGCGGGAACGCCGAGCGTTTCCCACGAGGTCGTCAGGATGAACGCGCGCGCCCCGTCGAACGGCGCCGACGCCTGCCCGGTGAACTCGACCGCGCCCTCGCCGACGGAGGTGCTCGCCGACGCTAGGATCGGCCCGGACGCGGCCGCGAGCGTCGGCATGGTCTGCGGGGTCTGCTCGGCCGGGGACTGCCCGTCCAGCAGGGCTGCGCGGCGCAGGTACGCGCTCATCGGCTGCCCGAGCACGGGGTCGCCGGCCGGCACGCGCTCGGTCGCCGCGACCGCGAGCGCGGAGAACGTCGCGACGGGGTCAGCGAGGTACTGGCCGTCGTCGTCGTACTCGACGACACCGCCGGGCGGCACCGAGCCTGGCGGGATGCGCGGGTACGTGGGGGTGGGGTTGAGCCACAGCACGGCGCGCCGCAGCTCGAGGCCCTGGGTGGGTGCGGGGTCGCTCGAGCGCCAGCGGCGGCCGGTGGCCGCGTGCGACTGGAACCCGACGCCGGTGACCGAGGCCAGGCCGCGCGGGACGCCGGCAGCCGGGGCGATGATGTCTGCCCAGGTCCAGCCGTCCGGGTTGTTGTACGGGCCGACGCCGCCGGTCGCGGTCGTCGCGGTCCACACCGTGCCCGAGGTGCCGCTGAACGCGACGGGCACGGGCTGGTCCGGAGGACGTACCCAGGGGCCGATGCCCATCAGTCCACCCCGGGCCAGAAACGGCCCTGCACGAAGCAACTCCCGGACGCGATGATCGCTACCCACAGCCACGGTGCCTGTGTGGACACGTAGTCCCACGAGGCGTCGTCCAGGAGACGGCCGGTCACAGGCGCATCGGTCTCCCCGTCGGGGTCCGTGTACTCGCCGGGGTAGTACCCGGCCGGCTGGTTCTCCCAGCCCCACGACATCAGGAGCCCGGCCGCGTCGAGGTCGTCGGCCTTCTCGGACCACGGGTTCTCGTCGGCCGACAGCGGGTTGCCGGCGAGGGTGAGGAGTCGCGCCGCGGTGATGGGTCGGTCGAACACCGCCACCGAGAAGGGCCGGGCCGGGCCCGACGTCGTCAGCTCGGTACGCACGATCGACCCGTACGCCCCGAACGGCACGCGGATCACCGACCACAGGTTCGAGAACAGCGCGAACCGCGGGACGTGCCCCGCCGGGGACTCCGCGTCGAACGTCGCGCGCGCCTCGGTCAGGGAGCCCTTGTTGGGGCGCTTCTGGTACGCCTTCGCTGGGTCGGTCGCGTTGCGCTCCCGCTCCCGGATGGCGTCGAGCATGGGGAAGTCGCGGGCGTTCGTGTCGACGGTCAGGCCGACCGAGTCCTCGGCGTAGTCGACCTGGGCGACGTGGACCTTGAGGTCCTCCCCGCGGAAGCCGCGGATGATGCCGTTCGAGCCCTCCCGGATGAGGTACCTCGACGTCTCCTGAGGGTCGGCTTCGAAGACGACTCGCCCCACCCAGCCCGGGTTGATCGCGCGCGCCAGGTACTCGCCGGCGGCACGCACGCCCTCGGCCTTGTCGACGCCCTGCCCGTAGTCGAGCTTCTCCTCGACCCGCAACACAGCCGGGTCGTACTCGGGGTTCGGCCCCAGGTCGGCGCCGTCCGGCCCGTACAGACGCGGCATGACGTTCGGGGCGAACGCGATCGGCAGGTAGAAGCACTCGAGCGTGCCGGTGTTCGAGCCGGTGCCGAACGTGGCCGCCCAGGTCTGTGGGCCGACCGTGCCATCGCGCTGGATGCCCGCAGCCGCCTGGACCGCCAGCGTCCGCTGCCGGTCCGACTGAGAGAACCGCCCCGTCACGGGCTGCCCGACGCGCGCCTGCCAGTCCGACACGCCGCGGCCAGTCGTCGTCTGCGCATCGGTCGTCCCGACCCGGAAGAACCGGCTGGGCGCCATCGGGAACAGCGGCGTCGTGTCCGGCCTCCAGTTCGGGTACATCGCGTTCCGCCACCGGCCGCCGTCGTTACCGATGCCCTCCCCGTAGATGACGTTCGGTGCCTTCGTCCAGTCCTGCGTGAGGTCGATCTGCACGCCCCGCTGCCCGTTGTGGATGGTCCACGAGACCGTGTCGGTGTCCTTCAGGCGAAGCACCGGGCTCCGGACGTCGCACGCCACGGTCCACTGCCGACCGCCGGTCACCGCTGTGGCGAGGATCTGCTGCAGGTACCCGGTGACGCGTGGCTCCCACCCGCCGAGGACGGACGTCAGGCACCCGGTCACTACGGGAGCGAGCGCGTCGTGGCGGCGAGACACGGCGGAGTTCAAGACCTCCGCGACGACGTCGCCGATGTCCCTGGGCTGCGTCAGGAACGCCGGCTGCCGCAGCTGCAGGTCGGTCGTGTAGAGCGCGCCGACGCACTCGATGGTGAAGAGGCCGGTGTCTGCGCGGTGCCCGAACGTCCCGATGACACCGGCGAACAGGTCACCAACGCCCCCGCCTGTCCGGGCGATGCGGATGTCCACGGACGCTCCGGGGACGCACCAGTCCGGGAGACGGTGGAACGGCGTGATCTGCGGGACCTGGATCGTCGCAGCCGCGGACCCGAAGGGCTCCGTCCTCGTCCACGACGGCACCGGCAGCGGGGCGCCGTCGAGGTAGGTGATGTCGACGCCCTCGACGACGACCTGGATGCGGCCCACCTGCTCGCGGATGACCTGCGACGGCGTCCATGCGACCGGGTTCCCACGTCCGTCCAGGTCGGGCGAGGGCATGACCTCAGAGACGCGCCACAGCACTGGGTCCGGGACCCCCGGCGGCGGCGCCTGCGGCTCGGGCAGCGGCGGCGGCGTCACCGCGCCGCCCGGGGTGCCAGCGGGCAGCTCAGGGATGGGCGGATCGCCGACCATGACGGTGGCGGTGCCCGTGATCGTCCACGACCCGGCCGCGCCCTCGTGTGTGGGTGCCTCGATGCCGGTGGCGGCGTAGATGTCCTGCGTGAAGGCGTAGGGGTCGGTGACGCCGTCACGCACCTCGACGAGCGCGACCTGCGTGTTCCGCAGACCGGTGCGCAAGTACCCCTCGGCGATCTCGACGGGCGGGTACCACGTGCCCGACGTCGCGGCGGCCTGCTCGCCGTCGACGTGCAGGCGGACGGCCAGGGTGCTTCCGTCGGCCGTCCACGACACGACCAAGACGCGCCACACGTCGTCGTCGACCGGACCCGGCAGCGCGTAGAACGCCACCTGCCCGTCGACCGACGCCAGCACGTCGCCGGACGACATCAGCAGCAGCTGCAGCGCCGTCGACCAGTTCGAGCGCGCCAGGAGGATCTCGAACGGGTCGAGGGCCGCGCCGCCGGGCGGGACGCGCAGCGCGATGCCGAGGGCGCCGTCTGCCGGCAGGCCCCAGGTGCCGGTCAGGACCGCGGACTCCTCGTCGTCGTCCAGCACGACCGCCTGCACCGGACCCGTCAGGTCCAGCGACGCGCCCGCCCCGGTCGACGCGAGCTCGGCTGCTCCCGGAAGCGGCCACGTCGTGACCCGCCCACCGGTCTGCGGCAGGGTGCCCGGCAGCCACGCGAACCCAGCCACGTCAGGCCGCCACGAACACGAGGGCACCGGGCTCGAACGCGAGCGCCTCGTCCTCGTCCGGCGTCACCGGCGCCCCGAGGGCCGCGGCGACGACGAGCGTCCCGTCGACGGCGGCATCGAACAGGCCGACGCCGCGCAGCGTGCCCCACCCGTCGCCCGCCGCACCCGCGTCGATCGCCACGACGTTGGAGACGCCGTCACCGGACGGACCCCACACCTCGTGCGTGACCGACGTCCCCGACATGGCGATCAGCCCGCCCGAGCCGTCGAGCCAGCCCAGCCACAGCACCGCGGGGATCAGTTCCGAGTGCGACGGTCCGAGGACCGCCTGAACCGCACGCGAGCGGTACGCCTCGCCGATCACAGGTCACCTCCGCGATTCGTCACGCGGCATCATCACGACCCCGGTGTCACACGGGCGCGATCGGGATCGACAGCGTGACCTCCTGCCATCCCCGCATCGCCCGGAACTTCTCCAAGGGCGCGGACGAGTCGGCCGGCTCGCACGTGTACGTCGTGAAGTGGCCGTCCACGTACACGGTCACCTGGTGCTCGAGCCGCTGCACGTACGCCAGCAGCGACCCGAGGCGGTTCTGCGCCGCGACGTACGTGGCGCCCTTGCAGCGGATGACGATGTCCAGGGACGTCGTCTCGAGGACCGCGCCCAGCAGCACCCGGCCGTGCATGTAGGGGCCCTCGGCGGTCCGGCGCCGCCACGTCCGGTCGCCGACCGTGACGGTCACGAGCTCGTAGTCGGGGCCCTCAGTGATCGTGAGGTCCGGGCTCCCGTGGAACGTCACGCGCGCGTCGAGATCAGCCACGGTTGCCTCCGAAGATGTTCCGCTGCTGGCGGGTGCGGTCCCCGTACAGCCCGAGGGAGCCCGCGTCGACGACGTAGGCCTTCTGCACAGTCACGGGGGAGTACCGCTCGTGCGTCGACGACACGGGGACGGTGACGACCTGCGGGATGCCGCCGTTGGCGAACCCGCCCAGGTAGCGGCCCATCGCCTCCCGCACGCCTCCCACCCCCGCGGTCCGGGCGATGCGGTTCATCATGTGCACGAAGTCCGGGCCCACGGCTCGCGTCCACTCCGGGCGCATGATCGCCTCACCACCCGAGACGCCGATGTACCCGACGTCCCGGCCCGGGGTGTACCCCGGGAAGATGCCGCCTGTCGCGTACCCGCGGGTGGGCCCCCCGGGAACCCGGAAAGACCCGTCCGCGAGCGGCTGGAACTGCGACGCGTCGGAGAACCCCGCCAGGAACGACAGACCGAACTGCTGGCCGACGTTGTAGATCCGCTGCGGGTCCTGACCCAGGGCGTTCGCGATCTCCTGGATCGTGCTCGCCGACCCCTCCTTCGCCGCGACCTGCATCCCGAGCAGCAGGTTCGCCCCGAGCTGCAGCCCCGGCGCTTCGAGCGCCGACTGGTTCACCTTCGCCTGAGCGGCGATCTCGCTCGAGAGGGCGTCGATCGTCGTGCGCGCCTCGTTCGTGAAGTCCACGAGCGACGGGTCACCCAGGAGCGCCTTCCGGGCCTCCGCGGACGCCTCCGGGCCAGCGGCGTACAGCGCAGCGAGGTCCGTCGAGTTGAGGCCCTGCTCCACCAGCGACTTCATGTCGTCGTTGAACGACCGGGTCTCGTCGATGATGCTCTGGACTTGCTTGCGGTACTGCGCCACGGGGTCCCGGCGCGCCTCGACATCCCGCAGGTCCGACGTCGCCGACGCGAGGGACTTCCGCGCCTCGGTGACCGCCTCGTCGGCCTTCACCTTGTCGTTCGCGGAGACCTTCTTCCGCGAGTACGTGTCCTCCCGGTCGGCCTCCTCGTTGCGGACCTTCCGGGTCGCCTCCGCGACCTTCTCCCGCGCCGCGGCGAGGTCGTCCTCGGTCGACAGGTTCAGGTCGAGCGTGCCGAACGCCGCCTGAGACGCCTTGCGCGCCGACTCCGTCGCGGAGTCGATCGACTTCTGCTGCTCATCGGACCACTCGCGCATCGCCGAGATGTTCTGCGTGATCGCGTCCGTGCTCGCCTCGGTCGCCTCAGCGTCAGCCGTGCCGGCGCGAGCCCGCTGCTCCTGCGCCTTCTGCGCCTGCTCGAACGCGCTCCGCTGCTGGAGGACCTTGACGCGGATCTCGTCGAGAGCGTTCCAGTCCTTGGAGTCCGCGGTCCGGTGCATCTCCTCGAGCATCGCGATGTACGCGTCGAACTCCTTGCGGGGCCCGACGATCGTCTTCCCGACCTCCTCGAGCGAGAGCCCGAGGCCCTCCACGGCGTCGGCCGCGGAGTCGTACCCGGACTGCCACTTCTGGAACCAGCCCCAGTCCGCGTTGTCCCCGGAGATGAGGTTCTCGATCGCGATCTTGCTCGCTGCGCTCTGCGCCCGATCCCCGACCTCCTCGACAGCCTGCGCGTAGGAGTCGGCTCGTGCCTTCGCGTCCGCTGCCGCAGCGGCGAACGCGGTCACGGCGGTGGTCACGGCGACGATCGCGAGCCCCACCGGGCCACCGAAGGCACCCAGCAGGGCGGACTTCGTCGCTGCGCCGAACACGACCATCCGTGCCGTGTTGACGTTGACCTGTCGTCCGAGAGCAGCCTGTCGGTCCATCGCCTGGCCGACATTCGCCTGGTAGGTCCGCCACAGAGCCCTCGCGCCCAGCCACGCCGCTTGCGCGCGGCCCTGGACGTTCAGCAGTCGCATGGCCACCGCCGTGGCGGACAGGGCGAGTGCCGTGCTCTGGACCGGGCCCGGGAGTTCGCCGAACCATCTGGCTGCCTTCTCCACGAACCCGAGCCCACCCTGGACGGTCCGCACGAGGTCGAGGAACGCGGGGATGAACGTCTTGGTGACCTCACCGGCGGCGTTGCGCATCGAGGTCCGGAACGAGTCGATCGTCGCGGTGATCCCGCCGGACTCCTTCACCTGGGCCATGAACCCACCGAAGGCAGCCGTGGTGCCGTTGATGCCGGTCGTGCCCTCGTTGATGCCCTTCACCAGGCCGTCGATCGCCTGCTCGGCCGGGATCAGCCCGGCCGTGACCATCTTCTGGTACTCGAGGGTCGTGACGCCGGCCTGGTTCGCGAGGATCGCCAGGCCGTTGATGCCGATCTCGTTGAGCTGCAGCAGCTCCTCGGACTGCAGGCGGCCCTTGGCATTGATCTGCCCGAGCGCACGGGACAGGCGCTCGACGCCCTCGGTGCCCTTGCCCATGAGGGTCGCGGCGTCACCGACGGCGGTGAGGATCGGGATGATCTGCTCGGCGTCGAACCCGTACGACAGGAGCTTCTGCGCCTGGTCCGTGAGGTCGGTGAACGCATACGGCGTCTGCTTCGCGAACGTGAGGATGTCCGCGAGGAACGTTCTGGCCTTCGCGGCGCCGCCGAGGAGGTTCTCGAGCGCGATCGTCGAGTTCTGCTGGAACTCGTTGAAGCCCAGGCCCAGGTCCCAGACCTGCTTGGAGAGGACCGCGAGCCCACCGAACCCGGCGACACGTCCCAGGGTCCCTGCGACGCCCGAGAGCGAGTTCTTCGTGCGGGTCGCGGACCGCTCGACCTCGTCGGCCGAGTCACGAGACGCCTTCGCGGCCTGCTTCTCCGCAGCCTCGACGCGGCGCATGTACTCGGTGAACGAGTCGGCCCTCGTCTTGTTCGACCGGGTCGTGCGAGACGCCTGCGCCTGCATGCCGGCGGCCGACTGCTCGAGCGCGGTCGCGGCCCGGTTCAGCGCCTCCACCGAGGCGTTGGAGAACTGGCTGACGAGCTGGGCGCCGGCGGCGAGCTCCTGCCGGAGCCCGGCGATGTCACCGGTCAGGCGGACGCCGAGCGTGTACGCGTCACCGAGGGACACGGCGCACCTCCGTGAACCAGCCCACCGTCATGTCCGGTGCGGCGTCCTTCAGTCGCTCGTCGAGCTCGTGCTCGCGCGCGCACGCCGCGCAGTAGACGCGGTGGATGTCGACGGCGTCCGGGTCAGTCATCGCCTCACGAGGGTGGCGACCGGCGGGGCAGACATCGGCGTGGCGGATGTGCCGGGCGATCGCAAGGTCCTGCGAACGCTCGGGCCAGTCCAGGAAGGCGTCGTGCGAGATCCCGAGGTCGGCGCATACCTCGACCTCCAGCGCGAGGAGCGGGTCGCGGGCGAGCGCATCGACCGCCCACGTGTGGTCGGGAACCAGGTCGCGCAGGGCGCGCTGGTACGCGGTGAGCGCGTCCCTCTCCCCGCCGGTCTCCCACACGTCCGGGTCGCCGCCGGCCGCGGCGATCACAGCCTGCGCGAACTCGTCCGTGGGCTCTGCGGGGTCGACGGCGGGGTGGGTGAACCGCAGGTCCGCCCACACCCGCCGCGTCCCCTGCGCCATCAGGACTGCACCGTCACCGCGGCGCCGATGAGCAGGGAGACCTCGCCCTCGGACCACGCGTCCGAGGTGAGGATGTCCTCGACCTGCGCCGCCGACAGACGCGGCTCGTACGACGCGTCACGCAGCAGCGGGGCCGCGATCGAGTCGAGGTCGAACAGCTCGTCCTTGTTCTTCGACGGGTGCGCTGCCTTGAGCGCGCGCCACGCCTTGAACCCGAGCGGGCGGAACGAGTACACGGTGGCGTGCTCGTTGAGGGCGGCCTGTGCCTTCGTGTAGGCGGCCTCCAGGTCGGCGAGCTCGGCCATGTCCGCGTCGTAGACGGCCTGCGGCGCGTCCGCGTCGGGGTGCATGGTCTGGTGCTGGCGGACCCGGGCGTTGAACGTCTCGAGGAGCGTCTGCGACCGCGCGTCGAGGGTGCGCTTCGCGTCGAGGACGGCCTGCTCGATGGCGGGGTCCGTGACGATCGGGACGGAGACGGTGCGGGGCTTCTTGTCCACGGTGGTGCCTTCCTGTGGGTGTGGTGGCGCCCGCCCACCCCGGGGCGGCATGGGTGGGCGGGCGCAGCGCGGGGTCAGGCCTGGACGGCGCCCTTGCGCAGGGCGTGCGACGCGGCGAACGTGATGCCGACCGTCGACGCGGCGGCGTCGAGGGTGAGCGTCGGGACCTGCGCGGACACGACCTCGCGCTGCCAGTAGCACTTGTCCCCGACGGCGGGGGCCTGCGTGTGCAGGAAGAACACGAGCGTGCCCTCGGCCCCCGGGGTCAGCGTGTCGAGGACCTCCTGCCGCAGCAGCGCCAGGGAGTCCGTGCCGTCGTCGTCGACCACGGTGAGCGTCGGCGTGCCGAGCGTCTCCTCACCGGCGATCTGGATCGGCGTGCGCGAGCGCAGGATCGGGACGTTGATGTTGTTCGGGGTCGTCTCGAGCCCCGACACACCGGTCGTGGAGTCCGTCAGGTCGAGGACGTCGGGGTCCGCGAGCTGCTCCTCGGTCGGGCCCAGGGGACCGACCTCGATGTCCGCGGGCAGCCAGTACGCGCTGCCCGTACCGCGCCACATGTACAGGGCCATGTGTGTACCTCCGGGGTCAGGCAGCCGTGTCGCTGCTCCCCGGATGGTCAGGCGGGGGGTGCCACTCGGTACTGCCAGCCCAGGCGGAACGTCTCGACCCACGTGTGCACGCCGCCAGACGTCTCGACGTGCCCGTCCTGCTGTGACGTGGGCACGTCGAACACGTACCCGGCGGCGTCCAGCGGGTACACGGCGCCGCCGCGGCGCCGGGACGTCAGGACGTCGCGCACGTGGTCGCCAGCCAGGCGGCAGCCCTCGCGGGTGGTGTCGCGGATCGTGACCTGGATGAGCATCGTGGAGCGCTCGGGGGCGCCCATCGTGACCCACTGCGGGTCCGGGGTCGTGACCGGGTCGATGACGACCTCCCTGGACACGGGGGTCGTGCCGTCGGCGAGGGATCCGCCGTCCAGGGACACCGCGTACAGGGGCGGCATCTCGACCGTGAGCAGGGTCCGAACGGCTTCCAGCGGGACGCGGGTGCGGGTCAGGCTCACTGCGACCTCCTCACGGCGCGCGCGAGCGCGGCGGCCATGTCGGCCTCGAAGCGGGGCCGGTACTGCTCGACGGCGGGACGGACGTGCGGGTACGGCGGCTGGGCGTACCGGCGGCCGAGGGAGTCGACATCGGTGAACCCGTACTCCAGGCGGGGGCCCTGCGGGGACCGTGTCGACACGAGCGCCACCACGGCGCCGGCGGCGTCACGACCGGTCTGCACAGCCCACGACCGCCGGTAGTCGCCGGTGGCGACGTTCGGGCCGGGACCGGTGCCGGGGATGTGCGGCGCCCCGGGCTTGTGCGACCCGGTCGCCGCGTTGCGGCGGATCTGCGTCAGCAGCGCCAGCGCGGAGTCCGTGACGACGCGGGACACCTCGTCCTCTGCCGCGACCGCGAGGGAGTCGAGCGGGACGGACCCGTACACCTCGACCTTCACTGCGCCGGCCCCGGCCGCGCGAACACGAGCAGCACCGCGCCGGCCGACGACACGGTGTGCCCGAGGACCTTCGCGTCCATGCCCGGCAGGTGCAGGTCCCGGGACGCCTCGACGACGACCCACGCCCCGACCGGAGGCGGCGTGACGTCGGGCGCCAGGACGACCTTCCAGTCCCCGGGCCGCAGCTCGACACCCGGCACGGGGTCGGTCGTCGCGTTGACGTTGCCCGCGGGGACGACGAGCGCCGGGTGCGTGCCGAGGGCCGTGGTGGTGACGGTGTCGCGGAGCGTGTCGGGGGCCCGAGTGGTCACACGGGTCTCCAGGCGCACGGTGGTGCCGCCGGTGCGGACCGCGTCACGCACCAGCGCCTCACCGATCGCGAACAGCGGGCTCAGGTCAACCATCGGCGAGCTCCACGATGACGTCGAGGGTGGTCTGGTAGGGGTCGGCCCGCGGCGTGATGCGAAGGCGCTGCTGCACCCGAGCCGCGACGTCTGTGGCGTCGAGGCGGCGCAGCGCGGCGACCGCAGCCTGGTCGATCTCCTGCGCGGTGGGGTCGCGCACGATCTGCACGACGCCCTCCGCGGTGATCGTGCCGGCGCCCGTGACCCAGGCCGTGAGCGTCGGGATCTGCCCCTCGCCGATCTCCAGCACAGCCCGGACGGCCTCGACCTCCTGACCGTCGACGAGGATCGCGTGCTCACCCGGCTGCGCGGTGATGGCGATCGATGCGAGGCTCATGCGGGGATCGTCACCCCGCTGGTGCCACCTGGTGTCGTGCGAGCGTCGCGGCATGCCGGCGGGCCGCCGCGGTGTTCGGCAGGACGTCGAACCCGACCGACGCGGTCGCGCGCTCCGGGGTGAGGGACAGCCCGGTTGTGCCAGTCGCCGCGGCCTGCGCCTCGACGGCGGCCCGCCACACCGCCTCGTCGGTGGGCCGCGTGGCGTCCGCGCGTCGCGCGTGGTCCGCGCTGCGGATGTCCGGGCGCGGGGATGTCGACCGGCGGCAGTTCGGGTGCGAGATCGGGTGGGCGCGGGCGTCGTCGAGGTCGACGATCAGCCCGTCGGCCTTCCGGGGGTCGTCATGCGACGTCCACCCACACCCCGGGCCGTCCATGACCTCCCACCACACCACCCCGAGCCGGTTGCCCTGGCTCAGACCGCCCTCCTGGTAGGCGATCGCGGTCTTCGTGCGCATCACCATGTCCGCGTACACCGGCAGCGACACCGCGCGCCCGTCGCGGTAGATCACGGCCACGATGCCGCGGTCCGCGAGCTGCTGCGCGAGCGTGCGACCCGCCTGCGTCGCGGTCTGCCCGAGGTACACCTTCGAGCGGACCTGCTGGCGGACGAGGTCCCGGACGACGATCTTCACGTCCTCGCGCATCCCCTTGGTCGCCGCCAGGAGGTCGCTCATCGTGTCCTGCGCGAGCGCGGTGATCGCGTCGACGTCGACCGCAGCGAACGTCGCGCCGCCGCCCGCGGTGAGGGCCGTGGCCCACGCCCCGACCTCGTACGCCGTGCGGGTCCCACCGAGGACGTGCCGGGCGGCGATCGTGTCCGCGCGGCCGATGAGGGCCTCGACGTCGCGCAGCACGGCCCGCGCGCGCTGCTGCCGTACCGTGACCCGCAGCGACGCGACCTCGTCCGCGAGGGCGACCAGCAGCGCGAGGACCTCGTCGTACACCGCCTGCAGGTCAGCGACGAGGGCCGTCGTGAGGTCCTCGAGCTCGCGCGGCTGCGTCACCGGTACCGGTCCGGCCGGCGGATCAGGCCGACGGACATCCCGGACGACGACCCGTTGGCGGCGGCGATCTGCGCCTCGAGGTCCGTGATCGCCTCGGTGAGGGACTTCGTGTCCGCCGTCGCCAGGCCCACGGACAGCACCCCGTCGAGGGCGAACGTCTTCGCCGACGACCCGCCGGCGGCGGCGTTCGCGCGGCGCCGGTAGAGGACCCTCAGGGCGACCTCCTGCCAGCGCGTCGCGTCCTCGGCGTACAGGTACAGGGTCGTGTCGTCGGGGGTGTCACCGACGTAGTCCCGCACCCGCTCGAGGTCACGCTGCGACAGGTCCATGCGGGCATAGTGCTGGCAAGGGTGCAGTTCATTGCGGCTCGGGTTCTCAGGACGTGGGCTCGCCTCGGGCGCTACGGTCACGAGCCATGAGCTCGCACCCTGCACCGACTCCGGCAGAGATCTGGCGTCGCCCTGCCACCGTCGCCGACCTCACGGCCTACCGCAGTCTCAAGGATGATCAGCGACTTGAGCGACGGCTGGTGGCTCAGCAGACCGCGGAAACGGCAGAGCGCGTGTTCCATCGAGCCTGGGTCGGCCCCGTGCTGGCCATCATCACGTTCAGCGTGGGTGCACTAGCACTTGTGTGGGAGAGCCCGATCTACGAAGACATCAGGGCTCTCCGCAACGTAGGGCCTGTCGTCGTGACGGTCCTACTCGGCCTGTTGATGTTCGCGTCCTGGGCGTTGCTCAGAATGGGCCGTCGCTACGAGATTGAGTTGGCGAATGCGCGCACATGGGTGACTGGGTACGCCGAGATGGAGACGCGCATCGCCACCGAGCAGGCGCCAGTCCGGCGCCGCTGGAGGCGGTAGTCGACGACGCCTTCTGTGCGGTCCTACGCCTGCGTGACGACGAGCGCGCCACCGTCGGTCACTGTGATCCCGAAGCGGTTGCCGTTCGGTGACCGGAGGATGACCCGGCTCGCGTCCGACGTCATGCTGCTGTACAGACGGAGGTCGGTCGCGTTGACTCGGCACTCATCCTCGGCCTCGGTGCTCGCCTGTGCGCCGAGAGCGATCGAGCGCGCGTACTGCGCCTCGGCGTAGTCGCCGATCGCAACCGCGCTCTCCGCTGTGTGGATGGCGTTGCTGGCTCGCGCGCCCGATCCAACCGCGACACCACTGGTGTCGGCCGTAGCCGAGTCGCCGAGCGCCACGGAGTACGTGCCGTGAGTCGCGGCGTAGCACCCGACGACCGTCGTCGCGCGTCGCTCGTCGCCCGCGGCGGCAGCGGATGCCCCGTCGCCGATGAGGGTCACGGTCGTCTGCCCGTTGGCGTCGATGGACGCGCCGGTCGGGAGCCACACGCCCGGGTTGTCGTCGGGGTCCAGTGCGGCGGCGTCCCACGCGCGCAGCGTCGCGCTGGTCGTGTCGAGCCACAGGTCCCCCGGCTGAGGGGCCTCGGGAGGCGTGTCCTGCACCGAGATCCCGCCCCCGCCCCCGCCCGCCACCGGCTGCCACGACCAGGCGCCTGCACCGTCGGCCGTCGGCACACGACCCGCCGAGACACCCGTCGCGTCCAGCCCGCCCGGGTCGCCGGGGTCACCCTTCGGGCCGCGCAGCGAGGTCAGCCACTCGGCCTCCGTCCCGGTGAAGCCCCGCGCGACCGCGACGTCGTACGCCGACGCTCCGTCCGCGCCCGCGGGGCCGTCCGCGCCGTCCGGTCCCGCGGGTCCGGTGAGCGACTCGAGCGGCACGAGGTCCGCCCACGCACCGCCGGTCTGCCGCCACTGCACGAAGCCGCCCGCGGTCCGCAGCTCGACCGACCGTCCGTCCGGCCCAGGCGCACCGTCGGCCCCGTCACGCCCGGGCTCGCCGTCGGTGCCGTCCCTGCCGGGGGCGCCGTCCTGCCCGGGCGGCCCCTGCAAATCGGCCAGCGGCACGAGGTCGACCCACGCGGTGTCACGGACGTACCGCCACTGCACGAACCCGGCGGCCGCGCGCAGCTCGACCTCACGGCCCGGAGCGCCGTCCACGCCGTCGGCACCGGGGTCACCACGCGGGCCGACGACGACCGGGATCTCGACGACCTCGACAGGAGGCTGCACGACCTCCACCACGTCGGTCATCGCGTCACGTCCGCGCTCACGAGTACCTCACCCATCACCAGTCGCACGACCTCTCCATTCGGCGCCACGAGCTCGAGGTCCCAGGCGCCCTTCGCCCGCGCAGGGCTGTTCCACGCGGGCTGTTCCGTCTCCGAGTGGTGCACGTGCAGGGTCACGAACCCGTCCGCGTCGAGGGTCAGGGTCGACCCGTGGTCGGTCGGGGCCTCGGTGGTGACGGACAGCCACACGTCGCCACCCGGCCGCGGACGCACCTGCGCGCGCCCCGCCCACCCCGTCAGGTCCACGTACTCCACCGGGGCGTCCGGGGCCGCCCGGGTGCCGTACCGGTAGCGGTACGTGTTGTCCGACCCCTGCGACACCACCAGGTCCCCCACGGGGGACTGCACGAGCGCGGCACGACCCTGCGCCATCAGGCACCTCCGGTACGGGACGGCCCCCACCCCGTGCAGGAGTGGGGGCCGTCCATCAGCGGTCAGAGACCGGCGTCGTCGTCCTCGTCGGGCTCGACGTCGATCGCGATGCGACCCTCGGGCGTCGTGGCCGGCTCGAGGACCTCCGCGACGAAGAGGCCGTTGATGTCGCCGGCGACGACCAGGCCCGTGGCGTTCGCCTTGGACCAGAGGTTCACCGGGTCCGTGGTCTTCCACGCCGACGCCGTGATCTTCGGCGCCACCGTCGACACCTGGTCGACCGCGTTCGACCCGAGGAGCGTCAGGCCCTCCGCGGTGTCACCCCACTGGAACTCCGCGACCGTGCTCGTCACGAGCGCGATCTTGTTGTCCGGGGTGACGCGGGCCCCGCCGACCTTCGCGTCCACGACGAGCAGCGGAGGCAGGCCGTACTCCGCGCGGACGGCGTCGCGCACCGCCGGGGTGACCCGGCCGGTGGTGACGTTCGCCGCGGCGACGTACTGCCGGTTCGTCAGCATCGCTCGGGCGATGCGGGACGAGACGACGGCCCGCACCACGGTCTCCTGGGTCTCGTCCTGCACCTGCTCGACCCACGCGAGCTCGAGGTCGATGATCGGCGCGTCCGGGTCGGACCACGCGTCGCCGACGTCGGCCAGGTCGAGGTTGTGGTCCGCCGGGAGCCCGAAGTCGGCCTCCTGGATGAACCCGTTCTCCTCGATCTGGACGCCGCCCGTGAACAGGAACTGCCCGCGGAGCTGCAGCGCCCGGTTCAGGATCGACGCCACGTTGTTCTCCGTGTCGTCGTACAGCGCTGCGATGACGTCCTTGAGGTCCGAGTTGTCGGCGAGGTACCGGTCCAGGATCTCCAGCTCCCGCAGGGGGAGCTTCTGGCCCAGCGGCGCGAGCTCGACGGACTCGACCGTCGCCGCGACCGGGCGCCGGCCGATGGGGGTCTCCGCGTCGAACGACCGGAACTTCGCGGCCGTCGTAGTGCGGCTGACCCGCGTGACGCGGGACCGGCGGCCCCGGATGACCCGGTTCGGGATGACCTGCACCAGCGGGTCGACCTCCCGCGCCGCGAGCTGCCGCGCGAACACGGTCAGGTCGGCCGGGGGCAGCGCCTCGAAGAGGATCTCGCTCATGATCGTCGTCCTCCTCAGACGTACCGGATGCGGCCGGCGGCGTCGGTCTTGCCGCTGGCGTCGATGGGAACGGGCAGGTTGGCCTCCACGACACGGCCGTGCGTGAGCATGCCGGCCGCGATGCGCTGCGTGGCCGACGCGACGTGGCGCGGGGCGACCAGGTGGCCCTCGAACGTTCCGCGGCCGTCGGTCGCGGCGTTGTCGTAGGGGCCGAACAGGCCGGTCGTGGTGACCTGCGCGAGGTTGAGCCCCGACGGCAGGTAGCCGTCCGGGTAGTGCGTCTCGGCGTCGAACAGGCTGACGTCGAGCGTGACGGTCTCGGTCGCGTCGGTGCCGTGCGCCGAGCCCAGCCACGACGGGTCGTCCGTGACCCAACCCGGGTCACTGGACTGGGGGGCGATGCTGACCATCGCGTGCCTCCAAGGGGTCGAGTTCTGGTGTCGTGCCTTGCTCGGGCACGGGGCCCGCCCACATCAGTCGCGAGTGGTCAGCACCGGTCCGAGGACCGTGCCCGCATCTTCGACAGGGGGGTGTCACACGAGGCGGGAAGGTGGGCTGGTGTGGGCGCAGGTACGCCGCTGCAGGGGGAGAAAGGAGCACGACGGCCAGGCGCGGCGTTACCCGCCACGGGCCCCCCAGTCGTCCTTCACCGCTGTACCTAGCACCCGTCCTCGGGTTGGCCGTCTTCGCGGTGTTGACGCCCACACCAGCCTGATCGTGGGGTCAGGCGGTCTTGCCGAACCGCCGCTCGAACTCCGCGGCGCCCGCCGCGCCAGCACCCGCCACGGGACGCGGGGCGCCGCCGGGGGCGCCCGGGTCGGCGGACGTGCCACCAGCGGTGCCGAACAGGCCGGGGAGGGTCTTCTTGAGGCCGTCGACGGCGGTCTTGATCTCCTCCGGGGTGGACTCGACCGTGACGCCGGGGACGGTGATCGCGGCCAGGCCCGCCTCGGGGACGCCGGCGGCGACGAGCGCGGCCGTCACGCGGGACCGGTGGAGCTCGGTCTTCGCCTCGGCCTGGATGCGCTCGGCCTCGGCCTTCGCCGCGTTCGCGGCCTCGAGCGCGCGGTCCGCCTCGGACTTCTTCGCGTCCTCGGCGTCCTTCGCGGCCTTCGCGGCGGCGAGGACCGCGTCGAGGGACTGGTCGCCGAGCTTGGCCTTGAGCGCGGCCTCGGCGTCCTCCTTCGCCTTGCGCTGGGCGGCGGCGACGCGGGCCTGCACGATCGCGTCGACCTGCTCCTGCGTGAGGCCGCCGGTGGAGGCGCCGCCGTTCGCGGTGGGGTCAGCCTCGATCGGCTCACGGTCGAAGCGGAGTCGGGGGTTCACGAGTCGGCGGTGCATCAGCCCTCCTGGGGACGGTCGTTGATCGTGAGGGTGATGGTGGTGGTGGGGGTGTCACGCGATGTGGCGCGGCTCGCGAGGTAGTGGACGGCCCGCGCGGGGATCGACCGGTACACCCGCACCTCGCGCGGGCTCGTGTCGTCGTACGGGATCACCTCGAACCCCGAGCGGAGGTCCCCGGCGTACACGCCCCACAGGTCCCACGCCTCGACATCGGGCAGGACGAACGTGCCGGCCGACATCTCACGGGGCGACCGTCGTCGCGACGAGCTGCACACCGCGCTGGTGGATGCGCCGGAACACCCGCCACTCGGCGAGGCGCCCCCAGTGCCGGACCCGGTGCACCGGGGTGTCCGCGACGTGCACCTGCCACAGGTCGTACTCGACGCCCGAGACCCGTGGGGTGAGGGCCCACGCGTCGAGCGGGGTCGTCCCGAGGCACACGGCGAGCCCACGACCCCCGGTCGGGCACGTGGGCCGCAGGCCGCGGCGCCGGATCGACGCCCGGTTCTCGGCGGGGGACCAGTGGTACAGCGGCGGGATGCCCCTCACGCCTGACCGGCCGCCTGCTCGAGACCGGTCGTGGTGACGGGCGGGACACCGAGCATCTGCGCGGCCGCCGCGGCGTTCCCCGTCGCCTCGAAGAGCTTCACCGCGTCGTCGAACCGCTCGCGCATGATCGCCTCGACCTCGGCCTTGGCGTCCTCGATGGGGAACCCTGCGTCCGTGAGCACGCGCACCGCGGTCGCCGTGGAGATCCCATGCACCGGCAGCAGGTCCTTCACCTCGGCGACCGCGGCCGCCCGGTCCGCCGGAAGCGATGCCCCGAGGGCGACGGCGATGTCCGGGGTGTCCCCGGCAGGGGCCCAGCCGTTGGCCTGCGCGAGGCGCAGCGCGAACCGCAGGATCAGGGGGAACTTCTCGTCCCTGATCGTGCGGGCCTCGCGCATGAGCTGCCGTGCCGGGTGGAACCCGAGCTGCAGCGCGTAGCCCGAGGGGACCTCGTTCGGCTGGATGCGGCCGAGGAGAGCCTGCGCGAGGCGCGTGTTGACGGCGATGCGGTCGAGGAGGGTCTCGAGGTATCCGGTCATCGCGACCAGGTTCTTCGAGGTGTCCGTCCAGGACGCGCTACCGCCGTCGGGCAGCCCGAGCGCCTCGCCGGGGCGGCCGGTGA
Source organism: Cellulomonas sp. (assembly GCF_017744555.1). GTDB lineage: Bacteria > Actinomycetota > Actinomycetes > Actinomycetales > Cellulomonadaceae > Cellulomonas. Next base: position 36,714 of record NZ_JAGIBD010000020.1, on the reverse strand, counting down.
GGGGCGCGGGCCCGCTACCGGTCGTGACGAAGGTCGCCGAGGTGGAGGTCTGTGCGCCGAGGGCGAGGTCGGTGTCGGCGCCGGCGATGTCGTCGAGGATCTGCCCGACCCTAGTCAGGGTGGACTGCCCCCACACGTGCGGGGTGTTCGGGACGTGCACGACGGGGATGAGGTCCACGCCGAGGTCCGTCCAGTCCTGCACCACGACCGGGTCGCGGGAGATCTCCGGGGAGTAGACGGTCGCGTTGTCGAGCATGAGGTCGACGCGGTACCGGGCCTTCCGGAACCAGCACGCGTACGTCTGCAGCCCGCCCCAGGGCGACGCCCGAGGCGTGTCGAGGGGGCGGATCTGCCAGGTCGAGCGGACGACCCACGTGTACCCGCGGTCGTCCTCCTCCTCCCACGCCAGGTGCACGATCGACGGGTAGTCGTCGTCCCACCCGGGGAGGGTGGCGAGCGTGTCGGGGAAGTAGAACCCGGGGTCGTAGACCCTGAGGCGGGGCCGCTGCTTACCGGCGTCGGGGCCGAGGACGTACACGGAGTCCCCGCAGGTCGCGGCGTCGCCCTCGCCCTGCAAGAGCTTGCGCGTGAACTGCTCGGAGCGCGCCCACCCGGTGAGCCACGAGGTGATCGGCTCGGGGGTGTCGTCGGGCAGGGTGATCGACTGGTCTTCGCCGAGGACGAGCGCGCGGGCGGTGTCGACGAGCAGGGCCGCGTCGCCGTACTCGCGGATCCCGTCAGCGGGTGCCTTCTCGGCCTGGATGTACCCGTCGACGTTCGTGATGCCGCGGCGCTGCTGGTCGGCGGGGAGGAAGTACCTGCGGGCGTTGTCCCGGTAGGCGGCGAGGACGCGGTAGGCGGTGAGGCGGCGGGCGTCGAGCGTGTCGACCCAGGTGGGTGCGCCGACGGGTCGGGCGGTGTCCTCGGCGAGCTCGGGGATGTACGAGAGGGGTGCCCACTCGTCGTGGATGAAGCGGCGCACGTGCGTCCTCCCTGGGGCTGGTCTCCAGGGAGTGTCCGCGTGAGGGTGTCACGCACACCTGCGGGTTCCCCCGGAGTCGGCCAGCGTCTCCGGGGGACCTGCGGGCGTGGTGCTACGAGGTCGGGAGTTCCTCTGCCACGGTCGCGCGGAGCCATGCGCCCGGCGCGTACACCGCAGCGTTGTAGTTCCTGCGATCCTTGTCCGTCGCCAGGACGAACAGGTGTCCCTCGGCGACGACGGCGTTCCACCCCTCAGGGTGCTCACCGTCCGGTACGGCGCCCGGGCGGATGACGGTGACGGCCACGCTGTGCTCCTTGCCTGTCAGGCCCTGTCGGGCTGGCTCCGCGCGGCCTGGTGGCGGCGCGGGTGGTGCGAGCCAGCAGCGTTCCACGGCCCTCCGACAAGGGGATCGGGGCTGGGTCGAGGAAGTGGCTGCTGTCTAGTCGCGCTTGACTTGTTCTGTCTAGTCGGGCTAGACTATTCTCATGGTCAGCGAGCAGCCCACCCGCAAGGTCACCCGCGAACTGCGGGACGCCGGGTTCACCCCCACCCGCACCGTCGGGTCCCACACCCGGTGGCAGCACCCCAGCGGCGTGAGCATCACGGTCCCCGACGGGCACCGCACCATCAGCCCCGGCGTCTACCGCCAGATCACCAAGGCCATCAAGGAGACCCGATGAGCACCACCTACACCGCCACCGCGGCCCGCGAGGGCCGCTGGTGGACCATCACCGTCCCCGACGTCGGCGTCACCCAGGCCCGCCGGCTCGACGACGTCGAGGGCATGGCTCGCGAACTCGTGGCCGTCACCCTCGACGTCCCCATCAGCGCCGTGACCGTGACCGTCGAGGTCGCGAAGGTGGGTGACGTCGACGTCGCTGACCGCCTCGCGACTCTCCGCCGGGAGCGCGCCGAGGCGGAGCGCCTTGAGGCGGCGGCGCGCGAGCACACCGCGGCGCTCGCGCGGGACCTCGTTGCGCACGATGTTCCTCTGCGGGACGTGGGCGCGATCCTCGGAGTGTCGCACCAGCGCGCACACCAGCTCGTCGCGGGCTGAGACGCAGCAGGGCCGGGTCGACGATGCGACCCGACCCCGGTGCGAGCCCTCACTTCTGCGCGTCGCACTCCGCCTGCTTGACCTCCGCCTGCATGCTCGCGACGAGCCGGTCATGCCCAGTGGAGCCCCTTGCGATCGCAGCGGCGTCTCTGGCCTCGTCGCACGGGCCCTTCCCGATGCCGAAGATCTGCGACGCCAGCCACAGCGTGAAGAGAACCCCCACGACGACGCCGAAGCATCCGCATCCACTGCGCCCCTGACTCATGGCGCCACGATCCCACGCCGGCGGTGGGCTCGAGGGCGGTTCCGCTCCCCGCTCACGCCCCACCTCCCGCCCGCTCGGCCTCAGCACGAGCGCGGAGCCACGTCTCGGCAGCCGCCTCGGCGTTGTGGTGCTCTGAGAGCCCGCCTGTGATCGCCGGATCCAGGTCCACCTCGTCCGCCGCCTCGCCCAGCGCCGCCGCCCGCTCCTGCGCCAGCCGCTCCGGGGTGGTGAGCAGACCCGCAGCGGCGAGGGCGTCGAACACCTCCGCGACCGGAGGCGTCCCCTGGATGCGCCAATACGGCTCCCCGAGCACACCTGGCTCGACCTCGGGCACGACAAGATCGGCTAGCCCCCTGCGCCCGAGTGCTGAGGCCACGCGCCACATGTCAACCGCGCTCGGCTGCCCGGTCACGGGGTCACCTCGATCCTCAGGGCGGTGAGGCCCGCGTCGGCCTCCGCGAGCGCCTGCCTCCACATCGGCGAGCCATCGCCCTGCGCCTCGTAGAACGCGACGTGCTCGGCCCCGGACCGCGCCGCCGCGAAAACGCGAGCCAGGGCAAGCCGCTGCTCCGCGCTCACGGACCGCACCGGGGCGTCACCCCGGGCGGCGAGGAGGGCCTGCACTAGCGGACGTGCGAGCAAGTCGTCGGGGATCGCACCCTCCGCCTCCCGGCCCACCGCCTCCCCGCCGCGCTGGGCGGTAGCGGCCGGAGCGCCGTGCACGCGAGCCGTGACGCCGCCGACCTCGCACTCGCCCTCGTGGCCCGGTGCACGACCGCACCACGCCCAGCAGCGGACGACCATCGTGTTGCCGCACTGCCCGTCCAGTACGGGCTCCGCCTCCCCAGCGCGGGCAGCGGCGAGAGCGGCGCGGGCGTGCGGGCGTGCGGACGCGCCGGGCATCACGAACCCCGCAGCGCTCATCGAGCGCACGAAGGCTACGGTGGCCCGCTCGACGGCGGCCGGGTCCAGGTCGTCAGCCACGGCGGGCCCCCTCCTCGATCAGGGCGCGGATGCTGTCCTCCGCCTGGGTGAGGGCATCACCGTGCGCCTCGCTGTACGGCTCGACGCGAGCGACAGCCGAGAGGGCGTCGTCGAGGGCCTGCCTGCGCACCGTGGCGGCGTTGGTCGTCGTCTCGGGCTGACGGGCGGCGAGCTCGCGCAGGACCGCGAGCGCGTCGTCGCGGGACCAGCCCGTCGTCGCACCCAGGGTCGTCGCGATCGCGGCCAGGTCCGGGCCCACCGGGGCGGGCTGACGGGTCTGCCGCTTCCACGTCATGCCGCAGGCAGTGCAGCGCCCGTACAGGGACTCCGCGTGGTCGCATCCCCGGTCCTCGGCGGACGGGGCGGGGGCGTCGGGGCGGTGCAGGACCGTGAGGGTCGCACCCCAGTCCAGGAGTCGCGCCCACGTGGCCTCGTCTGCGATCGTCCAGCCGCCGGAACCCGCGCCGCCGCGCCGCCCGCCACGGGCGATGCGGTGGTCCTCGTGCTCGCCGCTCGGCCAGTGCGCGAGCACGACGCTGTGGACGGGCAGGGCGTCCAGCGCCTCAGGTGTCTCGATGGTCTCGCTCATCGCTCGGTCTCCTCACGGACATCGGCCTCAGCGGCCAGGTCGTAGACCCGCGGCTCACGCCACGTCACCGACCCGCCGGCGTGGAGCAGCAGGTCGTAGTCCCCGAGCGACGTCACGATCGGGCGCGGCTCGGCGTCGTTCAGCGTCGGCGTGGAGATCACGCGGGGGCAGCAGGGGGTGATGCGGACGCCGGCGATCTCGATGGCGCACCCGGAGCGGCGGACCTCGGCGATGAGGGCGGCGTAGTCCGGGGGCTGGGCGGGCGTGGTGGGCAGGCTGGGCATGGCGGTCCTCTCTCGGGGGCGTGCATGACGGAAGTGACTGTAGCGCGAAATAGTGCTACCGACAGGTCATCGGAACCGGGACGCTGAGCGCCGCTGCGGAGCACGCACCGCGTCCCCCGAGTGCGCCGGCAGGAACAACGCCGTCAGCCCGTGCGTGAGCGCGTCGATCCGGTCCGGGGAGTCCCCGTCCCCCGTCCACGAGAGCATCTGCCCCTCGAGCTTGCTGAGGCGGTCTGTGCCGTCCGCGGCGTGGTGAACCCTGCCCGTCTCGTAGTACGCGGCGACGGCCTCCGCGCGGACACGCTTCGACTGCCGGGCCGTCACCGGGGTGACCTTCGGCGCGAGCTGGGTGACGCGGCGGCGGCCCTTCACCGCGGCCCACGTGGTGCGCATGACCTCGAGGACCATCTCGCCGCCCTGGTTGTCCTCGACGACGACCTCGGTGCCGTTCCAGTCGAGGAGCGCGTCCCACGCGGCCATGCCCCACTCGGTCGGGGTGCCGCGCAGGGTCCGGTCGTCGAGGACCCACCCGTGCCCCTGGGTGTCGAGGCCGACGACGACGATGCCGGTGTAGTCCGACGTGCGCTTCGACTTCGCGGCGGGGTCGACGGAGACGATGACGCGGGCGAGGTTCTGCCACACGTCGCCGGTGCGTGCACGGTTGAGCTCGATCCACGGCGCCTTCCACACGGCGCCCTCCACAGGCGCGGGGCGCTGCTGGTACAGCGCGGCCCAGGTGCGCGCGGTCGACCGGGTCTTGATCGCCTCCCACTGCTCCCGGGTGCGGCCGCGCGCGGACACCATGTACTCGCCGACGTCACGGCCGAGCGGGTCGTTCGCGTCTTCGGCCTGCGCGGGGATCGACACGACCCGCCACAGGTGCCCGTCCTCCGCGGCGAGGATCCGGCCCGCGAGGTCGTCCTCGTGCCACCGGGTCAGGATGAGCACCACTGGTGCGCCCGGTGCGAGGCGGGTCGCTGCGGTCTCCTGCCACCAGTCCCACGCGCGTTCCCGGTAGGTGGGGGAGTCGGCTTCCTCGCGGCCCTTGATCGGGTCGTCGATGATGAGCATGTCCACGGGGCGTCCGGTCATGGCGCCGCCGACGCCAGCGGTGAACACGCCGCCGTCGTGCCCGGCGAGCTGCCACTCGTGCTGCGCGGACAGGTCGTCGCGGACGCGGAGGCCGAGGTCGGCGCCGTGCGTGGTGATGTCGTCGCGGATCGCGCGGCCCCAGCGGCGGGCGACGCCGGCTTCGTAGGACGCGATCGCGATGCGCAGGTTCGGGTTCTGCGTAAGGCCCCACAGGGGGAACCGGCGGGACGCGCGCTGGGACTTCCCCTCCTGTGGGGGCATCGAGATGATGACGCGCGCGTCGGGGGTGGTGAACGTCTGGACGAGTGCGGCGTCGATGACGTCGAGCGCGGGCGTCTGCACGGTCCGCGGGTCGAGGAACCGGGCGAGGTCGCCGGGGGTGGCCCAGCGGGGTGGGGGCGGGGGTTCGAACATGCGGGCGGCGTGCTCCCACCACTCCACGGGTGCCGCAGTCACGGTCACGGCCGCGCCTGCCGCACGAGCCGGTCGCGTCCGGCGTCGTCGAGCGCGTCGCGGACGTGCGCGTATGCCTGCGCTGCCGGGTCGCCGGAGTACGACGGGTCGATGGTCGAGCGCCACGCGACGACGCGGCCGCCGGGGAGGCGCACGACGAGCACCCGTCGGGCCACGGCGAGCGATGCGGCGTGGCGGGCGCGCCGGTCCTCGTCTCCGATGAACGTGGGCTGCCACCGGCGCCACGACTCGCGCACGGCGTGGGCCGCGAGGAGGGTGAGCCAGCCGACGAGCGCGACGGCGGGGAGCGTGGCGACTCCGAGTAGGTAGGTGCTCACAATGCGGCCCGGTCGCGGTCTCGGCGGCGCTGCGCCTCGGCGCGACAGCGGCGGTGCTCAGCGCGGACGCCGGCCTCGTAGCCGAGCGTGTAGATCGTCCCGGCGAGGGCGTGGAGCGACCGGATGCCGGACTCGTCGAGGGTCGTCCGGTTCTCGTACTTCTCCGCGTCGGCGAGCTCGACGGACACGTGGTGCTCGACGGCGTCGACGACCTCGATGGGCTCGATCGCGGGTGCGCTCATGCCCGGATGGTGCGTTGGGGGGTGTCACTCATTCCGTCACGCGTTCACCCTCGCGGGACGGGTCTGCGCGACAGAATGAAGCCGTGACCCTAGACGCCTGGCTCGCCCTTGCCGCTGTCGTCGTCGGCGTCATCATCACCGCCGCGAGCTGGCTCGTCGCCCGCCGCAGGTCGGCCCGTGACGACATCCTCGACGACCTCAAGATCCGCGATGCCCTCCAGCCCGGGGACATCCGCGATCGGCTCGAGGACAGCATCGATGAACGGGTGTGGGCGCTCGCTGTCAGTTCCGAGAGGGTCCGCAACCCGTTCCTCATCGCCAACGGCATCTCGGTGATGTGGGCCGCGGTCGTGATCTTCGCCACCGCCGGCACGGGTCTCTTCACCGCGACGTGGGTCCCGCTGGTCGCAGGCGCGCTGTGGCTTGTGGGGTACGCGCTCCTGTACTGGGGCGCCTGGCCCACCCACCGCACGACTCGCCTCACACCGCGCCGGACAGCAGTCTCAGGTGCCGCGGCACCACCTCAGCCACAGCCCGACCCCACTCCGTCACGAACGCGTCCCGCCACCCCTCCGCCGGGGCCATCCGACCCACCAGAGCCACGACCACGGTCAGCAGCGCGTCGAGGATCTGCCGGATCACGTTCCCCACGACCTGGCCCTGCTGCTCCGCCAGCTGGATCTGCCGCTCAGCCACCCCCGCCTTCAGCGCCGCGACGGCGAGGTTGGCGAGCCGGTCGCGCTCCTCGTTGAACAGCCGCAGCCACATCGACACCGCGGCCTTCGACTCGACCTCCGACGCCGGCACCGACCCGAAGTCGACCAGCCCCACCGTGTCCTCGTCGTCGACGTCACGGCCACCGAATGTCAGGCCCATGCCCCCGGCGGTCTCCGTCTTCGTCTTCGTCACGCCCCACACCAGGGCACCCGGCTCAAGGTCCCGGATCTGCTCCCGGTAGAAGTCCACCAGCCCAGACGACACCTCGATCAGCCCGACCAGCACCGACCCGGGGTCCGCGACACCCTCCGCCGGCGCGCCGAACGACTCCAACGCGCGCCGCGCACGAGCCTCACCCTGACGACGCTCCGCCGCGGCCTGCGCCTGCGGGGACCGGCCGCCATGCATGCGGCACACCTTCTGCCCGGGCAGTGGGCCGTTCTGGCAGGGCTTCCCGGCGCGGTTGTGGCTGGTGCAGGTGGGCTTGCCGTTCTCGCGTGCATGGGGTGTATCGCACTTAGGGCAGTTCACGGGGTCGTCGGACCACATGTCGGGTCGTGCCATGTGCGTCCTCCACCGGGCTCAGGTCCACGACGGGTGCGTGGTCGTCGCGCATTCTCAGGGGCGCCGTGCCAGCTCGGCCATCGACTGCTTGATTGCTTCGAGGCTGACCGCGACCCTGCGGATGCTGCCGAGCTCCGAGTTCGACGCCACAGGGTCGGACTCGCTGCTGACCGTGCGTGTGTCGAGGATGAAGGACTCTCGGATGACCCGCCGTCCTGAGCGGTAGGAGACGGCTACGGTGCACCGCTCGGGCGCGCTCGACAGGACGCCGTGGTCGGTCCACGTCTGCCATGTGTTGGTGAGCGCCTGTCCTGGGCTCAGGTTAGGGATCGGCTCCGAGTACCGACGCGCGACGGATCGGATCGCGTCGTTTGATCCGGGCTTCGGCTCTCGGGGTGTGAGCTCGGGCTCGAACTTGAGTACGACGTCGCGCGCGACTGTCTGTCCGCTGTTGACCACCCTGAGCACAGCGCTGAATCCGCTCAGTGGAGCCGGCGCGAGTTCGACGGTGATGTATGGCCGTGCACGCTCGCGGCTATCTCGGGCGGCGGCGAGGAGGGCGCCGATAGCGACCAGGGCCGTGACCACCGTGGCGATGGTCGAGATTGCTCCCCCGTTGGCGTTGATCCACGACCAGAGGTCGCCTGGCGGTGAGGAGGGCTGCATGAGCATGGTGCCGATGCTGGCACGGGGTGCCGTCCGGCGTGCGGAGTTTCCCGGGTCAGGTCGACGCCTGTCAGCCCTCCTTGGGCGCGCGGACGCGGCGGGCCTTGATGTCCGCGGCGACGAGGCCGCGGATGTACTGGGAGCGTGTGGCCGTGCCTCGTGCGGCGTCCAGGAGGGTGGTCCCCTTGGGGGTGAACCGGACGTGCACGGTGGTCGTGCGGGGCTCGGCGCCGTCGGGCTTGCGGGTCATGGGTGGATCATGACCCTGGGGGTGTCACACGAAATCCGCGTAGCGCGTGACACTCACCCGCGGGCCATGTCGACGAACCGCGCGTAGTGCAGCTGCGCAGCGAGGACCACCCGCCCGCGGGGGCCGTTGCGCTGCTTGCGCACGAGCATGTCCACCTCACCAGCGCGGGGGGACTCCGGGTCCTCCATGTCCTCGCGGTGGATCATCACGACGGTGTCGGAGTCCTGCTCCAGGGCGCCGGTCTCGCGGAGGTCCGACAGGCTCGGCGGGTCAATCTCCCGGCCCTGGGGTGGTCGACGGAGCTGCGCCGCGGCGACGACGGTGACGCGCTCGTCCTTCGCGAGGACCTTGAGCTTGCGGGACATGTCCTCGAGGGCCTGCCGGCGGTCGCGGATCGACGGGTCGGTGCGGGCGAGCTGGATGTAGTCCACGAGGAGCACGACGGGGCGGTGCTCGCGGACGGCGCGGCGCATGTCGCCGACCGCGGCGTCCGCGGAGTCGACGATCGTCAAGGGCGCGGCCATGAGGCGGGCGGTGACGTCGGCGATCTTCGCCCACGCGGCCTCGTCGAGGTCGCGGGTCTGCATGCGCGACAGCGGGATGCGGGCCTCGGCGGCGATGAGGCGCTGCAGGACCTCCGTGGACGACATCTCCATCGAGAACAGCACCACGGGTCGTCCCTGGTGGAGGGCGACGTCGCGGGCGATGTCCAGCAGGGTGACGGACTTGCCGACGGACGGGCGGGCGCCGAACAGCACGAGCTGCCCCGGCCGGGGCGGGAGGAGCAGGTCCCGCAGGTCGAGCCACGGCCACTGCCACTGCGCGGCTTCCTCGCCCTCGAGCTCGTCGAGGGTGGCCTGTACCTGGTCGACGATCGTGGGTGCGGCGACGGTCGTGCGGACGGCGGCGGTCATCTGCTCCGCGGCCGTGGTCGCGATGTCCCCGGCTGGGCCCTCCATGCCGCGGGCGACCTGCACGGCCCGCGTGGCGGCGAGGACGACGCGGCGGCGGGTGGACAGGTCCGCGACGATCCGGGCGTGCGCGTGCACGGCCTCTGGTCGGCCGGCCTCGTAGCAGTCGAACACGAACGCCGGGCCCTCCACGGGGAGGGTGCCGGTGGCGCGCATGTAGTCGGTGACGGTGATCGTGTCCACGGGGTCGCCGGCGTCACGCAGGGTGGTGATCGCGACCCACACGGCTTCGTGGGTGGGGCGGTAGAAGTCCGCGGCGGTGAGCATGCCCGCTGCGGTGGTGGCTGCGGTGGGGGAGCGGAGGGCGGACCCGAGGACGGCGCGTTCGGCGTCGACGTCGACGAGGTCCTCGAGGTTCAGGTCGGCCACGGCGCGGGTTGTGCGGACCGGAACAAGCCTGTGGCCTTGTGGCGGGGCTCGTGCTGGGTGGTGATGTGGACGGTCACGCCGCACGCGGGGGTGCTCCGCCACCCGTCGGGGGTGGGCGCGGCGTGCAGGGCGTGCGCGGCCGCGCGGGCCGCGGCGGGGTGGACGTACCGGATCGTGAAGTGCACGTCGTCGCCGCTGCGGGTCTCGTCGACGCGCTTCGGCGCGGTGGCGTCGATGCGGACCCGGGCCTGCTCCGCCGGGGTGATGAGCGTGGTCACGATGCCTCCCTGGTGGTGTCGAGGTCGAGCGCCGACTGGTGGTGCTCGGCGCGGCGCATCGGTGCCGCGGGCGGGATGACGTGCCGGGCAACCTGCTGCAGCACCCACTCGCGCGGCGCGACCGCGGCGGCGTGCTCGCGGAGCTCCTGCACGTACATGCGCGACACTGGCCGGGCGAGGTGCCCCGCGCGCTTGGCGATGTCGTTGAGCGCGGGCCGCCCCACGACGAGGTTCATCGCGAGGCGCGGGGACACGTGCGGGTTCGGATCGGCGGGCCGGTCGAGGCGCAGGCCCGCGGAGTCGTGGACCAGGACACCCCAGTGCGCCGGCAGCAACGCGGTGGCCTTGGCGTGGTGCCGCGACCCGACAGCGAGCCAGCACCGCTGCGCGACCTGCTCGTACCCGGTGATCTGCCGGGGCAGGCGTGCCACGGAGTCGGCGTCGGACTTGATCTCGAACGCCTCCAGGAGCCCGCCGGCGCCCGTGCCTGGGTCGGCTCCGGTCACTGCGAGTACGTCGATGCGGACCTCGACAGCGCCAAGGCCGCCGACGAGGACCTCGTGGCGGACCCGCCGCTGCGTGCCGTCGGGCTCGATGTGCGCGACGAGCGCTGCCCGGATTTCGGGGTCCAGTCCCTCGACCGCGACCGTCTCGCCGCGGCGCCACGCCTCGTCCGCGCGCTTGCACTCCCCGCACAGGTACCGGCCGTCGCGGAGCCACCGGCCGGGGCGCCGGAAGCGTGTGCGGCCCTCCGCACCGCAGGCGTTGCGCGCGTCGTCCGGTCCCCAGCCCTCGCAGGTCGACAGCGGGTACTCCAGGCGGCGGTACACGCCGTCGCGTCGGCCCGCCGCGGTCCACGTGTCGCGGTACGGGACGACCTCGGCGGCCGCCCTCATGGTCGGCCCCGGTCGGCGCGCGCGTTCGCGAGCTCAAGGAGCACGTCCGCGTGGCACGGCTCGTCGAGCGGGCACCAGCACGCCAGGTCCCGGCCCGCGAGCTGCTCACGGATCGCGCGCCGGAAGGGAGCAGGAGCGGCGTCGACGTACAGCCGGAACGCGTCGACCGCGGTCGCGCGCGTGTGCTTGAACGGCCACCCGTGCTTCTCGCGCCAGACCGGGGTGACGTCTCCGACGCGGGCCGGGTTCCCCCACGGTGACGGGCGGGCCACGATCACCGCGTCGGGGTAGTCCGCCCGCCACGGGCGCTGCCGGGTCATCCGGACGCGCTGCGGTGCACCGAGCCCCTCGCGCAGGACCCGCCCCGTGAGGGCCTCCGTCGTCAGGCCGCACCAGGTGCAGACCGTGTACGGGTCGTCGCCGTCGAACCGCCAGTCGTGCTCGCCGTCCGCGCGCCGCGAGCGCAGGCACACCCGCGCGGTCACGACGCTCTCCCGTGGCAGTCGTGCGCGCACGGCACGAGCACGTCACGCTCGTGGTCCCACGCGTCGCCCGAGCACGCCCGGCACTTCTCCGCCTGGCAGTCCGGCGACGTCGCCGGCGGCGCCACGGCGAGCGGCTCCGTGCCGACGAGTGCGAGCTGCTGTTCGATCGCAGCGGACAGCGCGTCGTCGGGGCGCCACAGGCCTAGGCGCCCGCGCGCCGGGACCGGTATCGCGAGCGGGCGCGGGTTCGCGAGCTCGAGGTGCCGGTGGCCGGCCATCGCCCACGGCGTGCAGCGGTCGTTGCCGTAGTACCCGGCGCAGTCCTGCTCGGTGTGCTCGCCGACGAGGTCGATGACGCCGATGACGTGGCCGCGCTGGCCGCCGGGGTCGCGGCCGTTGTTCTGCTCGTTGCCCCACCACATCTGCCAGGCGATCTCGAGCGTGGGCGGGGCGTTGGGCGCGTCGCGCACGGCGGCGTGGATCGCGACGAGCCCGCGGTACGGGCCGAGCGGCCGCACGCGGTTCTCGACGTCCTTGCCGCCGTGGACGATCGCCCACGCCCACGGCTGACGCACAGTCAGGACGCGCATCACGCACCCCACCCCTCGTGCTCGATGCTCACGACGACCTGCCGCATCTGGGGCGACCGGCCGTGCGCCGAGCACTGCTCGCATCTGGGCTGGGTACGCCGCTCGGACTCCGTGGCGCCCGCGGTCGGGTGGAGCAGGGTGCCGCAGGGGCATGCCCAGTACGGGGCCCGGATGACCCGGGCGAGGTCGTCGAAGACGAACTGCTGCTCGGCCATCACGCACCCGCCCTGCGTGGACGCCTCGGGCATCAGGTGGACGTCCCGACCCGTGCCGGGGCACACCTTGGAGAACGGCGACCCGGGCCACTCGGGGCGCCCGTTCGTGTGGTGGCGCAGCGTGCCGTTCTTGCGCACGGCCACGCGCTTGTAGCAGTGCGGGCACTGGGCCCGGGCGTCCGGGGTTTCGAGCGCGGCCATCAGGACTCACCCCGGGCGATGCGGGCGGCGTGCGCGTAGGCATCCCCGACGGCGGAGAACCCGACCTGTGCCGCGTCGTGACGACGCATCGGGGCCTCGATCTCCCGCGCGATCCGCTCCCGCTCCTGCTCGCGGACCTGGCGCTCGATGTGGGGGAGGGCGGCGCGCACCATCGCGGTGGCGTCGTAGGAGGCCGTGCAGTCCGGGACACGGCACGTTGCGGCGTGGGCGGCGTCGATCGCCGCGGTCAGGTCGATGTCGGGAGCCGTGGCCGAACTCGTCGACGGCACGACGTCCGCGCGTCCGGGGCGGCGGGAGCAGTCCATCTTGTGGGTGCCGCCGATGCGACCGCACTCGGGGCAGAGCGTCACCGGTCTACCTCCGCCGTGCCCGTGAGGTTGAGGTCTGCGGGCGCCACACGCAATCCAGCGCCCCCGTCGGCCTCGTGCTGGGTGATGCACGCCGCGACGTACGCGTCCATCTCTGCGTCGGTGAGCCACCGGGGCATCCCCAGGCCGTACCCGAACCCGACGAGCGAGGAGAGCCGGCCCTGCCCGTCGGCAGGGAAGACGCAGGTGTCACCCTCACGACCGAGGGAGAGGACCAGGTGCTCGAACGGGGTCGGGTGGTCCTCGGTTGTCGTCGCCTGCGACAGGCGGTAGTGCGTGCGGGTCGCGCGGGTGATCAGCCCCGTGCGGGTGGCAGTCAGGTCACTCATCGGTCCACCTCCGCCGTGCCAGCGAGGTTCAGGCCCCACTGCCGCGCGATCGCGAAGTCCTCGTCCTGCAGCGACAGGACCTCGGCGGCCGGGTTCGAGAACGCGAGCGCGTCGGCGGCGTGCTCGTCGAACCCCGTGTCGTCCGACCGGCAGTTACGGATCGCGGCCAGCAGCCGGTCCGCCTGCTCGGGCGTCGGCAGCGGGGCGACCCCGGCCTCGGACAGCAGGATCGCGGCCTGCGTGGGCGACGGGCGCCACCCGGCCGCGCGCTCCTCCTGCGTCGGCCACCCGACGAGCGCGAGCTCGTGGTAGCCGGGCACGCAGGGCCCGACGACGCGCATGTCCGCGTCGCCCGGGTCGTACCCGCACACGGTGCAAGCGCGGGGCGCGTCGTCGCGCAGGCGCCGGGTCCCGACGCCGTCGAGGGCGTCGAGGTTGGACGTGTCGCCCGCGGGGGCGTCGGACACCCAGGACGCGAGCCAGGCGCGCAGGCGGGCGATCACGCCGCCACCGCCGAGGTGTCGCGAGCGATCCGTGCGCCGGGCCGCACGCGGGCTCCGGCGCGCTCACGGGAGTCCGCGGTCCGCCGCAGCGACTCGGCCCCGAGGAGGTCGCCGCGGGCCTCGGCGGCGTCAGCCTCCGCGCGCATCCTGGCGACGACCTCGGCCGTGCGCGCTGCCACGCGGGCGGCCTGCGTCTGGGTGACGACGGCTGGGCCGGCGTCGGTGCTGGTCTGGTGGTTCATGGTCGTGAGACCCTTCCTGTGAGTGGTGAGGCCCGGGCGTGCTGTGGAGGCGGTCCGGGCCTCGCTGCGTTCGGAGGCTGTCGGTGGGGCTTGGTTCGTGCCTGCAAGCGACTGTAGCGCGAATTCGCGCTACACAACAGTCACGACACGGCCTCTGCCAGCGGCGAGCCGTACCCCACCGCCCTGACCTGCGCCAACGCCGACTCCAGCGACATCCGCACGACCGACGAGTCCGTCACCATGTCCCGCAGCTCCGTCGGGTACCCGCGCAGGTCGCAGATCCACCCGTGACGCCAGAACGCATGCCAACGGTGCGCGTTCGGGGCCCCCACGCCCGCGCGCTGCACGACGAGGAACGCCACCGCGGCGCCCGCGTTCGCGCGCTCCCGCTCGGTCTCCGCGAGCCACCGCTCGATGGCCCCGTCCGACGCCCTCCGCGCGGCGTCCCCGCCCTTCACCTCCACGATGACGCCCGGGCAGAGCCCGACGTCCCCGCGGTCCTGGGAACCGGTGAGGGTGAGCCGGTCGGCACCCGGGAACCCGAGGCGCCGAGCGGCGCGGACGACTGCGGTCTCGGCTCGGGTGCCCAGGTTCTTGCTCCTGTTGACCATCAGGCCACGTCCTTCCGGTAGGTGCGTGAGGCCAGGGCCGACACGTGACCCTGGGTGATGCCGAAGCGCGCCGCGATGGCGCGTTGACGCTCGCCGTCCGCGACGGCGGCCCGAATCTCGCTGACCTGCTCGTCGCTGAGGCGGGTCTGCGGAAGGGCGCGACCTCGGGCCTGGCGGGCGCGAGCGACCATGTCGCCGACGTTCTGGGTCTGCGTACCGAGCTCGAGGTGCTCGGGGTTGCAGCACGGCGGGTTGTCGCAGCGATGCCGGACGATCATGCCGTCGGGGATCGGCCCGTACGTGACCTCCCACGCGGCACGGTGCGTGGCGACGAGGCCGTCGCGACGTGAGCCGCGTCCGATCTGCCCGTGACCGGTCGGTCCGCGGAAGCCCTGCCACTCCCAGCACCCGGCTTCGGTCTTCGTGACGCGGGACCAGAGGCGGTCAGCGAGCGGGCGGGGCGGGCGGTGGCCGGCGACGTACCGCGCGTCCCACCGCCTCGGGTGCTGACCGCATCCGCACGCGCACGGCGTGATCGCCTTCGGTCGGTTGACCATCAGAACGGCGGCTCGTCGCCGTATCCGCCGGCAGGCGTCGCCCACGGGTCACCACCGGCCGCGCCGCCCGACGGAGCGCCACCACCGCCGGACCGCTGGGTCTTGGTGACCTTCGCGGTCGCGTACCGCAGCGACGGGCCGACCTCGTCGACCTGCAGCTCGTACACGGTGCGCTTCTCGCCCTCGCGGGTCTCGTACGAGCGCTGCACGAGGCGGCCCTGCACGATGACGCGGATGCCCTTGGTGAGGGACTCGGCGACGGACTCGGCCGCCTCCCGCCAGATCGAGCACCGGAGGAACAGCGTGTCGCCGTCCACCCACTCGTTCCGCGCCTTGTCGAACGTCCGCGGCGTGCTCGCCACCGTGAAGTTCGCGACCGCCGCACCCGACGGCGTGAACCGCAGCTCCGGGTCCGCGGTCAGGTTCCCCACCACCGTGATCGTGGTCTCTCCGCTCACGTCATCCTCCGATCTGCCTACGTCCACCACTCGCGAGGCGCTTCACCTCAGCGAGGTACCCGGCCACGTCGTCCGGGTCAGCCACCGGCAACGGTGCCGGGGCGTCTGCCAACCGCGCCGCACGCGCCCGCTTCACGCCGGCGAGCACGTGCGCCGGCATCAGGTACACCCCCGGCTGCTCACGGAAGTGCGCCGTCGCCGCGGCCTTCGCCTCCCCGACGTCGACGTCCGGGAGGACCTCGGCCCACGCGTGCGCGGCCTCCCGCGTCACCCTGCGGTTGTCGATCGTCGAGACCCACGCCAGCAGCGCGCCCGCCTCAGCCGGGGTCACGGGGCCGCACCGATCTGCACCGGAGCCTGGAAGATGCCTTCCTCGGCGGCGAGCTCACGGACGACGGCGAGGTTGTCGTCGAGCCGCGAGCCCCCGCCGCGCACTGGTCGCGCGCGCTCGTGCTCGCGGCGCAGCCAGTTCCTCCACGTGGCCGGCCAGTCGAGCTTCACGCCCTTCGAGCCCGGGACGCCACGCCAGTAGTCCACGAACCGCTCGGTGACGGCGCGGTGGTCGATGCCCGGGGTCTCGGTGCGCGCCCACTCGACCATGTCCGGGGTGATCGGGAACGGCTCCGGGACGCGCGTCCCCCGGGGGCGGGCCGGCTTCGTCTCGGCGACCGCGGCAGCGGGCGCGTCCTGAGACACCGTAGGTGTCTCGGGGGTAGGGGGTTGGGGGTAGGGGGAACGCGCGCGCGCACACGTGGGGGGTACCGCATACCCTTCCGATACCCTTCCCGAAGGGTTCCCGAAGTCCTCCCGAAGGGCATCCACAACCCCGCTGACCTGCGCGTTCACCGACGGCGCCCCTCCACGGCCCGGCTCATCCGACAACTCGTCGAGCGGCAGCCGATCCAGCTCGACCGCGAACGCCTCACGCAGCCGCTCCGACTCGATGAGCTTCGCGTCCTCGCGCATGCGGAGCATCACCTTCGGCTGCTTGTACACGCCGTCGTTGCGGACAAACGTGCGCACGAGGACCTCCTCGGTGTCGTCGTCGACGACCACGAACCGGGCAGCCTCCAGGACGCCCAGAGCGGCCCGCACCGCGTCCGCGGACCCGCCGGCGTACTTCTGCGCCCAGCGGCGTGCACGCAGCGGCAGCAACCCCGCCTGCGTCAGGTCGGGCTGCGACAGCAGGAACAGGTAGAGCCGCTGCGGCTCCGGCTCGAGCGCGAGGAAGTCAGGGTCCTGCCAGATGCCGGTCAGGATCCGGCCGTGCGAGCGGGCCATCACGCACCTTCCAGCAACTCGACCTCGACCGGCGACGGCTCGTAGTCCAGACGCGCCAGCAGGTCGTACTGCCCTGGGACACCCGACGCCACGACGGTCGCCAGAGCGAGCAGCGCACGGTCCGGGTCGACCTGGTGCACCTCGACCGGCTCCCCGAGGCCCAGAGCGTCCAGCCACGCGCGGACGACCCGACGGGGCAGGCCCTCCGCGAGGGAGGTCACGACCTCCCGGCGCAGCCCCGGGAGGGCCGCCCGGGGTGGTCGCTGCGCCCCCGTGAGGAACGGCTCGAGGAACTCCCGCCGCAGCTCGGCCGCGAGGGCGGCGCGGTCGTCGGTCTCGAGCCGCTCCCGGGCGACCTCCTGCCGGAACGCTGTCGTCCCGACCGACCGCAGGACACGGTCGGCCTTCTCGGGCGGGAGGTCGAGCATCGCCTCGGCGTCCCCGAGGGTCATCTGCCCGCGGGCGAGCTTGCGGCGCGCCCGCTCGTCGAGGCCCATGAGCGCGAGACGCCGGTCGACGGTCTTCTTCGACCTCTTCACCTGCTGCGCGATGCGCGTCGCCGTGAGTCCCTCGAGCGTGAGCTGGTGGAACCCCTGCGCCTCCTCCAGCGGGGTCAGGTCCCGCCGGTGGGAGTTCTCGCGGAGCATGAGCGCGATGACGTCGGCGCGGGTCCGCAGGTCGTACCGCGTCACGCACGGCACGTCGTGCACGCCGGCGTCGAGGGACGCCTGGCGGCGGCGGTGCCCGGCGACGACGTACCAGTCGTCCGCCGCGGGCTCCGCGCCGCCCGCGCATGGTCGTCCGTCGACGACGTGCTCGGCCAGGACGCCGGAGCCGTGGCGGGGCACGTCCTGGTCGCAGTCCCCGCACAGGCCGTGCCCGCGGCCGTACGACCCAGGGATCACGACGAGCGGCTCGATGAGCCCGTTGTCCCGGATGTCCGCGGTCAGGTCGGCGAGGTCACCGAGGTCCATCCGCGGGTTCGCCGGGTGTGGTCGGATCGACCTCAACGGCAGGAGCCTGATCCCGTCAGGCGATGTCGGAGACACGGGCCCACCCCTTCATGTACGTGCGTCGCAGGTAGTTCACGGTCCGGTGGGTGATGTCCTCCCGGCCGAGGCGGTCGACGATCTGGTCCGCCGACATGCCTGCCTTCGTCATCCGCAGGACCAGGTCCCGGACCCGCGGGTGGATCTCCCCTCCGCCGGACGCCGGCAGGTCGTCGAGCATCGCCGCGGTGATCTGCCGGGCCGGGGTCACGTCCAGCAGGGACGTCGACTCCGGGTGCACCCCGTGCCGCTCCTGCCACGCCAGCCGCTCGCCGCGGGTCAGGCCCGCGGCCACGCCGGCGACGTCCATGCGCTTCACCAGCGGTGAGCAGCGCATCAGCGCAGGGCACGCCAGGCACACGGCGCGGGCCTCGTCGATCCGGTCCTGCGGGGCGCCGTCACCGACGGTTACCAGGTCGATCGGCGGGTCGTTCTCGGGTGCGCACGCGATGCTGCTCACGCTGCTGCCCCTCTCTCGTTGCCGCGCATGCGGTGCAGCAGGTCGGTCTGGTGGTGGTAGCGCAGGAGCTTGTCCAGCGCGGACGGGGTGGTCCCGAGCCGGGTCGCGGCCTCGGTGAACCCGACCCCGGCCGAGGCGAGGAACTCGGCCTCCTCGACGACCGTCACGCGCTCGTCGGAAGCCGCGGCCGGGGCAGGGTCGGTGTCGATGTCGTCCCACGCCAGCGGCGGCACCCATCCCTTGCGGGCCGCGACCTTCCGCACCTGCTCCGACGGCCCCGGGGTCATCGACAGCGCCTCGTACACGGCCCGCAGCGAGTCGTCCGACCGGGACTCCACACGCGTCGAACGCCCCGCCGTGAGGTCCGCCACGACCGCGATCGACACCCCGGCGCGTGACGCGACGTCACGGGCCGGCCACCCGATCGCTGCCAGCGCGCGCACCCGGCGCGCCACCGGCTCCGCGGGACGCCACCCGGGATCGAACGTCACGGCCAGCAGCCGCCGTGCCGTCTCCGGGCGGATCCCGTGCCGCCGCTGCTCGACCGTCTGGACCGTCGACACCGAGACCCCGGCGCGCGCTGCGATCCGCTTCGCGCCCATCCCGCGGCGCTGCAGCTCACGTACGTGCCGCACGACTCGGCGAGCGTCGACGTGCGGGACGCCCTCCACGTGCTTCCGGGCCTCGTGGTAGTACGCACGGTGGTACTCGTGCGCGGCCTTCTTGCACGGGTCGCACGGCTCCTCCCCGCGGGCGTGGTGCGAGACGAACCCGGGCCGGCTGCCGCAGTTCGACACGTGGTCCGGCGCGTGGACGCGCTCGTGCGCCCGCAGGTTCGCCGCCGCGCGCGCCGGCGTCGCACCGGCCACGACCCGACCGCAGGTCTCGCACGTCACGCCGCCACCTCCCCGGTGATTGCGGCGGCGACCGTCGCGATGAGGTCGCGCGCGGCCGGCGGGGTGACCGCGTTGCCGGCCATCTTCGTGACGTCCGCGTTCGACGCGGGACGCCCCTTCTCCGGGTCGATCGCGTCCCACCGGTAGTCCGCCGGGAACGCCATGCCCGCAGCCACCTCGTGCGGCCTGAACATCCGGAACAGGACGTCGTCGACCATGTCGAGCGCCTCGCGCAGGTCGGCGGGCGACAGCCGGGGGCGCCCGGACTGCAGGAGCGCCTGGTGCCCGGCGGTCGTCAGGGTGCGGAGCTCCTCGAAGACCGGGGTGGTCATCTCGGCGCCGCCGCTGTTGTTCCGGTGCACGAGCGCGTCCATGTCGGCCTCGATGAGGCCGTGCCCGCCGCCGGTCGCGGTGGTGAACGTAGGCATGGGCTCGGACGTGAGGCGCGGGCGGTTCTCCCGCTGGTTCGTCATGACGAACGGGAGGGTGGCGACCCCGTAGGCGTCCCTCGTCGTGAGGGTCCGCAGCGGCTCGTCGGTCGGGCGAGCGTCGTCGTTCCACGTCCCGCCGCACGGGGTGACGAGGCCGTGGTGGTTCCCGCCCGCCGTGAACGTCCCGGCGGGGTCGGTGACCGGCCGCGCCGTCGACGTGCCGTACATCTCGGCGATGAACGGCGGCGTCGCCAGTGCCTTCGTGGCGTCGGTCGTCAGCGCCCGCAGGTACTCGCGCGTCGACCACGAGCGGTAGTACGCGTTCGGGTCAGCGTGCTGCGGGTGCTTCGGGTTCGCCGCGTCGAAGGTGTTCCCCGCTGCCTCGAGGTGAACCGGTCCCCAGTACCGGGCGATGCCGGCCGCGATCCGCAGACGCGTCTTGTCCGCCAGCGGCTTGCTGCGGTCCCCGACGCGCTCGCCCGCGATCGACCAGTCGATCGCCGCGGCCGCCGGCAGCCAGTCCGGCTCGACGACCGTCCCACACGCACCGTGCACGTACACGTACTGCGCCCGGTACTTGCCGACCTCCCGGCCGTTCTTCCACGCCTGGTTCGCCTCGATGATGCGGTCGCACCTCGAGCAGTACGCGCGCGGGCGCAGCGCCCGGTCGAGGTCCGGCGCCCGCTCGCCCTCGCGCCAGCACACGATGTAGATCCGGTCGCGGGACTGCGGCGCCGGGGCGCCCAGGACGCTCGCGTGCATGCTGTTCAGCGACACGACCCGGAACCGGTACCCGAGCGCCCGCAGCTGCCGGCGCCACTCGTGCCACGCCAGCCGGTACTTCGCCTGCGTGGCGATGTCGACGACGTTCTCGATGATCATCGCCCGGTACCGGTGGTGCTCGGCGAAGCGGAGCACGTCGAACATCAGCAGGCGGCTGCGGGTCGCGGCGTCGTCGGACAGCGGGTCCTCGAACAGGCCCTCCTCGATCGCGGGGCGCGCCTTGCCGTTCGCCTGCGACCACTTCGTGCACTCCGGCGACGCCCACAGGATGTCCGTACGGGGGAAGAACCGGGGGTCCTCCTGGTGGAGGTCGACGGCGGCGTGGTCGGTGTCCGGGTGGTTCTGGTTGTGGACCTCGCAGGCGAGCTTCCAGTGGTTCGCGGCGATGACGACCTCGATGCCCGGGACGGAGGCCATGCCGGTCGACGAGCCGCCGGCGCCCGCGAAGAGGTCGGTGACGGTCAGGTTGGCGCTCATCGCTGCCCTCCTCGGTTGTCGCGGACGAGGCGGCGGATCTGCCAGCCCACGCCGATAGATGCGGCCGCAGCGATCACGGTCCAGAACGGGTCGATCCCGGTGGCGGCGAGGGCGTCGCGGCTGTCGAGCTCGTAGAGCGGGTGGCCGTCGTCGTCGAGTCCGGCGGCGGAGACCTCAGCGCGCTCAGAGGTAGGCGGCGGGGCCGAACCGGTCGAGGGGGACGACGACGGGGCGGTGGGAGGCGTCGAGGGCCGCTCGGGCGCGGGCGGAGCGGCGGGCGTCGGCGTGCTGGTCGGCTCGCCGCTGGGCTCGGGCGTCGGCGTCGCGGTCGCCGGAGTGGGGGTCGAGCTCGAGGACGGGCTGGGTGACGCCGTCGGGGAGGTCGTCGGGGTCGGGTCGGGCGTCGGCGTCCACGTGGGCTCCTGGGTTGGTCGGGTGAGGCACACCGGGGGCTGTCCGCCCTCGCCGTAGTGCTCGTCGTGGGTGGAGATCTGGACCCACGTGACGCACGCGGTGGTGGGGATGCCGAGCGCGGTCCACGGGATCGACGTGGCGCCGATCCACGTGGCGCCGGGGTGCCCGTTGTTCGGGTCGAGGTGCACCCCGAACGTGCGGCCGTCGGCGGTGCGGACGTTGACGTGCCCGTGCGCATGGAACGTCTCGCCCGCGGGCAGGGTCACGCCCGAGGTGTCGACGACGTACGGGGTGGGGGAGTCGGACCCGGCGCGCGCGGTCGCGGCCGTGAACGCGAGCCCGATCCCGAACGCGACGAGCAGGGTCATGGCCCGCAGGAACCACAGGGCCAGGCCCCGGGCGCGCCGGTGGGACCGGTACGTGCGGGTGGGCTTCGGGGCGCGGGGGCTCATCGGTCTGCCGCCTTCGCCGCGTGGTACCGCTTCGCGCCCCAGAGGATCGCGTGCAGCGCGACGAGGAAGTGGTACTCGTAGTCCTCCCAGGCCTGCACGTCGTCGGAGTCCCAGTCGTGCCCAGCGTCGAGGAGCGCTTCGGTCGCCTCGTGGAGCGACTCGACGTCTGCGGCCAGGCTGGCGTCGATCCCCTCGTCCTTGAGCCATGCAGCGAACCGCTCGCGGCAGAACTCCCGGACGCTGCGTGATCCACGGTCGAGCTTCTGGGCCCAGTACGAGGCGTTGATCCAGCCGGCGGGCTGCCCGTGGTCGAAGAACGTGAGCATGTCCAGCTCGCGCGTGAAGATGAACCCCTCGCCGATGTCACCGCGGATGGCGAGTGACCAGGGCCAGGTGATGAGGTCCCAGTGCCACATGCCCGTGCCGGGCCGCTGGAACCGCAGGTGCCGGTAGTGGCCGTCCTCGTGCAGGACCGTGAGCTCGTGCTCGGCGACCTCGTTGAGGAAGGCGTCGTAGACGCTCGGGTAGTGGTACGGCCGCAGGTGCTCGGTCGTGGCGGTCATCAGGTCCACCTCGCCTCGTCCTGCACGAGGCGGTACCCGGTGCTGTTCGGACGGAAGCGGCGGACCGCGATCGACGTCGTCGCCGACCGCGGGTGCGGCGCCCACTGGCCGGTGTCGAGCTGGACGACGCGTCGGACCCGGGCGCGCGGGCCGCCGCCGAGGTCGGTCACGTCCTCGACGAGCAGGAACCGCTGGTCGCTGAGGGGGATGCGCGGGTCGTTGTCGGCCCACACCTGCCCTGGTCGAACGTCGGGCAGTACGGTCTTGGTGCTCTCGCTCATGGCGCGAGTCCTCTCCTGTGGTGAGGGCCCGGCGGCGGTGGCTTCTTGGTCGGAGTGCCCGCCGCCGGGCGAAGGAACCGGGGCGTACGCCCCAAGCGACTGTAGCGCGAATTCGCGCTACCGAACGGTGAGAGGCCGAGCCTTCACCCCGAACAGGTCCGCCGCCGCACGCGACAGCCGAACCACCTCCTCGTCCTCGTGGGACAGCCCACGAGACGTCATCTCGTCGTCCAACCACTGCCCGGCCAGCAGCCACAGCTCGGGCTCCGACAGGGCCCGGTACCCGCCCTCAGTGATCCACGACCACCCGCGCGCGTGGTGGCGCACCGGAACGTCCCCGGGCTCGCGCCACTGGGGCACCAGCCACCCGTGCAGGCGTGCCTCCTCGCGATGCGCTTCGACATGCCCGTGGCAGCCGGTCGTCCCGGAGCCGCACAGCACGACCCCGTTCACCGGCGACGACGCGACCGCTGCGCGCGTACCGCCCATGCCGCGCGGACGCCGGTGCTGCACCGACCAGCCCCAACCGCGGTCATCGACACGGATCGCCCGGCCACAGCGCGCGCACGCCTCCCCGTCGCGCTCGAGGATCGAGCGGACCGTCACAGGGGAGAACCCGCCGGCGCTCACGCCGCACCCCCGACGCCGTGGCCGTGCAGGGTGTCCGCGGCGCGCTCGTTCGCGATCACCGACCGGCCGAAGCCGATGCGGTCCCGCAGCGCCAGGATCGACTTCTGCGCGGCGTCCACGAGGGCGTCCGCGAGCAGGTACTCGCGCCACAGGACCTCGAGGCCCTCGTCGGCGGCCGCGATCGTCTCCGCCTCCGCGATCGACTTCGCGCCCTCGGATCGGGCGCGCATGATGCGGCGCGCGCGGGCGGCCTTGAAGTCGACCTCCGCGCCCGCGCGCCGCGTGGTCAGCCCGTCGTACTCGCGGACCTTCACGTCCAGGTCCCGGCACAGGCCAGCGACCGCGGCGGCCGTGGTTGGTGAGCTCACGCAGCGTCCTCCTCGAACGGGCGCACCGGCCAGGACGCGTCGACGACGGCGTGCTGGTCCTTCGTGCGTCGCAGGTAGTCCTGCAGCGACTCGCACTGCTCCCGGCGCCAGTGGACCTGCCCGGCGTGCAGGTGGTGGGCGTCGGCCGGCGGCCTGTGCTCGCGGCCGATCGCGCGCGCCACCTGCACCGCGGCCAGCGCGTCCGCGTCAGCGCTGTGCGCGTCGACGAGCTCGACGCCGTAGTGCTCGGCGCACGCCGTCAGCGTCCGCTTCCCACGCCGGTACCGGTCCGCCTGCTTGTCCAGCACGAACGGGTCGATCACCGGCTCCGGGGCGAGCGGCGCCTGACCGTGACGGCGGGCCTCCCGGTCGAGGACCGTGAAGTCGAAGGACGCGTTGAACGCCACCAGCGGGTGCGCCTGCGCGCGCAGCACCTCGAGGATCCGCGCGACGGCAGCCCGGGCGGGCTGGCCGTGCTCGCGCGCGTGCTCGGTCGTCACCCCGTGGACAGCGGTCGCACCCTCGGGGATCTCGACGCCCGGGTCGACGAGCCACGTCGCCACGACCGGTGCCTCACCCGGCACGTCGACGACCACGCACGCGGTCACGATCCGCGCCTCGTCCGGCTCCGGGCCCGTCGTCTCGAGGTCGAAGCCGACGAGCGGGCCGTCCCACCACGACGCGCCCTCCCACGGGCGCGCGGGGATCGTCTGCTCGCTGTAGGTGCTCACGACGTCTGCCCCGCGACCTGCTCCGCCGGCTGCATCTCGGCCTCGAGCGCCGCGATCACCCGGTCCGCCTCGTCGCTCATCAGGTCCGTGCGCGCCGCGACCTCCCGACCCACGACACCCGCAACGAACTTCCGCGCGGCAAGCCGGTCGAACCCGGCTTCGGTCATGAGCGACCCGACCCGCTTGAGCTGCGCCGCCGTGATGCCCTCCGGGACGTCGATGACCTCCGCGTCCTGCACGTCCTCAGGCGGCGGCTCGGGGGCCGGCGTCTGCTGCTCGCTGTCCTGGGCGGGGACCGCGGCCCGCAGGCGTGACACGCCCGACCGGGATGACGGCTCCGGGGTCGGGTCCGGCGTGTGGTCGGCCTGCTGCATCTCCTCGTCGACGTAGATGCCCGCGAGGTCCTGCGGGAACGCCTGCCGCCACGCCAGGGCCTCCGCGCACTTCGCGATCTGCCCGGCCGGACGCTGCTCCCACATCTGCGTGAGGCCGCCGTCGCGCTTCGTCTGCTTGTACTCGTCGAACAGGGCGACCGCGGTGAACGGCGACTGCCCGCGGTGGATCGTGACCCGTGCCGCCACCGGCCAGCCCCAAGCCGAGCGCCACACCGGGCGCCACTGGCCTTCCTCGGTGCACCACTCCGGGGCCGACACGCTGATCGTCTCGCGGCGGGCGTCCGCGGCCCGGCGGCCGATGAGCCGGTACCCGTCGATCCCCGTCTGGATCGTGTACTTCGTGCCCTCCCGCGACCAGCGGCCGATCATGTAGATCTGCCGCGCGAACGGGTCCAGGCCCGTGCGCTTCACGACGTGGAAGAAGACCGCGAGGTCCCCGTCGGACGCCCCCTGGACGCCGAGGTGCTGCAGCGCTGCGACCTGCTGGTGGTTGAACGAGGACTGGTCGTCCGCGATGGTCAGTGCCGTGCTCGGGGTCTGCCCGTGCGTGGTGATGTCGGTGCTCATGCTGCGTGGGTCCTCTCGATGACGGGGGGAAGGGCGTCGAGGTCGACGGGCCTGCGGGCGGCGTACAGCGCCGGCGTGCCCGCCGACGTCCGCTGCCGCTGGGCGATGACCTGCTCACCGCAGACCGCGCGGTGAAACGACCCCATCGCGTCGGTGACGGCCGCCCGGGCGCGGCGCTCGCGCGCCTCGGCGTCCTTGCGGGCCGCGGTCGCCTCGACGAACTCCCGGGCGACCTCCGGCAGGAGCTCGACGCTCGAGCCCTGGTCGATCTGCGGGTGCAGGCGCCGCACGGACTCGAACGTCGCGACGTGCCCGTCCAGGTCCGGGGCGGTGCCGTCCATGACGTCGCACCAGAACCGGTAGCACGCCTGCTCGATGTCCGTCGCGAGATCCGAGTCGTACTCGATGACGTACTCGCGGAACTCGAGGTGCGCGGTGATGACCGGCATGTAGGTGCGCCGGGTCCCGGACAGGTGCATCGCCCACATCGCCTGGGCGGCGTAGTAGGCGGGGACCTCGTCGGTTCCCTCGCGACCCCACTCCCACTCGTTCGCGGCCGACTTCGCCTCGACGACGGCGGGCTCCACGTCAGGGCCCTCGGCGAGCGCGTCGAGGTTCGCGGCGCTCCACGGCAACTCGTCGCGCAGCGCGAGGTGCGCCCGCGTGACGGTCGTGTACTCGGGGTGCCGGTCACGCCACCACGCGATGATCGCCGGCTCGAGATAGTGGCCGCGGGACTGCTCGTCCGTCGTCGCCTCGCGCGGCAGCTCGCCGCGCATCGAGTGGTACAGCGACCGGGGGGAGTCCCACGGGGACACCCCGAGGATCGCGGCGACCTTCGACGCGGTGATGACCTTGAGCCACTCGTCCGACCCGGGCTCAAGGGCGGCGGCGCTCACGCGTCGGCCTGTCGGATCGCGGTGGCCTTGCTGACGAGGTGGTGCGGCAGGTCGGCCGAGTAGTAGATCTCGTCGCGCAGCGCGGTCATCCGGTCTGGCTTCCACGTCTCCCGGTCGGGGTACTCGTGGCGGCGGTCGGTGCAGTAGCACAGCGCCCACTCCACCTGCGGCCAGGCCAGCCGCGCGGGTGCCTCGAGAGCGCCCAGCGCTCGGGCCGCAGCGGCGGCGTCCGTGAGGGCGCCGCGGACCGCGGACGCCGTGGTCCCGACGAGGTCGAGTCCGTCCCGGCGGCCCTCGATCTCCTCGGCGACGCGCTCTGTGGTCGCCGTGATGACGACCTCGATGAGGCGCTCGAACTCGTCGGCGTCGACCCGGTAGTACCCCGACTCCGGCTCGTAGTGCGCGGACCGCTCCTCGACTAGGAGGTCGATGATCCCCTCGCGCAGGGTGTCGTCGGTGCGCGCGGACTCGGCGACGGCGGTCATCGGGTCGCCTCGCGGCGGGTCGTGCGGTCGGGGTCGTCGGCCCACGGGTCGCGCCGGGCGCCCGGCGCGGGCGGGTCCTGTGGGTGCCAGGTCGTCTGCATGTGGTCTCTCCGTTCAGGTGTAGCGCGAGTTCGCGCTACCAGTTCAGGAAGCGAGTCGGTTGGTGGCGGCCTCGCGCTTGGCGATGAGCTCGTCGACCGCGGCCGGGCGGAACCGGTAGGGCGAGGTCCGGCCGCCGAACTTGATCGCCCGGATCTGCTTGCGGCGGGCCATCTCGCGGACGGTCTCGGGGTGGATGCCGAGCATCTCGGCGACGTCGCGCACGCCCAGTAGGGCAGGTGAGGAGTGGCTTCTCGTCATGCAAACCACTGTAACAGCAGGTGACGCTACAGCAGGTAGTAAAGGCTTCCGGTTCCCCCGATCGGGACCCTTGCTGTATCGCGAATCTGATTCAGCATCGTAGGCTCGCCCCGTGGCCACATCGACACCGCGCCCGGCACCCGAGGCTGACCTGGTGAAGCGTCACCAGCGGAACCGGAGCCCCAAGATCACCTCGCAGGCGGCGGCACATCAGGCAGGCGTCTCCTACGGCACCTGGCGCAACATCACCCGCGGCCTGCGGTACCGGAACTCCGGCGAGATCACGACCTACCGGGCCGAGCCCGAAGTGCTCGCCCGCGTCGCCCTCGTCCTCGGCATCACCCCCGACGAACTGCGCGACGTCGACCGCGCAGACGCCGCCAGATCCCTCGAGGTCACCCTGCGGAACCGGTCTCCCTTGAGCGCGTTCCCCACCGAGCAACTGATCGCGGAACTCGCCTCTCGGGTGCGGCCCGCTGATCCCTATGGCATCGACGGCCTTGCTGCGAACGACACGGCCGTCGCCACGTACGACTTGGCGCGACAGGCAGAGGGGCCCACTCGCTGACGAGGGCCCCTCTGGGAGTCGTTGACTAGAGCAGCATCGAGAAGCGGCGCTCGCACTCCGGGCACACGACCTGAACAGACGGTCCGTCACCGGCTGCTCCGGGGGCGACAGGAGTCGCGAAGTTGCCGCACAGGGCCGTCGCTGGTGCACCAAGAACGATCCCTCGGGTGATGTCGTCCTTGCGCAGGTAGTGCAGAACGACCACGGCTGCCGGCTCAGCCTCGGCGCGCGCGCTCGTCCGCTGTTCCAGGAGCGCGCTCACGCGGCACCTCGCATCTCTCCGGCGTACCGGTTCACAAAGTACGACTGCCCCTTGCCGGTGACCTTCGGCGTCTTCGAGATCGAGACCCGCCCGTCGGAGTGCGTGACCGCGGTCTCCTTGATGCGGAACAGGCCGAGGTTCATCGAGCGCTGCGTCGGCATGTTGTGGTCCGTGCCCTCGCGGCGGATCAGGTACCCGTCGCGCCGCAGCCACGCGAACAGGCGGACCGCACCGACGTCGACGCCGTTGCCCTTGAGGATCTTCGCGAGGTCCCCCACGAGGATGTCGGTGTGCGACGTCGCGACCGCGTCCGCGAACAGGACCTTCGGTGCGTCGGCCTCCACCTTCGCCTCGAGCGCGGCCCGGGACTCGACCTCCGCAGCCAGCGCCCGCAGCGCCGTCGGGTAGTCCTTCGGCAGACCGTACGACCCGGTGCGGCGGATCTCCGGCAGCAGCTCGTGCGTCACCCAGCGCTTGAACTCGCGGGCACCGGGCTTGTCGCTCCGCAGGATCAGGGCGTAGAGGCCGGGCTCGTTCACGATACTCACGGACTGCCGCCCGCCGGGGGTATCAGCCAGGCTGACCCCCTTCTCGTCGTCGTCGAGTCGACTGAGCGCCATCGAGGTGTTGCCGATGCCGAGGACGTTGCACACGTCCTTGGCGACGAACCAGGGCTCGCCGTGCTCGTCGGTGATGACGCGCACGGCCTGGCCGTGGAACGCGTGCTGGATCAGGTCGGTGCTCATCGGTGCTCTCCTCGTCACGCCGCGAGGCGCAGGTAGTAGGTCGGGACGGCTGCCGCGACCGGGGCGGGTGGCTCGGGCTCAGGGGCGGGGTCCGGGGTGACGTCGCGGACGACGGAGAGGTGTCGCATCACGCCGCGTCATCAGCCGGGACAACCTCGAACAGGTCGTCGAGGTCCCAGCCGGGGAAGCAGGCCACGAGGGCTGCGATGAAGCGCGGCCCGGGCGTCTGCTTGCCGCGCAGCACCCGCGACACCGTCGCCGGGTCCATCCCCATCCGCCGCGCGAGCGCGTCGTCGGTCGTGATCCCCGCGAGTGTGCGGAGCTTCACGAGCTGCTCCCGCCGGAGTCGAAGAGTCGCCATCACGGCGTCGCCCCCTCTGATATGCCGCTGACCTGGTGTCTTGCGGCGACGTAAGTCAACTTACCCGGGAGCATACGTTGACGCAAGATCGGATGGTAACGATTCGATAACGTGGTGCGAAAAGGTCACGAGAACGCCGCCTGACCAGCAGAAACGCGAGCGGTGTAACTTGGTGCCGATCATGCTTGCGCGTACGCAAGTCCTCTTCGTCCGATCCGGAGGCCCCGACGTGTCTGCCAAGGTGCAGCCAGTGACCAGGTGGTGGCAGTACGTGAGGTCGGTCGCCGGATCGGCGTCGCAGAAAGAGATCGCTGAGGCGGCGGGCGTCAGCCAGCCGACCGTGTCTCGATGGGCGAAGGGCGAGATTGAGCGGGCGACCGCCGATGTCGCTGTGAGGTTCGCCGTGCACTACGAGGCATCTGTCGGTGAGGCGCTCGTTGCCGCAGGTGTGATCGACGCACACCATCTGCCGGTCACGGTCATGCGCAACGAGTCGCCGGACGATGAGATGCTCATCGCCCTTCTCTCGGAGCGCCTCCGCCGAGATCGAGAGGAGTTGGTGGGCAATGGACAGCAGCCCGCCCCCACCAAGGGTTCCCGCCCTGCCGAGGCTGGACCGGTGTCAGTGGCCGACTACACACTGGCCGCTTCCGACGACGAGACAGTCGACCGGGAGATGGAAGCGCACGAGGAGCAGCCGTAGGGAGGGACGTGGACGATCTTCTGAACCACGCCGCCGGCCTCGGCCTGCGCGTGCAGTTCCGTGACCTCGGCAGGGTGAGGAACGGGGAGATCCACAGCAGCGGCCTGGTCGTCATCAACGACCGCCGGACCGTCGCAACGCAGCGGATCACCCTGGCCCACGAGTGTGGACACCACGTCCACGGGCACGACTGGACGACCCGTCACGACCGTGACCGCGACGAGCGCGAGGCCGACACGTACGCCGCTCGGCTGCTCATCAGCCCCGAAGCTCTCGCGGAGGCCGAGGCGCTCGTCGGGTGCCGCGACTCCGCCCTCGCCCGCGAGCTCAACGTCCAGGCCAAGCACATCGCGCTCTGGCGGGCCTCGTACCTCAAGGAGGTCGGCGTGATCCGACGCAAGCACCTTCGCGCTGTTGGGTGAGGCACACCGGTGCCGCAGTCCGGACCTGCGCCTCAACACGCACCGTAGATCTGCCGATGCGTGACGTACCGGTCAAGCAGGGGAGAAGACACCGTGAGCAGTCCAGAACCGCAGGCGCCCGATGCCGCGAGCAGCAACCGTCGACGCTGGAGCCGCGGACGCATCGCAGCGGTAGCGGTAGGCGCAGCACTGGTCCTAGGCGCAGCAGCAGTGGTCGGCGCGCGCATGGCGCAGCCAGCCCCCCCAGAAGCCGTCGCGGTGCCCGACGTGATCGGCATGACGGCTGGCGCGGCGGCCGACGCACTCACCGAGGTCGGTCTCGTGCCGGATCCAAGGAACCGGGCTGGCGACAGCGGCCTGAGCGACGAGTGGCTCGTGACCGCGAGGATCTCGAGCGCCACCGAGGCGATGCCCGGAGAGTCGGTCGGCTACTACGTGGAGAGCCCTCTCGCTTCAGCATCGAGGTCCTGCGGGGCGAACGGCTCAGTGGGGGACCAGGGCAGGTCCATCGCACTCGATAGCGGCTACAAGAACGGGAAGCTCGAGGAGGTCGTGTGCGTCCTCGTCGCCCTCAAGACCCCCGACTCCGTCCTCCGCAAGATGGACACCACAAGAGCCCTCGACGGACGCCAGCAGGCATCGTGGGAGGACATCTCTGCGTCGTGGACGTACCACCCGGACAGCGGCTTGGACGTCATCATCGAACTCACTGAGTGATTGGAAGGCGCGCGTGGCCCACGTCGAAGACAGGTGGACCGCCCCGGGCCCTACCGGGAAGCGCGTCCGCACGGACCGTTGGGGCCGCGGGTCCCGGTGGCTGGCGGTGTGGGTGGAGCCTGACGGCCGCCGTCGCAAGCGGGCCTTCGACACCCGGGATGCGGCTGACGACCACCTCGCGCAGGTGCGCACGCACCAGCTCTCCGGCACGTACATCACCCGCGACCGCGGCGCCGTCACCGTGGCCGCGATGTCGGCCGAGTGGACGGCGTCGCACCCCGAGTGGTCGGTGTCCACGCGGGCGCGGAACGAATCGATCCTGCGCCGACATGTCCTGCCGCGGTGGGGCGCCGTCGCGCTCGACATGGTGCGCGAGGAAGACGTGCAGGCGTGGGTGAACCAGCTGCCGGGCGCCGTCGGCACCAGGCGCCGCATCCACCAGGTGCTCTCCGGAGTCCTGACCCTCGCTGTGCGCCGCAAACGGCTCCCCGCGAACCCTGCGGCCGGGGTCGTGTTCCCACCGTCTGACGCCAAGAGGATGCGACCCATGACGGTCCGTGAGGTCGACGCGTTCGTGGAAGCGCACCCGTCGTACCTGCGCACGTGGGCCCGGTTCCTCGCCTACACCGGCCTGCGCGTATCCGAGGCTGCCGGCCTCCGCGTCGGCGACGTCGACCTCGAGCGGCGCCGCGTCACCGTGCGCGAGGCCATCGTCGTCGTCGACGGCCGGAAGATCGAGCAGGACCGCCTCAAGACCCGTGCGTCCCGTCGCGTCGTCCCGCTGTACGGCGAGCTCGTGGACGACCTGCGCGTCATCGCGACCGACCGGGCGCCCGAGGAGCGGCTGTTCC
Organism: Cellulomonas sp.; assembly: GCF_017744555.1. Classification (GTDB taxonomy): domain Bacteria; phylum Actinomycetota; class Actinomycetes; order Actinomycetales; family Cellulomonadaceae; genus Cellulomonas. The sequence continues at coordinate 4,985 of NZ_JAGIBD010000020.1, read as the reverse complement.
TGGGCCGCAACGGCGCGACGATGAACCGTGCGAACTACTCCCGGCGCACCTTCCGCACGGCGGCCGCCGCGGTCGGGCGCCCCGGGATGACGCCGCACGAGCTCCGGCACACCGCGGTGTCCCTGGCCGTCGCGGCCGGTGGATCCGTCATGCTGGTGCAGGCGATCGCAGGTCACGCCGACCCGTCGGTCACGCTGGGCGTGTACTCGCACCTCTTCGAGGACGAGCTCGACACGGTCGCAGCGCGCGCCGAGGCGTTCCTCGCAGCAGCCCGCCAGCCCCCACAGGGCCCCCAGGCCCCATCCGCGACGGCGTGACCAGCACGAATGTCGGAATGTCGCCGCTCTCCTAAAGCGGGTGTCGGCAGTTCGAATCTGCCCAGGCGCACATACTCTCTTCAGAAGCGGATGGTTTGCTGCGGCCATCTTGAAGTTCCCGTGTGGGCTTGAGCCTGGCTCCCCGACCCCACATTCGTCTTGCGGCTCGCGATCACCCGAGTAGCAACCCACCCGCCCGGTGCGCAGCGTCGCATCGGCTGGACTGCCGGTGCGACGCTGAGCCGGCCCATAGGGGTCCCCGTCGCTCACGTCCCGGGCCTAGATTGGGCGGGCGACGCTATGTGCTGGAGGCCGCGACCGTGAGAACATGCCCCTAGCGGGGCGATGACGCTAGGGATGATCGGAGGACCGTGAGCATGAGTCACGACGGTGACGAGCTGGTCGTACTTGAAGAGACCTTTGCAGGGCAAGGTGTCGGGGTTGAGGCGGAGCCTGATGAGTTGGAAGCTGGGATTAAGCCGTGGGATCCCGAGAAGATTCGCGTGTCAACAAAGAGCTTCTCTCTTCGCAACGTGCTTGACATGATCGACAGTAAAGATCTAGAACTAGCGCCCGACTTCCAAAGAAACCGCGTCTGGAAGGCAAGGCAAAAATCGCGACTGATCGAGAGCCTGCTACTTCAGATTCCGCTACCGGCTTTCTATTTCGCCGAGGATGTCGATGGCATGCTTCGTGTTGTTGATGGGCTACAGCGACTCTCGACGATTCATTCCTATGTTCGCGAGCAAAATCTTGCGCTTGAAGACCTCGAGTATCTGCACACCTCGGAGGGGCAGATCTTCGACGAACTCTCGCCAGCGCTTCAGAGGCGCCTAAATAACGCACAAATTGTCGTTCATGTGATCGATCCGACGACTCCGGACGAAGTCAAGTACGACATTTTTAAACGCATCAACACTGGCGGTGAGCCGCTAAATGGCATGGAGATCCGGCACTGTATGAGCCGCCCGAGAAGTCGCGCATTTCTCCGCAGGTGCGTTCAGAGCGACCAGTTTCAACGAGCAACGAATGGGACGCTGCGCGATCACGTTCGGATGCACGATCGGGAAGCGGCTCTGAGATTTATCGCCTTCAGGCTTTTGGGGAACGTCGATCGCTATGAGGATTTCGGCAGTCTCGAGCGTCTCCTTGACTGGGCAGCCGCACAACTGGACGACCCAAAGCTCGTCGCAGATAATGTTCTCGACCAGCTATTCACCGGCTTCGAGCAGGCAATGTTCAACGCAGAGTTGCTCTTTGGCGCCCATGCTTTTCGAAAGTGGTCGACATGGAACGAGAGGCTATCTCCGATCAATCGCGCGTTGTTGGAGAGCTGGGGCTATGCACTCGCTGAGGCTAACCCGGCAGCACTCGCCGTGGCGAGAGAAGAGATTGTCTCGGAGGCGCGAAAAGCTATGACACAGGACTACAGATACATCGAGTCCATAAGCTCATCTACATCTGACGCACGCCGTGTCCGTGAGAGATTCGCAAAGCCCCAGGCGATTTTGAAGGGTGCTCTCGAATGATCGAGCAAATCAAATTCCACGACTTCAAACGGTTCAGAGATCAAGCGCTAGACCTTGGAGAACTAAATGTTCTCACCGGAACTAACGGCAGCGGCAAGAGCACAGTGTTGCAGGCGCTGAATCTCATGCAGCGAGCGGCACGATCTGATGCTTCCATCGTCCGTCTCGTCGACAGCCCCGGACTAGAACTGGGTAGTTCCAGTGAACTGATTCACTTCGACAGCACTGAGTCAACGTTTTGCCTGGACATGCGTTGTGATGGCTCAACTTACTCTTACGAGTTTGACTGTAGCGAAGGGCCGTCTAGCGAGTTGCCGTTCGTCTCCGTTGCTTCCCGACCGGCCCGTCACCCTCCGTTCTTTGACGGTTCCGACCTCGCTTACCACTATCTAGGTGCCGAACGTGTTGGACCACGCGTAAGTATGCCGCTGAGCTCCGCGAAGCCGGGAACGTTCGAGTTTGGCGAGGACGGCCGCTATGTCGCGAGCGTGCTCGCGACTGAATCCCGCGCCGAGATACCATCCGGGAGGCGTCACGGGGGGGCCGGGGAGGTTACCACCCTCATTGCTCAGACCGAGGCTTGGTTGAGCGAGCTTCTGGGACCAACGCAATTGCAGGCTACGCGCGTGCCAGGGCTGCCCTCCGTTGCCCTCCGTATTCGACGAGCCAATAGTTATGGTGAATGGATGCTGCCGACCAATACAGGGTTTGGCATCAGCTACGCTTTACCGATCATTGTTGCCGGACTACTCACACCGCCCGGCGGAGTCTTGGCTGTGGATAGCCCTGAGGCACACCTGCATCCCGCGGCCCAGTCTGCCGTCGGCCGCTTCCTTGCCATAGTCGCAGCAGACGGAGTTCAGGTGATTTTGGAGACGCACAGTGATCACGTCGTTAACGGCATACGCCGGGCGCTAGTAGATGGTGTCGGTCCACGCGCTGATAATGCGGTGATCTGGTTCTTGGGCGACGAAAGCCCGCAGCGCATTCGGCTGTCACCGAATGGCAACTTGGACCACTGGCCAAAGGGGTTCTTTGATCAAATCGCCTATGATTTGCGAGCGATCAAGGTTAGGCGCGCCGACTAATGTTCGATATCGACTTTGTGATCGACGAAGCCGGGTTTCAGTTTTCGAAATTGGGGCCGTCGGATATCGAAGACGCGCTGACCAATTTCTGCTTGCTTCTCGATGCAGTCGAACAACCGGTGGCGAAGTGGAGTGCAATTTGGCAGATTCCGAGTGTGGGCGATCAGATCCTGGCAGATCTGCTGTTCAGCGAGGGTTACATCGATAGGGACCTCGGTCTGCTTGTGGGTGCCAGCCTCGATCGACTGCCCGACTGGGACGAAACTGCAGAAGTGGCCCCTCTGATGAACCTGAGTTGCGATGGTGTCGACCTGTCGATGGCGCCGTCGCTCGCTCTGTGCGGATTGGTGCGTGCAAATGGTGGTCGTCTTGGTGCTTTGTCCACGCCTGCGTCACAGCGCTCCGGTATTGTTTGGCTCCGCTTACCTGAGGAAGCAGACCCCGTAGATGTTGACGTGATATCAGCGGTTGCAGATATTAGCGTCTACTGGAGGCGGGTGGCTTGCGACGATAAGTTCACGGAGAGTCAGGTCGCTTCCCTGGCAAAATCGATGTTTCCAAATTGCGTCTTTGCCGCGGGGTTCTTTGGGCAGTTCGATCGCTTGGTAGGGAGCTACCTTAATCTGCTGCCTGATGTATTGAGGCACCTCGCGGCCCTCTCGGATCACGCGCCCGAGGTGTGGCGTATTCGCTCCCAGAATCACGAACGGATTGTCGAGATGGCGAGCCGCGCGAAGGTGGAGTGCTCTCCTGAGGGGCCCCGCACGCACAGAAATGTGGCTGCGATGAATCGCCGAAGGTTTGAATTTGCGGGCGAACACGTACTTTGTGAATGGCACACCAAGCTCGAGCCGCACAGAAATCGAATCCATTTCGCCGTCGAAGGTGAGAGGGTTTACATTGGATGCATGATTGAACATTTCCCAACATAAGTCGTTGTGGCGATGGTCTAGTTGCTCGCGGTTGCACGCGGGAGTCGTTTGCAACTCAATCGTCGGATGACGCCTTCTTGGTTCTGACGAGACTTGCGATTGCTGGCAGAACTCTGGCGACTGTTCTCTGTCGAGGCGTTGGCGCGGCGGGGTTCGGTTCGAGGCGTCAGGGATGTGATTTCTTGGTTGTCGCTCGCTGCCTAAAAGGTCGCTGCTCGGTTTGGGTCTTATCGATCGATGGTTGTGGAATGGTGGGCCGGGTCGACGGGCACCGAGCTCTGGTGAAAGTGGTGTGGTCACAACTACCGCACTGGGGGCGCTGAGTGGCGCGGCTGTGCCGTCTTGAGAGGGTCTTGCGCCGTGAGTGAGCGCGCGGCGGTGAACCCTCACGCAGCAAAGTGCGCGAGCGCGGCCCGGATCGCCTCGGACCGGGTCATGTGCTGCTTCGCCGCGGTGGCGTCGAGGGCCTCGAGCTCGGCGGCGGTGAGCCGCACGGCGACGACCTGCATCGGCTCCGCGCCGCGGCCGGGCCGGCCACGGCCTCGACGCTTGAGCGCGTCGACGTCGTAGCCGGCCTCGGCCTCGTCGGCCCACTGCTGGATCTGCTCGTCACTCACCACTCGAATAGCGTATGACGAAATTGTCGGTGACGACAGACCCCGCCGACAGCGTCACCCGCAGCTCACCCCCGCGTACCCGGCGTCGTACCCGCTGAGCCCGGCTCCCCACGCGACGATCCCCGCCCCGGTGACCCGCACGGCCCCGGCGTCGACGCTCGTACCGGGCACGGTCCACGTCTTCTGCACGGTCGACCCGGGCCACACCAGCCACCCGCCGACCCCGCGCCACGGGGACGTCGCGGCGGCCAGCACGGGCACCTGTTCGGTGTTCCGCACGTGCACGGTGACGCGCGGCTTCCCGTCGACGCACACCGCCTCGGCGGACACGGCCAGCGCGACGGACCCGCGCGTCCCGGGTGCGCCGAACGGCGTCACGGGGGCCGACGGCGCCGACGCCTCCGACGTCCCGGCCGCGTTCGTCGCGGTCACGGTGAACGTGTACGCCGTGCCGTTCGACAGTCCGGTGACCGTGCACCCGGCGGCGTCCGTCGTGCACGTG
>NZ_JAGIBD010000001.1:493619-494318 GCF_017744555.1 Cellulomonas sp. | reverse complement strand
TGACACACCACAGAGCCCCGAAAGGGAATCGAACCCTTGACCTTCTCCTTACCATGGAGACGCTCTGCCGACTGAGCTATCGGGGCAGCGCGGATCAGAGTACACGGGCCACGGGGCACCTGCGAAATCGGGGTCGCGCGCGGCGCCCCGGACGCCCGCGACGTCCCGCGGACGCGGGCCCGCGGCCCTCGGCGCGGGGCGCACCCACCGGCGCCGTCGCCCCGGCCCCCGGTCGTCCGCCTAAGCGTTTCGGCTCGTCGCGGCCGGCGCGGACCGCGTGCCACGATCCCGCGCATGCCACCCCTTCGCCGTCGTCCTGACGTCCGGCCCGCCGCCCCCTCCCCGGGTGCCGCACGGCCCCGTCCCGTCGCGCACCGCGCGGCCCTGCCCACCGTGCTCGCGGCCGTCACGCTCCTCGTGTCGGCGGCCTGCGGGTCCGACGCGGACGCCGGGGTCGACCCGTCGGCGGCGGACTGGCCCGCCGCCGTCTCCCCCGCCGAGGCCGACGGCGACGTGTGGGCCGTCTGGACGGCCGTCGACGCGAGCGCCGACGCCGAGGCCCTCACGGCCGAGGTCGCGCGCCTCGACCAGCAGGGCTACGACGTCGAGCCCGTCGACCCGGCGTGCCAGGAGGGCGCCCACGAGCAGCTCGCGGCACTCACCGGCATCGCGGAGCCCGTGGCCGTCGGCGTCCTGTTC
>NZ_JAGIBD010000001.1:0-493605 GCF_017744555.1 Cellulomonas sp. | reverse complement strand
CGAAGGGGACGTCCTCGTGGAGGACGTCCCCTTCGGTGCGTGGCGGGTGAGGGATTCGAACCCCCGTAGGCGTTGCCAGCTGATTTACAGTCAGCCCCCTTTGGCCACTCGGGTAACCCGCCAGGGTCGGCGCACCTCCACGGTCGACCCGGAGGCCGACACCGCGAGCGGCGTGCGGGTGGAAGGATAGCAAGCCGCGGGCAGTGCTCGCGAAACGGCCCGAGATGCAGCACGGTGGTGTGCGACCCGCGAGGGCGTCACCACGCACGGACAGGCCCCGGCGAGCGCCGGGCGGCAGGAGGAGAGCACATGGCGAGCGAGTCGTCGTTCGACGTCGTCAGCAAGGTCGACCGCCAGGAGGTCGACAACGCCCTGAACCAGGCGGCGAAGGAGATCGCCCAGCGCTACGACTTCAAGGGGGTCGGCGCGTCGATCAGCTGGAGCGGCGAAAAGATCCTCATGGTCGCCAACTCCTCCGAGCGCGTGCTCGCGGTGCTCGACGTGTTCCAGTCGAAGCTCATCAAGCGCGGCATCTCGCTCAAGTCCCTCGACACCGGCGAGGACGGCCCCGAGCCCAAGCCGTCGGGCAAGGAGTACCGCCTCGAGGCGCTCATCAAGGAGGGCCTGAGCAGCGAGGTCGCCAAGAAGCTCGCCAAGATCGTGCGCGACGAGGGCCCCAAGGGCGTCAAGACGCAGATCCAGGGCGACGAGCTGCGCGTGTCCGCGAAGAGCCGCGACGAGCTCCAGGCCACCATCGCGCTGCTCAAGGGGGCCGACGTCGACGCGGCCCTGCAGTTCGTCAACTACCGCTGACCGCGCGCGCCGTGGGCGGACCTCACGAGCCGCCCACGGCGACTACGGCGTGGGCACCAGCGCGGTGAGCGCGAACGGCGCCCGGTCGAACGCCTCCGGGTCGTCGTAGAGGCGGGCATGCCCGAGGGCGTCCTCCGCGAGCGTGGCCAGCACGTGACCGGCCCCGGGGGCGAACGCGACGCCGTGCACCCCGAGCCCCACGCCGACGACCACGCGACCCAGCCGGTCGAGGACGAGCGGGCCGTCGTGCCGGGTCGTCACCGGGACCGGCTGGTCGGCCAGCGTGACACCGGGCAGCCAGGCCGCGACGTACTCGTCGAGCACCGTGCGGTCGAGGTCCTCGGTGCGGCTCACGACGGTGAGCGACCCGTCCGGCTCGTGGTACCCGCGGACGCCGTCGACGGGGTACCCGTCGTCGGGCCCCAGCGGGCCGCGCGCGGCGCCGTGCGCGACCGCGTCGACGCGGTGGACGAACGCCGGACCTCGATCCCCGGGGACCGGCTCCGTGCTCGCTCCCTGCGTCCGGTGGTCCCGCACCGGTCGGCTCGAGGGCAGCTCGACGATCTCCGCGAGCAGCTCGGCGGAGGCCGGACCCGCCGCGACGACGACGGCCGCCGCCTCGATCGTCGCGCACCCCGCGGCCTTCTCCGGGTTCGCGCCCGCGACGTGCACCCGGACCCCGTCGTCGAGCCGCTCGACGCGCACCGCGCGCGTGCCCCGGCGAATCTCCGCGCCGTGCAGGGCGGCCTGCTCCTGGCACGTCAGGATCGTCCGGCCGGCGTCGGCCACGCCCGCGACGGGCTGGACGACGACGCGGTCGTCGAACGCGAGCCACGGCCAGCGCAAGGACGCCTCGGGCCCCGTCAGGTACTCGAACGGGATGTCGGAGACCAGCAGGGTCTCGACGAGCGGCCGCAGGGCCTCGACGGGCCCGTGCTCGACGCAACCGGTGAGCGTGAGGAGCTCGGCGCCGGACTCCTGCTCGAGGATCTGCCACCACTGGTGCGTCAGGAGCGCCAGGCGGGTGCGGTCGGGGTCGGCGTGCCCGAGCCGGACGAGGTCGAGGCCCGAGTCAGCCGGCGACGTCCGCTCCTCGACGAGCACCACGCGGTGCCCGCTGCGCGCCAGGGCCCAGGCCGTCGCCGAGCCCGTGGCTCCGCCCCCGACCACCGCGACGTCGTACCGATCCTGGGCCACGCTGCCTCCTCGCCGCGAGCGGGCACCGCGCCCCCTCGCGGCCAGCAGCCTAGGGTTTCGTCCGGTATGTGGTGGTTCGATCTCATGTCCTGAGCGTGCAGGTTCGGTGAGAGTTGCCTCATCCGAGCGCGCTCAGGGGCCGCTCAGTAGCGGGTGATGCCGCCCTGCTGCCCGGCCTGGGCCTCGAGCCGGGCGATCCGGTCCTGCATCGGCGGGTGCGTCGAGAACATCTTCGCCAGGCCCTGACCGCGGAACGGGTTCGCGATCATCAGGTGCGAGACGTTGGTGAGCTCGCGGTCCTGCGGCAGCGGGCGTGCCTTCGTCCCGGCCTCGAGCTTGCGCAGCGCCGACGCGAGCGCGAGCGGGTCGTTCGTCAGGCGTGCGCCGTCCTCGTCGGCGTCGTACTCCCGGGTGCGGCTGATGGCCAGCTGGATCAGGGTCGACGCGAGCGGCGCGAGGAGCACGAGCAGGAGGCCGGCGATCGGGTTGCCGCCGCGGTCCCGGTCGCTGCCGCCGCCGAAGAACAGCGCGAACTGTGCCAGCGACGTGATCACGCCCGCGACCGCGGCGGCGAGCGACGACGTGAGGATGTCGCGGTTGTACACGTGCATGAGCTCGTGGCCCAGGACGCCCCGCAGCTCGCGCTCGTCGAGCAGCTGCAGGATGCCCTCGGTGCAGCACACGGCGGCGTTCTGCGGGTTGCGGCCCGTCGCGAACGCGTTCGGCGCCGCCGTCGGCGACACGTACAGGCGCGGCATCGGCTGCCGGGCCGCCGTCGAGAGCTCCCGGACGATCCGGTACATCACCGGCTGCTCGAGCTCGCTCACCGGCCGCGCCCGCATCGCCTTGATGGCGATCTTGTCGGAGTTCCAGAACGAGTACGCCGTCATGAGCAGGCCGAGCGCCGTGAAGAACAGCAGGAACTTGGGCGTCCCGCCGCCCAGCAGCCAGCCGACGCCGAGCAGCACCGCCCACATGGCGCCGAACAGCGCTGCCGTCTTCAAGCCGTTGTAGTGCTGGTGACCCACCTGGTGCTCCTTCTGGACGTCCGTGCACACGGTGGAACGCGCGCCGGACGTCGCAGGTTCCCGACGTCAGGCCGTCGGGATCCCCCGCCCGAGCGCCACGTGCACCATGTCCTCGCGCGGGACCACCTTGATGCGCTCGCGGCCGTGCGGCTCGCCGAGCTCCTTCTCGTACGCGTCGAGCAGCTCCCAGCCGGACCACTGCACGACCTCGACGCCGCGGCCGGCGAGGAAGTCGGTGACCGCGGACGGGTCCCGGTCGGTGGCCGTGTAGAACGCGTCGCCGGCCTCCGCGACGTCCTCGCCGAGGTGGCGGATGGTCTCGGACGCGTCCGACTTGGTGTGGCCGATGAGGCCGACCGGGCCGCGCTTGATCCAGCCCGTCGCGTACACGCCCGGGATGTGGTCGCCGTCGACGTCGACCACGCGGCCCTCGCGGTTGGGGATCACGCCGGCGACGTCGTCGAACGGTATGTCGACGAGCGGCGAGCCGAAGTAGCCGACCGCGCGGTAGACGGCCGTGACGGCCCAGTCGTGCGTCTGCCCGGTGCCGGTCACGTTGCCGTCGCCGTTGAGGGCCGTGCGCTCGGTGCGCAGCCCGACGACCTTGCCGTCCTCGCCGAGCAGCTCGACCGGCTTGTGCAGGAAGTGCAGGTGGATGCGGCGGCTCGCCGTGAGGTCCTCAGGCTCCTTGAGCGTCCAGTCCGTGAGGGTCTTGACGACCTGCTTGGTCTGGTTCGAGGAGTGGATCGCGGCCATCGAGCCCTCGTCGAACTCGAAGTCCTCGGGGTACACGATCACGTCGACGTCCGGCACGTGGCCGAGCTCGCGCAGCTCCAGCGGGGAGAACTTGACCTGCGCCGGGCCGCGGCGAGCGAACACGTGCACGTCGGTGACCGGGTTCTGCTTGAGCACGTCGTACACGTTGGCCGGGACGTCGGTCGGGAGCAGGTCGTCCGCGTGCTTGGCGAGGATGCGCGCCACGTCGAGCGCGACGTTGCCGGCACCGAGGACGGCGACGTGCTGGTGCTCGAGCGGCCACGTGCGCGGCACATCGGGGTGCCCGTCGTACCAGGACACGAAGTCGGCCGCGCCGTACGAGCCCTCGAGGTCGATGCCGGGGACGGGCAGCGCGGCGTCGCGGATCGAGCCCGTCGAGAAGATGACCGCGTCGTAGAACTGGCGCAGGTCGTCGAGCTTGAGGTCCGTGCCGTAGTCGACGTTCGCGAGCAGGCGGATGTCACCACGCTCGAGGACCTTGTGCAGCGCGACGATGATCTGCTTGATGCGCGGGTGGTCCGGCGCGACCCCGTAGCGCACGAGGCCGAACGGCGCGGGCAGGCGCTCGAACAAGTCGATGCTGACGTCGAGGTCGGTCTTCGACAGGATGTCGGCCGCGTAGATGCCGGCCGGTCCGGCGCCGACGACGGCGACGCGCAAGGTCGGGGTGCTCACGGGACGCGGTGCCTTCCGATCAAGGGAGCCCTGCGGACGGGTGCGTCGCCTCGGCCGCGGTTCTCGCGGGCCTGTCGGACGGCACGACAGAGCTGTGCTCGGGCCAGTGTAGGGCGGCCGGTGAGGGGATCCTCAGCCCGTCGCCAGCATCTGGACACACGTGAGACGGTCCCGACCCGGGGTCAGGCGTGGCGTCGCACACGTCCAGGCACGCGACGATCCACGCGGGCGGGTCACGGACGCCCGCCCGGCCGGGTGGGTGTGGACGACGCTGCGGTCCGGAGCAGCCCTCGGACGTGCGTCGTGCAGCGCAGACCGGAACCCCGTCGACCGCCGCTTACGCTCGTCGGGTGCCCGCGCCCTCCCCCGCCCCCACCGCACTCGACCGGCTCGGCCTCGGCACAGGCATCGGCGCGTACGTCCTGTGGGGCACGCTGCCCCTCTACTTCCCGCTGCTCCAGCCGGCCGGGGCGGTCGAGATCATCGCGCACCGGGTCGTGTGGTCCCTGCTGTTCTGCCTCGTGCTGCTCTCCGTGACCCGGACGTGGCCCGCGTTCCGCACGACCCTGCACGACCGGCGCACCATGCGCCTGCTCGCGCTCGCCGGCGTGCTCCTCGCGATCAACTGGCTCGCCTTCGTCATCGGCGTGCTCACGGACCGCGTCGTCGACGCCGCGCTCGGCTACTTCATCAACCCGCTGTTCACCGTCGCGCTCGCCGTGCTCGTGCTGCGCGAGCGCGTGCGACCCGTGCAGTGGGTCGCACTCGGGTTCGGCGCCGCCGCGGTCGTCGTCATCACCGCCGGGTACGGGCGGCTGCCGTGGATCGCGCTCACCGTCGCGGCCAGCTTCGGGGTCTACGGGCTCATCAAGAACCGCGTCGGACGCTCCGTCGAGGCCGTGCCCGGGCTCGCTGCCGAGACGCTCGTCCTCGCACCCGTCGCGCTCGGCTACCTCGTCGTCATCGGGGTGCAGGGCACCGGCACGTTCGGCACCGACGGGGCCGCGCACAGCCTGCTGCTCGTGTCGTCGGGCATCGTCACCGCAGTGCCGCTGCTCCTGTTCAGCGCCGCCGCACGACGGCTGCCGCTCACCGTCATCGGGCTGCTGCAGTACATCACCCCCGTGCTGCAGTTCCTCATCGGCGTCGTCGTGCTGCACGAGCAGATGCCGCCCGCCCGGTGGTGGGGGTTCGGGCTCGTCTGGACGGCGCTCGTGGTGCTCACCGTGGACGGGCTGCGGACGAGCGGACGGTCGCGGAGAGCCGTCGCGACCGTCTGACCGTCAGGGCCGTCTGACCGTCAGGGCCGGACGAGCGTCAAGACCGGACGAGCGTCGCGTCCACCACGACCGCGGTGATGTTGTCGGCTCCCCCGGCCGCCAGGGCCTCGCCGACCAGCCGGTCCGCCGCGTCCTGCGGGTCGGGCGTCGCGCGCAGAGCCGCCTCGATCCGCGCATCCGTGAGCTCGTCCGTCAGGCCGTCGGAGCACACGAGCATCCGGTCGCCCGGGCTCACCGGGAACATCCACAGGTCGGGGTCGACCTCCGACGCGCCGCCGCCCAGCACCCGGGTCACGACGTGCCGGCGGGGGTAGCGTGACGCCTCCTCGGCCGCCACGACACCGCTCGCGACGAGCTCCGCGACCTCCGAGTGGTCGTGCGTGACCTGCTCGAGCACGCCGCCGGCCATCCGGTAGGTCCGCGAGTCGCCCACGTTCAGCACGATCCAGCACGGCAGGCCCTCGTGCTCCGTGAGGATCACGCCCGTCATCGTGGTGCCAGGACGACGGCCCGTCGACGAGGGCAGGTCACGCAGGCGGGCGTGCGCCGCGCGCAGCGTCGTGCGGACCGTGTCCAGGTCCGGGGTGGTGCCCGCGAGCGCCCGGACCGTCTCGATCGCCATGCCGCTCGCGACCTCGCCGGCCTCGTGCCCGCCCATGCCGTCCGCGACGACGTACACCCCGTGCAGCGCGAGCGCCGTGTCCTCGTTGGTCGCACGCCGCGCGCGGTCCGTCGCGACGCCGACCTCGACGCGCACCTCGCCGCCGGTCATCGGACGGCCCCGTCCCTGCGACGGCGCGACCCGGCGACGGTCGAGCACGAGGTCGGGCTGGTCATCGTCGTCCTTCGGTGCGCCGGCGCGGGCCGGTCCGCGTGAGTCGTCGGTCAGCATAGTCAGCGCGAGGGCCGAGGTCAGCGCCCACGACCCCGGTCGGCGGCGCGCCGCACCGGGCGGTCCCCCCGGACGGGTGACGACCTCCGCGTCAGGCCGGGCGCGGCTGGGCGTCGCCCGCCGGTGTCGCGTCCTGGCCGGCGGGCTCCTCGAGCGGCGGGTCCGCCGTCCACGCCGCCGCGAGCAGCACGATGCGCGCGATGAGGTTGATCCAGACGAGCAGCGTGACGATCACCGAGAACGACGCGAGCAACGGGTTCCGGCTCGCACTGCCCGCGACCACCGACGTGCCGAGGATCCGCACCACGCCGATGCCCGTGGCGGCGATGACCGACCCCCACCACAGGTCGCGCCAGCGGGGGTTCTCCCCCGCCAAGACCTTCACCACCAGCAAGAACGTCGCGACGTCGACGACGAACGCCACCGCGATGCCGACCACCCGGACAGCGACGCTCGACGTGCCCGTCCACCCGACGACCCGCAGCAGCCACTCGGTCGCAGCACCCACCGCGGTGGTCAGCAGCGCCGACAGCAGCACCGCGAACGCCATCCCGACGAAGCCGACGAGCGCCCGCAGCTTGGTCATCACGGCGTTCTCGCCGCCGACTTCTCCGAACATCGCCCGCACCCCCGTCCGGAGCGCCGACGTCGCCGACAGCGCGCTCAGCACGAGCACGACGAGCGCGACGAGACCCGCCGCCGTGAGCGCGGGGCTCAGGACGAGGGCGTCGGGGTCGAGCAGGCCCTTGCCGTCACCCGTCTGCAGGAGGCCGGGCAGCGACGCCGCGAGCGAGTCGAGGACCTTCTGACGCAGCTCGTCGTTGCCGCCCAGCACCGCCATGAAGATCGTGTAGCCGATCGTCAGGCCGGCGAACACCGAGAACAGCGCCGCGTACGCGATCCCACCCGTGAGCAGACCGCCGCCCCGCGCCCCGAACCGGGCGTTCGCGCGCCCGGGGCGCGACTGCTTCCACCACTCCAGGAGCGCCTTGACCCGGTCCACGAGCGACGGGTGCGTGCTCGCGGCGACCGGCGGGTCCGGTACGGCGGCGGCGGCGTGGACGTGTGCAGAGCCCTCGCCGACCGCCGGGCCGGCGACGTCGTCGTCCGGCCGTCGGCCGCCACCTCCCGCCATGCGACGACCCTAGGTCGACGCCACGCTCCCGGCATCCGCGGACCGGTGCGCCGCCCCGTCGACCCCACCACCCGTCGCGTCGTGCGCGCGGCCGGTCAGGACGAAGTCCCGCGACGGCCGCCACACGCCGTCGTCGCCGTGCGCGTAGCAGTGCAGGTGCGTCACGACGAACGTCGCGTCGAAGCCGGCCATCCCGTCGAACGCGGCGTCGAGCTGCGCGTCGGACACCTCGTGAGCGATCGTGACGTGCGGGTGGTACGGGAACCGGAGGTCCTGCGCGAGCACGCCCGAGCGGACCCCGGCCTCGAGTCCCTCGCAGCCGGAGATGCCCTCGACGACCTGCATGAACACGACGGGCGACACCGGGCGGAACGTCGCCGTCCCGCGCAGCCGGACCATGAACGGCGCGTGCTGTGCGGCGACCGCGGCGAGGTGCTCGTCGACCGCCGGCATCAGGTCGTGCTCGACGACCGTCGGGGGCAGCAGCGTGATGTGCGGCGGGATGAAGTCCGCCCACGGGTCGCCGAAACGGGCACGCGCCGACTGCAGCTCGGAGCCGTACGGCTCCGGCACGGTGATCGCGACGCCGATCCGGACCTGGGTGCCGGATCGCTCCGGCAACCTCACGCCCCGGCCCTCACCACGTCCGGGACCCCACCCGCCTGCGAGGCGACGCCGTCCGCCGCGTGCAGCCCGCGCCGGGCCGACCGCCGCGGCAGCAGGCCGAAGCGGTCGTACACGCGGTCGAGCGTCGGCGACGCCAGCTCACGCGCACGGTCCGCACCGTCGGCCAGCACCGCGTCGAGCGACGCCGGGTCCTCGAGGTACCCGTTGACGCGCGCCTGGAACGGTGTGAGGAACTCGACGACCACCTCCGCCAGGTCCTTCTTGAGGTCGCCGTAGCCCTTGCCCTCGTACTCCTGCTCGAGCGCGGCGACGTCCTTGCCGGACAGCGCCGAGTAGATGGTCAGCAGGTTCGAGATGCCGGGCTTCGCGGCCGTGTCGAACCGGATCTCGCGCTCGGTGTCCGTGACGGCCGAACGGATCCGCTTGGCGACCACCTTCGGGTCGTCGAGCAGCTCGATGAGCCCGTTCGGGCTCTCGGCGCTCTTGCTCATCTTCGCGGTCGGCTCCTGCAGGTCGTAGATCTTCGCCGTCGCCTTGACGATGTGCGCCTCGGGCACCACGACCGTGTCCTTGCCGAAGCGGCTGTTCAGGCGCTGTGCGAGGTCCCGGGTCAGCTCGAGGTGCTGGCGCTGGTCCTCGCCGACGGGCACGAGCTGCGTGCCGTACAGCAGGATGTCGGCTGCCATCAGCACCGGGTACGTGAACAGGCCGACCGTCGTGCCGTCCGTGCCCTGCTTGGCGGCCTTGTCCTTGAACTGCGTCATGCGGCTCGCCTCGCCGTAGCCCGTCTGGCACGACAGCAACCAGGCCAGCTCGGCGTGCTCCGGGACGTGCGACTGCACGAACAGGATCGAGCGCGCCGGGTCCACGCCCGCCGCGAGGTACTGCGCGGCCGTGCGGCGCGTGCGCTCACGCAGGACGGCCGGGTCCGGGCCGACCGTCAGGGCGTGCAGGTCGACGACGCAGTAGATCGCGTCGTGGTCGTCCTGCAGCGCGACCCACTGGGTCAGCGCGCCGAGGTAGTTGCCGAGGTGGAGGGAGTCGGACGTGGGCTGCATCCCGGAGAAGATGCGCGCGCGGTGCGGGGCCGTGACCATGCGGACCATCAGACCATTCTGTCGGGCGCGGCGCGGGGCCGCGGGGCTGTGCGAAAGGCGGGCTCAGGAGCCTCGAGCGTCGGCGGGGGTCCGCGCTCGGGTGGTCGGGTGACGTCGGCGTCAGGTCGCCTCGTCGTCGAACGGGGCCCGCCAGCTCGGCTCGCCGCCCACCGCGGTCGACGTCGCCCCGGCGGCGAGCCCACCCGGCACACGACCGGCCGTCGGGCGCGTCGTCGCCGGCACCGTGACCGGGCGCGCGGGGACGACGTCCTCCAGGAGCGCCTCGCGCACGATGCGCCGAGGGTCGTACCGGCGGGGGTCGAGCGACGCCCAGTCGATGTCGCGGGCCTCCTCGCCCAGCTCCTCGTCGACGCGGGCCTTGGCGTCCTGCGCGAACCGGCGCGCACGGCGCACCCACGTGCCGAGCTGCTCGGCGTACGCGGGCAGACGTTCGGGCCCGATCACGAGCGCCGCCACGACGAGGAGCACCACGAGCTCACCGCCGTTGATCCCGAACATCCGGTCAGGGTACCCCTCGCTCCTGGGCCGCCGGGGGCGTTGTCCCCCGTCGAGCGCGGGCTCGTCGGGGGTCCGCACCGCGCGACGGGTCAGCTCGCGGGGCCCTCGTCGAGCCGCACGCGCACGTCCCGCTCGTCGGACCCGGTGCGCACGTGCAGCACGACCGTCTCGCCCGGCGTCCGGGCCCGGATCGCGACGATCAGCTCGTCGGGATCGGTCACGGGCCGGCCGTCGATCGCCAGGATGATGTCGCCCCGGTGGATGCCCGCCCGGTCGGCGGGGCCGTCCGGGGTGATCGCCGGGGTGCCGTCGCGGTCGGCCGCGGCGACGGCCACGCCCTCGCCCTCGTAGCGCTGGTCGAGCAGGACACCGATCACCGGGTACGTCGCGTGGCCCGTCTCGATCAGCTGCTCCGCCGTCCGGCGCACCTGGTTCGACGGGATCGCGAACCCGAGGCCGATGCTGCCGCCGACCTCGTTGAGCGAGCCCGGCGGCTGGGCGATCGCCGAGTTGATGCCGATGACCGCGCCCGCCGCGTCGACCAGCGGACCGCCCGAGTTGCCGGGGTTGATCGCCGCGTCGGTCTGGATCGCGTTGATGAACGCGGTGTCCTGGTCGTCGCCCGCGGAGACCGGGCGGTTGAGCGCGCTCACGATGCCCGTCGTCACCGTGCCGGCCAGGCCGAGCGGCGCACCGATCGCGACGACCGGGTCGCCCACGACCACCGTGTCCGAGTCGCCCAGCAGCAGCGGCGTCAGGCCGTCGACCTCCACCTTGACGACCGCCAGGTCATACTCCGAGGTGCGCCCGACGATCGTCGCGGCCTTCTCGCTCCCGTCGGAGAACGTCACCGTCATCGACGTCGCCGCCTCCGCCGCGTCCGCGACCACGTGGTTGTTCGTGACGATGTAGCCGTCCTGCCGCAGCACGAATCCCGACCCCGTCCCCGTGCCCGACGGCCCGTCGACCTGGATCGAGACGACGCTCGGCAGCACCTTCGACGCGATGCCCGCCACCGACTCGGGCGCCCGGTCGACGTCCTGCGCGCCCGAGCCCGCGGCGGCGACCGGCAGACCCGCGTCGGCGAGGTGCGTGCCCGGGTCGATCCGGGAACCCAGCACGCCACCGACGACGCCCGCGACGAGCGCGAGCGCGACCAGCGGGACGACCCACGCGACGGACAGCGTCCGTCGACGACGGCGCACGACGACCGGCGGCGTGCCAGGCACGTGGTGACCCTGGGCGTGCGGGGCGGTCGCGTACGGGTCGTGCGCCGCACCGGACGCCGGCCCGACCGGGACGTGCGACCCCGGTGCGTGCTGCTCAGGAGCGTGCTGGCCCGCGCGGGGCGAGGTGGGCGCGTGGGTCGCGTGCTGCTGGGCCGGTGCGTGCGCGGACGCCCGGTGCGGCGCCGCG
Organism: Cellulomonas sp.; assembly: GCF_017744555.1. Classification (GTDB taxonomy): domain Bacteria; phylum Actinomycetota; class Actinomycetes; order Actinomycetales; family Cellulomonadaceae; genus Cellulomonas. Next base: position 482,149 of record NZ_JAGIBD010000001.1, on the reverse strand, counting down.
AACGGGTTGTCGGCCGTCGGCGCCCCGGTGGCCGCCGCGCTCGGTGCGCCGGTCGGTGAGGGCGACCACGTGCGCGGCCCCGGCGGCGCGAACAGCGGTGCCGGCTCTGCGGGCGGCACGGGCGACCGGGCCGGCTCGACGGCCGGCGTCGGCGCGGCGCCCGGAGCAGCACCATGTGCGGCGCCCGGGCCGTTGCGGTCCTGCGTCGACAGTGCCGCCTCCTGCAGCTCCGGCCGGACGTCCGGGGAGGACCCCGGCTGGTGCTCCGGCAGCGGCGCGGGACGGTGCACGGCGTCGTCGTCGGGGTTCGTCATGGGCGCTGCCAAGCTCCTGTCACCGTGTCCCAGCCGCGCGTCATCCGCGCCGGCACCCCGTCGTCGAAGGTGCCACCGGGAAGGGCTCCCACGAGAGCGTCGACGTCCGCGTCGTCCTGCGCCGAGCCGATCACCTGGACCACGGTCGCGTCGGCCTGCCACGCCACGTGCCACGGCTCGAGCGCGAGCACGTACACGTCGCGCCCCTGCACCTGCTGGACGGGCACGTCAGCGAGCTGGTCGGTGTCGAGCCTGCCCTGCTGCTCGGTCACGACGACCGAGCCGGTGGGCGTCGCGACGTCGACCTCGAGGACCGTGGAGTCGTCACCCGACCAGCGGACTGCGGACACGGCCCACCCGGCCGGCAGCGCCTGAGGGACCGACCAGCCGTGGGACCGGAGCCAGCCGAGGGTGTCGTCGTCGACGGCGCCGGAGGGCGCGGCGTCCGCGGCCAGCCGTGTCGAGAGGGTGACGCCGGGGTCGACGGGCGTGGCGTCCGCGAGCGCCTCGAGATCCGCCCCGGGGCTGCCCACGGGGACCACGTCGGGCCGCTCACCGAGCACGAAGAGCATCGCGGCGACCGCGCCGAGCCCGGCGACCGACCCGGCGGCGAGGCGCACGGGTGAGCGGCGCGGGCCGACCTGGCCCCGCAGCGGTGCTCCCGTGCGTCCGGCCCACGCACGCGCGGCGACACCACCCGTGAGCCCGTACGACGCGAGCTCCGGCCGGCTGCGTCGCGCCGGCGGCGCGAACGGGTCGGCGCCGAACCGGACGGGCCCATCCGCCGCCGGCGCGAGCGACAGCAGGCGTGCCGTCAGGTCGGGGGTCGGCATCGGTTCGGTCGCGGACGACGACAGGGCCGTGCGTGCCGCGCGCGCCGCGGCGAGGTCCGCCGCGCACTGCGGGCACAGGGCGACGTGCGCGAGCGCACGCTCGGTCGCGGCGACGGACAGCTGACCGTCGACCAGCGCGCTGATCCACGACCCGAGGTGCGTCATCGCGCCGCCCGCACGGGCTCGAGAGCGGCAGGGGCGTCGGCGGCGGCGCCGGGCGCGCGGTGGCCGAGCGACTCGCGCAGCCGGGCGCGCGCCCGGTGGATGCGGGAACGCACGGTGCCGAGCTTGATGCCCAGCGTCACCGCGATCTCCTCGTACGAGAGCCCCTCGATGTCGCACAGCACCACCGCGGCCCGGTACTCGGGCGGCAGCTCGTCGAGCGCGCGCTGCACGTCGTGGTCGAGGTGCGCGTGCTCGAAGGCCCGCTCGGGCGTCGCGAGCTGGTCGGTCGACGCGTAGCGCTCCTGCTCCTCGCCCATGGCGTCCATCCGGACCCGCTGCTTGCGGCGAGCCTGGTCGAGGAACAGGTTCGTCGTGATGCGGTGCAGCCATCCCTCGAACGTGCCGGGGGTGTACGTGCCGAGCGACCGGAACACCCGCACGAAGGTCTCCTGCGTGAGGTCCTCGGCGTCGTGCTGGTTGCCCGTGAGGCGGTACGCGAGGCGGTAGACGCGCGCGGAGTGCTCGCGCACGATCTGCTCCCACGTCGGCGGCTGCCAGGCAGCCGGCTGCGCGGTCATGTCCTCGGTTCTCCTTCGGGGCTGCGGTGGTGCGGGTCCTCAGTGTCCCAGGTCGGGCCGACCTGTACGAACGGGAGCAACGCCGCCGGACCCTCAGAAGTTCCGCCCGGTGGCCACTGCGCCGGCGGTCCCGCCTGCCGTTGTCCCGGGGCACCGGCCGATAGGCTGGCCGCGACCAGCGCCCACCAGCGCTTTCGCGGCACGGTCGCCGCACCTCGCCAGACGAGTTCCCACCGCACCACCAGCACCGCCGGGAGGCCGCCATCTCCACCGACAAGGCCCAGAGCTGGGTCTACAGCGAGGAGTTCCTCCCCGAGGACGACGTGCTGCTGCGTGCCCGGGAGCGCGCCGCGCAGCTCGGCTGCTCCCCCGTGCTGCCCGGTGCCGGCGCGGCTCTGTCGGTGCTCGCGGCGGCCGCGGGTGCGCGTGCCGTCGTCGAGATCGGCACCGGGACGGGCGTCGGCTCGCTCTACCTGCTGCGCGGCATGCCGTCGGACGGCGTGCTCACGACGATCGACCTCGAGGTCGAGCACCAGCGCGCCGCGAAGGAGGCGTTCACCGAGGAGGGGCTGCGGCCGACGCGCACGAGGACGATCTCCGGTCGCGCGCTCGACGTGCTCCCGCGCCTGACCGACGGCGGGTACGACATGGTGTTCGTCGACGCCGACAAGGAGTCGTACCCCGGGTACGTCGAGCAGGCGGTTCGCCTGCTACGGCCCGGTGGGGTCCTCGCCGTGGACAACGCCCTGTGGCACGACCGTGTGGCCGACCCGGCCCGCCGCGACGAGCTGACGACGATCATCCGCGAGGTCGGCCGGACCGTGCGCGGCGACGACCGCCTGCTGCCCGCGATGCTCCCGTCGGGCGACGGGCTCCTCGTGGCCGTCCGCCGCTGACCTGACGCGCCCCGGCCGAGCGCCGGGCTCAGGTGAGGTCGGTCAGGTACTGCAGCAGGAGCCGGGCACCGAACCCGGTCGCCCCCTCGGTCACCTCGTGGCGGTCCGCTGTGGCGCGCGCCGGTCCCGCGATGTCGAGGTGCGCCCACCGGCGCTGCCCGACGAAGTGCCGCAGGAACAGCGCCGCGGTGATCGACCCGCCGCCGATGTGCTTGTCGGACGGCACGTGGCGCAGGTCGGCGACGTCCGAGCGAACGGCCTCCTCGTACTCGTCGACCAGCGGCATGTGCCACGCGAGCTCACCGGACCGCTCCCCCGCGTCGGCGAGGGCCGCGACGAGGTCGTCGTCCGTGCCGTACAACGCGGCGTGCTGCTTGCCGAGCCCGAGCGTCGCCGCCCCGGTCAGCGTCGCGACGTCGATGACCACGTCGGGGTCGAGCGTCGCGTCGGCCCACGCGAGCGCGTCCGCGAGCACCAGCCGCCCCTCGGCGTCCGTGTTCGCGATCTCGACGGTCGTGCCGCCGAACAGCCGCAGCACGTCGCCCGGCCGGTACGACGCACCGCCGAAGTGGTTCTCGGCGAGCGGCAGCACGGCCGTCACCTGGTGCCCGACGCCGGCCTGAGCGGCACCGAGCACGGTGGCCAGCGCGACGGCGGCGCCGGTCATGTCGGTCTTCATGGGCACCATGGCCTCGCGCGGCTTGATGGACAGGCCACCCGTGTCGTACGTGATGCCCTTGCCGACGAGCACGACGTGCCGGACGCCGGCGCCCCGCCCGCCCGTCGACGGCGTGTACGTGACCGTGACGAGCCGCGGCGGCGACGCCGAGCCGGCGCCGACGGCGAGGATGCCGCCGAACCCGCCGGCCTCGAGCTCACGCGGCCCGCGCACGTCGACGTCGAGCCCGGCCGCCGTGGCGAGCCGGACGGCCTGGTCGGCCATCCACGCGGGGTTCTTGGTGCTCGACGGGGTGGTCGCCAGGTCGCGCGCGAGCCAGGTGGCCTGGGCGGCGACGCGGCCCGCCTCCACCGCGGCACCCGCGCGGCCGCCGTCCCGCTCCAGCAGGACGAGCTCGGCGGGCGGTGTCTCGGGTGACGACTTGGTGGCGGCGGTCGGGGGCGTGTACGCCGCGAGGAGGAAGCCCTCGGTGAGGGCACGCGCGGCAGTCGCCTGGTCCGACGCCGACTGGCCTCGGTGCGCGCCGAGGGTCGTGACGACCCGGCCGAGCCCTCGCGTGGCCCGGGCGAGCGCGGCACCGGCCCGGCGCAGGTCGCCCGGCGTGCCGTCGCCGACGCCGACGAGCACCAGCCGGGGCGGCAGGTCGGACCACGGCAGGACGACGGCCGACCCGACGGGTCGCGGCAGCTGGAGCACGTACGCCTCGCCCGCGGCTCCCGTGAGGTGCACGCGCTCGGCGATCTCGGCGAGGTCGACGCCGTACCGGGCGGCGGCCTGCGCCGAGCCCGGGCGCGGCTGGACGCCCTCGTCACCCGGTCCCGCGGGAGCGACCGGGACGGCGACGGCGTCCACCGTGCCGTCCGTGAGGAGGGGCGAGCCGGCCAGCGCGGCGCCGTCGAGGACGACGGCCGGCGGGGTCCGGCCGATCACCGCGTCTGCCGACCGAGGTCGCGAGTCCGCCGTCCGTGCCATACGACTAGGTCCGCCGTCAGGAGACGACGGACGTCAGAGCCTCGCCCAGCTCGGCGGCCTCGGTCGCGTTGAGCTCGACCACCAGCCGTCCGCCGCCCTCGAGCGGGACGCGCATCACGATGCCTCGTCCCTCCTTGGTCACCTCGAGCGGTCCGTCACCGGTCCTCGGCTTCATCGCGGCCATGCGGGGCCTCTCCTTCGCCTCGTGCGTCCCGACCAGGCCTCGCCGTGCGCTGACGCGCACGGGTGAACGGCCCGAGCTGCCGGTTGTCCGCGCTCATCCTAGTTCACCGCGAGGGCCCCCACCTCGGCTGACGCACGCCGCGACCCCCGACCGGGCGTACGACCGGACGCGCGTCCAGCCCCGAGCGGATCGTCACGGCGGCCAGCCGTACGGCGGCGTGAGCCGCCACGTGTTCCAGATCCAGACGAGCTGCAGCCCGAGCATCACGACGACGACCGCGCCCAGCCAGACGCGCCGCGCGACGGTCGGCCGGGTGACGACGCCCGCGGTCACGGCGCCGAGCGGGAAGGCCAGCAGCAGGAACCGGGCCAGGCTGCTGCCCGGCTCGATGGCCGCTGCGATGTACAGCACGTAGGCGGCCGGCCACGTGTGCAGCTCGTTGCCGAGCCGCCACGCCGCGGGCACGACGAGCGTCGCGAGGACCAGCAGCGCACCCGCACCGACCACCCACCAGGCCCACTCGTGGAACCAGAAATGTGACACATATCCCCACGCGCCGAACGGCACGACCTCGTGCACGCCGCGCCACGACTCCTGCGTGAGCAGGTACCCGTCCTTCTCGCCGGTCACCCACCCGCAGATGAGCGGCCACGCGACGCCCGAGACGACGGCCGAGGCCGCGAGCGCGACCAGGCCGGCCGCGTCCCGCAGGCCCAGGTGGTCGGTGCCACGACGGCTCCCCCACCAGCGCACCACCGCGTGCACGACGATCACGGCGGCCATCGGCAGGGCCACCGCGCGCGTGAACCCGAGGGCCAGCACCACCAGGGCCGTCGGCAGGTAACGCCGCTGGACGAGCAGGAGGAGCGCCGACGCGATGAGCAGGAGCGCGAGCGACTCGGTGTACCCGACCTGCAGGACGACGGCCGTGGGGAACACGCTGACGAGCAGCACCGTCGCGAGCGGCAGGCCCGGCCGCGCGGCGACCGCCCGCGGCGCACCACGCTCGACGAGCCGGTGGATGACGACCATCGCGGCGCCGCCGAGCACGAGCGCGGTGAGCGGCGCGACCACGTGCCACGGCGCCGTCGTGATCGTCATGAGCCCGCGGACGAGGAACGGGAACAGCGGGAAGAACGCCCACGGGTTCTGCTGCACGACCCCCTGCTCGTCGCGCGGCAGCTCGGACGGGTACCCGCCCTCGGCGATCTGCTGGTACCACAGCGCGTCCCACCAGCCGCCCGTGAACCGCAGGTACGACGGGTCCGCGGGACCGAAGTAGCTCTCGACCTGGTGCTGCGCGGTGACGACGAACGCGATGCCGCTGAACAGTCGCGCGGCGCCGTACACGGCGAGCGCCTGCACCCACCACGGCCACCTGCGCGGGTCCCAGCGCGGCATGACGGCCGACGGGCGCTCGTCGTCCTGCGTCGTGGGCAGCTCGGCGGGCGCGCTCATGCCAGACCCCGCACGGCGCGCACGGGCGGGCGGTCGCCGCGGATCGTCGCGACCATGTCGAGGGTCCGCCGGGTCGCGGCGACGTCGTGCGCACGGAACACCCGGGCGCCGAGCCAGGCCGCCACCGACGTCGCGGCGAGCGTGCCCTCGAGCCGCTCCTCGGCGGGCAGGTCGAGGGACTCGCCCACGAAGTCCTTGCGCGACAACGCCATGAGGACAGGGTGCCCCAGGGCGACCAGCGCCTGCGTGCGACGGACGAGGTGCAGCGAGTGCCACGTGTTCTTGCCGAAGTCGTGCGTGGGGTCGACGAGCACGCTGCCGGGGTCGATCCCCAGCGCGACGGCGCGCGCCGCGGCGGCCGAGACGGTCGCGACGACGTCGTCGAGAACGCCGTCCACCTCGTCGAACCGGTCCCCCGTGCCCGGCCCGGTCCGCGCGTACGCGACGCGGAACGGGTCGGTCCGCGGGCGGGCCCCGCCCGTGTGGGAGCACACGACGCCGAGCCCGCGCTCCGCGGCCACCTCGACAAGCCGCGGGTCGTGCCCGGCCCACGTGTCGTTGACCAGGTCGACGCCCTCGTCGGCCGCCGCACGCGCGACGTCCGCACGCCACGTGTCGATGCTGACGAGCAGACCGGGGTGGCGTCGCCGGACGCGTGCGACGAGCGGGACGACCCGGGCGATCTCCTCGTCGGGCTCGACCCTCGGCCCGCGACCGGCGCGGACCCCGCCGAGGTCGACGATGTCGGCGCCCTCCTCCTCCGCCCGCGCGACGGCGGCGTCGGCCGAGGCGTCGTCGTACCGGGCGGGCGCGTAGAACGAGTCCGGGGTGCGGTTGACGACCGCCATCACGACCGGTCGCTCCGGGCCGATCACCCGGTCCCGCAGCCGCAGCGGCGCACCCGCGGCAGGGACCCCGCCGGGCACCGGCTCGACCGCGGCCGCGGGCGGCGCCGTCACCGCGTGGAGCTCTCGGCCGCCTGCTGGGCCTGCGCCGTCGCCGCGGCGGCGCTCTCCTCCTCGGCGCGCAGCTCCGCGCCACGCTCGAGCACGATCGCGACCGCCTCCTCGGCGGTGTCGACGATCTTGATGAGGTCCAGGTCCACGGGAGAGATCATGCCGCGCGCCAGCACCGGTCCGGAGGCCCATTCGATGAGGCCCCTCCAATAGTCCGAGCCGACGAGCACGATCGGGAAGCTGATCACCTTGTGCGTCTGCACCAGGGTGAGCGCCTCGAAGAGCTCGTCGAACGTGCCGAACCCGCCGGGCAGCACCACGAAGCCCTCGGAGTACTTCACGAACATCGTCTTGCGCGCGAAGAAGTAGCGGAAGTTCACGCCCAGGTCGACGTAGTCGTTCATGCCCTGCTCGAACGGCAGCTCGATGCCGAGCCCCACCGACAGGCCACCCGCCTTCTTCGCGCCGCAGTTCGCGGCCTCCATGATCCCGGGACCGCCACCCGTGATGACCGCGTAGCCGGCCTCCGCGAGCCGGCTGCCAACCTCGACGCCGAGTGCGTAGTCCGGGTGGTCCGCGGGCACCCGCGCCGAGCCGAACACGCTCACCGCCGGGCCGACCTCGGCGAGGGCGCCGAAGCCCTCGACGAACTCGCTCTGGATCCGCATGACGCGCCAGGGGTCGTCGTGCAGCCAGCTGGCCGGGTCGGTCCGGCTCAGCAACCTCTGGTCGGACGTGGTGGTCGGGATCTGCTGCCCGCGCAGCAGCACCGGACCCTTGCGGTACCCGTGGCCCGGGGCGGGCTGACCGTCGTCGCTCATGCGCTCGACTGTAGGCGCGTCACCGGCGCTGACGCGTCGGACGACGTGGGTGATCCACGGCTGCCGCCTGTTCGTCACCCGCCCGTGGCCGGGACGACACCTCCGTCAGGCGGTCAGCCAGGCCCGCAGGGCGAGGTGCGTGACGGCGATCTGCGCCACCGGGCAGCGCTCGTCGGCCTTGTGCGCGAGCAGCGGGTCGCCTGGGCCGAAGTTCACGGCGGGGATGCCCATCGCCGAGAACCGGGCGACGTCGGTCCAGCCGTACTTGGGCGCCGGTGCACCGCCCGTCACGGCGAGCACCGCGGCGGCGAAGTCGCGTGCCGCGGGATCGTCGAGCCCCGGACGGGCGCCGGGGGCCGCGTCCACGACCACCACGTCGTAGCCCTCGAACAGCTCGCGGACGTGCGCCTCGGCCTGCTCGACGGACGCCGACGGGGCGAACCGGTAGTTCACGGTGACGACGCAGGCGTCGGGGATGACGTTCGTCGCGGTGCCGCCCGAGATGAGCACCGCGTTGAGGCTCTCGCGGTACACCAGCCCGTCCACCTCGACGGACCGCGGCTCGTACGCCTCGAGCCGGCGCAGCACCTCGCCGGCGGCGTGCACGGCGTTCACGCCCGTCCAGGCGCGCGCCGAGTGGGCCGCGACGCCCGCGAGCCGCACCTCGACGCGCATCGTGCCGTTGCAGCCGCCCTCCAGGCCGCCGGCGGTCGGCTCGCACAGCACCGCGAAGTCGGCCGCGAGCCAGTCGGGGTGCTGGCTCGCCAGACGACCGAGGCCGTTGAGGTCCGCGGCGACCTCCTCGTGGTCGTAGAACACCCACGTGACGTCGTGCGTCGGTGCGTCGAGCTCGGCGGCGAGCGCGAGCTGGACGGCGACACCCGCCTTCATGTCGACCGTGCCGCGACCCCAGACCTCGGCGTGCACGCCCTCGCCGACCACGCGCGTCGGCAGGTTGTCGGCGATCGGCACCGTGTCGAGGTGCCCCGCGATCACGACACGCGTCGGCCGGCCGGTCGACGTCCGGGCGACGACCGCGTCGCCGTCCCGCAGCACCTCGAGGTGCGGGTAGGCCCGGAGGGCCGTCTCGACGGCGTCCGCGATCCGCCGCTCGTCGCCGCTGACCGACGGCAGGTCGCACAGTGCCCGGGTCAGGTCGACCAGGTCGCCCTCCAGGTCCAGGTGCACGGGCGTGGGGTCGGTGCGCGCGTCGGTCTCCGTCACACGAGCGACCCTAGCCGGGACGACCGCCCGGCTCCGCCGTCGCGAGGGTCGTCGGACTCGCCGCGACGGTCGCGCGGACCGCGCGGGACGCGGTCGCCGTTGACCTAGGGTTGTCGCCATGACTGCGCGCACGGCGTGGGGCTTCGGCCTCGCCACGCTCACCCACGACGGCACCACGCTCGACGTCTGGTACCCCGCCCCGGAGCTCGGCGCACCCGCCGACGACGCGGTCGCACCGGCCGACCTCACGGCCGCCGAGCGGACCGACGACCTGCGCGGCGTACGGGTCGAGGTCGTGCGGACCGTCGTGGACCTCGACACCCCGCCCGCCGACACCGCCGACGCGTACCTGCGGCTGCACCTGCTCTCGCACCGGCTCGTCGCCCCGCACGGGCAGAACCTCGACGGCATCTTCGCGGTCCTGCCCAACGTGGTGTGGACCGACCGCGGGCCGTGCGCGGTCGACGGGTTCGAGACGACCCGCGCCCGGCTGCGCGCCGCGACCGGCGTGCCCGTGACCGTCCTCGGCGTCGACAAGTTCCCGCGGATGGTGGACTACGTCGTCCCCAGCGGCGTCCGGATCGCCGACGCCGACCGCGTCCGGCTGGGCGCCCACCTCGCCCCCGGCACGACCGTCATGCACGAGGGCTTCGTCAACTACAACGCGGGCACGCTCGGCACCTCGATGGTCGAGGGCCGGATCTCCGCCGGGGTCGTCGTCGGCGACGGCTCCGACATCGGCGGCGGCGCGTCGATCATGGGCACGCTGTCCGGCGGCGGTCGCGAGGTCGTGTCCATCGGCCGCCGCAGCCTGCTCGGCGCGAACGCCGGCGTCGGCATCCCCCTCGGCGACGACTGCGTGGTCGAGGCCGGCCTCTACGTCACCGCCGGCACCAAGGTCACGCTCGTCGGCGGGGACGAGCCCAAGGTCGTCAAGGCCCGTGAGCTCGCCGGCGTCGACGGCGTGCTGTTCCGCCGGAACTCCCTCACGGGCGGCGTCGAGGCGGTCGGCCGTCAGGGGTCGGGCGTCGAGCTAAACGCCGCCCTGCACGCCAACTGACCCGTGGCTCGTCGACGGTCACGCCGCAGCCGCGCCGCGCGCGCCGGCTGCGGCCTGGTCGTCGTGCTCGTCGTGCTCGCCGCGGCCGTGACCCTGGTGGTGACCGTCCTGCGGCAGCACGACGCGAGCCCGGTCGCCGAACGGTGCGCGGCCAGCATCGACGGGACGCGCTGGTTCCTCGCCCCCGACCAGTCCGACAACGCCGCGCTCGTCGCGGCCGTCGGCGTGCGCCGTACCCTCCCCGCGCGGGCCGTGACGATCGCCCTCGCCACCGCGCTGCAGGAGTCCAAGCTCCGCAACCTGTCCGGCGGCGACCGCGACTCGCTCGGCATCTTCCAGCAGCGGCCCTCACAGGGCTGGGGCACTCCCGAGGAGATCCTCGACCCCGTGTACGCGACGGGCCGGTTCTACGACGGGCTCGCCCAGGTCGACGGCTACGAACAGCTGCCCATCACCGAGGCGGCCCAGGCCGTGCAGCGCTCCGGCTTCCCCGACGCGTACGCCCAGCACGAGGGCGTCGCCCGCGCCTACGCCTCCGCACTCACCGGGTGGTCACCGAACGCGCTGACCTGCACGCTCGCGGAGGCCGCGCCGGGCAGCGGGTCCGCGCAGGCGCTCGTCGCACGCGTGCAGCGCGACCTCGGCGACCTACCCGCGCAGGTGCAGCCCAGCGCTGACGGGGAGATCGACGTCGCGCTCGACGCCGGGCCGCTCGGCCCCGAGACCGACCGCACCCGGCTCGGCTGGGCCGTCGCGCAGTGGGCCGTCGCCGTCGCGCAGCCGCTCGCCGTCACGCGCGTCGAGGTCGCCGACCAGGTGTGGGATCGGTCCGACGGCGACACGTGGACGACGATCACCGACGCCGAGCCCGTCGGCCCGGGCAGCGTCGTCGTGACGCTCGCGGGCTGATCAGCGGGCGTCGACCGGCACGTAGTCGCGAGCTGTCTCCCCCGTGTAGATCTGCCGCGGCCGGCCGATCTTCGTCTGCGGGTCGAGCATCATCTCGCGCCACTGGGCGATCCAGCCCGGCATCCGGCCGAGCGCGAACAGCGGCGTGAACATCCGCTCGTCGAAGCCCATGGCCTTGTAGATGAGGCCCGTGTAGAAGTCGACGTTCGGGTACAGCTTGCGCGAGATGAAGTAGTCGTCGCTGAGCGCGATCTCCTCGAGGCCGCGGGCCAGGTCGAGCAGCTCGTCGTCCTTGCCGAGGGCCGCGAGCACGGCGTCGGCGCTCTTCTTCACGATCGCCGCGCGCGGGTCGTAGTTCTTGTAGACGCGGTGCCCGAAGCCCATGAGCCGGACGCCCGGCTCCTTGTCCTTGACCCGGCGCATGAAGTCGGTGGCGTCGCCGCCGTTCTTCTGGATCTCGGTGAGCATCTTGAGCACGGCCTCGTTGGCCCCGCCATGCAGCGGGCCGGACAGCGCGTTGATGCCGGCGGCGACCGACGCGTACAGGTTCGCCTGCGACGAGCCGACGATGCGGACGGTCGACGTCGAGCAGTTCTGCTCGTGGTCCGCGTGCAGGATGAGGAGCTTGTCGAGCGCCTGCACCACGACCGGGTCCGGGTCCCACTGCTGGTAGGGCACCGCGAACGTCATCCGCAGGAAGTCCTCGACGTACCCGCGCGAGTAGTCCGGGTAGAGCAGCGGCTCGCCCTTGGAGGCGCGGTGCACGTACGACGTGATGGTCCGCGTCTTCGCGAGGATGAGGACGGTCGCGAGCTCGACGGTCTCGGGATCCTGCGGGTCGAGCGACTCCGGGTAGAACGTGGACAGCGCGTTGATCGCCGACGACATCACGGCCATGGGGTGCGCGTTGCGCGGGAACGTCCCCATGAACGTGCGGAAGTCCTCGTGGACGAGCGTGTGGCGGTTGACCCGCTCCGTGAACGCGTCGAGCTCCGTCGGCGTCGGGAGCGCGCCGTGGATCAGGAGGTAGGCCACCTCGAGGAACGTCGCCTGCTCGGCGAGCTGCTCGATGGGGTAGCCGCGGTAGCGCAGGATGCCCGCGTCGCCGTCGATGTAGGTGATCTTCGACTCGCAGGACGCGGTGTTCATGAAGCCGGGGTCCACGGTGACCAGGCCGGTGTCGCGCAGGAGCGACGAGACGACGATGCCGTCGTTCCCCTCGGTCGCGGGCACGATCGGGAGGTCCCGCGACTGCCCGTCCACGATCAGCTGCACCGGCGCGGTCACGACGTCCGACATGGTGTTCCTTCCTGCGACGAACGGCTGTGGCGGGGGTGCCGCGTGGAGCCGGTGGTCGATGACGGCGGCCGGTGGCCGGCGGCTCGGGGGCCCTCGTTGGCCAGGCTCGACGGTACCTGCGGCTGGTGCGCCGTGACGAATCCTCGGACAGTCCGCCTCGGTGTGACGCCGCTCACAGCGTCAGGCCCCGGTCAGTCGCGCGGCGGCCTCGGCGACCTTCGCGTCGGTGGCCGTCAGCGCCACGCGGACGTGCCCCGCGGCCTGGGCGCCGTAGAACTCGCCGGGCGCCACGAGGATCCCGAGCTCGGCGAGGTCGGCGACCGTGACCCAGCAGTCCTGGGCGCCGTGCTCGGGCCGCACCCACAGATACAGGCCGGCGTGCGACCCGTCGACCTTGTACCCCGCGCCCTCGAACGCCGCCCGCAGCACCTCACGTCGACGCCGGTACCGTTCGCGCTGCTCGCCCACGTGCGCGTCGTCCGCGAGCGCCGCCTCGATCGCCGCCTGCACCGGTCCGGGCACGATCATCCCGGCGTGCTTGCGCGTCTCGAGCAGCCGAGCGACGAGCTCCGGGTCCCCCGCGGCGAACGCCGCGCGGTAGCCGGCGAGGTTCGACTGCTTCGACAACGAGTAGACCGCGAGCAGACCCGTGAGGTCGCCGCCCGTGACGCGTGGGTCGAGCACGCTCGGCACGCCCGACGACGCCCACGGCTCGTCCCACGCCAGCTCGGCGTAGCACTCGTCGGAGGCGACGACGACCGGCTCGCCCTCACGCTCGGCGGCCGCCCGCGCCGCGTCGACCACCGCCCGGAGCTCGTCGACCCCGAGCACGCGGCCGTCCGGGTTGCCCGGCGAGTTCAGCCAGACGAGCCGGACACCGCCCTGCGCGAGCCGAGCGACCGGGTCGGACGTCGGCTCGGGCGTCGCACCCGCCAGCCGGGCGCCCACGTCGTACGTGGGGTACGCCGCAGCCGGGTGCAGCACCACGTCGCCGTCGCCGAGGCTCAGCAGGGACGGCAGCAGCGCGACGAGCTCCTTGGAGCCCACCGTCGGCAGCACCGCCGCAGGGTCGAGACCGGGCACGCCGCGCCGTCGGGCGAACCACCGCACCACGGCCTCCCGCAGCGCGGGCGTGCCGTGCGTGAGCGGGTAGCCCGGCGAGTCGGCGGCCCCGGCGAGCGCGTCGCGCACGACCGTCGGGGTCGGGTCCACCGGCGTGCCGACGGACAGGTCGACGACACCACGCTCGTGCGCGCGCGCCCGTTCGGCGTACGGCACGAGCGTGTCCCACGGGAAGTCCGGCAGCGTGCCGGTCAGCAGGCCCATCCGGGGTGCGTCAGGCGTCGTGCACGCGCAGCGGCAGCGTCGCGATGATGGGGTGGTCCTTGTCGATCTCGCCCATCTTCGCGGCACCGCCCGGCGACCCGAGGTCGTCGAAGAACTCGACGTTCGCCTTGTAGTACTCGCTCCACTGCTCCGGGACGTCGTCCTCGTAGTAGATCGCCTCGACGGGGCACACCGGCTCGCACGCACCGCAGTCGACGCACTCGTCCGGGTGGATGTACAGCGAGCGCTTGCCCTCGTAGATGCAGTCGACCGGACACTCCTCGATGCACGCCTTGTCCTTGACGTCCACGCAGGGTTCGGCGATCACATAGGTCACGGCAGGTCCTCCACTGAGCAGGGGGTCCTATTATCCCTCACATGCTCGCCGCCGTGACGCGGTGTCCACGACCGTCCACCGACGGCCGTACACCCCCTGCCACCAGCACCGCGACCCGAGGTCGGCGCGCATGAGCACCCCTGACGACGTCTGGCGCGGCTGGGCCCCGGGGGTCCGGGTCGTCGTGCGGCGGCGTCGCGACGACGTGCCTGACGGTGCTCTGCCCGCCCGGGCCGGCGGCGAGCCCCGGTTCACCGACGTGCTCGGCGACCTCCTCGCGGTCGACGACGACGGCGTGCTCGTCCGGACCCGGAACGGCGACGTCCACGTCCCCGCAGCCGCCATCAGCCTCGCCAAGACGGTGCCGCCGGCCCCGCCCCGCAGGGACCGGACCGGCGGCTGAGCGCTACGGCGTCGGTGCGGCCGGGGGCGCGCCGCACACCACCTTGTTCTGCGGCTTGTACCGCGTCGTCTTCGCCTCGGTCTTCTGCAGGTCGCCGTTGAGGAAGATCTTGCGCGTCACCGTCACGCTGAAGCCCGGGTTGCCGGCCGAGGACGCCTCGCACGTCGGCGACTGCGAGTAGACCGTCGTCGGGGAGACGACGCCTGAGCGGGCACTCGTGGTCGACTCGACCGTCCAGTACTTCGTGCCCCACAGCCGGACGTAGGTGCGTCCGTTCGCCGTCCAGGCCTGCACGAGCGCGCCGTACGGGGTGGTGTTCTTCCACTTCATGTCGATCGAGCCCGTGAAGATCGTCGCCTCACGGCCCTCCGGGTACCGGGCGAACCACTCACTGTGCGGCGTGTGCGCCACGTCCTCCATGCCCGCCAGATAGGCGGCGTTGAACGTCGTCGTCGACAGCTGCGACAGGCCGCCGCCCCACGCGTCCGTGTGCTCGCCGCTGATGATCGCGCCGGCCTGGACGAAGCCGTGCGCCGCGTCCACCGGGCCGAGCGCCTCGGTGAGGCTGAACGTCTCGCCCGGCTTGACGAGCGTGCCCGTGATCTTGGCGGCACCGTTCGAGATGTTCGTGGTGCGGCGCGGCTCCGACGTCAGCGGCGTCGAGAACTCCGTGACGATCTCCTTGATGCCGAGCGCCTCGAGCTCCGCGGTCGACTCGGCCGGGTCGGCCTGCACGAGGTCCACCTTCGCGGTCCGGTCGCTCGCGGTCGACGCCGTCGTCACCGCCGCCGCCAGCGCCGCCGGGTCCAGCGACGTGCCCGGGGTGCCGGGCACGATCACCGGGGCGTCGTTCTGGAACTCGAAGTGGGCGTCCGCCGACTCGGTCAGCAGGTCGGGCAGCTGCTTCAGCACGTCCTCGACGAGCCCGTCGCCGTTCAGCTCGAGGACCAGCGCGCCGTCCTTGGGAGCGAACGACGCGTTCGCCGCGAGGGTCGCCGGCTGCAGCATCGCCAACCGGTCCGCCACGAGGACGGACACCGGACCCGACGTGAGGCTGCGTGCGGCACCGGTCATCGCCGCGTCGGTCTCCTCCTGGGTGACCGCCGGTGCGACGACCTCGGTCGGGAGCACGACCGGACGCTCCGCGCTGATCCAGCCGTCGGTGAGCGTCTGCACGGCGCCGTCCTCGTCAAGCTTCCACCCGTCGACCGCGGCGGTCGACTTCGGGACGGTGTCGACGAACACGACCGTGCCGTCCACCGGCGCGAGCGCGAGCGACGACGTCAGGTCCTCGACCGCGGCGGCCAGCTTGTCCTCGTCGACCTTCGCCTTCGCGAGGTGCTCGCCCTCGCCGACGATCTGTCGCCACAGGTGCAGCGGGTTCGCGATGTGCGGGCCCGTGAACGTCGCGACGGTCGCCTCCGCGTCCAGCTCGAGACCTGCCGCCGTCGGGTCGATCGTCGCCTGCACGTCGTTCGCCACGACGGGGATCGGCTGCGTCGTCGCGTCGGCGAGCTCCGACTCCAGGCGGTCGACCGCAGCCGACGACGACAGGCCACCGATGTCGACGCCCGCCACTGTCGCGCCGCGCGCCACGTGGTCCGCGAGCGCGTACGACGCACCGACGTACGCCGCCCCCAGCACGACCACCACGCCGGCAGTGACGAGCAGGCGGCGCGGCCAGCGGCGGGTGCCGTCCTCGGCGTCGAAGTCGTCGAGCGGGGACGCGGGCCGCTCCGGGCCGCTCGCGTCGGGGGCGACCGGGCCCGAGGGGATCCGCGGTCCCGACGTCGGCGCACCGCTGTCGACCGGCGAGAACGGGCCCCGAGGCGCGGCCGGGGTCGGTGCCGCCGTCAGCGGGGGCCGGACCGGCGGCGCCGGCGGCGGCGTGACGGGCGGCTGCGTGGAGGTCGGCGGAGCGAACGCGGCCGTGGCGGCGCGCTCTGGGGCGACCGGTGCCGGTGCGGTGGCGGGCGCCTGAGCCGCGACGGGGCGCTGCGGCGGGGCCGCGGGCGGAGCCGGCATCGCGGCGGCCGGAGGTGCCGAGGTCGGCGCGGGCGGTGCGGCGCCGGTCAAGGCGGGCGCAGCCGGAGCGGACGAGGCTGGAGCGGACGGGTTCGGAGCAGACGGGTTCGGAGCCGACGGGTTCGGAGCCGACGGGTTCGGAGCCGACGGGTTCGGAGCCGACGGGCTCTGAGCGGTCGGGGCGGGCTTCGGCTCCGGCGTCGGCGCGACGACCGCAGCGGACGAGGCCGCCGGAGCGGTCTCGGCGGCGGGCGGCGCGTCGGTGGCGGAGGCGGCGGACGCGGCGGCGACGGGGGCGTTCGCGCTGGGCGCGGCAGCCGCGGGCACGGCAGCCGCGGGCACGGCGGCGTCGGCCACGGCGGCGTCGGGCACGTCCGCCACGGTCGCGTCGAGGGTGGAGTCGTCCTCGACGGCGCGCGCGTCGGCCTGGGCTGCGGTCGGCTCGGGCGTCGCCGGCGCGACCGTCTCGGTGGCCGTCTCGTCGACGAGTCCGGAGGGCGCGTCAGCGGCGGCGTCGACGTCGTCGGTCGCGGTCGACACCGCCTCGTCCGAGGCGACCTTGTCCGAGGCGACCTCGTCCGACGAGGCCTCCTCCGACGTGAACACTTCGGGCGTCGGGCGGTCGGACGCAGTCTCATCGGACGCAGTCTCGTCGGACGCGGTCTCGTCGGACGCAGTCTCGTCGGACCCAGACTCGTCGGACCCAGACTCGTCGGACGCGCTCCCGTCGGATCCAGTCTCGCCGGACGCGTTCTCGACTGATGCAGTCTCGACTGCCGCAATCGCGTCGGACGCGCTCTCGTCGGACGCATCGTCCGTGCGGTCCGAGGTCGGGGCCGGCGCGGCACCGGCCGAACCGCCCCACACGGGCCAGACCGGTCCGCTCGAGGCGGGCGCCGGGTCGGTGGTCGACGAGGCCTCCTCGAGGTCGGCAGTCGGGTCGCCCGCGTCGGCGTCCGCAGCGCCGTCCGCCGCCAGTGACGCCGTCGCCTCAGCATCGACGGGCTCGACCTCGACGGGCTCGACCTCGACGGGCTCGACCTCATGGGGGCCGGCCTCGTCAGCGGCCACCGGCTCGTCGGTCACGACGTCGCCGGTAGCCGAAGCCGCGTCCGTCGCCACCGGCTCGTCGGCCGGGGCGGTCTCGCCGGCCGGCGACGACTCGCTCGGTGCCGCCGCGCCGGTTGCCACCTCGTCCGTGGCCGCAGCCTCGTCCGTGGCCGCGACCTCGTCCGACGCCGTCTCGTCCGATGCCGTCCCGTCCGTCGCCGCGACCTCGTCCGACGCACCGGTGCTGGACTCAGGCTCGTGGGGGTGCGGCATCGTCCCGTTGTGCGGGACCGGCTTCCGCGACGGGTCCGTGGTTCCGGGACCCGGTCGAACGGCCTGCGCGGCGTCGTCGAGGTCGGTGCCGTCGGTCATCGTGCTCCCCTGCTGCTGAAGATGCGCGTGCCCCGCGCCCGGGCGATTCTAGTGGCCCTACCTCGGCCACCTGGGTCTTCGCACCCGGTGCGGCGGGGTTCTCACCTCCTCGTCACACGACCCGCCCGGCCCGTCCACGACGTGCGCAGCCGTCAGGTGAGGCGAGGTCACGTGACGGGGCGGACGCGTCCCCGGAGGTGCACGAGTCCCCCGGCGCCGGGTCGCCCCTGCTCGACCGCCTCGACGAGCCCGATGACGACGTCGTGGTCGCCGGCGCTGTGCACGGCGTACGTGCGGCAGTCGAACCAGGCGGCAGCACCGTCGATCCAGGCGCTGCCCGACACCGGCGCTGTGCGGTGGGGCACGCGGGCGAGCTGGTCGATCGTGGGCCGGCCGTAGGAGGAGAGCCAGTCGGCGGTCGGTCCCTGGTCGTCGGCGAGGACGCTGACGGCCCAGGTGTCGACGTCGTCGAGGGCGTCCCGCAGGCGGGCGTCGGCGTGCACGGAGAACAGCACCAGCGGCGGTTCGAGCGACACGGACGCGAACGAGCTGACCGTCGTGGCGTGCACGGACCCGCGCCACGAGAGCGTCACGACCGCCACCCCGGCGGGCAGGCGCCCGACGGCGGCGCGCAGGTCGTCGGGGGCGACGCCGCGCTGCTCGGCGGTCACGGCGCCGGGTCGTCCTTCGCGTCGAGCACGGGGCCGCCCGGCTCGGCGACGGGTGCCGTCGGCCACGTCGCGGCCGCGGCCGGCGTCCGCGCGGCGGGCGGCGCGACCGACGGGTCGACGAACAGCCGTCGCGGCAGTGCGGCGACCGCGAGCACCGCGACGACGGAACCGAGCACCCAGACCCAGCCGATCGCCTGGCCCGCGGGCATCAGGACGTCACCGCCGGGACCTTCCCGCGCGAGCAGCTGCGTCGACCCGAGCACGCCGAGCGCGTACGCGACGAACGCCGTCCAGCCCGACCACGCGCGGGCTACGACGCCCGCGGCCACGACGAGCACGAGGCACACGACGACACCCCACGGCTGCACGCTGCGGTGCATGAGCGTGCCGACCGTGCCGACGGCGGCGCCCAGCACGAGCGCGAGGAGCGCCTTGACGACCGCGCGGGGGCTGAGGGGATGCACGCGCGTCAGGCTACCGGCCGGACGCCGGTGGGCCAGACGACGGCCGTGGACGAGCCGTCGGCGACGCGGTAGTCCTCGGTGGGCAGGACCGGTGCGAGCACGTCGTTGCTGAGTGCGTAGCAGCCGACGAGGGCGTCCAGGCCGTCGACGGACCGCACGGCGTGCACCTGGGTCGCGTGCGCGCGCAGGGCGTCGAGCACGCGGTCGCGCACGGGCCGCACGTCGACGACGAGGTCGACCTGGTCGTCGGGCACCGCGACGGACGGGAGCTCGGCTCCGGGGAGCGTGAGCGTGGCGCGCGCGTCGCCGAGGGCCGCACGCACCCGGGCGTGGTCCAACGCCCGTCGCCCGCCCAGGAGCGCGCCCGCACGCTGCGCGGCCCAGAGCACCAGCGGCCGCACCCCCGGCAGCCCGTCGCCGGGTTCGGTGGCGAGCTCGACGGCCCGCATCGTGACGTCGTGCGCGCGGACGTGGTCGGGGTGCCCGTACCCCCCGGCCGGCTCGTACGTCACGACGACGTCCGGTCGCCGGGTGCGCAGCACGTGCGCGAGCCGCGCGGCGGCCTCGTCGAGCGGGACGGCGACGAACGCCCCCGAGGGCACGTCGTCGGCGCTCCCCGCGCGGCCGGCGCCGAGCCAGGCCATGCCGGAGTCCTCGTAGTGGGCCCGGCCCGGGCCCACGGAGTCGAGGAATACGTGGTCCGTGACGCCGAGCGCCGCCAGCGCCCCCGCGAGCTCGGTCTCCCGGTGCGCGGCCAGCGCGGGCCCGTCGCCCTCGAGGTGCGCGAGCGCATCACCGATCACCTCGCCGCGCTCGCCGCGCGTGCAGGTTACGAGCGTGACGGGCCGCCCCGACGCCGCCCAGGTGGCCAGCAACGCGCCGGTGGCCAGCGACTCGTCGTCCGGGTGTGCGTGCACCGCGACGAGACCGCCGGCCACCTGCCTCATGTCCCTGTCGGGCCTCAGCCCTTCTTGTTGCGCGCCGTGATGCGCGCGCGCTCGGTCTGGTCGAGCACGACCTTGCGGATACGGACCACCTCAGGCGTCACCTCGACGCACTCGTCCTCGCGGGCGAACTCGAGGGACTCCTCGAGCGTGAGCTTGCGCGGCGGCACGAGGTTCTCGAAGTTGTCCGCCGTGGAGGAGCGCATGTTGGTGAGCTTCTTCTCCTTGGTGATGTTGACGTCCATGTCCTCGTTGCGGGAGTTCTCGCCGACGATCATGCCCTCGTAGACCTCCTGCGTAGGGTCGACGAAGAACGAGCCGCGCTCCTGCAGGTTGATCATGGCGAACGGCGTGGCCGGGCCCGGGCGGTCCGCGACGAGCGAGCCGTTGAGGCGCGTCTCGATGGTGCCGGCCCACGGCTCGTAGCCCTCGGCGATGGACGACGCGATGCCCGTGCCGCGGGTGTCGGTGAGGAACCGGGTGCGGAAGCCGATGAGGCCGCGCGCGGGGACGAGGAACTCCATGCGGACCCAGCCCGTGCCGTGGTTCGACATGGTCTCCATGCGGCCCTTGCGCTGCGCGAGGAGCTGCGTGACCGCGCCGAGGTACTCCTCGGGCACGTCGATCGTCATGCGCTCCATGGGCTCGTGGACCTTGCCGTCGATCTTCTTCGTGACGACCTGCGGCTTGCCGACGGTCAGCTCGAAGCCCTCGCGGCGCATCTGCTCGACGAGGATCGCGAGCGCGAGCTCGCCACGGCCCTGGACCTCCCACGCGTCGGGGCGCTCGGTGGGGACGACGCGGAGCGAGACGTTGCCGACGAGCTCCTTGTCGAGGCGGTCCTTCACCTGGCGGGCGGTGACCTTGTGGCCCTTGCCGCCCTTGCCGGCCAGCGGGGACGTGTTGATGCCGATGGTCATCGAGATCGCCGGGTCGTCGACCGTGATGAGCGGCAGCGGACGCGGGTCGTCGGGGTCCGTGAGCGTCTCGCCGATCGTGATGTTCTCGATGCCGGCGACGGCCACGATGTCGCCGGGGCCGGCCGACTCGGTGGGGACGCGCTCGAGCGCCTTCGTCTCGAGCAGCTCGGTGATGCGGACGTTCTGCAGCGTGCCGTCCTGGCGGGCCCACGCGACGGTCTGGCCCTTGCGCAGCTCGCCGTTGAAGATGCGCAGCAGCGCGAGGCGGCCGAGGAACGGCGACGCGTCCAGGTTGGTGACGTGCGCCTGCAGCGGCGCGCCCTCGGTGTACGTGGGGGCCGGGATCTTCTCGAGGATCGTCCGGAACAGCGGCTCGAGGTTCTCCGAGTCGGGCAGGCCGCCGTCGGCGGGCTGGTTCATCGACGCACGGCCGGCCTTCGCGGCGGCGTACACGACGGGCACGTCGAGGATCGCGTCGAGGTCGAGGTCCGGCACGTCCTCGTGCAGGTCGGACGCGAGGCCGAGCAGCAGGTCGGTCGCCTCGTGCACGACCTCGTCGATGCGGGCGTCGGGGCGGTCCGTCTTGTTCACCACGAGGATGACGGGCAGCTTCGCGATGAGCGCCTTGCGCAGCACGAACCGCGTCTGCGGCAGCGGGCCCTCGGACGCGTCGACGAGCAGGACGACGCCGTCGACCATCGACAGGCCGCGCTCGACCTCGCCGCCGAAGTCGGCGTGGCCGGGGGTGTCGATGACGTTGATCGTGATGCCGTCAGGCTGGCCGAACTCCGCCGCCGCGGGTCCGGAGTACCGGACCGCGGTGTTCTTCGCGAGGATCGTGATGCCCTTCTCGCGCTCCAGGTCGCCCGAGTCCATCGCGCGCTCGTCCACGTGGGCGTGGGAGCCGAAGGCACCGGACTGCCACAGCATGGCGTCGACGAGCGTCGTCTTGCCGTGGTCGACGTGCGCGACGATGGCGACGTTGCGCAGGTCGGAACGCACGCCGGTCGTGGTCGCCACGGACGTGGGCTCAGGCATGGGAGTACTCATCTCAGGAGGTGGGGAGCGCGCCGCGTCGTCGGGCGCCGACCGATTCTACCCGCCCGTCACGATGCGGGCGTGCGTGCCCAGTCCCACCAGGACGTGAGATCCGCCCGGCCGAGCGCCAGCGGCGGCACCGCGGGGACGGTCGGCAGCCGGTCAGCCGTCTCGGTGTCGGCCTTGCGCGTGGCCACCACGACCGGGGTGCGTACGACGGAGATCGCGGCGCCTGCGTCGGCGAGGGACTGCGCGACGCTCTGGCCCACCGTCGGCACCTGCGCGGGGTCGACGGTCGCGCCGAGCGCATCCAGCACCGCGTCGAGCGCCGGGTCGCTCCAGCCCGTGAGGTTCGTCGCGCCCTTCGTGCGCCACCGGGCGACGATCGACGCGACGGGCAGGTCGCCCTGCGTGACGGGCACGAGGGCGGCGTCCCACGCGTCCGGCGCACCGAGCAGGTCGGCGGCGACCCCGAGGTCGGGGGTGTACGGCTCCACCGTGAACCCGGCGTCCGCGGCGGCCTTCGTCAGGGCGTCGAGCGCTTCGTGCCGCACGGGGTCGTCGCTGTTGGTGAGGACGCGCACCGTGACCGGCGTCGTCACCCCCGCACCGTCGAGGAGCTCGGCGGCGGCGTCGGGATCGGCCGCCGCCGACGCCGTCACCTCGCCGAACTCGGGCCCGACCGAGGGCAGCATCGCGTCGGACACCTCGGCGTCCGGCCACAGCGGCACGACGGTGTCGGCGACGACCGTGTCCCGCGGCACGGCCAGCAGGAACGCCCGTCGCACTGCGCTCGCCTTCGCGGCGTCACCGCCGTACGCCGCCGGGTCGAACGGCCCGCCGCCGGCGACCTGCAGCTGCAGCTGCAGCGTGCTGTCCCCGCCGGTCGTGACGACCGCGTCCTCGACCTCGTCCAGCGCGGCCAGCACGTCGGGGGTGTCGAGCGGGGCGACGACGTCGGCCTCGCCGTCCCGCAGCGCGTCGACCGCGTCGAGCGGGTGCAGGTCGCTGCGGACCACCACGGTGTCGAACGCCGCCGGGCGCGGGCCGGTGTACTCGTCGTTGCGGACGAGCTCGACGCGGCCGTCGGGCACCACGTCGCTGATCTTGTACGGACCGGTCGTCACGGCGCGCGACGGGTCGTCGGCGAGCAGGGTCGCGTCGAACGACGTGCGCCACGCGGCCGACACCGACCGCAGCGCGACGGGGTCGGCCGACGTGATGGCCGTCGTCACCGCGGCCGCAGCCTCCGCGGGGTCGTCGATGTCGAGCGCGGCGGCACCGACGACGTGCGCGGGCACGCCGACGTCCAGGGCCGTCTGCCAGTCGGCGACGGGAGAGGCGTACGTGAGCGTGACGGTCGCACCGTCGACCACGGGTACTTGCTCGACGTGCACGAGCGCGGGCGACGTCGCCGCGAACGCGACCCCGGCGTCGAGCGCGTCCCTGTTCGTGATCTCACCCTCGTCGTCGAGCTCGGGGACCACGGTGTCGAGCTGACCGCTGCGGGCCGCCCACTCCAGCAGCAGGTCCGCGGGCGTGACGGCCGTGCCGTCGGACCACGTCGCGTCCTCGCCGATCGTGTAGCGCACAGTCAGCGGCGCGTCCGACACCTTCTCGATCGTGCCGAACGCGGGGTCGGGCACGGCCGTGCCGTCCTCGTCGAGCGCCACGAACCCCGCCTGCGCGAGGCTCCGGACGAGCGTGCTGCCCGGGCTGCGCCCCTCCACGGTGCCCCCGTTGAGGGAGAGGAACGGTGCGCTCACCGCCACCACGACGGTGCCGGCGCGCTCCGGGTCGGGCTCGGGTCCGGTGCATGCCGTGAGCGTGAGGACCAGTCCCCCGACCGCCGCGACCGCGGTCGCCCCCTGCCTGAACGCCCTGCGCACCGCGCCTCCCGATCGTCGCGCCGGCCGGCGTGCTCGCCGGCCGGACAAAGGTTCCGGGCGGCCATGACCGGCCCCCGACCTCGGGGTATATCGGTCATCGCCGCCCGGAACTGAACTCTGCCGGACGAATCGGGTGCAGCGCCCGTGCCACGCGGGCACGGGCGGGACGATCAGCCGCCGGGCCGCTGCTTCGCGCGCACGTCGTAGTCCTTGACCTGCTCCTCGGCCGCGTCGCTCTCGGCGACGGCGTCCTGGTGCCCGATCTCGGAGTCACGCGCCGCGAGCTCCGCGGCCGCCTCCTCGAGCAGACGGTCGCGCACCTCGCGGCGCAGCTTCTGCTCCGCGGGGTTCGGCACCGGCACCGCGGCGAGCAGGCGCTTGGTGTAGTCCTGCTGCGGGTTGCGCAGGATCGTGTCGCGCTCCCCCACCTCGACGAGCTTGCCCTTGTTCATCACCGCGATGCGCGACGACAGGATCTCGACGACCGCCAGGTCGTGGCTGATGAACAGGCACGCGAAGCCGTACTCACGCTGCAGCTCCTGGAACAGGTCCAGGACGCGCGCCTGCACCGACACGTCGAGCGCGGACGTCGGCTCGTCGGCGATGAGCAGCTTCGGGCTCAGCGCGAGCGCACGGGCGATGCCGACACGCTGACGCTGACCGCCGGACAGCTCGTGCGGGTACCGGTTGCGCATGCCGCGCGGCAGGTGCACCTGGTCGAGCAGGTCCTCGACGCGCCGGCTCAGCTCGGCTCCCTGCGCGATCTTGTGCAGCTTGAGCGGCTCGCCGATGGACTCGCCGATCGGCAGGCGCGGATTCAGCGACGAGCCTGGGTCCTGGAACACGATCGACACGTCCTGGCGGACTGCGCGCAGGGCCTTCGGCCGGATTCCGGCAAGCTCGACGCCGTTGACGCTCAGCGATCCGCCGGCCACCGGCAGCAGACCGACGGCCGCACGACCGACGGTCGTCTTGCCCGAGCCGGACTCGCCGACGAGCCCGACGACCTCGCCGCGTGCGATCGTCAGGTCGACCCCGTCGATGGCCCGGAACGCCGGCACGCGGCCGCGCGACGGGTACTCGATGATCAGGTCCTTCGCGACGAGCGCGTCGCCCGTACCGGTGCTGGTCGCCGGCGCTGTCACCGGGGCCGTAGTGGCGGCCGGACGGTCCGCGACGACGGGCGCGTCCGTGACGGCCGCGCCGTCCGCCGGTGCGTCCTGCTCGACCTGCGACCCCAGGTGGGGCACGGCCTCGAGCAGCTGGATCGTGTACGGGTGCTTCGGGCGGTTGAAGATCTCGTCGGCCGAGCCGTGCTCGACGACCTTGCCGTTCTTCATCACCATGACGCGGTCGGCCAGGTCGGCGACCACGCCCATGTCGTGCGTGATGAGGACGATGCCGGAGTCGATGCGCGTGCGCAGGTCGCGCATGAGCTTGAGGATCTCGGCCTGCACCGTGACGTCGAGGGCCGTGGTCGGCTCGTCGGCGATGAGCAGCTTGGGGTCGCACGCGAGCGCCTGCGCGATCATCGCGCGCTGCCGCTGACCGCCCGAGAGCTGGTGCGGGTACTTGTCGACCGCCGCCTCCGGGTTGGGCAGGTCGACGAGCCGCAGCAGCTGGATCGCGCGGGCGCGCGCCTCCTTCGGGCCGATGTCGAAGTGCACGCGGAGCGTCTCGATGATCTGGAACCCGACCGTGTACACGGGGTTCAGGGCGGTCATCGGCTCCTGGAAGATGACCGCGACCTCCTTGCCGCGCACCGAGCTGAGCTGCTTGTGGGTCAGACCCAGCAGCTCGCGGCCGCCGAGCTTCGCCGAGCCGGCCGACCGGCCGTTGGGCGGGAGGAGCCCGATCAGCGACATCGACGACTGCGTCTTGCCCGAGCCGGACTCACCGACGATCGCGAGGACCTCGCCGGGACGCACGTCGTACGTCACGTCGATCGCGGCGGGGTACCAGGCGCCGTCGACGAAGAACTCGACCGTCAGGTCGCGCACCTCGAGGATGGGGGCCTTCGTCTGCGGGTCGGCGCCTGCCGGCTCCAGGGTCTGCGTGCTCACGGCTGAGGGGTTCCTTCCGTCCGTGCCGGGGTCCTGGCCCCGGGAGCGGGTCGTCCGTCCTGGTCTGCGACGATGGCCGCATGTCGTCGGACGTCGTGGTGTTCCGGCCGGGTTTCGGCCGCGGGCTGTCGGTGGTGGTGTGGGTCGGCTGCGCGTTCGTCGCGGTCAGCGGCCTGGCGCGCTCGCCCGGGACCACCTGGCAGTGGCTCCCGCTGCTCGCGCTCGCCGCGCTGCTCGTGTGGGGCGCCTACTGGAACCCGGCGGTGATCGTGACGCCCGCGGGCGTCGAGCTGCGCAACGTGCTGCGCACCGTCGAGCTGCCCTGGCCGACCATCCAGCTCGTGGACGTGAAGTACGCGCTCACGCTCGAGACCGCGTGGGGCGCGTACTCCGCGTGGGCCGCACCGGCCCCGAGCCGCACGCGTGCACGCACGGCCGGGCCCGACGACATGGCGCACCTGCCCCCGAGCACCTACGGCTCCGGCGGGACGGTGCGCCCCGGCGACCTCATGTCCTCGGACTCCGGGCAGGCCGCCGCGCTCGTCCGCTCCCGCTGGGAGCAGGTCCGCGACGCCGGCCTGCTGGACGACCCGCGCCTCGAGCGCAGCCGCCCGGTGGTCCGCGTGCACGTGGCCTTCATCGCGACCGCGGTGTTCCTCGCCGCACTGTCCGTGCTGACGCTCGCGCTCTGAGGCGTCGGGGCGACGCCCTGAGCAGCCGCTCATGGGATCAGGCCTTCGCCGACGCGGCCGCACGAGCCGCGGCGTGCTCACGACGGCGGTCGGCACGCGCGAGCGCCCGACGGGTCGGGATGCGCCGCTGCCGCGGGTCGAACGCGTCTCGCAGACCGTCACCGATGAAGTTGATCGTCAGCGCGATCGTCACGATGAACAGGCCCGGCCACCAGAACAGCCACGGACGCGTCGCGAAGGCGGTCTGGTACTCGCTGATGAGCTGGCCCAGCGAGACCTCGGGGCTCGTGATGCCGAAGCCGAGGTAGCTGAGCGCGGTCTCCAGCAGGATGGCGGCGGCCATGAGCAGCGTCGCGTTGACGATGATCACGCCGATCGCGTTCGGCAGGATGTGCTTGAACATGATGCGGCCGTTGCTGGCTCCCGCGACGCGCGCGGCGTCGACGAACTCCCGCTCGCGCAGCGACAGGAACTCGCCACGCACGAGCCGCGCCATGCCGGTCCACGAGATGACCGCCAGCGCGAACGCGAGCGCCCACGGGCTCGCCCCGCCGACCCACTTGCCGAGGATCGCGCCGATCATGATCACGGGGATCGTGATGAACATGTCGGTCACGCGCATGAGCACGTTGTCGGTGCGGCCGCGGAAGAAGCCGGCCGTCGAGCCCACGATGATGCCGATGAGCGTCGAGACGATGCCGAGCACGAACATGACCGTGAGCGACTGCTGCGTGCCGCGCATGACGACCGCGAAGCCGTCCTTGCCGATGTTGTCCTGGCCGAACGGGTGCTCACCGAACGTGAAGCCGCCGTCGTGGAACCCCATGGTCGGGGCGCCGCCCGCGTTGGTGATCGGGTTGAGCTCCTTGTAGCCGTACTTCCACCAGCCGGGGATGGGACCCCAGCCGATCGACGTCGTCACGAGGAGGATGACGAAGAGCAGCACGAACGCCGAGACCATGGCACCGCGGTGCCGGAGGAACCGCCGCATGACGATGCGGCCCTGCGAGAGTCCCTCGACCTCCTTGAGCTCGATGGCGTTCTCGTTCTGCTCCACGGCCTCGGCCGGGTCGTGGTGCGCCTCGGCGGGCTGGAGAGGGGGCTGGAGCGTCATGCGTTCACCCTGATCCGGGGGTCGAGGGCCGCGTACACGAAGTCCACGACGATGTTGGCGATGACGAGCAGCGCGGCCGTCACGATGAAGTACCCCATGACCACGTTCGCGTCCGCCGTCTGCAGACCCTTGATGAACATGGTGCCCATGCCGCTCCACGCGAAGATCCGCTCGGTGATGATCGCGCCACCGAACAGGGCCGCGATGTCGAGGGGCACGACGGTCGCGAGCGGGATGAGGGAGTTGCGGAACCCGTGGCGGACCGTGACGACGCGCTCGGGCAGGCCCTTGGCGCGCGCGGTCCGGATGTAGTCGTGGTTCATGACCTCGAGCAGGCTGGCCCGCGAGTACCGCGTGTAGGCCGCGAACGAGATGAGGATGAGCGCGATCGTCGGCAGCAGCAGGTGCGTGAACTTGTCGAGCACCTCGACCCAGAAGTCGCCCTGCAGGCCCGGCGTCTGCGACCCGATGGTCGCGATCGGACGGCCGTTGATGCGGGTCGAGTTCGAGTACGTGTACCAGACGGCCATGACGCGGTCGACGAAGATCAGCACGCCGACGCCGACCGCGGTGATCGCCGCCGCCCGGGCCGAGACGATGCGGTCCGGCCCGCCGAACAGGTAGCCGATGAGGATGCCGGAGCCGACCGCCACGACGGCGAGCCCGATGATGAGCGGCCAGCTCGCGTTCACGAACGCGTACTGCAGCGGGTAGTAGAGCGCGACGCCGAGGGCGACCGTGGTGAGCGCCGAGTACAGCGCACGCCGGTTCTTCAGGCCCGCACCGAGCGCGACGACGGCGTAGGCGATGCCGACGCCGATCGCGCCGATGACCACGGGGCCGAGGCTCGGGTCGAGCAGCCAGCCGGTCTCGGAGATGAACACGAGCACGGCGGCCGTCGCCGCCCCGGCGACGCCGAACGTGATGAGCCGCCTTCGCAGCGGTCCGCCGATGATCGCCGACCAGACGACGCCGGCGATCAGTGCGAGGAGCACGGTCGTCCCGGTCTTCACCACGGGGTCGGCGAGGAAGTCGTTGAAGCCGATGGCGCCCCACTGCTTGAGCAGCACGGCGACCCAGAAGCTGGGGAGCGAGTAGAGGACGAACGAGCCGAACGTCACCGAGTAGTCGAACCCGGTGTACTGCCGCAGCGCGGACACGATGCCGACGACCACGCCGAGGCCGATCGCCAGGAACGTCGCCGAGGCGACGAGCTGCACCGTCGAGTAGACCGCGCCCTGCAGCATCGAGGTGACCTGGGCGCCCGTGACCCAGCTGGTGCCCAGGTCGCAGTTCCCGACGACGCAGCCGGCGGCGCCGCGCAGCCACTGCAGCCAGCGCAGGGCCGGCGGGGTGTCGAGGTTGAGCGCCGCGATGCGGGCCTCGATCAGCTGCTGCTTGTTCGGCGCGGTGCTCGTGCGCAGGTCCTCGAGCGGGTCGATCGCGTACGCCAGCAGCATGTACACGATGAACGTCGCGCCGACGAGGACGATGAGCGACGACAGGAACCGGCGACCGAGGAACGTCGCCATGGGGGCGCCGCGGCGCTGTCGTCTGACCGGAGCGGGAGCGACGTCCGACGCGGATCGCGCGTCGGTCTCGGCTGCTGCGCTGCCGGAGGTGGTGGTGGTGGCCATCAGGGGGTCCTTGACCTGGAGACGGGGCTCGTGCCGACGAATTCTACGCGCGCGAGGTGGGCACGCCGGTCGGCACCCGTCGCGGCGGGTTTTCCGGAGCCACGCCAGCGGGGGCACCACGGTCGGGTTGACCGCCGTGGTGCCCCCGCTGAGCGTGGGTGTCACACGGTGTGGATCAGAGCGTCAGCTCTCGGCGGGGGCCGGCGTCTCCGTCGGGCCCTCGAGGGTGTCGTCCGCGCTGATCTCCCAGTCCCAGTAGTTCCAGAAGATGGTCGGCGACAGCGCGATCGTCGACACGCCCTTCAGAACGTCGCGGTGGGCGACGACACCGGGGAACTGGAAGATGTTGACACCGAACGCGTCATCGTTCATCTGCTTCTCGATGTTGATGATGAGCTCGGTCTCCTTGTCCGCGTCCGTGTTGGTCGACATGTCCTTGTACCAGCCGTCGACCTTCTCGTTGGAGTACCCACCGAAGTTGTTCAGACCGTCGGTGATGTAGTTCGCCTCGGAGTTCAGGGCGTACGTGTTGGTCGACTGCCAGCCGAACAGCGACGCGTCGTAGGTGCCGTTGCCGAGCTTGGAGCCCCAGGCGTCGTCACCGTTGTCGAGCACGTTGAAGCCCGCCTGCGCGGCCGAGGCCGAGATCAGCTGGAACTCGTTGGCACGACGGACGTTCGACTTGCCGTACAGGAAGCGGACGTCGACCGGGGTCGTGACACCGGCCTGCGCGAGGAGCGCCTTGGCACCGTCGATGTCGACGTTCGTCCACGCGTCGGAGCCGTTGGCCTTGATGACCTCGTCGTAGTTCGCGGCACCCGGGACGACGGTGAACGAGTCACGCGTCTTGGCGTCCGGGTTGAGCGGCTTGATGAGCTTGTCGATGATCTCCTGGCGCGGGATCGTCTTGAGGAACGCCTGGCGGACCAGCTTGGCCTTCTCGGCGTCGCCGCCGTAGGTGGCCGGGTCGAACGGACCGCCGTTGTTGAAGGTCAGGTCGACGTGCTCGAACGTGCCCTCGTCGCCCGTCGTGTACGAGACGCCCTGGATGCCGTCGAGCGTCTTGAGGACGTCCACCGAGGACTGCGGCGCGATGAGGTCGACCTCACCGTTCTGCAGGGCGGTGACGGACGCGAGCGGGTCCTCCGTGTAGCGGATGGTGACCGACTCGACCTTGGGCTTCGGGCCCCAGCTGTAGTCCTTGTTGGCGGACAGCGTCAGGTACTGGTTCTCGACGTAGTCCGTGATGACGTACGCGCCGTAGGAGAGGTACTTCTCCTTCTCGGCGGGGAGCTTGGTGAAGTTGAAGTCGTTGTTGAAGGACTTCGAGAGCTTCGCCAGAGCCGCCTTGTCGTCGTTCTTGAACGCGTCCTCGACGGCCTTCTTGCCCTCCTTCGGGTCGTCGATGCCGAGCGCGAGCTTGGCCAGCGCGTGGGCGGCGATCGGCGACGCCTGGAAGGAGACCTCCCAGTCGGAGCGGGGCTCGGTGTAGCTCAGCGTGACGGAACGGCCGTCGTCACCGATCTCCGGGAAGTCGGTGATGAGGTTCATGGCCGGCGACGAGCCGTCGAAGTACACCGCGGCGGCGTCCTTCGCGTCGATCGAGCCGTCGTCGCCGTACTCGACGTCGTCACCGGTGACGGTGTCGAACTGGTCGTTCTGCGAGCCCCAGTAGAGGATCAGGTCCGCGGCGTCGACGGCCGTGCCGTCGGACCACTTGACGCCCTCGTTGATCGTGTACTTGACCTTGAACGGGTCCTCGCTGACGACCTCGTACTTGCCGAAGTCCTCGTTCTTCGCGAGCTTCAGGTCGCCGTCGTAGTAGTTGAAGAACGAGTTCATCAGGTACAGAACGTTCGCGTTCGTCGTCGCGTTGCCGTTCGACGTGAGGTTGTTGGTCGAGCGGAAGGGCTCGTTCCAACCGACGTTGACCGCGGTGTCTTCCTCGATGGTGGAGCCCGCCGGACCGGAGCATGCGCCCAGCACGAGCGCGCCGGCCGCGACCACCGCGGCGGCGGCGCTGATTCGCCTGATCTTCAATGTTCCTCCTGGGAAGGGGTGGACGGTGCCTCCGGTCCGGCTACAGCACTGCTCGCCGGTATGTCACGTAGATACACGTCCGCCGTGAGTTGCGCACACGCTAGTCAAGCAGGGTCGGACATATCGGGCACGGTGACCCCGAACGGCGGATCGTTACCTGATTGATACTGGCCGGTACCGTCCAACATGCGAGACACGGTCCTGCGGAAACATCCCGGAAACGTGCCGGATCTGGCCTCCGAGCAGGCAGATCGGACATCTCGACCCTCCGCGCACCCCCTATGTGCTATGCACGGCACCTTTGTGTCTGCTATGGGCGCCCGTCAGCGCCGCGGACCGGCACCCGCGGCCGTGCCGCACACTCGTGGGCGTGGACATCACCGCCGCCCTGCGCCGAGCGGGCCGCACCCGCTGGTTCGCGCGCCTCGGCCGCGCCGTCTCCCGGCTCGACCGGCGCATCCAGAAGGCCACCGCCGGGCGGTGGAGCGTGCTCGGCCGGCCCACGCTCCCCCACCTCATCCTCACGACCACCGGCCGGCGCTCCGGCGAGCCGCGCGACGCCGCGCTCCTGTACGCGCGCGACGGCGAGCGCTGGGTCGTGATCGGCTCGAACTGGGGTCAGCAGCACCACCCCGCCTGGACCGGCAACCTGCTCGCCGAGCCCCGCGCCGCCGTCACCGTCGGCGGTCGGCGCACCGACGTGGTCGCACACCTCGCCGAGGGCGACGAGCGCGCGCGGCTCCTGGACTCGCTGCGCTCGATCTGGCCCGGGTACGACGACTACGACGCACGCACCGTCCGCGAGCTCCGGGTGTTCGTCCTCACGCCCGTCGCCTAGTGCGGTCTCAGGTCCTGCGGCGGCGGGCAGCGACGAGCGCTCCCAGGCCGAGCGCGACGAGCGCCCCGGCGAGCAGGAGCGCCGGCGCCGTCTCCGCACCCGTCGCGGACAGCACCAGGCCGCCGGCCGCCGTCGGCGCACCGGGGTCGTCGGGGCCCGCGGGAGGCGCCGTCGGATCGGGCGTCGGCCCGGGCGTCGGCGGGACGGGCGGCACCGCGACGTTCGTCACCGTGCACTCGACGTCCCGCTCGCCCTCGACGAGCAACAGGTCGCCGAGCACGGTCGCGCCCGTGCAGGCCCACCCTTCTGACCGGTACCCCGCCGGCCCGCCCGACTCCGCGAGCGCGTACGTGCCCGGCACGACGAACGCCCGCGTGACGGCCACCGAGCCGCTGGCACCGCTGACCGGGCCGGTGTCACCGAGGGCGGTGAGCGTCCAGTCCTCCGGAGCGGCAGTGCCGCCCTCGACGGCCTTGGTCAGCGTGAGCGTCGAGCCGACCCACCGGTTGACGGCCGTGCAGGTCACCTCCTCGTTCGCCACGACGGCCACCCGGTCGCCGGCCGTGACCGGATGCCCCTCTCCGCAGTCCCACCGCTCGCGGACGTACCCCCGCTCGGCGACCGCCGTCTGCGCGATCTCGTGCAGCTCGACGGACCCCGGCCCGACGACCCCGACGACGCCGCCGCGGCCCGAGACGCCGCCGAAGCCGCCGATCGGCGGCGAGCCGACGAGCGTCCAGTCGGTCGCGACCGACGGTCCGCCGAGCACCTGCTTGGTCAGCCGGAGCTGCGCACCCGTCCACCGGTTCGTCGCCGTGCACGTCACGTCGTCGCCGAGGTCGAGCGTCACGCCACCGCCGACCACCGGCACCGGGGCGCCGATGTCGTCGACGCACGTCCACCCGTCGAGCGCGTAGCGGGGCAGGCCGATCTCGAGCAGCGAGTACGTGCCCGCCCGCACCGGAACGTCCGTGACCGCCGGGCCGCCCGTGGTCCCCACGAGAAGGTCCGGGCCGACGCCGAGCAGCACGAACGCACCCGGCGCCGCCTCGCCGCCGCCGGAGTTGTCGACGACCTTGCGCAGCGTGAGGCGCGGCGCGACCGCCGTGTTCACGACCGTGCACGTGACGTCGTCCGTCCACGGCGAGCCGTCGAGGTTCGTCGCGGGGATCGTCACGGAGTCGCCCACCACCGGCGTGGTGCCCGGGCCGCTGACGCACACCCACGCCGACGCGTCGTAGTCGGGCGTCGAGGCCGGCGACTCGCTGAGCGCGTACGTGCCGGGCGGGACGGCCACGAGCGTGACGGCGTCGGTGCCGGTGACCCCGCTGACCTGCACCGGCCCGTCCGCGGTGAGCTGCCAGGACGTGGGGCCGAGCGTGCCGCCCGCGGTGCTGTCGACGACCTTGCGCAGCGTGAGGTGCGGCTCGGTCGCGGTGTTCGTCACGGTGCACACGACGTCGTCGCCCGTGCCGACGCTCACGACCGCGCCCGCGACGGGTGCGGCGCCGCAGTCCCACGGCGAGGCCGTGAACCCGGCGACCTGCTCCTCCGTCAGCGTGTAGTCGCCCGCGGGGACCGGGATGCGCGTCACCGCGGCCTCGCCCGTGCGGCCGGTGCGCGTGACGCCGTCCGGACCGGTGGCGGACAGGTCCCAGGCGCTCGGGTCGGTCGAGCTGCCGACGACCTCCTTGACGAGCGTCAGGTAGCCGCCGGTCCACGTGTTGGTGACCGTGCACGTCACGTCCGCGGGCGTGGAGATCGTCACGACGTCGTCGACCGCCACGACGCCGTCGCACGTCCAGGGGCCTGCGGCATACCCGGGTACCGGGTCCTCGCCCAGCGACCACGTCTGCCCCGTGGCGACCCGCACGTGCGTGACGAGGGGCGAGCCCGACGGACCGGCCATGACCACGCCCTGGTCGCTCACCGCCCGCAGGAAGAAGTCGCCGGGGGCCGCCGTGCCGCCGCCGGTGTTGTCGACCTGCTTGACGAGCGTGAGGCTCGCCGTCTCGATCGTGTTGACGATCGTGCAGGTGATGTCGGCGCCGGCCGCGACCGTCACCGAGGCGGGTCCGTCGCCGCCTGACGTGCACGACCAGGGGGACGCCGAGTAGTTCGTCGGACCCTGCTCCGCGAGCGCGTACGTGCCGGCGGGGACCGCCACGTGCGTCACCTCCGGGCTGCCCGTGGCACCCGCGACCGTCCCGCCGGCGCCCGTCGCGCTCAGCGTCCACGCCTGCGGCACGACCGAGCCGCCGAGCGCGACCTTGACGAGCGTGAGGTAGCCGCCCGTGTAGGTGTTCGTCACGCGGCACGTGACGTCGCCGTCGCTGTCGGCGAGGGTGAGCGTCGCGCCCGTGACGGTTCCCGCCGTACAGCTCCACGCACCCGCGCTGTACGCGCTCGACGCCGGCGCCGACAGCGGCAGCTCGCTGAGCGCGTACGTGCCCGACGGCACCGGCACCTGCGTCACCGTCGGCGAGCCCGACGGGCCCTGCACGGTCTGCGGTCCGGCCGCCGTCAGCTGGAAGTCCGCAGGGGTCGCCGGGCCGCCCGCGACGTCCTTGACGAGCGTCAGCAGGTGCGGCGTGGCCACCTCGCGGGTGTTCGTGATCGTGCAGACGACGTCCTGGCCCAGCGCCACGACGACCGACGAGCCCGACACCTGCTGACCGCCCGTGCACACCCAGTCGCTCGGGGTGTAGCCGTTCGGACCGCTCGACTCGGACAGCTGGTACTGACCGATCCGCACGGCGACGCGCACACCGTCGGTGCCCTTGACGTTCGTCGGGCCGTTCGCGAACAGGTTCCACGCGGTCGGGCTCGACGGGCCGCCCACCACGACCTTCCGCAGCGTGAGGAAGGCCTGCTGCGCGTCGTTGCGGACCGTGCACGTGACGTTGCCGCCCGCGGGGACCGTGATGGTCGGCGTCGGCGTCGTGAACGTGCCCGCACCTCCGCAGTCCCAGCTCACGAACGCGTAGCCGGGCACGCCGTCGGACTCGCTGATCGTGTAGTCGCCGGCCGGCACCTCGAGCGACTGCACGCCGTTCAGCCCGTTGCCGGAGAACGTGTAGGTGGGGTCCTCGGTGTTGACGGCGTGCATCGTCCACAGCTCGCGACGGCCCTCGCTCGCGCCCGTGTCGAGGTTCTCGATCCGCTTGAACAACGAGAGCCGGCCGGTGACCGACGGGTCGACCTGCGCGGCGACGGGCGGCGCACCTGCCGCGAGCAGCGCCAGAGCGGTCAGCGCGATCGCGAGCGTCCGCGGTCGAGGCAGCATCGCGACCCCCCAGTGCGAGCGGCGTCGCCCCGCCGGGACCGGCCGGCGACCCACCGCCATTCGACGACGACGCCGGCGCCGGCCGCAACCGCTGGGCGGCCCGGCCGTCAGGCGGCCCGGGCCACGTCGCGACGAGGTGCGCCCCCTGGCGTGCGGGTCGACCATGACGGCAGGGGCAGGGAAGCACGACGTCGAGCCAGGAGCGCACCCCCCGCCTCGCGTCGTCGCAAGGGGGCATCATGAACGGGCTCGTGCTGAGAAGTGCCATCGTCGCCGGCCTCGGCGGACTCCTCTTCGGGTTCGACACCGCCGTCATCTCCGGGACGACCGAGGACCTGGAACGGGTCTACGACATCGGCGGGTTCATGCTCGGGTTCACCGTGGCGACCGCCCTCATCGGCACCATCGTGGGTGCCCTCGCTGCCAGCAGGCCCGCCGACAGGTACGGCCGCCGCAAGGTGCTGTTCCTCATCGGCATCCTGTACTTCGTCGGCGCGCTCGGCAGCGGCCTCGCGACGGACCTGTGGGTCTTCATGCTGTTCCGGTTCCTCGGCGGAATCGGCGTCGGCGTCGCGTCCGTCGTCGCTCCGATCTACACCGCCGAGATCGCCCCGCCGAGGTACCGCGGCCGGCTCGTGGGGCTCGTGCAGTTCAACATCGTGCTCGGGATCCTGCTCGCCTACCTGTCGAACTTCATCATCGAGAACACGCTGTCCCAGGACATCGCGTGGCGGTGGATGTTCATGGTCATGGCGTTCCCGGCCGTCCTCTTCTTCCTGCTCCTGTTCACCGTCCCCGAGACGCCGCGCTGGCTGTTCTCGGTGGGGCGGCGCGACGAGGCCGTCTCCGTCGTCAACCGCACGACCGGCTCGCCCGAGGACGCCCGGTTCGAGATCGGCGAGATCGAGGAGGCGCTCGCGAAGCTGCACGGCGCGAAGCGCGTCCCGTTCTTCGTCGGCCAGAACCGGCGGGTCATCCTGCTGGCCTTCGCGATCGCCGCGTTCAACCAGCTCTCCGGCATCAACGCGATCCTCTACTACGCGCCCGACATCTTCCGGATGGCAGGCGCGGGCGACAACGCGGCCTCCCTGCAGAGCGTCGTCGTCGGGCTCGTGAACCTCGTCGCCACCATGGCCGCGCTCACCGTGATCGACCGCATCGGACGCCGCCGGCTCATGTTCGTCGGGTCCATCGGGTACCTCGTCAGCCTCGGCGCGCTCGCGATCGTGTTCTTCGCGTTCGACGGCGAGTTCTCCGGGTTCTCCAGCGTGCTCGTGCTCGCCGGGCTCGTCGTGTTCATCGCGTCCCACGCCTTCGGGCAGGGGTCGGTGATCTGGGTGTTCATCTCCGAGATCTTCCCCAACCGCATCCGCGCCCGCGGGCAGTCCCTCGGCTCGCTGACCCACTGGGTGTTCGCTGCCGCCGTGTCGTGGACGTTCCCCGGGATCGCGTCCGCGCTGGGCGGAGGGACCGCGTTCGCGCTGTTCTTCGTCTGCATGGTCGGGCAGCTGCTGTGGGTCATCTTCGTGATGCCCGAGACGAAGGGCGTGCCGCTCGAGGAGATGGAGAAGAACCTGGGGATCGAGCTCAGCGAGGAGGACATCGCCGGCGCCGGGTCAGGCCCGCGGGGGCACTGACCTGCGTCAGTACTCGCCCTTGATCACGAAGAACGACCCGCGGATCGTCCCGGCGAGCTTCGACTTCTGGCGCGCGAACTTGAACCGGTCGGCGAGCTCGGCCGGGACGTCCATGCCGTCGGACAGCTTGAACCCGACGGCCCTCTTCCCGCCGTCGTCGAGCGTCCAGAGCACGTTGATCGCCAGGCCCGACTCGTAGAACACGTACGTCCAGCGGATGCCGTCGACCTCGAACTGCGTCGCTTCCAGGGGGCGCGAGGCGATGACGAGGTCGCGCTCCTCCTGCAGGATGCGGTGCACGTACGCGACGTCGTCCTGCGCCTGCGACGCCGGCTCGACCGTGAAGACGTGGTCGTACTTGTTCTTGAAGTAGCGGGCCTCGTTCGCCCGCAGGCCGGCGAGGGCCTCGGCGACCGGGGACGACTCCAGGCCCTCGGTGGAGACGTTCTCGAAATCTACGACGTACGCCACGTGCTCTCCTTCGGTCGGTTCACCTGGTCAGCGATTGAACCGCGTTCCGCACGGACCAGCGAGATCCCACGCCCGCGAGCCGGCGTGGTCCACGCCTTCGTTGCCCCGCGCTCCGGGCGGTGGGAATCTGCGTTCATGCCGGACCCGGGGCCAGCGCGGCGCAGCGGCCTCTACCTGTCGGTGCTGGAAGGCATCGGCCCTGCTGGCCGAACCCAGCGGGCACGGGACGTCGTCGCGGGGGTCACCCTCGCCGCCCTGGCGATCCCCGAGGTCATGGGGTACACCCGGATCTCGGGCACCCCCGTGGTGAGCGGGCTCTACACGATCCTCCTGCCCGCCGTCGCGTTCGCGCTCCTGGGATCCTCACGGCACCTCGTCGTGGGTGGCGACTCGGCGACCGCGGCGATGCTGTACGCCGGAATCGCGTCCCTCGGGATCGCGGAGCTGGCGCCCGGCAGCGACGAGTGGCTGGCGCTCGCGGGCATCGCCGCCCTGATCACCGGGGGTCTGCTGCTGCTCGCCCGCGTGGCTCGGCTCGGATTCGTGGCCGAGTTCATCTCCAGGACCGTGCTCGTCGGCTTCCTCACGGGCGTCGGCATCCAGGTGGCCCTCTCGCAGCTGCCGGGCATGCTCGGCGTGCCGTCCCCCGACGTCGCACCCGACCGGGCGAGCGGCACCGTCATCGCCTTCTGGAGGACGCTCGACGAGCTCAGCCAGGTGCAGGCGGCCACCCTCGCGGTCGCGGTCGCGGTGATCCTGGTCCTCGTGGTCTTCGAGCGGTGGGTCACGCGGGTGCCCGGCGGGCTCGTCGCCGTCGTCGGGGCCATCGTGGCGAGCTGGGCGCTCGACCTCGGCTCTCGGGGCGTCGCCGTGCTGGGACCGGTGCCCGGCGGCTTCCCGCCGCTCGGTCTCCCGTCGGGCGTCGGGTGGGACGAGGCGAGGGCGCTGTTCCCCGTGTGCGGGTCGATGCTGCTCGTCATCCTCGCGCAGAGCGCCGCTACCTCACGGGCCTACGCCGTCCGCTACCGCGAGAGGTTCGACGAGAACACCGACCTCGTCGGCCTCGGCATCGCGAACATCGCCGCAGCGTTCAGCAGCGCGTTCGTGGTCAACGGGAGCCCCACGAAGACGGAGATGGCGGACGCTGCCAAGGGCCGCAGCCAGAT
The DNA here is from genome assembly GCF_017744555.1 of Cellulomonas sp. Classification (GTDB taxonomy): domain Bacteria; phylum Actinomycetota; class Actinomycetes; order Actinomycetales; family Cellulomonadaceae; genus Cellulomonas. The sequence continues at coordinate 443,418 of NZ_JAGIBD010000001.1, read as the reverse complement.
CGCGATGCTCGCGATGGCCGCCACGACCGCGGTCGTGCTGCTCTTCCTGACCGAGCCCCTGCAGTACCTCCCCGACGCCGCCCTCTCGGCGGTCGTGTTCGTGATCGGCCTCAAGCTCGTGGACGTCCGCGGCATGCGCGCGATCGCGCGGGTGCGCCGCGGCGAGTTCTACCTCGCCGCCGCGACAGCCGCCGTCGTCGTCGGTGTCGGTGTCGAGCAGGGCATCGTGGTGGCGATCGTGCTGTCGCTGCTCATGCACGTCCGGCGCCACTACATGCCGCACGACCTGGTGCTGACGCTCGACGGCGGCGGGCGGCCCCGCGCCGTGCCCGCCACCCCCGGCGTGGTCAGCGCTCCCGGCCTCGTCGTCTACCGCTTCGGCGTCGGCCTGTTCTACGCCAACGCGAGCCGGTTCACCGAGGAGGTCCTCGGCCTCGTCGAGACCGCCGAGCCTCCCCGCTGGTTCGTGCTGCTCGCCGAGGCGATCGACGACGTCGATTACACCGGTGGGAAGACGCTGCTCGAGGTCGCCGACCAGCTCGCGGGACGGGGCGTCGTGCTCGCCGTGGCCGAGGCCGGCGACGCCGTCGTCCGGGAGCTCGAGCAGTTCGGCGTGGTGGCCGCCATCGGGCGCCAGCACCTGTACCCGACCCTCGACGACGCGCTCACCGCGTTCCGGGCCGACGAGACCGGACGGACGGCGAGCTGACCGCTGCCGCGCGGCGGGCGGGGCCTGGGACGTATGTCCGGGGTGTGGCCCGGATCACGCTGCGAGCATCGGCGTGCAAAGTCCAGACCACATCTGATTCACGGGAGCCTCCGGTGGAGAAGAGACTTGGTGTGGTGTCGATCATCGTGGATCGGTCGGTCGCCCCCGTCGAGAACGTCAATGACCTGCTCACGCAGTTCGGCGACGGAATCATCGGTCGGCTCGGACTTCCCCATCCGGCACGCGGTGTCAACGTCATCACCGTCGTCGTCGACACCTCCGTCGAGCGCGTGTCCGCGCTCACGGGCAAGTTGGGCAACCTCCCCGGGGTCCAGGTGCGGTCTCTCATGGCCAAGACCGTCCCAGGAGGCCCCGTTGCCCCTCCGCCAGACAGCTGAGCTGCGCGCACTCGAGCCGACGCCCGTCCCCTCGGTCCGGTCGCGGTGCGCGGACCTCATCGACACGCTGGCCGACGGCTGCCGCCTCGGACGCGACGGTCTCGTCACCCTGATCACGTCCGCGACGGCGGCGGACCAGGAGCACGCGCGCCGCCGCGCGGTCGCCGTCGCGCACGAGCACTTCGGGAACCGGGTGTTCGTCCGCGGCCTGATCGAGTTCTCCAACCACTGCCGCCAGGACTGCCTGTACTGCGGCATCCGCAAGGGCAATCGCGCGGTCGAGCGCTACCGGCTCGACGCCGAGCAGATCCTCCGCTGCTGCGCGCAGGGCTACTCCCTCGGCTACCGCACGTTCGTGCTGCAGAGCGGCGAGGACGCCTGGTACACGACGGACGTCGTCGTCGACATCGTGTCCCGGATCCGCGCGGCGTACCCGGACTGCGCGATCACCCTGTCGATCGGTGAGCGTGGCCGCGAGGCCTACCAGCGGTTCCTCGACGCCGGGGCGGACCGGTTCCTGCTCCGCCACGAGACCGCGACGGCCGACCACTACGCGCAGCTGCACCCGCCGAGCCAGCAGCTCGCCACCCGGCTGCGATGCCTGGCCGACCTCAAGGAGATCGGGTTCCAGACGGGTGCCGGCTTCATGGTCGGCTCGCCGTTCCAGACGCCCGAGCACCTCGCCGCGGACCTGGCGCTGCTCGCCGAGCTCCGCCCCCACATGGTCGGCATCGGGCCGTTCCTCCCCCACCGGAGCACGCCGTTCGGCGACCGGTCGGCCGGGTCGGTCGACCTCACGCTGTTCCTGCTGAGCCTCGTCCGGCTCATGCTCCCGACCGTCCTGCTGCCCTCGACGACCGCACTGGGGACCGCCCGCCCGGGGGCCCGCGAGCAGGGCATTCAGGCGGGCGCGAACGTCCTGATGCTCAACCTGAGCCCGCAGGACCAACGTGCCAAGTACCTGCTGTACGACGGCAAGTCAGTGTCCGGAGAGGTGGCCGAGATGACGCACGCGGTCCAGCGCTCGCTCGAGCGGATCGGCTACACGATGGTCGTCGACCGCGGCGACCACCCGGAGGTGGCACGGTGAGCCTGCTCGACACGCCGCGGGCGAACCGCCTGCACATCGGCATCTACGGCAAGCGCAACGTCGGCAAGTCGTCGCTGGTCAACGCGATCACGGGTCAGTCGATCTCCGTGGTCTCCGACGTCGCCGGCACGACGACCGACCCGGTGTACAAGGCGATGGAGCTGCACCCCGTCGGACCGGTCGTGTTCATCGACACCGCGGGCCTCGACGACACCGGCGACCTGGGTGGTCTGCGCGTCGGCAAGACGCGCGAGGCCGCGCAGAAGACGGACCTCGCGATCGTCGTGTTCGCCGACGAGCCCGACGTCGAGGCCGAGTGGGTCGCCGACCTCGGCCGGCGCGGCGTCCCCGTGGTGGCCGTGGTCAACAAGGCCGACGAGCTCGCCGACCCCGACGCCGTGCGCACGGCGGTCAAGGAGCGGTTGCGCCTCGACGCGGTGCTCGTCAGTGCGCGCACCGGGCACAACGTCGACGCGGTCCGCGAGGCGATCGTGGCCGCGCTGCCCGACGACGAGCCGGCGAGCATCACCGGCGCCCTCGCGCAGCCGGGCGACCTCGTCCTGCTCGTCATGCCCCAGGACATCCAGGCGCCCAAGGGCCGGCTGATCCTGCCCCAGGTCCAGACGCTGCGCGACCTGCTGGACAAGAAGTGCCTGGTGATGAGCTGCACGACCGACAAGCTCGCCGAGACGCTCGCGGCGCTGGCCCGCCCGCCGAAGCTCATCATCACCGACTCGCAGGTCTTCCCGATCGTGCACGCGGCGAAGCCCGCCGAGAGCCTCCTCACGTCGTTCTCGGTCCTGTTCGCGAGCTACAAGGGCGACATCAGGGCCTTCGTCGACGGCGCGCGCGGGATCGACGCGCTGACCCCGACGTCGCGCGTCCTCATCGCCGAGTCGTGCACGCATGCGCCTCTCGAGGAGGACATCGGCCGGGTCAAGATCCCGGCGCTGCTGCGCAAGCGGTTCGGGCAGACGCTCCACGTCGACATGCTCAGCGGTCCCGGCCTGCTGGAGGACCTCGGCTCGTACGACCTGGTCATCCACTGCGGCGGCTGCATGTTCAACCGCAGGCACGTGCTCTCGCGCATCGACGAGGCGCGCGAGCAGGGCGTTCCCATCACGAACTACGGGATCACCATCGCGCACCTGTCCGGGATCCTGGACTCGATCGCGCTGCCGGACCCGCGATGACGCAGACCGCCGATGCGGCGCCTGCGCCCGTCGGGGCGCCCCCACCGGAGGCCCACGACGTCGCCGCACCCACGTCGGGCCGCGCGCTTCGGCGGCCGGTTGCCCGGACCGTCGTCCGGGCGCTGGTCAGGGCGCTGGTCGGGGCGCGGTACGGCGTCGTGGTCACGGTCGCGGTCGTGGGGCTGTGGTGGCTGGTCTGCGCGCTGCGGCTGCGCAGTGCCTACGTCCTGCCGTCGCCCGGCCGGGTGTGGTCGAGCGCGGTGGCGATGACGGCATCCGGCGAGCTCGCCGAGCACGTCCTCGCCAGCGTCGGCCGCGTGCTGGCCGGGTTCGCGATCGCGTTCACCGTGGCGTCCGCCGTGGGGGTCCTGGCCCTGCTGCGGCCCCGGATGTACGCCTACCTGAGCCCGGCCCTCAACTTCCTCAGGAACGTGCCGCCGCTCGCCCTCATCCCGCTGCTGATCCTGTGGTTCGGGATCGGCGAGACCCCCAAGCTCGTCGTCATCGTCCTCACCGCCTTCGTCCCCATGTCCATGAGCATCACCAAGGGCCTGCGATCGTGCGGCCAGGAGCTGCTCGACGTCGGCACGTCGCTCCACTTCTCCCGGGGCCGCACCTTCGCGCTCATCGAGCTGCCGCACGCCCTGCCGGACGTGCTCGTCGGCATGCGCATCAGCCTGGGCTACGCCTGGCGAGCACTGGTCGGTGCGGAGATGTTCGCGGCCGCCTCCGGCCTCGGCTACCTCATCGTCGACGCCGGGCACATGTCACGCGCCGACAGGGTCATCGTCGGCGTCGTCGCGATCGGCCTCGTCGGCGTCGCGGCCGACCGGCTCTTCGCGCTCGTCGTGCGACGCACGCTCCGCTGGGGGATCGATGACAGCTGGCGCTGAGATCGCGAACCTGCACAAGAGCTACGGGTTGCGGGGCCGCGCCGTCCCCGTCCTGACCGGCCTGGACTTCGTCCAGCGCGACGGGATCACGGTCGTGCTCGGCCCCAGCGGGTGCGGCAAGACCACGCTGCTGCGGATCGTCGCCGGGATGGAGGCGCCCGACGACGGCGTCGTTCGCGTCCGCGGCGACGGCAGGACCGGGATGGTGTTCCAGGAGCCCCGCCTCATGCCGTGGCTCAGCGCTGCGCAGAACGTGGCCTTCGGCCAACGGCGACGTCGCTGCGAGAGTGCGGGGCTCCTGGCCCTCGTGGGGCTGGCGGGCTTCGAGGACGCCCTGCCCCACCAGCTCTCGGGCGGCATGCGGCACCGGGTCGCGCTCGCCCGGGCGCTCGCGAACGGCCCGTCGCTCGTCCTGGCGGACGAGCCGTTCGCCGCGCTCGACCAGGACACCCGCGAGGACATGCAGGACCTGCTGCTCGACGTGCAGCGCACGACCGGCATGAACGTGCTGCTCGTGACGCACAGCCTCGACGAGGCCCTCTACCTGGGCGATCGCATCGTCGTCCTCGACGGCGGCCGTATCGCGGCCGACCACTCGTCGCCCCGGAACGCGGGGCCCCGCACACGCGAGCCGGACCGCAGGCTCGCAGAACTCATCCGCGCCACGCTGCAGAGGAAGCACTCATGACGAAGAAGACGCCGAAGCTCGCCGTCGCGCTCGCGCTCGCCGGCGCCTTGCTGGCGGGCTGCAGCGCGGCCGGCCCCGACCGGGCGTCCGGCACCGACCCTGTGGCTCCGAGCGCCGCGGCCACGAGCGCCGCGCCGGAGATCGACAAGGTGGCCGTGACCTACGTGACGGCGCCGCTCAACGTGCCGTCGATCGTCGAGCGGAAGGCGGGCATCTTCGCCGACGCGTTCTCGGCCTCCGGGATCGACGTGACCTACTCGGAGCTCACGACCGGCCCCGAGCAGACCGCCGCGCTCGCGTCCGGTGACATCCAGTTCCTCTTCGGCGTCGGTGCGACGTCCGTCATCCTGGCGGCCGCGAACGGCGCCGACATCGCCGTCGTCGACACCTACAGCCGCTCACCCGAGGCCTTCCAGCTCGTCGCCGGGCCGAACGGTCCGACGTCCCCGGCGGAGCTCAAGGGCAAGACCGTGGCCGGCCCGAAGGGCACGATCCTGCACCAGCTGTTGCTGGCCTACCTCGCCAGCGGCGGTCTCACGGCGGAGGACGTCACCTTCGTCGACATGCCGATCCCGGACGCTCATGCCGCGCTCGCCGGCGGCAGCGTCGACGCCGCGCTCCTGGCCGGCCCCGCCGCGTACCAGGCGGTCGCCGAGGGCAACCGGACCGTGACCGACGGGACCGGGCTCGTCGGCGCGACGATCGTCGTCGCGACCAGCCGGACGTTCGCCACCGAGCACCCCACCGTCGTCAGCGCGTTCGTCGCGGCGCACCACGCCGTGCTCGACTACATGGCGGAGCGCCCGGACGACGCGCTGGCGATGGCGGCCGACGAGACAGGCCTGAGCCTGGGCGCGGTCCGCGGGATGTTCCAGCAGTACGACTTCAGCCCGACAGTGACCGCCGCGGACGTCGCCTCCCTGAAGGCCACGGAGGAGTTCATGCTGGCGAACGGGATGATCGAGCACCGTGTCGACATCCCCGGCCTCATCCTCGCCGAGGGGTAGCGGGAGCGGCGCGCCGCTCGACGTGATGTCCTGGCCGGCACGGCGGAGGTCAGACGTTGAAGCGGAACTCCACCACGTCGCCGTCGGCCATCACGTAGTCCTTGCCCTCGATCCGGGCCTTCCCGGCGGCACGCGCGGCAGCGACGGACCCGGCGGCGACGAGGTCGTCGAACGAGATGACCTCGGCCTTGATGAACCCCTTCTGGAAGTCCGTGTGGATCACGCCGGCGGCCTGCGGGGCCGTCCAGCCCTGGTGGATCGTCCAGGCGCGGGCCTCCTTGGGGCCGGCCGTGAGGTACGACTGCAGGCCGAGCGTGTGGAACCCGACGCGGGCGAGCTGGTCGAGACCCGCCTCCTCCTGGCCGTTCTCCGCGAGCATCTCCTTCGCCTCGTCGGGCTCGAGCTCGACGAGCTCGGACTCGAACTTGGCGTCGAGGAAGATCGCGTCGGCGGGGGCGACGAGCGCGCGCAGCTCGTCCTGCATCGCGGTGTCGGCGAGGCCGGCGTCGTCGGTGTTGAAGACGTAGATGAAGGGCTTGCTCGTCATGAGCTGGAGCTGGTCGACGTACTCGGGGTCGAGACCCGCCGCGGCAGCGCCGGCGAACAGCGTCTGGCCCTTCTCGAGGACGGCCTGGGCGCCCTGCGCCGCGGCGAGCAGCGCCGGGTCGGCCTTCTTGCCCTTGACCTCCTTCTCGAGACGCGGCACCGCCTTCTCGAGGGTCTGCAGGTCGGCGAGGATCAGCTCGGTCGAGATGATCTCGATGTCGTCCTTCGGGTTCACGGCGCCCGAGACGTGCACGACGTCCGGGTCGGCGAACGCGCGCGTGACCTGGCAGATCGCGTCGGCCTCACGAATGTTCGCGAGGAACTTGTTGCCGAGGCCCTCACCCTCGCTCGCGCCCTTGACGATGCCCGCGATGTCCACGAACGACACGGTCGCGGGCAGGATCCGCTCCGAACCGAACAGGTCGGCGAGCACCTGCAGGCGCGGGTCGGGCAGCGGGACGACGCCGACGTTGGGCTCGATCGTCGCGAACGGATAGTTCGCCGCGAGGACCTGCGCACGGGTCAGGGCGTTGAAGAGGGTGGACTTGCCGACGTTGGGCAGGCCGACGATGCCGATGGTGAGAGCCACGGGCGGAAAGTCTACGGCGAGCCCGGGGCCGGCCGAGCGCGAGGTCCCTACGGGAACGAGACGAGGCGGCTGAGCAGGCGGGTCTGGTTGCGCTCCAGGGCACGGCCGCCGATCCGCAGACCCTGCGCGAGGACCGTCGCGCCGAGCCCGAGCCCGACGAGCACGGTGAGCCAGCCGAGCAGCGCCGACCCCTGCCGCACCGCGACCACGGCGAGCACGATCGTCGGCAGCGTGAGACCGAACGTGACGCCCCACCCCGCGAGCTGCGACGTCATCGCCGCCGTGGACCCGCCCTGGCGGGACCCGAACGGGTTCTCCCCGACCTTCTGCACGGGCATGACGACGAGTGCCGAGGCGACGCTCGCGACGCCGAGTGACGTGAGGAACGCCCCGAGGGACAGCCCGAGCACGGTCGGCAGGTCGGCACCGTGCCCGGTCGCGACCGTCGGCACGACCGCGAACACGAGCACCGCCGGGAGACCGAGCAGCGACACCGCGAGCACCCGGCCGAGCCGGTCGGTCCACCCGCGCAGCGGTGCGGCGACGTGCGTCCAGAAGGCCGTGCCGTCGAACGAGACGTCCTGCGAGATGCTCCAGCCCAGGAAGAACGCGGTGATCGGCCCGACGAACAGCAGCAGCTGGCTGTCGGGGGCGACGACCCACAGGATGAGCGGGAACACCGGGATGAACACGATCGACATCGCGTAGCGCGGGTCGCGGACCCAGTACGTGAGGCAGCGGGCGGTGACCGCGCCGAGCGGTGTCGCGGGGAGCCGGCCGAACCAGCCCAGCCCGCGCGCCCTCGTCGACGCCTCCTCGTGCGGCGGGTTCACCGCGGCGTGCGCGAGCGCCTTGTCCCAGACAGCCGCGAGGACCAGCACCGTGGCGAGCGCGACGGCGAGCCGCGCGAGCGCCCCGAGCGGGTCGCCGTCGGTGACCGCCGCCGGGACCGCCCAGGCGGCGCCCAGCGGCGTCCAGCCGAGCACGAGCACCGCGCGGTCGAGCGCACCCGGCCCGACGTCGATCCGGTGCGCCTGACTCAGCAGCGGGCCGAGCAGGATGAACGGCAGCACGACGAGCGCCGCGAGGACCTCCCGGAACCGCCGCTTGGCGAGCAGGGCGGACATCAGCGTCGTGGTCGTGCGGCTCGCGACGATGCACGTGAGCACACCGACGACCGAGCCGACGACACCGGCGACGAGCGCGAGCGGGTCACGCCACCAGACGGCGCCCATGGCGAGCGCCACCACCGCGGTCACCGCTCCGGGCACGCCGACCAGGGCGCCGATCGCGAGGCCCGTCACGAGGGCGCGCCGCGGGATGGGGAACAGCACGAACCTGGCCGGGTCCACGGTCGCGTCGACGCCGAACGCGATCAGCGGCACGAGCGCCCACGCGAGCACCAGCGCGGACCCGAGCAGCACGGTGATCGTCGGCAGCAGGTCCGGGCGGGTCGCGCTCGCGGTGACGAGCCCCGCGACCCCCAGCACGAGCACGACGAGCCCGTAGAGCGCCGCGACGACGAGCCCCACGATCTGCCACGCGCTGCGCCGCAGGCCGTTGCGCAGCAGCGTCAGCTTCAGTCGGACGAGGTGCGCAACCACGCGAGCCCCTCCCCGCCGACGCGTCCGCCGACGAGCTCGACGAACCGGTCCTCCAGGCTGACGTCGCCGCGCACCTCGTCGACCGTGCCCGCCGCGAGCACGTGCCCGCCCGCGATCACGGCGACGTGGTCGCACATGCGCTGGACCAGGTCCATGACGTGCGACGACACGATCACGGTGCCGCCGCTCGCGACGTACGACGCGAGGATGTCCCGGATGTTCGCCGCGGACACGGGGTCGACCGCCTCGAACGGCTCGTCGAGCACCAGCAGACGCGGGGCGTGCACGAGCGCGCACGCGAGCGCGACCTTCTTCGTCATGCCCGCCGAGTAGTCGACGACGAGCGTCTTCGCGTCCGCCGCGAGGTCGAGCGCGCCGAGCAGGTCGGCCGTGCGGGCCGCGGTCGTGTCGCGGTCCAGGCCGTGCAGCAGGCCCGCGTACGTGATGAGCTGCGCACCCGTGAGCCGGTCGAACAGCTTCACACCGTCGGGGAGCACGCCGAGGGTGGCCTTGACGCCGACGGGGTCCGCCCACAGGTCGCGGCCGTGCACCAGGACCGTGCCGAAGTCGGGCTGCAGCAGCCCGGTCGCCATCGACAGCGTCGTCGTCTTCCCCGCGCCGTTCGGCCCGACGAGCCCGTAGAACGACCCGGCCGGCACCGACAGGTCGATGCCGGCGACCGCGATCTTCTGGCCGAACCGCCGCCACAGCCCCTGCAGCAGCAGGGCGGGCGGCGCCGTGACGGGCGCTGTGGAGGGGGCGTCCTCGGGCGGCATCCGGCCAGCATAGGACCCGCCCCGTGCCTGGTCAGGCCCCCGTCCGGGTGCGCCGGCCGGGCGGCTGTCGGTGGTGCCTGAGAGGGTGCGGGCCATGGACACAGGGATGCTGGTCGGCCTCGCGCTCGGCCTCGTCGTGGGCGGTGTCGTCGCGTGGCTCCTCGCGTCGTCGCGGTCCGCGGCAGGGGTCGCCGACCGGCTGCGCGCCGCCGAGGTGGACGCCGCGCGCGCCCGTGCGGCGCTCGACGCCGAGCGGGCGGCGACCGCCGAGCGGCTCGACGCCGCGCGGGCCGACTCCGAGCGGCTCGCGGAGCAGTTCCGGGCCCTGGCCGCAGACGCGCTCGCGACGAGCACCGACCAGTTCCTCGCCCTCGCGCACCAGCGGTTCGCCGCCGACCACCAGACGCAGGTCGGCGAGCTCGCGCAGCGCGAGCAGGCCGTACGGGCGATGGTCGAGCCCCTCGCGCGCACCCTCGAGCACGTCCGGGCCGAGCTGTCGACCGCCGAGAAGGCACGCGCCGAGGGCCACGCCGCGCTCGGTGAGCAGGTGCGGGCGATGCGCGCCGCGTCCGACCAGCTCCGCGGCGAGACGTCGCAGCTCGTCACCGCGCTGCGGTCCTCGCAGGTGCGCGGGCGGTGGGGCGAGGTCCAGCTCCGGCGCGTTGTCGAGGCCGCGGGCATGCTCGCGCACGTCGACTTCGTGGAGCAGGAGCAGGTGCGCACCGACGACGGCCTCCTGCGGCCCGACATGGTCGTGCGCCTGGCGGGCGGCAAGCAGATCGTGGTCGACTCCAAGGTCGCGTTCCTCGGGTTCCTCGACGCGGTGCAGACGACCGACGAGGCCGTGCGGGCCGACCGGCTCGCCGCGCACGCCCGGCACGTCCGCAAGCACGTCGACGACCTCGCGGCGAAGCGCTACTGGGACCAGTTCGCGCCCGCGCCCGAGCTCGTCGTGATGTTCGTGCCTGCCGAGTCGTTCCTGCACGCCGCCGCCGAGCAGGACCCGGGGCTCATCGAGTACGCGTTCGAGCACAACGTCGTGATCGCGACACCCGTGACGCTGCTGACCCTGCTGCGCACGGTCGCCTACGCCTGGCGGCAGGACGCCCTCGCCGACAACGCCCAGGCCGTCCTCTCGCTCGGCAAGGAGCTGCACGGCCGGCTCGCGACCATGGGAGCGCACCTCGCCCGCCTCGGCCGCGCGATCGACTCCGCCGCGGGGGCCTACAACCAGACGGTGTCGTCGCTCGAGACCCGCGTGCTCGTGAGCGCCCGGCGGTTCGCGACGCTCGACGTGGTCGACGGCGACCTGCCGACGCCCGCGCCCGTGAACCCGCAGCTGTCCGTCGTGACGGCGCCCGAGCTGGTCGCGTCGGCCGAGGAGCAGGTCGTCACGCTCGACCGCGCGATGCTGGACCGTGACACGCTCGACCGGCTCGCGCTCGGTCCCGAGGGGGCGGACCGCGACGAGCAGTCGCTCCGCGACGCCGTCCGACCGGCCACGACCGACGAGGGCGGCGCGACCGCGACGACAGCCTGAACGCCGCCAGGCGGGCTGGACGGCCGACGGCCCGAACGCCGCCACGTGGGCTGGACGTCCGACGGCCTGAACGCCGTCAGGCGGGCTGGACGTCCAGGGACCGGCGGCCCTCGCGACGCGGCGTGGTCGCCGGGTTGCCGGCGGCCTTGAGGTCGGCGCGGAGCTCGCGGGGCAGCGAGAACATGAGGTCCTCGGTCGCGGTACGCACCTCCTCGACCTGGCCGAACCCGTGCCCGGCGAGCGCGTCGAGCACGTCACGGACGAGGATCTCCGGCACGGACGCCCCGGACGTGACGCCGACGGTCGTCGCGCCGACGAGCCACGCCGGGTCGATCTCCTGGGCGGTGTCGATCCGGTACGACGAGCGCGCACCGGCCTCGAGCGCCACCTCGACGAGCCGCACCGAGTTCGACGAGTTCGCCGAGCCGACGGTGATGACCACGTCGCACTCGGGCGCGAGCTTCTTCACGGCGACCTGCCGGTTCTGCGTCGCGTAGCAGATGTCGTCGCTCGGCGGGTCCTGCAGGTGCGGGAACTTCTGGCGCAGGCGGCGGACCGTCTCCATGGTCTCGTCGACCGACAGCGTGGTCTGCGAGATCCACACGACACGCTCGGGGTCGCGGACCTCGATGTGCTCGACGGCGTCGGGCGAGTTCACGACCTGGATGTGATCCGGCGCCTCACCCTGCGTGCCCTCGACCTCCTCGTGGCCGTCGTGGCCGATGAGCAGGATGTCGAAGTCGTCGGCCGCGAACCGCACGGCCTCCTTGTGCACCTTGGTGACGAGCGGGCAGGTCGCGTCGATCGTCTGCAGCGACCGGGCCGCGGCCGCGGCGTGGACGGCAGGCGAGACTCCGTGCGCGGAGAACACGACGCGGGCACCCTCGGGGACCTCGTCCGTGTCGTCGACGAACACGGCGCCGCGGGCGGCGAGCGTCTCCACGACGAACTTGTTGTGCACGATCTCCTTGCGGACGTACACCGGCGCGCCGTAGTGCTCGAGCGCCTTCTCGACGGCCACGACGGCGCGGTCGACGCCCGCGCAGTAGCCGCGGGGCGCCGCGAGCAGCACGCGCTTGGCGCGGTCGGGGGTGGCGGTCGCGGCAGCGGCGGCGCGGGGCTCGCCGGCTGCGTCGGTCGGCGCGACGGGCGCGCCGGTGTTCGAGGACGTCACGTCGTGAGTCTACGGTCGCCGCAGCCCGCGACCCGGCCCGTGCCCCCGGCGGGCGGTGCACCTGCACGCGTCCTGCACGCGGAGCACACGGCCGCACGCTGTCGGTGTCATGGGGCAGGCTTGGCCGGGTGAGCATCGAACCCGCCGCTGCGTCGGACCGGCTGGACCGTCCGGACACGCCCGACGGCACCGTGCGGGCGTCCGCGGGGCCGCTGCCGCTCAAGGCGGGCGACACCACCCCCGAGCGCCCCTGGCCGGTGCGCCATCTCGCGCCGAAGATCGCGGACTACATCGCCCGGATGCCCCCGGTGTGGGTCGAGGGTCAGGTGCTCAACCTCAAGCGCTGGAACACCCTGTACTTCCTCACGCTGCGGGACACCGACCTCGACATGTCGCTGTCGGTGACCGCCCCGGCGCGGGCGATCGCGCCGATCGCGGACCGGCTGGCCGACGGCTCGCACCTCGTGGTCCACGCCCGGCCGCAGTTCCACGCGAAGAAGGGCGACCTGACGTTCGCGGCGGACGACCTTCGGCTCGTCGGTCTCGGCGAGCTGCTGGCCCGGATCGAGCACCTCAAGGGTGTGCTCGGCGCGGAGGGCCTGTTCGACGCCGACCGCAAGCGTCCGCTGCCGTTCCTGCCCGCGGTCGTCGGGCTCGTGTGCGCGCAGCAGGGCGACGCCGAGCACGACGTCGTCTCCAACGCGCGCGCCCGCTGGCCCGCGGTGCAGTTCGAGATCCGCCGGGTCACCGTGCAGGGCCCGCGCGCGGTGCCCGAGGTGCGCGCCGCGATCGCCGAGCTCGACGCGGACCCGCGCGTCGAGGTCATCGTCGTCGCGCGCGGCGGCGGCTCGTTCGAGGACCTGCTGCCGTTCAGCAACGAGACGTTGGTCCGCGCGGCCGCCGCGTGCCGGACACCGCTGGTGAGCGCGATCGGGCACCATCTCGACTCGCCCCTGCTCGACCTGGTCGCGGACCTGCGCGCCTCGACGCCGACCGACGCCGCGAAGCGCATCGTGCCGGACGTCTCCGAGGAGCGTGCCCGGCTCGTGCAGGCACGCACGCGCGCCCGCGCCGCGATCACGCACCGGCTCACGCGTGAGCAGGCGGGGCTGGACCACTGGCGCAGCCGGCCCGCGCTCGCCCAGCCGGCGACGCTGGTCGACGCGCACGAGACGCGGCTGCACACGCTGCGGGACACCGCCCGGCGCGCGCTGCACACCGGGCTCGTCCACGGCTTCGCGGAGATCGCCGGTCTGCGGGCGCAGGTCCGGGCGCTGTCGCCCGCGGCGACGCTCGAGCGTGGGTACGCGGTCGTGCAGCGCACCGACGGGCACGTGGTCCGCGACCCCGCGGACGTGGAGTCGGGCGACGCGCTGCGGATCCGGGTCGCGGCCGGCGAGCTCGCCGCGACCGTCGCCGGGGAGCCGACGGACTGAGCCAGACGGCGTCACCGGGACCGGTCGGCCGACTCCGACCTGCGAACCGCACCCGCCGGTCGCTCGCGCCGCCGGCCGTTCGCGCCCGCCGGCCCGCTGCCGCCCGTGGGGCGGACCGGTGCGACCGTGTCGTCGGCGGCTGGTTGACTGGCCCTGTGCCGAAGACGACGACGGACCCCCGATCCGCCCCCGCACCCGACGACGCAGCCGCCGGCTCGGTCCACGCGGACGTGAGCGGCCTGACGTACGAGCAGGCGCGCGACGAGCTCGTGACCGTCGTCAGCCGTCTGGAGGCGGGCGCGGAGTCGCTCGAGGACTCGCTCGCCCTGTGGGAGCGCGGCGAGGCCCTCGCGGCCCGCTGCCAGGAGTGGCTCGACGGTGCTCGGGAGCGTCTCGCGGCCGTGCGTGAGCCCGCCGGCGGGTCGGCGCGAGGAGTCAGCCAGGCGGGCGTGCAGGACGAGGAGGAGACCCGATGAGCACGGACGGACGCGCACTGGTCGTCGGCGAGGCCCTCATCGACGTCGTCGAACGGTTCGACGGCTCGCGCGGCGAGCACCCGGGTGGCAGCCCGGCCAACGTGGCGCTCGGCCTCGGTCGGCTCGGCCGGCACGCGGACCTCCTGACGTGGCTCGGCAACGACGTCGAGGGCGACACGATCCGCCGCCACCTGGAGGCGTCGGGCGTGCACGTGCTCACGGGCAACCGGTCGGCCGCGCGGACACCGACGGCCACGGCCCACGTCGACGCAGCGGGTGTCGCGACCTACGAGTTCGACCTCGAGTGGGACCTGCCGGACTCGTGGGACGAGGACCCGGGCGACCCGCTGGTCGTGCACACGGGCTCGATCGCCGCCGTCCTGCAGCCCGGCGGTGCCGCGGTCGCCCGCACGCTCGCCCGGTACCGGGAGACGTCGACGATCACGTACGACCCGAACCTGCGGCCCGCGCTCATGGGGTCGCCGGAGCACGCTCTCCCCCACGTCGACGCGCTCGTGCGGCTGGCGGACGTCGTCAAGGTCAGCGACGAGGACCTGGCGTGGCTGCACCCGGGCGTCGCGCCCGCCGAGATCGCCGAGCAGTGGAGCCGGTCAGGCCCGTCGCTCGTCGTCGTCACGCACGGCGGCGAGGGGGCGTTCGCGAGCACGGCCGCCGGGGCGCGGCTCCACGTGCCGGCGCCGGCGGTGACGGTCGCGGACACGGTCGGGGCGGGCGACTCGTTCATGGGCGGCCTGATCGACGGGCTGTGGAGCGCGGGCCTGCTCGGCGGCGACCGTCGTGGGGCGCTCGCGGACATCGACGCGGCCACGGTCGAGGCGGTCCTGGCCCGGTGCGTGCGCATCGCGGCGATCACGGTGTCGCGCCCGGGCGCGAACCCGCCGACGTCGGCCGAGCTCGACGCCTGACGCGGGGAGCACCGCTCAGGCGCTCGCCGACGCCGCCTCCCGCTTCTTGGCCCGCTCGATGGACGCCTTGCGGTCCTTCTCGTTCTGCGCGTCGATCTCGCGCGCCGCGTCGGCGTCGTAGGTGAGGTTCTCGCCGGACTCGGGGTCGAACACGAGCATCTTGGCCGGGTCGAACCACAGGGGTGCGTCGTCGCCGTCGCGCACCCGGGAGTCGGACGCGAGCGCGACGACGAGCTGGGTGCGCAGACCTTCGCCGTCGAGGTCGCGGTCGAGCTCCTCGAGCTTGCCGGCGACCTCGGGCCGCGTCTCGAACGGCACGTACGCGTACAGGTCGGAGCCGAGCCACTCGGTGACGTCGACGGAGGCGGTGAACGGGACGCCACCGGCACGACCCTGCTGCTGGATGACGGCGTGGTCCTCGAAGTGCTCGGGCCGGATGCCGACGATGACGAGCGTGCGGTCACCGAGCCGCCGGCGCAGGTCGTCGGTGAGCGGCACCTCGGCGAACGGCAGCTTCATGACGTCGCCCTGCACCTCGCCGGGCACGAAGTTCATGGGCGGCGAGCCGATGAACCCGGCCACGAACAGGTTGACCGGGTGCTCGTAGAGGGCGCGCGGCGACGCGACCTGCTGCAGGTCGCCCTTGCGGAGCACCGCGACACGGTCGCCGAGCGTCATGGCCTCGGTCTGGTCGTGCGTGACGTACACGGTCGTGGTGCCGAGCCGGCGCTGCATGCGGCTGATCTCGGTGCGCATCTGGCCGCGCAGCTTGGCGTCGAGGTTCGACAGCGGCTCGTCGAACAGGAACGCGTCGGCCTCACGGACGATCGCGCGGCCCATCGCGACGCGCTGCCGCTGCCCGCCGGACAGGTTCGCGGGCTTGCGCTGCAGGTGGTCCTGCAGCTCGAGCGTCTCCGCCGCGTACGTCACCTTCCGGCGGATCTCGTCCTCGCTGTACTTGCCCTTCTGGAGCCGCAGCGGGAACGCGATGTTCTCGAACACGGTGAGGTGCGGGTACAGGGCGTAGTTCTGGAACACCATCGCGAGCTTGCGGTCGCGCGGGGCGCGCTCGTTGACGCGCTTGCCGGCGATCTGCAGCTCGCCGTCGGTGATGTCCTCCAGGCCGACGATCATCCGCAGCAACGTCGACTTCCCGCACCCTGACGGTCCGACGAGGATGACGAACTCGCCGTCGGCGATGTCGAGGCTCACGCCCTTCACCGCGAGGAACCCGTCCGGGTACCTCTTGACGATGTCGGTCAGCGTGATCGCAGCCATGGATCCTCCTTCGGGGTCAGCCCTTGACGGCGCCCTGCGTCAGGCCGGAGACGATCTGCCGCTGGAACAGCAGCACCAGGATCACGACGGGGATCGTGACGATGACCGCCGCGGCGGAGATGGCACCCGTGGGCTCCTCGAACTGCGAGGCGCCGGTGAAGAACGCCAACGCGGCGGGCACCGGGCGCGCGCGGCTCGTCGAGGTGAGCGAGATGCCGTAGACGAAGTCGTTCCAGGCGATGAAGAACGCGATGAGCGCCGTGGTGAACACGCCGGGGGCCGCGAGCGGGACGATCGCCTTGCGGAACGCCTGCCAGGTGGTGGCGCCGTCGACCTGCGCGGCCTGCTCGAGCTCCCACGGGATCTGCCGGAAGAACGCCGCGAGGGTCCAGATGGAGATCGGCAGCGTGAGCGACAGGTACGGAATGATCAGGCCGAGCCACGTGTCGTACAGGCCGATCTGCCGCCACAGGTTGAACAGCGGCGTGACGATGGAGATGACGGGGAAGATCGAGACCCCGAGCGCGGTGGTGAGGATGAGCCGCTTGCCACGGAAGTCGAGCCGGGCGATCGCGTACGCGGCGAGCGTCGCGAGGACGACGGCGATGGCGGTCGCGATGAGCGAGATGCCGATCGAGTTGCGCAGCGACGGGACGAACAGGTCCCGCGCGGACCCGTCGGGCCCGAGGATCTGCGTGTAGTTGTCCCACGTCCAGTGCACCGGCAGGAACGTGCCGAGGTTGAGCTCGCCGGGCAGCTTGAACGACGTCGCGAAGATCGACGCCACCGGGAACAGCGTGTACGTGAAGACGACGATGACGATGACGGCCCAGCCGATCTTGAGCCGGGTGGACATGCCGCGCATCAGCTCTCCCCCCTCGCACCGGCCAGGTCGACCTTGAAGAGCTTGATCGCGATGAAGCAGATCCCGATGACGCAGAGGAACAGCAGCACGGAGATGGCGGAACCGAGGCCGATCTCGAGGCGCCCGATGGACGTGCGGTAGGCCAGCAGGGACAGGACCGTGGTGCCGTTCGCGCCGTTGGTCATGATGAAGACGTTGTCGAAGATGCGGAACGCGTCGAGCGCCCGGAACAGGACGGCGACCATGATCGCGGCCTTCATGTTCGGCAGGGTCACCCGCCGCAGGCGCTGGCCCCACGTCGCGCCGTCGACCTCGGCCGCCTCGTCGAGCTCACCCGGCACCTGCGCGAGGCCGGCGAGCAGCAGCAGCGAGATGAACGGCGTGGTCTTCCAGATCTCGGACGCCATGATGACGAACAGGCTCGTGCCCTGGTGCGCGAACCAGTTGAGGTCCTGCGAGATGCCGGGCACCCAGTCGAACCAGCTGTTCACGAAGCCCGACGTGATGTCGAACATGTAGAACCACGCGAACGCCGAGACGACCGTGATGATCCCGTACGGCACGAGGATCACGGTGCGGAGCACGCCGCGCAGGCTCTTGATGGCCCGGTGCATGAGCAGCGCGAGGATGAACCCGAGCACGACCTCGACGAGCACGGTGACGACCGTGATGAACAGCGTCACGCCGAGCGCCTGCCAGAACACCGGGTCGGTGAGCACGACCACGTAGTTGTTGAGCCCGATGAACGCCTTGTCGTCCGGCGCGGTGAGCCGGTAGCGGTACAGCGAGTCGAAGAAGGCCTGCAGGATCGGGTAGACCGTCACGGCCAGCATGACGACGAACGCCGGTCCGGCGAGCCACCACCCGAGCCGCCGTTCGGCCTTGGTCCGGTCGCTCAGCACGACCTTGGTCTTGGGCTCCTTCGCGACGTCCTTCGCGATGGGAGCCGTCTGCGCCGTCATGACGCCTCCCCCCTCACAGCAGCGCCTCGCCGTGCAGCACGGCGGTGATGAAGTCGGTGGACCGTTGCGGCGTCGTGTCCGGGTTGACGGACGACGGCGGGTGCCACGTCTCCTGCAGGCCCGTCGACACCTCGTTGTAGTACGGCGTCTGCGGGCGGGGCGCAGCCTGCTCGAGCGACTGCCGGATGACGTCGGCCATCGGGAACGCCTTGTGCACGGCCGGGTCGTTGTACGACTCCGTGTTGGACGGCGGGTTGCCGTTCGCGACGAAGTAGTACGCCTGGTTCTCCGGCGTGACGATGCACTGCGCGGCGTCGAACGCGAGGTCCGTGTGCTTGCTGAACGCGCCGATCCCGAGGTTGATCCCGCCGTAGGGCGGTGCCGACGGCTGCGCGGCGTCCGTCTGCGGGTACAGGGCCCACCCGAAGTCGTCGACCAGCGACTGCGGGAGCGTGCCCTGCTCGACGGACGCGTTCGTGGCGGACCAGACGAACGGCCAGTTCACCATGAACGAGCCCTTGTCCCCCTGGAACACGGTGAGCGAGACGCCCTCGTCCTCGGTCGGCAGCGACGGCCCCGCGATGTTCTCGCGGCCGATGGTCCCGATGATGTCGGCGGCGGCCTTGCCGGCCGGGGTGTCGAGGCCGAGCTTGAGCTCGTCCGCCGGCGCCTGGGGGTTCTCGAGGATCTGCCCGCCGGCGCCCTCGATGAGCGCGTTGATCCAGACGGTGAGCGACTCGGCCTTCGCGCCCTGCACGCTGAGGAACTTGTCCTGGGACTTGGCCGCGTCCATGATCTGCTGCCACGTCACGGGCCCAGCGGCGGGGTCGATACCGGCGGCCTGTGCGACGGACTTGCGGTACCAGAGCAGCTGGGTGTTCGCCCAGAACGGGACGGTGACGAGCTTGCCGTTCCACGTCGCGCCCGCGAGCGCACCGGCCACGACGTTCTGCGAGACCTTGGCGGCGACGTCGTCGGGGATCGGCGCGAGGAATCCGGGCTCGGACAGCTCGGGGATGAACGGCGGGTCGAGGCTCATGATGTCGATCGACGAGTCGCTGGCCGCGAGCCGACGGGCGAGCTGCTCGCGCTGCGACGCGGCGTCGCGCGGCAGGATCGACACCTCGATGCTGTAGGCGCCGCCCGACTGGTCGGTGCAGCGCTTGGCGATCTCCGCCTGGCCGCCGTCGTCGGGGTTGATGAACCACGTGAGCACCGGCGGGCCCGACTCCGCCGAGCACGCGGCGAGCGGCAGCAGCGCGGCCAGCGCCGTGCCCAGTGCCAGAGCTCTCGTCCGCCGTCGCACCGTCTCCCCCAATGCGCGAGACACCCTCGTCCGCAGGTGCCGTCCGATTCGGACGTATCACCTGGTCCCTGGGTACACCCGTCCAGGAACGCGCGCCACCCCAGCAACCGCCCGGAACGTGGTCCGGCCTGCACGGACGGCGTGTCGGGTGCGACCATGGCCGACGTGCCGAACACCCTGACTCCCGCCCAAGCCTGGTCCGCCCTCCGGGAAGGGAACGACCGGTTCGTCCGCGGCGAGATGCAGCATCCGTCCCAGGGCGTCGACCGGCGCGCCGAGCTGTCGGCCGGGCAGGCCCCGTTCGCGGTGCTGTTCGGCTGCTCGGACTCCCGCGTCGCCGCCGAGATCATCTTCGACCAGGGCCTGGGCGACCTGTTCGTCGTCCGGACCGCCGGTCACGTGCTCGACACGACGGTGATCGGGTCGATCGAGTACGGCGTCGAGGTCCTGGGTGCGCCACTCGTCGTGGTGCTCGGCCACGACTCGTGCGGCGCGGTCGCCGCCGCGACGGCCGCGCTCAACCACGGCGACCTGCCCCGTGGGTTCGTGCGGGCCGTCGTCGACCGGGTCATCCCGAGCATCGTCAACCTGGCGGGCGGCGCGACCGAGCCCGTCGACCCGGCCGAGCTGGGGCACGAGCACGTCAAGCACACCGTGCGGATGCTGCAGGGCTACTCGGTGTCGCTCGCCGAGGCCGTCGCCGAGGGGCGCTGCGCGATCATCGGCCTGGAGTACACGCTGGCCGACGGCAAGGTGCACCTGTCGGAGACCATCGGCGACCTGTGACGCCCGCGCGGCTGCGCGTCACCGGCTGCTCCGGGGCGGGCACGTCGACGCTCGCCCACGCGGCGGAGGCAGGGCGGCCTCAGAGCCAGGAGTCCTCCGGCCCCGGCCGGGCACCCGGCTCGTCGTCGTGCGCGGTGGCCCGCTCGCGCCAGTACTGCGACCCGTCCTGCCGCCGGCCGACGAGCCCGGCCTCCACGAGGTCGCGCCGCAGCCGCACCGGGTCCGGGCTGACGGTGGTGAGCCGCTCGGTGAGGTCCGACTCCGACGCGGCCTCCCCCGGCGCGATCAGCCGCGACGCGAGGTGCTCGAGCACGAGCAGCCGGTCGTCCTGACGTCGCGGGGTGCGGACCAGCCGGCCGTGCTCGAGGAACCGCTCGGCGGGGCAGGCGTCGGTCGGTGTGACGTCGTCCATACCGCCATCGTGACGCGTGGGAACGGTCCACGCCGTGCGGCAGGATGAACGCATGACTTCTGACACCGTCCCGGGGGCGACGCAGCCCGACGTGACCGCGGCCGACGCGACCCAGTACCGCATCGAGCACGACACCATGGGCGAGGTCCGCGTCCCGGTGGACGCCCTGTACCGGGCGCAGACGCAGCGGGCCGTCGAGAACTTCCCGATCTCGGGCACGCGCCTCGAGCGCAGCCACATCGAGGCGCTCGCCCGCATCAAGAAGGCCGCCGCCCGCGCGAACGCGGAGCTGGGCGTGCTCGACGCGGACGTCGCGGATGCGATCGTCGCGGCCGCCGACGAGGTCGCCGGGGGCGCGCACGACGGCGACTTCCCGATCGACGTCTACCAGACGGGGTCGGGCACGAGCTCGAACATGAACACGAACGAGGTCGTCGCGACGCTCGCGTCCCGCCGGCTCGGCCGCGACGTGCACCCGAACGACCACGTCAACGCCTCGCAGTCGTCGAACGACGTGTTCCCGACGTCGGTGCACGTGGCCGCGACGGCCGGTGTCGTGCGCGACCTGGTGCCGGCCCTGGAGCACCTCGCCGAGGCGCTCGAGGTCAAGGCCGACGCGTGGAAGACCGTCGTGAAGTCGGGCCGCACGCACCTCATGGACGCGACGCCCGTGACGCTCGGCCAGGAGTTCGGCGGGTACGCGGCCGCGATCCGGTACGGCGTCGAGCGCCTGCAGGCCGCGCTGCCCCGTGCCGCCGAGGTGCCGCTGGGCGGCACGGCCGTCGGCACCGGCATCAACACCCCCGCCGGGTTCCCGCAGCGCGTCATCGCGCTGCTCGTCGAGGACACGGGCCTGCCGCTGACCGAGGCGCGCGACCACTTCGAGGCGCAGAGCTCGCGCGACGGGCTCGTGGAGCTGTCGGGTGCGCTGCGCACGATCGCGGTGAGCCTGACCAAGATCTGCAACGACCTGCGCTGGATGGGCTCGGGTCCCAACACCGGTCTCGGCGAGATCGCGATCCCCGACCTGCAGCCCGGGTCGTCGATCATGCCCGGCAAGGTCAACCCGGTGATCCCCGAGGCGGTGCTCATGGTGGCCGCACGGGTCGTCGGCAACGACGCGACCGTCGCCTGGGCCGGTGCGTCGGGCAGCTTCGAGCTGAACGTGCAGATCCCCGTGATCGCCGCGGGCGTGCTGGAGTCCGTGCGGCTGCTCGCCAACGCGAGCCGGCTGCTCGCCGACAAGACCGTCGCCGGTCTCGTCGCGAACGAGGACCGCGCGCGGGCGTTCGCCGAGTCGTCGCCGTCGATCGTCACGCCCCTCAACCGGGTCATCGGGTACGAGGCCGCCGCGAAGATCGCCAAGCACGCCGTCAAGCAGGGCGTCACGATCCGGCAGGCCGTCGTCGACCTCGGCTACGTGGAGCGCGGCGAGGTCACCGAGGAGCAGCTCGACGCGGCCCTGGACGTGCTGAGCATGACGCGACCGCCGCAGGCCTGACGCGCGCAGGAAGGCCCGGCGACCCCGAGGGGTTGCCGGGCCTTCGTCGTCCCGGGGCGACGTACCAGGAGCCGTGTCAGTGGCCGACGGCCGCCGCGGCCTGCTCCGGGGTCGGTGCCCCCTGGTGGTGCGGCTTGACGCCCTTCATCGCGAGCGCGGACACCAGGCCGATCGCCAGGACGGCCACGGTGAGCAGCAGCGTCTGGCTCACGGCGGTCGACAGCCCGGTGTGCACGGCGTCGAGCGCGGCCTGCTGGATCTGCGCCGCGACGTCGGCCGGGACGCCCTCGGGCGTCGGGAACCCGCCCGCGCCACCGCCCGCGAGCGCGCCCTGGTCGACGTGCGCGAACGCGTCGAGGAACGGCTGGCGCGCCTGCTCGGGCAGCTGCGTCGCGGCGTCCTGCGCGGCGTTCGGGATCTCGATGCCGAGCCGTGAGGTGAGGATCGCGACGATCGCGGCCGAGCCGATGACGCCGCCGATCTGCCGGTTGGTGTTGAACGCGCCCGCGCCCGCACCCGCGTTGCGGTGGTCGAGCCCGGACGTCGCCAGGTTGGCGAGCGGCGAGAACAGGCAGCCGGTGCCGATGCCGAAGAAGCACATCGTGACGACGAGCTTCCAGACCTCGACGTCGGGGGTCGCGAGCACGGACAGCATCCAGACGACCCCGACGAGGATCGCGAAGCCGAGCGCGACGATCCACTTGCCCGGGACGCGGTCGGACGCGCGGCCCGCGAACGGCGCGACGACGCCGGACAGGAGCGAGCCGCCGAGCCCGACGAGCGCCGACTGCAGCGGGGTCATGCCCAGGGCGACCTGCAGGAAGATCGTGAACGGGAAGAAGATGCCGGTCATCGCGAACGTCACGGCCGCACCGGCGACGTTGGACAGCGAGAAGTTGCGGCTGTGGAACAGGCGCAGCGGCATGAGCGCGTCGTCCCCGCGGTGCCGCTGCCACAGCACGAACGCCACCAGGACCAGCAGTCCTGCCGCGATGACGCCCCACACGGTGATCGGGCCGCGGATGGTGCCCCAGTCGTACGTCGAGCCCTCCTGCAGCCCGAAGACGAACAGGAACATGCCGACGACCGAGAGGGCCACGCCGAGGCCGTCGAACGAGCGGTTCGCCGTCGGCAGCTTCGGGAGGTTGCGCAGCGCGAACACGAGCGCGACGACGCCGACGGGGATGTTGACGTAGAAGATCCACTCCCAGCCGATCGGCACGAGGATGCCGCCGAGCACCGGGCCGGTGATCGTCGCGACACCGGCGACGGCGCCCCACAGGCCCATCGCCGCGCCGCGCTTCTGCGGCGGGAAGACGCGCGTGATCATCGACATGGTCTGCGGCGTCATGAGCGCACCGCCGACGCCCTGCACGGCGCGCGCGACGATGAGCAGCTCGACCGTGCCGGACAGGCCGCACCACAGCGACGCGAGCGTGAAGATCACGAGGCCCGCGATGAAGACCGGCCGGGGCCCGAACTTGTCACCCATGCGCCCCGTGACGAGGAGCAGCACGGCGAACGTGAGCAGGTACGCGCTGTTGACCCAGCCGACCGCCGTGACGTCCGCGTCGAGGTCCTTCATGAGCGTGGGGACGGCGACGTTCACGATCGTGGTGTCGAGCATGATCATGAAGAAGCCGAGGCACAGCGGGGGCAGGACGCTCCACGGGCTGCGCCCGTGCAGGTCGACGAGCGCCCGTGGCTGCTCGGTGGTGGTCATGGGTCCTCCGGGGACGAAGCGGTGCGATGGGGATGTGAGATGCCGGTCAGGACAGGGCAGGCTCGGACGGGCAGACGCCGGCCGACTGCTGGGCGCGGTGCCGGGCCGCGCGGCGGGCCTCGACGAACTCGGCCGGGATGGGCTCGTCCCACGACAGCGTGCCGTCGCGGAGCTCGGTGAGCACGCGCTCGAGCCAGGTGACCTCGACGCGCATGACGTCGAGGTCGTGCTCGACGTCGAGCAGGTAGCGCCGGGGCAAACCCTCGGCGCGGATGGTCTCGTACGCCGAGCCGAGGTCCGTCAGGCGGGCTCGTTCGCGGTCGAGGCGGCGCTGGAGCTGCTGCTCGACGACGTCCCGCGGCAGGTCGGTCGCCTCGGCGAGGCCGACGGAGAACAGCGGGTACGCGGGGTGGTCGTCGCCGAGGAAGCTCGTGAGCCGGCGGGCGAACGCCGTCCGGCCCTGGTCGGTGAGGCGGTAGGTGGTGCGCTCGGGCCGGTTGCCGCTGCGGTCGGTGCCGACCACCTCGACGAGCCCCTCGCGCTCGAGGCGTTCGACCCCGTGGTAGACGGCGCCGAGCGTGATGCGGACGAGCCTCTCCTCGCCGCGCTCCACGAGGGTCTGGTGCAGCTGGTACGGGTGCATGGGCTGCTCGTGCAGGGTCGCCAGCAGCAGCACGGCGACCGCCGACAGCTCACCCATGGCCACGATCCACACCTCCGGTCTGATTATTCCGGCTGGAATATACGCCCCGGGCAGTCCGCCTGTCGAGACCGGTCCGTCCGGCGATAACGGTTTCGTCTCGCTCTGCGGCCCATCTGCGGAATCGCTCCCACACCACCTGGACGCTCACCTAGCATCGCCAGAGCCGCCACTCGCCGGTCGCACCCCCGGACACCTCCGGCCCGCCAGGCCGACCGTCCACCGGGCACGCCTGCGCTCGCCCGCGGCGCCCGACGACGACGCCGAGGAGACCCTGTGGGCTGGACGCTGCGCCTGCTGCGCCACCGCGCCGCCGCACAGAGCACGCTGCTCGTCGCCGTGCTCGCCGTCGCCGTCGTCGGCGCGACGCTGCTCGGGACGTTCGCGCTGCTCCTGCACGCGAGCGAGCACCGGGCGCTCGACGCCGCGCTCGACCAGACGCCGCCGTCCCGTACGTCGGTGGACGTCGCGCTCCACCTCGACGGCGAGGACCCGCGCACCGCGGTGGCCACCGCCGACGGGTTCCTGGACGACCTCCTGGGCGACGTCCCCGCGCAGCGGGACCGCTGGCTGGCGTCCCCGGTCTACCGGCTGCCCGGGCTCGCGAACCCCGCCCCGATGGCGTACCTCGCGTCCGGGCCGGAGGTCCCCGCGCACGCCGACCTCGTCGCCGGGCGGTGGCCCGACCGGGCGACGGACGCCGACGGCCGTGTCGAGGTGTCCGTCCCCCAGGTGGCCGCCCAGGCCTACGGGTGGTCGGTCGGGAGCGTGATCCGCCTCGGCGGCACCACCGCGGAGACGCCGCCGACCGTGGTCGTCGTCGGCGTGCACACGCTCACCGGCCCCGCGAGCCTCTGGTACCGCGACACGCTGCAGGGAGCGGAGCACGACCCCAGCTACCCCGTGCCGGGCAGCTTCGGGTCGGTCCGCACCGACGCCTGGGGACCGATGGTCGTGGTCCCCGACGTGCTCCTCGAGCCGCGCGGCCTCGGCAGCGCGCACGTCGTCGCGACACCGCACCTGAGCGACGCACCCGCCGGGGCGCTCGCCGGCCTGCGCACACGGCTCGTCGACGCCAGGCCGGCCCTCATCGAGGCCATGGGCAGCACCGTCACCGGGACGCGCTTCTCGAGCCTGCTCGACGCGACCGTCGACACCGCCGCGGGCGGCCTCGCCGTGACGCGCATCAGCCTCGTGATCGTCGGCCTCATGCTCGTCGTGCTCGCCGTCACCGTCCTGCTGCTCGCGGCCCGGCTCCTCGCCGAGCGCCGCGCGGCCGAGCAGACGCTCATGGCGTCCCGTGGCGCGTCCGGCCGGCAGATCCTGCGCCTGGCCGTGCTCGAGGCCGCCGGGGTCGCGCTCGTCACCGCCCTGGTCGCGCCGTGGCTCGCGGGCGCCGTGTACCAGGTCGTCACCCGCAGCGACGTCCTGCGCCGGGCGGGTCTGCACGACGACCTCGGTCACCCAGCCGTCCTGTGGGTCACGTGCGCCGTCGCGTCGGTGCTGCTCGCCGGGGTCCTGGTCGCTCCGCTGCTGCGGCGCCGCGGCAGCGTCGTCGACGCCGAGCAGCAGCTCGTCCGGCAGGACCGGCGCGGCACGCTCGCCCGGTCGGGGGCCGACGTCGCCGTCGTGGTGCTGGCCGGGCTCGGCGTGTGGCAGCTGCGCAGCTATCGCTCGCCCGTCCTGACCAGCACGGACCCCGAGCAGCTCGGCCGGGTCGACGTCGTGCTCGTCACCGCCCCCGCCCTGCTGCTGCTGGCGGGCGCCCTGCTCGCGCTGCGGCTGCTGCCCGTCCTTGCCGCGCTCGGGGAGCGCATCGCGGCGCACAGCCGCTCGCTCGTCGCGCCGCTCGCCGCGTGGGAGGTGGGCCGCCGGCCGAGCCGGGCCGCCGGCGCGGTCCTGCTGCTCACGCTCGCCGTCGCGGTCGGCTCGTTCTCGCAGGCGTTCCTCGCCACCTGGCGCACGTCGCAGCACGACCAGGCCGACCTGGTGGTCGGCACCGACGTGCGGCTCGAGCACCTCGACGGCGCCCCGTACCAGCAGGCCGCCGCGGTGACCGCCCTCGCCGACGTCGGTGCGGTCTCGCCCGTCCTCGAACGCTCGGTCGACCTGGGCTCCACCGACGACCGCGACTCGACCACCCACACCGTCGGGCTGCTGGCGGTCGACACCACGCACGCGGCGGACGTGCTGCGCGGCCGGGCGACACCGGACTGGCAGACGCTCGTGGCACCTCTCGTCCCCGAGGCGCCCGTCACCGGGATCGCGCTGCCGGGCACCGTCGCCTCGATCGACGTCCGGCTGCGGACCGACGCATTCCCGGCGTCCGTCGCCGGGTCGCTGCGGATGACGCTCGTGCTGCAGGACGCGCACGGCACGCGGACGCCGATCGAGCTGCGACCCGTCGACGTCCAAGGCGCCGACAAGGTCGCTACCGTGACGCTGCCCGAGCCGGCGGCGGGGCTGCAGCTCGTCGCGGTCGTGTCCGCCTTCGCGCCCGGGGAGTCGGAGGACTCGGGGTCCGGACCGGTGCCCGACTCCCCGACGGGCCGCGTCATCGTCACGCTGTCCGACCTGCACGTGCACCCGGCGCCGGTCGGCGGCTCCGACGACGAGCCCGCCCCGGTCGCCGTCCCGCTGACGGGCGGCCCGACCTGGGCCGGCCGGGCCGTCTCCGACGCGCAGTTCTCCCCGGCCACCACGCGCGTGCAGGAGTCCGCCGACGGCCTGAAGGTCTCGACGTCCGCCGACGTGCTGCAGCTGATGTTCGGCCAGGTCGCGTTCACCGTCGCGACCTTCGACCAGGACCGTCCCGTCCCGGTGCTGGCCACGGACACGCTGCTGAACGCGCTCGGCATCGCGGTCGGCGACGAGCTCACCCTCGACCTCGACGGCGGTACGGTCCACGCCCGCATCGAGCGGGAGGTGCCGTACCTGCCCGGGCAGCCCACCGGCGAGGGTCTGCTCGCCGACCGCGACACCCTCACACGCGCGGCGATCCTCGCCTCGCAGCCCGCGCCGCTGCTCGACGGCTGGTGGCTCGAGGCGCCCGACGAGCGGGTGGCTTCGGTCGTCGACGCCGCGACCGAGCAGGACCTCGGCGAGGCGTCGAGCCGGGTGGCCGCCAGGACGCTCGCGACCGAGGGACCGCTGCGCGTCGGCGTCCAGGCCGCGCTCGCGATCGTGACCGCGGCCGCCGTGGCGCTCGCGGTCGCCGGGTTCGCCATGAGCGCGACGGTGTCGGTGCGTACCCGCCGGCTCGAGCTCGCCCGTCTGCAGGCGCTCGGCGCCTCCCGGTCCGGCCTCGTGCGCGCGGTGCTCCTCGAGCACGGCATCCTCGGGGTGCTGGGCCTGGTGGCGGGGCTCGCGCTCGGCGCCTTGCTCGCCACCGTCGTCGGACCCCTCGTGACCGTCTCGGCCGCCGGGGCTCGGCCCGTGCCCTCGGTCGTCGTCGTGTGGCCGTGGCCCACCCAGCTGGCGCTCGTGGCCGTGCTCCTCGTGCTCGCCGGGACCGCGGTCGCCGTCACCACGTCGGCGCTGCTGCGTCGCGCGTCCGGCGCCCTTCTGCGTCTGGGAGACGAACGATGACCTCCACCGTCGGCCGCTCGCCCGCACCCGCGGCGTCCACCCGAGGCCGCGGCGCACGCCTGGGCACCTCCGTGCGCGCGACCGGTGGGGCGGCGTTCCTCGTCGCGCGGCGCCGCGCCCGCCAGGACGCCGGTCTGCTCGCCCTGGCCGCCGCGCTCCTCGCGGTCACGGTGCTGTTCTCGCTCGCCGTCCCGCGCCTCACGTCGAACGCGGCCGACGACGGGGTCCGCGAGGCCGTCGCGCTCGCCGGGCCTGCGGCCGACCTCACGGCCGAGCTGGGCCCCGTCGCCCGGAGCGCCGACGGTCGCCAGGACGACGCCGCACAGCTCGAGGCCAACGCCGCGTCCGACATGCGGCTGCGGCTGCCGGCGCCCCTGCGAGCGCGCACCGAGGCACCCGTGACGTCGGTGGCGACCCGGCTCACCGTCACCGAGATCGGCGCCGGTCGCTACGGCGCACGCCTGGTGCACGTGGGCACGACCGGCGGCGCGGGCGAGGCCGACCTGGTGACCTGGCTCTCCGGGGCTGCGCCGGACGCTCCGCCTGCCGGTGTCACGGGCGTGCTCGAGGTCGGCGTCTCCGAACCAGTCGCCACGCGGACCGGACTCGCGGTCGGGGACCGTTTCGAGGTGGCCGGCGCGACGAGCGGCGGCGTGCAGGCCGTGGTCACCGGCGTGTTCGCCCCGGTCGACCCGGGCGCGCCGGTGTGGGACGGCCAGGACGACGTCCTCGGGCCGCTGCCCGTCACGCCCTCCTCGCCGCTGGACGCCCGGGTCGGGTTCCTGGTGACCGACGAGTCGCTGCCCGACCTGCTGCTCGGCGTCTCCGTCCGCCGCCTCACGACGACCTACCGGTTCCCGGTGGTCGCCGACCGGTTCGACGCCCCGTCCACCCACGCCGTCGAGACGGCGCTGGCCCGCCTGTCCGCCGCGCCCGGCATGCTCACCGGCAGCGACGGCCGGACCCCGACCTTCCGCAGCACGCTCGAACCGGTGCTGCACGCGGTCGACGGCCGCCTCGCCGCGTCGCGCGCCCAGGTGTCGCTCCTGCTCGTCGGCCTCGCCACCGCCGGGGGGCTCGCGCTCGTGCTCGCCGCGCGGCTGCTCGTCCTGCGCCGCGAGCCGTTGTTGCTCGCCGAGCGCGCGCGGGGTGCGTCGGTCGCGTCGGTCGCGGTCCGGGCGCTCGCCGAGAGCGTGCCGCTCACCGCGGTCGCCGCCGCGGTCGGCGTCTCGGCTGCGCAGGCCCTCGTGCCCCAGGGCCGCGGCTCGTGGGCCGTCGCGACGCTCGTGGTGCTCGCTGCCGCACTCGCTCCCGCCGTCTGGTCCGCCCTGCTCGTGTCGCGCGCGTGGACCGGCAAGCGGCTCCCCGCGAACCGGGCGGACCGCGAGCGGCTCCTCGGCCGACGCCGCGCGCGCCGCGTCGTCGTCGAGCTCGCGCTCGTGGCCGTCGCCGCGGCCGCCCTGGTGTCCGTGCGCGGCCGCGGCCTCACACAGGCACGCACGGGCGACGTCGACCCGCTGCTCGCCGCGACCCCGGTGCTGCTCGCGGCGGCTGCCACGGTCGTCGCCGTGCGGCTCCTGCCTCCGCTGCTGCGCGGGATGTCACGGGCGGCCGCCCATCGTCGCGGCCTGGTGCCCGTCGTCGCGACCGCGCGCGCGGCACGCACCGCCGGGACCGCGGTGCCGCTGCTCACGCTCACGGTGTCGCTCGCGCTCGTGGTGTTCTGCGCGACGACGGCGGTGACCGTCCGCGGCGGCCAGTCGCTCGCGGCGGACGTCACGGTCGGCGCGCAGGTCCGGCTGGACGGCCCGCTCACGCCCGCGGACGTCCACGCGCTGCGCGCTGCACCCGGCGTGACGGCCGTGGCCGGCGCGGTCGAGCTGGGCCGTCGCACCCTCGGCGAGGACGCCGCGCTGTCCGTCCGGCTCGTCGCGGTCGACGCCGCGGACCTCGCCCGGGCCCGCGCCGCGCACGGGCTGCCGGTCCCGGACGGCCTGGCGACGCTCGGCGAGGGCGACGTCGTGCGCGTGCTCGCGACACCCCGCGCCGCCGCGGTCGCGTCGATGGTGACGGCGCAGGTCCGGGTCGTGGACCAGACCGTGCCGATCGACGTGGTCGGCACCATCGACCAGTTCCCGACCGTGCCCGGCGCGCTGCGCCCGACGGACGACGGCACGCCCGCCGCCGAACCCGTCGACCCGGACGAGGACCTCACCGTCCTCGCGGACTGGAGCCGCCTCGCGGCCACGTCGAGCGAGCCCCTGTCCGTCCAGACGATCTGGGTGGACGGCCCGGGAGCGGCGGCCGCCGTGCACGCCGCCGGCTACGACGTCACGACGGGGGTGACCGTCACCGAGCTGGACCGCTGGCTCACCGAGTGGCGCAGCTCGCCGTTCAACGCCGGGCTGCTCGCGCTGCTCGTCGCGACCGGCCTGGCACTGGCCGGGTACGCGGTCGTCGCGCTCGTGCTCACGGTCGTGGGGACGGCGCGGGAGCGCGCACGGACGGTCTCGGCGCTGCGCACGCAGGGCCTCGACGCCCGGACCGCGCGCGCCCTGACGTTCGGCGAGCTGGCGCCGCTGGCGGTGGCCGCCGTGGTCGCGGGGA
Source organism: Cellulomonas sp. (assembly GCF_017744555.1). GTDB lineage: Bacteria > Actinomycetota > Actinomycetes > Actinomycetales > Cellulomonadaceae > Cellulomonas. The sequence continues at coordinate 412,645 of NZ_JAGIBD010000001.1, read as the reverse complement.
GCGTCATCGGCGTCGGCGTGCCCTGGCTGCTGACCGGGGCGCTCGGGCTCGACGCGCTCGCGGGTGCGCCGGGTGCGGCACGGCTCCGGGTCGACTGGCTGCCGGTCGCGGGAGCCGCGCTCGTGGTGCTCGTCGCGCTCGTCGTGGCAGTGCTCGTGGAGTCGGCGGTGCGGCGCCGGGACCGGCTGGGTGAGGTGCTGAGGGTGGGCGAACGATGACGGGGAGGACGCGATGACCGTGACGGAGAGCCTCGGTGCGCTGGAGGAGCGGGCGCGCCGGCAGACGGGCACGTTCGGCGACGGTGCGCTGATCGTGTGCGACTCGCTCGTGCGGATCTACCAGTCGGAGGGCGTCGAGGTGCAGGCCCTGCAGGGCCTGGACCTGCTCGTGCAGTCCGGCGAGCTCGTCGCGATCGTCGGCGCGTCCGGGTCCGGCAAGTCGACGCTGCTCGCGGTGCTGTCCGGCCTTGACGTCCCGACGGCCGGCCGCGTGCGCGTGGGGCCGTGGGACCTCATGTCGATGACCGCGAAGCAGCGGGTCGACTACCGGCGCTCGATGGTCGGCTTCGTCTGGCAGCAGACGGCCCGCAACATCGTGCCGTACCTGACGTCGACCGAGAACGTGGCCTTCCCGATGGCGCTCGCGGGCATGAAGCGCCGCGCACGGGAGAAGCGCGCGGCCGACCTGCTCGACGTGCTCGGCGTCGGGTACTGCGCCGACCGGCGGCCCGCGCAGATGTCCGGCGGCGAGCAGCAGCGCGTCGCGATCGCCGTGGCGCTCGCCAACTCCCCCGAGGTGCTGTTCGCGGACGAGCCGACCGGCGAGCTCGACACCGCGACGTCGCACGACGTGCTCGAGGGCCTGCGCACCGTCAACCGCGAGCTCGGCACCACGGTCGTCGTCGTGACGCACGACGCGGGCGTCAGCGAGCACGTGCAGCGCACCGTGGCCATCCGCGACGGCCGCACGAGCTCCGAGGTGCTGCGCCGCACGCACACCGCGGAGGACGGGACGCAGAGCGTGGTCGCCGAGGAGTATGCGGTGCTCGACCGCGCCGGCCGCGTGCAGCTGCCGCGCGAGTACCGGCAGACGCTGGACCTCGTGGGACGGGTGCGGCTCGCGCTGGAGTCGTCGCACGTGTCCGTCTGGCCGGACCGCCCGATGCCGCAGCGTCCGCCCTCCGGCCACGGCGAGCACGGTCCGCACGGGCGCGCGCACGGCGAGCCCCCGACGCGCACCGGCCGGCACGCCGCGGTCCCCGCACCCACCACGGCGCCCACTACGACGCCTGGCACGACGTCCAGCACCACCGACGAGGAGGCGCCCCGATGACGAGCCCCACGACGGCCCCCGTGGTCACCGCGACCGCAGCGGGTGACGCGCTCGTCCGGGTCGAGCACGTGACCCGCACGTACGGCTCGGGCGCGACCGCCGTCCACGCGCTGCGCGACGTGTCGTTCACGATCGCCCCCGGCGAGCTCGTCGCGCTGGTCGGCCGGTCCGGGTCCGGCAAGACGACCCTCCTCAACGCGATCGGCGGCCTCGACAAGCCGGACGAGGGCCGGGTCGTCGTCGACGGGCGCGAGGTCTCCTCGCTCGACGAGCGCGGGCTCGTGGAGCTGCGGCGCGACGTCGTGTCGTTCGTGTTCCAGACGTTCGGCCTGGTCCCGGTGCTGTCGGCGGCCGAGAACGTCGGCGTCCCGCTCCGGCTCCGCCGCCTCCCGACGGCCGACCGTGAGGCCCGTGTCGCCCTGCTGCTCGACCTCGTCGGGCTCGGCGACCACGCGCAGCAGCGACCCGGCGAGATGTCGGGCGGTCAGCAGCAGCGCGTCGCGATCGCCCGCGCGCTCGCCAACTCACCCCGCCTGCTGGTCGCGGACGAGCCGACGGGCCAGCTCGACACCGAGACCGGCACCGCGGTCATGGCGCTGCTGCGTGCGGTCGTCGAGGCGGAGGGCATGACGGCGATCGTCTCGACGCACGACCCGCTCATGCTCGCGCTCGCGGACCGCGTGATCCGGCTCGCGGACGGTCAGCTGGTCGAGGCCTGAGACGTCGCTGCCTCGGACGTCGCACGCCTCAGACGTCGCACGCCTGAGACGACGCAGGGCCCCCGCGCCGAGACGCGAGGGCCCTGCGAGCGCGGCGGGAGTCAGACCTCGATGCCCTCCAGCAGCTCGGTGACGAGCGCGGCGACGGGCGACCGCTCCGACCGCGTGAGCGTCACGTGCGCGAACAGCGGGTGCCCCTTGAGCGCCTCGATGACCGCCGCGACGCCGTCGTGCCGGCCGACGCGCAGGTTGTCGCGCTGCGCGACGTCGTGCGTGAGGACCACGCGCGACGACTGCCCGATGCGGGACAGCACGGTGAGCAGCACGTTGCGCTCGAGCGACTGAGCCTCGTCGACGATGACGAACGCGTCGTGCAGCGACCGCCCACGGATGTGCGTGAGCGGGAGCACCTCGAGGATGTCCCGGTCGAGCACCTCCTCGACGACCTCCTTGCTGACGAGCGCGCCGAGCGTGTCGAACACGGCCTGCGCCCAGGGGTTCATCTTCTCGGCCTCGCTGCCAGGCAGGTAGCCGAGGTCCTGGCCGCCGACCGCGTACAGCGGCCGGAACACCATGACCTTGCGGTGCTGCCGCCGCTCGAGCACGGCCTCCAGCCCGGCGCACAGCGCGAGCGCCGACTTGCCGGTGCCGGCGCGGCCGCCGAGCGACACGATCCCGACCTCCTCGTCGAGCAGCAGGTCGATCGCGATCCGCTGCTCGGCGCTGCGGCCGTGCACGCCGAACACGTCCTGGTCGCCCCGCACGAGCTGGATGTGCTTGTCGGCCGTGACCCGGCCCAGCGCGGACCCGCGCGGGCTGTGCAGCACGAGGCCCGTGTGGCACGGCAGGTCGGTCGGGTCGCCCGCGCCGCCCGCCAACTGGTACCCGGGGTCGACGTCCGCGAGCGCGATCGACTCGTGCTCCCACAGGTCCGACATCTGCTGCTCGGTGAGGTCGAGCGCGTCCATCCCGGTCCACCCGGAGTCGACCGCGAGCTCGGCACGGTACTCCTCGGCCCGCAGGCCCACCGCGGACGCCTTGACGCGCATCGGCAGGTCCTTGGACACGACGGTGACGTCGCGCCCCTCGGCCGCGAGGTTCGCCGCGACGGCCAGGATGCGGGTGTCGTTGTCGCCGAGGCGGAAGCCCGCCGGCAGCACGGACGGGTCGGTGTGGTTGAGCTCGACGCGCAGGGTCCCGCCCAGGTCGCCGATCGGGAGCGCCGCGTCGAGGCGTCCGTGCTTGAGGCGCAGGTCGTCGAGCATCCGCAGGGCGGACCGCGCGAAGTACCCGAGCTCGGCGTGGTGCCGCTTGCCCTCGAGCTCGGTGATCACGACGACGGGCAGGACCACGTCGTGCTCGGCGAACCGCAGGATGGCCTTGGGGTCGGACAGGAGCACGGACGTGTCGAGGACGTAGGTGATGCGTCCGTCGGCGGTGCTGGGGTCGTCGCTGGGGACGGCGTCCGTGACGTGCTGTGCCTTGCTGACCACGGCAGGCTCCCTCCGGCGCTAGCTGCGCCGTTCAGGGCGCCTCACGTCGGCAGTCCGCGCAGGCGGGCCGGGGGATCCGACGATCGGCGACGGGACGGGGGCGGTCGGCCCCTCCGGTGCGAAGGGCCGGGTCCGGCCCTCCTCCCGGAGCGGATGCTCCATGGGCTGGCCTCCCGGGGACGGCGGTCGCCGTCCTCTAGGCGGAACGTAACCCCGGCCTCCGACATGCCCGCGCAGACACGCGCACTCGTCACGGGACGTTCACCTGGGTGATGCGGCAGGGTCGCCCGGCCGCTCGGCGTGTCGTCGGCGAGTCGGGCCCGGGCCGTCTCAGCGACCGAGACGACGCTCGCGCGCGGCGTACGCGCGGCACGCGCGCAGGAAGTCGACGCGCCGGAAGTCGGGCCAGTACGCCTCGCAGAAGTAGAACTCGGAGTGCGCGCTCTGCCACAGCAGGAACCCGCCGAGCCGCTGCTCGCCGGAGGTGCGGATCACGAGGTCGGGGTCGGGCTGGCCCTTGGTGTAGAGCCGCTCGGCGATGTGCTCCATGTCGAACGCCTCGGCGAGCTCGTCGAGGTCGGTGCCGGCCTCGGCGTGCTCCCGCAGGAACGACCGGACGGCGTCGGCGATCTCGCGGCGGCCGCCGTACCCGACGGCGACGTTGACGTGCAGCCCGACGACGTCCCGGGTCGCCTCCTGCGCGTCCCGCAGCGCGGCCGACGTGTGCTCCGGCAGCAGCTCGAGCGCGCCCATGGGCTGCAGGCGCCAGCGCCGGGTGGCGGCGAGCGAACGGACGGCCGACTCGATGATCGCGAGCAGCGGGTCGAGCTCCTCGGGGGCGCGCTCCAGGTTGTCAGTGGACAGCATCCACAGCGTGACGACCTCGACGCCGATGTCCTCGCTCCACTCGAGCAGGTCGGCGATCTTGTCGGCGCCGCGCTGGTGGCCGGTCGCGGTGGACTCGCCGATGCTGCGGGCCCACCGGCGGTTGCCGTCGAGGATGACCCCGACGTGGCGGGGCACCCGGTCCGCCGGGAGCGAGGCCGCCAGACGGCGCTCGTACAGCCCGTAGAGCGGGTGGGGCAGACGCACGCAGCGCTCCTCGTGACGTTCGGGGCGAGGTCCGGGAGGGGTCGGACGAGGTTCACCGTACCGGCCGTCACAGGACGCCGTGGGCGGGTCGGGAGGTTCGTCCCCCTCCCGCGCGGCACCGCCGTCGTCCGGCGAGCATCGTCACGCGCGGGCGGTCGACACCCAGGTTACGGTGCCGTAACCTACGGTTTCGTAAGTTACGCCCCTCCGACGAGACGAGCCCCTCTGTGACCGCCTCCTCCGCGCCCCGCCCGGCGTCGCCGTCCGGATCCTCGTCGCTGCGCGAGGATGTCACCGTGAGCGTCTCGCGAGCCGTCGAGCAGGTGGCCGAGTCCGTCAAGCCCCGGCTGCGGGGCTGGATCCACGCGGGCGTCGCGCCGCTGGTCCTCGCGGCGTCGGTCGTGCTCGTCGTGCTCTCTCCCACGCCCGCCGCCAAGTGGTCGACCGCGGTGTTCGGGCTCACCGCCGTGATGCTGTTCGGCACGAGCGCGATCTACCACCGGGGGACGTGGTCGCCGCGCGTGAGCGGCATCCTGCGCCGGCTCGACCACACCAACATCTTCCTCATCATCGCGGGCACGTACACGCCGCTCGCGGTGCTGCTGCTGCCCCCGCAGACGGCGAAGGTGCTGCTGATCGTCGTCTGGTCCGGTGCCCTGGTCGGGCTGCTGTCCCGGGTGTTCTGGCTCGGCGCGCCGCGCTGGCTGTACGTGCCGGTGTACGTCGCGCTCGGGTGGGTCGCGGTCTGGTTCCTGCCGGCGTTCTACCGCGGCAGCGGCCCCGAGGTCATCTGGCTCGTCGCCGCCGGCGGGCTCGCGTACACGCTCGGCGCGGTCGTCTACGGGCTCAAGCGCCCCAACCCGAGCCCGCGCTGGTTCGGGTTCCACGAGGTGTTCCACGCGCTCACCGTGCTGGCCTTCGCGTGCCACTACATCGCGGTGTCGATCGCGTCGTACGTGTACGCCTGACGGGCGCGGACGCGACCGTCAGTCCTTCGGGACCACCCGGTAGCGCCGGTTCGCGAGCGACGGGTTCCGCTCCCGCACGGCCGCGAGCGCCTCGGCGTCGAGGTCCACGGTCCGCAGCCCCGGTTCGTCGTCCAGCTCGAGGCCCACGACGCCGTCCGGCCCGACCACGATCGAGCGGCCGACCACACCCTTGCCGGCCTGACCGACCGCGACGACGGCCGACGTGTTCTCGATGGCGCGCGCGATCGCGAGCGTGCGCCAGTGCATGGCCTTGTGCTCGCCGTCGGCCCACGCCGCCGGGACGACGAGCGCGTCCGCGCCCGCGTCGACCAGCCGCCGCGCCGACTCCGGGAAGCGCAGGTCGTAGCAGGTGAGCACCCCGAACCGAACGCCGGCGACGTCGAGCACGACCGGTGGGGCGTCGGCGGGGCCCGCCTCCAGGCGGTCGGACTCGCGGTGGCCGAACGCGTCGTACAGGTGGACCTTGCGGTACACGCCGACCAGCTCGCCGGTGCCGTCGACCGCGACCACGGCGTTGACGGCCAGGTCGCCGGTGCCGGGCAGCACGGTCCCGGCGACGACCGCGACGCCCGTCGCCTCGGCACGCTCGCGCAGCAGGCGGACGAACGGTCCGGTCAGCGGCTCGGCGTAGGCCGCCCCGACGCCGTGCGGGTCGAACGCGGAGGTGTACTCGGGCAGCACGAGCAGGTCCGAGCGGCGGTGCGCGGCGACCGAGAACGCCTCGGCGACGAGCTGGCGGTTCGCCGCCCGGTCGTCGCTCACGGCGACCTGCCCGACGGTGATCCGGACGGCCGGGCGGACCGGCGGTTCGGGTCGGCTCATCGGTCGCCGTTCCCGCGCGGCCGGCCGTCGGGCCCGTAGTCGCGCAGCGTGGTGTCCACGTCGGCGTCGACCTCGGCGTCCGGCCCGGCTGCGCCCGCGTCGATCACGCCGCGGTCCTGGTGCGGCGCGTCGGCGTCGTCGTCGAGCCCGAGCTGCTTGGCGCGGCGGTCGACGACCCGCAGCTGCTTGGTCAGCGACAGGAACAGGCCGACGGCCGCGAGCGCCAACAGGAACGTCACGACGAACCCGATGAACCCGGGCGAGCCCTTGGCGGCGTCGGTGATCTCCACGCCCGACGGCGACGGGCTCGGCGCGGCGAGCGCGAGGCCCGCGAGCAGCACGCCGTTCATCGGGCCCGCTCGTCGGCGGGGCCCGTCGCGCGCACGCCCGCGAACAGGTCGGTCTCCGGGAGCGTGACGGGCACGCGCGACGACGCCAGCTCGTACTCCTCGGTGGGCCACTGCGCGAGCTCGACCTCGCGGGGCACCGCGAAGAAGAAGCCGTCCGGGTCGATCTGCGTCGCGTGCGCCCGCAGGGCGGCGTCGCGCTGCGGGAAGAACGCGCTGCACGGGATGTGCGTCGTGACCTCCCGCTCGGGGACCTCGCGGGCCTCACGCGAGTCGATCCAGTCGCCGAACGGCGACTCCCGGCCGGCGGCCACGAGGGCGTCGTGCACCGCCCGCATCCGGGCGAGCGAGAACCCGTGGTTGTAGTACAGCTTGAGCGGCGTCCACGGCTCGCCCCGGTCGGGGTAGCGGTCCGGGTCGCCCGCCGCGTCGAACGCCTCGGCGGACACCTTGTGGCACATCACGTGGTCGGGGTGCGGGTAGCCGCCCGTCGGGTCGTACGTGGTGATGACGTGCGGCTTGAAGTCGCGGATCACCTCGACGAGCGGCGCGGTGGCCTCCTCGAGCGGCACGAGCGCGAAGCAGCCCTCCGGGAGCGGCGGCAGCGGGTCGCCCTCGGGCAGGCCCGAGTCGACGAAGCCCAGCCAGTGCTGGCGGACGCCGAGCGCCTTGGCGGCCGCGGCCATCTCCTGGCGGCGGACCGCCCGCATGCCCTCCAGGCCGCCCTCGACCGTGCCGTAGGACGGGTTCAGCACGTCACCGCGCTCGCCGCCCGTGCACGTCACGACCAGCACGTCGACGCCGTCCGCGGCGTACATCGCGGTCGTCGCGGCACCCTTGCTCGACTCGTCGTCGGGGTGGGCGTGCACCGCCATCAGTCGCAGCCGCTCTTGCGTCACCTTCGAGCCCTCCCGTCGCGCGCCCACCTGAGCCTGGCCCTGGCACGGACCCGACGGTCCGGACCAGCGGTGGGACGAGAGACAATGATCGCGCACGCCCCGAGGTGCTCGCGCACCCGCCCGAGAGCAGCTCCGGTCCGAGGAGATCCGTGACCACCGCACCCGCGCCCGCACCCCAGCCGCCCGCCGGCCGCTACGGCCCCGCACCGACCGCACGGACGGGTGCGCGCCGGTGGGTCGGTTGGGCCGCCGTGGGCGTCCTGGCGGCCGCGGTGCTGGTCTGGGTCGCGGTCGGCGTGACCGACGAGCAGGTGACCTGGAAGGACGTCGGCTACCACGTGGACGGCGCGACCTCCACGGACGTCACGTTCGAGGTCACCAAGCCGACGGGCGACACCGTGTCGTGCCGGGTCCAGGCGCTGTCGCAGTCGTTCGCCGAGGTCGGTGTGCGGACCGTCGAGATCGGCCCCGCCGACACCGCGACGCAGCGCGTCACCGTCACCGTGCCGACCGCCGAGCTGGCCGTCAGCGGCACCGTCGCGTCGTGCGACCCGGTCGACGCGCCCGCCGTCGACGGCGACTGACGTCCTCCGGGTCCGCCCCAGGCCGTCACCCGTCCGACGCACCTCGACGCGCCTCGGTTGCTATCCTTGTCGTTTCACACGCCGCCCCGGTCCGGCGTGACCACAGGTCGACGCGACCGAGAAGGTTCGGCGAAGCAAGGCGAGAACCCCCGCAAGACGCCTCGGAATGCCCTGCCGCACTGTGGCGCCGCCCCGGGGCCGACCAGCCGGCACCGCCCGGCACCCACGCACGGAAGGGAGCGATCGTGACCGACACGACTGCGGCCACCTGGCTGACGCAGGAGGCCTACGACCGGCTCAGCACGGAGCTCGAGCGCCTCAAGGGTGAGGGCCGTACCGAGATCGCGCAGCGCATCGCGGCTGCGCGCGACGAGGGCGACCTCAAGGAGAACGGCGGCTACCACGCCGCGCGCGAGGAGCAGGCGAAGCAGGAGGCGCGCATCCGCGAGCTCGAGGCGAAGCTGCGCAACGTGCAGATCGGGACGCCGCCCGACGACGGCGTCGTCGAGCCCGGCATGGTCGTGACGGCCGTGGTCGCGGGCGACGAGATGGTGTTCCTGCTCGGCTCGCGCGAGATCGCGGGCAGCGCGGACATCGAGGTCTTCTCCCCGACGTCGCCGCTCGGTGCCGCGATCAGCGGCAAGACGGTGGGCGACTCCACCACGTACACGGCACCGAACGGGCGCGAGATCCCGGTCGAGATCGTCGCCGCCAAGCCCTTCGACGCCTGACCACGGCGTCGTCTGCGCGACGGCTGACCCCACCGACACCGACGCGGTGCCGCCCCGACCGGGGCGGCACCGCGTTGGTCGTCGGGGCTTGCTCACTCCCCCTGCAGCCGGTACCCCTCGGCCCGCAGGTGCTGGAGGACCTGCGCGCAGTGGTCGGGCCCCTTGGTCTCGACCTGCACCTCGACGCCGACCTCGTCGAGCGCCAGGTCGCCGCCGGTCCGCACGTGCGAGACGTCCATGACGTTGCCGCCCGACGACGCGATCTGCTGCAGGAGGGTCGCCAGCGCACCGGGGGTGTCGTCGATCCGGACGCGGATCTGCAGGAACCGCCCGGCCGACGCGAGCCCGTGCCGCACGACCCGCAGGAGCAGCTGCGGGTCGATGTTGCCGCCCGACAGCACGGCCACGACGGGCCCCTCGAAGTCGCGCGGCGCCGCCATGAGCGCGGCCACGGCCACCGCCCCGGCGGGCTCGACGAGCAGCTTCGCGCGCTCGGCGACCAGCAGGAGCGCCCGGGAGATGTCCTCCTCGGAGACGGTGCGCACGTCGATGTGCCGGGTGTCGAGCACCTCGAACGGCACGGTGCCGGGCACGCCGACCGCGATGCCGTCCGCCATGGTCCGCAGCTCGGGCGCTCGCAGCGGCTGGTGCGCCGCGAGCGACGCCGGGTAGGCCGCGGCCCCCGCCGCCTGCACGCCGACGACGCGCACGTCCGGTCGGGCCTCCGCGAGCGCCGCCACGACACCGGCCGCGAGGCCGCCGCCGCCCACGGGCACGAGCACGGTCCGGACGTCCGGGACCTGCTCGAGGACCTCGAGCCCGAGCGTGCCCTGGCCGGCGACGACGTCGACGTGGTCGAACGGGTGGATGAGCACCGCACCGGTGCGGTCGGCGTGCTCGCGCGCATGCACGAGCGCCTCGTCGACGCTGCGTCCCGCGAGCTCGACGTGCGCGCCGTAGTCGCGGGTCGCGGCGATCTTCGGCAGTGCCGCGTCGACCGGCATGAACACGACCGCGTCGAGCCCGAGCATGCGGGCCGCGAGCGCGACACCCTGCGCGTGGTTGCCCGCGCTCGCCGCGACGACACCGCGGGCACGCTCCTCGGCGGACAGCCGTGACATCCGCACGTACGCGCCGCGCAGCTTGAACGACCCGGCGCGTTGCAGGTTCTCGCACTTGAGCCACACGTCCGCGCCGACGAGCTGGGACAGGGCCCGGCTGACCTGCACGGGAGTACGGTCCGCGACCCCCTCGAGCAGGCGCGCGGCCTGCTCGACCTCCGCGAGCCCGATCACCGGTGGTCGCGCTCGGGCGTCGCGACGGCACCCGCGTCCCGGCCGGTGGCCTGCTCGCCGCCGAGCCCGGCACCGTCGTGCTCGTCGGCCTCGGCCTGCCGCTCGGACTCGCGCTCGACGACCTGGGCGATGGCCCGGTCGAGCACCGGGTGCCCGCGCCCGCGCACCGGGACGTGGTCGTCGCGGCCGAGCTGGGGGAACTTGTCGTGCCCGTGGAGGTACAGCACCACCGTGTTGAGCACCGCGGCGACGGGCACCGCGAACAGCGCGCCGATGATGCCGGCGGTGAACGACCCCGCGGCCACCGCGAGCAGCACCGCGACGGGGTGCAGCGACACGGCGTGGCCCATGAGGAACGGCTGCAGCACGTGCCCCTCGATCTGCTGCACGGCGATGACGACGGCCAGCATGATGAGCGCCGCGCCGGGCCCCTGCGCGACCAGCGCGACGAGGACGGCGATCGAGCCCGTGACGACCGCGCCGACGATCGGCACGAACGACCCGAGGAACACGAGGATCGCGAGCGGCAGCGCGAGCGGGACCCGCAGGATCGCTGCGCCGAGGCCGATGCCGATCGCGTCGACCGCCGCCACGAGGATCTGCGTGCGGGTGTAGGCGCCGAGCGTCACGAGACCGCGGCGACCCGCCTGGTGCACGTGCTCGCGCGACCCGCGGGGCAGCAGCCCGACGACCCACGCCCAGATGGTCCGGCCGTCGAGCAGGAAGAAGAACGTGCAGAACAGGGCGATCAGCGTGCCGGCGAGCACGTGACCCACCGTCGTGGTGGCGTGCAGGGCGCCCGAGACGAGCTGCGAGCTCCCGCCGCCGCCGCCCAGCTCCTGCAGCCGGTCCGTGAGGTTCGACAGGTCGGCGCTGGACAGGCCGAGCGGACCGCTCGAGAGCCAGTCGGTGACCTTCTGGATGCCCTCGGCCGCCTGGTCCCAGATCTCGCCGATGCCCTTGACGATCGAGCGCCCCGCGAGCGTCAGCAGGCCGCCGACGAACACGACGAGCCCGAGGAGCGCAATCATGCACGCCGCGACGCGCGGCAGCCGCAGCCTCGCCTGCATCCAGTGCACGAGCGGGGCGAGCAGGACCGTCACGAGCAGCGCGACGGCGACCGGCACGACGACGACCTTGAGCGCGGCCAGCAGCCACAGACCCACCGCGAGCGCCGCGCCGATCAGCAGCAGCCGCCACGACCACGACGCCGCCGTGCGCACGGACTGCGGGACCGGACGGGTCGCGTCGACCGCGTCCGCCGCAGCACCGGTCGCCGGGGCTGCGGCGACGCCGGCCGGCCGCGGGTCCGCCGTCGCCGTGCGCGCCGTGCCGGGCGCGACGTCCGGGGCGCTCACGCGGCACGCCCCGCGGCCAGCGCCCGGTCCAGGTCGGCGAGCAGGTCGTCGACGTCCTCGATGCCGACCGAGAGGCGCACGAGGTCGTCGGGCACCTCGAGCGCCGTGCCCGCGACGGACCCGTGCGTCATGCGGTGCGGGTGCTCGATCAACGACTCGACCCCGCCCAGCGACTCCGCGAGCGTGAACACCTGGGTCGCACCGCACACGGCCAGCGCGGACGCCTCGCTCCCGGTCCGGAACGACACCATGCCGCCGAACCCGCGCATCTGCCGGGCGGCGACCGCGTGGCCCGGGTGCGACTCGAGGCCCGGGTAGATGACGTGCGTGACCGCGTCGTGCTCCACGAGGAACTGCGCGACGCGGGTCGCGTTCGCGACGTGCCGGTCCATCCGGACGGCGAGCGTGCGCAGCCCGCGCAGCGTCAGCCACGCGTCGAACGGCCCGGCCACCGCGCCCGACGCGTTCTGGTGGAACCGGACCGCGTCCGCGACGTTCGTCGTCCCGGTGGGCCCCTCCAGGCCGACGGGCAGCTGCGCGCCGTCCGCGACGACGAGCGCACCACCCACCACGTCCGAGTGCCCGCCGACGTACTTCGTCGTCGAGTGCACGACGACGTCCGCGCCGAGCGCGATCGGGTTCTGCAGGTACGGCGTCGCGAACGTGTTGTCGACGACGAGCAGCGCGCCGGCGGACCGCGCGTGCGCCGCGAGCTCGGCGATGTCGGCGATGCCGAGCAGCGGGTTCGTCGGCGTCTCGACCCACACGACCTTCGTGCGGCCGGGCTGGATCGCCCCCAGCACGGCCCCGGCGTCGGACAGGTCGACGGGCGTGTGCTCGATCCCCCACGGCCCGAACACGCGCGCGACGAGCCGGTACGTGCCGCCGTAGGCGTCGTCCGGCACCACCACGTGGTCGCCGGGTCGCAGCACCGCACGCAGCAGCGTGTCCTCGGCGGCCAGCCCCGACGCGAACGCGAAGCCTGCCGCACCGCCCTCCGCCGCGGCGAGCGCCTCCTCGAGCGCCGTGCGCGTCGGGTTCGCGGAGCGCGAGTACTCGTACCCGCCGCGCAGGCCACCGACGCCGTCCTGCTTGTAGGTGGACACCTGGTAGATGGGCGGCACGACGGCACCGGTCGTCGCATCGGCGTCTTGACCTGCATGGATGGCGCGGGTCGAGAAGCCGGCGGCGGTCCAGTCGTACCCGGACGCGAGGGGGTCGGTGGTCACGACCTCAGGCTAGGTGGTCACGGGAACACCGGCAGTCGCAGCACGGTTGCACACGCCGGGAAGGATCAGGCGGCGACCCAGCCGTCTGCGGCTCCTCCCGGGAAAGGACCCCGCACCATGAGCTGGCTGTTCGGATCCGCACTCTCCTCCACCATGGTCGAGCCCGAGCGTGCGCTCGCCGGTCGAGAGGACTACGCCTACGCGGTGCCCACGACGCACACCGTCCTCGGGACCCCGCTGCACGGACCCTGGCCGGACGGCACCCGGGTGCTGTACGTCGCGATGGGCTGTTTCTGGGGCGCCGAGCGCGCCTTCTGGCAGACCCCCGGCGTCGTCACCACGGCCGTCGGCTACCAGGGCGGCTACACGCCGTACCCCACGTACGAGGAGACCTGCACCGGCCTGACCGGGCACACCGAGGCCGTCCTCGTCGCGTACGACCCGTCCGTCATCTCCGACGACGACGTGCTCCGGAAGTTCTGGGAGTCGCACGACCCCACGCAGGGCTTCCGCCAGGGCAACGACCGCGGCACGCAGTACCGGTCGGCGATCTACACCACGACGCCGGAGCAGGCCGAGGCCGCGCTCCGCACCAGGGACGAGTACCAGCCCCGGCTGACCCGCTCGGGCTTCGGCGCCATCACCACCGAGATCCGCCCGGCGTCCGACGCCGGGACGTTCTTCTACGCCGAGGGCTACCACCAGCAGTACCTCGACAAGAACCCGAACGGGTACTGCGGGCTCGGCGGCACGGGCGTGTCCTGCCCGCGGCCGACGGGCGCCTGACCGACTGAGAGCCCGCCGTCGCGGGGCGCACCGAGCGCCTCCGCGACGGCGGGCTCGTGTGCGTCATGCTCGTCGGGTGGACGACGCGACATCAGAGCGCCTGGTGGCGCAACGCCTGCGCAACCGGGTCATGGAGGCCCTCGAGATCCTGGCCGACGGCGACGAGGGGCTGCGCGCGGTCGGGGCGAAGGAGTACTTCAGCTACTTCTTCGACTTCGTCGACGACGACGCGCCGCACGACTGGCGAGCGCTCTCGACGTACACCGACGAGGAGGTCGCCCTGATCGACGCCGTCCTCGTCGGGATGCTGGCCGCGCTCGAGTCGACCGCGGCCCTGCGGACGGAGGACGCGATCGCCGCGACGGGCTGGCCCGGGCGCATCGCTCCCCTCGCGCGCGAGGCGCTCGCCGTGATGGCCGCGCGCGGCAGGTTCGACGAGGAGCTCGAGGAGCCGGTGCCGTCGCACCGCTGAGGTCGGCGGTGCCAGCCGGCTCGCGTACCGGAACCGGCCGGAGTTCGTCGGGCGGGTGGCCGACGCGCCCCTCGTCGACCACCCGCCCGCCGTGCGGCAGGCCGGGGCCCCCGTGACCCGTCGCCCGCCGCCTCCGGTAGTGGCTCGTGCACCCGTCGGAGAGGCTTGTCAGAAACGGTAATGACACCGTGCGGCACGGTCCACGACTGTCCACGCCGGGCCGGACCGAGGTCCAGGTCAGCGCCCTGACGTACGTTGGCCCGGACGGGTGACGACGGAGAGGGACCACGCATGACGCTGACGACCTGGGCAGGCAACTACGCCTACCGCGCCAAGACGGTCCACCACCCGCGCACGGTCGAGGAGCTGCAGGAGGTCGTCGCGGGCGCCCGTCGCGTCCGCGCGCTGGGCACGCGGCACTGCTTCAACGACGTCGCGGACGGCCCCGAAGCCCTGGTCGTGCTCGACGAGATCCCCCCGGACGTCGTGCTCGACACCGACGCCCGGACGGTGACCGTGACGGGCGGAGTCCGGTACGGCGCGCTCGCCGAGCACCTGCACGCCGCCGGGTGGGCGGTGCACAACCTCGCGTCCCTGCCGCACATCAGCGTCGCGGGGGCGGTCGCGACGGCGACGCACGGGTCGGGCGACGGGTCCCGGAACCTCGCGGCCGCCGTCGCGGGGCTCACGTTCGTCGGGCCGGACGGGACGCTGCGGGAGGTCCGGCGCGGGGACGACGACTTCGCGGGCTCGGTCGTCGCACTCGGGGCGCTCGGTGTCGCGGCGCGCGTGACGCTCGACGTCGAGCCGACGTACGACGTCGCGCAGGAGGTGCTCGACGGGGTGCCGTGGGACGTCCTGCTGCAGCACTACGACGAGCTCACCGCGAGCGCCGACTCGGTGAGCGTGTTCACCGACTGGCAGGAGCCGACGCTGCGTCAGGTGTGGCGCAAGACCCGCGTGACCTCGTCGTACGCGCCCGCCGGCGACCTGTTCGGCGGCACGCTCGCACAGGCCCCGCGGCACATGCTGGCCGGCATCGACCCCGTGAACGCCACGCAGCAGGGCGGTGTCCCCGGGCCGTGGCACGAGCGGTGGCCGCACTTCAAGCTCGCGTTCACGCCGAGCAACGGCGACGAGCTGCAGTCCGAGTACCTCGTGCCGCGCCGCCACGCCGCCGCGGTGTTCGAGTCGGTGCGCGGGCTCGGCGACCGGGTCGCGCCGCTGCTGCAGGTGAGCGAGATCCGGTCGGTCGCGGCCGACGACCTGTGGCTCTCGACCGCCTACGAGCACGACGCCGTCGCCGTCCACTTCACCTGGCTGCCGCGCCAGGCGGAGGTCGAGGCGCTGCTCCCGACGATCGAGGCCGCGCTGGCCCCGTTCGACGCGCGACCGCACTGGGGGAAGCTGTTCGCGGACGTCGACCGCGACCTCGGTCGGCTGTATCCGCGGTGGGACGACTTCCGGGCGCTCGTCGCGCGCGTGGACCCCGACGGGGTGTTCCGGAACGACTACCTCGACCGGCACGTGCTGGGCTGAGCGACCTAGGGCTGCCAGGTCGTCGTCCTGGCCGCCAGGTCGGTGCCGCCCACGCGGCCGGTCGGCGACAGCGTGAGGACCCCGCCTCCCGGGTTGAGCCTCGGGTTCGTCTCGTACAGCGCATCCAGCGCGGCCTCGGCGTCGGCGTCCCCCGCGTCGGCGCGCACGAGCAGGTCGGCGAGGTGGTCGACGAGCGCGTCGAGCTCGTCCTCCGGCGGCAGCGCGTCCGCGAGGTCGCGCGGCACGGTGTCGCCCCACACGTCCCACAGCAGCAGCTCCTCGCGCTGCCGGTGCGCGAGCTCCTCGACGACGTACCCGCGCACGAACTCGGCACCGCACAGCTCGGGCATCGACACGTCGACGCCGTACACGCCCGCGTCGACGGTCCCGGCACGGACCTGCTGCCACACCTCGGCGGCCGTCTGGAACGGCGCCCCCGGACCGGTGGGCATGTCATCGACGTCGAAGCCCCACGGCTGCGGGCCCTCCACGGGGCCGGTCACCGGGTCGAGCTCAGGGTCGAACCGCACCCAACGCTCGCCGTCCCACAGCTCGGCGACCACGTGGTCGTGGTGGAACCCGCGCTCGAAGTACCCGGCGAACCCGACCCGCGTCCTGGCCGGGACGCCGTGCTCGCGCAGCACCGCGACGGCGAACAGCGCGTGGTCGCGGCAGCAGCCCGCGACCCGGTCCGGGACCGCGCGGTCCGCGCGGAACGAGCCCGGGACGCGCGTCGTCGCGACGTCGAGGACGTCGGACAGCCAGCGCAGGTCGATGTCGCGGTCCTGGCCCTCGGCGAGCTCGGACGCCTGACCGCGGTAGTGGACGATCGTCGCGCACGCCGCCTGGTGCAGCGCGGGCGGCGTCGGCTCGATCTCCTTGAGCAGCGCGCCGTGCGCGCCGGGGTCGGAGTAGGGGCTGTGCTGGGCGTACGCGTCGAGGTGCGGCATGCCGTCAGCGTCCGGTCTGCCCCTGGGGCAGGGTCAAGGGGCAAGGGGCGAGGTCAGAGGCGAGGGGCAGGCAGCGGCTGCGCGACGTGGGCGACGACGCCCTCGTCCGACCACGGCACCGGGTACAGCTCGCGGACCGGTCCGGCGCCGTCGAGCCCGCGCTCGGCGAACCACCCCTCGAGCGCGAGGTAGGCGCCGATGATCTGCGGGTAGCAGCAGTCCTGCGCGGTCACCGGCACGGACGCCATCCGGTGGGCGGGTTCCTCGCGCAGCACGATCGCCCCCGCGGGGTCGGCGTGGCCCTCGTAGGGCACGCACGTCTCGACGGGCCCGTCGCCGTCCGGGCCGACGGCACCGTGGAACAGCACCCAGAACTCGTGGTCGGTCGTGGCCCCCGCCCCCGCGAGGTGCTCGCGGATCGTGAGGACGTCCGCCATGAACGTCGCGACGAGCTCGGCCTGGGTGACGTGCCGGCGGATCGTCGCGACGCGTCGCGCGGGCGCCTGCGCGACCACGACGTCCTCGCTGCTGAACCCGCTCACCGGCCCGTCCGGGCGCCGGTCCGGGGCCGCGAGGGTGCCCACCACGAGGTCGACCGCCGGTCCGCGGTCGTCGAGCTCGCGCCGCCGGTCGGCCCACCACGAGCGGACGGCGTCGGCGAGCTCGTCGCCGGGGCGCCCGACCAGGTCCGCGACGAGGGCGAGGGGCATGTCGAGCCGTCGCAGCAGCGCGATCGTGCGGGCCCGGTCGAGCTGGCGCGGCGCGTAGTACCGGTACCCGTTGTCGGGGTCGACGCGCTCGGGCGGCAGGATCCCGCGCGCGTCGTACAGGCGCAGGGCCTTCAGCGAGAGACCCGACCTGCGGGCGAACTCCCCGATCGTGAGATCCGCGTCGTCGCGCACGGGCCCGAGGATACGGGCGGCCGCCGCCTGCGGGAACGTCGACGGGCGAGGTCCGAGGGTGTGCACCCCGGACCCCGCCCGCGCGAGGACGTCAGTTGCTGGTGTTGACGATGTCCACGACGAACACGAGCGTGTCGCCGCCGCGGATGCCGGCCGACGGTGCACCGCGGTCGCCGTAGCCGAGGTGCGACGGGATCGACAGGAGCACGCGCGAGCCGACCTGCTGCCCGACCAGGCCCTCGTCCCACCCGCCGATGACGGCGCCGACGCCGATCGGGAAGCTGATGGACTCGCGGCGGTCGTAGGAGTTGTCGAACACGTGGCCGCCCCACGTCTGGCCGAGGTAGTGCACCTCGATGTCGTCGCCGGCCTCGACGAGCGCACCGTCGCCGCGGGACAGGACGACGACCTCGAGCTCGGCGGGCGCCTGCGCGTCGGGGAAGGTCAGCGTGGGCTTCTCGCCGAACGAGCCGGACGCCTCGGGAAGCGCTGCGGACATGACGTACTCCTTCGATGGATGACAGTGCCGGTCCATCTTGCCTTCTGGGGCTGACGGCAACCTCTTGACGCGCTTGGCTAATGCCATTAGCTTTCCTGTCATGACCACCACGGTGCACCACCTCCAGCGGCCCGAGGGCCGCATCGCGTACACGGTCGACGGCCCGGCGGACGGCCCGCTCGTCGTCCTCATCCCCGGCATGGGCGACCTGCGCAGCACCTGGCGCGAGCTCACCGCACCGCTCGTCGACACCGGCCACCGCGTCGCCGTCATGGACCTGCGCGGGCACGGTGACTCCGACACCACGTTCCGCACCCACGGCGACGTCGTCACGGCGCAGGACGCGCTCGCGCTCGTCGAGCACCTCGGCGGCCCGGCCGTGCTCGGCGGCAACTCGATGGGTGCGGGCTCGGCCGCCTGGGCGGCGGCCGAGCGCCCCGATCTCGTCGCGGGCCTCGTCCTGACCGGCCCCTTCCTGCGCGAGCGGAAGCTCCCCGCGCTCGCCACCGCGACCATGCACGGCCTGATGCGCGTGCTGTTCGCCCGCCCGTGGGGCGCCCGCGTCTGGGCGACGTACTACCGCTCGACGCTCAACCGCGGCCGCAAGGCACCACGGCTCGACGAGCACGTCGCCGACCTGCGCGCCGCCATGCAGGACCCCGCGCACCTGCGCTCCTTCCGCCACCTCACGGTCCAGCTCACGCACGCCCCGGTCGAGGCCCGCGTGCCCGAGGTCGCCGCCCCCGCGGTCGCGTTCGTCGGCGCGGTCGACCCCGACTTCACGGACCCCGCCGCCGAGGCCGAGTGGATCCGCGCCGCGATCGACGCCGAGGTCACGCTCGTCCCGGACGTCGGCCACTACCCGCAGCACCAGGCGCCCGAGGTCGTCGTCCCCGCGACGCTCGCGTTCCTCGCGGGGCTCCCCCGCGACGCCGCCGGACGGTTCCAGGTGCGGGCCGACGCCCGTGCCTAGGGCGGGACTCGACCGCGCCGCCGTCGTCGCCCTCGCGCTCGCGGTCGTCGACGACGGCGGGTCCACCGGCTTCGCCGACCTCACGCTGTCGGCCGTCGCCGCCCGCGCCGGCGTCGCCGTGCCGAGCCTCTACAAGCACGTCGCGGGCCTCCCGGCGCTGCGCCGGGAGGTCGCGCTCGTGTGCGTGGAGGAGCTGCGCGACGCGCTCGCGGCGGTCGACGTCGCCCCGGCTGCCGAGCCCGACGGCACCCTGCGCGCCATGGCGCACACGGTGCGCGACCTGGCCCGACGCTCACCGGGCCGCTACCAGGCCGTCCAGGGCAGCCTGTGGGTGCACGACCCCGACGCGGACGCCGTCCGCGCGGCCGGTGCCGCCGTCGTGGACCACCTGTCCGCCGCCGTCGCCGCGCTCGGCGTCCCGGCCGAGCGGCGCATCGACGCCGTCCGGGCGGTGCGGGCCGCCGTGCACGGGTTCGTGGTGCTCGAGCTCGACGGCGGGTTCGGCATGCCCGACGACGTCGACGCGAGCTTCGACTTCCTGGTCGAGGGCCTCGTGAGCGGCCTTCGGCGCGTCGTCGTGACCTAGGTCCCAGGCCGAGGCGCCCCGCGTGCGGTCGGATGGCCGTCAAGGCCTCGGGGACCGGCGGGTGCGGCCGGCCGAGGTGGCAGGGGGCCCGTTGCCGGGGCGTGGGGATGCGCTGCCGGTGACGAGGAGGGCGCGTCCGACCCCCCGGTTCGGGCGCGCCCTCTTCCGCGCGCCCGGATCCGGGGCGTTTTCACGACGCGATGACCTGCGTCTTCACATCACCCTCACGTGGGACTTGGGTCCTGCACGAACGAGATGACGCCGCGAAAGTATCTCGGCATGAGCCCGATCGGCTCATCGGGTCTGGAGAGGCCCGCACACCGGGGGTACTCGAAGGAGTCCACAAGACATGAGCACCAGCACTGTTCGCACCGCGTCACACACCCGCCTCTACGGCCTGATCGTCATGATCCTCGGCGGCGTCTTCCTCGTCGCCGGCGCCGTCACCTGGGGGGCGGTGTCGAGCAACCTCAAGGCTGAGGACATCACCGTCTCGCCCGACGCCTCGGCGTTCGGCGGCCAGCTCGTCGACACGCCGTGGGAGGCGTTCTCGCAGGCCGCGATCATCAACCACCACGCGCTCACCGCGACGGGCGACAAGACCTACGCCGAGCTGGGCAACGAGCTCCACGCGATCGAGGCCGCGAACCCCGACGCCACCAAGGAGGAGCTCGCCAAGGACGCCGACTACGCCAAGCTCACCGCGCTGCGCACCGTTGTCATGAACGGCTCGTTCCTGCGGGCCTCGCTGTTCACCTCGGTCATCGCGTTCGGTGTCGCGCTCCTCGCCATGGGCCTGGGCGTCACGTTCGGCCTCATCGGCTGGGCGATCCGCTCGGTCGGCACCCCCGCCGCTGCCGCCGCGACCACGGCGGACACGGAGCGGCCGCTCGCCGCGGCCGCGGTCTGACCCGCACGGCGGCCGACCGGCCGCCAGCGTGACCGTCGGGAGGCCGGCACCCCACCCGGGTGCCGGCCTCCCGCACGTCTGCGCTCGGACGGCGGCGCCCCCGGACGGCGGTGGACGGCGGCGGTCGGACGGCGGCGGTCAGACCGCGGCGGACACGGACTGCCCCTCCGGGGCGGCTCGACCGTCGAGCAGGGCCTTGAGCCACCGGATCTGACGGTCCACCTGGAACGCCTGGCCGCCCTCGTGGTTGTTGTACGCGTACACCTCGATCTCGGTCGCGGGCCGCTCGCCCGTCAGGCCGGCGTAGTGGTTGTACGCCGCGAACACGGTCGACGGCGGGCACGTGACGTCCCGGAGCGCCACCGAGAACAGCGCCGGCGCGCTCGCCCGCCGGGCGAAGTGCACGCCGTCGAGGTACGACATCGTCCGGAACACCATCTGCTCACGGTCACGGTGCACCGCGAGGTAGTCGACGAGCTCGCCGTGGGGCTTGGCGTCGCTGATGTCGACGGCCCGGCGGTAGTGGCACATGAACGGCACGTCAGGCATGACGGCGACGAGACCGTCGGCCAGCCCGCCGACCGCGAGCGCGAGCCCGCCGCCCTGGCTGATGCCGGTGACCGCGACGCGCGCCGGGTCGACGCCCGGCAGGGCCCGGACCGCGTCGACCGCCCGCACCGCGTCGGTGATGAGCCGGCGATAGTAGTGGTCGGCGGGGTCCTCGATGCCGCGGGTCATGACACCCGGGAACGCCGGGCCGGTGCCGACGGGGTCGGCCGTGTGGCCGCCGCTCCCCCACGCCGACCCCTGCCCGCGCGTGTCCATCACGAGGTGGACGTACCCTGCGGAGGCCCAGGCGAGCCGCTCGTGCGGGAAGCCGCGACCGCCGCCGTACCCGATGAGCTCGACGACCGCCGGCAGCAGCTCGCGCCTCTGCGCGCTGCCCGCCGGGCGCGTCACCCACGCCTTGATGGGGTGCCCGCCGAAGCCCGCGAACGTCACGTCCTCGGTGTCGACGAGCGTGAGGCCCGTGTCGACCGGGACCGCCGAGAGCGCGAGGTCGTGCGCGCGGGCCTCGACGAGGGTCGAGGTCCAGAACGCGTCGAAGTCCGCAGGCTCGTCGAGCTCCGGCAGGTAGCGCTCGAGCTCGGGCAGGGGCAGGTCGAACAGGGCCATCGTGCTCCCTCGGACGTGGGTGGTCGGACGGCGTCGCAGCCGTCAGCCGGAGGCTACCCCGTCGGTGCGGGCGGGCCTGTCAGCGCGCGAGGAAACCCAGCAGGTCGTGCCGGGTCAGCACCCCGACGGGTGCACCGTCGTCGACGACCATGAGCGCGTCCGCCTGCTGCAGCGCAGCTCGCGCGGCCTGCACGGCCTCGCCGACGCCGATGAGCGGCAGGGGCGGGGACATGTGGCGGTCGACCCGGTCGGACAGGGCCGCGTCGCCCGCGAACACCGCGTCGAGCAGCGCGCGCTCGGAGACGGCCCCGGCGACCTCGCCGATCTTCACGGGCGGCTCGGCACCGACCACGGGCATCTGCGAGACGCCGTACTCGTGCAGGATCTCGATGGCGTCGCGCACCGTCTCGTTCGGGTGGGTGTGCACGAGGTCCGGCAGCGTCCCGGTCTTCGTCTTGAGCACGTCCGCGACGGTCGCGCCCTCGTCGGCCGCGAGGAACCCGTACGACCGCATCCACGAGTCGTTGAAGATCTTCGACAGGTACCCGCGGCCGCTGTCGGGCAGGATCACGACGATCATCGCCCGGGCGGCGGCCTCCGGGTCCCGGTCCTGCAGACGACGGGCGTACCGCAGCGTCGCCTCGACGGCCATGCCGCACGACCCGCCGACGAGCAGCCCCTCCTCGCGGGCGAGGCGCCGGGTCATGGCGAACGAGTCGGCGTCGGAGACGGCGATGATCTCGTCGGGGACCGACGGGTCGTACGCGGCGGGCCAGAAGTCCTCGCCGACCCCCTCGACCAGGTACGGCCGTCCGTCACCGCCGGAGTACACGGACCCCGCCGGGTCGGCGCCGACGACGACCACGGGCCCGGTCTCACGCGACGCGGACACGTCCTTGAGGTAGCGGCCGGTGCCGGTGATCGTCCCGCCCGTGCCGACCCCCGCGACGAGGTGCGTGACGAGCCCGTCGGTGTCGGCCCAGATCTCCGGCCCGGTGCTCTCGTAGTGGCTGGCCGGCCCGTTCGGGTTGGCGTACTGGTTCGGCTTCCACGCGCCCTCGATCTCGAGCACCAGCCGGTCGGACACCGAGTAGTACGAGTCGGGGTGGTCGGGCGGGACGGCCGTGGGCGTGACGACGACCTCGGCGCCGTACGCGCGCAGCACGTCGCGCTTGTCCTGGCTGACCTTGTCGGGGCAGACGAACACGCAGCGGTACCCCTTGCGCTGCGCGACGAGCGCGAGGCCCACGCCCGTGTTGCCGCTGGTCGGCTCGACGATCGTGCCGCCGGGCCGCAGCGCGCCGCTGGCCTCCGCCGCCTCGACCATCTTGAGCGCGATGCGGTCCTTCACGGACCCGCCGGGGTTCATGTACTCGACCTTGGCGAGGATCGTCGCCGTCAGGCCTGCCGTCACGGACGTGAGCTGGACGAGCGGGGTGCCGCCGACGAGCTCCGAGATGTGGTGTGCGTACTTCACGAGCCGAGTCTGCCTCGGCGCGCCAGGGATGACGCGCCGAGGCGCGCGGTCAGTTCCCTCGGAAGATCGCCAGCAGCCGCAGCAGCTCGAGGTACAGCCAGACCAGCGTGACGACGAGGCCGAACGCGGCGTACCAGGCGTACTGCGACGGCACACCCTGCTCGACGCCGCGCTTGACCGAGTCGAAGTCGATGACCAGGCTCGCGGCGGCGAGCGCGACGGCGACGAGGCCGACGACCACGCCGAGGGCCCCGCTGCGCAGCGGGCCGAAGGTGCCGCCACCCACGCCGAAGAACATCAGGCCCAGGTTGAGCAGCGAGAACACCAGGTAGCCGACGAGCCCGAGCAGCACCATGCGCGTGAACTTCGGCGTGACGCGGACCTTGCCGGACCGGAACAGGAACAGCGACGTGGCGAACACGGCGAGCGTGGCCAGCACGGCCTGACCGACGATGCCGTTCCACCGCTCCTCGTAGAAGTGGCTGATGCCCCCGAGGAACACGCCCTGCGCGAGCGCGTACAGCGAGATGAGCAGCGGGCTCGGCTTGCGCTTGAACGCGTTGACGAGGCCGAGCACGAGCCCGACGATCGCGCCGACCACCCAGAGCCCGGGCGCGACGACCCAGGTCACGGCGGCGCTCGCGACGAGCAGGGCGAGCAGCCCGCCCGTGCGGACGATCACGTCGTCGTACGTCATCCGGCCGGTCTCGCGGGGACCCGCGGACGGCAGCGCGTACATCTCGTCGAGCTGCGCGACGTCGAGCGTGCGCGCGTTGCCCTGACCGGCGGTGGCGGTCGACCCGCCCGGCTGCGCGGTGGTGCGGGCCCGCCGGTCGGCAGGGTCCGAGAACACGGGACTGTTGTCGAAGACGGGATTGGGCACGTCGTCCTCCTGGACGGCTCGGCGGCACGCAAGATGCGCGTTCACCGTAACGAACGCGGGTGAACCCCGGATCGTTCCTTCGGCCGACTCAGGGACCACCCTGAACCGCCCCGGATATCCACCCAATGACGGATACAACGCAGGTACCCAGCCCCTAGGGTCGAACGGTCACAGTTTCCCCAGACGAGGACCGATGATGATCGAGGCCCAAGGCCTGACCAAGAAGTACGGCGCGAAGACCGCCGTGGACGGCATCTCGTTCACGGTGCAGCCCGGCAAGGTGACGGGCTTCCTCGGCCCGAACGGCGCCGGCAAGTCCACCACGATGCGCATGATCGTCGGGCTCGACCGCCCGACGGCCGGCACCGTCACCGTCAACGGCCGCCCCTACGCCCAGCACCGCTCGCCGCTGACCGAGGTCGGCGCCCTCCTGGAGGCCAAGGCCGTCCACACGGGCCGCAGCGCCAAGAACCACCTGCGTGCGCTCGCCGCGACGCACGGCATCGGCGACAAGCGCGTCAACGAGGTCATCGACATGACCGGCCTGCACGACGTGGCCAAGCGCCGCGTCGGCGGCTTCTCGCTCGGCATGGGCCAGCGACTCGGCATCGCCGTCGCGCTCCTCGGCGACCCGCGCACGCTCATCCTCGACGAGCCGGTCAACGGTCTCGACCCCGAGGGCGTGCTGTGGGTCCGCAACCTCGTGAAGTACCTCGCGTCGGAGGGCCGCACGGTCTTCCTGTCGTCGCACCTCATGAGCGAGATGGCCCTCACGGCCGACCACCTGGTAGTCATCGGCCGCGGCAAGATCATCACGGACGGCCCCGTCGAGCAGGTGGTCTCGCAGGCCACCCGCACCACGGTCAAGGTCCGCTCTCCGCAGGCGGCCCAGCTCGCGGAGCTGCTCGCGGCACCTGACGTCACGATCGCGTCCGACGAGCCCGGCCTGCTCGAGGTCCACGGCGCCACGGCCGAGGCGGTCGGCGAGGTCGCGGCGGCCGGCCGGATCGTGCTGCACGAGCTCACGCCGGTGCGCGGGTCGCTCGAGGAGGCGTACATGAGCCTCACGCAGGACGCCGTCGAGTACCACTCGGCCGCGGTGCCGGACACGCAGGGCACATCCAGCGCAGCCACGACCTCCGAGGAGAACGCCCGATGAGCACCACCACCGTCGCCCCCGCGCGGGCCGAGGTGTCGCGCCCGACGACGACGCACAAGCTGTCGTTCGGCCACCTGCTCAAGTCCGAGTGGATCAAGTTCTGGTCGGTCCGCTCGACCACGTGGACGCTGGCGATCACCGCGCTCGCGCTCGTCGGCTTCACGCTGCTGCTCACGCTGGCCATGGTCAACGCGCCGGACGACGCGGGCGCCCCGACCAACCCGCTCGACGCGTTCGGCCTCAACGTCTACCTCGGCCCGCTCGCGGTCGCCGTGCTCGGCGCCCTGTCGATCACGGGCGAGTACACGACGGGCATGATCCGCTCGAGCCTGACTGCCGAGCCCCGCCGGACCCCGGTGCTGTGGGCGAAGGCGCTCGTGCTGTTCGTCGTCGTGTTCGTCGTCGCGGCCGCGTCCACCGCCCTCGCGGCACTCCTGCAGGCCGCGATCTTCGGCGGCGACGGCATGACGGTCGACATCAACGACGCGCAGACCCTGCGGGCGCTGACCGGCTACGCGCTGTACATCGCGATGATCGGCCTGCTGTCGTTCGCGCTCGGTGCGCTCATGCGGCACTCGGCGGCGGCGATCGCAACCGTGCTCGGCGCCCTGCTGATCCTGCCGATCATGTTCAGCGCCATCCCGTGGGAGCCGCTGCACAAGATCATGCCGTTCCTGCCCAACGTGGCCGGTGCGCAGATCACGCAGACGAACGAGCAGATCGCGGCGATGGCGGCCGCTCAGCCCGACGTCATCACGCTGTCGGCGTGGGAGGGCTTCGGCGTCCTCGCCGGGTACGTGGTGATCCTGCTCGCCGCTGCGGCGGTGCTGCTCAAGCGCCGCGACGCCTGACGCCGGCGGGCTCGTCCCCCACCGACGACCGACGCCCGGTCGGACCTCCTGGTCCGGCCGGGCGTCGTCGTTGTTCGGGGCCGCCGGTCAGACGAGCTCGCCGAGCGCCTCCTCGGGCGTGCCCTCGACGGTCGCGGCGTCCTTGTTCAGCCGGGCCCAGAACACCCTCTCGCCGACGTTGCGCGCGAGCACGTGACCCGCGGCCAGGAACGTGAGCACCCCGACGGCGAGCACACCGATCGCGACCCAGTAGGGCGACGTGAGGCCGACGTGCTCCGCGAGCAGACCCGCGACGACCGGGGCGGGGGCGGCGAAGCCCCAGCGGACCAGGTTGAACGAGCCGGTCGTGACGCGCCGGTCGGGCGAGCCGGCCGCGAGCGCCAGGTCGGTGAGGTTCGCGTTGCAGATGCCCATGCAGACACCGGCGACGACGAGCACGAGCACGGACTGCGTGGTGCTGTGCGACGTGACGAGGCCGAACAGGGACGCGAGCAGCACGACGATCGCGATGCCGACGGTCTGCACGGCACCGATCCGGTGGGCCAGACGGTGGCCGACCACGAGGATGCCGAGCGCGAGGCCCACGCCCCAGGCGGTGAAGACGAACCCGAGCGGGATCACGTCGAGGCCGAGGAACACAGGCGTGAAGCCGAGCACGACGAAGAACACGAAGTTGTACGTCGCGGTGATGACGCACAGGATCACGAACGCGGGCCGCCGGAACGGCGTGAACACCTGGCCGAGCGTCAGCGGCGCGGGCTTCTCCGCGGGGTCCTTGAGCCGG
This sequence comes from Cellulomonas sp., assembly GCF_017744555.1. Lineage (GTDB taxonomy): Bacteria > Actinomycetota > Actinomycetes > Actinomycetales > Cellulomonadaceae > Cellulomonas. The sequence continues at coordinate 385,808 of NZ_JAGIBD010000001.1, read as the reverse complement.
GTGACCGACACCGTGAGCGCGACGATCATGAACACGCCGCACAGCAGGAACGGCACGCGCCAGCTGATCTCGCCGAGCAGGCCGCCGATGAGCGGGCCGATAGCGAAGCCGAGCCCGACGCACGTCTCGAACAGCTCGACCGCCCACGCGCGGTCGTTGGCCAGCGAGACGAGCAGCACCATCGCGGTCGCGAAGAACATCGCGTTGCCGAGCCCCCACAACCCGCGCAGTGCCGAGAGCTGACCGATGTTGCCGGTGAGCGAGGCGGCGATCGCGGCCACGGCGACGACGCTCACGCCTGTCGCGAGGATCTTCTTGTAGCCGAACTTGCCCGTGAGCATGACGGCCGGGATCATGCCGATCGCCATGACGGCGATGTAGGCGGTGAACAGGAGCTCGATCTGCCAGGTCGTCGCGCCGAGGTCGGCGCCGATGGCGGGCAGGATGGGATCGACGATCGCGATGCCCGCGATCGCGAAGAAGGCGGTGAGGGTGGTCGCGAAGATCGCGGTCTTGTTCGGTTCGTTGCGTGCGGAAGCCACAGGTGGACCCTTGGTATCTGTAGGGGACAGGTAATTTACCTGTATGCTACACCTAGATTTCGGACGCCGACACGGAGGTGACCCCTTGGACGATGCGATCCAGGACGTCGAGCTGCAGATCGCCCTCTTGCTGCGCCTCGCCGACCGCAACCGGCGCCGGACGGCACGCCTCGACGGCACGCTCGAACGGTCGGCCTACCTCGCGCTGCGGCAGCTCGCCGTGCACGGCCCCTGCGGCATCAACGAGATCGCCGACCACCTGCGGCTCGACGCCTCGACCGTCACGCGGCAGGTGCTCGCCATGGAGGCCGCCGGGCACGTGACGCGCGAGCGGGACGACCGCGACGGCCGCCGCGCGGTGGTCACGATGACGGACGCCGGCGCTGCGGCGCTCGCGCACACCCGGCAGGCCCGCGCCGAGGTGTACGACGACCTCCTCGCCGAGTGGTCACCGGACGACCGCCGCACGCTCGCCGCGATGCTCACGCGCCTCAACGACGACATGGACACCAGGGTCGGCCGGCCCGCCACCACCGCGACCCCGCCGGCCGGTACCCCGACGGCCCCGGACGCGGCGCCCGGCGACTGACCGCCTCTCCGGCTCCTCCCGGCGCCTCCGGCGGCCCGGGCGGCGGCCCCGGCACCCGGAGAACGTACTGGCGTGCCCGCGCACCTCGCCGCCCGACCGCCTCGCCGCCCGACCACCGGCCGCCCGTCCCGACCACCCAGCCGGCGCGGTTACCGTGACCCGGTGACCGACGCGCCCGCCCGCACCCGTCCCGCCCCGTTCGTCGGCGAGGTGCTGACCGTCGAACGGCTCTCGGCGTCGCTCGTCCGGGTCGTCGTCGGCGGTCCCGGGCTCGCCCGGTTCGAGCCGTCGCCGCATGCCGACTCCTACGTCAAGCTCGTCTTTCTCCCTCCGGCAGCCGGGACGGCTCGGCCTCTGCGTGACGACGGCCGGCTCGACCTCGACGCGGTCCGCGCGACGCTGCCGCCGGACCAGCAGCCACGCCAGCGGTCGTACACCGTCCGCGGGTTCGCCGACGGACGGCTCACCCTCGACCTGGTCGTGCACGGCGACGCCGGCCTCGCCGGACCGTGGGCCGACCGCGCCGCTCCCGGCGACGAGGTGCTGCTCGTCGGCCCCGGCGGCGCCTGGTCCCCCGACGAGTCCGCCGCGTCCCACCTGCTCGTCGGCGACCTCTCCGCCCTGCCCGCGATCGCCGTCGCAGTCGAGCGCCTCGCCGCCGACGCCGTGGGGCACGTCGTCGTCGAGGTCCACGGCCCCGAGGACGAGATCCCGCTCGACGTCCCGACCGACGTGCAGGTGCACTGGGTGCACACGGGCGACGGCGTCCCGGGCGCCGCGCTCGTCGACCACGTCACCGGCCTGCCGCCGTTGCCTGCACCCGTCAGCGCGTTCGTGCACGGCGAGGCCGGCGCCGTCCGCGACCTGCGCCGCCACCTGCGCGTCGACCGGGGGCTGGCCCGCGAGGACCTGTCGGTGTCGGGCTACTGGCGGCTCGGCGCCGACGACGAGGGCTGGCGGGCGACCAAGCGGACCTGGCTCGCCGGCATCGAGGAGTCCGAGCTCGCAGCGGGTCTCGTCTAGCGGCCCATCGCCCGAACGACGCAGCCGTCCGGGGCACGTCGAGCAACGCGCTCGGCCGTCCGACCGCTCGTCGCGCTACGTGCCCCCGCCCGGGTTCGAACCGGGACTGGGCCGGGTTTAAGCCGGCTGCCTCTGCCGATTGGGCTACGGGGGCTCCACCGGCGGCCTCATCCTGCCAGCCTGTGGCGCCCGGGATCCCCGCAGACGGCTCGAGCCCTCGACCCGGACAGGTCGAGGGCTCGGGACCGGTGGTCGGAACGCCGTCAGCTGGCGTTCTTCGCCTGCTGCTTCTCGGCGGGCGAACCCGGCTCCGCCTTGATGGCGGGGAGCGCGGGGTCCTTCTCGCCCGGCTCGACCGCACGCGGCTTCGGGGGGACCGACGCCTCGCGGAACTCCGCGCGCGGGTCGTGCAGCGCACCGAGCGCGACGACCTCACGACGCAGCAGGATCGAGCCCGTCCAGCCGGCCGCGATGCGGATCTTGCGGTTGAACGTCGGCATGGCCGCCACGTGGTACGTGCGGTGCAGCACCCACGCGAGGAAGCCACGGACCTTGATCCGGCCGAACATCTGCGCGACACCCTTGTACATGCCGAGCGACGCGACCGCGCCGATGTTCTTGTGCTTGTACTCGGTCGGCTCCGCCGAGCGCAGCACCCGGGCGAGGTTGTCGCCGAGGTGGTTGCCCTCGCGCAGCGCGTGCTGGGCGTTCGGGGGGCAGAACTTGCCGGGGTTGTAGAGGTCCGGCACGGCCGCGCAGTCACCGGCCGCGTACGCGTCCGCGACGACGACGCCGTCCGCGTCGACGACCTGGAGCTTGGCGTTCGTCGTGACACGACCGAGCTGGTCGAGCGGGAGGTCCGAGTTCTGCAGGACCGGGTTCGCCTTGACGCCGGCGGTCCACACGATCGTCTCGGCGTCGAACTCCGTCTTGTTCGACAGGACCACGTGGCCGTCGACGCACGAGCTGAGGAACGTCGACAGGTGGATCTCGATGTTGCGCTTGCGCAGCTGCTCGAGCGTGTAGCCGCCGAGCTCCTCGCTCACCTCGGGGAGGATCCGCGGCGAGCCCTCGACGAGCACGAACCGGAGCTCGTCCTGCTCGATGGCCTTGTAGTACTTCACGGCGACCCGGGCCATGTCCTCGACCTCGGCGAGCGCCTCGATACCGGCGAAGCCGCCGCCGACGAACACGAACGTCAGCATGCGCTTGCGCAGCTCGGGGTCCCAGGTGGACGACGCGACGTCGATCCGGTTGAGCACGTGGTTGCGCAGGGCGATGGCCTCTTCGACGTTCTTGAAGCCGATGCCGTTCTCCGCGAGGCCGGGGATGGGCAGCGTGCGGGCGACCGAGCCGAGGCCGACGACCAGGTGGTCGTAGGTGATCCAGTACGGCTCACCCTCCTCGGGCGTGATCTCGACCGTGCGCTCGGCGTGGTGGATCTGCGACACCTTGCCCTGCAGCACGTCGACGCCCTTGAGCGCGCGGCGGTGGGGGGCGACGACGTTGCGGGCGTCGATCGAGCCGGCGGCCGTCTCGGGCAGGAAGGGCGCGTAGGTCATGTACGGGCGCGGGTCGACGACGACGATGGCCGCCTCGCGCTTGCCGAGGCGCTTGCGCAGCCGGCGGGCCGTGTAGAGACCGACCGTGCCGCCGCCGAGGACGACGACGCGCGGGACCTTGCGGGGCTTGGGCTGCCGAGGTGCCGTGGTGCCGGACGGGGATGCGTCAGCGGGTGCAGGGACGGTCTGGGGCATGTATTCACGGTATCGCCGCCCGACTTTTACCGCCTCATCGTCGGACGGTGACGCTGCGCACACCGCCTGGGCGCCCGCTGTGCGCCCCCTGACACGTCGCCGTCACGGGTCACCCGGAGGGCGGGACGGCACCCGCGGCGATGACGTCGCGGTACCACAGGGCGCTCGACTTGGGGGTCCGCTCCTGGGTGTCGAAGTCGACGTGCACCATCCCCCAGCGCTGCGTCAGGCCCTCCGCCCACTCGAAGTTGTCGAGCAGCGACCACACGTAGTACGCCCGCAGGTCGACGCCGTCCTGGATCGCCCGGGCCGCCTGCTGGAAGTGCGCGCGCAGGAACTCGGTGCGGTCGTCGTCCTGCGTCGTCCCCTGCGGCGTGGGGTCGGGGATCCCGTTCTCCGTGATGATCAGCGGCGGGGCGTCCGGGTAGTCGCGGGTCAGCCGCGTGAGCACGTCGTACAGACCCTCCGGCCGGATCTGCTGCCACGGGGCGTCCGACTGCGGCGCGATCGTCACGACGTTGCCCGTGCGGTCGATGCCGGCGACGCCGTAGTACTGGACGGCGAGCACGTCGAGCGGCTCGCTGATCGCGTCGAGGTCCCCCGGCAGCACGAGTGCCTCGAACGCGGCCCGGTCGGCGTGGATCTGGCCGGCCTTGTCGCCGATGGCGTCCTCCGGGTACGCACCGACGAGCACGGGGTCGAGGTAGAGCCGGTTCTCGACCGCGTCCGCCCTCGTCGTCGGCTGCTCCGCACCCATGCCCGCCGGGTACACGGGCAGCAGGTTGAGCGCGATCCCGATGCCGCCCTGCGCACCGCTCTCCCGGAACCGTCGCACCGCCAGACCGTGGCCGAGCAGCTGGTGGTGGACGGCCGCGACCTGCTGCTCGACGTCGTTCGCGCCCGGAGCGTGGTACGGCGAGCCGTAGCCGACGGCGGCGGTCGTCTTCGGCTCGTTGATCGTCAGCCACGTCGCGTCGACGTCCCCGAGCGCGTCGAACATGACCGCCGCGTAGTCCGCGAACCGCTCGGCGGTGTCCCGGACCGCCCAGCCACCCGCGTCCTGGAGGGGCTGCGGCAGGTCCCAGTGGTACAGCGTGATCGCCGGCGTGATGCCTCGCTCCCCCAAGCCGTCGACGAGCCGGCGGTAGAAGTCGACGCCGGGCTGGTTCACCGGTCCCGAGCCCGTCGGCTGGATCCTCGGCCACGCGACCGAGAACCGGTACGACCGCAGGCCCAGGTCCGACATGAGGTCGAGGTCCTGCTCCCACCGGCGGTAGTGGTCCGCCGCCGGGTCGCCCGTCGCGCCGCCTGCGATGTTCCCCGGGACGGCGGCGAACGTGTCCCAGATGGAGGCGCCCCGGCCGTCCGCCTTCGTCGAGCCCTCGACCTGGAACGCTGAGGTCGCGGCGCCGAAGACGAACGCGGCGGGGAACGTCATCGGTTGCGCCGGTGGGGTCCACGCCGACGGCGTCGGTGCCGGCGACGCCGACGGGGCGTCGGTGCGCTCGTCCGGGGTGCACGCCGCCAGGGCGCCCAGGGCGACGAGGCCGCCGCCGAGCCGCAGGGCGGTGCGGCGGTCCACCGGGACGCCCCACGGGCGGGTCGTCGATCGCGGTCGGTCCGGCATGTCGCTGCTCCTCGTCGAGCGGGTGGGCCTCGGTGGGCAGCGCTCCCTGGGAGCGCTCTCACCGTGCGGACACATCTTCCCACCTGCACGGACGCGGCGAAAGCCCGGAGACAACGGGCCGCGTGCGCTCCCGCCCCTGGCGTCGGCGAGGCGCGTACGTTGGCGCCCGACGGGGTCGACCGCAGCCGCGATCTCGCGCTCAGCCGGCCGCTGCGACGGGCGTCACGGCGTCGGCGCCGAAGTCGAGCCAGGCTGCGCCCCCGTCGGCGTCGGTACGGAACCCGCGGACGGCTCACCCGACGCGCTCACCGTGCCGTCCGCCGGGGCGAGGGGCGCGACGCCGCGTCCGGCGAGCGCCGGGGCCTTCGCGAACGGCCACGGCGGCGTCGAGGCGGACACGCCGGCCTGCAGCACGGGCGCTCCGTCGTCGTCGTGCTCGAACTGCGTCGTCGGCGCCCCGCGCAGCGGGTACACGTTCCAGCGGGACCGGCCGTCAGCGTCCGCCGCGGGCACGAACGACCACGGCTCCGTGGACTCGGGGAACCAGAACTGGTCGTAGCCGTTGTCGAACGTGGTGCGGACCGGGCGGCCGCGGTCGTCGTACACCTGCACGTCCTGGAGCGGGTTGCCCTGCGCGTCGTAGACGAACAGGTTGCTCACCTGGATCCCGTCGACGACCACGCCGTCCACGGGCCTGTCCTCGTAGACCGTCTGCGTGCCCCCGTTGAACGCACCCGAGGCCCATGCGCGGTACACGTCCTCGGCCTGTGCGGCCCGGCTGCTCATCGTGGCGAGCACGGGCAGGATCGCGACCACCGCGACGATGTTGGTGAGCACCGGCACCCACCGCGTGCTGCGCGACTGGAACCACGCGCCGCGACCCCACTGCACGCTCGCCACGACGAGGCCGCCGAGCACCACCCACTCCGCGAGCTCCCCGACCCGCAGCCCCATGCGCTGGGGTCCGAGCACCAGCGCCGTGGCGACCTGCAGGACGAGCCACGCACGCAGCACCCACCACACGGGGCGCAGGGCGACGAGGAACGACTCGGTCGACGGCCACCACGCCTGCCTCCGCAGCCACGCGAGCATCCTCCGGCCGACCCGCTGCGACTGCTCGACGGGGTCCGGGAACAGTCGCTCCCACCGCGACGCGGGGCGGCCGGCGGTCGGCAGCCCGGCGGCGGCTCGCAGCTCGTCGGCGTACGCCTCGGGCGTGCCGAACTGCTCGACGAGCCCTCGGCCGTGCGACGCGCGCCGCTCGTCGGCGAGGGCGTCCGCGAGGTCGGCCTCGAGGTCGTCGGTCAGGTCGTCGACCTGCTCCTGCGAGAGTCCGACGAGGCTGCGCCGCACCGCGACCGCGTAGGCGGCGACGTCCAGGTCCTCCGTGAGCACGCTCATCGCACGGTCTCCGTCCCGAGCAGCCGGGCCATGGTGCCCGCGAACTCCTGCCAGTCCTTGCGCTGCGCCTCGAGCATCGCCCGGCCTTGCGCGTTGATGCCGTAGTACTTGCGGTGCGGGCCCTCGTCGCTCGGCACGACGTAGGACGTGAGCGCGCCCGACGAGTACAGCCGACGCAGCGTCCCGTACACCGACGCGTCGCCGACCTCCTCGATGCCGGCGTTGCGCAGCCGGCGGACGACGTCGTAGCCGTACCCGTCCTCGTCCGCGACCACGGCCAGCACGGCCAGGTCCAGCACGCCCTTGAGCAGCTGGGTGGTGTCCATGCGACCTCCCCTCGTCGAGCCGTGCGGCCCGACCGGGCGCCGCGAGCGTTGGTGCGGGGACCCCCTCCGGTCCCCGCCCTCCGGACGGTACTGCACACTGCGCACTACCGTCCAGCACGTCGGACCGGGTGTTGCGCGTGCGGTGCAGCCGAGGTGACGTCCCCGGCGCGAGAGGCGGGCTGCCGGTCGGCGATCCGACGCCGACGCGCGCTCCGCCAGCCGCCCACAGCCCTCGCTCGAACCACATCGGGCCCGCGCGGCCGGAACGCCGCCGCCCGTTGTCGGCGGGCAATCGTACATTTGTTCGAGGTGGAGACCTTGGCCTGAGGGGGGTGAGAGACGTGCAGATCGCTGGCACCGACGCGTCCTCACGACCGGTGGCCGTGTCGGCCGACGCGTCGTCGCGGTCGGTCGCCTTGCGGGCCGGCGCGCTCGAACGGCTCGACCTGGCTGACATGTCGGACGTCGAGCTCGTCGAGGCCGTCGCGGGGTGGCAGCAGATCATGTCTGCCGCGCTCGCGCGGCAAGGTGAGGTGATCCGTGAGCTCGCGGCCCGGTCTGCCGGGACCGCGGGCGGCCTGTACCTTCCCGAAGAGCTCGCCTGTGCGCTGGCAACGACGCGGCACGCCGCGGAGTTCGCCGTGCATCAGGCGGTCGCGCTCGGGACGCACCCGGCGCTGCACGATGCGCTCGTCGATGGTCGCATCGACGCACGCAAGGTGACCGCGGTGCTCGACGAGCTCCCGGGCAGCCTGAGCGACGATGTGCGACGGCAGGTGGTCCTGGACGCGGTCGCGCACGCGCGCGATCTCACGGCGCCGCAGCTGCGCCGCCACGTGCGCCGCACCGTCCTTCTGGCCTGTCCCAGGGAGGTGGAGGCACGTACGGCCCGCGCCCGACAGGACCGGCACGTCCGCCTCGAGTGGGGCGACGACGCCATGGCCTGGGTCAGCGCCTACCTCCCCGCGCCCGACGCCGTCGCCGTCTACACGGTCGTGGACGCCCTCGCCGGCACGTCGGCGCCGAGCGACGACGATCGCCACGTCGACCAGCGCCGGGCGGACGCGTTCGCGGACGTCTTCCGGCGGATCCTGGACTCGCAGGACGTGCCGGGAGTCGGCCCGCTCCCCCGACGGCACGGGCGGCGCGCAGCCGTCCAGGTGACCGTCGCCGCGACGACGCTCCTCGGCGTCGACGACGCACCTGCCGAACTGGGCTCGTACGGCCCGATCCCCGCGTCGATGGCTCGTGAGATCGCGCAGGACGCCACCTGGACGCGTGTGCTGACCGACCCGGCGACCGGGACCGCCGTCGAGGCCGGCGCCTCGACGTACCGGCCGGGCGCGGACCTGACACGCACGGTCATCGCGCGCGACGTCACGTGCACGTTCTTCGGGTGCCGCCAACCGGCGGCACGGTGCGACCTCGACCACGTCGTGCCGTTCCACGGATCCGGCCACGCCCAGCCACAGACCACGGCCGCCAACCTGCACGCCCTGTGCCGCCGTCACCACCAGGCGAAGACGCACGGCAACTGGTCCGTCGGCCGGGATCCGACGACGGGCAGCACCTGGTGGACCAGCCCGCTCGGCATCACGACCATCCGGCCCGCCGTGAGACTGGTCGCGTCACCGCAGCTGCTCGACCCCCACGCGCCTCGCACGCCGCCACCGACCCGCTCGCACACCCGCCCGCCGCCCGGTGAACCGCCGTTCTGACGACACGAGTCGCCACGGGCCGTGAGCCGACGCCACCCCGCGTCGTCGCCCGCTACCTCGCCTGCTGTGCGGTGCGCGCCGTCAAGCGGATGCGCGCGCCGTCGATCGGGTGCGGGCGGCGCTGTCGACCGGATGTGCGCGCCGTCAACCGGGTGCGGTCGTCGTCGACCGGGTGCGATCGTCGTCGACCGGGTGCAGGCGCCGTCGACCGGGTGCAGGCGTCGAGCGCGTGCAGGCGGCGCCGGGGCCGCGGCGGTCGGTGTCGTTCCGTGGCCCGCTCAGCGCTCGGCGGCGCTCCAGGCGATGCCGTCGAGGATGTCGTGCTCGGACGTGATGACCTCGGTCAGACGGCCTCCGGCGGCGGCGACGTCATCAACGACGCGGCTCACGACCTCGTGCCAGACGAGCGCGCCCGCGCCGATCACGTCGACCCGGCCGGGATGCATGAACTCGAGCTCCGCGCGCCGCTCGTGGGACCGGCCGAGCAGGTCGTCGCACGCGGCGAGGACGGTCTCGACCGGGAGGACGGCGCCGTCGATCCGGGCCGGCTGGTACGTCCGGAGGCCGAGCGCGTGCGCGGTCACGGTCGTCACCGAGCCCGCGAGACCCACGAGCGTCACGGCCTTGCCGAGCGGGACCACGGCCGCGGCCTCGTCGAGCGCGGCGCGCACGTCGGACCGGGCGGCCGCGATCTCGTCGGGCGTCGGCGGGTCGCCGAGCAGGTGGCGCTCGGTGATCCGGACGCAGCCGACGTCCATCGAGAACGCCGCCTCGGGCGCGGACGCGCCGAGCACGAGCTCCGTCGACCCGCCGCCGAGGTCCACCACGAGATACGGCCCGGGGTGCCGCGCCGCGAGGACGCCAGTAGCGCCGCGGAACGACAGCGCCGCCTCCTCCGTGCCCTCGACGACCTCGGGCTCGACACCCAGCGCGTCCCGCACGCCGGCGACGAACTCGTCCCGGTTCTCCGCGTCGCGCGACGCCGACGTCGCCACGAACCGCACCGCCTCGACGCCGAGGTCGTCGCAGATCCGCCCGTAGCGCTGAGCCGCGTCGAGCGTCCGAGCCATCGCCTCGGGGGCGATCCGCCCCGTGCGGTCGACGCCCTGGCCGAGCCGCACCACCTCCATGCGGCGGTCCAGGTCGACGAGCGTGCCGGCCGTCCGGTCGACGTCCGCGACGAGCAGACGGATGGAGTTGGTCCCGCAGTCGATGGCAGCCACACGCGTCACGCCGGTCATCCTCGCACCGCACGTGCACCAGCTCGGCACGTGCTCCGGTTCAGCACGTGCACCGGTCCGGACGCCACTCGTCGCTGATCAGCGCAAGCGCCTCGTCGCCGACCGGGTTCACGCCCGGCCCGGCCGCGAGCGCATGCCCGACGAGCACGTGCAGGCACTTCACCCGCGTCGGCATCCCGCCCGCGGAGATCCCCGCGATCTCCTCGACGTGCCCGAGGGCCTCCCGGTCGGCGAGGTACGCCTCGTGCGCGCGCCGGTGACCGGCGGCGAGCTCCTCGTCGTCCGCGAGGCGGGCCGTCATCTCCTTCATCACGCCGGACGCCTCGAGCGTGCTCACCGCCGCCACCGCGGGCGGGCACGTCAGGTAGTACGTCGTCGGGAACGGTGTCCCGTCGTCGAGCCGCGGTGCCGTGCGGACCACGAGCGGACGGCCGCACACGCACCGCGCCGCGATGCCGACCACGCCGCGCGGCGGGCGACCGAGCTGCTCGGCCAGGACGGCGAGGTCCTGGTCGGTGACGGTCGTGTCGGAGGTCGGGGCCATGCGGGGTCCTGTTCGCGTGGGGCTGCCGTGGCGGCGCCGGCGGGGAGGTCGGTCCATTCTGCCCCGCGCGCGCCGCCTGCTCGTCACCCCCGGGTCGCCGGGGCCGTCACGCGGCGTCGGTCCAGATCAGCCGGCGGCGCGCGTCACACGCCGGCGATCCCAGTGAGCCGGAGGCGCGTCATACGCCGGCGATCCCAGTCAGCCGGCGGCGCGTCACACGCCGGCGATCCCGGTCAGCCGGCGGCGCGTCACACGCCGACGATCCCAGTCAGCCGGCGGCGCGTCACACGCCGGCGATCCCGGTCAGCCGGCGGCGCGTCACACGCCGGCGATCCCGGTCAGCCGGCGGCGGGTGTGGGGTCGGTCGTCGTGGGATCCGAGGCCGGCGGGGTGGTGCTGGCGTCCGGCGCGGTGGTCGCGGGCGTCGTCCCCGCGATCTGCACCGAGTCCCACACCGACGTGTACCAGGGCCGCGTGACGTCCTCGCCCTGCACGGTCGCCGCAGGGCCCGACGATGTCACCGGGGTGTCCGGGACGGTCTCCGGGTCCTTCACGCGGAACGCCATCTCGCCGGGCATCACGAACGACAGCCGCTCGCGGGCCTGCGCGATGACGTACGCGCTGTCGTCCCAGCGCTTGAGGTCGGCGCGCAGGTCGTCGTTGCGGGCCTGGGCGGTCGCCACCTCGCGGCGCAGGTCCTCGAGGTCCTGCCGCTGCTGCAGGTACGAGTGCAGCGTCGGCGACACGAGGATGAACGCGAGCAGCACGACGAGCGAGAACACGAGCACCCGCACGCTGAACAGCCGGGGCAGGCGGACCTGCACGCGCTCGGCGCGCTGCGTGCCGCGGGCAGGTGTGGCCGTCCGGGACGCAGGGCGGGACGCGCCCGAGCGGGCCGCCGGTCCGCGGGCCGACGACGGTCCGGCGCCGACGCGCGGCGTCGCACCGGAGCGCGGCGACGACGGGCGGACGGCCGTCGGACGACCTGCCGCCGCGCGCGGCGTGCCCGACGAGGGGGTCGGCGGGCTCGACGGCGGGGTGGTCCTGGGCGGTGCCGGTCGCCGCCCGGGCGCACCCGGCTGCACCGGACGACGGGGGGCGGACATGCGTCGATTCTGCCTCGGAGGTCGCCCACCTGCGCGGACGTCGGATGGGCGCGCCGGGGTGGAACCGGGCGGCACGCCGCACGACACGCGGGCACCGGGCGCCGGGCGGGCACCGGGCGGGCACCGCGCACCGGACGGGCAGCGGGCGCCGGACGGGCACCGCGCACCGGACGGGCACCGCGCACCGGACGGGCATCGCGCACCCGGCGGGCACCGGGCGCCGCGCCTACTGACGCACGAGAGCGTGCGACCCGCTCGGGTCGCACGCTCTCGTGGTGGTGCAAGGGTCCGGGTCCGCGACGTCAGCCGCGTCCCCAGAGCCGGGTCACGCCTGGCGGAACCGCGGGAAGGCGGAACGGCCGGCGTAGCGGGCGGCGTCGTCCAGCTCCTCCTCGATGCGGAGCAGCTGGTTGTACTTGTTGATGCGCTCGCCACGGGCGGGGGCACCGGTCTTGATCTGGCCGGCGTTCGTCGCGACGGACAGGTCGGCGATGGTGGTGTCCTCGGTCTCGCCGGAGCGGTGCGAGGTCATCGTCGTGAAGCCGTTGCGCTGCGCCAGCGTCACCGCGTCGAGCGTCTCGGTGAGCGTGCCGATCTGGTTGAGCTTGACCAGCAGCGAGTTCGCGGCCTTGGTCTCGATGCCGCGGGCCAGACGCGTCGGGTTGGTGACGAACAGGTCGTCGCCGACGATCTGCACGCGGTCGCCGACCTCGGACACCAGCTGCGACCACGAGTCCCACTCGTCCTCGGACAGCGGGTCCTCGATGGAGACCAGCGGGTAGTCCCGGATGAGCTGCTCGTAGTACGAGATCATGAACTCGGGCGTCTGCGCCTTGCCCTCGAACTGGTAGGCGCCGTCCTTGAAGAACTCGGTGGACGCGACGTCGAGCGCGAGGCCGAGGTCGGTGCCGGGCGTGAAGCCGGCCTTCTCGATGGCCTCGAGGATGAGGTCGAGCGCGGCACGGTTCGACTCGAGGTTGGGGGCGAAGCCGCCCTCGTCGCCGAGGCCCGTCGCGAGGCCCTTGGCCTTCAGCACGGACTTGAGCGAGTGGTACACCTCGGCGCCGGTGCGCAGGGCCTCACGGAACGTCGTGGCGCCGATCGGGGCGACCATGAACTCCTGGATGTCGACGTTGGAGTCGGCGTGCGACCCACCGTTGAGGATGTTCATCATCGGGACGGGCAGCACGTGCGCGTTGGGGCCGCCGATGTAGCGGAACAGCGGCAGGTCGGCCGAGTCGGCCGCGGCCTTCGCGACGGCCAGCGAGACGCCCAGGATCGCGTTGGCGCCGAGCTTGCCCTTGTTCGGCGTGCCGTCGAGGTCGATGAGGGCCGCGTCCACGAGACGCTGCTCGGTGGCCTCGAAGCCGATGAGCTCGGGGGCGATCTCGTCGATGACCGCGTTGACGGCCTCCTCGACGCCCTTGCCCAGGTAGCGGGACTTGTCGCCGTCGCGACGCTCCACCGCCTCGAACGCGCCCGTGGAGGCGCCCGAGGGAACCGCTGCACGCGCGATGGTGCCGTCGTCGAGTGCCACCTCGACCTCGACAGTGGGATTGCCGCGAGAGTCAAGGATCTCGCGGGCGCCGACGGCCTCGATGCTGGCCATGCGTGCTCCTTCGACAGCAGGGTGGGTTTACGACCTCACCCTAGTGGGGCCCTGGGCGGGCCGTCGTGGGACGTCGGACCTTGGACAGCCCCGAACCGGACGGCTATGGGGTCGCAGTCGTGCGGTCCCGTCACACGGCCTGGGCGATCTTCTCCGTCTGCTCCTTGGCGTCCCCGAACAGCATCGACGTGTTCTCCCGGAAGAACAGCGGGTTCTGCACGCCCGCGTACCCGGTGGCCATCGACCGCTTGAACACGACGACCTGCTTGGCGTGCCACACCTCGAGCACGGGCATGCCCGCGATGGGCGAGCCGGGGTCGTCGAGCGCCGCCGGGTTGACGGTGTCGTTCGCGCCGATCACCAGCACGACGTCGGTGTCCCCGAAGTCGTCGTTGATCTCGTCCATCTCGAGCACGATGTCGTACGGCACCTTGGCCTCGGCGAGCAGCACGTTCATGTGCCCGGGCAGCCGTCCGGCGACGGGGTGCACACCGAACCGCACCTCGACCCCGCGGGCGCGCAGCTTCGCGACGAGGTCCGCCACCGGGTACTGCGCCTTCGCGACGGCCATGCCGTACCCGGGCGTGACGACGACCCGGCGCGCGTCGCGGAGCATGTCCGCGACGTCGACAGCGCTGACCTCGCGGTGCTCGCCGTAGTCGTGGTCGCCCGCGACGACGGTCCCCTCGGACGTGCCGAACCCGCCGAGGATGACGCTGATGAACGACCGGTTCATGGCCCGGCACATGATGTAGCTGAGGATCGCACCGGACGAGCCGACGAGCGCGCCCGTGACGATGAGCAGGTCGTTGCTCAGCATGAAGCCGGCTGCGGCGGCCGCCCAGCCGGAGTACGAGTTGAGCATCGACACGACGACGGGCATGTCCCCGCCGCCGATCGACGCGACCAGGTGCCAGCCGAGCGCGAGCGCGACGACCGTCATGAGGACGAGCGGCACGACCGAGTGCGACGCGATGAACCACCACAGGAGCCCTGCGGACGCGACGAGCGCGCCGAGGTTCATCCAGTTCCGGCCCGGGAGCGTGAGCGGGGCCGACGCGATCCTCGCCGACAGCTTCAGGTACGCGACGACCGAGCCCGTGAACGTCACCGCGCCGATGAGCACGCCGAGGAACACCTCGACGAGGTGGACCGCGTCGGGCGCCTCGGTGAGGAACGAGTTGTAGCCGACGAGCACGGCCGCCAGACCGACGAAGCTGTGCAGGATCGCGATGAGCTCGGGCATCTGCGTCATCTCGACGCGCCGCGCCTGCCACGTGCCGACGACCGCGCCGACCAGCAGCACGACGCCGATGAGCGCTGCCGTGGCCGACGCGGGCCGCTCGCTCGCGTCGAGCGACAGCGCGATCGTCGCGCCCAGCGCGAGGACCATGCCGATCATGCCGAGCGTGTTGCCCCGGCGGGCGCTCTCCTGGCGGGACAGCCCCGCGAGGCTGAGCACGAACAGCAGCGCGGCGAGGACGTAGACCGCCTGCGCGAGGGACGTCAGGGTCATCAGGCGTCCTTCCGGAACATGCGGATCATGCGGTTCGCGACGAGGAAGCCGCCGAAGATGTTGATGCTCGCGACCGCGGCGGCGACGCAGGCCAGGACCGTGACGAGCGGGTCGGACGAGCCGATCTGCAGGAGCGCGCCGACCAGGATGATGCCGGAGATCGCGTTCGTCTGGGCCATGAGCGGCGTGTGGAGCGAGTGGCTGACGTTCGAGATCACGTAGAACCCGACGACGACGGCCAGCACGAACACCGTGAAGTGCCCGAGGAACGCCGGCGGGGCGAACGAGATCGCGAGCGTGACGAGCACGGCCGCGAGACCCAGCCCGACCGTGCGCCGCTGACGTCGTCGGACCGCCGCCTCGTGCGCGACCTGCTCGGCGCGTGCGATCTCCTCGGAGGTCGGCGCGGTGTCCGACGGTCCCGGCATCGCCGCGGAGACGGCGACGGGCGGCGGCGGCCACATGAGCTCGCCCGCGCTGGTCACGGTCATGCCGCGCTGCACGGGGTCGTCGAGGTCGAGGACGAGCGCGCCGTCCTTGCCCGGGGTGAGCAGCTGCATCAGGTGCACGACGTTCGTGCCGAACAGCTGCGACGTGTGCTGCGGCAGACGTCCGGCGAGGTCCGTCCACCCGACGATCACGACGCCGTTGTCGGTCACGATGCGCTCACCCGGCACCGTCAGCTCGCAGTTGCCGCCGCCCGACGCCGCGAGGTCGACGATCACGCTGCCCGCCCGCATGCCCGCGACCATCTCGGCGGTGATCGTCCGCGGCGCCTGCCCCCGCACCAGCGCGGTCGTGATGACGACGTCCGCGTCGGCCGTCTCCCGTGCGTACACCTCGGCCGTGAGCCGCTCCTGCTCCTCGGTCAGCGCCGACGCGTACCCGTCCGCACTGACCTGCTGCTGGGCCTGGGCGGCCTGCACGAACGTCGCGCCCATCGACTCGATCTGCTCGCCGACCTCGGGCCGCACGTCGAACGCCCGCACCTGCGCGCCGAGGCTGTCGGCCGCGCCGATCGCCGCGAGCCCCGCGACACCCGCGCCGATCACGAACACCTTCGCGGGCGGCGTCTTGCCCGCCGCGGTCACCTGGCCGGCGAACATGCCGCCGTACTGCTCCGCGGCCTCGATGACGGCCCGGTAGCCGGCCACGTTCGACAGCGTCGAGAGCACGTCGAGGCTCTGCGCGCGCGAGATCCGCGGCACGGCGTCGAGCGACAGGGCCGTGACCCGTCGCGCGGCGAGCTTCTCGACGAGGTCCGCGCGGGTCGCCGGCGACAGCATCGCGACGAGCGTCGCGCCCGGCCGCATCGAGTCGACCTGCGTGCCCCACGGCGCGCCGACGGCCGTGACGACGTCGCTCCCCCACACCTGAGCCGCGTCGCCGATCACCGCACCGGCCGCCTCGTACGCCGCGTCGGAGAACGTCGCCTCCGCGCCCGCACCCGCCTCGACCACCACGTCGTAGCCGAGCGCGCGCAGCTGGCCGACGGTCTTCGGGGTCGCTGCCACCAGTCGCTCACCGGCGCGTATCTCCCGGGGGACACCGATCGTCGTCACACGTGCCTCCAGTCGTGCTGTGCGGTCCAGTCGTGCTGTGCGGTCCAGTCGTGCTGTGCGGTCCAGTCGTGCTGCGGTCCACTCGTGCTGTCCGGTCCGGTCGTGCGGCGCTGCTCCCGTCGGGGGGGTGCCGTTGCTGCGCCAGGGGCCGAGGCTAGCGACCTCGGAACGGGCCTACCGTGACACAGGTCCCAGACAGGACGTCGACGCGTCCGCGCCGGTCATGCCGGGGGCCGCTCCGCCGCCCGGACGTCGTCCTCCCAGGTGCGCGCGACACGGCGCAGCTCGCCCTCGGCGTCGAGCCCGGCGGCCCGCGCCTCGGCGACGAGCGCGAACAGCCGCTCGCCCAGGCCGTCACCCGCCGGGACCTCCACCGCGATCCCGGAGCGGGTCGCACGCGACAGGACCTTCTGGGTGCGCGCCAGGGCACCCAGGTTCAGCGGGACGCCGTCGAGCACCGACGCACGCTGCTTCTCGACGCGCTTGATCCGGTCCCAGGCGGCGTGCTGGCCCTCCTCGTCGGGTGCGGCGTCGTCGTCGCCGAACACGTGCGGGTGCCGCCGGACGAGCTTCGCGACGAGGTCGTCGGCCACGTCGTCGACGTCGAACGGCTCGTCCACGTGCTCCTGCGCGATGCGCGCGTGGAACACGACCTGCAGCAGCAGGTCACCGAGCTCCTCGCGCAGCCCCGCGCGGTCGTCCGTCTCGATCGCCTCGGCGAGCTCGTGCGCCTCCTCGAGCGCGAACGGCACGAGCGAGCGGTGCGTCTGCTGCGCGTCCCACGGGCACCCGCCGGGCGAGCGCAGCCGGTCCATGACGTCGACGAGCCGGCGCAGCGGGTCGGTGTGCTGGTCGGCGTGCTGGTCGGCGTGCGGGTCCGGCGTCGGGCTCGTCGGCGCGCTCATCCGCGGCCGCTCAGGGGGTCGGGGTGGGCGTCGGCGACGGGCTGCCCGAGCCGTCGTCGGCCCCGCCTGCGGCCTTCGGCTCGACGATCCACGGCTGCCGCGACGGCGCGGAGATCTGGTTGCCGTCGGCGAGCTCGCCGAAGCGCGGGTTCACCGTGATGTCGAGCGCGCGCAGGTCCTCGTCGATCTGCGTCGCGACGTCCTTCGCGTTCGGCAACGCCTGCAGGTTGTTGTAGGCGATCGAGTACTTCGCGACCGTGAGCGACGGCTCGCTGAACGTGGGCGGGTTCGTGGTGCCGCTCTGCTCGGCGATGGAGTCGAGCAGCTGCCGCGCGTCCTCGTCGGAGACGCCCACGCCCTCCTTGTCCGCGATCCCGACGACGGTCGGCGCCTGGACGAGCACGGTGAGCACGTTGAGCGACGTCACCGCCTGCAGGTACGGGTTGAGCTCCTGCTTCGCGGTGCGGACGTCCGACGTCGGGATGGCCCTCCCGTCGACCACAGCGGCCGCACCCGGCTCACCGTCCGAGCACGCGGCGAGCCCACCCGCGAGAGTCGCGGCAACCGCACCGCCGACGAGCACCCGGACCACCCGCGGGCGCGGACCGGCCGCACCCGCACGCCACTGCACCGCCACCTGGGACCTCCTGCGTCGTCGCTCGTCGATCGCGGTCATCGTAGAGCCCTGCGCTGGGTCCGCGGGCCACGCCCGTGCGCGGCGGTCGCAGGCCCTGCGCAGGTCCGACGGTCAGCGCGCCGTGCCGACCGTCGCCGCCGCGGCCACGTCCCCCTTGACGACCGCCTCGACGAACTGCCGCGCCCACACGAGCACGTCGCGGCCGTGCAGCGGCTTGCCGCCGATGCGCGCGGTCGTCGGGAACGGCACCAGGACCGTCCGGGTCGCGGGCTTGAGCACCGACCCGGGATACAGCCGCTTGAGCCGCAGCTGCGCCGACTCGGGCAGCTCGACGGGCGCGAACCGCACGAACTTGCCCTGCGCGGTCACGTCGGCGAGGCCGGCGTTGCGCACCGCGATGCGGAACTCTGCGACCTCGAACAGGTTGTCGACCGCGGACGGCGGGGCGCCGTACCGGTCGACGAGCTCCGCGCGCGCCTCGCCCAGCGCGGCGGCGTCGGCGGCCGACGCGATCTTGCGGTACGCCTCCAGACGCAGCCGCTCGTGCGCGATGTAGTCGTGCGGCAGGTGCGCGTCGACGGGCAGCTCGATCGTGACGTCGGGCAGCTCCTCGGGCACGTCGCCGCGGAAGTTCGCGACCGCCTCGCCGACCATGCGGATGTAGAGGTCGAAGCCGACGCCCTCGATATGACCCGACTGCTCGCCGCCCAGCAGGTTGCCGGCACCGCGGATCTCGAGGTCCTTCATCGCGACGGCCATGCCCGCGCCCAGGTCGGTGTTCGCCGCGATCGTCTGGAGGCGGTCGTGGGCCGTCTCGGTGAGCGGCTTCTCTGGCGGGTAGAGGAAGTAGGCGTACGCGCGCTCCCGGCCACGGCCGACGCGGCCGCGGAGCTGGTGCAGCTGCGACAGCCCGAGCAGGTCGGCACGCTCGAGGATGAGCGTGTTCGCGTTCGAGATGTCGAGGCCCGTCTCCACGATCGTCGTGCAGACCAGGACGTCGAACCTCTTCTCCCAGAAGTCGACGATGACGCGCTCGAGCTGGTGCTCGTTCATCTTCCCGTGCGCCACCGCGACGCGGGCCTCGGGCACGAGCTCGGTGATCCGCGAGGCGGCCCGCTCGATCGACTCGACCTTGTTGTGCACGTAGAACACCTGGCCCTCGCGCAGCAGCTCGCGGCGGACGGCGGCGGCGATCTGCTTCTCGTCGTACGCACCGACGAACGTGAGGACGGGGTGGCGCTCCTCGGGCGGGGTCGCGAGCGTCGACATCTCCCGGATGCCTGTTACCGCCATCTCGAGCGTGCGCGGGATCGGCGTCGCGCTCATCGCGAGCACGTCGACGTTGGTGCGCAGCGCCTTGAGCGTCTCCTTGTGCTCGACGCCGAACCGCTGCTCCTCGTCGATCACGACGAGCCCGAGGTCCTTGAACCGCACCTCGCCCGTGATGAGCCGGTGCGTACCGATGACGATGTCGACGGAGCCGTCGGCGAGCCCCTCGACGACCTCCTTCGACTCCTTGGCCGTCTGGAACCGCGACAGGGCCTTCACCGTGACCGGGAACGCGCTGTACCGCTCGCTGAACGTGTCGAGGTGCTGCTGCACGAGCAGCGTGGTCGGGACGAGCACCGCGACCTGCTTGCCGTCCTGCACGGCCTTGAACGCGGCCCGCACGGCGATCTCCGTCTTGCCGTAGCCGACGTCGCCGCAGACGAGCCGGTCCATCGGGATGGGCTTCTCCATGTCGGCCTTGACCTCGTCGATCGTCGCCGCCTGGTCGGGCGTCTCGACGTACGCGAACGCGTCCTCGAGCTCACGCTGCCACGGGGTGTCCGGACCGAACGCGTGCCCGGCCGTCGCCATCCGCGCGCTGTACAGCCGGATGAGCTCGGCCGCGATCTCCTTGACGGCCTTGCGGGCACGACCCTTCGTCTTGGCCCAGTCGCCGCCGCCCATCTTGTTGAGCGTGGGTGCCTCGCCGCCGACGTACTTGGTCACCTGGTCGAGCTGGTCGCTCGGCACGAAGAGCCGGTCGCCCGGCTGGCCCCGCTTGCTGCTCGCGTACTCGATGACCAGGTACTCGCGGGTCGCCGCCGTGGCGCCCGTGCCGATGGTCCGCTGCACGAGCTCGACGAACCGGCCGACGCCGTGCTGCTCGTGCACCACGAAGTCGCCCGGCCGCAGCTGCAGCGGGTCGACGACGTTGCGCCGGCGGCTCGGCATCCGCCGCATGTCGCGCGTGCTGCTGCCGGCGCGGCCGGTGAGGTCGGCCTCGGAGAACACCGCGAGCTGCAGGGGCTCGGCGACGAAGCCGGCGCCCACGGGGGCGGGCACGACGAGCACGACGCCGCCCTCAGGCTGCTCCTCGAGCCCGGCGACCAGGCGCGCGGGCACGTCGGCGGCCTTGAGCTGCTCGACCATGCGCTGCGCGGGGCCGTGGCCCTCGGTCGCCAGGACGAGCCGCCAGCCGGCCTGCTGCAGCGTGCGCACGTCGGCGACGGCCCGGGCGACCTCGCCGCGGTACCGCTCGACGTCGCGCGCGGCGACGACGAGCGTGCGCGCGTCGCCGAGCAGGTCGTCGGCAGCGTCGGCCGCGCGGCCGGCCGCGCTCGGGGTCCGCTCGGCCTGCGTCGTCCGTGCCGCGCTGTGCTCCCCCGCGTCCGCGCCCGGCGCACCCGCCGCGACCGCCGCGTCGGCGTCGAGCGTGAACCCGGACAGCGTCCACCAGCCGAGCCCGCGGACCGTAGAAAGCGCCCGCACCTCGGCGAACGAGGCGAACGACGCCGCGGACAGGTCGAGCGGCGTCGCCGCGCCGGCGGCCGCCGACGTCCACGCCGCCTCGAGGAACTCCTGCGTCGTCGCCACCAGGTCGTGCGCGCGTCGGCGCACCCGCTCGGGGTCGGCCAGCACGAGCAGCGCGTCGTCGGGCACGAGGTCGAGCACGGGCACCATGCGGTCGACGAGCACCGGCGCGAGCGACTCCATGCCCTCGACCGCGATGCCGGCCGCGAGCTTGTCGAGCATGTCGACCGCGCCCGGCAGCTGCGTCACGAGGTCGGCGGCACGCGCCCGCACGTCGTCCGTCAGCAGGATCTCCCGGCACGGCGGCGCCCAGACCCCGTGACCGGCGACCTCGAGGCTGCGCTGGTCCGCGATCGAGAACCAGCGGATCTCCTCGACGTCCTCGCCCCACAGCTCGACGCGCAGCGGGTGGTCCTCCGTCGGCGGGAAGACGTCGATGATGCCGCCGCGCACCGCGAACTCGCCGCGCTTCTCGACCATGTCGACCCGCTGGTAGGCGGCCGCGACGAGCCGCTCGGCGAGGTCCGTGAGGTCGACCCGGTCGCCGACGTCCACCGACACCGGCTCGAGCTCCCCGAGCCCCTCGACGACCGGCTGCAGCAGCGCGCGCACGGGCATGACGAGCACCCGGATCGGACCCGTCGGGCCGTCGGCCGTGGGGTGCGCGAGCCGACGGAACACCGCGAGGCGACGCGCGACCGTGTCGGACCGGGGCGACAGGCGCTCGTGCGGGAGCGTCTCCCAGGACGGCAGCACCGCGACGTCGTCGTCGGGCAGGTAGCAGCGCAGCGCGGCGGCGAGCTCGTCGGCGTCGCGGCCGGTCGCGGTCACGACGACGAGCGGGCGGCCCTTGGCGCCACCGGCCGACGCACCGGCGAGCGCGGCCAGCAGCGGCGGGCGCACCCCGGCGGGGCTCACGACGTCGAGCTCTCCGCGCGCCGTGACGAGTTCGACCGCCTGCGCCGCCGCGGGGTCGGCGAGCAGCGTCGGGATGAGGCCGGACAGGTCCATGGGGATCCTTCGCAGGAGGTCGACCGCCGCGCACGTGGGCGGCACAGGCGCAGCACGAACACCCCGAGTCAGCGAGGACCCGGGGTTGCCGCCAGTCTACGAGCCACCACCGACACCGGCCCGGGCGGTGGGGAGCCGCCGGTCACGCCCGGGTGCGGCCTTTCCTGGCCTGCGTCGGGCGGTCGAGCTGGGCGACCCACGCGCGTGGCATCTCGAACAGCGGCACCCGCAGGTGCACGCGCCGCACGAGGGCCTCGGTGGCCAGGCACAGCCCGATGACCGCCGCCGCGAGCACCAGCGGGTACAGCAGCGCGCCGACGGGCGACCCGAGCACGTCGCCGAGCGCGTCGTGCGCGAACCCGGCTGCCGCGAGGAGCACGAGCGCGATCCACAGCGGGTGGAGCACGTAGATCGGCAGCGTCCGACGCCCCAGGGCCACGCCCAGCCGCCGCACGGGCGACCACCGCACGCCGACGGCCACGAGCGCGACCGCGAGCACGAGGAACGCCGCGCCACGGACCAGGAACAGCACCGCCTCCGCGACCTCGTTCCCCGCGGTGAACCGCCCGCAGAGCGTGACCCCGGCGGCGAGCACACCGGCGAGCCCGACGACGAGCACGGACGCCCGGTCGGCGAGCCGGCGCAGCAGGTCCGCGCCGTAGACCCCGAGCGCGAAGTACACGGCCAGCTCCGGGACCTTGCTCCAGACCTGGTCGGACGTGGTCGTCACGTGCATGACGATCGACAGCACGGACAGCGCCGTCAGCACGACCCACGCCGGCACCCGGTGCAGCGCACCCAGCACCGCGATGTACACCGCGAGCGCGTACACGTACCAGAGGGTCGTCTCGGGGACGACGAGCTGGCGGACCACGTCCCCGACCCCGTCGACGCGGTGCGGCAGCGTCGGCTCGACGACCACCGCGTAGAACAGCGCGTACACGACGAGCCAGACGACGTAGAGGTAGTAGTTGCGCACCGACCGCAGCAGCAGGCCGCCCTCGACGAAGCCCGCCCGCACCCGTCGGGCCATCACGAGGCCCGACACCGCGAGCAGCACGGGCATGCGCACGCTGCCCATGAGGCCGTACACGCGGTCCCAGAACGACGCGCCGACGCCCGCGATCGGGACACCGGGGTCGGTCATGTGCCACAGCACCACGTGCGCGACGACGACGGCCGCGACGGAGTACCCCCGGGCGGCGTCGACCCACTCGAGCCGTGCGGCGTGGCGACGCGGCACCGCTGCCGGTGCGCGGTCCTCGGCGGGTGCCGGCGCCGGTGTCGACGGCTGGGACGGAGCCGTCACGGCCGCGGCTCGGTCGACGACGCGACCGGGATCTCCTCGCGCACCGGGAGGACCTCCCGACGGCGCCGGACGTCGAACCAGGCCGGCGGCGCGTACAGCCACCCGGCACCCGCGCGCTGCGCCGAGCGGTGCAGCACCAGCGCGAGCGCGATCGCCGTGATCGCGAGGACCGGCGGGCCGAGCACCGCGACGGCCGGGTGCGTCAGCACACCGGTGTGGCTCAGCAGAACGGCGACCGTGATGATGATCGGCGTGTGCGCGAGGTAGATCGGCAAGGTCTGCGAGCCGAGCGACCTGAGCACCGGGACGCCCGCCAGCGCGCGGCTCAGCGCGATCCCGCCGAGCACCCCGAGCAGGCAGTTGACGAAGTACAGCCCGAGCACCTCGCGCCAGCCGAGCGCCCACAGCCCGACCGCGACGACGAGCCAGACGACGAACGCGGCGACGAGCACGGGGCGCCCCGCCGACGAACCGAGGCGCAGGACGAGGTCGCGCCCGTACATGCCGACGAGGAAGAACCCGTAGTACTTCACGGCGCCGTTCCAGCCGGGGCTCGCGGTGTCCCAGCCGCTCAGGGCGACGGCGGCGCCGGCCATCGCGACACCGATCTGGATCCCCGGCGGGATCCGCGACGTCAGCTTCGCGACGACGAAGAACAGCGCGAGCGCCCAGATGAACCACAGCTCGAGCCGCGGCATGAACGGTGACAGCACGTACGGCTGGATCACGCTGCTCATCACCGACCCGACGCCGCGCATCTGCAGACCCGCGTAGTAGGTGACCGACCCGACGGCACCCCACACGAGGAACACCCACAGGTACAGCCGCACCTTGTGCTCCCACAGCGGCCGCCACGCGCCGCGCACCCACTTGCCCGCGAACAGCCCGGCGAGCGTGAAGAACAGGGGCATGCGCAGCGACGACATGACGAGGTTCGCCTGCACCCAGCCCTGGACGTGCGCGCCGCCGCCGAGCAGCCAGTTGGTCGCATGGAACAGCGCCACGAGCGTGATGGCGATGCCGCGGCCGGTGTCGACCCAGGTCACCCGGACCTTGGCGCCGCGCGGCGACGAGTCGGGTGCCGGGCTGGTCATGCGCCGAGTCTAGGCGGGCAGAGCATCCCGAACAGGGGCGAAGCGGGCGAAAAAGGTGCACGCTGGGCCGTTCGTGGCTCGCCGGGTGCGACGATTGCCGCCGACGACGAACAGGCGGCCGGACAGGGCGGACGACGAGCATGGTGCCGGACGAGGCGAGCGGGGCCACGGTGGCCGCACGCGACGGTGCGGGCGACGGCGGCACGGTCGTGCCCCGAGCCGTCCCGCAGCCCCGGACCGTCGAGCCCACGCCTGTCGCCGTCGCGCCGCTCACCGCCACCAGCACGGACCGCCCGTCCTTCCTCCGCACGCGCGTGCCGGCCACCACCGCAGTCGCGGGCTTCGCGCTCATCGCCACCGGCATGGAGCGCCCGCTCTACCAGGCGCTCACGCTCGGCACCCTGGTCGCCGTCGCGCTCCTGCCCGTGTGGTGGCGGTCCACCCGGATGTTCCACGACGCGCGCACGCTCCTGCTGCTCACGGGCGTCGCGATCGCGGTCGGCCTCTGGCTCACGGAGCTCGCGTCGCAGGACCACCACACGACCACCCGGATGGCCGTCAACGGCGTGATCGTGCTGCTCAACGCGGTCCTCGGCGCGTGCGTGGTGATGTGGGCGCGCACCCGCATGTCCGACGGCGCCGTCGCGTCGCTGTTCGGCTTCGGCATGCTGCTGGGCATCGACCGCGGCGGGCGGTTCGCGGAGAGCCCGTGGCGGTTCGGGTTCGCGATCCCCCTCACGGTCCTGCTGCTCGGCCTCGCGTGGCTGTCCCGCAAGGGGTGGCTGCAGGTCGTCATGGCCCTCGCGCTCGCAGGGATGTCCGCGATCAACGGCGGCCGGTCGACGGCCGCGATGCTGCTGCTCGCCGCCGTCATCACGATGCAGCAGGTGGCCTGGCGCCGGCGCGGGTCGAAGGTCGCCTCACGCGCACGCGCCGTGGTGCTCGTCGGTGGGCTGTGCGTCGCGCTCTACTACCTGGGCCAGGCGGCGATCCTCGACGGCTACCTCGGCAAGGACGCGCAGGAGCGCACCCAGGAGCAGATCGCCCTGTCGGGGTCGCTCATCGCGGGCGCCCGGCCGGAGTTCGGCGCGACCGAGGCCCTCGTCGAGCACCGTCCCTACGGGTTCGGGGTCGGGGTCATGCCGAACACGCAGGACCTGCTCGAGGCCAAGTCCGGCATGGCGGCCCTGCGCTACAACCCTGACAACGGGTACGTCGAGCGGTACATGTTCGGCAGCGGCATCGAGCTGCACTCGACGGCGGCCGACCTGTGGGCCGCGTTCGGGTTCGCCGGGGTCGCTGTCGCGCTGTACGCCGTGTGGATCGTGCTGCGCGGGTACACGCTCGCGTTCAGCCGACATGCGGCCAGCGCGCTGCTCACCTACCTGGCGATCCGCACGCTCTGGAACGTGCTGTTCAGCCCGTTGTCGAGCTCGGTCGTCCTGTTCGCGCTCGCCGTCGGGCTGCTCGTCGTGCGCCGCGCGGACCCCCACGACAGGGCGTCGGCCGACGCGGCACGGGCTGTCACCGCCTGACCTGCGGCACTCGGCGAGGGTGACCGCGCTGCCCCGACGCGGCGGCGCGCCGACGTGACACGGACGACGCGCCCGGCGAGGCCGCTCCCTCCGTGGCACGACCCGGCCTGCCGCCGCCCGCCCTGGCGATGGGTGCGCGCCGCTGTACCGCGGGGCCTGACGCGCGCGCCC
Organism: Cellulomonas sp.; assembly: GCF_017744555.1. GTDB lineage: Bacteria > Actinomycetota > Actinomycetes > Actinomycetales > Cellulomonadaceae > Cellulomonas. The sequence goes on along the minus strand of NZ_JAGIBD010000001.1, from coordinate 359,786 downwards.
CTGGTCCCGGACACGACGCGCGGGGCACGCCAGGCTCCTGCCCGTCGTGCCCCGCGTGTCGTTGCTGCCTTGCCGTCGTGCAGTGCTGCTTACTGCACGGGTCGTGCCACCAGGTCGTCCCACGAGAAGGCGACGGCCGGGTTGCCGGTGGTGCCGCCGTGGTACACGGAGACCCCGATGCCGCCGCCCACCTGCAGGCTGGCCGACGAGTCGGTCACCGCCGCGCGCCAGTCGGTCGGCTCGGTCGTGCCGGCCTTCCAGACCTTGACCCGGATCGTGGTCGGCGACGTGCCCTGGACCTGCGTGCGGACGAGGAGCTGGTCGTTGGCCGCGAACGTCAGACCCGTCACGGCGCCGCCGCCGATCGCGGTCGTGGTGCCGGCGACCTCACGCGTCGCGTGGATCTGGATCGACCCGTCGGACCCGAGCCGCACCCGGGCGCCGTACGCGTCGTTGCCGACCCGGCGGCCCTGGAGCGTCGCGAACGACGTCCCCGTGGACAGCCGGTCCGTGCTCAGCGTCGCCGTCACGTCCGCGTTCGTCTGGGAGAGCGCGAGGTAGGCACCGACCGTGCCGCCGACCGGGTCGGTCAGCACGCCGCGGCCACCCGACACGGACAGCCGGCTGGCCGTCCCCGACGTGGTCCACGCACCGCCGAGGAGCGCGGTGCCCCAGCCGTTCGACACCGTCCGGGCGAAGTCGTCCCGCGCGAACGCGTCGTCGACCGGCGGGGTGACGCTCACCGTGACGTCCTGCGTCGTCGACGCCGTGGCGCCGTCGTCGTCCGTGACCGTGAGCGTCACCGTGTAGGTGCCGGCGGCCGCGTACGTGTGCGACGCCGTGGCGCCGGACCCGGCCGGGGTGCCGTCGCCCCAGCCCCACGCGTACGACGCGATGGTGCCGTCGCTGTCCGAGGACCCCGTGCCGTCGACGTTCGCCGTGAGACCGCTGGTCCCCGCCGTGAACGCCGCGGCCGGAGCCACGTTGGGCGGCGGGACCGCGCCGACGACCTTCGCCGACAGGTCGTCCCACGAGAACGCGACAGCCGGGTTGCCCGTGGTGCCGCCGTGGTAGACGGTCACGCCCACGCCACCGCCGGTCTGCAGGCTCGCGGCGCTGTCGGTGACGGTCGCCCGCCAGTCCGTCGGCTCCGTCGTGCCGGCCTTCCAGACCTTGACCCGCACGGTCGTCGGCGAGACGCCCTCGACCTGCGTGCGGACCAGGAGCTGGTCGTTGGGTGCGAACGTCAGGCCAGACACCGCGCCGCCACCGAGGGCGGTCGTGGTCCCGGCGACCTCACGGGTCGCGTGGACCTGGATCGACCCGTCGGACCCGAGCCGCACCCGCGCGCCGTAGGCGTCGTTGCCGACGCGGCGGCCCTGGAGCGTGGCGTACGACGTGCCCGTCGACAGCCGGTCGGTGCTGAGCGTCGCCGTGAGGTCGGTGCTCGTCTGGACGACCGAGCCCAGGTAGGCGCCCACCGTGCCGCCGACCGGGTCGGTCAGCACGCCGCGACCACCCGTGACGGACAGCCGGCTGGCCGTCCCCACGGTCGTCCACGCACCACCGGTGTTCGCCGAGCCCCAGCCGCCCGAGACGGTGCGGGTGAAGGTGTCGGTCGCGAACGGGGTGCCCGGCGGCGGAGCCGTCACCGTGACGTCGTGCGTGACCGTGCCGGTCGCGCCGTCGTCGTCCGTCACCGTGAGGGTCACCGTGTAGGTGCCCGCGGCGGCGTACGTGTGCGACGCGGTCGAGCCCGTGCCTCCGGCGGTCGAGTCGCCCCAGCTCCACGCGTACGACGTGATGGTCCCGTCGTTGTCCGTCGAGCCGGTGCCGTCGACCTGCACACCCAGCTGGTTCACGGCCGACGTGAACGCCGCGGCGGGCGGCTGGTTCGGCGGCGGGGCCGTGACCGAGACGTCGTGCGACGTCGAGGTGGTCGCACCGTCGTCGTCGGTCACCGTCAGCGTCACCGTGTAGGTGCCCGTGCCGGCGTACGTGTGCGACGCGGTGGGCCCGGTCGAGCCCGGGGTGCCGTCGCCCCAGCTCCAGGCGTACGACGCGATGCTGCCGTCGCCGTCCGTGGAGCCCGAGCCGTCGACCTGCACGGCGAGCACGTTCACCGCGGTGGTGAACGCGGCCACCGGCGGCTGGTTCGGCGGCGGCGCGGCGACCTGCACCGAGCGCGTCGTCGTGGCCGTGCCGCCCCGGTTGTCCGTGACCGTGAGCGTGACCGTGTACGTGCCGTCGGCCGTGTACGTGTGCGACGCGGTCGAGCCCGAGCCGTTCGGCGTCGAGTCGCCCCAGTTCCACACGTACGACGCGATCGTGCCGTCCGGGTCGGACGAACCCGTCCCGTCGACCTGCACCGAGAGGTCCGTCGTGGTGGCCGTGAAGGCCGCCGTCGGCGGGACGTTCGGGGCCGGCTGGCCGGAGCCGAGCGCGTAGTGCTGCGCGACCTGGGTCGGCGAGAGCACCGACGAGTACACCGAGACCTCGTCGATCGTGCCGTTGAACCAGGGCTGCGGGCCCCACGTGTTGTCGCCGCCGACGCGCCAGTAGCCGTTGTACGCCTGCTGGTCGGTCTGCGGGTTCGTGCCGCGCAGCACGCCGTCGACGTAGAGCTTCATGCCGTCGGGACCCTGCGAGGCGACCAGGTGGTGCCACGCGTTGTTGTTGTACGCGGCGGTCGTCGTGATCGTGTTCGCGACGCCCGTCCAGACGCCGAACGTCAGGCGCCCGTCGGTCTCCATGTACACGTGCCGGTCGTAGTTGCTGCTCAGACCGGTCGTCGCGTCACCGAAGCCGATGAGCTTGCCGCCGGCCGTGGTGTTCGTCTTGAACCAGAGCTCCTCGGTGTACACCGAGGGGTCGCTGAACTGCGCGGTGCTGACGAGCAGACCCGTGCTGCCGTTGAACCTCACCGCGTAGTTCGTGCTCTGACCGACGAGCGCGCCCGCCTGCTGGCGGGTGAAGCCGCCCGAGTACGTGCCCGTGTTGTTGAAGATGCCGGCGTCGTTCGCCGTCGTCCCCGACGTCTCGCTGAGCCGCCAGTACAGGTCCGGCTGAGCGTTGTAGACGGCCGCGCCGTACGAGTCCGCCGGAGCCGGCGGAGCCGTCGACGTGCGACCCGCGGCGACCCAGTGCGAGTCGACCTGGGTGGTCGTCAGCGGGGCCGGGTAGACGGCCACGTCGTCGATCTGGCCGTTGAAGTACGGCGCGCCGCTCCACGAGTTGTCGCCGCCGATGCGCCAGTAGCCGTTGTACGCCTGGGCCGACGTCGTGTCGGACCGCTGCGCGACGCGCCGGCCGTCGAGGAACAGCTTCATGCCGTCCGGGCCGAGCGAGCCGACCACGTAGTGCCACTGGCCGTCGTTGTACTTCGTGGTGGTGCTCAGCGTCCGGGACGTCCCGGGGTACACGCCGAACAGCACGCGGCCCTGGGTGTCCATGTAGATGTGCCGGTCGTAGCTGCCGCTGTTGCCGGTGTTGGCGCTGCCGAAGCCGAACATCTTGCCGCCGGCGGTCGTCGTGGTCTTGAACCAGCCCTCGAGGGCGAAGGTCTGCGGACCCGCGGTGGCCGTCTGCGTCGAGGCGAGACCCGTCGTCGTGCCGTTGAACGAGGACGCCAGGTCAGGGTCGGTGCTGCCGAGCGCGCCGGTCACGCCTCGGGTCACCCCGGCCTGCGACACCATGTCGCTGTTGCCGGCCCAGTCCGCGACCGTGGTGGAACCGGCGGGCTCGTCGAGCCGCCAGAAGTTCGTCGCGCCGTCGTCGAGCACCTTGCCGGCGTACGGCGAGAGCACGGCGTCGCTGACCGTCACGGTGACCCACGAGGACCCCACGGTGTTGCCGAACGGGTCGGTCGCGTAGACCCGGTACCGCACCGAGCTGCCCGGTGTCAGGCCCGTGTCCTTGAACCGCATCGTCTTGACGTTCCAGAACGTCGTGGAGACGGTCTCCTCGTAGATCGGCGGGTTCGACGCCGACGCGCGGTACAGCTTGTACGTCAGCGTCTCGTTGTCACGGTCGAAGTTGGTGTTCCACGCGATCCGGACCTCACCCGAGGAGACGGACGACACGTTGAGCGGCCAGTTCGTGCCCTGCAGGCGCGGGCCCTGGAGGTTGGGCGCCTGGTCGACCGTCGTGAAGCGCACCAGACCCTGCTGGCCGGTGCCGTTGACCTGCGTGAACTCGCCGCCGTACAGGACGTACTTGCCGCTCGTCGTGACCGTCCACGGGCCCTGCGTCTTGCCGGTGTACGTGCCCGTGTTGATGGTCGGGTACCAGTTGAGGATCGTCGGCGAGGGCTCGCCGTCGTGGTCCGGGTAGCCGTAGATGTCCGCGGTGTTGATGCGCGTCGCGGCCTTCGTCAGCGCGGTCGCGCGGTACACCGTCCACGGGCTCGTCTGCGGGAAGCCGCCCGAGTTGCCGCAGTAGTGCTTGTGGCTCGCGGAGTAGATGACGTCACCCATGGGGTACGACGAGTAGGTGTCGCCGTGGCAGTCCTCGACCCACACCTCGCTGCCCGTGGCCCAGTCGGCCGCGAACGTGCCCTCGACGTTGCCGCCGCCACCGAAGTGGTAGCCGGTGCCGTAGAACATGTCGCCGTCGGTCTCGAGGCTGAGGATCGCGGACTCGTCGCCGCCGTTGCGGATCTGCGTGTTGACCGGCAGGGGCAGCATGTCGCCCGTCGTCGAGTCGAGCCGCGCGAGGCCGTAGCCGGGGTTCGACGAGCCGTCCACCGACGTGAACGAACCGCCGATGACGATCGAGCCGCCGTCGGGCGCCACCGTGATCGCCTGGACCGTGCCGTCGACGAGGTCGGCCGACATCGGCAGCGTCGCGCCGTTGTCGAGCCGCAGCGCCGCGACCTTGGTGCGCGCCGTGCCGTTCGTCGAGGAGAAGTTGCCGCCGATGAACACCGTCGTGTTCGTGACCGCGACCGCGCTGACCGTCGAGTTCACCGTGGGCCGGAACGCGCTGATGAGCGCGCCCGTCGCGGCGTCGAAGGCCGCCACGCGGTAGCGCGCCTCGCCGTTGATCGACGTGAAGGCGCCGACGGCGACGAGCTTGGTGCCGTCGGGCGTCAGCGCGAGGTCCCGGACCTCGGCGTTGAAGTCCGGCGCGAAGCTGGTGTTGAGCGCCCCCGTGCTCAAGCTGTACGCCATCATGTTGTTCCGGACGACCTCGCTCGTCCCGGCGGCCGCGCCCGGCGGCCTGGCGCGCGTGAACTCACCGCCGACGTAGACCCTGTCGCCCGCGACCTGCTGGTTCCACACGACGCCGTTGATCTGCGCCGTCGGCAGGGCGTCCGCGGTCACCGTGAGCGGGTCGGCCGGGTTCGGCGGCGCTGTGTCGGCCTGCGCGGGGGCCGCGACCATGAGGCCGGTGACGGCGAGCGCACCCGCTCCCAGCAGCCCTACCAGTCGAGAGAGCTTCGACGGTCCCACCATGATGCTTGTCCCTCCGCAGGCGTCGCCGGTCCCGCGCCGGGGTTGGCGGGGCCGTAGACGATCGGGAGCGACTTTAGGTGAGTTCGGACATATGGGGTCATAAGCACCCGGGTGAACTGTCGTCCAGATCGGGTGAATCCCCCTACTGGGGGACGGAACCCTCGAAAAGGACGACCGTCAGGTCGGGCGCGAGGTCGACCTCGAGCCGCACGTGCCCGCGCTCGGCCGGCGGCACGTTGAAGACGAAGACGCCCGTGACGGACCCGCCCGCGGCGACCTCACCGGGGAACGGCTGGCCGCCGGGCTTGAGCAGCGGGGTCGCGGGCGACAGCGCGTCGCCCGAGTAGGCGTTGACGACCGCGGCCGACAGGTCCAGCGCCGGACCGGACCGGTTGGCGACCGAGACCGTGAACCGCAGCGACGGGCCGCCGACCTCGCCGGGCAGCGTGGCCTCGCCGGTCACGGGCTCGATCGAGACGAGGTGCGCGGTGACGCCGTCGGCGGGCTGCGCCTGCGCGTCGAGCGCGACCGGCGGCGCCGTCGGACGGCCGTCGGGACCGGGCGTCGCACCCGGCATCCCGGGCTGCGCCTGGGCGTCGCCCGGCTCGGTGGTGGACGGCTGAGGCTCGGACGACGACGACGACGACGGCGCGGCGGACGCGGACGTGGACGGTGACGCGTCGCTCGCGGTCGAGGACGCGCTCGGCGAAGGGGCACCCGCCGCCTCGTCGCCCGAGCCGCGCACCAGGAGGACCACCGCGAGCACGACCGCGACGACCAGCACGCCGGCGCCGGTCCACAGGACCCAGGCCGGCCGGCCGGGGGTGGGAACCGTCTCGTCGCTCATGCACCAACCGCCGTCCGCCAGGAGGGGCGCCCGGGTCGGCGCCGCCGCGTCAGTGTAGGTGTGGACAAGGCGTGCAGAACCGTTGTTCACCCTGCCGACAATCGGGTGAATTCCGGCACTGGTGCCAGAATTGCAGCATTACCCCCGTAGCGTTCGACGACCGGAGGGCCGAGGGGAGGTCGTCCCGGGGCCGCGGCTGTCACCCCCCGCCGCACGGCCCGTGGCGAGACCGAAGGAGTGTCGGATGGAGATCGGCGAGTACCTCGCCGCGTTGCGCAAGCGCTGGTGGGTCATCCTGGTGCTCGCGGTCCTCGGCGCCGGCATCGGGTATCAGCAGGCGCAGGCGAGCACGCCGATGTACCGCTCGACCGCCAAGGTGTTCGTGTCCCTGGCGCGCGGCGACACCGTGGCCGACCTCGTGCAGGGGTCGACGTACACCCGCAACCTCGTCGAGTCGTACGTGCAGCTCGCGACCGTGCCCGCCGTGCTCGAGCCGGTGGCCGAGCAGCTCGACCTGCCCGTCTCGGCGAAGCAGCTCGCGTCCGTCGTGCACGCCGAGGCCCCGCTCGACACCATGCTCATCGAGATCTCGGCGTCGAGCAGGAGCGCCCAGCGGGCGTCCGACATCGCGAACGCCGTCGCCAACCAGCTGTCGGAGACCGTCGAGACGCTGTCGCCGACGTCCGCCGACGGCGTCGCGAGCGTGAAGATCACGATGGTGGGCGAGGCCACCCCCGCGGGCGTGCCGTTCTCCCCCAACACCAAGCTGCTCGTCGCGACGGGCGGCGCGCTCGGGCTCGCGATCGGCTTCGCGATCGCCCTGGCGTGGGCCCGGCTCGACACGCGCGTCCGCGGCGCGGGCGACCTGCCGCGCGAGCCCGCACGCCCGCTGCTCGGGCTCATCCCGTACGACCGGTCCATCTCGAGCGAGGGGCCGCGCACGATCATCGAGCACCCGCGCGGCGCGCTCGCGGAGGCCTACCGGCGCGTGCGGGCCAACCTCGACTTCCTCGACTCGACCGACCCCGTGCGCGCGTTCGTCGTCACCTCGACCGTGCCCCGCGAGGGCAAGTCGACGACGTCGGTGAGCCTCGCGCTCGCCCTCGCCGACACCGGTCGCCGGGTGCTCCTCGTCGACGCCGACCTGCGCCGTCCCGCCGTCGCGCGGATCTGCGGGCTCGAGGGCGAGGTCGGGCTCACGACGATCCTGGCCCGCAAGGCGACGCTCGCCGACGTCCGCCAGCCGTGGGGCATCGAGGGCCTCGACGTGGTGACGGCCGGCCGCGTGCCGCCCAACCCGACACAGCTCATCGACTCGGTCGCGATCGCCGCGTTCCTCGAGGAGGCCAAGGCGACGTACGACATGGTCATCGTCGACACGTCCCCGCTGCTCGCCGTCAGCGACGCCGCCGTGCTCGCCCGCCGCACCAACGGGGCGATCGTGGTGGCACGGGCACGCAAGGTCGACCGCCACGGGCTGCAGGAGGCGCTCACCACGCTCGACACGCTCGGCGCCCCCTGCCTGGGCCTCGTGCTCAACGGCGGCCCGCGCCAGCGTCGCGCGACGTCGTACGGGTACATGGAGCCGCGGCGCCGGCCGCGGCTGCCGCGCCGGGGCGGCAAGGGCGGGCCCGCCGAGGTCTCCCCCGAGACGTCCGAGGTGCCCGTGGTGCCGGCATCCGCCGTGCTCGACGTCCCCGCCACGCCGGAGCCCCTGGACCCGGCGGTCGTGTCGGGTGCACCGGCGGTCCCGTCGGGTACACGGCCTGTGGGGTCGGACCGGGTGTCGTCGAACGGGAGCGCCACTCCCGACGTCGACACGGCTGCGGCACCGGACGAGCCGGCGGGCCGGCACACGCACACCGACGACCCGGACCACGCTCCGGTCGACGGCCACGAGCACGCTGCCGACCACGAGCCCGACCCCGACGACGAGCCCGTTCCCGCCGCGGCCGCGCCCGTGCCTGCCGGCGCGACGTCGGGGTCCGGCCCGGACGTCGCCGCGCGTCACCTGCCCAGCGGGGTCGAGATCGCCTGACCTGCCGGCGACGGACAGACGAGAGGGCGGGACCGGCCACCGGTCCCGCCCTCTGCGCGTCTCGTGCCTACTGGCCCGCGCTCGCGTACACCGCTCCGTCGAGCCGCGACAGCGCCCGGCGCAGGGCGGTGCTCGACGTGTGCATCGTGTACGGGAAGTAGACGACCTCGACCCCGACCTCGGCGAACATCGCCTCGAGCTTGCGGCCCTTCTCGGTGCCCCGCCAGTCGTCGCCCTTGAAGATGACGTCGAACCGCAGCCGCTCCCACATCTCGAGCTTGCTCGGCACGTCCTCGACCACGGCGTCGTCGACCAGCTTGATGGACCGGACGATCTCGATGCGCTCCGCGATCGGGACCACCGGGCGGATGCCCTTGGTGACCTCGAGGGTGTCGTCGTCGACGACACCGGCGATCAGACGGTCGCAACGCGCGGCGGCGTGCCGCAGGAGGTTGAGGTGCCCGACGTGGAACAGGTCGTAGGCACCGGGCGCGTAGCCGGTGATCATGCGCGAGCCTTCCTCTGCGAGATGGTGACGAACACCCGCGCCATCGAGGGCTCACCGACGAAGTCGATTGCAGGGGACGTTACAGACAAATACGACATGACCGATAGGCGTCTTCCGGGTGAACTCACAGCACTCACCGAGCTCCCCTAGCCGCGTGCGTAGTCGTAGACGACGTGGCCGACCGCACCGGACACCATGCCGGTGCCTCGCGCGAGGGTCCGGCGCCCGCGGGCGTCGTGCTCGGGCGAGCGCAGCACCGCGCCGACCGCGGTCCGGGCGGCGCCGGCGCCCACGCGCACGGACCCCTCGAGCACCGCACGCACGCGTGCGCGGGTCCGGCCTGCAGCGCTGCCGGCGAGCGCCACGGCGCACCGGCTCGCCGAGTTCCCGCTGCGACGAGCACGGTGCAGCACCCACGCCCGGGTGGACCGGTCCGCGGGCACCACGTCGACGACGACGGCCTCGTCGCACCACACCATGCGGAGGCCGCGCGCCACGAGCGTGCGGCTGAACAGCGTGTCCGAGCCGCCGCTCAGGCCGAACGCCTCGTCGAACCGCACGCCCGTGCGGCGCAGCGTCGCGACGTCGAGCAGCAGGTTGTTGGTCGCCGCGACCGTCACCGGTGTGCCGGTCGGCAACCGACGTCGGTCGAAGAACCGGCCGGCGCGGACCCAGGCGTCGGGCTGCACGGCGAACTCGGAGACGACCGGGCCGACGACGCACGGGGCACCCGTCTCGCGGTAGGTGGCGAGCAGCAGCGCGAGCCACCGGTCGACCGGACGCTCGTCGTCGTCGATGAACACGAGCACGTCGGCGTCGCCCGTCGCGGTGATCGCGGCGTTGCGCGCGGCCGCGATCCCGGGCCGCGGCTCGTGCAGGTAGTCGGCGCCGCTCGCCTCGACGTAGGCGCGCGCCGACCCGTCGGGGTCGTTGTCGACGACGAGCAGCCGGACGTCGTCGGGCACGGACCCGGCCTGCGCGAGGAGCGCGGGCACGGCGGCGGCGAGGTCGTCGGGCCGCTTGTACGTGAGCATCGCGACGACGACCCGCAGCGTGCGGGTCGCGGCCGGGGCGGCGCCCGCCTCCGCGGCGGGCGCGGTCTCCGGGGCGTGGGTCATGCCGGCACCTGCTCGGCGGACGGCGAACCGGACGCGCCGGGCGGGACGGCGGTCTGCGATGCTCCGGCGGTCGCGCGGACCGCGTCGAGCGCCGCGAGCTCGCGGTACCACTTGGCCGCCGCGAGCAGCAGGAACAGCCCGGACGCCGCGGTGATGACGGTGTAGACGCCGAGGAACACGGGCAGGAACCCGAGCAGCACGAACGACCAGCACAGCACGCCGTAGTCCATCGGGATCACGAGCAGCGCCCGCACCCACGAGCGCGACCCCGGGTCGACGTCCGCGCGCGACCGCACGCCGTGCACCCGGCGCAGCTGCTCGGTGAGGATCATCGCGAAGAACAGCACGCTCGTGACGACCGTGGAGACGAGCGGCAGGACCACCCAGCGGTCGTCGACCGCGTCGGACCGCCAGAGCGCGACGCCGAGCCCGAGCGGCAGGATCACCGACTTCGCCGCGTCGACCACGTGGTCGAGCCACTCGCCCGCCGTCGAGCTGCGTCCCTGCAGGCGTGCGACCTGGCCGTCGGCGGAGTCGAACGCGTAGCCCAGCGCGAGCAGGAACGCGACGAGCACGCCGGACCCGACCGAGATCGGCACGAGCGCGAGGACCGCGATGCCGGAGAAGGTGCACAGGGCCGAGATGCCGGTGACCGCGTCGGGCGACAGACCGCGCGACGCGGCACCGGCCGCGAGGTAGCGGCCCCAGCGGCGGTTGACGAACCGGGAGTACGCGGGGGCCGAGCGGGCGGCCGGCTTCTGCGCACCGCGCAGCTGCGCGAGCGCCTGACGATACGTGGGGTTCATGCGACCTCCGCCGGGACCCGGCTGCTCACGGCGGCGGTGCCCTGACCGCTGCGACGGCCTCCCCCGCGGGTGCGGCGGAGGTCTCGGGACGCCAGCCGGCGGGCCAGGTCCTCGTACCGGTCGGCGACGACGTCCCAGTCGTAGTCGAGCGCGCGCACCGCGAGCGCCTTCCCGCGACGCAGGCAGTCGTCGGGGTCGGCCTCGGCCGCCTCGACCTGGGTGGCGACATCCGCGGGGGTCGCGAAGTACCGGCCGTCCTGACGGAGCACCTCGCGGTTGAACCCGACGTCGTACGCGACCGTCGCGGTGCCCGCGCCGATGGCCCGCAGCAGCGACGGGTTGGTGCCGCCCACGGAGTGGCCGTGCAGGTACGTCCGGGCGTGGGCGTACAGCGTGTCGAGCAGCTCGGAGTCCCACACGCCGCCGAGCAGCCGCACCCGGTCGTCCGCGAGGGCGTGGATGCGGGCCGTGTACTCGTCGGCGTAGGGCGCCGAGCCGACGACGACGAGCGGCAGGTGCGCGCCGCTCGCGACGTACCCCTCGACGACGAGGTCGACGTGGTTCTCGGGCTCGAACCGCGCGACGACGAGGTGGTAGCCCTGCGGTTCGAGGCCGAGCTCGCTCAGCCGCGTCGGCGGCAGGTCGACGAGTCGAGGGGCGCCGTAGCTGATGAGCTCCGTCGGCACCCCGAACTCGGCGCGGTAGTAGTCCTGGATCCCGACGGCGTCGGCGATGAGGGCGTCGGACCAGCGCACCGCGAGCTGTTCGGCCGTCCGGTAGTACCGCTGCCCCGACGGACCCCACTTGGCGCGCTTCCACTCGAGACCGTCGACGTGCGTCGCGACGGGGATGCGGGCGGCGCGCAGGCCGGGCAGCCAGGGCGAGTTCGCGGCGTTGAACAGGATCGCCGCGTCGACGCGGTGGGCCAGCAGGTGGCCGACCGAGAGGCCGGTGTGCGACAGGGTCTCGAGGGAGCGCTTGCGCAGGGCCGGCAGGTGCACGAGCTCCATGCCGAGGAACTGCTTGTCGCGAGGCTCGTCGCGGGCCGTCCGGCAGTACACGGTGACGCGTACGCCGCGCTCGACGAGGCGCCGTCCGATCTCCTCGGCCGCGGTCTCGAAGCCGCCGTACCGGGCGGGCACCCCACGGGTCCCGACCAGCGCGACGTGCAGGGGGACCGCGTGCGACAAGGCGTGACTCCTCGAACCTGGACGTCGGTGGTGAACGGGTCGAGTATCCCCAAGCAATCGGACGAACGGTACCTACCGGGACATTTTTCGCCCGCGCTTCACCCCGTCGGACCTGCTGCGACGCGCACGCGGCGCCGGATCGGCCCGGCGCACGCACCGGGCGCGGCCGCGGCGCCGCGACGGTCACGGACCCTCTGACGTCACCGTCCGTGGGCCGCCCGGACGGCCTCGGCGTAGACCTCCAGGTGACGCTCGGCGAGCACGTCCCAGTCACGGCCGGACAGGTCAGGCGGCGCGGGCGGCCCACCCGCGACGGCGGCCAGCGCGGACGACAGCACGGCACCCGTGACCGGCCCGTCGTACCGCTGCACCCACCACTGTCCGACCTCGTCCGCGAGCGCGTCCGTCACCGCGTTCGCGGGCACGAGCACCGGCCGGCGCAGCGTGAGCGCGAGCAGCAGGGCCCCCGAGTTGTGCATGTTCCGGTACGGCAGGACGACGAGCTGACCGGCGCCGACCTCGGCGACGAGCTCGGCGTCGTCGAGGTGCCGCAGCGCCACCTGCACGCGAGGGTCGCCCGCCGCCGCCTCGGCGACCTCGGCAGCGGTCGCGGGCGAACCGGGGCGGCCGGCGATGCGCAGGGACACGGCGTCGTCGTCGACCTCGCGGAACGCGCCGACGAGCTCGAGGACGCCCTTGTACGGCCGCACGATGCCCACGTGCACGAGCCGCCCGGCGACCGGGTCCGGCTCGGGGTGCGCCGCGTACCAGTCGCCGTAGTCGCCGAGCGGCACGGTCGTCGCCCTGGACCCCGGCGGCAGCGGCGTGGTCGGGTTGAGCCGGATCCACCACGTCGTCGTCCGGTCGCACAGGCGGAGCACCGCGCGCGTGGTCCACGGCAGGTGCTCGTGCGGCGCCACGTTGTGCGCCGTCCGGACGACCGCGGTGCGCCGCAGCCGGCACCGCACGAGCGTCGCGGCGAACAGCGCGACGGCCGCGAGCGTGCGAAGCCGGGTGGTCTTGGTGACGACCACCTCGGGCCAGTGCACGTGCAGCACGTCGTACCGGGACAGCAGCGCGCGGCGCCACGAGAACGTCTCGACGACGACGCTCCGCCGCAGGGCGCGCATGAGCAGCACGAGGTGCGGGTTGGTGGTCGGGCCAGGCTCGGCGAACGACTGCAGCACGCGCGGACGCCGGTCCGGGCGGGACGCGGGAGCGGGGTCGACCACGGCACCTCCTGGGGGTCGGGACGTCCGGATCGTACCGATCATCACCCGCGCGACCGCTCCCCCGGGCGGGCGATCGGTGGATACAGTTCCCGACCAGGACGACCAAGGGGGGCCCTGCGACCTGCGCCGACGCGCGGGCGCTCGGCGGCGCCCGCCGAACGGGGAGGTGGACGGTGGACGCGCTCGTCGTCGTCAACCACCGGTCGCACGCCCTGCTCGAGCAGAACCTCGCCGCGACGGCGCACGGGCTCGACGCCCGCGTCGTCGTGGTCGACAACCGGTCCACGGACGACGAGAGGGCGGCCGTCCGGCGCGTGACCGACGCGCACGGCTGGGAGCTCGTGGCCGCACCGAACGACGGCTTCGGCGCCGGCGTCAACCGCGGCGTCGCACGCGCCCGGGAGCTCGGGTGCGACGCGTTCCTCGTCCTCAACCCGGACCTGGAGCTCGAACCCGCGACGGCCCGCGGCCTGCTCGGCGCGGCCCGCCGGGACCCCCTCGCGCTCGTCGGCCCGCGCATCCTGCGGCCCGACGGCTCGGTGTGGTTCGCGGGCGGCGCCCTCGACGTCGCCACCGGACGGACGCGCACACGCCCCGACCTCGTCGGCCCCACGCCGCAGTGGCTCACGGGCGCGTGCCTCGCGCTGCACGACGAGCTCTGGGGCCGGGTCGGCGGGTTCAGCGACGCGTACTTCATGTACTGGGAGGACATCGACCTGTCCGCCCGCGTGCGCTCCGCCGGCGGCCGCCTCGTGGTCGAGCACGCGCTCACGGCCGTGCACGACGTGGGCGGCACGCAGGAGTCGGCGGGCACGCGCCGCAAGTCCGACCTCTACTACCGGCACAACTGCCGCGGCCGCCTCGTGTTCGCGGCCCGCAACCTCGACCGGCCGACCGTGCGCGCGTGGGCGCTGCGGTCCATCGGGTACGCCCGCCAGGTGGTGCTTCGCGGCGGACGACGTCAGCTGCTGCGCTCGCCGGGACCGATCTGGGCGGCCGCCCGCGGCACCGCCGAGGGCCTCTGGTTCGCCCGCCGGGACCACCGCGACCACCGAGGAGTGACCGCATGACGCGTGTCGTCGTCGCCCACCCGTCGCCCGACCTGTACGGGTCGGACCGCCAGCTGCTCGAGTCGATCAGCGCGATCGTCGGGCGCGGCGGCACGGTGGACCTGGTGCTGCCTGCCGGCGGGCCGCTGGTCCCGCTGGCCCGCGAGCGCGGGGCGACCGTGCGCGTCGCCCCGTTCCCGGTGCTGCGCAAGGCGCTGCTGCACCCGCTGCGCCTGCCGGGGCTGCTGTGGCGGTCGCTCACGGCGACGGTGCGGGCGACGCGCTGGCTGCGCCGTGAGCGGCCTGACGTCCTGTACGTGAACACCGTGACGATCCCCGTGTGGGCGCTCGCCGGTCGACTCGCCGGGGTGCCGGTGCTCGCGCACGTGCACGAGGCCGAGGACGGCGGCCGGGTCGTCGCCGCAGGCCTCGCGGCGCCCCTGCTCCTCGCCCGCCGGGTCGTCGCGAACAGCGCGGCCGCCGCCGCCGTGCTCGTCGGGGCCCTCCCCCGGCTCGCCTCCCGCATCGAGGTGGTCCACAACGGCGTGCCCGCACCTGCGTCCGAGCCGGCCGACGCGTCGCACGTCGACGGCGACCCGTGGCGCCTCGCGGTCGTCGGCCGGCTGTCGCCGCGCAAGGGCACCGACGTCGCGGTCGAGGCCGTCGCGCTGCTCGCCGCCGACGGGTTCGACGTGCGGCTGTCCGTCGCCGGGACGCCGTTCGAGGGCTACGAGTGGTTCGTCGAGGAGCTCCGGGCGCGCGCCGGACGCGCCGACCTCGCCGGCCGCGTCGACCTGCTCGGCTACGTGCACCCGACGTGGGACCTGCTCGCCGCGAGCGACGTGGTCCTCGTGCCGTCCCGGGTCGAGCCGTTCGGCAACGTCGCCGTCGAGGCGATGCTCGCGCGCCGCCCGGTGGTGGCCTCCCGGACGCAGGGGCTCGCGGAGGTGGTGCGCGACGGGGACACGGGCCTGCTGGTCCCGCCGGACGACGCCCCCGCGCTGGCCGGCGCCATCGCGACGCTGCTGCGCGACGACGGGCTGCGGTCCACGCTCGCGCGGGCCGGCGAGACCGACGCGCACGACCGCTTCTCGACGACCCGGTACGCGGAGCGCCTGCTGGCCGTGCTCGACGAGGTGCTCGACGACGCCACGACTGATCGAGACATCACAGGCTGATCGAGGCGAAGTTCACCCGGATGCTGCCCGGGCGGCACGCCGTGTTTGGGTAGATTCGTCCGGTCGAGGGCGCGGGTCGCCCCGACCTGCACCCGGAGAGGGGATTCGGTGCGCGCACTCGTCCTGTGGGCCGACGACCGGTCTCCCAACCTCGGTGTCCGTGCGCTCGCGCACGGCAGCGCGGCGCTCGTACGGCGCGCCTTCCCGGACGCCGAGGTGGACCTGCAGAACTTCGGCCGCGGGGCGGCGCCGGTGCCGATCGGCGGCTGGCGTCCGCTCGTGCGCGAGCACGTCACGGGACGGCACGGCCTCAAGCAGTGGCTCGCCGGGTACGACCTCGTGGTGGACACCCGGTCCGGAGACAGCTTCGCGGACATCTACGGGCTGCAGCGCCTCACCGCGATGACGGCGCTGTCCGACCTGGCCGTGCGCGCGGGTGTGCCGGTGGTGCTCGGACCCCAGACGATCGGCCCGTTCGGCACCCGTCGCGGCCGTGCGCTCGCGAAGCACACGCTGCGGCGCGCCACCACGGTGATGGCCCGCGACCACGTGAGCGCCGAGGGGGCGCGGGCGCTCGGCCGCGAGGCCGACGTGCTCACCACCGACGTGGTGTTCGCGCTGCCCGTGCCGACCGTCGAGCGCACCCGCGACGTGCTGCTCAACGTGTCCGGCCTCCTCTGGAACCCCGGGCCGCACGTCGACGCGGGCGGGTACCGCACGACGGTCGAGCAGCTGATCGACGGCCTCGTCGCCGAGGGACGCAAGGTCACGCTGCTGGCCCACGTGCTGTCGTCGTCGAAGGTGGACGACGACGTCCCCGTGGTGACCGAGATCGCGCACCGGCACGCCGGGGTCGACGTGCTGGTGCCCACCGACCTGGCCGACGTCCGCGAGGCGGTCGCGTCGGCCCGGCTCGTCGTCGGCTCGCGCATGCACGCGTGCCTCAACGCGCTGTCCGTCGGCACGCCTGCGATCCCGCTGGCCTACTCCCGCAAGTTCGAGCCGCTGCTCGACGACCTCGGCTGGCGCGCGACGATCGACCTGCGCACGTCGACCGCACCCGTCGACGAGGTGCTGCGGCTCGCGGCCGACTCCGCGCTGCTCGACGGTGTCGCCGCCGTCCGCGAGCGCGCCGAGGCCGCCCTCGGCCCGGCCGAGGCTGCGCTCCGCAAGCTCGGATGACGCCGTGACGGACCCCGCCCCCGAGGCACCCGACACCATCGCCCCGACCGCGGGGCTCGGTCGCAGGACCGCGCGCGGCGCGATGGTGACGCTCGGCGGGCAGGCCGTGCGGATGACGATCCAGATCGGCGGGGTCGTCGTCCTGGCTCACCTGCTGTCCCCGCACGACTACGGCCTGCTCGCGATGGTGCTCACGGTCGTCGGGGTCGGCGACCTGTTCCGCGACTTCGGCCTGTCGTCGGCGGCGATCCAGGCGACGACGCTGAGCCGCCACCAGCGCGACAACCTGTTCTGGCTCAACACCGGCATCGGTGCGGTCCTGGCGCTCGCCACGTTCCTCGCGGCCCCGCTCATCGCGGACCTGTACGACGAGCCCGACCTTGTGGGCATCGCACGCGCACTGTCGTTGACGTTCCTGCTCAACGGGCTCGCCACCCAGTACCGGGCGAGCCTCACGCGGCACATGCAGTTCGCGAAGCTCGCACTCATCGACATCGCGGGGCCGGCGGTGGCGCTCGCGGTCGCGGTGCTGATGGCGGTGAACGGGGCGGGGTACGAGGCGCTCGTGGTGCAGCAGCTCACCACCGCCGCGGTGCTGCTGGCTGGCGTCGTGGTGGTCGGCCGGTGGCTGCCGGGCCTCCCGCGGCGGCACGTCCCGATGCGCGGCCTGCTGAAGTTCGGCTGGAACCTGCTCGGCACCCAGCTCGTCGGGTATGCGTCGAACAACGTCGACTCGCTCACGATCGGCGTGCGGTTCGGCACGGTGAGCCTCGGTCTGTACAACCGGGCGTTCTCGCTGCTCATGCAGCCCCTCACGCAGCTGCGCGCACCCACCACGACCGTCGCCCTGCCGGTGCTCAGCCGGTTGCGCGACGACACCGTCCGGTTCGGCGAGTTCGTGCGCCGCGGACAGCTCGCGCTCGCCTACACGCTCGTCGCGGGGCTCAGCCTCGTCATCGCGGCCGCCGAGCCGCTCACGCAGATCCTGCTGGGCCCGCAGTGGACCGGCGTCATCCCGCTGATCCGGTTCCTCGCCGCGGCCGGGATGTTCCAGACGCTCGCGTACGTCGGCTACTGGGTGTACCTCGCGACCGGGCTGACCGGCGTGCTGCTCCGCTACACGCTCGTCTCGGCAGCCATCCGGATCACGTGCGTCGTCGTGGGCAGCACGTGGGGAGTCGTCGGCGTCGCCGCCGGGTACGCCGTGGCCCCCATGCTCGCGTGGCCGTTGTCGCTGTGGTGGTTGTCCCGGCACACTCCCGTGCCGCTGCGCGCGCTCCTCACGGGGGCGCTGCGCACGCTCGCCGCGTTCGGGGCCTGCGCCGCGGTCGGCTGGTACGCGTCGACGCTCGTCGACGGCCGGTGGCCGGCGCTGCTCGTCGCGCTCGGGGCGTCGCTCGCGTTCTTCGGGCTCGTGTGGCTCGCGGTGCCGCTGATCCGGCGCGACGTGCGCGAGGTCGTCGACGTCGTGCACCTGGCCCGCTCGGGCGGCGGGCCGCGGAAGGTGCCTGCGGCCGCCTGACGAGCGCGACCGACGGGCCGGCGCCCGTGTGGGGCGGACCGGTCAGGAGCGCGCGCGGACCGGTCAGAGCGCTCGGCGCACGGGACCGGTCAGGACCCGGGGACCGGCCCGACGGCCTCGTCGATCGCCTCCGACAGCATCGGCGCGAGCGTCGTCATGTACGTCATCGTCACGTGCTGGTCCTGGTGGTAGACCAGCACGTCGCCGATCACGGCCGGGCATGTGCCGTCCTGGCAGAAGTACCCGGTGAGGTCGACGAGCGCGGCGCCCGGCGTCTCCTCGACGGCGCTGACCTGCGGGTCGGGCAGCAGGCTCACGTCCTGCGAGGTGCCGCACGCCTCGGCCGAGCGGTCCTCGACGCACGCCGGCGTGCTCTGGACGCCCGCCTGCGTCGGGTCCGGGTTGTCCCGCAGCGCGACGACGCGCGCCCCGGACCCGCCCATCCGCGTCCAGGCGTCGACGAAACCCTCGACGCCGCCGTCGCCGCCGTAGTGCGTGGCGGACAGCGCGGACGTGAACACGTAGTCGAAGTCGCCGTGCTCGACGGTGTCGATGACGTCCTTCTCCCACGCCCGGCACGCGGCGCTGCGGTCCTGCGGCGGGGTCGCCGTCACGGGGCACCCCGAGCGCAGGTAGGTGGTGAGCTGCCAGCCGCGCTGCTCGGCGACGGCCGCGAGCGCGGGCTCCCACTGGGCGGCGTGCGAGTCGCCGACGAGGGCGACCTTCACGGTGCCGTCGGGGTCGCCGAACGTGCAGGGTGTCGCGATGACGGTGTCGCCGCCGACCTGGCACCCGCGGTGGACGACGCCGAAGTCGTCCTGGTCGCCGATGAGCGGCGCGGGGTACACGGCGTCGGTCGGGTCGTCGTCCGCGGACGCCGCACACGCGGGGTCGTCGACGGCCGCCGCACCGAAGCATGCGGGCGGGCTCGCGACGACGCGCTCCAGGGTGTCCCAGGCGACGGTCTGCTGGTGCCGGACGGTGGTGTTCATCGTGAACGCGGGCACCGCGACGAGCACCATCCCGGTCGCGACCGCGAGCCCGACGGTCGACTTCCGCCGCCAGAACGCGCCGCCCGTCGGCCGGTACGCGTCGAGCACGGGGATCTCGACGAAGCGCCGGGTCAGGTACGCGAGCGGCACCGCCACGAGCACAGCGACGACGCGGCCCTCGAGCCCGAGCTGTGCGCCCGCGACGAACGGCAGCAGCACGATGAGCGGCCAGTGCCACAGGTACAGCGAGTAGGACATGTCACCGACGGCCTGCACGGGCTTCCAGCCCATGAGGCCCGACGGCGACCAGCGGGCGCGCGGCAGCCCCGCGGCGAGCACGAGGACGGCCCCGAGCACGGGCACGGCGGCGGCCCAGCCGGGGAACGGCGTGCGGGACGAGAACGCGAACGCGGCGGCCGCGATGAGACCGGCACCCGCCCAGCTGCCGGCCGCACGCACCGGGTCGGGCAGGGTCGCGGCGCGGTGCACGACGAGCCAGAGGATGCCGCCGGCGGCGAACTCCCACGCCCGCGTCGTCGTGATGAAGTACGCCGACGCGGGCTCGCCGGCCGTCGCGAGCACCGACCACGTGAGCGACGCGAGGGCCAGCGGCGCGAGCACCGCCAGGTACGCGCGCCGCCACCGGCGCCACCGGGCCGCGACGATGCTGCCGACGATCAGCAGCGCGGGCCACGCGAGGTAGAACTGCTCTTCGGCCGACAGCGACCAGAAGTGCTGCACGGGGCTGACGTCGGCGGCCGGCGCGGAGTAGTCGGTCGCGTTCCCGGCGAGCACCCAGTTCTCGACGTACAGCGCGCTCGCCGCGATCTGCCGGCCGAACTGGGGCCACAGGCTGCGCGGCACGAACAGCCAGGTGCTCACGAGCGTGACCAGGAGCACGAGCATCGACGCGGGCAGCAGGCGCACCGCGCGTCGCGCGTAGAAGCCGCCGACGGTGAGCGTCCCGCGCCGCAGCGGCTTGACGATGTGCGCCGTGATGAGGAACCCGGAGATCACGAAGAACACGTCGACGCCCACGTACCCGCCGGGCAGCCCCTTGGGGGCGACGTGGTAGGCCAGCACGAGCAGCACCGCGACGGCGCGCAGCGCCTGGATCTCCGGCTTGACCGCCCCGCGCGCGGCGCGGGTGCGCAGCGCCGACGACGAGCCCGGCGGGTCAGGCACGGGCTGGGTAGCGGGTGTCGACGGCGCCTCGACGGTCACGGCTCAGTACGCACCGCTCGGTCGGACGATCGCCCGGGCCGTCTTCCACAGGATCATGAGGTCCATCCCGAGCGACCAGTTGTCGGCGTACCGCAGGTCGAGCCGGACCGACTCCGTCCAGTCGAGGTCGGAGCGTCCGCTGACCTGCCACAGGCCGGTGAGACCCGGCTTGACGCGCAGCCGCCGGTGCACGCGGTCCTCGTACACGTCGACCTCGCCGGGCAGCGGCGGCCGGGGACCGACCAGGGACATGTCGCCCCGCAGCACGTTCCACAGCTGGGGCAGCTCGTCGAGGGAGTAGCGGCGCAGGAGCCGGCCGAGCGGGGTCACACGGGGGTCGTCGCGCATCTTGAACAGCACGCCGTTGCCGTCGCTGCTCGCGGCGAGCGCCGCGCGGCGCTGGTCGGCGTCGACGTACATGGTCCGCAGCTTCCACATCGTGAAGGTGCGGCCGTCGACGCCCACACGGGTGTTCCGGTAGAACGCCGGACCCGGCGTGGTGAGCCGCACGGCGAGCGCCAGGACCGCCACGATCGGCGCGAACGCGAGCACGACGAGCGGTGCGATCGCGTAGTCCATCGCGGCCTTGGCGACCATGCGGCGCCGCGGCGGCGCGATCTCGACCTCGAGCAGCGGGAGCGACCCGGTGGGCCGCAGCGTGAGGCGAGGGCTCGCGACCTCGACGAGGTCGGGCATCACGACCATCTCGGCACCGGCACGGTCGAGCGCCCAGCCGAGGCGACGCAGGCCGTCGCCGGACAGGACGCTGCCCGTGACGATGACGACGTCGACGGCGTAGTCGGCGACCACCTGCGCGGTGTCCGCGATGCCCCCGAGCACCGGCAGGTCGGTCAGCGGGGCCTCGTCGTCCGCGGACGGCAGGCACAGGCCGACGACCTCGTAGCCCTCGTAGGCGGCGGCCGACAGGTCGTACGCGGCACGTGACGCGCTCGCCACCGAGCCGGTGACGAGCGTGCGCTGCATGTCGAGCCCGTGCTCGCGGCGGTGGTGCAACCGCTTGCGCGCGACGTAGCGCAGGCCGCACGCGAGCGCCGTGGCGAGCGGGACACCGATGAACACGGTGGTGCGCGGTGGGTCGGCGTTGAAGCTGAACGCGAGGATCACGACGAGACCAGCCACGGCCGCGCCCCCGGCGACGACGGACTGGAACTCCTCGACCCCGACCCCCAGCCGCTTCGTCTCGTATCCCCGGGCAAGCGCGATGCAGACCGGGAACGCGACGGCGGCAAGGAGTGACCAACGGAACGCGACCGGGTCGACGCCGAGGCGCGGGAGGAGCAGCGCGGCGGCGACGAGGCCGGCGGCGAGCGCGTCGGTGACGACGATGAGCGCGCGGTAGCGGCGCGAGCGGGCCGACCAGCGGTGCGCGCGCTGACCAGGCCCGTTGTACGGCGTGGGTCGCGGGACGAACGGCTGCGGCGAGGCCCAGGACCGGCGCGGTTCGCGGGAACGGGCGCGGCGTTCCCGCTCGAAAGTCGGGCCCAGACCTCCCCGGTCTGCCGTGAGCGTCATGTGTCCCCCAAGCGACGCGGACGTGAAGTGGTGGCGGCTCTTCGGAGGCTAGCGCTCTGTTCGTCCGCTTCCGTCACTACTTGTCCGATTTCACCCCTGTTCTCCCCCGTCGGGGCGAACGGCCGGGAATACGGGACTTTGTACCCGCGAATCCGTGTATACACGAATGCGTATACTGGATGCATCGCGGCCAGGGCTACCCGCCCCAGCGCCGGCCCCGCCGACGGGGCCACGGCGCGGTCGCAGACCCGAGTGAGACCCCCACCAGGAGGATTTTCGTGTCTTCAGCGCGCCGTCACCGCGGCACCCGCCCCACCGCCCGCCGCATGCTCACCGCGGCCGGTACCGGAGCCCTTGCCCTCGGCCTCGTCGCCATCGGCACCACCTCGGCCTCGGCCTGGAGCGCCGCGACCTCGTCGACCGCGATGTCGCCGAGCGCGGACGCGAGCCTGCAGCCGTACGTCGTCGACTCGTTCGGCCGCACCTCGAGCGCCGGCTGGGGCACGGACGCCCAGGCCGGGACCTGGACGCACGCCGGGACCGCCGCCGCGTTCAACGTCGCCAATGGCTACGGCACCATGACGATGCCGACCGCGGGCGGCAACTACACGTCGCGCCTCGCGACGGCGCCGAGCACGGACACCGAGGTGCAGGCGCGCGTCGGCATCGCGTCGAAGCCGACCAACGGCACGTCCGACCTCTACGTCGTCGGCCGCGCGATCGACGACAGCTCCGGCTACCGCGTCAAGCTCAAGGTCGGTACGGACGGCACGACCGTCGCGTCCCTGCTGCGGGTCGACGGGACGGCCGCGAAGTCGATCGCGACGTCCACCACGCCCCTGTCGATCACCCCCGGCAAGGACGTGCAGGTCCGGTTCCAGGTGACCGGCTCCGGCACGACGCAGCTGCGCGCCAAGGTCTGGGCTGCCGGCACCGCCGAGCCCGCCGACTGGACGCTCTCGACGACCGACACCACGGCCAACCTCCAGAGCGCCGGCGGCGTCGGCTTCACGACTTACGCGCCCGCGCTCGCCGGACAGACGGTCGCGCGCTACGCCGACCTGTGGGCCGGGCCCACGACGTCGCCCCGCGTGATCGACCGTCAGGTCGCTGCTCCCGGCACCGTCATGCCGGACGCCACCAACACCGGCGTCCCGGTCGGCACCAAGCTGACCGTCTACAACGGCAACCTCACGATCACCCAGCCGGGCACCGTCATCGACGGGCTCGACATCCGCGGGTTCGTCAAGGTCAAGGCCAAGGACGTCACGATCAAGAACTCGATCGTGCGCGGCGTGTCGACCACCACGGCGCAGGGCCTCGTCACCTCCGAGTCGACCGGCTCGCTCACGATCGAGGACTCCGAGCTCTACAACGCGACCCCGAACTGGTACGTCGACGGGCTGCGCGGCAGCAACATCACCGCCAAGCGCCTCAACATCCACGACGTCATCGACACCATGCACATCTACGGCGACAACGTGACCCTCGAGTCGTCGTGGCTGCACCACACGCTGCACTACGACAACGACCCGTCCCACCCGGACGGCACCCACGACGACAACATCCAGATCGTCAAGGGCACCAACATCAAGATCACCGGCAACCGCATCGAGGGCGCGTACAACGCGGCCATGATGTTCACCCAGGGCTCGGGCATCGTCGCGAACGTCACGATGGACAAGAACTACTTCGGCGGCGGCGCCTGCACCATCAACATCGCCGAGTCGGGCAAGGGTCCGATCCAGGGCCTGGCGTTCACGAACAACACGTTCGGCACCGACAGCCGCAAGGCCTGCAACGTGATCTCCCCCGCCACCACCACCGCGGTCACCACGTACACCAACAACGTGGACACCGACGGCAAGGCGATCGTCGTCAAGAAGGGCTGACCCAGCCCCTGACCCCGGGCCCGTCCTCGCACACCGCGAGGACGGGCCCGTCGTCGTCGGTGCCCGATATGCTCCGCCGGACCAGGACCTGGGGATCGACGTGCGAGAGGGTGGCGAGACGACACGGTGGAGCCGCTGACGTTCGTGACGCCGGTGTTCGAGGCGGAGCTGGCGCTGCTCCACCTGCAGGCCCGCTCGTTCGCGGTGCACGTGCCCGACGACCTCGGGCACCAGGTCGTCGTGCTCGACAACACCCGGCGCGGCCTGCGGTCGCCGCAGACGCTGCTCGACGCCTACGGTCCGTGGGCGCCGCGCGTGCGCATCCTGCGGCCGGCGGACGTGTGCGACCTGCCGACGGTGTCCGGCTGGCGCAGCCAGCAGGTGCTCAAGCTGGCCGTCGCGGGGCTCGTCGAGACACCGCGGTACGTCACGCTCGACGCGAAGAACCACCTGGTCACCACGCCGCAGGACTCGTTCTTCGAGGCGCCCGACGGCCGGATCCGCGTGCGGGGGTACAGCTACCGCGAGCACCCGCTGCGCGGTTCGCTCGAGCGGGTCCTCACCTACCTGGGGCTGGACCCGTCCGAGCACGTCGACCGGTTCGCCGCGACCGTCACACCGTTCACCCTCGACACCACGGTGGTCCGCGAGATGGTCGCGGACATCGAGGCGCGGTCCGGCCGCTCCTTCGCGCGCGAGTTCGTCTCGCAGGAGCTCACCGAGTTCTTCCTGTACGCCGGATGGCTCGTGCGGCGGGACGGCACGCTCGACGGTCTCTACGAGCTCACCGACGCGGTGAACCCGGTCGTGTGGCCGCGGGCCGCGACGGCGGACGGCGTGCGCGGGGTGATCGCGTCGGCGCAAGGCGTGCCGGTGTTCGGCGTGCACCGCGACGCCGTGCCGCTGCTCGACGCGGAGGCGCGCGACGTGCTCGGGGCCTTCTGGGCCGAGCGGGGGCTCGTCACGGACCGGGCCGCCGGTGCCGACCTCCTGCTGCGGCTGCGGCAGGACCACGACCGCCAGCGCCGCCGGCAGCAGGTGCGCGACCTCCCACCGCGTGCACTGACCGTGCTGCGACGTACCCGGAAGTCGCTCGCGCGCAAGCTGAGCCCCTGAATCCGTCTCAGCATCCGGGACAAGCGTTCAACTTGCCCTCGCGCAGGTCAGGGCCGATCACGAAGTGATAACGGGGCGCCCGAATCGTCCGATGTTCGGCCGTACGGGTGAAATCTCCTAGGGTGGCGGCACGCCTCGGCTCTTCTCACCGCCCTCCGGAGCCGATGTCCACTGCTCCCTCTGCCACCTGGAGGCCCCATGCGAGGACGACACTCCGCACGCCGCCCCCGTCACCTGTCCGCGCTCGTCGCGCTCACGAGCGGCCTCGCCGTCGTCCTCACCGGCCTCGTCGCCACCGGCGCCAGCTCCGCCCCCGTCACCGCCTTCCGCCCGGCCGACCCCGTGCGCGTCCTCAAGGGCACGTCGCTGGCCGCCGGCGCCGCCACCACCGTCACGCTGCCGGACGTGCCCGTCGGCACGACCGCCGTCACCTTGCAGGTCACCGCGTCCGCAGGAAGCACCGCCACCGAGGTGGCCGTGTGCGCCGGGACCGCCCGCTCCTGCGCCGGCCCGCTCGTCAAGACGTCGACCGACGAGCTCGGCACCCTGACGGTGTCCGTGCCGATCACGACCTCAGACCCGCGCGTCACGCTCACCACGAGCGCGGCCGCCAAGGTCTACGCGGACCTGCGCGGCTACACCGTCGACACCAGCCAGTCCACGTCGCCGGCGAACTCGCTGTACGTTCCGCAGGAGCCCCGCCGGCTCGCGACGGGCACGACGCTCGTCGACCGCGGGACCACCGTGGTCACCATCCCGTCGGTGCCCGCCGGCGCGACCGCCGTCGCGCTGCGCCTCAGCTCTGCCGCGGGCGCGACGTCCACCAACGTCGCCGCGTGCGCCGCAGGCGCCTCACCGAGCTGCTCGGGGACCACCGCGCTCAACCCCCACCCCCGGCGCGCACGCCAGGCGTCCGTCGTGGTGCCGCTCGGCGGCAGCGCGGGCAACCAGATCCAGCTCTTCAACCTCGGCGGCACCGCGACGCTCGACCTCGACCTCGACGGCTTCTACGTGCGCGCCTCGACGAACCCGTCGGCCGGCCGCACGGTCGTCTCGACGAAGCCGCCGACCCTCGCGGCCCGCGTGCTCGGGCCGACGGGCACCAGCACCATCACGCTGACGCCCCCGACGGGCGCCACCGCGGTCCACCTGCGTGTCCGGGCCAGCGGCGCGTGGCGGCCGAGCGTCGTGACCCTGTGCCCGGGCACGACCGCGTCGGCCGGGTGCCGCACGACCGCCCTGCTCACCGCCTCTCCCGACGCCCCCGCGTACGGCGACGCGGTCGTCGCGCTCGGCGGCTCCGGCAACACGTCCGTCACGCTCGTGAACACCGGGGCCAGCACGCGCGTCGCCCCCGAGGTGCTCGGCTGGGTCGTCGCACCCGTCACCACCGGCGGGAGCACACCGACCCCGACCCCGACCCCGACGAAGACGCCGGCGCCGACCCCGACGCCGAAACCCACGCCGACGGCGACGGCCACCGCGACACCGAAGCCGACCACCACCCCCAAGCCGACGGCGACCCCGACCCCCACCAGCACGCCGACCACGAGTGGCAAGCCGAGCTCGACGAACACGGGCGTGCCGGCCGGCACCCAGCTCACCGTGCACGAGGGCGACCTCACGATCACCGAGCCCGGCACCGTGATCGACTCGCTCGACATCCGCGGTTTCGTCAAGGTGTCCGCCGCGAACGTCACGATCCGCAACTCGATCGTCCGCGGGTACGCCGCGACGTCGAGCCGCAGCCTGGTGATCCAGGACGCCGCGTCCGGCTCGCTGCTCCTGGAGAACTCCGAGCTGTTCGCAGCGGCACCGTCGTACTGGATCGACGGCGTCCGCGGGTTCAACATCACGGTGAAGAGGTCGAACATCCACGACGTCGTCGACACCGCCCGCATCACCGGTGACAACGTCCGCATCGAGTCGTCCTGGCTGCACGACAACCTGCACTACGACGTCGCCCCCGACACGAAGGACGGGACGCACGACGACGGCATCCAGATCCAGCGGGGCACCAACATCGACATCGTCGGGAACACGATCTCCGGCGCCTACAACGCCGCGCTGATGTACTCGCCTGGTCTCGGCCCGATCTCCGACGTCGTGGTGTCCGGGAACTGGATCGACGGCGGCGGGTGCAGCGTGAACATCGCCGAGCAGGGCCGCGGACCGGCGCCCGGCCTCGTGTTCAAGAACAACGTGTTCGGGCGCGACACCCGCGTGAAGGACTGCGCGATCATCGCCCCCGACACCACCGCGGCCGCGCTCACGCTCAGCGGCAACACGTACACCGACGGGAAGGTCGTCACCGTCCATCGGGGCAGCTGACCCCTCTCCGCGAACGACCGACGGCGCCGCCCGGGATCCCGGGTCGGCGCCGTCGGTCGTTCGCGCGGTCAGCCCGCCCGCCCCCCGGTCAGGCCTTCGTGTGGAACCGCTGCTGTGCGGGCTCGAGCCCGTCGACCAGCACGGCCTCGACCGCGTCCGCGGCCCGGTCCACGAGCCACGGCAGGTCCTTGAGCTCGGCCTTCGCGAAGTCCTTCAGCACGAAGTCGGCCGGGTCCTGACGGCCCGGCGGCCGCCCGATGCCGACCCGCACCCGCACGTAGTCCTTCGAGCCGAGCGCCTTCGACGTGTCGCGCAGGCCGTTGTGGCCGCCCTCGCCACCACCGCGCTTGAGCCGCACGTCCGCGAACGGGATGTCGAGCTCGTCGTGCACCAGCACGATCCGGTCCAGCGGCACGTCGTAGTACTTCGCCAGCGCCGCGACCGGCCCGCCCGACACGTTCATGAACGTCGCCGGCTTCGCGAGGACCACGCGCGGCCCGGGCGCTCCGCCGGGCAGGACGCCGAGGCGCGCCTCCGCGACGGCGGCCTGCGGGCGGCGGTGCAGCAGCCCGCCCGAGCGGCTGCCGAACGTCGCGCCCGTGCGGCGGGCCAGCTCGTCGAGCACCATCTGGCCGACGTTGTGCCGGTTGCCCGCGTACTGCGGCCCGGGGTTGCCGAGCCCGACGACGAGCCAGGGTCCGTCGGTCATGAGCGGGGGCCTCCGTGAGGGTCTGGTGGTGCGGGAAAGGCGGACGCCCGGCACCGCGTGAACGGTACCGGGCGCCGGCGGGGAGTACTGGGGTGCTCAGGCCTCGTCGGCGTGCGCGGCGGCGGACTGCTCCGCGGCCAGCTCCGCGGCGGCCTCGTCGGCGGCCAGGTCGTCGGCCGAGGCGTGCGGCACGGAGACGGTGAGGACGATCGTCTCGGGGTCCGTCAGCAGCGACGTGCCGGCGGGGAGCTTGATCTCGCCGGCGTGCACGATCGCGCCACCCTCGAGGCCGGCGATGGAGACCTCGACGGCGGACGGCAGGTTCGTGGCCTCGGCCTCGAGGGACAGCGCCTGCGTCTCGACGACGTGGATCGTGCCGGGGGCCGACTCGTCGACGACGTGGACGTTGACCTCGACGGCGACCTTCTCGCCCTTCTTCACGATGAGGAGGTCGACGTGCTCGATGACGTTCTTGACCGGCTCGCGCTGGACGTCCTTGGCGATCGCGAGGGTGGTCTTGCCGTCGAGCTCGATCTCGAACAGCGCGTTCGCGTGCTTGAGCGCGAGCATCGTGTCGTGGCCCGGGAGCGAGACGTGCAGCGGGTCCGAGCCGTGCCCGTACAGGACGGCGGGGACCTGGTCGGCGCGGCGCAGGCGGCGCGCGGCGCCCTTGCCGAACTCGGTGCGGGCGGTGGCGGTGAGCTTGACGTCGGACACGGTGACTCCCGGGTGCAGGCGCCCGCACGACGAGGCGCGGACGAGGCGATGGTGGTGTGTGGCCGTCGTCAGGACGACGGCACCGAAGATGTGGAGGTGACGCTGGCGGTGGCCTCGACGCGGGGCGCAGGACGGGCACGCGGAGGCATACCGCCCAGTCGATCACGGAGCTAGGGCGGTCCCCCGAAGGTGGTGAAACCGGTGGACCATCCGTCGTCCCTCGCCGAGGCAACCTGAGGATCTTACCCGGTACCGGGTCGGGTCCCAAACCCCCGAAGGTCCCGGTGGACGTGCGCTACGGCACGCCCACCGGGGTGGCGCCAGGTGTGGTCAGGCCTGGCCGTCGAAGAGCGACGTGACCGAGCCGTCGTCGAAGACCTCGCGGATCGCGCGGGCGATGAGCGGGGCGATCGAGAGGACGGTGAGCGTCGGGAACCGCTTCTCGTCCTCGATGGGCAGCGTGTCGGTGACGACGACCTCGCGCGCACCGCTGGCCTGCATCCGCTCGACGGCCGGGTCGGACAGCACGCCGTGGGTCGCCGCGACGATGACGTCCTTGGCGCCGGCCTCGAGGACCACGCGCACGGCACCGGCAATGGTGCCGCCGGTGTCGATGAGGTCGTCGACCAGCACGCACGAGCGGCCCTCGACGTCACCGACCACGCGGTTGGCGACCGTCTTGTTGGGGCTGCGGATGTCGCGCGACTTGTGCACGAACGCGAGCGGGCCGCCGCCGAGCTTGTTCGCCCACTGCTCGGCGACGCGGATCCGGCCCGCGTCGGGCGAGACGACCGTGACGTTCGAGGTGTCGACGCGCGTGCGGACGTAGTCGATGAGCGTCGGCATCGCCCACAGGTGGTCGACCGGGCCGTCGAAGAAGCCCTGGATCTGCGCGGTGTGCAGGTCGACGCTCATGAGGCGGTCGGCACCGGCCGTCTTGAACAGGTCGGACAGCAGGCGGGCCGAGATCGGCTCGCGGCCGCGGTGCTTCTTGTCCTGGCGGGCGTACCCGTAGAACGGCGCGACGACCGTGATCGTCTTCGCGGAGGCGCGCTTGAGGGCGTCGACCATGAGCAGCTGCTCCATGATCCACTGGTTGATCGGCGACGCGTGCGACTGCAGCACGAACGCGTCGGAACCGCGCACGGACTCCCCGAACCGCGTGTAGATCTCACCGTTGGCGAAGTCGTACGCCGTCGTCGGGACGAGCTCGATGCCGAGCGCGGCCGCCACGTTGGCGGCGAGCTCGGTGTGCGCCCGGCCCGAGACCAGGACGAGGCGCTTCTCGCCGTCGGAGGAGACGATGCCGGTCATCGCGTGGAGTCCTTCGCGTTCGTGCCGGCGTCCGCCGACGTGGTGGTGGGCTCCGCGAGCGGTGCGGGCTGGTCGGGCAGGTGCGGCGGCGGTGTCTGCGGGGTGCCGGCGGCGGCGCGGGCGGCGCGCTCGCGCTCGGCGCGGGCCTGCGGCGACAGGTCGGCGGTGTCGTCACCCGCGAGCGCACGGGCTGCGGCGTCGGCGGCCGGCGTACCCGCGCGAGCCCGGGCGACCCAGCCCTCGATGTTGCGCTGCGCACCCGCGCTCACGCCCAGCGCGCCGGCGGGGACGTCGCGTCGGATGACGCTGCCCGCGCCCGTGTAGGCGCCGTCACCGACCGTGACCGGCGCGACGAACATGTTGTCGGCGCCGGTGCGGGCGTACGAGCCGATCGTCGTGTGGTGCTTGTTCACGCCGTCGTAGTTGACGGTCACGGACGCGGCACCGATGTTCGTGTGCTCGCCGATCGTCGCGTCGCCCACGTACGACAGGTGCGGCACCTTCGAGCCCGTGCCGATCTGGGCGTTCTTCGTCTCGACGAACGTGCCGATCTTGCCGTCGTCGCCCAGGACCGTGCCCGGGCGCAGGTAGGCGAACGGGCCGACGCTCGCGCCGCGGCCGATCACCGCGAGCGTCCCGTGCGTGCGCACGACGCTCGCGCCGGGGCCGACCTCGACGTCCGTGAGGGTGGTGTCCGGGCCGACGGTCGCTCCCTCGCGGACCACCGTCGTGCCGTGCAG
This sequence comes from Cellulomonas sp., assembly GCF_017744555.1. Taxonomy (GTDB): domain Bacteria; phylum Actinomycetota; class Actinomycetes; order Actinomycetales; family Cellulomonadaceae; genus Cellulomonas. The sequence continues at coordinate 329,092 of NZ_JAGIBD010000001.1, read as the reverse complement.
CTGCGTGCCGGGCAGCAGCGTGACGTCGCGCTCGAGCTCGACGTCGACGTCGACCCACGTGGTCGCCGGGTCGACGACCGTGACGCCCTCGCGCATCCAGTCCTCGAGCAGCCGCCGGTTGAGCTCGGCGCGCAGGCGGGCGAGCTGGACGCGGTCGTTGACGCCCTCGACGACCAGCGGGTCGTCGGTGCGCAGGGCGCGCACGTGGCCGCCGTCGGCGCGGGCGATCGCCAGCACGTCCGTGAGGTACACCTCGCCCTGCGCGTTGTCCCGCCCGAGCCGGCCGAGCGCGCTGCGCAGGACGGCCGCGTCGAACACGTAGATCGACGAGTTGATCTCCGTGATCGCACGCTGCTCGTCCGAGGCGTCCTTCTCCTCGACGATGCCGAGCACGTCGCCCGTGCCGGCCTCGCGCAGGATCCGGCCGTAGCCGGTGGCGTCGTCGACCTCGGTCGTGAGCACCGTCACGGCGTTCGCGTCCGCGTGGTGCGCGGCGAGCAGCTCGCCGAGCGTCCCCGCGTCGAGCAGCGGCACGTCCCCCGCGACGACGACGACCGCGCCGTCCAGCAGCGCGCCTGCGGCTGTACCGGCGGCCGGTGTGCCCTGCGCGGCGCCGGCGACCTCGGCCTGCGCGGCGGCGTCGAGGGCCGTCATGGCCACCTGCACCGCGCGGCCCGTGCCGGGGATGTCGTCCTGGTCGGCGAGCAGCGCGCGGGGGTCGATCTCGGCCACGTGCGCCGCGACCGCGGCCCGCTCGTGACGGACCACGACGACCACGCGGGCCGGGTGCAGCGCACGCGCCGACGCCAGGGCGTGGCCGACCATGCTCCTTCCGGCCAGGGTGTGCAGGACCTTCGGGGTGGCCGAGCGCATCCGCGTGCCTTCACCAGCGGCGAGGACGATGACGGCGGCTGGGCGGGGATACGTCACCTGTGGGTGCTCCTCGCGGATCTGCCCGAGGTGGTCGGGCGGCGGACCGTGCGCACCGTGCACTCTACCGCCGTGAGAACGGCCTCCCACGCCAGCGACCACGGCCCGGGCACGCGCGCGGGTCGGGCCGGACGGGCTCCGCCCCCAGGATTCGAACCTGGACTGCACGGCTCCAAAGGCCGGCGTGCTGCCGTTACACCAGGGCGGACCGGCGGTCGTCCCCGCCGTCGGCGGACCAGTCTGCCAGGCCGGTGCCAGGCGCAGCGCAGGGCACCGGCGGGTCGGCGCGCCGCACCAACCTGTCGCCGCGCCGCGCGGCGGACGCCGCCACGGCCCGCACGTGCCGCACGGCATGATGGCCCCGTGGCTCCGGAGACCAAGCGCGTGCCCCGTTCGCGCATGACGGGCACGCAACGGCGCGCCCAGCTGCTCGACGTGTCGCGGCGCCTGTTCGCGGAGAAGGGCTTCGACGGCACGAGCGTCGAGGAGATCGCCGCGCGGGCCGAGGTGTCCAAGCCGGTCGTGTACGAGCACTTCGGCGGCAAGGAGGGCGTCTACGCGGTCGTCGTCGACCGCGAGATCCAGGCCCTGACCGGCGCGCTCACGGGCGCGCTGGAGGGTGGCGGCCACCCCAAGGTGCTGGTCGAGCGGACGGCGCTCGCGCTGCTCAGCTACATCGAGACGTCCGAGGACGGGTTCCGCATCCTCGTGCGCGACTCCCCGGTGGCGCAGGCGACGGGCACGTTCTCGAGCCTCATCGGCGACGTCGCGACGCAGGTCGAGCACCTGCTCGCCGACCAGTTCAAGAAGCAGGGCCTCGACCCGCGGACCGCGCCGATCTACGCGCAGATGCTCGTCGGGATGGTCGCGCTCACGGGCCAGTGGTGGCTCGACGCGCGCAGCCCACGCAAGGCGGAGGTCGCCGCGCACCTCGTGAACCTGGCCTGGAACGGCCTGTCCGGGCTCGAGCGCCGGCCGACGCTCGCGAAGCACACCTGACCGACGTCCCGGAGGGGTCTGTCGACGTCGAGTAATCTCGCGGCATGGCGTCAGGCACCGTTCCCGTCGAGCCGGGGGCGCGCGACGAGGTCGACCGGATCGTGCTCGCGTGGGAGCGCGAGCGGCCGGACCTCGACGTGCGCCCGCTCACCGTGCTCTCCCGGGTCAGCCGTCTCGCGCGGCACCTCGACCTGGCCCGCCGCGGGGCGTTCGCGCGGCACGACCTGGAGACGTGGGAGTTCGACGTGCTCTCGGCGCTGCGCCGCGCCGGCGCGCCGTACCGGCTGTCCCCCGGAGCACTCCTGACGCAGACGCTCGTCACGAGCGGCACCATGACGAACCGGATCGACCGGCTCGTCGAGCACGGGCTCGTGGAGCGGCAGCCGTCGCCCGACGACCGCCGCGGTGTGCTCGTCCAGCTCACCGAGGCGGGCCTGGCGCGTGTGGACGCGGCGTTCGCCGACCTGCTCGACGTCGAGCGCAACCTGCTCGGCGACCTGTCGGAGGAGGACAGGGGCCGGCTGGCCGACCTGCTCCGCGAGGTGGTCGCGCCGTTCGACGCGTCGTGACGGCATGAGCCAGGTCCGCCCGCTCGTCGGACCGGCTGCGCGGGGGCTGCTGCTGTCCGCCGTCCTGCTGTACGCGCTCAACCTGCGGGCGCCGATCACGGCGCTCGCGCCCGTCGTCGAGCCGCTGCGCGACGACCTCGGTCTGTCCGCGGCCGGTGCCGGCCTGCTCACCGGCGTACCGGTGCTGTGCTTCGCGCTCGCCACGCCGCTGGTGTCGGTGCTGCTCGCGCGGCTCGGCACGTCCCTCGTCGTCGCGGCGTCGCTGGTCACCGTGCTCGCCGGGACGGTGCTGCGCTCGTCGGGCGGCGCCACGACGGCGCTCGTCGGGACCGTGCTCATCGGGGTGGCGATCACCGCCGGGAACGTGGCCGTGCCCGTCGTCATCGGGCGGGACTTCCCCGGGCACGTCGCCCGCGTCACCGGCCTGTACACCGCGGCGCTCAACGGCGGGAGCGTGCTGACGACGACGCTCACCGCGCCGCTCGCCGAGCTCGTCGGGTGGCGGTGGGCGCTCGCGTCGTGGGGGCTGCTGGCGGTCGCGGGGCTCGCGGTGTGGTTGCGGGCCTACGGGTGGCGGCGGGCGTCGCGCTCGCCCGGGCCGGCCGCCGCCGCGGACGTCGGCCCCGACGCACGGCCCGACGTGCTGCGGCGTGCGGTCACATGGCTGCTCGCGGTGTCGTTCGCGGGGCAGGCGTTCGGCTACTACGCGGTGAGCGCATGGCTGCCGTCGGTGCTGCACGACGAGCTCGGGCTCGCGCCGACCGCGTCGGGCGGTGCGGCCGCCCTGTTCCAGCTGTTCGGGATGGTCGGCGGCGTCGCGGTCCCGCTCGCGCTCGGGCGACGGGTGCCCGTGCGAGTCGTGATGGTCGCGATCAGCGTCGGGTGGGTGCTGCTGCCCGTCGGGCTGCTCGTTGGACCCCGGTGGTGGCCGCTGTGGTGCACGCTCGCGGGCGTCGCGCAGGGCGGCAACTTCGCGGTGATCTTCACGGTCGTCGCGACGACCGCCGGGTCGCAGAGCGGGGCGCGCCGGATGTCGGCGGCGATCCAGACGTTCGGCTACGGGTGCGCGGCGCTCGGGCCCAGCGTGCTCGGGGCGGTGCACACGGCATCGGGCGGGTGGACCGCTCCCCTGCTGGTGGTGCTGGGGTCGGTGCTCACGATGTCCGTGGCGGCACAGCTCGCGCTCGCGCGGGCCGGCAGCGTGCACGACCGCTGACCCGGCCGCGGGTCAGCCGGCGATCTCCGCCGCGTCGAGCCACTGGGCCTCGAGGTCGTCCTTCTCGGCGGCGAGCGTGCGCAGCTCGGCGTCGAGCGCGAGGACGGCCTCGTGGTCGGTCGCCTGCTCGGCCATCCGGGCGTGCAGCTTCGCCTCGAGCTCCGCGATCTTCGACAGGCGGCGCTCGATGCGGGCGATCTCCTTGCGGGCGGCGCGGACATCGGCCGGTGACGCGGCGGCCGTGGGCTCGGCGGGCCCGGCCTCCGTCGTGACGGCGGGCGCCGACGGCGTGGCGGGCTGCGCGACGGCTGCGCGCCGCAGCTCGAGGTACTGCTCGACGCCGCCGGGCAGGTCGCGGATCGCGCCGTCGCCGAGCAGGGCGAGCTGGCGGTCGCAGACACGTTCCAGCAGGTAGCGGTCGTGCGAGACGACGACGAGTGTGCCGGGCCAGCCGTCGAGCAGGTCCTCGAGCGCGGCGAGCGTGTCGGTGTCGAGGTCGTTGGTCGGCTCGTCGAGCAGCAGCACGTTGGGCTCGCCGACGAGCAGGCGCAGCAGCTGCAGGCGGCGGCGCTCACCGCCTGAGAGGTCGCGGACGGGGGTCCGGGCGCGGTCCCGGGCGAAGCCGAGGCGCTCGACGAGCTGCGCCGCGGTGAGCTCCTTGCCGCCGACGACGACGGACCGCTTCTCGCGCTCGACGACCTCGACGACCCGCAGGTCGGCGAGCTCGTCGAGGTCCTCGACGTCCTGCCGCAGCTCGGCGACCTGCACGGTCTTGCCCCGCTTGACCCGCCCCGACGTCGGCTGCACCCGCCCCGCGAGCAGTCCCATGAGCGACGTCTTGCCCGCGCCGTTGACGCCCACCAGGCCGACCCGGTCGCCCGGGCCGAGCCGCCACGTGACGTCGTCGAGCAGCACGCGCGTGCCCGTGCCGTCGTGCGCGGGGTACGCGAGCGTGACGTCCTCGACGTCGAGCACGTCCTTGCCGAGGCGGGCCGTCGCCATGCGCGTGAGGGCGAGCTGGTCGCGCGGCGGCGGCTCGTCGGCGATGAGCGCGTTGGCGGCGTCGATCCGGAACTTGGGCTTCGACGTCCGCGCGGGAGCGCCGCGCCGGAGCCAGGCGAGCTCCTTGCGCAGCAGGTTCTGCCGCTTCTCCTCGGTGGTCGCCGCCGTGCGGGCGCGCTCGGCACGGGCCAGGACGTAGGCCGCGTAGCCGCCGTCGTACTGGTCGACGACGCCGTCGTGCACCTCCCACGTGCGCGTGCACACCGCGTCGAGGAACCAGCGGTCGTGCGTGACGACCACGAGGGCGCCCGACCCGCGCACGTACCGCTCGGAGAGGTGCGCCGCGAGCCAGGCGACGCCCTCGACGTCGAGGTGGTTGGTGGGCTCGTCGAGCACCAGGACCTCGTCGTCCCGCACCAGCAGGGCCGCGAGCGCGACGCGCCGCCGCTGACCGCCGGACAGGGTGCTCACGTCCGCGGCGAGGTCGACGTCGGCGAGCAGGCCCGCGTGGATCGAGCGGATGCCGGCGTGCGTCGCCCACTCGTGCTCGTCGAGGTCGCCGTGGACCGCGTCGAGGACCGTGCCCGTCGCGAGGTCGTCGCGCTGCTCGAGGACCGCGACGCGTACCCCACCCGCGCGCGTGACGCGGCCCGAGTCGACCTCCTGGAGGCCCGCGAGCACGCGCAGCAGGGTCGACTTGCCCGCGCCGTTCGGGCCGACGACGCCGAGGCGGACCCCGTCGTCGATGCCGAGGCTGACCTCGTCGAGCAGGGTGCGCGTGCCCAGCGTGAGGGTGACGCGGTCCGCGCCGAGAAGGTGAGCCATGAGGGCGACAGGCTACCGCGGGGCGATCCTCGGGCCCCGGTCAGTCCGCGGCGACGACCCGTGCGCCGGACACCGGACCGGCCGCGGTCAGCACCCGGTCGGCGACGCCGGACGCGGTGAACGCGGCCGCGAGCACGAGCGCGTGCTGCCGGCTCCGGGCGAGGGCCGCGACGGTCGGCCCGGACCCGGAGACGACGACGCCGAGCGCACCCGCGTCCTGCGCGACCGCGAGCGGCTCCGCGAGGCCCGGGTCGAGCTCGAGCGCGGCGAGCTGCAGGTCGTTGTGCAGGGCCGCGCCGAGCGCACGCGGGTCGCCCGCGCGCAGCGCCTGCATGAGCGGCACGTCGCCCTCGGGGTCGGGCGGCTCCGCCGCCGCGGACAGCTCGTCGTACGCGGAGTACACCGCGGCGGTGGACAGCCCGCGGTCCTGCACCGCGAACGCCCAGTGGAACTCGCCGCGGCTCAGCGCCGGCGTCAGCAGGTGGCCGCGGCCCGAGCCGACGGCGGTGTGGCCCACGAACGAGAACGGCACGTCCGACCCGAGCTCGGCGGCGAGCTCGAGCAGGTCCTCGCGGCCCAGGCCGGTGCGCCACAGCGCGTCGCACGCGACGAGCGCCGCAGCGGCGTCCGCCGAGCCGCCCGCCATGCCGCCGGCGACCGGGACACCCTTGTGCAGGTGCAGGTGGACGCCCTCGTCGACGCCCGCACGCTCCGCGAGCAGGGCCGCCGCGCGCAGGGCGAGGTTCGACGCGTCGGTCGGCACGAGCTCGGCCTGCGGCCCGCTCACGGTGAGCTCGCGGACGTCCGACGGGGTCGCGACGACCTCCTCGAACACCGACACGGCCTGGAAGACGGTGAGGACGGGGTGGTACCCGTCGGCCTCACGCGGGCCGACCCGGAGCGACAGGTTGACCTTGCCGGGCGCGCGGACCCTGACCTCGTGCTCGGGCAGCGGGGCCACAGGGGTCAACGTCACGGGTCCACCCTGCCAGGTCGGCCGGTGGACGGCCTGGCCGGAGGCACCACCGGCACGAGGTGCTCCGCGATCCGGGCGAAGCCCTCGATGTCGACACGCTCGCCGCGCGCCTGCGGGTCGACGCCCGCGGCGACGAGCGCCTGCTCCGCCGCGTCCGCGGACCCGGCGAGCGTCGCGAGGGCGGGCCGGAGCATCTTGCGGCGCTGCGCGAACGCCGCGTCGACGACCGCGAACACCTCCTGCCGCGTCGCGGTCGTGGTCGGCGGCTCGCGGCGGTCGAGCCGCACGAGCGCGGAGTCGACGTTCGGCACCGGCCAGAACACCGTGCGCCCGACCGTGGCCGTCCGACGGGCGTGCGTGTACCAGGCGGCCTTGGCCGACGGGACGCCGTACGTGCGGCTGCCGGGCGGTGCGGCCAGCCGGTCGGCGACCTCGGCCTGCACCATGACGAGCGCGCGGTCGAGCGAGTCGAACCGCTCGAGGAACGTGAGCAGCACCGGCACGGACACGTTGTACGGCAGGTTGGCGACGAGCGCGACGGGCGCGGGACCGGGCAGCTCGTGCACGTCGAGCGCGTCGGAGACCACGACCGTCAGGCGGTCACGGCCGTGCGCGTCGCGCAGCACCGCGTGGCCGTCCACCTCGGTCACCGTCAGGCCCTCGACGTGCCGGGCGACCGTCGACGGCAGCAGCCGCGCGAGCACGGGGTCGATCTCGACCGCGACGACGTCGGCGCCGGCCTCGAGCAGGCCCAGGGTGAGCGACCCCAGGCCGGGTCCCACCTCGACGACCCGCTCGCCCGCGGCGACGTCGGCCTGCCGCACGATCTTGCGGACCGTGCCCGCGTCGAGCACGAAGTTCTGCCCGAGCGTCTTCGTGGGCCGGACGCCCGCACGCTCGGCGAGCTCACGGATCTCCGCAGGCCCCAGCAGGGCGGTGGTCGGCATGCGGACGAGCCTAGGCGGTCGACGCCCTCGGGCCGGGACGACCGCGCCCGCCCACCGGCGAACGGTGGGCGGGCGCGGGGACGTGCTGGGTGCAGCCGGTGTCAGCTGAACAGGTTCTTGCCGCACACGGGCCACTGACCGGCGCCTGAGCGGTTGTAGAGCATCTTGGCGCGGGCCGTCTGCTCCTCGGGCGAGGCCTGCGACGGCAGACCGCTGCCGCCGACCGCCTGCCACGTGCCGACCGAGAACTGGTACAGGCCGTGGTAGAGGCCGTTCTTCGACACGATCGTCGGGTTGCCGCCCGACTCGCAGCGCGCGAGCGCCGCCCAGTTCAGGCCGTCGGCGCTGCCGCCCGCGACGACCGGCGAGCCGGACGACGCCGCGGGGGTCTTCACGACCGCGGGGCGGGCCTTGGTGCCGACCGCGACGACCTCGTCGACCGGGGCCTGCGTGACCTGGTCCGAGACGGGCACGCGGCTCGTCTCGACGCCGTCCACCGTGGTGACGGTCTCGACGACGGTGCGGACGCCGGGGACGCCGGCCGTGACCGTGCGGCGCTGGTCGGTGTAGCGCGCGGGGTCCTGCGTCGTGCTGCTCGCGAACGGGACCGCCTGCGTGGACGTGACGTCCTGCACGACCACGCGGTTGACGACGACCTGCACGCGACCGTCGTCGCCGTGCCGCACGCTGACGCGGTCGAGCGGGGACAGCGTCACGCCCATCTCGCCGAGGAGCTGGGCGACGCGGACGTCGGCATCGGGGGCGGGCAGCACGGCACCGTCCACGACGATGTCGGCGGGGCCGCGCAGCGTGAGGTCGAGGGCCATCTCGGGGCGGCCACCGGCGGCGGAGCGCGACGCGACGAGCGCGACGGAGCCCGCGCGGCTCGCGAACGTGTCGAGGGCCTCGTCGGCCGTGAGCGCCGTCGTCCAGACGGCCTGCTCGGTGCCGTCGAGGGAGAGCGTGACCTGGTGGGCGTGGCGCACGACGACCTCGGCGCCCTCCTTCAGGCCGCCGCTCGCGCTGACCTCGTCGCGGTTGCCCACCCGGACGCCCTGGTCGTCGAGGAGGCCCTCGACGGAGCCGGCGAACGTGCTGACGTGGCTGACCTCGCCGTCGACGTCGAGCGTCACGGACTTCTGGGCCTTCGCGAAGGCGGCGGTGCCGCCCGCGAGGACGAGGACGGTGGCAGCGGCGACGACGGGCACGATGCGTGCTCGCCCGGACCCGTGGGCCTTCGCTGCGGTGGAGTGGTCGGCCGTGGTGGCCTGCTCGGTGGGCGTCCCCGCGCCGTCGGCGGGGGATGCGGCGCGGGATCGCGCGAAGGGGTTCCGGGTGCGGGTCGAGAACTGCACGGGGCTCCAGCCGTCGAGGTGCCCGGGCACGGGGGCGGTCGTGCCCTCGTGAGGGCACCCGGCGGTGTGCGGTGCTGCTCGGTGCACGTCGGACGCCCCGCAGGGCGTCACCCGTCGGTCCCGGATCCCCGATCCGGCCGTCAGGGCGACTGGTGTCGCCCGCCGCTCCCCCGTCCGGCGGCACACGGGGGTGCCATGACACGAACGGGCTACAGCGACACGCGACCGTAACCGGATCGTGATCGGTTTTCCAACCCCTCGACGGCGGTCGATGTGCTATTGACCGATTCGTCCGTGCGCGTCGACGCAGGTCACGTCGCGTGTCGCCGGACGTGGACGGGCGACCGGGATCTACGTCACATCACCCGCTGCGGGGCCCGCCGGGCGGGTCAGTACCAGCCGGACGACTCGTGGTGCGCCCACGCACCGCAGGGGTTGCCGTACCGGCCGCCGATGTAGTTGAGACCCCACGTGATCTGCGTGGTCGGGTTGGTCTGCCAGTCGGCCCCGACGGTCGCCATCTTGGAGCCCGGCAGCGCCTGCGGGATGCCATACGCACCCGACGACTTGTTCTGCGCGTTGACCCGCCAGCCGCTCTCCTGGTTCCACAGGTCCAGCAGGCAGGCGAACTGGTCGTCGCCCCAGCCGCGCTGAGCGGCGAGCTGCTTGCCGATCTCCTGCGCGCTGCCCGGTTCGACGATCACGACGCTCGGGTCGGGCAGCTCGGCGGTGCCGACCTTGACCACCTGCGTCACGGGCGGCGTCGTCACGATCGAGGCCACCGGCGTGCGGCCGACGACGACCCCGCCGACCACCTGCAGCTCGTACGTCGTGGTGCGGACGCCGGCCTTGCCCTTGGTCGCGATGACCTTGTTGCCCTTGACGAGCCCTGCGTCCTCGACCTCCTGGGTCTCGAACGGCATCGCCTCGGTCACGGTCTCGCCGCCGGTGCTGGCCCGCGTCACGAGGACGACGAGCCCGTCGACCGCCGTCGCGCCGAGCGGGACCGACACCTGGTCGCCCTCCTCGAGCACCAGACCGATGTCCCGCAGCGCGTCGCGCACCGTGTCCGCGCTGCTCACGCCGTCGATGACCTGGCCGTCCACCACCAGGTGGATCGTCTTGAGGGTCGACACCCGGAGCATGTCGCGGCCCAGGCTCGCCGACCGCGACGCCGAGAGGCGGACCTCGCCGTCACGCAGACCGAGCCCGTCGACGGCCTCGCCGACGGTCAGCGCCGTGGTCCACACGGTGCTCTCCTTGCCGTCCACCTCGACCGACATCTCGTGCCCGTGCCGCACCACGATCTGGCCGCCGCGCGCGACGGTCTGGTCGAGGCCCGGAGCCACCAGGTCGCGGTCGCCGACCTCGATGTTCGTGCCCGCGAGGATGTCCCCGACCGTCCGGCCGAACGCCAGCACGTCGCGCGGCTTGCCGTCGACGTCGATGGTGACGTTCTTGTGCAGCACCGCGAACGCGCTCGTGGCGCCCACGACGAGGGTGAGGACCAGCGCCTGCGCCGCGAGGCGCGCCGCGCGACGACGACCGGCGGGGCGACCAGAGGTCGCGCGCTCGCGGTCGGGGCTCACGCGGTGTCCTTCCGGTGCGACGACGGTGCCGGGCGCCCAGCCGGCGTGCCGCACGCGGGACGCGTCACGACAGGGCCCGGACACAGGCCGCGGACGGGTCGGTGACCCCCGTCCGCAGACGCCCGAGGTGGACGCCCGTCCGACCGTAACCGATCCGTGACCCGGCCGACAGCCAGGGTCCACCGTCCGGTCCCCTCGGAGGGCCGATCACCACGTGCCGTACACCCGCTCGGAGGTCGCCGCAAGGACCCGACAGACCTCCTCGAGCGGCCGGTCCGTCACCTCCGCGACCGTCCGCACGGTGCCCGGCAGCAGGTACGGGGCGTTGGGTCGGCCCCGGAACGGGTGCACCGTGAGGTACGGCGCGTCGGTCTCGACCAGGACGAGGTCGGGTGGCACCTCCCGCAGCGCCGCGCGCAGCTCGTCGTTCGCCCCGAACGACACCGGACCGGCGAACGAGCAGAACCACCCGTGCTCCGCCGCCGTCCGCGCCAGTGCCACGTCACCCGAGAAGCAGTGGAACACCGTGCGCTCCGGGGCGCCGTCGCGCAGCAGCACGTCGACGACGTCCTGGTGCGCGTCCCGGTCGTGGATCTGCAGCGCGAGCCCCAGCTCCTTGGCGAGCGCGACGTGCGCCCGGAACGCTGCGCGCTGCATCTCGCGGCCGCGCGGGCCGGCCCGGAAGAAGTCGAGCCCGGTCTCGCCGATCGCGCGGACGCGGGGGTTGGTGCGCGCGACCTCAGCGACGCGGGCGAGCGCGTCGTCGAGGCTCGTCGCATGGCGCTCCTGCGGGTCGGGGTCGAGGCCGTCGGGCGCCACCTCGTGCACACCCGCGTGCAGGACGGCCTCGTTGGGGTGGATCGCGACGGCGCCCACCAGCTCCGGGCGGGCGCGCACGACCTCGTCCGTCCACGTCACCGCGTCGAGGTCGCAGCCGACCTGGACCATGCGGGTCACGCCGACCGACGCGGCCCGGGCGAGGTGGTCGTCGAGCGTCGGCGGGGCGGCGGGCGGCGCGGGGTCTTCGCGCACTCCCGCGCCGTCGTCCGCACGCTCGTCGTCCGCACGCCCGTCGTCCGCACGCGCGTCGTCCGCACGTCCGTGCCACCCGTCCGCGACCCACCCCAGCACCGACTCGAGGTGCGTGTGGTTGTCGACGACGGGGAACGGCAGGGCGTCAGGGGCCGGCGGCCAGCCCCGCTCGCGGCTGCGCGACCGCGCCACCGGTGTCAGGCCTGCTCGGCGCGGGCGATCTCCTGCTCCACGATCGCGTCGTCGAGCTTCGTGAACACCGGCGTCGGCTTCGCGACCGGCGTGCCGGGGACGACCGGCACGGACGCCCAGCGGGCACCCTCGCGGTAGTCGCCGGTGATCACCGGGTACGTGCGGGTGTCGTCGTCCAGGTCCGTGACCTCGTCGATCCGCGGCTGCGGCGCGAACGTGCCCGTGCCGCCGAACGTCTCGTGCACCTGCTGCGCGGCGAACGGCAGGAACGGCGCGAGCATCGTGTTCGCGTCCGCGATGACCTGCGCGGCCGTGTGCAGCACCGTGCCGAGGCGCTCGCGGTCGGTCGTGAGCTTCCACGGCTCCGTCTCGGAGATGTACCGGTTGGCCTCCTGGACCACGCGCATCGCCTCGCCGATCGCCGCGCGGTTGCGGTGCCCGCCCAGCAGGTCGCCGACCTTGGTGAACCCGTCGCGCGACGCCGCGAGCAGCGTCGCGTCGACCTCCTGCACCTCGCCCGCCGTCGGGATCTCGCCGAAGTTCTTGTGGATGAGGTTCGCCGTGCGGTTCACCAGGTTGCCCCAGCCCGCGACGAGCTCGTCGTTGGTCCGGCGCTTGAACTCGGCCCACGTGAAGTCGACGTCCTGCGTCTCCGGGCCCGCGATCGACAGGTAGTACCGCAGCGCGTCGGGCTGGTAGCGGGACAGCATGTCGCGCACGTAGATCACGACGCCGCGCGACGAGCTGAACTGCTGGCCGCCGACGTTGAGGTACTCGCTGCTCACGACCTCGGTGGGCAGCTGGAGGTTCCCGTACGGGCCGGGCGTGCCGCCCTTGTTCCCGCGGCCGTCGTAGCCCATGAGCTCCGCGGGCCAGATCTGCGAGTGGAACGTGATGTTGTCCTTGCCCATGAAGTAGTACGACAGGGCCTCGGGGTCGTTCCACCAGCCGCGCCACGCCTCGGGGTCGCCGGTGCGGCGCGCCCACTCGATCGACGCCGACAGGTACCCGATGACCGCGTCGAACCACACGTACAGACGCTTGTTCGGGTTGTCCTCCCACCCGGCGAGCGGCACGGGGATGCCCCAGTCGATGTCCCGCGTCATGGCGCGCGGACGCATGTCGTCGATGAGGTTGAGGCTGAAGTTCAGCACGTTCGGGCGCCAGCCCTCGCGCGTGCGCAGCCACGCCTCGAGGGCCTGCGCGAACGCCGGCAGGTCGAGGAAGAAGTGCGTCGACTCGACGAACTTGGGCGTCTCGCCGTTGATGCGGCTCTTCGGGTTGATGAGGTCGATCGCGTCGAGCTGGTTGCCGCAGTTGTCGCACTGGTCGCCGCGCGCGCCGTCGTAGCCGCAGATGGGGCACGTGCCCTCGATGTAGCGGTCGGGCAGCGTGCGGCCCGTGCTCGGGCTGATCGCGCCCATGGTCTGCTGCTCGACCATGTAGCCGTTGCGGTGCACCGTGCGGAACATCTCCTGCACGACCGCGTAGTGGTTGCGCGTCGTCGTCCGCGTGAACAGGTCGTACGACAGCCCGAGCTGCGTGAGGTCCTCGACGATGACCCGGTTGTAGCGGTCCGCGAGCGCCTGCGGGCTCACGCCCTCCTTCTCGGCCTGCACGAGGATCGGCGTCCCGTGCTCGTCCGTGCCCGACACCATGAGCACGTCGTGGCCCGCCATCCGCATGTAGCGGGAGAAGACGTCCGAGGGGACGCCGAAGCCGGCGACGTGACCGATGTGGCGGGGACCGTTCGCGTAGGGCCACGCGACGGCCGACAGGATGCGGGACATGGGCCCGATCCTAGGTGAGCGACCCGGGCCCCCGGTCGGTGCGTCCGCCCGTCGCGTCGGGGTCGACGGGCACGAACGTCGCCGGGGAGTCGGACACGGACCAGCCGCGCTCGGCGTCGGCCGCGGGCCGGCCCGGCACGACGCGGACGGGGATCGGCTGCGTGTCGGACGGCTCCGGGCCCGGCTCGCCCGGGCGGGGCGGCCAGTCGACGGGACGGCCGGCAGGCGGGGTGCCCGGCAGGAACCGGGGCCGGTCGGCGGCGCCCGCGTCGGGACCCGGTCCCCGGGGTGGGGCCGGCGGTCCGGAGACCGGCGCCTTGCCCGGGGCGCCCAGCGCGGTCCACGGCGACGTGAAGATCGTCGCGCACAGGTCGCGGTACGTGGTGTCGGGGTGCGCGACCCACGTGATCCGGTGCATCGCCTGGTCCTGGCCGGCCGACTCCAGGACGAACTCCCCGTAGCCGAGCACGCGGCCGAGCACCGAGCGCTGGTAGCTCATGTCGGTGACCTTGCCGAGCGGCATCATCGCGACGTTCCGGGTGATGAGCCCGTGCAGCAGGAGCATCCGCTTGTCGGTCGCGACGAACCACTCGGTGCGCCACTCGAGCACTCGCCAGCCGAGCCGCGCGAGCACCACGAACCACAGCCACCAGATCCAGTCGGCGGTGTCGCCGACCGCCCGGCCCGCGGCGTCGACGAGCCACGCGACGACGACGAACGCGACGACGGTCGTCACGACCGGCTCGACGAGCTTGGCCCAGTGGTGCCGCACGGCCAGCACCACGCGCTCGTCGGGCAGCACGTAGCGGCGCACGCTGTGGTGCCCGACGCGGTGGTCGTGCGTCGTCACGTCACTCGGTCAGGCTCGCGAAGAACCGGCCGAAGCTCGCAAACGCGCCGGTGATCATGTCCCACAGGGCCTTGACCAGGTCCGCGGCGCGGTCGGGGCTCGTGACGATCGCGTAGACCAGGAAGATCGCGATGACCCAGATCAGGAGGGTCTTCAGCTTCGGGGGCATGGGCACCTCGTGGGGACGTCGGCGGCGGTCGGGACGGCGGTCGTAGCGGTTCGCGTGGCGGCGGTGCGGGCCCGGGGCGATGCGGCGGTCGGTGGACATCGGGCGCACCTCACGGCTCGGCGGGCAGAACCCCCCGGCCGGGCAAAGGGTACTGATGCGGCAAACCTCCGCGTGCGACCGTCGCCGCGTGGCGCGCGAAAACGGGGGCCGGGACGGCGTGTCGCGCGTCCCGGCCCCCGTGTCCTGCGTGCCCCGCGGAGCGCCCTACGACTCGTCGAACCCCCAGAACTCCCGCAGCTCGAGGAGCCCGAACCGGGCCATCGGGTGCGTCGACGCGACCTCGACCGCCTCGTCGAGGTCCTGGCAGTCGAGGATGTCGAACCCGGCGATCTGCTCGCCGAGCTCCGCGAACGGGCCCTCGGTCACGAGCGTGCCGCCCTGCCGCACCCGGACCACGCGGGACTCGGCCGCGGGGCGCAGTCGGTCGCCGAGCATCCGCCGACCGAGGCGGTCGTTCTCCTCGACCCACTGCTCGATGGTGTCCTCCTCGCGGACGTAGGGCTCGGCCGTGGGGTCGGTGCAGACCAGCATCAGGTACCGCATGGAAGTTCCTCCTCGTCGTGGTCGGGGCACTCGCCCGATCACCCTGGCGACGTGCGGCCCCGACCGCAATCGACAGAGTCATCCGAGGGAGACCCGCAGGATCCTGTCGTCGCCCGGCGAGGGGTCGCCGCGCCCGTCCGTGTTGTTCGTCATGACCCACAGCGACCCGTCCGGCGCGACCGCCACGGCGCGCAGCCGCCCGTGCTCTCCGGTGAGCAGCGCCTGCGGCTCACCCACGCCGTCCGGGGTCAGCGGGACCCGCCACAGCCGCCGGCCGCGCAGGGCCGCGAGGTACACGCCCTCGTCGGTGACCGCGAGCCCGCTGGGCGACGCGTCCGACGTGGCCCAGGTCGCGACGGGGTCGACGAAGCCGTCGTCGGTGCCGCCCGTGCCCTCGACGGTCGGCCACCCGTAGTTGCCGCCGGGCACGATCACGTTGAGCTCGTCCCAGGTGTTCTGGCCGAACTCGGAGGCGAACATCCGGCCGTCCGCCGACCAGCCGATGCCCTGCACGTTGCGGTGGCCGAGGCTCCACACCCGCGAGTCGGGGTCGGGGTTGCCCGGCGCCGGGTCGCCGTCGGGCGTGATGCGCAGGATCTTGCCGTTGAGCGAGCCCGGGTCCTGCGCGTCGGGCGGGTTCGCCGCGTCACCCGTCGACACGTACAGGTAGCCGTCGGGACCGACCGCGAGCCGGCCGCCGTCGTGGTTGCGTGCCTTGTGGATGCCGGTGAGCACCGGGCGGAGCTCGCCGAGCGTGGTGCCGTCGAGCGTGCCGCGCAGCACGCGGTTGTCGTCGGCGGCCGTCGCGTACAGGGCGACGTCGACGGGACCGCCGCCCGTGCCACCGCCCAGCACCGCGACGCCGAGCAGACCGCCCTCGCCGCCCGGGACGACCTCGCGGGTCAGCTGGTCGGCGCCCGGGCCCGTGACCGGGGTCGTGGCACCGTCGGCCGTCACGACGACGAGGGACGCAGCGTCGCGGAGCGTGACGAGCGCGTCGCCGGTCGGCAGGAAGGCCAGGGCCCACGGGACGTCGAGGTCGCGGGCGATCTCGCGCACGTCGGTGACCTGCAGCGTCGCAGGGCCGGACGGGCCGGTGGCGGACGGGCCGGCCGGGGCCGTGGTGGCCGGCGGGGGCGACGCGCCCGAACCCCCGTCGTCCGCGGTGCACGCCGTCAGGGCGAGGGCACACGCCGCGACCAGGCAGGCCGCGGCCCGGCGGGTCCGCGACGGGCCCGTCGGGCGCGACGCCGCGACAGCCATGCCTCAGCGGAACACACGACGGGCACGTGCCGCCACCGCGAGAACGGCCCAGGACCGGGGCGTCACCACTGGTCGCGCACGCCGCCGGACGTGCGAAGGTGGGACGAAGGAGGCGCCACCATGACCACGACACCCGGCCCCGACGACAGCAGCACCGAGCGCCGCGCGCTCCTCGTGGTCGACGTGCAGCCGACCTTCTGCGAGGGCGGCGCTCTCGGCGTCGACGGCGGCAACGCCGTGGCGCTCGGCGTCGCCGACTACGCGGCGGCCCACCGCGACCGTTACGCGCTCGTCGTGACCACGCAGGACTGGCACGTCGACCCGGGCGACCACTTCAGCGAGACGCCCGACTACGTCGACACGTGGCCGCCGCACGGCGTCGCGGGCACCACCGAGGCCGAGCTGCACCCCGCGCTGTCCGAGCTGGGGCCTGACGCGAGCGTGAAGAAGGGCCAGTTCGCGGCCGCCTACTCCGGGTTCGAGGGGGTCGACGGGGAGGGCCGCGGACTCGCGCAGATCCTGCGGGACGCGCAGGTCACCGACGTCGACGTGGTCGGCATCGCGGAGTCCCACTGCGTGCGCTCGACGGCGCTCGACGCGATCGCCCTCGGCCTGCGCACCCGGGTGCTGACCGACCTCACCGTGCCCGTGACGCCCGACCAGGGTGCCGCGGCGCGCGAGGAGATGCGCGCCGCGGGGGCGCAGCTCGTGTCGTCGACCGACCTCGACTGAGGCGCCCGGGGCTCAGAGGGCGTGCTGCTCGATGCCCGTGCCCTCCGCGTCCACCGACCAGCCGAGGTTGCGGGCCACCTGCTCGAGCACCCCGATCGCCGTCGCGTAGTCCTGCTCGGAGACGCCCTCGACCACGGCCTGGCGGAAGGCCGCGACCCGCTCCTCGAGCACCCGGAAGTGCTCTTCGCCGTCCTCGGTGAACACGTACCCCTCGGGCTCGCGACGCAGCCAGCGGCGCGACGTGAGGAGCGTCAGCTCGCCGGATCCGGCGGGGCCCTCGAACGACGGCTCGAACGCGGCCAGCACCTGGGCGACGGCCGCCTCGTCGGCCGGTCCTGCGTGCACCACGTTGAGGACCTGCCAGTGCCGGCGCGTCAGCCCGTCACGCGCGAGGACCTCCTCGAAGCCGGACTCGATGAGCCGGTCGACGACCTTGAGCCAGTACCCGACAGGACGCATGGCACACCTCCGCGTCGATCCTCCCAGCGAGGGCGGGGGGTCGGCATGTCGACGGCGGGTCGCGGTCAGCGGGAGCGGGCTGCCAGGGCCGCGGCGTAGAGGTCGCGCTTGGCGACGCCGGCGACCGTGGCGACCTCGGCGACCGCGTCCTTCAGCCGTTCGCCGGCGTCCGCCCGGGCGAGCACCTCCGCGACGAGGTCGGCCGTGCTCGCCGACGTGGCGCGGACCGCTCCCCCGACGACCACGACGATCTCCCCGCGCACCGCCCCCTCGGCCGCCCACGCGACGAGCTCCGCGAGCGGCCCGCGGCGCACCTCCTCGTACGTCTTCGTGAGCTCGCGGCACACCGCCGCCGGACGGTCGGCCCCGAACGCGTCGACCATCGCGGCGAGCACGTCGTCGAGCCGGTGCGGCGCCTCGAAGAACACCATGGTCCGGCGTTCGTCGGCCAGGTCCGCGAGCGCCCGCGCCCGCTCGCCGGGCCGCCGCGGCAGAAACCCTTCGAAGCAGAACCGGTCCGTCGGCAGTCCCGACAGGGCGAGCGCCGTGAGCACCGCGCTCGGGCCGGGGGCCGCCGTGACCGGCAGCCCGGCGGCGACCGCGGCGGTCACCACACGGAACCCGGGGTCGGACACCGCGGGCATCCCGGCGTCCGTGACGACGACGACCGTGCCGCCGCCCGCGACCACGTCGAGCAGGTCCGCCGAGCGCTCGGCCTCGTTGTGCTCGTGGTGGCTGACCACGCGGCCGCCGATCTCCACACCCATGCGGGCCGCGAGCGCGCGCGTGCGGCGGGTGTCCTCGGCGGCGACGACGTCGGCCTCCGCGAGCAGCCGCCGCAGGTGCTCCGACGCGTCGTCGACGTTGCCGATCGGGGTCGCGGCGAGGACCAGACGGCCCGGTCCGGGTGCGGTGGCGCTCACCCCGCCAGCCTGCCACCTCGCGCGGCACGCTCCCGACGACCGCGGCGGGCGGGTCCGACGAGGCCCCGATCCGGCCGGGAGAAGCACTGCCCCTGCACAGCGGTCACCCCTACGATGACCGCGTGCCGCCCACCCGAGACGACGACGCCGTGCTGGCTGCCCCGTCCGACGACGACGTCGTGACGCCGCCCGCGCCCCACGACGTGCCCGAGCCCCACGACGAGCCCGCGCCGTCGGGCGACGACGCGCACGCGCAGCCCGTCGAGGCGACCGCGCCCGTCGAGGAGCCCACGCAGGTCAGGGAGCCCACGCAGGTCGAGGACCCGGCGCAGGTCGAGGACCCGGCGCAGGTCGAGGACCCGGACCCCGACGCAGACCTCCCCACGCGCGACCGGCTGCTGCGCCGCCTGGTCGGCGCCGACGCCCTCGCGCTCGACGCGACCCCGCGCGCCCGCCTGACCGGCTGGCTGTGGGCGCTCGGGGTGACGGTGTTCGCGGGTGTGCTGCGCCTGTGGGACCTGGGGCGCCCGCACAGCCTCGTGTTCGACGAGACGTACTACGTCAAGGACGGCTGGTCGCTCATCAAGCGCGGGTACGAGGCCGCGTGGCCGTCGGACCCGAACGCGGCGTTCGAGGCGGGTGACGCGTCCGGGCTGGGCACGGCCGCGGAGTACGTGGTGCACCCGCAGGTCGGCAAGTGGCTCATCGGGCTGGGCATCCAGCTCGGCGGCGGCGTCGGCAGCTCGGCGGCGTGGCGGCTCGCGGCGGCGGTGTTCGGGACGCTCGCGGTGCTCCTGCTCGTCCGGGTCGCGCGGCGGCTGTTCTCGTCGACGGCGTGGGGCGTGGTCGCCGGCGTGCTGCTCGCGGTCGACGGCGAGGCGATCGTGATGTCGCGCGTGAGCCTGCTCGACCCGTTCCTCATGTTCTTCGTCCTCGCGGCGTTCGGTGCGCTGCTGCTGGACCGCGAGCAGGCGCGGCGGCGGCTCGCTGACCGCGCGGCCGTGGTGCTCGACGCGGGCGGCGACCTCGGCGTCGGTCCGCGGCTGGGCTGGCGGTGGTGGCGCCTCGCGGCGGCGCTGCTGCTCGGTCTGGCGATCGGCACGAAGTGGTCCGGCCTGTACTTCCTCGCCGTCTTCGGCCTGATGACGGTCGCGTGGGACGTCACCGCGAGGCGGACGGTCGGGGTGCGCAGCTGGTTCTGGGCGGGCATCCGCCGGGACGGCATCGTCGCCGGTGTCGCGATGGTCGGCATCGCGGCCGTCACGTACGTCGCGACGTGGACGTCGTGGCTGGTCCACCCGCTCGCGTACGGGCGGCAGTGGGCGGCCGACAACCCGGGTCAGGGCGTCACGTGGCTGCCCGCACCGCTGCGGTCGCTGTGGAAGTACCACCAGGACATGTGGGCGTTCCACACGGGCCTCGACACGCCGCACAGCTACGCGTCGCACCCGCTCGGCTGGCTCGTGCAGTGGCGGCCGACGTCGATGTTCTACCCGCCCGAGATCTCCGGGCTGTCCGGCCAGCAGGCGCAGGACGCGTGCGGTGCGTCGCAGTGCTCGCAGGCCATCACGGCGATCGGCAACCCGGTGCTGTGGGTGTGCGCGACGGCGGCGATCCTCGTCGCGGTCGTCTGGCTGGTCCGATTCCGGGACTGGCGGGCGTTCGCGGTGCTGTCGGGCATCATCGCGGGCTGGCTGCCATGGTTCATGTACCCGAACCGCACGATCTTCACGTTCTACTCGATCGCGTTCGTGCCGTGGATGGTACTCACGCTCGTCTACGTGTTCACGCTCGTCGTCGGGCCGAAGGACGAGCTCGACCCGCGGGCGAGGCGGTGGGCCGTCGGGGTCGTGGGCGCGATCGTCGGGCTCGCCGTCGTGGTGGGGGCGTTCTTCTACCCGATCTGGACGGCCATGGTGGTGCCGTACTGGTTCTGGCACGCGCACATGTGGCTCACCACCTGGATCTGACGGATCCAGGCGTGGGCCTCAGCTCCAGTCCACCTGCGGGCTGCGGTGCCAGGGGAACCCGAACCGGTCCCAGAACGGCCCGTGCCCGGCCACGCGGGTCCGGAACCCGTCCCAGTCGCGGTGCTCGGGGGCGGACCACGCGACCTCCGCGACGGCGGCCAGCCGCGGCAGCAGCATCGCCGTGAGGTCGTCCAGGTCCTTGAGCGTCTCGGTCCACACGGCGGCCTCGACCCCGATGACGGACTCCGCCGGGAGGCCCTCGATGATCGCGGTGGGCTCCCAGTCGTAGGCGTCGCGCAGCTCGATGTGCCCGGCCCACTCGAGGCCGAGCTCGGTGGTCGCGTCGTACTTCATGTCGAGGTACGTCTTCGAGCCCGGCGACATGAGGAACAACGCACCGGCCTGCGCGGCGGCGACGAACGGTGCGGGGTCGACGCGCGGGTCCCAGTACTGGACGACGGTGCCGGGCTCGAGCGCAGTGTGCGCGATCTCCTGCCACCCGACGACGCGCTTGCCCTGCGCCCGGACGGCCGCGGCCGCCTGTCCGACGAGGTCGGCGTACTCCTCGCGCTCCATCGTGAGGACCTCGTCGCCGCCGATGTGCACGAAGTCGCCGGGCGTCATCGCGGCGAGGTCGGTGAACACGTCGGTGAGGAACCGGCCGGTCGCGGGCAGGTCGGCGTGCAGCCGGCTGAACCCGACCTCGATGCCCGTGTACTCGTCGGTCGGCTCGCCGTCCGGGTTGAGGTCGCCGTACGTGTGGGTCGCGGCGTTGACGTGCCCCGGGACGTCGATCTCCGGGACCACCCGGATCCCCCGGGCGGCCGCGTACGCGACGAGGTCGGCGTACTGCTCGGCGGTGTAGAACCCGCCGGGGTCGCCGCCGACGGACGTGCCGCTCGCGCGCTCGGTGAGCTGCGGGCGCGACGGCAGGTGCAGGCGCCAGCCCTGGTCGTCGGTGAGATGCAGGTGCAGCACGTTGAGCTTGTAGTGCGCCATGAGCCCGATGACGACCTTGAGGTCGCGGACCTGGATGAAGTGGCGTGCGACGTCGATCGACAGCCCGCGCCAGCCGAACCGGGGCGAGTCCTCGATCCGGACCGCCGGGACGGTGAGCTCCGGGGTCACGAGCTGGCGCAGCGTGACGATCCCGTGGACGAGGCCCGCGGGGGTGCGGGCGTCGATCGTGACCCGCTCGGGCCGCACGACGACGCGGTACGCCTCGTCGCCCGGCGGCAGCGACTCGACGAGCCGCAGCCACACCGTGCGGGGACCCTCCCCGCCCGTGTACCGCACCTCGACCGGGTGCTCGGTCACGCGCCCCAGCAGGTCGGCCGCAAGCACGCCCACCGAGATGAGCTCGGGTCGGCTCTCGACGACGACGGTGGTGCCCTCCGCGAGCGCGAACGGCTCGCCGCCGGTCACGTCGAGCGTGGTGGGGCGGGGGATCAGCGAGATCACGTCGGGCACGGGGCTCCTCGGGCGGTGACGACGGGCGGGACGTCGCAGCGCACGCTACTCGACCTCCCGGGCGAGGCGGCGCGCGACGACCGCACATGTCGCGAGCTGCAGCTGGTGGAACGCGATGACGGGCAGCGCGACGCTCGCGGCGAGCGCGGGCGAGAACAGCACGGACGCCATCGGCAGGCCCGTGGCGAGGCTCTTCTTCGAGCCGCACATGAGCAGAGCGATCCGGTCGGGCCGGTCCAGGCCGAGCCTGCCGCCGCCCGTCCACGTGACCGTCAGCATGATCGCGAGCATGACGGCGCACACGGCGAGCAGCAGCACGAGCGCGACGACCGTGACGTGGTCCCACGCGCCCGAGACGGTGGCCTCGCTCACCGACGTGTACGCGACGACGACGATCGTGCCACGGTCGGTGAACCGGGTGAGGCGCGGGTGCGCCCGGACCCACCCGCCGATCCACCGCTCGGCCACCTGCCCGGCCGCGAACGGCAGGAGCAGCTGCCACAGGATCCCGGACACGGACCCGCCGGTCGGGCCGCTCGTGCGCGTCATGAGCACACCGACGAGCAGTGGCGTCAGGACGATGCCCGCGACGTTCGAGATCGTCGCGCCCGTGATGGCGCCCGCGACGTTGCCACGCGCGACCGACGTGAACACGACGGACGCCTGCACGGTGGACGGCAGGAGCGACAGGTACAGCACGCCCGTCTTCAGCTCGGGCGCGAGGACGTCGTCGGGCAGCAGCTGCGCGAGCAGGCCGAGCACGGGGAACACGACGTACGTCGCGGCGAGCATCGACCCCTGCAGGCGCCAGTTGCGCAGGCCCGCCCACACCTCGCCGGTCGCCATGCGGGCGCCGTAGAGGAAGAACAGCAGGACGATCGCGGCGGTCCGCACGACCTCGAGGACGTCGGCGACGTCGCCACGGGCCGGCACGACCAGGCCCAGCACGAGGACCGTGACGATCATGACGACGAGCGGGTCCACCCACGCCTTGATCCTCGCGACCAGTGCTCCGGGGCCGGAGCGGGGCTGGTCGGGCGGCACCGCGTCATCATGCCATCCAGGCCGTCGCACGCGTCCGGGCCCTGCGACCCGGGCGCGGCCCGATTCGTCCGGTTATCGACCGCTATGCCCCGGGTCGCGGTGTGACGTGCGTCCAGGTCGCGCTGTTTCGGCGCGCGCTCCGACGGAATGTCCCCTACGTTCTCCGTTACCGGATCGAACCCCTCACTGTCAAGGAGTTCAACATGACCCCCGAAGGCATCATCAGCGCGATCATCATCGGCGCGATCATCGGCATCCTGGGCCGTCTCGTGGTGCGCGGCCGGCAGCGCATCTCGGCCCTCCTGACCGTCGTGGTCGGCATCGTCGCGGCGCTGGTCGGCACGTGGCTCGCGTCGCTCATCGGCGTGCAGAACACGAACGGCGTCGACTGGATCGAGCTCCTGCTGCAGGTCGGCCTGGCCGCCGTGTTCGTCGCGGCCGTCTCGGGCCGTCGCCGTCGCGGCGTGCTCTGAGCCTGCGGGCGCCCGCCCCGGCGCTCCGCACCTGGCGACACGACGAAGGCCGGACCCACGACCGGGTCCGGCCTTCGTCGTGCGTGCCCGTCACACGCTGACGACGACCAGCTCGTTGCCCTCGGGGTCCGCGACCCGCCGCCGGCCCACGGACTCGTCGAGCACGCGCCCTCCGGCCGCGACCGCCGCCGCGACGCGCGCCTGCGCGAGGTCCGCCGGAACGGCGAGCTCCACCTGGATCCGGTTGCGCTGCTGCCGCCGCTCGGTGTCCGCGACGTCGATCTCCTGGAACGCGAGCACGGGGTTGAGCTGCCGCGGGTCGACGATGTCGGTGAGCTTGGTGCGCCGGTCGTGGACGTACCCGAGCGCGGCGACCCAGAACGCGCGGACCGCGGCGACGTCGGCGGCGTCGAAGTAGAGCTGGACGAAGCGCGGCGCCGCCGGGTCCGCCGTGGCACCGAGCTCGCGGGCCGCGGTCTGGAGCCGCTGGGCGAGCCCGGTGAAGTCGAGGTCGAGCCCGTGCGCGTCGGCGTCCCACCGGTCCTTGCCGGTGTCGAGGACCACGTACCCGGGACGCAGGTCGACCAGCAGCGGGTACCCGGCGCCGTCGGCCAGCGCCGCCGCGGCGGCGGCCACCTCGGCCTGCTGCGCCGGCGACGTGACGCGGTAGCAGGCGATCGCGCTGAACACCGCCTGCCAGTCGGCCGTCCGGCCCTGCTCGTCGAGCGCGTCACCCGGGACGAGGTCGACCTCGTTGCCGTCGGCGTCGGCGTGGCAGACCCCGAACGCGCCGAACGGCTCACCGAGGCCCGCCGCCCGCTCGACCGCCGACGCCGGCCGGACGACGTCGAGGTGGACGCGGTTGCGCAACGGCCGGGGATCGTCCGACAGCCGGAACCGGAGCTCCGGGTCGCGGTGCAGCGGGTCCGCCAGGTCGCCGTCCCGCGTCGGGGCGTAGTCGAGGGCGCGCTGCCAGAACGGCATGACGGCACCCGGGTCGGGCGAGTCGAACCCGACGCTCAGGTGCTGCAGGGCGGCCGGGTCCGCGGTCAGCCCGAGCTCGCGTGCGGCCGCCGACACGGCCGGCGCGTGCTCGTCGGAGCCGAGGCGCACCCGCACGCCCGACGCACGCACGTCGACCGGGATCTCGGCGGACAGCGCCACGACCCGCGCGGCGAGCGCGGCCCCTTCCCTGAGCGACGGCGCGTCGAACCATGCCGCCGCCACACCGTCGACGACGCGCCAGTCCGATCCGAGCTCCGTCATTCCCGGCACCGTCGAGTCCATCCCGGACGACCTCCTCAGGGGAGCGATCAGGTCCCGACAGCACCGCTGGCCGGGTCGGAGCGAGGACATCGTCTCGCGACGGCGGCGGCAGCCTCAACGGGTCGGCGCGCGTCGGGGCGGTGCGGGCCGAGCGGCGTCCCTAGCGCACGCGCGGCTCGTCCGTCGGTTTCCGCAGGACGCTGATCTCGACGCGTGAACGGAGCTGGTCGGCGGGGAGCACACGCGACAGGTCGGCCAGCACGCGGTCGCAGGTCGCCACGACGTCCGGCAGCGAGGCCGTCGGCTCCACGGTCGTCCGCAGCCGCACGACCAGCTCGCCGCGGTCGCGCAGCACCGCGCCGCCCGCCGCCCGCACGTCGGGGTCCTCGGCCAGCACCTCGGCGGCGGCGGCGACCGCCGGGCCGGGATCGACCTGCAGACGCCCGGGCCGCCCGCCGGCGGGCAGCCGCAGGGGCCCGACCGACCTGCGCGGCAGGTGGGCGAGCAGCCACCACAGGCCGAGGACCACGAGAACCACCCCAGCGAGGGCGAGCAGCAGCGGGTAGCTCGACGCCCCGGTCACCTGCGTCGAGTCGACGCCCACCTGGTCGGGCGCGGACGGCCAGACGTCCCGGAGGAACCCGACCTGCCAGCCGACCGCCGCGACGCCCGCGACCACCAGGACGAGGCCGAGCAGCAGCAGGAGGACCCGGTCGACGGCGAGCACCGAACGCCTCATGGCGCGATCCCTCCGGTCCGCAGCCCCTCGCTGACCCTGCTGACGACCTTGATGCTCGGCGGCGTCGACAGGGGTGCGAGCTGGGCGGCGACCGCAGTCCGCACCGGCGCGTCGACCTGGACGCCAGGAGGGACCGTCACGGTCACGGTCACCGTCCGGCGGTTCGCCGTCGCACGCGCGTCGAGCACGTCGTCGACGTCGAGGGCCGCGACCCTCGCGAGCCTCGCGGCGTCGACGACCCCGATCGTGGTGCCGGTCGGCGCTCCCGCCGCGGACCCCGGGACCGAGACCGGCAGCCTCGTGCGCCGGCGCCGGCCGAACGCCTGCAGCACGAGCCACAGACCGACCAGCGCCACGACGACACCGGTCGCCGCGAGCGCCACGGACGGCCCCAGACCGTCGAGCCCGTCGACCGCGGGGGCGAGCCACGGGCGCCCGTCGATGCGCGCGTCGGCCACGAGCGCCTCGCGGACGCACAGCACGCCGAGCGTGACGACGAGCACCGCCAGGACGATGCCGAGCCAGCCCGCGCGGGCGGTCCGGGTCGCGTCCCGGGCGGGGGCGAACGTCATCGGCGGCTGCTGCAGCTCCGTCATCGCACCCTCGCCACCGGCCGAGCCGCGGCGGGGCGCACCACGTCGCGCACCCGCACGTCGACCCGACCGACCTGCTGCCCCGCCTGCCGTTCGAGCTCGCGCGCCACGGCGTCCTGCACGGCGGTCGTGACGTGCGCCGCCGAGGCGGGCCAGAGCAGGGCGATCTCCACGCCCACGGAGGCGTGGTCGCCCGCGCGCCGCCAGAACACCCGGGGGAAGCCGCGACCCAGGGTGCGCTCGACGGTCCCGGCGTGCTCCTGCGACGCGACGCCCGGGACCTCCTGCGCGACCTGCCGCGTGATGGCGGTCAGCGCACGGTCGGCGATGGTCAGCGAGCCCCGCCCGGCGGCGGCGTCGTCAGGCACGGCGGCGCCGTCACGCACCGCGGCGTCGTCAGGCACGGCGACGTCGTCAGGCACGGCGGCGGCCCGTCAGCATGCCGCTCACGTCGAGACGGCCGTCCACGGCCAGGCCGACCGCGAGCCCGACACCGCCCAGCACCAGGGCGAGCAGGAACATGACGAACCCGCCGACCGCGGCGACCAGCGCGAGCAGCAGGCCGGCGAACAGGCCGATGGCAGCAGATGACATGGTCACTCCTCCGTCGAGATGTCAGGCAGGTCGATGTCGTCGACGTGCACCCGCACGGGCATGGGCGCGACCGCGGACACCGCGCGCTGGACGCGCCCCGCGGTGACCACGACGGGCTCCGTCGCCGAGACGACGACGTGGACCTCGGTGCCGCCGTCGTCGATCCGCACCCCCGTCACGCGGCGACCCGGCAGGTACGTCCCGAGGCCGCCGAACGGGCCGCCGTGCAGCCGCACCACCCCGGGCACGGCGAGCACCACCGCGGCCACGAGCTCGGCGACCGAGTCGGGTGGCGGGACGTCGGTGACGACGGCTCTCGTGACGAGCGGCTCACGCCCGGGCAGGTCGCTCACTGGACGCGCTGCTCCTGCGGCGGCGCCGGCTGCGGGTCGTCCTGCGGCAGGTGCACGTCGTTGACGGCGACGTTCACCTCGACGACCCGCAGCCCGGTCATCCGCTCGACCGCGCTGATCACGTTGCGGCGGATCCCGTTGGCGAGGTCGGTGATCGACACGCCGTACTCGGCGACGAGGTCCAGGTCGACCGCGGCCTCGGTCTCGCCGACCTCGACCGACACGCCCTGCGCGTGGTTGGTGCGGGCGCCGGGGATGCGTTCGCGGAGCGTCCCGAGCGCCCGGGCGGCACCGCCACCCAGCGCGTACACGCCGCTGACCTCGCCCGCGGCGATGCCCGCGATCTTGCTCACGACCGTGTCGGCGATCGTGGTGGTGCCTTCCGGAGTCACCAGCGCGCTCTGGCGTGCTGTGGCGGCGGCGGCCGTGACGGTCTTGGCGGAGGACTCGGACATGGTGGCCTCTCTCGACAGGTGCCGCGGCGAGGGCCGGTGCCGGCGGGTGCCGCGACGGTGACGAAGAGTTGGTCTCCGCCAGGCCCGGTTCGTCACGCCGGCGCGCCAGGTTTCTTCCGGATGCGTCCTGCGCGCGACGGCCGGACAGTGCTCGGGATGGACGACGAGGGAGCACCTGACGCCGTGCTCGCCCGACGGGCGGCGCTGCACGACCGTGCCGCGTTCCGGGCGATCGTGCACCGGCACGGGCCGGCCCTCTACCGCTACGCCCGGCGCATGCTCGATGATCCAGAGGACACCGAGGACTGCGTCCAGGAGGCGTTCGCCGCCGCGTGGACGGCGCTGCCGCAGTTCGAGGGCCGCTCGTCCTTGCGCACCTGGCTGTTCTCGATCACCGCCCACAAGGTCCGCTCCCTGCAACGCCGGCGGGCCCGCACCGCACGTCCGCTGCCCTTCACACCCGACGAGACCGTCGACCCACGAGCGGTCGACCCGCAACGGTCGCTCGAGCACACCGACCTGCTGAACGCGCTCAACGCGGCGCTGCGCGAGCTCCCCAGCGGTCCACGCTCCGCCTGGCTCCTGCGGGAGGTCGAAGGGCTGAGCTATGAGGAGATCGCCCAGATCTCCGCGACGAGCACGAGCACCGTGCGCGGCCGGCTGCACCGGGCCCGGGCGCACCTCGTCACGCGGATGGAGGGATGGCGGTGAACGGCGAACGGATCCTCACCGAGGCGACCCGGGCCCTGCGCGCACACACCGACGCCGGGTGGATCGCGCTGCGCGACGACGTCGTCGCCGCCGCCGTCCGCGCCTTCCGGCCCGCTGCACCGGTGCGCGGGCACCTGCCGGGCGGCGAGCTCTGGGTCACGAGCACCGTGCTCGTCGGCCAGGTCCGTGCCGCCCTGGACGGCTTCCCGGACGCGGCGGCGCTCCGCATCACGTGCACGACCACGCCCGACGGCGACCTCGACCGGCTCACCGTCGAGGTCGTCGCGCTGTACGGCACGGCGCTGGTCCCCCTGGCGACGCGGATCCGCCTGGCGGCGGCGGACGCCGTCGCGGCGACGCTCGGCACCGCCGAGCCGCCGGTCGCGCGCGTGCACGTCGACGTCTCGGTCGGTGACGTCACCGACGACCCGTCGGACCTGTGACGGTCCGTCCCGAGCCCGACGGTGCAACGCCGAGCTCGTCCCGCCGGCGCTACCGCACCTGACCCGCGTCGTCCCCGCTCCGCCGGTCCCGCCAGTAGAACTCCCGGTCGTGCCCGCCGATCTCGCGCAGCACCCGGCACGGGGACCCGACCGCAACGACACCGGCAGGGACGTCCCGGGTGACGACCGAGCCGGCGCCGATCACGGAGTCGTCGCCGATGGACACCCCCGGCATGATCGAGACCCCCGACCCTGGCAGACGGTGCCGCCGCCGGCTCGCCACCCGATCCCCGCTGCGTACGTGCGCGACCTCGAGGTCGGCGACGAGCTCACGATCGGGATCCCGAACCGGTACTTCATCGACGGTCAGGTCCTGGTTCGGCGCGAGCACGAAGTTGTCGAGTTTCCCGAGGACGGGGAGCTGCACGAGTGCCTGGGGGTCTGCGCCCCCATGCACTACTGGACATGGGTTGCCAGTTCCCAGCGGAATCCCGTCATGCAGTGGTGGCCTGTCGACTACGCCTGGGTCTACAGGGATGCCGTGCCTCCGGGAGCGCCTACCACTGACGCACTCGGCATGAGGGAGGCGGACGACGGGAGCCGATGGCTACGGCGTGTGCGCCCCGACGCGATCCAACCTCCGGTGCGGGAGGCGGTTCCTGCACGCGAGGTGGGGGCTCTCACGGGCAGGGCTCTGCGCTCCAGGAACGCCGCCGGGGAATGGTTCTGGTTCGTCGGCGTCTCCGAGCCGATCGCCATCGACGGCGACATCTGCGTCCATGCAGTTCCGGATTCCCACTGGTGGCTTCACCAGGTGGACTACTACCGCGAGCTCCAGGACAAGATGCGGCCCATCCCGCTCCACCGCCTCTTCGCATACGTATGATCGCGCGCGGAGTCGCCAGGCGATGTCATCGAATCAGCGGACGCGCCACGCCGGTCCAGGCACTCGGGAGCGTGCTTCGCGACTCGCGTCCGCACACGAGATAAGCCCAGTGCGAGGGGCAGGTCGATGCCGAGGCCGCGAGGCGACCTCCCACCTGACCCGATCCGCGGCGGAGGTTGGCACGAAGTGCCCGCTGCACCTTCGTCTCGTCTCGCGACGGGCCTCTTCGACTGCTTCGACCCGGTACTCTCGGCACGACCACGAGTGGCGATAGGGAGCAAACGATGAGGAACTCGGTTTCCAAGCGCGTCGGCGTGTCGGTCGTCTTGGGATCTCTCTTCTTGGCCGGGCTCATCTACGTCCTCGCACCCACAGGGGCAGATGAGACTCTCCGCCCGTCAGGATCCGACATCTGGCGGAACGTTGTATTCCTCGCGCTGGTCGGGCTGGCCGTCGGTGCATCCGTTTACCTTCTCGCCGGTCCTGCTCGCCGACGACACCCAATTTCCACTCCAGACGAGATGGTGAAGTCCGAACATTAGTCAGACGCCGGCCCGCAACGCCGCAACGGGTTCGATCGAAGCTGCCTTGAGTGCGGGGTACAACCCCGCAAACAGACCGACGCAGCCTCCGACGAGGGGCGCAACGATGACCACGCGGCTATCGAGAAGCGGTGTCCAGTTCTCCAATGCGCTTACGCCCACGACTACTGCGATGCCAACTGCGGCACCAATGAGGCCGCCAAGGAGGCCTACGGCTGCGGACTCGAGCATGAACTGCGCTGCAATGTCGCGCCGCTTCGCTCCCAGCGCTCGCCGCAGGCCGATCTCGCCTGTGCGCTCGAGCACCGAGAGCAGTGTGACGTTGCCTATGCCAACAGCGCCGATGAGCAGGGCAACGCCACCCAGCGCCAAGAACAGCACATTGACGTCGCCCTGCACGCGTTCGCGCATCCTCGACGTTGACGAGGGGACTTGCATTTTGATGGTGCCAGGATCCTGCGGCTTCAAGGCCACAGGCACCTGCTCACCGACAATGTCGCCGGCACCCAGTCTGATGTGCATCTGAAGCTCGCCCGGCGTTGACAGACCGAAGTCTGCTCGGGCGGTACCGACTGGCATGATGACGGCGCCGAGCAAGTCCGGGCGACGGACCGGGCGGTCGAGGATGCCGATGACCTGGTAGGCGCGCTGACCGATGAAGATGGTCGGCTGCCTCTCAACTCCACCTATCCCCAGGCGGCCGCTCGCCTCGGCACCCAGGACGACAACACGATCGGCGCGGGTGTCATGCCCGGAATCGAAGAATCGGCCGGTGACGATGTGCGCCTGTACCGCATCGAGCAGGCCCGGAGATCCCGCCACGATCGTCGGCGGTGTGACTGCCGCCCGCGCCGGGTCGTGTACGGGTACTGCTGTCACCTCGGCATCGCCCACGTTGACGTCGGCAATGGTCCCGGCGGCCGCAACGCCGGCGAGTCGTAGAACACGCTCCGGCGAGTCCCAGGGAAGCTGCGTTACCGCATGCTGCCCATCCACGCCTTGCACGGTCGCAGGTTTGGCGACTGCCTGCGTTGCTGCAATTGCATCGAACCGCTTGTTGATCTGCCCGGCGGCCGTCTGTGCGAGGCCAATCGTGACCAACACCGACGCGATGCCCAGAACGGTCCCCAGGGTCGTCATGGCGAGGCGCCCGGGCCTGCCGCCGACCGCTGCCACGGCTTCCGTCAGTAGGTCGCGCAAGCCGAAGGCGTCGCGTCGCATCTGCATCCGTTGCCGCACGGCAATCACGCGTCGAGCCGTCATGAGGGCTCTTCCCGGAGTCGACCATCCGCAATGCGCACCCGGCGATGGGCTCGGGCGGAGACATCGTCGTCGTGGGTAATGACTACCAGCGTCAGCCCGCCTCGGTTGAGTTCGTCGAAGAGATCCAGCACTGCCGCGCTGCTGTCGGAGTCAAGATTCCCCGTGGGCTCGTCTGCAAGGAGCAGTCGAGGGGATGTGACGACAGCGCGTGCGATGGCGGCGCGTTGGCGCTCGCCTCCTGAGAGCAGTGGCGGAAGAAACCCCAGCCTGTGGCCAAGCCCGACTCGCTCCAGCGCCGCCAGCGCTCTCGGAACACGCTCGCTGCGCCGAACGCCGCTGTACGCGGTTGCGAGCAAGACATTCTCGAGGACCGTTCGCTGGGGCAGTAGATGGAACGACTGAAACACGAACCCGATGCAGGACGCACGCAAAGGAGTACGGACACGCTCCGCCGCTCCTGCCGTCGGGATGCCGTCCAGCACGTATTCGCCGGACGACGGGCGATCCAGCAGCCCAAGCACATTCAACAGAGTGGACTTACCAGATCCTGATGGGCCGACCACTGCAACGTACTCACCAGACGAAATCACGAAGTCTGTGGGATGGAGTGCATGCACGATCTGCTCGCCACCGAACTGTCGAGCTGCGCCTCGGAGTTCGACCACCGGTGGGTCAGTTTGCGTCGCGAGAGGGACCGCGACGTTCATCGTCCCCCCGCACTCTTGCCGCCGTCATTCGTCGTGGCACTGGTGCCGCCGAGCCCCCTGCCAGGTGCCCCTGCTCCGACAACCACGAGATCGCCAGCGGCAAGCTCCGCGTCCACCGCCGAGACCTCTGCGAACCCATCAGCAGCGAGACCTGTCTGGACGTCGACGATTTCGGTGCTGCCATCTGCTCGGACAAGCTCGATTCGGGACTGCCCGCCTGGCCCCGCCGTCAAAGCGGCGAGGGGAACTGCTAGGACGTCGCCGTCAGTCGACTCGACCGGGACGCTGATCCGGACGTTCTTTCCCAACAGTTGCCCGAGCAGCTCCGGTTGGAGCGTCACACCGAGGACCACGTTGGCCCCGCTCTCCTGTGGGGACTCACTCGGCTTGTCTTCGACTTCTTCCGCTGCCCCCGACTCCACGTCCCCCAGCTGAGTGATCGTCACGCGAATGTCGCTGCCATCCGGAGCCTCGATCGACCCGATCGCGCCGACCTGGAGAAGCTCGAGATCGGACCCGCTTGCTTTCGCCCGGACCTCGAGGTTGGCACCCGAGACGGTAAAGACGTCGCCGCTCACGATTCCGCCGCGAACTGCCCCAACGGTGTCAACCCGCCGCGGCAGCGACGCGAGGAAGACGACCTCACTCGACGGCAGGGGGGTGAGGGTAGCGTTCTCCGCTTCGAGCGCCGCCTCGCGAGCATCGGCGAGCGCAGCCTGCGCGCTTGTCAGCGCGGCCGAGTCGGCAGACGTGTCGACCGTCCCCGCCTCTTGGCGCGCGGCGAGCGCAGCATCCAGGTCGCCTTGTGCGCGCAAGAGGCCGGCTTCATCACATGGCTCCTCAGGAGTTGCGGCACTGCAACCTGCCTGGACAGAACTCAGGGTGGCGCGCGCTACCAGGATCGCGGTATCGAGTGCGATGAGCTCGGATCGTGGCTTTCCGGCAGCGGCCGAAGCAAGCGCGCGTTGTGCTGACGCGACTGCGTCGCTGGCTGCACGGAGTTCCTGCCGCGCCTGCTTCGCAGCGTCGATCAGGTCGCTGTCGATGAGAGGAGGTTCGTAGCCGACGCGTCGGTACAGCGCCCGCACCCCTTCTGCGACGTCGGCATCGTAGGTCGACGAGGCCAGATCTCCGGCCGGGATCCCGAGCGACGCGAGTGCTGCCCGCAACTGGCGCACGTCAGGCCCCGAAACACCAGTGCGCAGGGTTCGATACGTGGGCAGGTCGCCGGGGAGCACGATGACGGGACGGCCGTTCACCTCGAGCGCCACAGCACCCGCCTCGAGGACGCTCCCGACCATCGGCACGTGCCCCGTGACAACGGCGGGACCGCCGACGTCGCCCGTCTCGAGGCGCACGGCCACGGGATCGTCGTACGCCACGTCGCCGCGCATGACGACCTCGTTCGCGATCGTCTTGCGCTCGATCGGAACCGTAATCGGACCCGGCACCGGCGGAGCAGCGTCGGCCGCCGCTTTGCCGGGCGAAACGAGGAAGTGGCTCAGCACCAGTCCGAGAAGAAGGAAGAAGATGGCAATGCCCGCCATTGCACCTAGGGCCGATCTCCCACGGGTGCTGCGATCAAATGCGCCCGAGCTGCTCGAATTGAGTTTCGCAGACATCCGCTACGAGCCCGACCGCGCGCCATGACTGAAACCCGCACGCGCGATAAACGTATACAAAAGCTGTCTCCGTCCGTCACCAATTCTGGGAGCCTCGCGCCCGCACGGACCGTACCAGGCATGGGGCCGCGTAGGGGCGGAAACGGAGAGTGAAGTATGAAACGCCCGAACGGGTGATCTTTGGTCCGTTTGGTGCGAACCGGTCCGCCGTGCGTAGGCATGCCCCTACGTTCTCGACCGTGCGCGAGAGGCAACAGCGGCGCGACCCCCGCAAGCGCTGCCGTCTGCATCGAGAAAGACGGGCTGACCAGCACTGGCGCGGCCCGAACCTGCTGACCCAAAGGAGTGACTACATGTCAGAAACACTGAGCCGGAAGCAGCGCGCGGCACGATGGAGGCGAGGCATCGTTGTGGCCCTTGCCGCTACGTTCGCCGTGCTCGCCGTCGCGCCCTCCGCCAACGCGATCGACTACGTGAGCGCCGGCAGCGCCTCGAAGGGGCCGTATAAGATCAGCTATTCCTTCGGGTACGAGTATTACAGTCTGACGATGTCGGACGCGTGGAGCTGGACCTCCGGCAACAGCTCCACGACCCGTGTGTGGAACGTGCGCGGGACGACAACTTCGACGGCAAACCTCAACAACCAGACCACGAACGCTATTGGTCCGGTGGATAGTGCTCGTAACCCGATTTCGAGCGGTACCTACTACGGAAACGCGATGGTCGCCTACCACTTCATGCAGGCCCGCGCATGCCTCATCGAGGCTGCCGACTTCGTGTGCAACGGTTGGACCTGGCACCGGGGTCACGCAACTCTGCACTCGGGCGGTACGTGGACGCCGGTCGGGGATTACTGAGCCTGAGTGAAGTAGGTCGCTAGGCGAAGGCTTGGTGCGTCCACAACGCGTCAAGCGCCCTGCCGCCGGTAATGTTGCAGGTCAGATGAGTCTGGCTTCGGCAAAGCCGCCGAGTCAAAGCTTGAAGGATGGGCTTCGGCTCGAGGGTGGACGCATCTATCCGGATCAGTCTCGGTCATGACGTCCCTCCGGAACGTCGAGCGCCAACATTTGCGCACAATTAAGGGCGCTCGTAGGGAAAGGAATGTCATGTCTCGTTTCCGGATTCGTGCTGCAGTCGTCGCATGCATCGCAGGTCTCATGTGTGCGTCGTGCGCGCAGGGGGCGGACGAAAATCCAACCCCCTCGCGCGGTGCGGGGAGCACGTCGACCACCCCCTTGAAGGACGTGTATACGATCCTACAAGGGGGTGCGGTCGATGCCCAGTCACGAGCAAAACTCGAACGACAGATCACCGACGGCGTTTCGGCATGCATGAAGCGCCTCGGCTTTGAACTTCTTGACGGCTATTCCACGGCAGCTGCAGCGACTGCGGGCGACAGCGGGTTCGATCCCAAGGATCGCAAATCTGTCGCTGTCTTTGGATACGGTCTGACGACCATTCCGATGGATGCCGAGACGGGTCCTGGCGAGTATCCTGCAGAGTGGTCCGCAGAAATGCAGAACGCGTATGCTGCGGCCCTCTATGGGGACAGCACGGCGCCCGGCTGCGACGCGACGGTGCGCGCCGAAGTAAATCCCGGGGGCGCGGCGCTCGAAAAGGACCCGACATATGCCGCACTTATGCAGGAATTTCAGGAGCTGTGGTCGCGAGTTGATGCGGACGCCCGTACCGCAGCGCTGAACGCCGATTGGGCGAGCTGCATGGCAGATGCCGGCTTTCCGGACCTGAAGACGCAGGCCGATGCCGGTGCACTAGCGTACGAGAAGGTAGGGGGGCTCGGGCCGAAGGACACTCTGACGTTCCGGAGCACGACCTACTCTCCCTCTGAATTCGAGATTGACGTCGCCCTCGCGGACTTTGACTGCCAGGAAGCGGTGTCGTACGAGGAGCACTACAAAGCAATCAGGGTGGAGTACGAGAACGACATCGCCGAGCGCTTCGCGGATGAGATTCAGTCCCTCGTGCTCGAGTACGGCCAGTAGCTCACAAGCGCCCTTCGGCGACTGGGTGAACCCCGCTGGCCTGAGTCCAACCTCGTGCTCGGCCCATCGAGATACGACCCATGTCGGCAAGGGAGCGGGCAGACAGTGGTGTGCGGCAGGATGAGTTGGCATGTGGAGTCCTGAGCACGCCTCGAAGGTGGCGTCCGAGTACCTCTCGGGCCTCGGCCGGCGGTGGGGCCACGTGCGGACGGTGGGACGCCTCGCGGACGAGCTCTCTGCCGCCGGTCGGATCTCAGCTGACGTAGCGGCAGCGGCGTGGCTGCACGACGTGGGCTATGCAGAAGAACTGTCTGCCAGCGGCCTGCATGCTCTCGATGGAGCCAGATTCCTCCTTATGGAGGGCGCGCCCTCCGCAGTCGTTGGCCTCGTGGCGCGACACACGGGAGCCACGTTCGAAGCCGAGGAGCGAGGGCTTGAACAACAACTGGCTGCGATGCCGGACGCGGACCCGGTCGACCTCGAGACACTCACACTTCTCGACCTCGTCACAGCTCCGGACGGGTCGATGACCGACCCCGAGACCCGCATCGAGGAGATCCTCAGCCGTTATCCCGTGTCGAGTCCGGTCCACCGGGCGGTCAGGCGCTCGCGCGGCGAACTGCTCGCTTCCGCCGGCCGAGCGCGAGAGCGGCTCGGACTAGCCGATGAATGGCCTGCCAGTGCCGTGGAGCGCGTGGTCGAGCCGTAGCCGCATTGATGCGTGGAGGTCTAGGCCGTCGATCTGCTCTGCGGTGAGCCATTCCACTTCATCGCTCTCGGAGCTGGTTCTTCTGTCACCGCCGACGAGGCGAGCACGGAACGCGATCGAGAACTGCTGCCGCACCTCGCCGTCGTCGTACTGCATCACGTGGTGTGGGTTGGTGTAGGTGCCGGTGATCGTCTCGACCTCGACGTCGTAGCCCGTCTCCTCCTTGACCTCGCGGACCACGGTGTCGGCGATGCTCTCACCGAACTCGTGACCGCCGCCAGGGAGAGCCCACCGGTTGTTGTCTGTCTTGTGGATCATGAGCACACGACCCTCGTCGTCCTGGACGATCGCGACGACGGAAGGGACCACAGAGTTGATCGCCGGCGCGTTGGGGTCATCGATGTAGTCGATGCGAGCCATGGTCCCGAGAGTATGCGCGGTCACGCAGGCGTGGCGGCCCGCCACGTGCGCTCGAACGACTCCATGTAGTGCGCGAAGAGTCGACCTCCCGGGATGCGGTTAACGTGCATCATCGGCGAGTGCCCTGCGGGCGCCCCGAGGGCGTGCGGGTTGACGAGGAGCTGGTCGTCGAACCGGAACAGCGACGCGTAGAGGGTGCTTCCGTGCTTCCGGGCCTCGATGCCCGCGACGCCTTCGAGCAGCGGGGTGAGGTAGTTCCACGTCAGGTTGCACCGGGCGGCCATGAGCTCGCCGATGCCCTCTTCCTCGCCGCGCAGCGCGACGGCCGCGCTCTGCGGGTCACCGAAGAGAAGGCGGACCCGCACACCGTTCTCCGCGCGCGACGCGATGCGCTCGGCGAACTCGGGGATGCTGTCGTGCAGAAAGCTCCCGGCGAACGCGAGCAGGTCGATCGCTTCTCGGGCGTTGTCGATGAAGGCTTCCCACGTCGAGACGGGCAGCGCCGCGCGGCTGGGGTAGAGGTCGACGAACTCGGCCCTGGTGGCTGACCGCGTTCGCGGGTCGGAGTCGGTGGCCGGCCAGAGGAAGACATCGGTCTTGCCGAGGATGTGGGCGGCGTTTATCCGGTGGGTCCGGTGCGGAATTCGGTCAGTGCTGATCCAGCGCTCGACGGTCTTGGGATCAACCCCGACCTTCTCGCCGAACTGGTGCAGGGACATCCCGGCGTCGGTGATCGCTGCGCGAAGCCGCTCGTTCGTCATCACGCCTCCAGGGGCCGCATTGGGACGTTTTCGCCCAGTCTAGGACGTCCCGCAACGTCCCAGTGTGAGGTGACGACGTCCCGGCGCGTCGCGGTGTCGTGGTTGCTGGGCAGGTAGCCCACACGAATCACGAGCACGAGGAGTGGACATTATGGCCATCGCCAAGCGTTTCGAGATCGCACACGACACGGTGTTCCCCAAGGGGGCTTTCCTCCGCGGCCTCGTGGAGCCCGTCACGGACTTCCAGGCCGAGCAGCGCCCGGACGGCTCGCGGCCGCAGCAGCACGACAAGGAGACCGGCCTGCGGCTCTGGCAGTGCGTCGTCATCGACGCCGACGACGAGGCCGGCCGCCGAGAGATCGGCGTCACGGTCAAGTTCGCCGCCGAGGTCCAGCCGGTGCCGCCGAAGAACACCTCGCCGATGCCGTGGACGCCCGTGGAGTTCGTCGGGCTGACCGCGCTGCCGTACGTCGACGACTCGGGCAAGCGGCCCCGCATCGCGTGGTCGTTCCGAGCCGAGGGCTTCGCCACGCCCGGCCAGCAGGTCAAGGTCGGGGAGCCGAAGGCGGCGGCGTGATGACCGAGCTCGCGTCGCGGCGGACCCCGGAGGTTGCGTCCGGGCCGGGGCCGACGATCCCTGAGCTGCTGACGATGGCCGCCGACGTCGTCGCGATGGTCGATGGCCACGTGGCATCCACGGACGTCGGTCACGGGGTCGTCTCGGTGCACGTCACCTGTCAGGCGGCCGCCGAGTACCTCGCATGGCGGCTCGCGCTGGACCACGTCGAGGAGTACCCGCCGACGCGGACGTGCCACGCGTTCGCGGTCTGGAGCGGTGGGGAGTGGCCTGAGGGGGAGTTCAAGGTGTTCTGCCGGGGCGAGCTCGTACCGCCACTGCGGTCGTTCCCGCGCCACGCGGCCGTGGTGCGCACGGACGGCAACGAGGCTGCGTGATGGCTGGCCTCCGCGCCGCGCGGCTCGTGCTCGAGCGTCTGGGGCACGCGGTCTGGAACGTCGTCTCCTGGACTGTCCAGGCGTGGCGCGCGGTGCTCGTCTGCCTCGTGATCGGCAACGTGCTGGTGATCGCCGGTCACGAGGCAGCGGGCGCGGTCGTTCCCTGGCTCGTTCCGGCGTGGAACGCCGGCCGTGCCGTCTGGGATGCCCTCCACCCGCTGACCTACGAACGGGTGCTCGGTGGTTGGCTGCGCCGGCGTACCTGGCGGCATCGTGCCCGGAAGGACTGGGGCCGCGTGGCCCAGCGGTGCGGTCTGGCGTGGCCCTGGGAGGCGGACCGGCGTCACGCGGTCCCCCGGCTGCTGCGTGTGCAGACGACCGCGAACACCCTCACGCTGCGCGTGCGCGCCGTCGTCGGGCAGACGGTCGACGACCTGGATCGTGCCGTCGAAGCCGTCGCGACTGCGTTCGAGGCAGAGTCCGCGGAGTCGCGTCGGGCGGGCCCAGGTGTCGTCGAGATCGTCATGACGATGCGCGAGCTTCTGCACGAGCCCACCACGCCACCGCTTCCGCACGTGCTTGAGACGGATGGCGTGACCCTCGGCCGACGCGCGGACGGTTCACCATGGCGGCTCGACCTGAACGGTCGGCACACCCTCGTCGTCGGGCGGTCCGGGGCCGGCAAGGGGTCGATCTTCTGGGGCATCGCCGGCAACCTCGCGCCCGCCTCCCACGCCGGCCTCGTGCGGCTGTGGGGAGTCGACCTCAAGGGCGGTGTGGAGGTCGCGGTCGGCGCGGGCATGTTCTCGTCCGTCGCAATGGACGAGCAGACCGCTCTGCACCTCCTGAGGGCGCTCCAGCAGGTGATCGTCGAACGACAGGCCGTCATGCGGGGCCGGTCGCGCCTGTTCGAGGCGTCCCCAGGCGATCCGGCGCACGTGCTCCTGATCGACGAGCTCGCAGTGCTGACCGCGTACACCTCCCGGGACGTCGTGAACGAGGCGAGCACGCTCCTCAAGCGGATCCTGACCCAGGGGCGAGCGCTGGGCGTCATGGTCGTGGCCTTTGTGCAGGATCCGCGCAAGGAGACCGTGGGAATGCGCGAGCTGTTCACGCAGACGATCGCGCTCCGGCTCGCGTCCTCGGCCGAGACACGGATGGTCCTGGGAGACGGCTACGGCGACCTGGCTCCGGCACACCGGATCGACCGGACCATGCCGGGCGCCGGCTACGTCGTGCGGGACGACGGTGCCGTCGAACGCGTCCGTGCCGACTTCTGGCCCGACGATACGATCCGGCTCGTCGCCCAGCGGTACACCGCCGCGCCTGAACCGGCCCGCCTGGACGATGACGACGCAGAGCAAGACCTGCTCGTCATGGACGCGCCTCCCGCTCCCCCGTCGACGGCGCATCGTCGGCGCACGTCCCGCTCCCCGAGTGCGCCCGAGGACTCCGAGGTGGCGTGATGGCGACGCCGACGCGTTCTGGGTTCCGGGGGCACGGCCCTGACGCACCTCTCGATCTCGGTGACCTCTCGCCGGCCGAGGAGCGGTCCATGGTGGGGCGCCTGGCGGACGGCACCATGCCAGCGCTCGCCGAGACGCTCATTCGCGCCAACAACTGCGCCCACCCGGTCCGGTTGATCGGTCGATCGCACACCGTAGATCGCCTTACGGGCGAGATCGTCGACACGTTCCGGTCCATCGACGAGCCGATGGGTCGGCTCTACAAGCCGTGCGGGAACCGCCGGGAGTCTGCCTGCCCGGCGTGCTCGCGCATCTACGCACGCGACACCTTCGAGCTCATCTCCACCGGACTGCACGGCGGCAAGGGCGTGCCCGCCGCGGTCAACGCGAACCCGCTGCTGTTCGTCACCCTGACCGCGCCGTCGTTCGGGCCCGTGCACGGCGTCCGCGAGGGCAAGCAGCCCTGCCACCCGCGGATGAGACTCGCGATGTGCCCACACGGCCGACGCATGGCCTGTTGGGCTCAACATGACGCCGGCGACCCCCGGGTCGGCGCACCGCTGTGTCGCGACTGCTACGACACCGAGTCCGCGATCGTCTGGCAGTGGCACGCGCCCGAGCTGTGGCGTCGCTTCACCATCGCGCTGCGACGCCAGCTGGCGGTCGGGCTCGGAGTGCGGGACCGCGACCTCAACGACCACGCACGACTCGAGTACGCCAAGGTCGCCGAGTTCCAGGCACGTGGGCTGGTGCACTTCCATGCGCTGGTCCGCCTCGACGGACCCGACGGCCCCGGCTCCCCCGCACCGCTCGCCGCCGCCGCCGTCGAGGCCGCGGTGCGCAAGGCGGTCGACGTCGTGCACTGCACCGTGACGCCCCTCGACGACGCCGACTTCGAACGCACCCTCCGCTTCGGCGCGCAGACCGACGTCCGAGTCGTGCGCAACGGCTTCGCCATCGGCGACGAGATCACCACTGAGCAGGTCGCGGCGTACCTGGCGAAGTACTCGACCAAGTCCGCCGACGTCGACCCACGGCGCCCTATCCCTCACCTGGTCTGGCTGAGCGACGCCTGCCGTGGCCTGGCCACACGAGCCTTGGCCGGCTGCCGGTTCGGCTGCGACGAGCGGGCTGGCGAACGGCACCCGCACCTCTGCGGAAACTGCGCCCAGAGCCCCTACGCGCTGCTCGGGCGGTGGGCCGCGATGCTCGGCTTCCGCGGCCACTTCTCGACGAAGTCACGCCACTACTCGGTCACGCTCGGCGCCCTTCGGCGCGCCCGCCGTCGCTTCCAGGGCTTGGCGGTCGACGCGAGACATCACGCGGAGCGGCTCGACACCCGCGAGCTCGAAGCACGACTGATGGCCGACGACGCGGACACCACCTTGGTCATCGGTTCGTGGACCTACGACGGCTCGGGTTGGCCACGCGCCGGCGACAAAGCACTGGCCGACGCCGCTGCGTCGCGGGCTCGTGAGTATGCGAAGTGGCGAGCAGACCAGCGCACCAACCACCCGGCCCGACAGCCGAAAGGACGTTCGTAGCGCGACGCAGGGGGAAGCATGGACGAGTACCTGACGACGGGAGAGGTCGCACGCTGGCTCAGAGTCGCGCCGTCGACCGTGTGCCGCTGGCGCCTGGCGGGGAAGGGCCCACGCGTGACGTGGCTGTCCCCGTCTCTACCGCGGTACAAGAAGGCGGACCTGATCGCCTGGCTCAATGGTGCGACGTCGTGACGATCCGGAAGACGCGCGGCGGCAGGTTCCGTGCTCAGCTCAAGAACGGACGCCTGATCGTCGGATCTCGCACGTTCGACACCAAGGGCGAGGCTGCGGCGTGGCTCAAACGGGAGCGGGCCGCGCTCGACGGTGGCGTTGATCCGCGAGCTGGCAAGGAGCCCACCGCGCGGGTGCTCGAGCGCTGGCTCGCGGTGCGCCAGCACACGGTGGCGCTCAAGACGTACCGAGCGGACCGCGACCTGATCCGGCTCATGCCGATCTCGATGCAGCGGATGCATCTCTCGGCCGTCACGACGCGCGAGGTCGCCCGTTCGTTCGAGTCCCTGCTCTCGAGCGCACCGCGCCGCTCCCCGGCCGCGAGGGGCCGCGCGCCGATGTCCTTGGAGTACACGTCCGTCGTCCGGTATCGCGCCAGCCTGAACGCCTTCTTCGCATGGTGTGTGCGTGAGCGGCTGATCTGGGTCAACCCCGTGACAGGCGTGCGCGTCCCGCGCAGCTCCCGAGAGCGGGCAGAGATGAACCCGTTCACCGAGGGCGACCTGGAACACCACTACGGCTTGTGGGCCGAGCATGACGAGACACTGGCCGACGTCCTGCTGCTGCTCGGCTGGACAGCGCTGCGCTGGGGCGAGGCTCGCGCCCTGGTCGTCGCGGACTTCGTCGAGCTGCCGACCCCTGGCCTGCTGGTGCGCCGATCGGAACCCGAGGGCGTCGGCCGCAAGGCGACCAAAGGACGGACCTCGCGGCGGGTCCCGCTCGCGAACCGGGTCCTCCCGATCGTGCGCAACCTCGCGGCCGGCAAGGCTCCCGGCGACCTGCTGCTGACGACGTCGCACGGCGCGAAGCTCTATCGGTCGTCAGTGCTGCGGACGCTCCACTGGACGACGACGGGCGGTGGCCGGCGCCTCCACGACCTTCGCCACACGGCTGCGTGCCTCTGGCTCTCGCGCGGCGTCGACCCCGGAACGGTCCAGGCGTGGTGCGGCCACGAGTCGATCGCGACGACGAATCGGTACCTGCATTTCCTCGGAACCGGTGCCGATCAAGCGGGTCTGAACAGGCTCAATGAGGGTTGGGGGTGCGCGGGGGGTGCGCGAAACGGTCCGGAGCCCTGATTTCGTAGGTGCGGCGGGCTCGGCGGCCGGCCGGGGTGCAGAGGCCTCGAGGAGCGTTTTCGCAGTACAACGAAGGCCGGACCCTTTCGGATCCGGCCTTCGTCTTGCGGTGGAGCTGAGGGGATTCGAACCCCTGACCTTCTCATTGCGAACGAGACGCGCTACCAACTGCGCCACAGCCCCGCGAGCGGGCTACAGACTAACACCACGGCGGACCGGATCACGAAATCGGGACCCCGACGGCCCAGTCACTCCCCCGCGGCCCGCCGCTTGGCGAGCACGGCGTTGAGGTCGATGCTGCCCGTGGTCTCGGCGACCGGCTCGACGACCTCGGTCGTCTCCTCCGGCGCGGCCGTCTGCTCGGTCGCGCGGACGGCCGTCGAGCCCTCCAGGTTGTCGAGCGGGGCGGGCTCACGCCGGGGTGCGGTGGCCTTCATGGTGTACGTCGGACGCGGCACCGGGACCGGCGACCAGGCCTCGTCGGAGGCGGCCTCGTCGGCCTCGGCGTCCGCCTCCGGCGAGGACGTGTCCTGCGCGCGCGTCGTCAGGCGGACGACCGGGACGCCGCCCGTCGCCGCGTGCCGCGCGGGCGTCTCGGCCTCGGGCTCGCCGTGGTCGGCGACGATCGCGGCGAACACCTCGGTGCGCGCGTCGGACGGGTGGACCGCGCGGCCCGTGACGAGCGCGTGCGGGGCGTCGGTGGTGGCCGCCGTGGTCGGGGCGGCGTTCGTCGTGGCGGAGCTCGTCGTGGTGGAGCTCGTCGTGGTGGAGCTCGGCGCCGTCCGGCGCTCGGGGACCCGGGGCGTGGCACCGGTGATCGGCCGGCTCGACGGCGCACCGGCGGGCGCGACGACGCGCGTCGCTCCCGTCCGCGGCGCGGACCCGGCGCGGCGCTCCTCGGCGACACGGGCCTCCCACGCGGCGTCGGCGGCACGGCCGGCGAGCACGGCGCGGCGCCCCAGCACCACGACACCGGTCAGCAGCGCGGTCGGGACGGCGCCCGCGACCCACGTCACGGCCGGCGCGATCCCGGCGACGGTCCAGCCGACGACGGTCGCGACGACGAGGATCCCCGCGAGGAGACCACGACGGCGCGCGGCGGCGGCACGGCGCGCGACGGACGCCGCGCGCGCGGCACGAGCCTGGGCGGCACGGCGAGCCGCCTCGGCGGTGATCCTGCTCTCGGTCGCTGTCGGTCGGTCCACGGTCGTGCCTCCTGTCGCGCTCCCGGCGGGTAGCACCGGGAGCCCTTTCCCCGGGGTCAGCAGACCTGGCATCCTGCCGGTCGCCGTCCCGTCGGTCGAGTCCGCGGACCGCACGTGCACCGGCACTCCCCGACGCGTGCGCCGGCGGGTCACCGCCACGACGCGCAACGCCTCGGAGAACCGGTCGTCCGCCCGGGACTCGAGCAGCTGCTGTCGGTACCGCAGCTTGTGCGGCACCAGGTACGCGACCCACAGACCCACGAGCGCCA
Organism: Cellulomonas sp.; assembly: GCF_017744555.1. Lineage (GTDB taxonomy): Bacteria > Actinomycetota > Actinomycetes > Actinomycetales > Cellulomonadaceae > Cellulomonas. The sequence goes on along the minus strand of NZ_JAGIBD010000001.1, from coordinate 284,899 downwards.
GGGCGACGGGGCCTGCGAGATCGTTCACGTCATGACGGTAGGTGCCGCCGCGCGACGAACACGGGACCGTCACGGCGTGTCGGCTGGCGCAAAGGCGCCGATCCCCGCCTCGTTCACCCCGCAGCGGCGCCCCGACGCTCCCGCCACCGGGCGACGAGCCCGTCCGGGACCTCCTCGGCGGTGAGCGCGAACGCCCGGTGGTCGCACCACTGCCCCTGGATGTGCAGGTACCGCTCACGCACCCCCTCGTCGCGGAACCCGAGCTTCTCGACGACGCGCAGCGACGGCCGGTTCTCGGGCCGGATGTTGATCTCGACGCGGTGCAGGCCGAGCGCACCGAAGCAGTGATCGGTCGCGAGCGCGACGGCGGTCGGGATGGTCCCCCGGCCCGCGACGTGCTCGGACACCCAGTAGCCGATGGTCGCCGAGCGCAGCGACCCGTACGTGATCGACGCGACCGTGAGCTGCCCGACGAGCTCGTCCTGCAGGTCCACGGCGAAGGGCAGCGTCACCCCGGACCGTGCCTGCTGCGACAGCGTCCGCACGAAGGCGGCGAACGTCGGGCGCGGACCCAGCACCGGGATCGGGCTCGTGGCGTCCCACGGCTCGAGCCAGTCGGCGTTGCGGGCCCGCAGCGCGAGCCACGCGTCCTGGTCGCGCCGCCGCAGCGGACGCAGGCGCACGTCACCCTCACGCAGGACTGCGGGCCACCCCGTTGCCACAGGGTCAGCCTTCCAGCACGAGGCAGTGGACGACCTGCCCCGGGTGCACGGTGAGGTCCTGCTCGCCGACGACCGCGAGCGCGTTGGCCTGCGACAGGGCGTGCACGCTCGGCGCGGTCGGGTCGCCGAGGGGCGTCAGGCGGTACCCCTCGTCGGGCGAGCCGAGCACGGTGGCCGGGACGAACTGGCGCAGCCCCGGCGGCGACACCCAGCCGGTCGTCGCGACGGCCGCGACGGAGGGGCGGAACAGCTCGGTGTGCCCGGCCATGGCGCGCAGCGCGGGCCGGACGAAGACCTCGAACGACACCTGCGCCGCGACGGGGTTGCCCTGCAGCGCGAAGATCGGCACGGCGCGGTCGCGCCCGAGCTCGTCGCCGACCGCGCCGAACCCGTGCCGCTGCCCGGGCACCATCGCGACCTGGTCGAGCCGCACGGTGCCGAGCGGTGCGAGCACGTCCTTGACGGTGTCGTGCGCGAGCTCGGACAGGCCGCCGGTGATGACGATCAGGTCGGCGCGGACGAGCTGGTCCTCGAGGGCCTCGCGGAGGGTCGCACGGTCGTCGGGCAGGATCCCGACGCGCACGGGCGAGGCGCCGGCGTCCCGGACGGCCGCCTCGAGCGCGTGCCCGTCGACCTCGAACACGGTCGACTCGTCGGTGCCCGACGTACCCGGCTCGGTGAGCTCGTCGCCGACCGACAGCAGCACGACACGCGGTGTCGGGTGCACCCGCAGGCGCCCCCTGCCGAGCGCGGCCGCGAGGGCGAGCTGGCGCGCGCCGAGCCGCGTGCCGGCCTCGAGCACCACCGCACCGGCCCGGACGTCGGACCCGGCGGCCCGCACGTGCTGGCCGGCGACCGCCGGGCGCTGCATCGCGACGCGCGCGGCCCCGCGGTCCGTCTCCTCGAGCGGCACGACGGCGTCGGCTCCGAGCGGGAGCGGCGCCCCCGACGCGACGCGCACGGCCTGCCCGGGGACCAGGCGCAGAGGGCGGCCCGAACCGGGCCGGACGTCGTGCGCGACGGGCAGCGCGTGGTCGCTCGCGTACCCGGCGGCCGCGGTGTCGTGTGCCGCGACCGCGTACCCGTCGCGGGCGGCGAGCGACAGGGCGGGCACGTCGGTGCGCGCGACGACGTCGGCCGCGAGGATGCAGCCGACGGCGTCGTGCAGCACGACGTCGAGAGGGGCGACCGGGCCGACGGCGGCGAGCACCGCGGCCAGGTGGTCCTGGACCGATCTCATGCGCGCATTCTGCCCCGCCCGCCGAGGTCAGGCGGCACGGGCCGCGCACGAGGGGTCAGGCGATGCCGTCCGGCCCCACCTTCGCGCCGTCCGGCACCCGCGACGGCGCGCCCGGGTCCGCGAGCACGGCGTCGCCGGTCACGACGACGCCCGTGCCGAACGTCCAGTCGCCGCGCACCCGCAGGGAGGACGCGTCGACGAGCGACGGGGTCGACGGCACGCGCGCGTCGAACGCTGCGATCGTCTTGTAGTGGTCGTCGTCGAGGTCGACGAAGGGCGCCGCGACCTGTGCGACGAGCCGGCTGTCGTCCTCCAGCCGGTACACGTCGGAGCGCAGGACGAGCAGGTCGTTCGTCGTCTTGACGGGCAGGAAGCGGGAGCGGTCCACCTCGAGCACGGCCGCGCCGTCGAACACCTCGATCGCGGCACCCATCGCGGACTCGATCTGCACGACCTTGGTCGACGTCTTGTCGCTCGGGTCGACCGTCTTCTCGTTGCGGATGAGCGGAAGGTCGAGCACGCCGCCGGTGCGCGCGAGCTCGTCGGCCAGGGCCCGCAGGTCGAGCCACAGGTTGTTGGTGTTGAAGTACGCGTGGCGCTCGATGTCGCCCGCCGCGTCGGCGTCCTCCGGCAGCGTCTGCGCCGACTCGCGCAGCACGATGCGGCCGTCGGCCGTGCGCACCACGAGGTGGCCTCCCTTGCGGTCGGCGGGCGTGCGACGCGCGACCTCCGCCGCGAACGGTGCGCCCGACTGCGCGAACCAGCCGGCGATCCGCGCGTCCGGCGCGGCGCCGAGGTTGTCGGAGTTCGAGACGGTCGCATACCGGAAGCCGGCGTCGAGCAGCGCCTGCAGCACGCCCGACGCGAACAGCGCCGTGTACAGGTCGCCGTGGCCCGGCGGGCACCACTCGAGGTCCGGGTCGGCCGGCCACTCGACCGGGGTGAGGTCGTCCGCGCGCAGCTTGGGCTCGCGGTTCTGGACGAAGTCGAGCGGCAGGCCGTCGACGGCGAGGTCGGGGTAGGCGGCGAGGGCCGCGAGGCTGTCGTCGCGCGTGCGGAAGCTGTTCATGAGGACGAGCGGGAGGCGGGCGCCGGTGGTGGCGCGGGCCGCGAGGACCTGGCCGGCGATGACGTCGAGGAACGTGCGGTCGTCGCGGACCCGGAGCAGGGACTTGGCGCGGTCCATGCCCATCGAGGTGCCGAGACCACCGTTGAGCTTGATCACCGCGGTCACGGCGAGGGCGTCGCGGGCGACGTCGTCGGGGACGTCGAGGTCGGTGAGGTGCGGGACGTCGGTCAGCGGGGCGACGTCGCGCTCGGCGATCACCCCGGTCTCACCGGACTCCAGGAGTCCGTAGAAGCGGGAGAAGACATCGATGGCGGTGGGGTGGACCTCCCCTTCGGTCATCTTGCGCTGGGCCTGTGCGAGTCCGTGGGCGCTCATGCGGCGATGCTAGGCAGGTCCGGTCGTGGGACGCAGTGGCGTGCGTCACGCGGTTTGTGACCTTTGTCCGTTGCCGCAGGTGGGCGGCCGATGGCCCACCGAGATGTCACGAGACGTTCACAGACCTTGGTCATGGTCGGCTTTGCGCAGTGTTTGCGACACTGGAGGCATGAGCAGCGTCGCCCAGCCCTATCCGCGCGTCTCCGAGGGGGACGAGGTCGAGGACGTGAAGGACCGGCTGCGGCGGGCGATCCGGGAGGCGCGCGCCCAGCGGCCCCCCCGACGACGGGAGGCCGCGGCGGTCGCGCTCGCCGACGTCGTCACGTCCATCCCGGCCGTCGCTTCCGCGCGCTGCGTCTCCGTCTACGCGGCGCGCCCCACCGAGCCCGGCACCGGTCCCCTGCTCGAGGCGCTCGCCGGCCGCGGCGTCCGGCTGCTGCTGCCCGTGCTCGGTTCCGGGCTGCGCCGCGACTGGGCCGAGTACGCGGGCCCCGACGACCTGCGCGAGCGGGCCCCCGGGCGGCCGCCCGAGCCGGGCACCCCGACCCTCGGGGCGGACGCGATCGCGCACGCCGACGTCGTCGTGGCCCCCGCGCTCGCGGTCGACACGTCAGGCGCCCGGCTCGGGCAGGGCGGCGGGTGGTACGACCGGGCGCTCGAGCACGCCCGGGACGGCGTGCTCGTGGTCGCCGTCGTGTTCCCCGAAGAGGTCTACGACGCGTCCGTGCGGCCGCTGCCGCGCGAACGGCACGACCGGACGGTCGACGTCGTCGCGACGCCCGACGGGTGGCAGCCGGTCGGCTGACACCCGCCCCCGCTCAGGGCTTCGCCGGCGTCAGGGTCAGCCGGTCCGTCGCGTCCGCGTTCGTCGCGGCCGGCGTGAACGGCCACGGGAAGGTCCGGCCGTGCGCCCACGCGTCGAACTGGTCGGTGTAGTGCACGCTCGCCGGGTGGCCCGACGTCCCCGTGAGGTTCACCCACGTCGACGAGTCCAGGTCACCCAGGTCGACGACCATCCGCATCGACGGGGCCGACGTGACCTCGTACGACCCGGAGCTCGCGTCCCACGACGTCGCGTCGACGATCGACGAGCCGCCGCCCACCTCGATCGGCGTCGGGTTGACGAGCCGGCGGACCAGCCACGGCACCGAGTCGCCGCCGAGCACCGCGTGCTGCGGGGCCGCGACGTGGAGCTGCCCCCAGCGCCAGTCGGTCGCCTGACGCCCGAGCTGCTGCGTGAGCTGGCGCCGCGCCGAGACCATCGCGCGGGTGAGCACCTCGTCACGGCCCTCCACGACACCGGGCGTCGACTTGTCGTCCCACCACGGCGACGACGGGTCGTCGAGCAGCCGCCGCACCACCTCGAGCCAGCGGGAGTCGCCCGTCGGTTCGTGGCCGTCCGGCAGGTCGTCGGCGAACGCGAGCCGCAGCACCGTCGCCCACACCGCGGAGAAGTAGGCGGCCGCCGCCGAGTCGTCGCTCGAGACCAGGTCCCAGCTGCGGAGCAGGTCCTGGCCGTCGTCGTCGTAGTCGTTGGCGATGTGCAGGCCGACCAGCGTCGGCACCAGCACCTCCGCGTACGGGTTGCGCTGGTCCAGCTGCAGGGTGCTCATGTCGGCGACCGTGATCTTGTGGTCCTGCTCGACCATCGCCGTGAGCCGGTCGCGGATCCGCTGCGCGCGGTAGCCGTAGTCCCAGTCCCCCGTGAGGAACGGGCCGACGCCCGCCGGCGTCACCGCCTGGTTCGCGGCCACGACGAACCCGTCAGCCGGGTCGAGCGTGTGCGGCATGGTCGTCGGGTCGACGAAGCCCTGCCAGTCGTACGCGCTGTCCCAGCCGGGACGCGGCCACGAGCCGTCCGACGGCACCGGGCCGGCCACGACGCGGTTGCGCACGGGGATGCGGCCCGGAGCCTGGTAGCCGATGTGCCCGTCGGTCGTCGCGAAGACGATGTTCTGCGCCGGGACCTCGAGCAGCGCCGCCGCGGCCGCCACGTCGGAGGCGTCGCGAGCCGTGTTCATCGCCAGCAGGGCGTCGGCCGTGTGACCGGGCTGCAGGGCCGTCCACGCGAGGGCGACCTCGAAGCGCGACGTCCCGCCCGACGTCGGCGAGTGGCCGACCTCGTCGAGGTCCAGGACGTCCGAGACGATCGGCCCGTGCACCGTCTCACGGACGGTGATCCGGACGGGGTCGCCGCCGTTGACCTTGATGGTCTCCTGGCGCTGCGTGACCGGGGCCGTGTGGTCGTCGACCACGGTGGTGTCGCCGTCGACCCGCTCGAGGAAGAAGTCCGTGACGTCCGCGCCGAGGTTCGTCAGACCCCACGCGAGGTGCGCGTCGTGCCCGATGACGACACCCGGCATGCCCGCGTTCGCGAAGCCCGCGACGTCGTACGGGCACGCCGACGACACGGGCGCGCAGCGCAGGCCGACCTGCGCCCAGATGCCCGGCGCCGAGATGCCCAGGTGCGGGTCGTTCGCGAGGATCGGGTCGCCCGACTCGGTGTGCTCGCCCGACACCACCCACGAGTTCGAGCCAAGGCCCGCACCGTCGCCCACCAGGTGCGGCACCGCGTCCAGCGCGCGCTGCGCCGACGACAGGGCCCGCTGCAGGTCGTCGTCCGCGAGGTCGACGCCGGCCTGCGCCGCCGTCGGCTGCACGGACGTGAGGACGTCGCCGACACCGAGGATCGGCTGGTTCATGTCCTGCGGGTAGGCGGGGAAGAGCTGGTCGACGCGAGCCACGTCCTGCACCGACGCGTACGTGACGGCCCGGTCGATCTCGTCGTCGTAGTTCGCGCGCAGGTCCCACGCGAGGGCCTTGAGCCACGCAAGCGAGTCCACCGGGTCCCACGGCTCCGGCTTCTGCGTGTCGACCTGCAGGCCGAGCACCGAGTACTCGACGGCGATCTGCGACGGGTCGCGCGGCTCGAGGTAGGCGTTGACGCCGTCCGCGTACGCCTGCAGCGCGTCCCGGGTGCGCTGGTCGACGAGGGCCCACTCCTGCTCGGCGACCCGGCGCCACCCGAACGTGCGGATCACCTTGTCCGCGTCGAGCGCGTCCTTGTTCTCGCCGACCAGCTCCGACAGGCGTCCCGACGTCACGTGCCTGCGGTAGTCCATCTCGAAGAACCGGTCCTGCGCGGCGACGTAGCCCTGCGCGCGGAACAGGTCGTCGGACGTGGTCGCCGTGATCGTGGGCACGCCGCGCTCGTCGCGCGTGACCGTCACCGTGTCGTCGAGGCCCGGGATCGACACCTCGCCGGACACCTCCGGCAGCGGGCGCCGGATGACGACGACGGCCGCGACCGACGTCGCGACCAGCCCGAGGACCAGCAGTGCGGCGATGCCGATGACGGAGAGACGGACGAGGCGACGACGAGGCACGCTTCGGAGGGTACTGGGCCGACCTGACGGGTTCGTCCCGCACGCTCGTCCGGACGCCGGCGGAATGCCCCGCGCGACCGAACCGTTACGATTGGCACTCGGACGACGCGAGTGCCAGATGCCCGGCCTCGGCCGTCGACGGCCCGACCAGCAGGAAGAGTGTCAGGAGACCCAGTGCCCACCTACGCCTACGCGTGCACGGCGTGCGGCCACGCCTTCGAGATCCAGCAGTCGTTCAGCGACGACTCCCTGACGGTCTGCCCCGAGTGCGAGGGACGACTGCGCAAGGTGTTCTCGTCGGTGGGCGTCGTGTTCAAGGGGTCCGGCTTCTACCGCAACGACGCGCGGTCCGGGTCCGGGTCGAAGACGAGCTCGTCGATCCCCGCGTCGACGGCGTCGGAGTCGTCGGCCAGCACGTCGTCGTCGGCCTCGAGCACGCCCGCGGCCGCTGGGGCGTCGTCGTCGTCGAGCGCCGTGTCGGCCCCTGCCGCGTCCGCCTGACGCTGCCGGCCCACGCACCCGAGACGTCCACAGCCCCGCGACAGTTCTCCCGGGTCACCGTGAGGCCGAGGTCTCGGCGTCCCGGTCGCCCGACCGCGTCTAGCGTCCGGGCATGCCTCACGACCGTCTGCTGCATGCTCACGCGCCCGGCGCGTCCGCTACCCGTCGGGCGCCGACGTCGCTGCGGTGGCGCGCCGTCCTATGGCGCGTCCGCTTCCTGCTCGCCGCGGCGTGCTTCGGGGTCGCCGCCGCCGCGGTGACCTCGGCGCTGCGTCCGCCGTCGCCCGTGACCGTGCCCGTGGTCGTCGCGGCGCGCGACCTCGACGCCGGGACCACGCTCACGGCGTCCGACCTCGAGGTCCGGCACGTCCCCACCGCCGCGGCACCGGCGCGCCCCTTCGGCCGGTCGTCGTCCGTCGTCGGCGCCTCGACGGCCGTCCCGGTCGGCGCCGGGGTGCCCGTCGTGGCGGGCCTGCTCGTGCCCGACGACGTGCACGGACCTGCCGGAACCGTGGTCGCGGCCATCCGGTTCGCCGACCCCGCCGTCGCCGCACTGCTTCGGCCCGGCCTGCACGTGGACGTCGTGGCCGCGACCCCCGAAGGGGCAGTCGACGGCAGGGTCGCGGTCCGCGCGCTCGTGCTTCCCGTGCCCGTCGCCTCAGGCACGACCGGCGACGGTGGACTTCTCGGTGCCCCCGGGACGACCGACCCGCCACCGGTGCTGCTCGCGGTGGCGCCCGACGAGGCGACCGCGCTCGCCGGGGCCGCCGCGTCCGCGCTGCTCTCCCCGGTCGTGGTGCCGTGAGCCTGCTCGCGCGGGATTGCCCGGTCCCCGTCGCGTGCCGGATGATCGGCGGACCGACGATCCGGACGAGCCACCGCGCGCGGTACGGCACCAGCAGGGCCGCCCCCGGCACCGGACGACCCACCTGACCAGCAAGGGGACGACGTGACTGACGCGATCACCACCGGTCTGCGAGGCGCCGGGGAGCGACTTTCCGGCCTGCCGAAGGTCTTCCAGGGGTTCAAGGACTTCATCTCCCGCGGGAACGCCATCGAGCTGGCCGTCGGCGTCGTCATCGGTGCCGCCTTCGGCGCGGTCGTCGCCTCGATCAACGAAGCGTTCATCAGCCCGCTCATCGGCTGGATCTTCGGCAAGCCGGACCTCAGCGAGCTGTGGGACATCGGTCCCTACACGTGGAACGACAGCATCGACGCGGCACCGATCAAGGTCGGCGTCATCCTCAACGCGCTGCTCACGTTCCTGCTCACCGCGGCGGCGGTCTACTTCCTCATCGTGCTGCCCCTCAACGCCATGGCCGCACGTCGCAAGCGCGGTGAGGAGGAGGAGCCCGCCGCGCCGGCCGAGGACATCCTGCTGCTGCAGGAGATCCGCGACCTGCTCGCCGCCCGGCCCACGCCCGCCGTGCTCAACGACGCCGGCACCGGGCCGACGGGCACCGGTACCGACGCCACGAGTCCGGACGGACCGCCCCCGGCGGCACCGCCGGCACCTCGCGTCTGACGGTCGTTCGCCCGACGGTCTCCGTCGGACCGCCACGCACCTGACGGGCTGCCGCGGTGCGCCACCCGTGGGCGTCTCACCAGCGGTGGGGCGTGTCACCAGCGGCGCGGCTCGTCCGCGGTGCGACGGCTCGTCACCCAGGGGCGCGGCTCGTCACCAGTGAGGCGGCTTGTCCCGGTGGAGGCGGTCGTCGTTCGAGTCGTCGCTGCCGCCCCAGCCCACGTCCGAGTCGTCGGCGCTGCGGACCGCGACCGCCGGGTCGGGCGTGCCGGTCGACGTCGCCTCGGACGCGGCCGGGCCCGTGGTCGTCGCTCGTGCGTCCTGCGCGGGGAACGCCGGAAGCGTCGAGACGAGGACTGTGTCGTCGTTCCCGACCGTCCCCGCCCGGCGGACGGCACGACGCGGGGCCTTGCCGGTCGGGCGATCGGCGGCGGGCGGCGGGGTCATGCGTCGATGATCCCACCCGGCGCGCCGGCGACCTCCCCCCCGGACCCGTGCCCCGCACACGTGTGCCTCAGTAGGCGCCGGCAGAGCACCGGGCCTGCGTCACCGGCCACGGCCCGCGTCAGCGCAGTGCGCGGGTGATCGCCGAGCGGACCGCCGTGTCGACGCGGTACGAGCGGCGGGTGATGCCGAGCTCCTTGCGGAGCGCCGCACCGAGCTGGTCGCGCGTGCGCTCCTCGCCGTCCGACATCAGCCAGCCGACGAGCTCGTCGAGCTGGTCGTCGCTGTAGGCGCCGATCGGCAGGCCGCTGCGGACGTCCGGGCGCGGACGGGTCGGGACCGCGAGCGCCAGCTGCACCGCACGAGGCTTCTCGTCGGTCGGCTCGTCGACGTCGGTCGGGGCGTCTCCCGCGTCCACCGTCGGCGACGTGGCGACAACCGGCGCGGCTCCGGTCGCCGAGCCCGGCGTGAGGGCGGGCGCCGCGTCGGTCGCGGCACCATCGTCGGGCGCCGCGTCGGTCGCCGCAGCATCGTCGGGCGCCGCGCCCGTCGCCGTACGAACGGCCGGGATCACGCCCGTCGTCACTCGGACCGGCGGGGTCGCACCGGTGGCACCGTGGACCGTCGCCGTCGCGCCCGTGGCCGCGGGGAGCTCCTCGGGCTCGTCCGGCTCGACGATCGCGTCGGGGACGCCGAGGACCAGAGGCGCGGTGCGCGGCGTCGCGGGGGCCGGGACGCGGGCGTGCACGGCGCGGCGGATGCGGTCGACCTCGGCCTGCGGGTCGAGGAACGCGGCCGCCGACCACACGCGGAGCACCGACCAGCCGAGCCGCTCGAGGCGGTCGGCCATGAGGCGCTCGCGGACCCGGATGGACGGCTCGGCGACGTACGCGTCGTCGTCGGTGAGGACGGCGACGAGCAGCTCGCCGGGTGCGTCGGGGTGGCCGACGACCATCGGGATGCGCGTGCCGCCGGGGATGCCGTGGTCGACCTCGACGACCAGGCCGTGCCGCCAGAGGCGCTCAGCGAGGTCCAGCAGCAGGCGGTCGGGCTCGTCGGACGGCGTCGGCACGACCTCGGGCGCACCGACGACGGGCGTGACACCCGTCGCGACACGGACCACGGGCGTCGCGCCGGTGCGTCGTCCGACGGCCGGGATCACGCCGGTCGACACCCGAACCGGCGCGCCGTCGGAGGTGGTGGGCGTGCCGTCCGTGGCGGACGACGCGTCGCCGTCCGCCGTCGCAGGAACCACCGGAGTCGCACCGGTCCGGGCCGTGACCACCGGCGTCGCGCCGGTCTGCGCGCCGGCGACCGCGGGCGTCGCGCCGGTCCGGGACGAGGCAGCAGGGGCGGCCGTCGAGGCCCGGCCGTCGGAGGGGCTGTCGGTCTCCTCGTCGGACGCGACCGCGACCAGGTCCTCACCGGTCTCCCCGGCGCCACGGCGGGCCGCGAAGTCGAGCAGGTCGCGCAGCAGTCGAGGGCCGGCGCCGCGCATGCGCTCGGGGTCGAGGTCGTCGGCCCCGAAGCACGCGACGACGACGAGCCGGTGCCTGCTGGACCCGAGCGCGTCGAGCAGGAGGGCGTCGCCGCCGGGCTCGTTGATCGGGCCGAACGTGTGCAGCACGCGGCGGTGCGGGGTCCGGCCGTAGCCGAGCGACAGTATGATCGCCTCGCGCCGCAGCCCGGAGACCCCGGCGAGGTCGGTGACGGCGAACGGCTCGGAGCGACCGGAGTCGAAGAACGCGGCGAGCGCCGGGTTGCCGCGAACCTCCGACAGCACGGCCTCCCGCACGGCCTCTGCGTGCGCGGGCGAGGGGGTCACGACCGCGAGCGACTCGTCGGGGTGCGTGAGGGCATGGTGCAGCACGAGCTCGACGACGTGCTCGACCTCGGTGCGGGTCGACGCGACGGCGCCGGACGCGTCGGGCATGCCCGTGCCGTCGACGACGTCGAGCCGCACGAGCGGCGTGTTCTGCGGCAGCGGCGTCGGGACGAGCACCCCGGCGTAACCGTGCGCGGCGAGGAACGCCGTGAGGTACGGGTCGCGGCGGGACGCGCCGGCGTGCAGCGCGACGGTCGGGAGGATCTCGGCGAGGTCCTGGACGGCGGTGCCGGACGCGCAGCGGGCGTCGCCGATGACGACGACCTGCCGTCCGCGGGCGATGGCGGCGAGCGCCATCTCGACGGACAGGTGCCCGGCGGAGTCGAGCACGACGAGGTCGACCGTGCGGGTCGCGGGCAGCACCTGCGGCACGAGCATCGGGCTCGCGGCGATCACCGGACGCAGCCGGCGGGCGACCTCGGGGTGCCGGGCGAACGTGTCGCGCAGCGACGTCAGCCGCTCCTCGACGAGCTCGGCGAACAGCGACTCGGCCTGCTCGCGGTGCTGGCGCAGCGTCGCGGACACGTGCCCGACGACGGCCGTGAGCACCGGCCCCGACAGGGAGGCGACGTGCTGCCGGTCGAGGGCCGCGTACTGCGCGGACAGGCCGCCGAGCGCGGTGCCGTCGTACCCGGTGAGCGACGGGTCGGCCGTGAGGATCTGCTCGATGACCGTGCTCCACCAGGCCAGGTCGAGCTCGGCGGGGCCGATCGCGGGGTCGACGCGGCGCGTCGCGAGGTCGTCGAGCAGCGCACCGAGGCCGGCACCACGCAGGCGGTGCAGGAGGCCGGTGCGGGCGGGGAGCGTCTCGAGCGCGCTGGTGTCGGCGCGCAGGCGCGTCAGCCGCTCGATGAGCGCGTCGAACGGCAGGGCGGCCAGGCCCGCACCGGCGGGGGTCGTCGCGAGCACCTCGTCGAGCGCCGCGATGTCGAGGCTCAGCGCCTGCTGCTCCTCCTCGATCTGCTCGAGCGCGTCGGGCAGCCGCGGCCAGCCGCCGGCCGGGCAGTGCGCCTGCCAGACCTCGCGCTGCGCCTGGACCTCGAGCAGCGCGGTGTGCAGGTCGGCGACGGGGCGGCCGGGCCGGACCATGTCCTTGGCCTGCTTGCGCAGCCGGCGCCGCAGCCAGTAGCCCATCGCGACGCCGTGCTCCTCGCGCCACTGCGGGCTCGCGGTCGCGGCGACGAGGTCGGCGGCGGTGCGCTCGAACACGATGGGCAGGAAGTCGTCGAGCGCACCGCGGACGCCGTCGAGCATGCGCAGCTGCTCGACCCACGTCGCGAGCGACGTCGCCTGCGTGAGGCCGGTCTCCGCGGCGACCTGGGCGGTGCGCTCGACGAGCGCCGGCAACGCGCCGTCGAGCAGCCGGTCGAGGCGGTGGACCACGACGTCGGCGTCGGCGGGCGTGCGCAGGTCGGCGCCGTACCAGGGGGTGTCCGTCGGGCGGACCTTGAAGGCGCCGAGCTCGCCGACCTTGACGAGGTCCGCGGCGAGCTCGGCGCGCCGCTCCTCGTCGAGCACGCGGGCGACGTCCGGGTCGAGACGGACCGTGGTCCGGGGCGCCGGGCGCGCCGACGTGAGCCGGGCGAGCTGCTGGAGCGCGTCGTACGCCGACACGCCCCACGGCTCGCGCGGGACGTGCAGCGAGTCGACGTACCCGCGCAGCCGCTCGCGGCTCGCGACGAGCCGGGCGCGCAGCGTGTGCACGGCGTCGACGTCGATCGCGGGGGCCTCGAGGGTCATCGCGCCGAGCAGCCGGCGGGACGCGGCGGTCCGCCACCCGGCCTCGGGGGCCACGTCGAGCAGCAGGTCGCCGAGGCCGAGCTGCGAGAGCCGGTCGGATAGAGCCGTCGCGGCTCGCCGGTGCCCGGGCACGTAGAGCACGGTCCGGCCGGACGCCGCGGCGTCGGCCACGACGGCGGCGAGCGTGCCGGTCACGTCCGAGCCGGCGGGGGCGTCGACGAACAGGTGCGTGCCCGTGGAGAGCACGTCGAGCACGTGCTGCTGGGCGGGATCGAGGTCCCCGACGCCGCGCTCGACGCCCGGGTCGCGGTCACCCGTGACGGGCGGCGGGAGCCGACGACGCAGGCGCTCGCGCTGCTCGTCGACGCCCGCGAGCGCCGCGACGAGCTCGTGGTGGCCGAGCGTCCCGGTGAGGTTGTCGAGGTCGTCGACCAGCACCTGACCGGGGTGGACGAACGTGCCCACGACGACCCGCTCGGTGAGCGTGAAGTCCTCCAGCACGGCCTCGCCGAGCGACGCGAGCCGCTGCAGGGCGGCCCGCGGGTCGAAGCCGGAGCCGGTGAACGCGCCGCGGGCGACGGCACCGGGGTCGAGCAGTGCTCCACGGCTGCGCAGGGCGCGCGCGAGCACCGGGTTGACCTCGAGCGACGGCTCCAGGGCGAGCTCGTAGTCCGCCTCACCGGTGCCGCGGGCGCGCAGGGTCACGGGCCGCAGCAGCACCGGGGCGCGGACGGTGCGCGGGGCGGGGCGGCCCGCGTCCGCCTCGTCGGGGCGCGGCGCCTGCCGGGTCACCGACGCGAGCGCGGCCATGTCGTCCGCCGCGACGAAGGGCGTGGTGCGCTCGGTCCAGGTGGCGACGCCGATCGCGAGCGACGTCGGGGCGATGCCGTACCGGTGCGCGTACACGGCGGCGCGGGCACCGACCGCTCGGGCGCGGCGGCGGGCCGTCGACAGGGCTGCGCCCTCGCGGACCAGGTTCGACAGCCGGGTCGCCCGGCCCGCGAACAGCTGGGCCATGCCCGACGGGTGCGCGGCCGTGAGGTCGAGCGCGGCCTCGCCGAGCAGCTCGACGTCGACGAGCGTCGACCCGCCCGCAGCCTCGACGAGCGCGGCACGCCACGCGGCGATGGCCCCCTCGAGGATCTCCGAGGACGACGGGGGCGCGACGAGCGACACCACCCGCTCGCCGTCGGTCGGGTCGGTCATCGTGGTCGCTTCGGTCGCGGGAGCCGGGTCGGTTCCCGTGCCGGGAGTGCGCGCGGGGACGGTCACCCTGCGAACGGTAACCGGACGCTCCGGGGCGTGCGCGGGTGGCGCGCCGCGCGCCGCGAGGTTCGCCCGGACGTGCCGGGTGGGCGTCGGCGTGCCGCGACGACGAGCCCCCGGTCGGGTGTGGGAACCGCGTGGGAACGCGTGATCGTGCGGGCCTGCGACGCCCGGACGGGAGTCCCGCCCGCGGTCCGTGGACCCACGGAACGCAAGAGCGGGACGGATCTCGAGGACCCGTCCCGCTCTCGGACGTAGAAACGGTGCGCACCGCGCAGGGGGCAGGCGATGCGCACCGTCGAGTACGAGTGTGAGGCACGGGACGGCTTCTGGTCAAACGTCCAGGCCCTCTGTCCAGGGTGATTCACACGAACGGATTCCAGGGCGCCCGGAGGGCCGCACCAGGCACGCCGGGAACGTCCGCCGGGCTCACCGCGGGCCGACCTCGACGCGGCGGCACGAGGGGCGCAGAGCCGCTGGTCAGCGCGTCGCGGCACGTCGGACGACAGGCTGACGGCACGTCCGTCAGAAACAGCCCGCCGCCGCTCCGACCCGCTGCAGGCCGGCGAGGTCGCCCGCCTGGAACACCGGCCGCGACGCGTCACCCAGCCCGGCCGCCATGACCTGCCGGGGGTCGTCGACGTGGGTCAGCCCGACGGCGTGGCCCAGCTCGTGCAGCAACGCCGTGCCGACCGAGCGTCCGGGCGCGAACCCGGGGACGAGCGCGTCGTCGACGTCGAGCACGAGGTGCGCGCGCCAGATGCGCGAGGCCGACCGCGTCGTCGACCACACGGCGCCGCCCTGCCCCGCGACGCCCCCGGCGAGCGCCGGCACGGTCGCGGCGTCCGTCCACGCGATCACGAGGTCGGCATCCGGCTCGCGCACACCGGTGTCCGCGTACGGCAGGTAGGTCGTGTCGCCGACGAGCTCGAGGTGCAGGCCCGAGGCCACCTCGAGCCGCAGCAGGGCCGACGTGACGAGGGCCTCGGCGTCGGCGGGCGCGCGCGGGTCCGCGTGGTTCACCCGGACCCTGATGGTGGTGCACGGGTCCCACCGGGCGACGTGGCCGTGCTGGTCGACGTGCAGGAGGGCGTACGGCGCGGCCGCGGTGCTCGGCACAGGCGGCGCGGGTTCGTCGGGCGGCAGCGCGGTGCCCGTGGTCGCCGTCGCGGCCAGGACGGCGGACAGGGCACCGAGCACGGACCGGTGGCGCAGCCGCGTGCGCGCCGATGGCCAGCCGTGGTGCACGTGCCGTTCCCCGTCCCGGTCGACGTCGTCGTCGACGGGAAGGATCGGCGCGCGGCACGGCCCACTTGATCCGCCGGGCGGGTGGAGCGGGGCGCGCGCCCGCCTCGGCCCGGGGCGCGGGCGCCGGGCCGAGGCGGGTCAGCGGGCGGTGTCAGGTGTGCATGGAACCAGCGGGGCGGTGTCAGGCCGGGTCGGCCGTCGGCCCCGCCTTGCGGATGCGCAGCCGGCCGAGCGTCGCGAGCGTCAGGCCCTCGACGAGGATCTGGATCCCCAGCAGGAGCCCGAGCAGCTTGACCGTGGCGGACTGCGGGTCGACGAGCACCCAGATGCCGAGCGCAAGGGACACCAGGCCGCCGATGGCCAGCAGCGCCTTGTACCGGTCCGCCTGGAACGCCATGACGATGCGGACGAGCCCGCCCGTGAAGAACAGCGCACCCGCGAGCAGCGTGAGAGTGAGCGCGCCGATCTCCGGGTTCCGGAGGATGAACACGCCGATCGCGGTGAGGATCGCGCCGCCGACGGCGGCCCAGAGGGCACCACCGGACCGGATCCTCAGCAGGGCGCCGATCAGCAGCAGGATGCCGCTGATCAGCGTGGTCCAGGCGATGAGCCAGATCGAGATCTTCGTCGCGACGGCGACGTCGCCCAGCAGCACGATGCCGGCGACGATCAGGATCACGCCGAGCACGACGTCGAGGCCCGTCCGTCGTCGCTCGACCACCACGGTGGAGGTCATGACACCCACATCCCCTCGGGCATCCGCCCAGGTCCCGGTGGTGCACGGTGCGCTGCGGCCCCCGGTCAGGAACCTGTCGGCGCCCGTCAGTCGCGACCCTAGCGGCCCGACACGCCGGAGGACGGCGGCACGACGACACCCGGTGCAGATCGGGCGGAACGGGCGCGTCGCCGCCGGTCACCGGGGCACCGGACCGGGACCCGTCGGCCTATCCTCCTGCGGGTGAGCGGCACGCCACCGAGCCCGCCGGACGACGCGCGGGACGACGCACCGGCCGACGCGCCCGCCGGCACGCCCCCTGGACCGCGGGCGCGCGCGGTCGTCGAGGACCACCGCGCGCTCGCCGCCGCCGCGCAGGCCGTCCTCGACGTCATGGACGCGACGACGGTCGGCGTCGCGGCGCTCGTCGCGCAGGACCGCGAGGCCCGCGTCCGGGCCGAGCTCGCGCAGGTGGACGTCGACCGGCTCGGCGACATGACCGAGAAGAACCTGCGGCTGTCCGCGCTGGCCGCCGCCGGGTACACGTCGGTCGCGGACCTGCTCGGCAAGGACGCCGCCGAGCTCGACGCGGTGCCGGGCGTCGGCGCGCAGACCGCTCGCAGCGTCGTCGCGGCCGTCGAGCAGCTCGCCGAGGCGGTCCGGGCGGGCACGCACGTGCGGATCGAGCTCGACGACCGGGGCCGGCCCGACTCGGCGGGCACCGTCGAGCTGCTGCGCCTGCTGCACCGGGCGATGCGCCTGCGCCCGCTCGTCGAGCCGCAGCGCTCCCGCCTGACCGACTACGCGGCGTCGGTGCGGCGGCTGCTCCCCCGCGCGTCGCGGGCCGCGTCCCGGCTGCGGTTCGCGTTCTCCCGCCCGACGACGAGACAGCAGTCGCTGGCGGCGCTCGCGCAGCTCCGCGCGTGGGAGCCGTGGCTCGCGTCGACGGACCTGCGGCGGACCGTCGACGACCTGGGCCGCGCGACGGCCGAGCCCGACGCGCCGTCGAGCGCGCTGTGGGACGACTTCGAGCGCCGGTCCGCGACGTACTACTCCGAGCTGCAGACGATCGTCCCGTCGGCCGTCAACGTGCTGGCGGCGCGGGGCATGCTCACGTCCGAGCTGGCCGACCGCGTGGCGGAGCACCCGCTCGACCTGTCGTACCTGCGGGTGCAGCTGCGCGGGTACCAGGAGTTCGGCGCCCGGTTCGCGCTGCACCAAGGGCGAGCGCTGCTGGGCGACGAGATGGGCTTGGGGAAGACCGTGCAGGCGATCGCGGCGATGACGCACCTCGCCGCGAGCGGTGAGCGGCACTTCCTCGTCGTCTGCCCGGCGAGCGTGCTGGTCAACTGGGTGCGGGAGGTCGCCGAGCACTCCGCACTGACCCCGCACCGGCTGCACGGCGCCGACCGTGACGCGGCGATCCGCGCGTGGGTCACGCAGGGCGGGGTGGGCGTGACGACGTTCGAGGGGCTCGCGCACCTGCCGCTGCCCGGCGAGGACGGTGGGCTCGGCGTCGACGAGCTCGGCATGGTCGTCGTCGACGAGGCGCACTACGTGAAGAACCCGGCGGCACGCCGGACACGCGCGGTGCGTGCGTGGACGGACACCACGTGGCGCGTGCTGCTCCTCACCGGGACGCCGATGGACAACCGGCTCGAGGACTTCGTCGAGCTCGTCCGGCTCGTGCAGCCGAACGTCGCGGACGGGTTCCCGTCGCACCTCGGGCTCGTCGGCGGCGACGCGTTCCGGGAGGCCGTCGCCCCCGTCTACCTGCGACGCAACCAGCGCGACGTGCTCGTCGAGCTGCCCGAGCTCGTGCTCGTCGACGAGTGGGAGGACCTCTCCTCCGCCGGCGAGGTGGCGTACCGGGCGGCCGTCGCGAGCGGGAACTTCATGGCGATGCGCCGGGCGGCGTTCCTCACGCCCGACCCGCGCGACTCCGCGAAGCTCGGCCGGCTGCTGGAGATCGTCGAGGACGCCGGCGAGAACGGGCACCGGACTGTGGTGTTCTCGTTCTTCCGCGACGTCATCGCCGTCGTCGACGCCTCGCTGCGCGCCGCGGGCGTGCCGGTGTTCGGACCGCTCACCGGATCCGTGCCGGCGGACGAGCGGCAGGCGATCATCGACGCGTTCGGCGTGGCCGGGCCCGACGCCGTGCTGATCGCGCAGATCACCG
The DNA here is from genome assembly GCF_017744555.1 of Cellulomonas sp. Lineage (GTDB taxonomy): Bacteria > Actinomycetota > Actinomycetes > Actinomycetales > Cellulomonadaceae > Cellulomonas. The sequence continues at coordinate 266,604 of NZ_JAGIBD010000001.1, read as the reverse complement.
CCGGCGGCGTCGGGCTCAACATGCAGGCCGCGAGCGTCGCCGTGCTGTGCGAGCCGCAGCTCACGCCCGCCGCCGAGGCGCAGGCCATCGCGCGGCTGCACCGCATGGGCCAGGTCCGTAGCGTGCGGGCGCACAGGCTGCTCGCCGAGGACGGGGTCGACGAGCGGATCACCGAGATCCTCGACGGGAAGCGGCGCGTGTTCGACGAGTACGTGCGCGACTCGGCGCTCGCCGCGTCGTCCGTGCACGCCGTCGACGTTACGGAGGCGCGGCTCGCCCGGGAGGTCGTGGCCGCCGAGCAGGCGCGGCTCGGGTACGGGCCGGTGTGGGACGCGCGGGGCGACGGGGCCGGGCCGACCCTGCCCGACGGCGTCGACGAGGCCTCCGCGGAGCCCGTCGCCGCATCGGAGCCCGCGCCCGAGCCGTGACCGCACGGCCGCGGGTCAGCCCGCCGCGCGCGCCTGCGCGAACGGGAGCCGGTCGAACACGATCGTCATGCGGGTGATCAACCCGTCGGTCACCTCGACCCGCTCGGCGCCCGGCGCGTGCGGGACGAGCGTCGTCTCGGTGTCGTAGAGCACCACCGCGGTCCCGTCGTCCCCGAACGCTGCGAGCACCTCGGTGCGGGTCGTCATCGCGGCGAACGGGCCCATGAACGCACGGAACGCGTCGCGGCCGACGACGGGTCCGGCGGGGGCGTCGCACACGATGCCCGGGTCGACGAGCGCCATCGCGGCGTCGAGGTCGTGGCTGCTCCACGCCCGGTGGTAGTCGAGGGCGGTCTGCAGGGCTGCGGCGGTCATGCGTCCTCCTGTGGTGTGTCGGTGCGTCACCCGTACCGACGCCGGCCGCGCGCGTGTCGGAACGGTCTCGTACGGTCCCGTGCCATGACGATGCTCGACGCGGCGCGCGCGGGCGACGAGGGCGCGTTCACCGACCTCGTGGCACCGCACCTGCGCGAGCTGCACGTCCACTGCTACCGCATGCTCGGATCCCTCGACGACGCGGACGACGCCCTCCAGGAGGTGCTCGTGTCCGCCTGGCGCGGGCTGACCGGGTACGCGGGTCACGCGTCCGTCCGCACGTGGCTGTACGCGATCGCGACGAACCGCTGTCTCACCGTGCTCCGCACCGGGCGGCGCCGCCCGCGCGAGGTCGCGCTGCCGTTCGAGGCGCCGCCGCCCGACGACCGCACCGACGTCCCGTGGCTGCAGCCGTACCCGGACGCATGGCTGCCGCACGAGCCCGTCGAGCCGGGCCCGGCGGCGCGGTACGACGCGACCGAGTCGATCGCGCTCGCGTTCGTCGCCGCGCTGCAGGTGCTGCCACCGCGGCAGGTCGCGGTCGTCGTCCTCGGTGACGTGCTCGGGTACGCGCAGACCGAGATCGCCGCGATGACCGGGACGACGCCGACGGTCGTCAAAGGGCTGCTGCAGCGCGGGCGGGCAACGCTCGCGCGGCGGGATCGGGACCAGCCGCGCACCGACCGGCAGGTCGACCTCATGGTGGCGCACCGGTTCGCCCGGGCGCTCGAGAACGGTGACGTCGACGGCGTCGTCGCGCTCCTGACGGACGACGGCTGGCTCGCGATGCCGCCGCTGCCGCACGTGTACCGCGGGCGCGCGTCGGTGGGCGCCTTCCTGCGGGCCGCGCACGACTGGCGTGCGGGCCGCCGCCTCACCCTCACCGAGGTGCGCGCGAACGGCGGGCCGGCGTTCGTCGGCACGATGTCGGGCGGTGCGGACGAGATACCCGGCGGCGTCTACGTGCTGACGACGCGCTCCGGGCACCTCGTGTCCGCGACGCGGTTCCTCGACGACCGGCTCGCCCGGGTCGTCGACATGACGTGCCCGCGGCCGTGACCACCTCCCGCGGGCGCGGCCCCGTGGGTCATGCGCACTCGTACACCGTCGCCTGCGCGTCGCTCCGCAGCCCCAGCAACCACTCGTCGTCGAGCCCCTGGACCGCGTACAGCGCATCGTGGTCGAGGAACTGCTGCTCGGTGAACGGGTACGCCGCAGCCCCCTGCACGAAGTCTTCGAGCTCGTCGTCGAACGTGAAGCTGGTGTCCCGCGCGTGCGCGAACACGGCACGCGACACCGCGTTGCCGCCCGGCACGGGCACGTAGACCCGGCGACCGTCGAGCGCCGTGCCGGCGGGACGCCAGTCGGCGTCGACGTGGTGCTCCTCGACCGCCAGGAGCGAGGCGAAGCACCCCTGGGAGCCGGGCGCCACGGACCCGCCGCCGGCGGTCTCCGCCGACGGGCGGGCGACGCCGTCGTCCCAGGTGAACGTCCCCGGGTGAGCGACCGGGACGTCGCTCGGCTCGAGCAGGTAGGCGCTCCCCATCGGCGTCACGTACGCGTAGTGGAGCGGCGTGAGCCCGGCGACCTCGCCGAGCGCCGGTGACCGCACCTCGACCAGCTTCGCGCCGCCGATCTGGCGCAGGGTCCGGGCGTCGCCCGTGACCTGGTACCCGAGCGGCACGTAGCCCAGCATGGCGGCGCCGTCGCCGTAGACGCTTCGCCAGGTGACCGCCATGGCGCCTGTGGTGGTCACGCCGAACGTCGGGGACACCCGGATGGCGGTGGGCACGGTCAGCGACTCGTACCGGGTCGTCCTGTCGATGGTCACGCCGGGCTGCTCGTACGTGCCGTCGCCGCGTCGGCTGCACCGGTCGGCAGACGTCGGGCACGCGACGAGCGCGATCCGCTCGCCCGCGATCTCATACAGGCCCTCGACGTCCGAGGACGGCCACTCCGTGTTGACGAGCGCGTAGATCTTCGCGCCGCCGCGGTGACCGACCAGGAACGCCCGCTGCCCCTCGAACGCGGTGAGCCGGGACGCCACGGCGGTGTCCTCGACGGGCTCCTGCCACGTCTCGCCGGTGGTGGGCGACAGCACGCGGGCGATGCCGGCGGCGTCGTCGGCCGGTGCGGTCGGGAGCGCGACGGTCGCGGTCGGGGCCGAGGAGGCAGTCGGCGATGTGGGCGTCGGCGTGGACGTCGTGGTCGGCGACGGGCTCGGCGTGTGGGCTGGCGCGGGTGCGCCCCGCACGGCTCCGAGCCATGCGACGACGCCGATCACCGCGACACCGGCGACCGCCGCCACGGACTCCACGGCGTGCCGCCGCGCCCGCCGGTGCCGCACGACCCGGCGCACCGAGCCGAGCACCGGGTCCGGGGCCCCCGGCACTTGCCGCTCAATGTCGCCCGCAGCACGCTGGAGCAGGGCGTCGAGGTCACTGGCCATCTCGCACCTCCACGGTGTCGACCTGCCGCACGCTGATCCGCTCGACGGTGCCGGCGGTGCTGCCGAGCACGGCGTTGAGCCGCGCGATGCCGTCGGCGGTGTACCGCTTGACGGCCCCCTCGCTGAGGCCGAGCTGCGCGGCGGTGTCCGCGACGGACAGGTCGTCGAGCTGCCGCAGCACCACGCACGCGCGCTCGCGGGGGCTGAGCGTCGCGAGCGCCCGGAGCATGTCGGCGCCGGGCCCGCGCTCCTCGACGACGACGGGTGCGACGGCCAGGCCGGCGACCCGTCGCGTGGTGCGCGACTCGCTCGCGCGCCGCCGCCACTCGTCGACCGCGCGCGACACGATCGCGCGCCGCACGTACGCCTCGGCCTGCTCGACGGACCCGAACCGGGCACGGCCGGAGAACGTCGAGATCAGCGCCTCCTGCACGAGGTCCTGTGCGTCGGCCGACGATCCCGCGACGAGCATCGCGTGCGTGACCAGACGCGGGTAGCGCTCGCGCACCACCCGTTCCAGCAACGGCTCCCAGCTGCCCACCCGTGCTCCTCGCCCGCGCACCGACCTGTCGGGAAGACAACGGAAGCCGCCCCGTGCGCGGTTGGGGGCGGCTTCCGTCGCGAGTCTCAGCGGCCGTCGGCGGGCGGCTCCTTGTCGTCGGCGAGCCGGCTCTCCCGCTCGCGCAGCTGGGCCTCCCAGGCCTTGAGCATCTCCTCGTGCTTCTGGTCGGAGCGGCGCATGCCGGCGAGGAACTCCGGATCGTCGTCGGGCGACGACCGGCGCGGCCGCTCGTACTCGGGGAAGCCCGCCGTCGCGGTCGAGGGCCACGGCACGTTCCTCGTGCGGCGCTGCTCGGGCCGTCCCGCGACGAGCCAGGCGATGCCCCCGACGACCGGAAGGATCACGATGAGGAACACCCAGGTGATCTTCGGCAGGTTCCGGACGCTCGCGCTGTCCGTCTGCGCGCAGTCGATGAGGCAGTACACGAGCATGCCGATCTCGAGCAGGTACGGCAGCAGACGGATCACGCGGGCTCCCCGGTTCGCGCCCGGCGGCACGACGCCGACGGGACCGGCCGGAACGCTAGCGCCGACACCGCGTCCACGTCCGGGGTTCGGGCCGAGGATCACCTGATCGGACACGCCGCCGCACGTCCCGGGCCCGCAGGCCCTGGTCGGCCAGCATCCCGGCATGGCCCCCACGTTCGACGAGCGGACCGACGCGCTCGCCCGCGCCGCCCGATCGCAGCCCGGTGTCGTCGGGCTCGTGCTGCTCGGGTCCGCCGCCGAGGCGCACCGTCGCGACGAGTGGTCGGACCACGACTTCTTCGTCGTGGCCGCACCCGGCGCGGGCGGCGACGTGCGGGACGTCCGGGCCTGGCTGCCGGACGTCGACGACGTCGTCGCGCTCGCCCGCGAAGGGGAGATCGGGTTCTCGGTGCTGTACCGCGACGGGCACGTGCTCGAGTTCGCCGTCGCGACCGCCGCGGAGCTCGACGGCGTCGCGGTGGTGCACCACCGGGTGGTGTTCGACGACGGGTCGATCGCGGGGCTCGTCGCGGCGTCCGACGCGCGCGCGTCGCGCGAGGCGGCCCTCGACCCGGCGAACGAGACCGCGCTGTTCCTCGTCAAGGTGCTGCTGGGCGTCGGCCGGGCGCGCCGCGGCGAGGTGCTCAGCGGCGGGCAGCTCGTGCGGCAGTGGGCGACCCAGCACCTCGTCCGGGCGATCCGTGAGCGCGTGCCGTCGCCCCTGGACCCGGAGCGGATCGACCCGGCCCGACGGTTCGAGGCGGCCTACCCGGAGATCGGCGCACGCGTCGGGGCGGCGCTCGCCCGGCCCGTCGAGGACGCCGCCCGCGACCTGCACCGGCTCGCTCGCGAGGTGCTCGAGCCCGGCTGGGACGCGTTCCCGTCGCAGGCCGCGGACACGGTCGCGCGACGGCTCGGCTGGGACGCCTGACCTCCGTCTAGCGACCCGCCCGCCGCGCGACGGCCGCCACGCGGCCCCCGTCGACCGCCCGCGCGCGAGCCGCCCCGAGGAGCGCCGCGCCCGCGAGCAGCGCCACGACGAGCCCCGCCCCGGAGAGGCCCGACCCGGCAGCGACGAGCACCCCGACGGCGACGACGGGTGTCGCCACCGAGACGGCGACGGCGGGCACGGCCCTGTCGGGCCGACCGTCCGCGAGCGCCTGCCGTGCCACGAGCGCGGCACCACCCGCCACCGCGACGACGAGCGGCGGCAGCAGCGCGGTGCCGGGACCACCGGCAGGCACCAGCACCACGTACGCCACGGTGGCCGCGACGAGCGCGGCGACGGACCACGGGAGGGTCCGGCGCGCATGCCGGGTCTCGGACGTCGCGGCGGCCGCGACCGTCTCGCCGAGGGCGCGCGCGGCGGAGGCGGCCCAGAGGCCGAGGAGCACGAGGACGACGACGATCACGCCGCCGACGCTAGGGGCGCGCGGCGTACGGCGCCTGTCCTCCCGGCGAACACCCGGGGCAGTTCCGGGAGGTCCCCGACCCGAGGGAGCGTCCGCTCAGGGTGGTCCCCGAGCGACCCGTCTACCTGCTGACACGCTCCTCGGCGACGACGGCCACGTCCGAGCCGTCGGGCGCCGGGTACGGCGCGGGCAGGACGTCGCCGGTGAGCGCCTCCATGACCGCGGGGCCGCCGACGGGCCCCTCACCGGGGACGGTCGACACCTCGGTGGCCGCGCGGTGCGACCCGAGCCGGCGCTGCGCGACCGCGTAGGAGGGCACGAGCAGCACCACGGCACCGATCCACGCGAGGGGGTTGCCCCAGACGACGCCGTCGAACCCGTACGCCGCGCCGAGCACCCCGGCGGCGACGAGCCGGCACGCCAGCTCGATCACGCCGGTCGCGGTGGGGACGACGGTGTGGCCGAGACCCTGCAGGGCGCCGCGCAGCACGAACAGCACCCCGAGGATCGCGTACAGCACGCCGTTGACGAGCAGGTAGTGCGCGGCCATGTCGACGACCTGCTGCTCGCCGTCGCCGACGAACTGCGCGACGATCGTCGGCCCGCCGAACACCACGATCAGGCCGAGCACGAGCGAGACCGCGACGGAGATCCACGACCCCTGCCGCACGCCGACCCGGATGCGGTCGGGGCGCCCGCCGCCGAGGTTCTGCGCGACGAACGTCGACACCGCGATGCCGAGCGACGCGAGGACGAACACGGCGAGCCCGTCGACGCGGACGGCCGTGGTCCACGCGGCGACCGCGTCGGCCCCGAGCTCGTTGAGGCGCACCTGCACCGCGAGCGTGCCGATCGCGATGATCGACGCCTGGAAGCCCATCGGGAGGCCGAGCCGCAGGTGGCGGCCGAGGTCCGTGCGCGAGACCCGCCAGTCCTCGCGGTGCACGTGCAGCACGGGTACCCGTCGCCGCACGTACGCAAGGCACAGCGTCACCGACACGGCCTGCGCGACGACGGTCGACAGTGCGGCGCCGGCCACGCCCGTGCCGAGCACGCCCACGGCACCGACGACCAGCACGACGTTGAGCGCGCAGCTCACGCTGAGGAAGACCAGCGGCGTGCGGGAGTCGCCGATGGCCCGGATGATCGACGACAGGTAGTTGAAGAACACGATCGTGCTCGCGCCGAGCAGGCTGACGACCGCGAACGTCGTCGCCTGCGGCAGCAGCTCCTCGGGCGTCTGCAGAAGCCGGAGGGCCGGGCCGGCCAGGAGCGGTGCCCCGACGGTGAGGATCATGCTCGTCGCGGCCGACAGCACGGTCCCGGCGGCGACCGACCGGCGCACGGCCGCGTGGTCGCCCGCGCCGAACGCCTGCGCGGTCGGGATGCCGAAGCCCGAGGTCAGGCCCCACGCGAAGCCGAGCAGCAGGAACAGCAGGCTGCCCGTCGCTCCGACGGCCGCGAGCGCGTCGACGCCGAGCACCCGGCCGACGACGAGGGCGTCGGCCGCCTGGTACAGCTGCTGGACGACGTTGCCGACGAGCAGCGGCACCGCGAACAGCACGATGACGCGCCAGGGGCGACCGGCGGTGAGGACCTTGGGCACAGCGGACTCCGGAAACGGAGGGACAGGGGGACGTCCGCGGTGGCCTGCGGCGATCGCGTCGTCTTCCGACCGTATCGACAGGTCGGCGGTGGAACGAAACGATTTGATCATGGAAATCGAATCGATGCGATACCCGCGTTCGCGCGAGTCGCGCGCCTGGCGGCGCAGCCGACGGACGACCCCCCGCTAGGACGTCACCGACACCGTGTACGCGTCGGCCGCGCACCCCGTGACCCGCCAGCCCCCGGGCACCTCCGTCGTCGTCGCGTCGACCACGCCCGTCGTCCTGACCTGCGGGAACGCGTCACCCGGCACCCACACGTCGAGCTCGCAGCCCACGTCGTCCTGCACGACCGTCGCCGCGAGCTCGAGGTCCCGCCCGCTCGCGCCCGACGTGAGCGAGTCGAGCCGGCCCGGGAACGCACGCGGGTACGCGCGGCTCAGGGGCGTCGCGAACCCGGCGGGCGGCGGCGACAGCTCCCCCGTCCCGCAGTCGACGGACACGAGGTTGCCCGACGACGTCGCGTCCGAGCCCGTCTCCGGCGAGCCGCACCCCTGCCGCCACACCCAGAAGGCCCCGCCGATGCCCAGCCGGTCCTGCGCCGCGACGAACCGCTGCACCTTCGCGCCGTCGACGTCGGGGTCGCCGAACCAGCCCCACTCCCCCGCCCACAGCGCGGCGCCGTAGCCCGCGGCCGCGCGCGACGACACCTCGAGGTTCCGCTCGATGGATACGAGCGTGAACCCGAGGCTCTGGTCCATCGAGATGGACTCGCTGTACGGGTGCGGCGCGAACACGAGCTGGTCGTCGTCCGTGAACCCGGGCGGCGGCGTGACGTCGAACGCAAGCCCCGACCACAGGACGCTGGGCTCGAAGAAGACGAGGTGCGCGAAGCCGCCGGCGTCCTGCTCGGCGGCGCGGATCGCGTCGATCGCCGCGTCGTAGTACCGGCCGAGCAGCAGCCCCGAGGTGACGGGCGCGATCGAGCCGATCCCGGGCTCGTTGAGCAGGTCGTACCCCGCGACGGCCGGCTCGCCCGCGAACGTCCGCGCGACCTCCGCCCAGGTCCTCACGAGCTCGGTCTGGATGCCGTCGCGGTCCGTGTAGAAGTTGCTGAACGCCGTCGCGACCGCCGGAGCCAGGTCGCGGGCCATGAACTGGCAGTGCGCGGTCCCGTCGGTGATCGTCGCCCACGCCGGGGCGCCGTCCCAGCCGGTCGTCGGCGTCGTGCCGCCGCCGCACGTCGCGTCGGGCCGCGCGATCGCGTTGCCCCACGCGTCCTCGTGCATGTCGAGCACCACGTAGACGCCGTGCGCCTTCGCCGACGCGACCGCAGCGCGCACCTGCCGCAGGTACGCCTCGTCGATCTCGCCGCGCCGCGGCTCGAGCCGGGACCACGACATCCCGAGCCGCACCACGTCGAAGCCCATCGCGGCGATCTGCTCGAAGTCGTCGTCCGTGAGCGCCCCCGTCGCAGGGACGTCGGGGTCCTTGAGGTAGTAGTCAATGAGCTGGTTGACGTTGACGCCGCGCAGCACCACCTGCCGCCCCGACTCGTCGCCGATCGTCGGCAGTCCGCCCGGCTCGTCCGCGGGCAGCAGCTGCAGCCGCGGCATGGCGTCCGTGACGGCGGTCGGCGTCGTCCGCTGCGGCCCGGCCTGCGCGGGCGTCGGGACGACGAACGGGAGCCCGAGCAGCAGCACGGCCGCGGCAGCGCCGGCGAGCCGCCGCGAGCGCACGTGCGGTGCGGTGGACAGCAGCCGCTCCCGCCACGGCCACGCCAGCCCGGTCGCCAGGGCAGCGAGCAGGCCGACCGCGACGCCGTAGCCGATCCCCGTCGCGATCGCGACGAACGCCGTCGCGGCCCACCACGCGTCCGGCACCGCGTTCGGCGCCGCACCCTCGAGCGCGGCCGCTCCGGGGAGCGCCGCGACGACCGCGTCGACGACCCCGAGGACCAGCCCGGCCACGACGGCGGCGAGCCACACGGCGACCGACGCGGGGACCGCACGGTCGTCGAGCCGGCGCAGCAGCGAGCGGAGCACCCACGCGAACGCACCGACGAGCACTGCCGTCCCCGCGAGGAGCCCGAGCACGCCCGCCGCGGCCGCGGGGGCGACGAGAGGGCCGGCGAACGCGTAGCCGACCGGGCCGCCACGCCAGGACGTCGAGGCGAAGCCGACGGCGGCGAGCGAGACGACCACCAGCAGGACCACGACGGGGAACGCGACGCGGACGGCGGGCGGCGGGACGAGCGGCGTGCCGTCGGTGGTGACGACCTCGGCGGTGCTGCCCGCGGCCGTCGCCCGGCCGACCGGGCCGTCGCCGCGGAGCTCGTCCTGCGGGCCGAACCGGAACGCGAGCGCCGCCGCGACCCCCGCGAGCGGCCCGACCACGAGGAGCTCGAGCGCCGCGAACCCGCTGGTCGCGAACGCGAACCGCACGACCGACCCGGGCGACAGGTGCGGCCCCGCCATCGGCAGGGCCGCGACGATCGCCGTGGCAGCCTCGGCCAGCGCCCCCGCACCGACCGCCGCGACCGAGGTCACCCCCAGCACGCGTGGGCCGGTCACGACGGGCCGACCGGGTCCGGCGACGACCAGCACGGGCACGACGACCGCGCCGAGCAGCACGGGCAGCCCGATCAGCAGGGGTGCCCAGCCGTACGCGCCGCCCGTGCCGAGCAGCGGCATCCCCCGGCCACCGACGGGCGCGAGGAGGCCCGACGGGTCGGCGACGGAGAGCACACCGACGAACGCGAGCAGCACCACCGTGGCAGCCGCGGACGCCCGCACCTCCGGGCGCAGGAGGAGAGGGCGTCGGCGGCGCGAAGACGGCGTTGTCCGGGCGGGCATGGTGATCGCGAAGCGTAACCGCTGGCCGCCGGGACGTCAGGAAGTCCCTCCGAACGGCCCAGCGGTCAGGCGCGCGACCGCGCGACCGACGCGTCGGCGACCCCCGACAGGGCGACGCTCCGCCCCACCCAGCGGTCGTCCTCGACGGCGGCCGCGAGGAACTGCCCGACGCGCGCCCGCGCGACCTTGTACCCCTGCACGTCGCCGGTCGTCGACGTGAACGGCATCTCGTCGGCGGCCTCGTCGGTGAGGTTGACCGGCTGCACGCTCACCCAGTCCAGGCCGCTGTCCCGGACGAGCGCGTGCTGGACCTCGGTGTCGGCGATCTGCGGGCGGAGCAGGAGCGCGAAGACGACGCGCATGGCCGTCGAGAGCCGGTCGCGGGTCTCGCCGACGCCGTAGGACGTCTGGACGACGAGCCGCCGGACGCCGTGCGCACGCATCGCGTCGACGACCGTGCGGGTGCCGCGCGAACGGACGTCGGGCGCGGTGCCCGCGGGTCCGCGCAGGCGCACGCGGATCGCGCTCTCGCTGATGCCGAGCGTGACGACCACGGCGTCCTGCCCGGCGACGAGCGGTCCGACGACGGCCGGGTCGGTCGCGTCGCCGTCGACCGTGCGGACGCCGCGCAGGGTGGGGTCGGCGGTCAGGGTGCCGGCGTGCCGGGACAGGGCGGTCACCTCGTGACCGCGACGGACGAGGGCGGTCACGGCGGCGCGGCCGGAGCCGCCCGTCGCACCGACGACGAGAACCTTCATGGTGTGCCTCCGGGGTGCGGGAGCCGCGCGGTGTGCGCCGGCTCTGTGCTCAGCCCACCAGGCTCCGTTTGGACGGTCTATGATCCGACGTCGGCGGAACATGTCGGATCGTCCGACGTTCGTCCGCTGCGGAGGGCCAGATGAGCCAGCTCGTCGTCGACCCGCCCTGGGCGCCCGCCGACCCCGTCGGCGAGGCCCTGCACCGGCTGCGCATCACCGGGTTCTTCTACTGCCGCACCGAGGCCGACGGCGACTGGGCCGTGGAGATGCCCGCGTTCGCCGACTGCGTGAGCTTCCACGTCGTCACCGCCGGCGAGGCGTGGGTCGAGGTCGGCGGCGAGCCGCCCGTGCGCCTGGGGGTCGGGGACCTCGCGCTCGTGCCGCACGGCCGCGGCCACCTGCTGCTCAGCGCCCCCGGGACGCCGTCGCTCGGGCGGGTCGACGAGCTTCCGCAGGAGTACGTCACCGAGCACTACTCGGTGCTGCGGCACCACGGGCCCGGCCCCCGCACCGAGCTCGTCTGCGGCGTGCTCGGCGTCGACGGCCCCGCGTCGCGGCCCCTGCTCGACCTGCTGCCGCCCGTCGTGCACGTGAACCGTGCCACGCCCGACGCACCCTCGTGGATCGACGGCACGCTCGCGCTCATGACCGACGAGCTCCGACGTGCCCGCCCGGGCGGCGAGGCCGTCACCACCCGCCTCGCCGACATCCTCGTCATCCAGGCGGTGCGCGCCTGGCTCGACGCGCAGAACGCCCGCACCGGCTGGCTCGGCGCGCTGCGCGACCCCCAGGTCGGCGCCGCCATCGCCGCCGTGCACCGCGACCCCGGCCGCCCGTGGACCGTCGCGACGCTCGCCCGGGAGGCCGCGATGTCCCGGTCGAGCTTCGCGGCCCGGTTCACCGACGTCGTCGGCGAACCCGCCATGCGGTACGTGACCCGGTGGCGCATGCACGTGGCCGCCGACCGGCTCGCGCACGGCGGCGCGACCGTCCGCGAGGTGGCCGCCGCGCTCGGCTACGAGTCCGAGGCCGCGTTCAGCCACGCGTACACGCGGACCGTCGGGGTCCGACCTGGCAGCACCCGCCGGGCGCGGAGCTGACCCTGACCGTGAGGGTCAGGCCGGTGCGGTCGGCGTCGTGCCGGTCGGGTCCGTCGGGTCCGGCGCCGGTGTGGACGGCTCGGACGCGGGGCCCGTCGGGACAGTCGCGGGGTCGGTCGGCGGATCCGTCGGCGGGTCCGTCGGCGAGCCCGTCGGCGGGTCGGTCGGCGTCCCGGTCGGGTCGGGGGTGGGGTCGGTGCTCGGATCCGGGCTCGGCGACGCGCTCGGCGACCCGCTGGGCGTCGGCTCGGGCGTGGTGGTCGGCGACCCGGTCGGCGAGGGCGTCGGCGTCACCGTGGGCGTCGGGGTCGGCGTCGGCGTGGGTTCCGCCGTCGGGTCGTCCGTCGTCTCCGTGGTCGCCGGGTCGACCGGCACGGGCGGGATCGCGGCGTTCGGTTCGCCGTTGACGAGGATCGGGGCCGACGTGCCGGTGCCGCGGTCGTCGATCGTGCCGAACTCCCAGTGCCACGGCTCGTGCGGGCCGCGACCGCCCTCGTCCATGTACGACGGGTGGTGCCAGCCGAACAGGGCCGCGTACGCCTTGAGCCACGCGTACTGGGCCGACCGGTAGGAGTTCGCACCGTCGCCGAGGTCGATCGCGAGGCCCCACCCGTGGTTCGACGTGCCGGGCGTCGCGGCGAGCGACCCCTTGGCCGCCTTGGTGCGGACCTGGGCCTCGAGCGAGCGGTACGAGTCGGTGATCGCGATGTCGCGGCCGAACGCCGCGCGGTACGCCTCGTTCATCCGGACGAGCGCCTCGGCGGCGTCGCAGCGCAGGTGGTGCCGGGGCGCGAACGCGACGGGGCACAGCACCTCGAGCGGGATGTTGCCGTTGGTGTACCCGTCGGTCGAGTGCGCCTGCAGCTCGGCGCGGGCGATCGCGGCCTTGAGGGCCTCGTCGGCGCTCTGCGCGGCGACCCGGGCGGCGAGCGTGACGCCGGCCGCGGCGTCGCGCGCCTGCGTCGCGGTCGTCGCGGCGGTCACCACGTCACGGGCGTCGGCCGCGGCGTGCGAGGCGACGACGGCCGTGTCGAGGAGGGCCACGTGCGGGTCGGTCGGGACGAGCTGGCGCGCGAGCGCGGCGCTCTGGGCCGATGCGTCGGCGAGGTCGGTCGCGACGAGCAGCACGCCGTCCTCGACGTCGTCGACCGCCCGGATCGCGCTGCTGAGGTCGCCGGTGACGACCTCCTGCCGCGCGTCCTCCACCCGGGGCGGGAGCTGCTCCGGCTCACCTGTCCAGTGCAACGGCTCGGCGGGGGCGTCGGCCGCCGCCTCGTCCTCCGGTTCGTCCTGAAGACGCACCTGCACGTCGGCGCGCGGCACCGGACCCGCGTGGACCACGCGGCTGACCTGCACGGGCGGTTCGGGGGCGGCCGGGGCCAGCGGGTGGCCGACGAGCGTCGCGGTCGCGGTCTCGACCGCCGCGAGCCGGTCGTCGAGCCGCGCGAGGGCCTGCTGCGCCGCGAACGGGTTGACGTCGGGAGCCACCTGCTTGCGCGTGGTCGGCAGGTGCGCGGGCACACCGTCGCGCACCGCGAGGATGTCGGCCGCCTCGACCGGGGGGACCCCCTGCGACAGCAGCACCGGCGCGCCCGCGAGGAGAGCCGCCAGCACGACCGCACCGCACCTGGCGACGACGGAGTCGTGGGCTCGCACCGACATCGGGCGCGCACGGTACGCGCGCCTGCTCCTGGGCCGGTTCACGAGCACGTAGGACCCCTCTGCGGTGCGTCGTCCGTCGACCTTCTCACTGCCTCCCGGCGCGGGGCGACCCCTGCCGGGGGTGAAGGTCGCGGACCGACCCCGGGGGCTCGCCGCGACGGCCGTGCAGGACGCTGCGCGACGGTCACGAACGGAGGGTGACTCGACGCCGCCCACAGGATGAATGGACGGCACGACGGCTCCGCTGATACCTCCCGATCGGGCATCGTTCGGGGACGAGCGGCGGGGACGGACGGTCAGCCCCGCAGCGCGAGCACGAACGGCAGCACCTCCGACGCACCTGCGAGCCGCAGCTCCCGGGCGGCGACGGTCACGGTCCACCGGCTGTCCACGAGGTCGTCGACGAGCAGCACCGGCCCGGGCGGCAGCGTGAGGCCCGAGGCGTCGAACCGCTGCCACACGCCCGCGAGCCGGAACGCGCTGCTGCCGCCCGGCTCACCGGTGGGGCCGCCGTCACGCACCGCGAGCGCGCCCGCGTACGGCAGCCGCCCGACGTCGGCGATGCCCCGGGCGAGCGAGTCGACAAGGAGCGGGTGCCGCCGCGACGGCATCGCGACCACCGACGTCGGCCGTTCCTCCCAGCCCCACTGCGCGAGCACCCGCACGCAGCCGTCGAGCATCGCCCGCGTCACCGGCCCGTCGGGCGTCCCGGCGGCGAACGTCTCCCGCAGGGCGTTCCCCCAACCGAGATCCGTCAGGCGCGCGAGCGCCCGCCCCTCGGACGCACGCTCCTCGACCGCGATCCGGCCGCGCACCGGCACCCCGAGCCGGTCCGCGCCGACCGGCCACTGCGCCCGCGGCTCGACCGGCACGCCGACCCGGTCGAGCGCGCGCCCCGCCGAGGCGGCCGCGCCGTCGACCACGTCGACCGGGTACCACGCGCCGGCGCACGAGTCGCACCGCCCGCACGGTGCCGCCGTCTCGTCGTCGAGGCTGCGCTGCAGGAACTCCATGCGGCAGCCGTCGGTCCGCTCGTACTCGAGCATGTGCTCCTGCTCCGCGACCCGGGCGGCGGCGATCCGTGCGTAGCGGTCGGCGTCGTACGTCCACGGCTGGCCGGTGGCGACCCAGCCGCCCCGCACCCGGCGCACGGCACCGTCGACGTCGAGCACCTTGAGCAGCAGCTCGAGCGGCGTGCGCCGGATGTCGACGAGCGCCTCGAGCGCGGGCGTCGACAGCGGCTCGTCCGACAGCTCGGCGATGACCCGCTCGGCCCTGGCCCGGTCCGGCATCGACGCCGTCGCGAAGTACTGCCAGATGTCGCGGTCCTCGGGCCCCGGCAGCAGCAGGACGTCGGCACTCGCGGTCGCCCGCCCGGCGCGGCCGACCTGCTGGTAGTAGGCGACGGGCGACGACGGGGCGCCGAGGTGCAGCACGAACCCGAGGTCCGGCTTGTCGAAGCCCATGCCGAGCGCGCTCGTCGCGACGAGCGCCTTGACCTCGTTCCGCTTGAGCGCAGCCTCGGCGGCCTCCCGGTCGGCCGGGTCCGTCTGACCCGTGTACGCCCGCACGTCGTGGCCGGCGTCGCGCAGCAGCCGGGCGGTGTCCTCCGCGGCCGAGACGGTGAGCGTGTAGATGATCCCGGATCCGGGCAGGTCGGCGAGGTGGCTGAGCAGCCACGCCAGCCTCGTCCGAGCGTCCGGCAGCCGCAGCACGCCGAGCCGCAGCGAGGCGCGCGCGAGCGGGCCGCGGACGGTGAGCACGTCCGACCCTCCCGTGCCGAGCTGCTCCGCCACGTCCGCGACCACCCGGCGGTTCGCGGTCGCCGTGGTCGCGAGCACCGGGACACCCGTCGGCATCGCCGCGACGAGGTCGCGCAACCGGCGGTAGTCGGGCCGGAAGTCGTGCCCCCAGTCGCTGATGCAGTGCGCCTCGTCGACCACGAGCATCCCGAGCCGTCGTACGAGCGTCGGCAGCTGCTCCTCCCGGAACGACGGGTTGTTGAGCCGCTCCGGCGAGACGAGCAGCACGTCCACCTCGTCGGCCGCGAGCGCCGCGAGCACGTCCTCCCACTCGTGCGCGTTCGTCGAGTTGATCGCGAGCGCCCGGACCCCGGCCCGCTCGGCGGCGGCGACCTGGTCGCGCATGAGGGCGAGGAGCGGCGAGACGAGCACCGTGGGACCGGCGCCGCGCTCGCGCAGCAGCATCGTCGCGACGAAGTACACGGCGGACTTGCCCCACCCGGTGCGCTGCACGACGAGCGCGCGGCGGCGGTCGTCGACCAGGGCCTCGATCGCCTCCAGCTGCCCGTCGTGGAACACGGCCGCCGGGTCGCCGACGAGCCGGCGCAGGACGGTCAGGGCAGCGTCCGCCGTCACGGTGTGGTCGGTCTGCGTCACCTGGACAGCCTGCCAGCCCCCGCCGACACGGCCTCCCGACGGAGGCACGTCCGGGTGCCCGGGGCGACCGTCTTAGGGTGGAGGTCGTCCGTCCGGGCGGCGGAGATCACACCGTCACGGACCCCGGTGCGTGACGACCGGCCCACCCGGGAGCAGCCGGGCGGGTGGAGCCTGGACATCAGGCAGCGCCCACACGCAGAGGGAGCGTCGGCGCGCGACGAGCGGGAGCAGACGCATGAAGGACCAGCTGGAGACCGTCCTCGCCCAGGTGCTGGCACGCAACCCCGGTGAGCAGGAGTTCCACCAGGCCGTGCGCGAGGTGTTCGACTCGCTCGAGCCCGTGCTCCGCAAGAACCCCCAGTACGTCGACGGGGCCGTCCTCAGCCGCCTGTGCGAGCCCGAGCGCCAGATCATCTTCCGCGTCCCCTGGGTCGACGACGCAGGGCAGGTGCAGATCAACCGCGGCTTCCGCGTCGAGTACAACTCCGCGCTCGGCCCGTACAAGGGCGGCCTGCGGTTCCACCCCTCGGTGTACCTCGGCATCATCAAGTTCCTCGGCTTCGAGCAGGTCTTCAAGAACGCCCTCACGGGCATGCCCATCGGCGGCGGCAAGGGCGGCTCCGACTTCGACCCGCGCGGGAGGTCCGACGGCGAGGTCATGCGGTTCTGCCAGTCGTTCATGACGGAGCTGTACCGCCACATCGGCGAGCACACCGACGTCCCGGCGGGCGACATCGGCGTCGGCGGGCGCGAGATCGGCTACCTGTTCGGCCAGTACAAGCGCATCACGAACCGCTACGAGTCGGGTGTGCTCACCGGCAAGGGCCTCACGTGGGGCGGCTCGCTCGTGCGCACCGAGGCCACCGGCTACGGCACGGTCCTGTTCGCGGAGCGCATGCTCGCCACCCGCGGTCAGTCGTTCGACGGGCGCCGCGTGCTGGTGTCCGGCACCGGCAACGTCGCGCAGTACGCGATCCAGAAGGCCCAGCAGCTCGGCGGGAACGTCGTCGGCTGCTCGGACTCGACCGGGTACGTGGTCGACGAGGCCGACATCGACCTGGCCCTGCTCCAGCAGACCCGCGAGGTCGACCGCATGCCCGTCTCGGTCTACGCCGAGCGGCGCGGCGGGTCCGCGACGTTCGTGCCCGGCCGACGCGTGTGGGAGGTCGGCGCCGACATCGCGCTGCCCTGCGCCACGCAGAACGAGCTCGACGAGGACGACGCCGCCGCGCTCGTCCGGTCGGGCCTCGTCGCCGTCGTCGAGGGCGCCAACATGCCCACCACCCCGGCAGCGGCGGCGCTTCTGCAGGCCGCCGGGGTCCTGTACGCCCCCGGCAAGGCCGCGAACGCCGGCGGTGTCGCCACGTCGGCGCTCGAGATGCAGCAGAACGCCAGCCGCGACTCGTGGTCGTTCGACTACACCGAGCAGCGCCTCGCCGGGATCATGCACTCGATCCACGACCGCTGCCTCGCCACAGCCGACCAGTACGACGCACCCGGCAACTACGTGGTCGGCGCGAACGTCGCCGGGTTCATCAAGGTCGCCGATGCGATGCTGGCGCTCGGCGTCGTCTGAGACCCCCACCCGGGCGCCCGCCCGGCGGGACCCGACTACGGTGCGTCGGGCGGCCTGCGGCCGGAAGGTCTGCACGGTGATCCGCTCACCGGGCACACGATCAGCGCCATCTCGTCGACCAGCTGATGCTGCAGCAGCCACCAGATGAGCTGACCGCTCCCGTGCACCTGGAGCTCACCACCGGGCGTCGCCTTGAGGTCGCACACGGCCTTCTCGAGATCGCCCGACGCGGTCGTGCCCGCCCACCGCGGTGCGGTGATCGTGTTCGACGCGACGAACTTCGGCCGCCCGTTGAGCGACCTCACGAGCGGGCTCGTCAGGTGTTCCTGCACGCCCCAGCACTCGGCGAACAGCAGCGCCGTCCTGATCCGACAACGCGCGAGAGACCGCCGCACGGCGAGCGTGCTGGGGCCGCGCCCACGCGACCGATACCGTCCACCTCGTCGACGAAGGGCATGCTCCCGGCGCTCGCGCGTCCGACGGCGACGGCGGGCGCACGGCAGACGGGACCACGAGGCGGCTGACATGAGCGACAACTACCTGCGACTCTTCCCGACCGACCGGACCTGGCTCCCGACGTCCGAGCAGGCCGACCGAGCCGTCGCCACCCTCCGCGTCCTGGCCCCGAGCGCCCAGGAGATCGCGGCCGAGGTGTACGGCATGGTCACGTTCATCGACCAGGGTGCCAACCTCGAGCGGATCGGCTGCCCGGCCTGCCACGCCGAGCTCGACCTCGAGTGGTGGTCCGAGCAGATGGCGCGGCGGGACGAGCACGACTTCGTGACGCTGGACGTGGAGGCCCCATGCTGCGGGGCCGCGACCACGCTGGACGACCTGGTGTATGACTGGCCGGCCGGCTTCGCGAGCGTCGAGCTGTCGGTGCTCAACCCGGACCGCAGCTGGCTGTCCGCCGACGAGCTGAACACCGTCGCCGCGGCGGTCGGACACCCGCTGCGGCAGGTCATGGCGCATTACTGACGCACTCGACCGGAACGGCCCGGCACGTCGTATTCATGGCCCGAGCGCGGTCGACCCGCGCCTAGGGTGACGGCCGTGACCGTGGAGCGGACCCTGGCGAGGGTCGACGACGACCTGCGCAAGGGCGACGTCGCGATGGCGCGCACCCGCCTGACGAGCCTCGTGCAGAGCCTTCCGCACAGCCTCGACGCGCGTGAGCGGTTGGCCGAGGTCTGCCGGCTCGACGGCGACGAGGTCGAGGCAGGGCGCTGGTCGTACCTCAGCGAGCAGCGGGACACGGCCGAGGTGGCCGCGTTCGAGCGCGCCTGCGGTGACGACCCGCGGCGGATCATGCGCGGGCTCCGCTGGCGCGGGGCGGAGGACCTGGCGGCGAACGGGCTCGCGGAGCAGCGGCTGCGGGAGGTCCGGTCGCGGGCCGAGGCTGCCGCCGGCAAGACGCTCGACTGGTCGGACCGCGGTCGGGGCACGGAGCCCGCGTCGGACCGGCTGTTCGCGGTCGGCTGCTCCGCCGCCGTGCTCGTGCTGGTCGCGCTGGTCGTCATCGGTGCGGTGACCGTCGTCGGCTGGATCTTCTAGCGCGGCCGACGGTCGCCGCCGCGTCCGCCTTCGGGTCGTCGCTGGGGCCGCGAATCAGCCTTCCATCCGGGTAGGGCGAATTCTGCCCCAAAGGGCACCGTGATCTCTTGACACGTGTCAACGATCCGGACGAAACTTCCTGTGCGCGGTCATGAGAGCGCTCCCAGATCGGTGAGGAGCCGCTGCTCGCCCATCGTGGCCTGCGCACGTCCCGCAGAGAAACCGCAGGTGGAGAGCGCATGACGAGGAGACTGCGCCGGCCACTCGCTCGTCACCCTGCCCCGTCGCGTGTCGCGCGTGGTGCGGCCGAAGACCCGGCTGTGCGCGCATTCACGGCAATCGACAACGCCCCAGCCCGTCGTCCATTGATTCAGCGGTAGGCGGCAATTCCCGACCTTCCGCGCCCCGGGGACGCGCCCCGGGTCCGCCCACCACTGCGTCCCGGCATCGAGGCCGGTCGCGCGACCACGCCGTCGCCGCGACCGGCTTCGGTCTTCGGGGCGTCCGACGGCCCCCGCCCGGGTCGGCCGTGCACCGCAGCACCGTCCACCAGATCGGAAGCTCGCCATGCACCAGACACACGTCCACGCCCCTCCCCCACGCGTCCGCGCTCGGCTCGTCGCCGTCGCCGTCGCCGTCGCGGCCGCGCTCGCCCTCGCCGGCGCGATCGCGGGCGCCGGGTCCGCAGCTGCCGACGCGCCGCCGTCGAGCACCCAGAAGCTGACCGGCACGTACGAACGGCTGCAGGTCGACCCGCTCGTCGACGGCCCGACCACCGCTGCGGCACCGACCGCTCCCGACGCCGACCACGACCTCGTCCGCCTCGCCGACGGCACGAGCGTGCAGGTCGAGGGCGCCCCGGACCTGTTCGACGACGTCGCCCCCGGCCAGAAGGTCACGGTGACCGGCACGGCCACCTCCGAAGCGCCGGCCGCCCCCGAGGCGACCTCGACGTTCGAGGGCACCGCCGTCACGGAGCTCGCGCCCGCCCCGGCCGCCGCGGCGACGACCACCCGCACCGTCGCCGTCGTCCTGCTCCAGCTCGGCCCCGCCGGCCCGGCGCCGTGGAGCCCCGACGACGCCCGCCGGAACGTCTTCACGGCCGACGACTCCGTCGCCGCGTTCTTCCGCGAGAGCTCGTTCTCGCAGCTCGAGCTGCACGGCCGGGACCGGA
Organism: Cellulomonas sp.; assembly: GCF_017744555.1. Classification (GTDB taxonomy): domain Bacteria; phylum Actinomycetota; class Actinomycetes; order Actinomycetales; family Cellulomonadaceae; genus Cellulomonas. The sequence goes on along the minus strand of NZ_JAGIBD010000001.1, from coordinate 246,226 downwards.
CGGACGGCGACGTCGTCGGCTCCCTGACGATCCCCGCCGACACCGCGTGCGGGAACGAGGCGCAGGCCGGGCAAGACGCGCTGGCGGCCGCGGGTCTCGACCTCAGCGCGTACGACCACGTCGCGTACGTGCTCGACTCGGCGGACCGCGGCTGCTGGTTCGGCGGCTGGGCGTACGTCGGCGGGCAGGTCTCGGTGAACCTGTACGCCGGCGACTGGGGCACCCGCTCCGTCCTGCAGCACGAGCTCGGCCACAACCTCGGCCTCAGCCACGCGCAGTCGCTCTACTGCACGGGTCCGGACGGGCAGGTGACGTCGCTCGAGGTGACGGGCGGGTCGTGCAGCATCTGGGAGTACGGCGACCCGTTCGACACGATGGGCAACAACTGGATCGGGTTCCAGTACTCGGCGAGCTACAAAGCCCGGCTCGGCTGGATCGCCCCGTCCGGCATCACGACCGTGACGGCGTCGGGCGACTACACGATCGCCCCGTCGGAGGTGACGACGAGTCGGTCGCAGGTCCTGAGGATCCCGCTCCCGTCGGGCGCGACGTACGACGTGGACGTCCGCCAGCCGTTCGGCCAGTTCTGGGACGCACAGGTGAAGGACTACCCCGCGCTCCTGAACGGCGTCGAGATCCGCCGCGCCGACCAATGGACCACCCAGCTCGTCGACACGACGCCCGACGGCAACTTCTCCGACGCACCGCTCCAGGTCGGCCAGACGTTCACCGACGGCGCCGCCGGGGTCTCGATCCGCACCGAGTCGGTCGGGCCCGACGGCGCGACCGTGCACGTCGAGCTCGGCACCGTCGCGCAGGAGCCCGTGCTGTTCGGGACGTTCAACAGCGGCGCGCCCGGCCCGATGACCCGCGTCCCCGGCACCGCGAACACATGGACGGCCGACGAGACCTTCTCCGGTCCGTGGGGCCGGTTCCGCGTCACGGTCAGCCCGTCGGGCGTCACGTACGGCGACCTCCAGCCCGACGGCGTCCTCGACCAGGGCGCCCCGGACATCGTCGTGCCCGACGCCGGGACGTACACGATCACCGTCGACCTCGACTCGCTCGCGTACGCCGTCACGCCGGTGACGACGGGCGGCGGGTACGCGAGCAACTACCCGATGATGACCCTGCGTGGCACCAGCACCGAGTGGGCCGCCGCTCCCATGGAGCTCGTCGCCGACCACACCTGGCGGCACACCATGGCGTTCGGCGCCCACCCCGTCGAGGAGTACCTGTTCGACGTGGACGGCACCGGCACGACGACGTTCGGCGACGTCGGTGCCGACGGGACCGCGGACCCCGGCGGCCCGACCATCCCGCTGACCCAGGGGCCGGCCATCTACGAGGTGACGTTCCACGACGACACGCTCGCCTACTCGGTCAGCCGGGTCTGGTGAGCCGAGACTCGTGACTTCGGGGCGTGGCGAGCCGACGGGCCGCGACGACGGGATCACCCGCCGTCGCGGCCCGTCCGCACGGTTCGCGGGGCGCACGCTCGACGTCGTCGACGAAGCGATCACCTCTATCGAGGCCATCGGGGGCCCTGCGCGGCACCACGGGCTCAGGCCACCAGGCGCGAGACGCATGTCGCTGACACACCGATCGTCCCCGCTCAACTCCGCCGCCCCATCCGCCGAGATCTCTGTAGTGAGCAACGACCCGCAGTCGATCGACGCCGCCCTGGACCGTCTGGTGGCCGCCTACGACGCGGCAGGCCTGCCGCCGATCCGACCCGCCGGGGACGTCGGCGCCGTCCTCGCCGAGATTCGCGCCGAGATCGCGCCGCTGGTCCTCCCTGCGGACCTCGAGCGGTTCTGGCAGCGGGTCGACCCGGCATCCATCACCGTCGCGCCGTACCCGCGCCCGACCGACGCCGCGTTCGCGCTGCGGACGTGGAAGACGCACCGTGACGAGAGCCCCGGCATGACGCCGCGCCTGCTCTTCCCGGTCGCGTACGAGAGCTGGGGCTTCCTCTTCGTCGAGCTGGAGGACGGCCGTGGGAGCGGCGGACCGGTGTTCGACTGGGCGTACGCAGGCTCGCCGTTCACGATCTGCTTCCCGACGCTCGCGGCGTACGTCGACCTCCTTGCCACGATGATCGAGCTCGACGAGTTCGTCCGCCATGAGCTGGAGACCCACTCCTACGTCGAGTTCGACCCTGACGGCCGCTGGAAGGACGCACTGAACGTGCGTCTGTCGGACGCACAGCCGCTTCTCCACTTCGGGTACGCCCGAGAGCTCGACGAGGGCGTCCGCTCGTGGCCGGAGCACTGGCTGCTCGCGGACGGGCTCACGCCCGAGACGAGAAGACTGCGTGGTGCGACGTCGACCATCGCGGACCTCCTGCGACGAGCCGCCGCCGGCGACGCACCGGTCGCGACGGTGCGGGCGCTCGTCACCAGCCTGGCTGGCTCCGGCGCGGGCTCCCGCGTCGCCATCGACGACGGCACCGGTGTGCTCGACGTGTGGTGCCCGGCAGCCGTCTGCGCGTACGGACCCAGCATCAGGTCGGAGTTCGAGTTCGACGTCGTCGTCCGCCCTGCGCCCGATCCGGTTCCGGACTGGTCCCCGGAGCATCGAGAGGCGCAGTCGGCAGCACTCGCGCACGACCTCGCGAGGGCACAGGCAGCAGCCATGGAGCTCTACGCCAAGGCCTTCCGGACGACCGCAGCAGCCGAGGCGACCGCGATCCGACCCATCCCCTGAGGGCCGGATCGCTGGACCGCCGCCGGACGACGGCTGGACTCGTTCATTGCCGCAGCACCGCGGCGGGGAACAGCACGAGCCCCCAGAACGTGCGGGCTAGCAACTCCCACCCGAGGTAGAGCGCAAGAAGCTGACGCACAGCGGGTTGTCGGAGGGCGGCCAGAGCCGGAACGAGACGGTCCCGGGATGCGCCATGACGTCCTGCCCTGACTCAGCCCACGCCCTCCGCCGCCAGTGCGTCGACCAACAGCCCCACGAGGGCCTCGAGCTGCACGTCCGTCGCCGCGCCCTCCTCGACGTCCGCCCCGTCGAGCGCCCGGGCGGCGAGCGCGGACTTGCTGTCGATGAGCTCGGCGATCTTCGCGTCGATGGTCTGCGCCGCGATGATGCGCCAGGCGGTGACGGGCTGGTCCTGGCCGATGCGGTGGATGCGGTCGATGGCCTGGGTCTGCTCGGCGTCGGTCCAGGACAGCTCGGCGAGCACCAGGTTCGACGCGACCTGCAGGTTGAGTCCGACACCGGCGGCCATGAGGGAGCAGACGGCGATCTGCACGTCGGGGTCGTCGGTGAACGCGGCGACGTTCTTGTTGCGCGTCCTCGTCGTCTGGTCGCCGCGGATCGAGGCGTACTTGATGCCGCGGTCCGCGAAGCTCTTCTCGGCCTGGTCCATGACGTCGACGTGCCGGGCGAAGAACACGACCTTGCCGACGTTGCGGGCGAGCTGCGCCGCGTAGTCGGCGGCGAGGCCGGCCTTGGCCTGACCGATGCGGCGGACCATCGTGAAGACGTTCTCGCCGCCGGCCTTGTCGCTCGAGTCCTTGAGCTCCCCGGCGGCGACGCGGCGGGCGAGGTCGAGGTCGATCCCGTCGGGGGTCATGCCGAGCGCAGTCACGGCAGAGTGGTAGCGCTCGACGAGGCGTTCCGCGAGGGCGGCCTCGGCGGCGCGGATCGAGCGGCCCACGGCGCCGTCGAGCTCGACGGGCAGGTCGGCGACGCGGCGGGCGGGGATGTCGGCGGCGACGTCGACCTTGCGACGGCGCACGATGCCCATGTCGATGACGCTCGACCGCGCGGCGGCGTAGAACCCGGGGTCGGCGGGCGTAAGGCCGGTGTCCTCGAGAGTCGTGATGAGCTTGCCGAGCGGCTTGGTGTCGTCGATCCAGCCGAGGAACTGCCAGATGGCCCGGAAGTCCTCGATGTCGTTGATGAGCGGCGTTCCGGTGAGCGCCATCATGAGCGGTCGCGCCGTGCGCGTGCGGATCTGCTCGGCGATCGCGAGCACGTTCTGCGAGCGCTGCGACGACTTGTTCTTGATGAAGTGCGCCTCGTCGACGACCATCCCGCGGAAGCCGAGGTTCCCGAGCCAGCCGACGTGCCTGTCGAGGATCTCGTAGTTGACGATCACGACGTCGGCGAAGGCGTCGACCTCGTCACCGTCGCCGTGCACCACGGTCGCCCGACGCAGCGGCGTCCACAGTCCGACCTCGTGCGCCCAGTTCGTCTTGACGACGTTCGGGACGACGACGAGCAGCGGGTACGCGTTGGCCGCCTGCGCGGACAGCAGGGCCTGGGCCGTCTTGCCGAGTCCGGGCTCGTCGGCGAGCAGGAACGTGCGGTGCCCGCGGGCCGTGGCCGCGACGACCTGCGCCTGGTGCGGCATGAGCTCACGGCCGAGCGGCAGCGGGACGGGGCGGGGCTCGGGCAGGTCCATGCAGGCGGGCTGGCCGGTCGCGGCGCGCTCGAACGACTCGAACAGCGGGTCGAGCAGCTCCCAGCCGGCCAGACGACGGGCCTTGGCGCTGCGTTCGGCCGCGGCCTCGAAGTCCGGTGCCAGGAACGGGTTCGCCAGCTGACGAGCGCGCACCGACTGCGGCACCACCTGATGGGCGGTGACCGTGAGCGACGCGGCGGTCTTCTCGGGTGCGGGTGCCGGCTCGGGCTCGTCGGGAGGCTCGACGCCGCCCGCTCGCATGAGCGTCGCCTTGTAGTCGCGGGCCGCGTCGGAGACCCGGGCGTCCTCGCTGAGCAGCTGGAGCAGCGACGTGTCGCGCGCGGCGGTCTTGGCGAGCTGCGTCGCGAGGCCGTCGAGCCGCTTGAGCTGCTCGCCACGTCGCGACGAGCTCAGCGTCGTGTCCGCCATGACGCGCGCCCGCTCCTCGCGGACCAGCAGGGCCACGACCTGGAACTTCGTGCGCATCGCCGGCTTGGTCGGCGGCCGCTGCACGACCCGCTCGACCTCGCGCGCGACATCGGCGAGCACCTCGATGAGACTGCGCTGGGCGGGGCGGCGCTGGGTGGCCGTGCCGGTGTCCGTGCGCGGACGACCGGACCGGCGCCGGGCTGGTGCTGCCACTTCTCCTCCTTCGTCCACGCCGCGACCCCGGCGCAACGCGCCGAGCCGCAGCGCGGCATCCCCACCGACGCGGCCCCCAGGCACGCGCATGCACCGACAGCGACCGGCGTCGTCCGTCCGGCAGTGCCGGACGCGCCCCTCGACGCCTCGCAGCGGATGCGTTCAGGTCACCTGGACCTGCATTCGCCCGTCTTCGCGGCTGGCTCGGCGGCCTTGCTGCGGGCCTTCTCGATACCGCGGTTCATCTTTGCACGACCTCGTCCCGGTCCTCCGGCAAAGTGCTGCCCTTCCGAGCAGTCGTGTCGCGAGTCACGCGAGGACAGAGACGGATCGCCTCCTCAGCCGTCACCGTGTCTCCATGGAGATCGCATCCCGCCGACTGCGCCGGGTGTGGTCTTGGGCGACCTCGCAGTCACAGGCGGACGCGCGACGGCGAGAAGCCGGCGCGCTCGTGGGTGAACGGATCCGCACCGTCCGCTACTTCGACCTGGACCATCGCCGCTCCGAGCTGCATCCCGAGCTGGAGGGCGCCGGCCCTCGCACCGTCGTCGACCCGTCCGAGTGGACCGATCCGAACTGGCTCAACGACGGGTTCGACGCCGTGGACCACGGGTTCGAGATCGTGACCCACTCGGGCGCAGTCTTCTCGCTCACCTGGGACCCGCCCGGCCACCAGGAGGGCATCGGCCTGCAGCCCGTCCCCCTGCTCGGGAGCGGAGTCAGCGTCGAGGCGGACGTGGCAATCTGGGACGTCCAAGAACGATCTCCCGGCTGGACGAGCATGGCGGGGACCCACGTGACCGGCGTCGACCTGCACTACGTGCCCTGGGCAGACCGGAGCGGTCCTCCGCTGTGGTGCCCGCACGTCACCATCCACGGCGAGCACGATCGGGTCGACGTCATCATGGGCGACTCCGCGGGCGGCGTGCTGGTGCCGTCCGCGGATGACGTCGCCGTACTCCACCCCGGAACGCCACTTCCTCGGTGGGCTGGGCATCGAGTCCCGTCAGACGTTCCCTGACCGCGAACCGGACATCGCGGTCGCACGGATGGCACCAGTCGCACCGTAGTTCGCGCTGACCTGCACCAACACACTGTGCGCCTGGGCAGATTCGAACTGCCGACACCCGCTTTAGGAGTTCGACGCGGATGCCGCCGTAAGGCGCTGAAATGCAGAACTACATGCGTGCAGTGCGATCCTCGCGACCAGTTTCAGATCGTTGCTGACCACGTGCTGACCACGGCGCGCCAGGGTGCGTCAGCAGGCGAGCGCCGACCACGCGACCCGAACGCTCTGGTTCCAGTCGCATGCACGGCGCAAATCGTCGCACGCTTCGGCTCCGCGTTGCGAGCCTAAGCCAACGTCGACGGTGGCGACACACTCAGGGCACCGTGCTGGCGACCGGCGTTCTCGGATCCCGCCTGAGTCGACTGCGTGACGGCACAGGCTATCGGAGCGGCTTGCGCCATGGACCGACCCGATCGCGCGAGCCGTTCGGGATAACCAAGCTCGCTCCACCTCCTCGAGTGAACCAGCCGCACCGACCTCCGGTAGACGATCGCGGCCCGCTTAGCAATCTCAGGCCCGGATTTGGCGAGGTGTTGGCCGATTCCCCCGCACTACGACTGTCACCACACGCCTCGCCGTGCCGCCCTGGATGGGAACCTCATCGACCCACACTGAGTCTTTCAAGCTCGGAACCCCTCCTCTGTGGCTCGTAAGGTCGAGCACGAGGGCTATCGACAATCCGGGGCCCACCACCGTGTACCCGGCCGTCTGCGGTCCGTAGGATCCGACCAGCGCCGCATGCGATGCATCGGACAACTCGCGCTTCACCTCGATCACGAACCGATGCTCAACACGCTGAACACTGACATCTGCCCGTCCAGCGGCAATGTCGCGCTCCTCCATCCGGGTTGAGTTGCGGAAGCCCGAGCTACACAACCACGAGTACACGTCGCGCTGCAGGTAGTCCTCTGTAAAGGCTCCCTTTCCGGCCGCGGGCGGGAACAGGTAGGCGACCGGATCCCCCCCTGACTCCCGACCGACATCGGCCCGGTCAGCGGCAAACCGAAGAACCTCCATTACCAGTTCGATAAATTCCTCACGCGCGGTGCCCCGAAAGTCCTCTGCGGCCCCCAGGGACAAGACGACTCGATCGAGGAGGTCATCCACGACCGGATCGCGGCGACGCGCCAAACTGCGCCTCCGCGCGTCTGCCTCTTCATTCATCCACGTGACGAGCTCAGGTGACTCGTCAACCGCCTTCGCGAGCTGGTCAGCGAGACGTGTCGCACCAGCCAGACCAAGCTCGGCGGCCAACGCCGGGGCCGCCGCGAGTACTTTTCCCATCGCATCACCGCCTTGAGAGTGCCCGCCGGACTCGACCCCTCGAAGGAGGGCCTCCGCGGCCCTGCGTTCGTCCTCTGGCAGGACGTCTGCCTGCAACGCAGCCTGTAGGTGCTCCAGAAGTCCCTCACGGCGGAGGAAGGCGGCCTCGACCGTCGGCTCCAGTACGATCCGCAGTCCTTCAGCCGACACCACTGTCAGAGAGCGCGACGCCTGATAGACAGCGAGCACCTGCGTCAGGGTCTCCACTGGCGTCAACCAGGAGACCTGAGCGAGCGGCCCCGTCGCGACTCTCAACTTGCCGGCGAGGGTGTACCACTCGACCTCGGCCTGACGACGTGGTGCCGCCCAGCCGCCCAACGCATCGCGCGTCGTGAATGCAGTTCGTCGGTTCATGGCCGCGGACAGCACTGCTAAGGATTCCGCCGCCTCGTCACCTGTCTGCGCGGGCGCCTGCGCGAACGCTGTCAGCACCTCGAGTGCGGCGCGAAGTATCGTGGCGTCATCTCGCGCCTCATCCAGGCTCTCGGCGGAGGTGAACTGATCGCGGGCCGCCGCAACGCCCGTGAGAATGCCTTCAAGGGAGTCTTGCTCCAGGGCCGAGCGAAGCTGAGCCTGGCCGAGCTCGAACAGTGCGTCCGCGCGCGCCTCAGGATGCTCGGCCAGCATGTAGAGCAATCCTTCGAGCGCGTCCTCCCGCCATTGATCGAACGCCAGGCCGACAAGACGAGGTAGGCGCTCAAGCAATTCGACGGCGTCATCGAGAGTGATAGACGAAAGCACATCCAGCGCTCGGAAACGAGCCGACGTTTCGGTCAGACCCAAGCGTGTTAGAGCTTCGAGGTACCAATACGCCTGCAAGCCTTCCGCGCCACGGGTCTCGTCGATGCGCTCAGCGAGCGAACCTGCCAGCTGACGCCCCTGGGCCGCCCGGAAGTGCGGGGAAGACAAAGCAACATCTGCTGCGTCGACGAATACGAGGTTCCGAAGGAATGGCAGTGCCGCAGCGGCGACAGCCAAGAGCTCAGCGGCATGGGGGTCTTCGGCGCGGGCTGCCGCTTCCGCCAGAGCCACAAACTCCGGCGCCTGTTCCCGCGCCGCGGTGGCAACGGCTCCAGCGTCGTCAAGGTCGGCGCGCTCCAAACGCCCGTACAGCTCATCGCCGAAGGCCACCAACGCGTCCAGTTCGGAGGTGCCGGGCACAGCGCGCTCGACCAGCACGTCCTGGAGCGACACGACCAGACCTCCTAAGAGTGAATGATGACGGGCTAGTAGGCGCGCAAACCCCCTTCGGATGACGCACCGGCGTGAGCCGATCGTGCGACTGATAGTCGCTACCGGAGCGGCGCCCTCACCACAGTGGTCCGCCCTCGAGGTTCGAATAGATGTGGTCGGGAGGCAGGTGCCCCTCGACCGCAGCCGGCTCCGCCGACGCGATGACCACCTGCAGTCCGGGGAGCTCTTCCTTCAATGAGTCAAGCTCCTTCAAGAGAGTTGCCTCGTCGTGCACGGTGAGCTCGTCTGACCCAGGCGAGTCAAGAAGGATCAGGCCGGGATGGCTGCCGACACCAGACCGCGCTCCCACACGGAGAAGGGCGACTATGACCGCGACGCGAAGACGCAGCCGCTCACCGCCTGTCACCCTGCTGAACGGCACCTCAGCCCCCGCCGTTGTGACTTGCATTCCTCCTTGGCGACTCAGTTCGACCTTCTCGAGGTTCTCGATACTGAACTTCCTGCCCAATGTCAGGATCTCGGTGTTCAAGTCCTCGAACATCTCGTGCGCCGCAGCGCCGGTGATCTCGGTCAGGATCTTCGTCGCAGCTTCGATCACTCGGAGCGACTCGGAGGGCTCTTGTTCGACGCCACCCTCAGGGATGCCTTCGAGCCTGCCCAACAACCGCGCCTGCTCGAGCTGCAACCTCATCCGGTCCGTGAACTCATCGGCCCTACTAGCGGCAGCGAGTGCGCGCGCCAGATCCTGAACCACGGCACTCGCGTCATCAGCCGCAGTCCGGGCGGCCTCCGCGCTCAGGCCCGCGGCCTCTTCGGCCTCCTTCAGCGCCGCGAGAGCGTCGCCGAATACCTCAGGCTCACCCACGTCTCCAGTGTCGACCTCGCCGACCAGGAACGGCTTCGTGCATACGGAACACTCGTGGAGGTCCTCCTCGCGCGTTACGCGCTGAGTCTCGAACTCCTGCTCACACCGAGGACAGTGCTTCGGGCTGAGCCCCTGAAACAAGATCTCCGCGAGCACCGTCTCGCGGTGGCTGTTCGTCCGCTGCTCCTCGGCCTGACGGGCACTCCTGGCGTCGTTGAACGTGGCTCCCGTGGCTCGCGCGTCAGCGGAAGCGGTGTCGAGAGCGCGTTCAGCTCGCCGCAGCTCGGCGGCGATGGTCTCGTACGAGCGGCCTGTCGCTGTTGGAAGCGCCGCGAGCCTTGCGTTCACCGCTTCGAGTTCGACCACGAGGTCTCGCCGCGTTTGAAATCGCGCTGCAGCATCCTCCGCTATGCGTCGATTTTGATTCAACTCGCCCTGTCTGATGACTTTCTCGAGCGTCGCCAGCCGAATCTGGGTGCTCATGAGCGGAACATTACAAAAGAGTTGTAGAATGCGAGCAGGCAAGGCGGCGAATACAACGTCGCCAAACAGAATCTCCGAACCGGCTGGCGGAAGGTAGATACCCCCAAAGTAAGCGGGCCACGTGTTGTCTCGCGTGTCGCCCTGGTCGCTATCCTTCCGCCTCTGGAAGTTGGTTATGGGCTCCAGGCTCAGCAGCGACAGCATCAACTGATCCTGCTGTTCGCGAAATTCGGGTTCTGACAAGCCGGTCGAAATGTAGTGGACAGAGCCAGAAGGCTCCTCCCCGGCTAAATGGGAGGCAAGCTCGTCGGCATCCGATGCGCGGAGAATGTCAGCAAGGAACCCCGACTCCCCCTTCGTTATTACGACCGCCATCGGCACGTCATTAACTGAATATTCCAGGACGATGCGTTCGAACCACAGGCGCACGTCTGCCCGGAGTTTGCGCGGGCTGCCGCGCAGGGCCCACGTGATAAGTTCGAGCACCGACGACTTCCCCCGTAGATTCTCGTTCGTAATTAGCGCGGTAACCCCGTCCGAAAATTCGAACTGCGCAGCGAATGGACCGTCCCATTGCGTGCGGCTACGCGTCCCGGAGAACGTTAACCGCCGAATGTCCAGGCGGCGCCGAGCTGGCGGCACAGGCACTAAAGTCACGCCGTTAGCCTTGAGGACCGTCTCAACAGTGCTGACGTCGACGTTTGCCTTCGCGGCAATGGTCCTGCTCAGATCTCCCGGGCTGGGAATGCTCATGCCACCGCACCCCCGGCTCCAGCCCGAATCTCTGCCAAGCGCTGTCGGGCACGCTCCGTTATGGACGGAATACGTGCACCGTTGGGTGTCTTCAAGTATTCCTCCTGAACGTATTGACGGTCCTTCAATTGTGTCGCACCCTGCCCACCCGCCAACTCCACTACTAAAGTCGCCCTGTGTGAGTACCAAGCCAAGTCTTCGAATTCTCGGCATATGCGGAGAGTCATTTCCCGGCCAGCCTCCAGCAGGAAATAGTCAGTCCGGACTACATGGCCCGGACGGCCCTTCCGGCGACGGACCACCAGGTCCGCCTGTCGGAGGACGGCGAGCGCATCATCCAGGTCCTCGTAGGCACCGAACAGGTACCGCAGCATGGGATACCTGCGAAGCTCCGGCTCTTCGCTGTCAAGGATCTCGCCAGCAAGCTGGAGGAGTGTCGGGTCTTGGTCCCCATCTACGTAGTCGTTCAATAGCTCATTCGCGAGGTAGTCAGGGTTCCGAACCCAGAAGTCCAGCTTCTGCAGGCGAACCTGTGAACGAACGACACCAACAGCCGTCGCGAGCGCCCCGTCACCACCGATGTCATCTGCCGTGACCGGCTCGGCCGCCTTCTCGATGAGCATCAAGAGCCGGACAGCGTCCTGCATGCGCGTCGTTGAACCGCCCATGCAGTTCCTCCCTGGTAGCCCGTTGACACGCGACCGCCGAGCGGTGCGCTCTGAAGCGATCAAACCAGATCCGGGCTGGAAAACGTCTGGCCACTCTCATCAACCACGCGGGCGCCGCCGAGGCGAAGGTGCTGCTTGTCGGGGACCACCTGCAACGCGGCGCCGTCGACGCGGGCGGTGCATTCGGGATGCTCGCCCGCCGCGGACCCACCGCTGAGCTGCGAACCCTGTGGCGGTTCAGCCACCCGTGGGAGGCGCGCGCGACCTTGGACTTGCGCCACGGCGATTCCGCCGCGCTGGACGCCTATATCGAGCACGGTCGGGTCAGCCATGGTGCGCACGACGTCATGCTGGACGACGCACTCGTTGCTGCGACGGCGGCTGAAGCACAGGGAAGAACCGTCCTGCTCGCGGCCGCCGACCGGCGCACCGTGAACGAGCTGAACGCCCGCGTCCGCGCCGAACGCATCCGAACCGGCGCCGCTCGCACCACTGGCGTCACGCATAGCGACGGACTGACCGGTGGCGTCGGCGACCGCATCGTCACTCGCCGCAACAACCGGCGCCTGCGCACCAGCGACGGGTTCGTCCGCAACGGTGACCTCTGGCAGATCACCGAGGTCCTCCCGGGCGGTGGCCTGCGCGTCGTGCCCGTCGGAGATCCGGCCGCCGGCACGCTGCGACTGCCGGGGGCCTACGTCGACGAGTCCGTCGAGCTCGGCTACGCCACCACCACCGCGCGGTCCCAAGGGATGACCGTCGACGAGACCCACACTGTCGTCACCGCCGGCATGGGCCGCGAAGACCTCTACGTCGCCGTTAGCCGCGGCCGCGAGCTCAACCGCCTGTACGTCGCCACCGACCGACCCGACCCCGACTGCCTGCCCGGCGGCGAGCCCGAGACCGCGCGCGAACTCCTCGAGCGGATCGTCGCCACCATCCACGTCGAAACCTCCGCCAACGAGACCTGGGCCACACACCACCCCGACGAGCCTCCGCCATTCCTCCCGCCGACCAGTCCGCAGCCCGCCATCCCGCCGCTGCGTCCACAGATGACGCCGCGCCCCTTGACGCCCCCGCCCAGCCCGGTCCCCGATGGACCGGTATTGGAGCGGTGGTGACCACCCAACCCACCGAAGGAGATCGACCATGTCGATGACCACGCAGACCACCGTCACCGCTGCTCGGCAGTACTACCGCGTCAAGGACGCGGCCGCCGTCCTCAGGGTGCCGGCGCGGACGCTCTACCACCTGGCCGAGACCGAGCAGATCCCCTGCCGCCGGCTCGGCACCGTCATACTCATCCCGGCCTCGTGGGTCGATCGGGAGCCCGCGCAGCCGCACCGACGCTGATGTCCGTCACCCGGCGAACGCTGCCCTCGGGCAAAGTGACCTGGCGCGCCAAGGTCTTCTTCGAGCACCGGGTCATCTCCGAGAAGTCGTTCCAGCGGAGGACCGACGCTAAGCGTTGGGAGGCCGACCAGCTGGTCAAGTTACAGAGCGGCACCTGGATCGACCCACCCGCGGGCGGGTGTCCTTCGGGATACTCGCCGAGGAGTGGCAGGGCTCTCGACAACACCTGGCGGTCCGGAGCCAGGAGACGACGCAGTTCCTGCTCGACTCCTACGTCATCCCCGTGCTCGGACGCTTTCCGATCGCCGTGATCTCCGCGTCTGACGTCGAACGGGTGCTGACCGCGATGACGGTGCGCGGGCTGGCCACGGCCACCCGGCGGCGCGTCCTGTCCGTCATCCGGCTCGTGCTCGACTACGCCGTCCGTGATCGGCGGATCTCCATCAACGTCGCGCGCTCAATCCCACTGCCCAAAGGCACGTCGAAACGGGAGCCGCACTGGCTACGTGCGGAGCAGCTGGGCAAGCTCGCCGACGCCATGCCGCCGACCTGCCGGCCGGTCGTGCTCTTCCTCGGCCTGGCCGGCTGCCGGTTCTCGGAGATGTGCGCACTGCGGGTCGACGACGTCGTCCAGACACCGCACGGCCTGGGAGTCCGGATCCACCGCGCCGCTCCGCAGTCGAAGCGAACCAGCAGAGCGATCGTCGGGCCGACGAAGACGCACCAGACCCGCACCGTGCCGGTCCCACCGACTCTCGAGACCTACGTCCGCGATCGGATCGGGCGTGCACCGTCTGGCTCGTACCTATTCCCCAGCCCGACGGGCGCTATCTGGACCAACAGCAACTTCCGGATCCGGTCCCGCTGGACGGAGACCACGCGGGCGGTCGGCCTGACCGGCACGACGATCCACGACCTCCGCCACACCGCCGCCTCTCTGCTCATCGCCGCCGGCGCCGACGTGAAGGCGGTCCAGATGATCCTCGGGCACGCCACCGCGACGATGACGATGGACCTGTACGGCCACCTCTTCTCTGAGGCGCCGTGGGTGGCGATGGAGCGAATGCCCGTGTTCCCGGACCTCCGGCCACGATCCGACGACTCCACGGAGGAATGACCTCGCTCGCAGTGTGGTGATGCAATCATCACGTCATGACACTGTTTGGAGACCTCGATCAAGGGGAGGCCTACTTCTATCACTACACACGGGCAGAGCGGCTCCGTCAGATCCTTGATGGTGGCCGGCTCCGCATGGGGCCCTACGCCTCGACCAACGACCCCCGAGAAACGAAGGCGTGGTATCCGAGCCTTTCCGTCCCCGATGACGAAGCTGATCTAGCGCAAGACGAGCACGTGCGTCTGATGGCCGATCTAGATCGCCGTCTGCGCGGGCGCGCCAAGGTGCTCTGTCTGACCAAAGATGCGGAGCCTAGGGACGAGTTGGACGCCATCTTCCAGTTTCGTCGCGGCTACGCGCGGGCGCGGATGTGGGATCAGTACGGAGAAAAGCACGCCGGGGCCTGCCTGGTATTCGACCGCCGACGACTTCACTCCACGATTGTTGAAGCTTCCGCACCGGCCGTACCGCGCTTCGGTAACGTTCGTTACGAGAACCGGCCAGTCGGGCCTACTGGCCGATTCAACTTTGATCTGGCTGCCCTTCGTCGAAACGGGGTCGAGGCAGAAGCCGACACCTTTCTCCGCGAGCACACCCGCGAGCTGTTTTTTCACAAGAACACCGACTGGGAGTCGGAGCAGGAGTTCCGCTACGTCGTTGTGGACGACAGGCCCGAGCTGTTCGTGCCGATCTGGAGCAGCCTCGTCGCCGTGGTTCTCGGGGACGGACACGACGCAGACCAGTTACCTGCGATACGCCGCCATCCCGCCGTGGCACAAGGCGACGTAGCCGTCGCGGTCTGCCGCTGGCAGAACGGCGCCCCCAATCCGCTTCCTGCAGCCTGACATGAAACCTCAGGGGCATCCGTGGACTTGCTGACCCCGAGCCCTTGAGACAGCGAGCCGACCCACCGGCTGCAGCCTGCCTTCTCTGTCTGCAGTTACACAGATTCGAACTGCCGACATCCGTTTCGGCTACGCGTGCGGTCCCTGGAGTGTATGTGTAGGTCCGCGCGCACTAACCGCTTCGCTCGGCGGCTCTGTGGTGGCTCAAACTTCTGCGCCGCCGGCATGGCCGGGTCCTGCAGGCTAGCCGGCGCCGCCAGTGGCCGAGCGGACGAACGCAGTCACTGCATCGGTCATGACGGACCACTGCCCCCACCGACCTGACTCGCTCGACGACGTCTCGTTCACGAGGTTGATTGCTTCCGCGATGACTCTGTCGTCCGGTCCCACCGCCTGGTGGCGGGCGTCACGACGGGTCGCTAGAACCTGAGCAACCGGTGCGGACCGCCGCGAGTAGAACCCAGCACAGCTCGGGTAGAAATCGTGGGTTGAAGCGTCGGCACCAGCGTCGGCAACGGCGACGACACACCACAGGAAGTCGGCTTGGCAGAGGCTATCGAGCAGCAGGTCGTCCGTCCTGGCCTCGCCCTCGGGGTCGTGCTCCATGATCTCGACGGGGACATCCTCATGGAGCACGGGAGAGCCAGTAACCGCCGAGCGCGCGAACCTGATCAGCGCGCCTTTGCGAGGCTGGCCGTCGGCGGACACGAGCACGCCCGCTCGTGACGCCTCTGTGATGGCGTGCCGGAACCATGACCTGTCGGCGTACACGTCGTCGCCGATGCGGCGCAGAACCACGGGCCGGACGAACTCCCACGCTTCTTCGCGAACAGCCATAGCGAGGATGCCAAGGACGCGCGAGATGATCTCGCGCCAGAACGTCGATGCCTCGCGCTCGCGCCCGTACTGTGCGTGCGTGTTCGTTTGATCGACCAACGCGGACTTGTAGGTGCGGTACAGCTCGGAGACGGCGAAGTCGAACATGGCCATGTTGCGCTGGCGCAGAGCCACCCCTGCCACCGAGGCCAGCCGGTCAAGGATCTGCCCGTAGGTCGCGGGCTCTCCCCCGGCCCAGGCGGTCGCGAGCTGCGCGCGGGCGGGACGCAACGCACGGCGCACGGCGTCGACCAGGCCTGACTCGATGGCGTCAGCTACCGCGTCCTCGAAATCGGACGCCTCCATGGAGATGTCGATGACGATGCGTCGGTTCCGGCCCTCACTGGCAGCTTCACGTTCTGTCTGCGCGATCCTGGCCACGACCTGCTGGATGTCGGCTGCGGCTTCGGCCCGAATCTTCTCTCGGAAGTTGGCGAGAGCGAGCGACCAGTCGCGGTGCTCGATGCGCCGGCAGCTGGTGCCGTCGCGCACGAACACATCGCCCGGCCGGAAGACGATCTTGCGGTCCGCACCTGGACCCGGGTACCAGCCCTCCTTCTTCACCATGGGTGGGAAATAGTCGACGGACGCACCGACGTAGATGACAGCGACATCTCGGTTGTCGAGCTGGTGGCTGGCCGAGATGATTGTGAGCCGACCGTCGAGGTACGAGTTCGCGATAGTGCGGAGGTTCGCTTCGTCGAACTCCGCAGGGTTGATGGCTGCCTGGGCGTGGGCGGGCCGCCCCTTGCCATCAACGCCGACGACGATGTACCCGCCTTGCGCCAAGGTGGAGAAGGCAGCCACGTCTTTGACGAAGCCGAGCCGGTGCTTAAGCTCACCGGTCTTGGACAGGTCGAGCGTCGCCTTGAAGTCGAGGACGTCCAGCTCAGTCCCGACGGCGATCAGCTCGCTGAGTTTCTCTTCGTCAACGGCCCCGTCGAGGGCGAACGGCGCGACCATGCTGGTCATCGTCGCAGCGCTGGTGTGGGCGGTGGAACTGCTCGCACGGGTGGTTCTCCATCGAGTCCGACCTTGGCTTCTGCGGACCGCGCGTGGGACTGCTGACCACGTGCTGACCACGAACTGGACATTGCGGTCGCAGCGACCACACCAGTCGCACTGGAGGGTGCGCTGACCTGCACAAACACTTGTGCGCCTGGGCAGATTCGAACTGCCGACACCCGCTTTAGGAGAGCGGTGCTCTATCCCCTGAGCTACAGGCGCGAGGGCCGCCGGCCGGTCCAAGACGTGGTGCGGCAGCCCGTTGCGATCGGCCGTTGCCGACCGGCAGAAAGGCTACCGCAGCCCCTCCCGTCCGCCCGGCCGCACGACCGACGCGTCGCTGCCGACAGGCAGGCCGGCCCCCAGCGCGGCGTATCCTCGACGAGTCCCCTGCACCGATGCCGTCCCCGGACGAGCACGTGCCGCGAGCGCCGACGGGGATTCCCGAGAAGGTGATCCGATGACCCGCGCGCCCGCGACCGGGGCCGCCCGCGCCACCATGCGCGCGCCCGCCGTCGTCTTCACGGCCGCGGTCGTCGCGTACTTCGTCGGCGTCACGCACCGCACGGCGCTGGGCGTCGCGGGCGTGGAGGCCGCGCACCGGTTTCACCTGAGCGCGACGGGTCTGGCGCTGTTCTCGGTGGTCCAGCTCGCGGTGTACGCAGGCATGCAGATCCCCGCCGGGCGGCTGCTGGACCGGTTCGGTGCGCGCGCGCTCATCACGGTCGGGTCGCTCGTGATGGCGACGGGGCAGCTGACTCTCGCGCTGTCCGACCACGTCCCGACGGCGCTCGTCGCGCGCGTGCTCATCGGTGCCGGCGACGCGGGGATCTTCATCAGCGCGATCCGGCTGGTCGCCGACTGGTTCCCGCCCCGCCGCGCACCGGTGATGGTGCAGGTCACCGGGGTCATCGGGCAGTCGGGGCAGCTCGCGTCGGCGATCCCGGTGGCGTGGCTGCTGCACGCGCACGGGTGGACGGCGACGTTCGGGACGCTCGCGGGAGCCGGTCTGCTGGCGTCGGCGGGGGCGTTCTTCGGCATCCGCGACCGCACGCTGCGCGCGCCCGCAGCGCACACCGAGCGGTTCACGCACGCCGTCCGCACCGCGGTCCGCCCGGCGGGCACCCGGCTGGGGTTCTGGAGCCACTTCGCGACGCCGTTCAGCGCGAACGTCGTCGGGATGCTGTGGGGCGTGCCGTTCTTCCTCACGGCGCAGGGCCTGACGCCCGCGCAGGCGAGCCTGCTGCTCACGTCGCTGACGTTGTCGGCGATGGCGAGCGGGCCGGTCGTCGGGCGGCTGACCGCACGGCACCCGTTGCGGCGCAGCTGGCTCGTGCTCGGGTCGTGCGTCGCGACGGCGCTCGTGTGGGTCGCGCTGCTGGTGCCGTCGACGCCGCGGCCGATGTGGCAGCTGCTCGTGTTCGTGGTCGTGGTCGGCGCGGGCGGGCCGGTGTCGCTGGTCGGCATGGACTTCGCGCGGACGTGGTCGCCGTCGACGTCGCTCGGCACCGCGACGGGATTCGTGAACACGGGCGGGTTCATCTCGACCATCGGGTCCGTGCTGGCCGTCGGGGTCGTGCTGCAGCTCGTCTCTCCGGCGGGCGCGACGACGTACACGCTCGACGCGTACCGGTTGGCGTTCGCGGTGCTCGTCGTCCCGTGGACGCTCGGCGTCGTCGGGGTGCTGCGCTCACGCCGCCGCACGCGCGCCGACATGCACGCCGCGGGTGTCGTCGTGCCGCCGCTGCGCGACGTCCTCGGGCGCCGCCGCGCGCCACGCCTCGACGACGCGGCGTGAGCGGCTACCCGTAGAAGCTCTTCAGCAGCTCGTACGCGACGATCGCGGGCCAGATGATCGCCTTCGGGATCGCCAGCACGAACAGCCAGAACGTGTCGGCCTGCTGGAAGTAGTAGACCGCCGCCCCGATGAGGCCGAGGCCGTAGACGGCCCCACCCCCGGCACCGCCGGCGTCCGAGCCCTTCGCCATGTCCGCTCCTCCGTCTCACGACCGCACTGACCAGCGGCGATGCCGCCCGCCGCCCACAGTCGACCTCACCGCCGCCCCAGGTCAAGCGGTTCCGGCGAGCCTGACGCGCTCGTCCGATCGGGTGCCGCCGCACCTCGCGTGGAAGCTCGTGGGTGCGTGCTCACTAGGCTCCGTGCCGACCACGCGGAGGACCCATGCTGCGCACGACCTTGCTCACGGCTGCCGCCGTGACGCTGGTGTCGGCCGGGGCGGGTGCCGGTGCCGCGCTGCTGGTCGAGCGGCGCGAGGTTCCCGTCGACACGTCGCACTGGCCGGTGGAGGAGCTCGTCGCGGACCCGACGGTGTCGCTGCCCTCTCCGCTGCACCTCGCGCTCGCGGGCTGCCCGGAGTTCTCGCTGTCGTCGCCCGTGCCCGACGACGGCGCCCATCCGCCGACCGCGACGTCGTACACGGTGACGTTCGACCCCGACCACCAGGTGCTCCTGGTGTGCCTCGGTCCCGTCGACGAGGGCGCCCGTCGTGCCGTCGCCGACCACCTCGGCGCCACGCAGGTCGGCGCCGCCGGCGTCACGGTGTGGAACGTCAACCCGGCGGTCGTCCGCGCCCCGTTCGGGGAGATGTACCGCGTGGACCGGGCGTTCGCCGAGGGCGCGGCGCCGCGACTCACCGACTGGCTCGTCGACCACGGGGGCTGCACCTACGCGTTCGGGTACCTGCACCCGGCCGGCGACGCGCCGGACGTCGACGTGGTGGAGGCGATGATCGCGTCGATCAGGTTCGACGGGGGCACCGAGCCGGGCGCATAGTGCGGCACACATGCGAGGACGGGCGACCCGGTCACCGGGCCACCCGTCCTCGCGTTCCGCGATCAGATCTTCCGCTCCCGCCGGAACAGCGACCGCGCCCACACGTACCCCGCGACGCCGATCACCAGCAGCCACGCGACGGCCGTGGCCGCGACCGACCCGTGGAGCCCGGCACCGCCGGCCAGCAGGCCACGGACGGTCTCGATGATGGGCGTGAACGGCTGGTGCTGCGCGAACCACTGCACGGGCGTCGGCATAGTCTCGACCGGCACGAACCCGCTGCCGAGGAACGGCAGGAGCAGGAGGATCATCGGGGTGTTGCTGGCCGTCTCGACGCTCTTCGCGTTGAGGCCCATCGCGACGCACAGCCACGCGAGCGAGAACGCCAGCAGCACGAGGATCCCGGCGAGCGCGAGCCAGTCGAGCGCGTCGGCGTCGGGCCGGTAGCCCATCGCGAACGCGGCGCCCAGCACGAGGACGAGCGCCAGGACGCCCTGCACGACCGTGCCGAGCACCTGCCCGGACAGCACGGACCCGGGCGAGATCGCCATGGTCTTGAACCGGGCCATGATGCCGCCGTACGCGTCCATCGCCGCGCTGATCGCCACGGACTGCCCGGCGCCGACGATCGTGATGACCAGCAGCGTGGGCGTGAGGTAGTCGAGGTACGCCGCGCGCGCCTCGGCACCGGGTGCGGCACCCGGGTCGACGCCGGCGCCCAGTGCGCCGCCGAAGACGTAGACGAACAGCACGAGCATGACGAGCGGGCCCAGCACCATGAACATCGTGAGGCCGGGGTACCGCACGGCGCGCAGCAGGTTGCGGCGGAGCATCGTGCGGACGTCGGCGATCGGCTTCGGCCGGGCGACGGCCGTGGGAACGGGGGTGGCGACGGTGGTCATCGGACGTTCTCCTTCTCGTCGGCCGGGACGTCGTCCTCGGCGGTGGCTGCAGGGGGTTCGGTGAGTGCGAGGAACACGTCGTCGAGCGACCCGGCGTCGTGCACGGCCTTGAGCTCGTCGGGTGTCCCCTGGGCGACGATGCGGCCGCCGTTGAGCACGGCCACGGAGTCGGCGAGCTTGTCGGCCTCCTCGAGGTACTGCGTGGTGAGCAGGATCGTGGTGCCGCTCTCGACGAGGGCGCGCACCTCGTCCCACAGGGCGCGGCGGCTGCGCGGGTCGAGGCCTGTGGTCGGCTCGTCGAGGAACACGACCGACGGTGCACCGACGAGCGTCATCGCGAGGTCGAGCTTGCGCTTCATGCCGCCCGAGTAGGTCGCGACGGGCTTGCCCGCGGCGTCGGTGAGGCCGAACCGGTCGAGCAGCTCGGTCACCCTGGCCCGGCCGGCGCGGCCCAGGTGGTTGAGGTCGGCCATGAGGCGCAGGTTCTCGGTGCCGGTGAGCAGCTCGTCGACGGCGGTGATCTGGCCGGTCACGCCGATCGACGCGCGGACGGCGTCCGGCTCGCGGGCGATGTCGTGGCCGGCGATGCGGACGGTGCCGGCGTCGGCCTTGAGGAGCGTGGACAGGACGCCGACCGTGGTGGTCTTGCCGGCACCGTTCGGGCCGAGCAGCGCGGTCACGGTGCCGGCCGGGACGACCAGGTCGACGCCGTCGAGCACGAGCTGGTCTCCGGACTTGGAGCGGTAGGTCTTGCGCAGGCCGGCGACCTCGATCGCGGGTCCGCGGGCGGAGCTGGGCATGGCTGTCTCCTTCGAGCGGGTGGTGGGCGTGCTGACGTCACTTCTGGTGCAGGTCAGGTGCGGTTCGGCTGCGGTTCAGCCGAGCGGGCGCCGGACGACGATGTCGCCGTAGCTCGTGCTGGCGCGGACCTCGACGGTCCGGTCGTTCTCGTCGGGGCCCGTCGCGCCCTGGAGGCTGTTGCGGACCGAGCCGTGCTGGGACGACGCGTCGATCCAGGCGGCCGTGCCCTCGGGCACCCCGACCTCGATCGGACCGAACGCGTTCTCGAGCTGGACGCGGCCGCCGACGGCCTGCTCGATGCGGATGCCGGCGTGCGCGGACTTGGCCGTGGTGTCGCCGAGCGACCGGTGGATCGTGATGGCACCGTGCGCGCCGTGGATGCGCAGGGTGCCGGCCGACTCGCCGACCTCGGTGTAACCGTTGGTGCACTTGACGGTCGCGTCGCCGACGAGCTCGCGGATGCGCACGCCGCCCGCGCTCGAGACGACGTCCGTCGGGCCGAGCGCACGGCCCACGACCACGTTGCCGGCCGACGCGCGCAGCTCGGCGCGACCCGCGACCTCGTCGACCCAGACGTCCCCGGCCCGGCTCGTGAACACGCAGCTCGCGAGCCGGCCCTGCGTGTACAGGGAGCCGAGCGCGCTGCCCTGCACGGCCGAGCCGGTCGGCACCTCGATCGTGATCTCGACGGACGACTTCGACAGGTAGCGCCAACGAGCGCTCATCGAGACGGTGAGGGTGCCGTCGTGGAAGTCGACGCGGGTGTCGTCGGCGGCCTTGACGTCGCCGGACTTGCTCGGGTCGCTCGGCGCGACCGTGACGACGGTGTCGCTGCGGTCGGTGGCGACGACGTTGACGGTGGCGACGGCCACGTCGACGGTCGCGGTGATCGGTTCCGGGGTCGCGAAAGCAGGCATGGTGGGTCCTCGTGTCCTGGTGGCGCCCCTGCCGGGGCGGGATGTGCGGTGCTGGCGGTCAGCGCACCCAGCCGGTCAGGCGACCGGAGGTGCTCGTGCTGCGGGTCTGCGCGGGAACGGGTGCGGGCGCGACGGGCTGGAGCGCGGCCGCGACGGCCCGGACGAGCCAGGTGTTGACCGACACGCCCTCACGAGCGGCGGCGTCCTCCACCTGGGCCTTGAGCTGGTCGGGGAGCCGCAGCGTGGTGCGGGTCGTGCTCACGTCGTCGGGGTCGAGCAGCGCCGGCCGCGACGGCTCGACGACCACCGGCGCCGCATCCTCGAAGACGGGGACGGGGGCCGGGGTGACGACGAACTCGGGCTCGCGGCCGCGGAGCCGCACGTCGACGGAGCCGGGTGCGAGCTCGGCGGTGATCTCGTTCGCCGCGGTCGAGAGCGCGTCGAGCAGGACGAGCCGGGCGGCGGCGTCGAGCGGGGCCGTCAGACGGTCGGCGAGCTCACGTGCCTCGTCCCCGCCTGCGGCGGCTGCGGTGGCGAGCTGGTGCTGCAGCTCGTCGACATATCTCGTCAGGTCCATGACGTCACTATGACACCACTAATGGTGTCATCGCAAGTGCTCTGGTGCCATGGATGACGTCGAGTGGTGTCGCAGGGGCGTGCGCGCCACGAAACCCCAGGTCAGGGTTGACACCGCGCGACACCCCCGGCGCTGCGATAGCCCCGTGTGCGGCACCACTGGTGCCACCGTGGCACCACGGCGGTGTCAGGCGGGCGTGTGCACCGTGCCGAACACCACGGTCCGGCGCACCTCGAACCCGAGGGACCGGTACAGCCGGATGGCCCGCTCGTTCTGCGCGGACGCGTGCAGGAACGGCACCTCGCCGCGCTCCCGGATCCCGTGCGCCACCGCGAGCACCAGACGCGTCGCGAGCCCCTGCCCCCGTACCTCCTCGTCGGTGCACACCGCGCTGATCTCGGTGGCGCCGCCGGGCCGCAGCCGCTCCCCCGCCATCGCGACGAGCCGCCCGTCCCGCCGGATGCCGCGGTACGTCCCCATGAGGTAGGTCTCGGGGGCGAACGGCCCCGGCTCGGTGCGGCCGGTCAGCGCGAGCATGTCGGGCACGTCGTCGGCGCCGAGCACCACGGACTCCTCGTCGGGCGCGTCCGCGACGGCGTCGGTCGCGACCATCTGCACGCCGGGCAGCGACCAGCCGCGCACCCAGCCGTCGGGCAGCTCCTCGGGCGCGTTCGTCACCGGCACCTGCACGCCGGGACCGACCAGGGCGGCCAGGTCGGCCCACGCGTCGAGGTCCGCGACGTCCCGCAGCGCCGTGAACGGCGACACCGTCGGACGGAAACGCCGGGCACCGCCCGACCCCTCCGACAGGTGCGCATGGACGCCCGTGAGCGAGAACCAGGCGGGGTTGTCGAGGACGTCGTCGAGCGTCAGGTCCGGGTGCACGGCGCGGAGTCTAGGCCGCGCGACGAGCTCCCGGACCACGCAGACGCGGGCCGTCCGGACTGTGGACCGACGCCCGGGGTCAGGCGTCCCGCCGGCGCCGCACGGCCGTGACCCCGGCCGCCCCGAGCGCGACGAGCAGCACCGCGAGACCCACCGTCGGCCAGACGTCGAACCCGGTGCTCGACAGCGCGGCGCGCGTGGCACCGGCTGACGTCGACGCGCTCGGCGCCGGCGATGCCGCCGGAACGACCGGCGCGGCCACGTGCACCCCTACCGGACCGAACGTCGTCGACCCCGCCGCGTTCGTCACGACGAGCCGCACGAGCATCCCGTCGTCCGCGAGCGCGGGCGCGAAGTCGGCGGTGTACGCGGTCCGGGTCGCGGGCGGCGCCGCGGCGCGCAGGCCCTGCACGAGCCCGACGCCGGTCACGGACCCGAGCCGGAAGGACGCAGGCGCGGGGCTCCACGTGCTGCCGCCGTCGCGCGACACGGACCAGGCCGGCGTCCCGCCCGACGACAGCACGACCCACGACAGGTGCACCGGCGCGCCCGCCACCGCCGCGACGGGCGCCGCAGGCGTCGTGCCCGGCGCGAGCGCCGGGAGGTCGACGACCGTGAGCGTCGCGGCCGCGCTGCGGACGGTCGCGGCACCGCCGACGAGCGGTGCGGTCGCGACGGCCCGGACCTGCAGGCCGTCGTCGGCGAGGGTCGGCGTGAGCGTGAGCGTCGTGCTCGACGGACCGGGCACCGAGGTCCACGTGACGCCGTCGGGCGACGTCTCCCAGCCGACGGCGGGCGTCGGCGTCCCCGTGACGTCGACGGCGAACGTCACCGCGGCACCCGGGTGCGTCGCAGCGTCGGACGGGTCGGTCACGGTCGGGGGCGCCAGCACCACGAGAGCAGCCGGGGTCGAGGCGACGGAGCCGACGACGTTGGTCGCCACGACCCGGTACGTGCCGCTCGCGGTGGCCGTGAACGACAGCGTCGCCCCGGTCTCGCCGGCGAGGTCGGTCCACGAGCCGCCGGACAGCACCTGCCACTGCAGCGTCGGAGCCGGGTTGCCCGCGACCGCGACGGTGTACGTCGCGGTCGTGCCGGCGTCGACCGTCACGGCGTCGGGCTGGTCGGTGATCACCGGCCCGTCCTGCACCGTGAGCGCGACGGCGGACGTCGTCGCGGTCCCGGCGCCCGTGAAGACCGCCCTCACCAGCAGACCGTCGTCACCGGCGGCCGTCGTCCGCGTGTACGTCGTGCTCGTCGCGCCGGCGATCGGCGTCCAGCTGCCGCCCGCGTCCGCCGAGGACTGCCACTGCACGGTCGGCGCCGGGTTGCCCGTCGCCGACGCCGTGAACGTGGCGTCCGCACCCGCGACCGTCGTCGTGGCGGACGGCTGCGCGCTGATGCTCGGGCCCCACAGCACGTGCAGCGTCGCCGGCGTGCTGGTCGCGCTCGCCGGGCCGCTGACCAGCGTGGACGAGACGACCGCGCGGTACTGGGCGCCGTCGAGGGACGGGGTGGCGGTCACGGTGAGCGTGGTGCCCGTCTCGCCAGCCAGGTCCGTCCAGGTTCCCGACTGCAGGCGCTGCCAGACGAGCGTGGGCGCCGGGCTCCCGGTGACGGTCGCGGTGAACGTCGCCGTGCCGGCGTCCGCGACGGTCAGGTCTCCCGACGTCACGGCGGTCGGCGGGGTCTGCACTGTCAGGACCGCGGCGCTCGTCGTCACCGTCGAGGCACCCGTGAGGACGGCCCGGACCCGCAACCCGTCGTCGGCCGAGGTCGTCGTGCGCGTGTACGTCGTGCCGGTCTGCGCGGGCACGGTCGTCCACGCTGAGCCGTCGGGCGACGTCTGCCACGCGACCGTCGGCGCCGGGTTGCCGATCGCGGCGACCGTGAACGTCGCGTCCGACCCGGCGACGACCGTCGTGGCCTGCGGGGTCGCGCTGACCGTCGGGCCCCACAGCACCGTCAGCGTCGCGACCGACGTCGGGGCGCCCGGCGGCCAGGTGGTGAAGTCGTTGTACGCACGGGCCATGTACTGCGTGCCGTCGAGGGTCCGGTCGGCCGTCACGGCGAGCGTGCCGCCCGTCTTCCCGGTGAGCTCGGTGAACGTGCCCGAGCCGGCCGGGGCGCTGTACCACTGCAGGTCCGGCGCGGGCACGCCGGACGCGGAGGCGGTGAACGTCGCGACGGCCCCCTCGGCGACCGTGGTGCTGGTCGGGCTCGCGACGATGCTCGCGGGCACCGCCCGGGTCACCGACGCCTGCGCGGACGAGCCCGCGACCGTCACGGTGGGCAGGCCGTTCGTCGTGCCGATCGTGAACGAGCCGCTCAGGTGACCGGTCGCGTCGATCGTCGTCGCACCCGTCGCCGTGCCGTTCGCCGCCGACCACACCGCCGGGCCGAGCAGGCGGAGCGCCGCCAGCAGGTCGGCGTCCGGCACACCGCCGCCCGACGTCCGGAACGCGGCGTCGAGCGCGACCGCGTGGCCGGTCAGGTCGATGGTCGGGGTCGCGGTGAGCGTGAGCCCGACCGGCGCCACGGGCACCGTGCCGCCGACGCGGTCGCACGTCGCGTCCGCCGATGCGCACCCGAACCAGCTGCCCGTCGGGACCGTTCCGCGCACCGCGTCGCCCGCCGTCGTGGCGCCGTTCGTCGTGGTGTTGCCGTCGAACGCGCTCGCGACGACGGTCGCTGTGCCGGCGTCGACGCGCAGCGCGCCGCCCTCGGCGGGCGACGCGGACTGCGTCGTCGCGGTGTTCTGCGCGAAGAGCGTGCCGGTCACCGACGTGACGGGAGCACCGCCGTAGACGAACAGCCCCGCCCCGCCGACCACGCCCGCGGCCGCCGACCCGGTGACGGAGTTCTGCCGGAACGTCGACGCGTCGACCGTGAGCCGGTCGGTGCCGCCGACGCCGAGGAACGCGACCGCACCGCCCGCGGCGTCGACGGACGTGTTGCCGGAGAACGTGCAGCGCTGGATCGTCAGAGCGCCGCCGGTCATCTGCACGGCGCCGCCCATCGCGTCGGCCGTGCCGGACGTGACGCCCGTGGGCAGGTTCCGGCTGTTCGTGACCGCGCAGTCGGTGAGCGTGAGGGAGTCCTCGGCGCCGGGCGTACCCGACCCCGCGATGATCGCGCCGCCGCCGTACGTGACGTCCGAGACGCGCGGCGCGCCGCCCGTGAGCGTCATGCCGGAGACCGTGACGTCGACGCCGCCGCGCAGCGTCTCGTCGAGGTCGAGCACGCGCGAGGCCCCGTGCGCGTCGATCACGGTCGAGCCCGCACCCGCGCCGGCGAGCGTGAGGTCGATCGCCTTCGACGGGTTCACCCGCAGGGGACCCGCCGACAGGGTGAACGTGCCGGCGGGGAGAGCCACCACGGACGCGTCGTCTTGGGTTGCGAGGCAGATCGCCTCGCGCAGCGAGAGCCCCGCCTGACCGTCGTCGCACGCCCCGTCCACGGCGAAGTCCGAGGTCACTGTCACGGAGTACGTGGTCGGCGGTGCCGCGAGCGCGGCCGGCGCGGCTGACAGCGAGAGGGCCGCGACCAGGACCAGGGCGGTCGCAGGGCGCACGGGACCAAGGACCGTTGCGGGGGGCACGGCCGCAACTGTAAGAGGATTCACCCGCCGCGCTGGCGGGCGCCACGGGTGAATCCTCGTACGCTCGCCCCGGTCCATCCCCCCGGAAGTCGAGGTCCTTGTCGTGCTCACGCGCCGCACCGTGCTGATCGCCGGTTCCGGGGTCGTCGCCGCCGGTGCGGTCGCCTCCGCCGTGGGCCTCGACGTGGCCCGCCGCCAGGTCCCGCTCGAGCTGGACGCGCTCACGCCGCTGGTCGGCGAGCGGTTCCGGGTGACGGCCGACGGGCGGACCCACACGCTCGTGCTCGACGCCGTGACCGGCCCCGACGGAGGCCGCCCGCGGGCCGACGCGTTCGCGCTGCGGTTCGGCACAGGCTCGACCGACGCCCTCCCGGGTGCCATCCGCACGCTGAGCCACCCGTCGGGCGACCTCGACCTGTACCTGGGGCCGGTGGGCGCCGAGCGCCGGCAGCTCGAGGCCGTCGTCGTCCGGACCGCCTGATGCCCACGCTCGCGACGCGCACCACCACCCGCACGGCCACCCGCACGGCCACCCGCACCGCCACGCCCGACGACGCGCCCTTCCTCGCGGCGCTGCACGCGGCCGGCCGGGCGCGCGAGGTCGCCGCGTTCGGGTGGGACGAGCGCACGGCCGACGCGTTCCTCGCGCAGCAGCACACGGCCCGCGAGCGCGCGTACGCGACGTCCTACCCGGGCGCCGACGACCGCGTGCTCACGGTCGACAACACCCCCGTGGGCCGCGTGCTCGTGCACCGGACCTTCGGCGCGCTGCACGTCGTCGACCTTGCCGTGCTCCCCGCGCACCAGGGCCGCGGGCTCGGCACCGCCGTGCTGCGCGGCCTGCTGGACGAGGCAGCGGCCGCCGGTGCCACCGTGCGGCTCAGCGTCCGGGCCGACAACCGTGCGCGGCGGCTGTACGAGCGGCTCGGCTTCGTCGCCCTCGACGAGACCGGCGTCGACGTGCCGATGGAGGCCCGCCCGTGACGCGCGCCGCCGGCTGGGCCGACTGGCACGCCGCCGTCGGGACCGAGCTCACCGTGCAGCCGGGCGAGCGTTGGACGCTCGCCACCTGCACCGATGTCGTCGAGACCGGCGGCTGGCGCTCGTGGGAGCTCACGTTCCGCGGCCCCGCCGGCCGCGGCCAGGGCACCTACGTGCTCGACGTGCCCGGCGCCGGCGAGCAGGCCGTCTTCGTGGTCCCCACCGCCGCGACCGAGGACGCCACGACCCTCACCGCGACATTCGTCGTCGCCGCCGACCCCACGCCGGGAGGTCCCGCATGAGCCAGCCGTACATCGGCGAGATCCGGATGTTCGCGGGAAGCTTCGCACCCGTCGGATGGGCGTTCTGCGACGGCCAAACCCTACCGATCTCCGAGAACGACACGCTGTTCAACCTCATCGGCACCACCTACGGCGGCGACGGGCAGGAGACGTTCTGCCTGCCCGACCTGCGGGGACGCGTGCCGCTGCACCAGGGCACGAGCAACGGGCTGAGCACCCGGGTGATCGGCGAGCAGGGCGGCGTCGAGCAGGTCACGCTCACGACGCAGCAGATCCCACCCCACACGCACCAGCCCGTCGCGGCCGTCGCCGCGGCGACCACGGGGACGCCGACCAACAACGTGTGGGCCGCGTCCGCGGGACCCGCGTTCGTGACGGGCCAGCCGTTCACCGCGCCGATGCCCGCCGACGTCGTGACGCCCACCGGCGGCAGCCAGCCGCACGAGAACCGGTCCCCGGCGCTCGCGGTGTCGTTCATCATCGCGCTGTACGGCGTCTACCCGAGCCCGACCTGAGGAGCACCCATGGCGACCCCGTACATCGGCGAGATCAAGATGGCGTCCTTCAACTTCGCCCCGAAGGGCTGGGCGCTGTGCAACGGCCAGCTGCTGCCGATCAACCAGAACCAGGCGCTGTTCTCGATCCTCGGCACCACGTACGGCGGCGACGGGCGCGTGAACTTCGCCCTGCCCAACCTGCAGGGACGCACCCCGATCCACACCGGTGCCGGTCACACGGTCGGTGAGCGCGGCGGCGAGGAGGCGGTGACGCTCGGCGTCAGCCAGCTCCCGGCGCACGCGCACGCCGTCGCCGCGGCGGCGGACGCGAACACGACGCACCCCGACGGCGCACGCTTCGGCACCACGACGGGCGCCCACTACGGCCCGACCGGCCAGGTCGTCATGGCACCCGGGCTCGTCGCGAGCACCGGTGGCGGCCAGGCGCACCCGAACATGCCGCCGTACCTGGTGGTGTCGTTCGTCATCGCGCTCCAGGGCATCTTCCCGAGCCAGAACTGAGGTACCCCCATGGCTGACCCGTTCGTCGCCGAGATCCGCATGTTCGCCGGCAACTTCGCCCCCACGGGCTGGGCGCTGTGCAACGGCCAGCTCATGCCCATCTCGCAGAACACGGCGCTGTTCTCGCTGCTCGGCACGTACTACGGCGGC
Organism: Cellulomonas sp.; assembly: GCF_017744555.1. GTDB lineage: Bacteria > Actinomycetota > Actinomycetes > Actinomycetales > Cellulomonadaceae > Cellulomonas. The sequence goes on along the minus strand of NZ_JAGIBD010000001.1, from coordinate 216,684 downwards.
GACGGCAGGACGACGTTCGCGCTCCCCGACCTGCAGGGGCGCTCACCGCTCGGGTGGGGCGACGGGCCCGCCCTGTCGTCGTACTCGCCCGGCGAGACGGTCGGCTCGGAGTACGTGACCCTGGTGCAGCCCGAGATGCCGGCGCACAACCACCTGGTCACCGGCGTCGGGTCGACCGTGAACGGGACCACGGGCAATCCGTCCGCGGCGGCGTGGGCCACGAGCCGGGTCGGCCGGACCACCGAGCAGCTGTACAGCACCTCGCCGGGCACGCGGCCGATGTCGCCGGGCGCGCTGTCCGTCACGGGCGGGTCGGCGCCGCACGACAACATGCCGCCGTACCTCACGCTGACGTTCATCATCGCGCTGCAGGGCGTCTTCCCGTCGCGCGGATAGCTCGACGCCACCACCGGGCGGTACCGCACGGGTGTCACGCGCGACGCCTGGCGCCCCGTGCGAGGATCGTCCGATGACGACGGACCAGACGGCCGCAGCGCCGACCTCGCAGGCGGTGCCCGACGTGACGACGAACGCGGGCGACACGCGCCTGTGGGTCGAGCGCACGGGCAAGCGTCGCTACACCGGCCGCAGCTCGCGCGGCGCCGAGGTGCTCATCGGCTCCGTGGGCGACGAGGGCGCGTTCAGCCCCGGCGAGCTGCTCAAGATCGCGCTCGCCGCGTGCAGCGGCCTGTCGTCCGACTCCGCGCTCGCGCACCGGCTCGGCGACGACGTGCAGGTGACGATCAATGTGAGCGGCATGAGCCTCGAGGAGGAGGACCGGTACCCGGCCTTCCTCGAGACGATGGACGTCGACCTGTCCGGCCTCGACCCGACCGCCCGCGAACGGCTGCTCACGGTCATCCACCGCGCCGTGGACCAGCACTGCACCGTCGGCCGCACGCTCGAGGCAGGCGCCACGGTGTCCCTGACGGTGACCGGGGAGCGCTGACGCCGATGCCGTTCCTCGACGCCGCGCTCGCGAAGGCCGTCACGATCCCGTCGGCCACCATCCACCAGCACGTCGCCCAGCTCCGCCGCCGCAACCCGGAGGCCACGCCCGCGCAGCTCGTCAAGCTGCTGGAGAAGGAGTACCTGCTGGTCGTCGCGGGTGCGGGCGGCGCGGTCGGAGCGGCGGCGGCGGCGCCCGCGGTCGGCACCGGTGTCGCGGTCGCGCTGACGGCGAGCGACGTCGCGACGTTCTTCGGGGCGTCGGCGGCGTTCGCGCTGGCCGTCGCGAGCGTGCACGGCATCGAGGTCGAGGACGCGGACCGCCGCACGGCGCTGCTGCTGTCGACGATCCTCGGCGAGTCCGGCGCGTCGGCGGTGCGCGACACCGTCGAGTTCAACGGTGGCAGCGTCGCACGCCTGCTGCTGACCCGGATGCCGCTCGCGACGGTGAAGAAGGTCAACAGCACGCTGACCCGCCGCATGGTCCGCACGCAGGTCGCGAAGCAGACCGGCGTCGCGATCGGCCGGCTCATCCCCTACGGCATCGGTGTCGTCGTCGGCGTCACGGGCGCCCGCTCGCTGGGCAAGACCGTCATCAAGGGCGCCCGCGCGTCGTTCGGGCCGGCCCCCGAGACGTTCCCGCGGGTCATCGAGGTCGCGCCCGCGGACACGCGCACGATCCTGCCGCCGCCCAAGGGCCCGTCGAGGCTGCGCTCGCTCACGTCGCGCCGTACCTCGACGGTCCCCGAGCAGAGCTCCCCGACCGACGGGTCCTGACGCTCACCAGCGGGAGTGCACGTGCTCCCGGACCAGCTCGTCGTAGACCCCGCGGAGCGCGTCGAGCGTCTCGGCGTCGAGCGGTGCCAGGTCGGCCGCGGCGGCGTTGTCGCGCGCCTGCTGCGGGTTGCGTGCACCGGGGATGACGACGGACACCCCGGGCTGGTCGACGATCCAGCGCAGCGCGAGCTGCGCGGTCGACGCACCGGCCGGTGTGAGCGACGAGACCTCCTGCGCGGCGGCGACGCCGACGTCGAACGGCACGCCGGAGAACGTCTCACCCACGTCGAACGCCTCGCCGTGCCGGTTGTACGTGCGGTGGTCGTCGGCGGCGAACTGCGTGTGCTCGTCGTACTTGCCGGACAGCAGACCGGACGCGAGCGGCACGCGCGCGATGATGCCGACGCCGGCCTCGGCGGCCGCGGGCAGCACGGCCTCGAGGGGCTTGCGGCGCAGGATGTTGAGGATGATCTGCACGGTCGCCACGTGCGGGCGGGCGATCGCGGTGAGCGCCTCGTCGACGGTCTCGACGGACACGCCGTACGCGGCGATGCGGCCCTCGGCGACCAACGTGTCGAGGTCGTCGTACGTCGCGTCGCGCGAGTAGACGGGCGTCGGGGGGCAGTGCAGCTGCACGAGGTCGAGCGTGTCGACGCCGAGGTTCTCGCGGGAGCGGTCGGTCCACGTGCGGTACGCGTCGAGCGTGTACGCCTCGGGGACGTGCGGGTCGGCGCGGCGACCCATCTTCGTCGCGACCGTGATGCCCTCGCGCCCGTGCTCGGCGAGGAACCGGCCGACGAGCTTCTCCGACCGCCCGTCGCCGTACACGTCCGCGGTGTCGAGGAACGTGACGCCCGCGTCGACCGCGGCCCGCAGCACGTCGAGGGCGGTCTCGTCGCCCACCGACCCCCAGTCGCCGCCGAGCTGCCAGCAGCCCAACCCCACGACCCCGACCTGCCGACCCGTCCTGCCCAGCACACGTGACTCCATGCGGACGACGCTACCGTGGTCCGGACCGTCCACCCGCCGCCGACGGAGGCACCGTGAGCGAGGTCCGCGTCACCCGCACGCTGCCGATCCCGGCCGACGAGGCCTGGGCGCTGCTCACCGACGTGCGGCACCACGAGCGGTGGATCCCGTTCACCCGGGTCGAGACCGACGGGCCGCCCGGCCTCGGCACACGGATCGTCGCGGTGTCGGGTCCGTTCGCGCGCGGTGGCGGGCGCGGGCTGGTCGACCGCATGGTCGTCGAGCGGTACGACCCGCCGGGGCCGGGTGCCGCCGGGGTGGCGACGTTCGTCAAGGTCGGGCGGGTGCTGCGGGGCAGCGCACGGATCGAGGTGGTCGCCGCCGGGCCGACGTCGTCGGCGGTCACGTGGGTCGAGGACGTGCACCTCGGTGGACGGCTGCCGCGGGGGCTCACGGCGGCGGTCGTCGGGCCGTTCGTCCGGGGCATGACGGCGTACGCGCTCGCCCGCGTCGCCGCGGAGCTGCGCACGAGCTGAGCGCAACGGATCACCGCTGCGAGGCGCATCTGCGCAACGGATCGGACCCGGACGCGCAACTCCGCCTGCACGGGGGCACACGCACGCGTCTCGTACGCTCGAAGGCGACTACCGCCGTCTCCCCCGGCGGACGACGGAGCACGCACCCGAGGAGCCCGATGACCGCCACCGCCCCCGGCCGCACGGACCGCCACTACCTGATGTGCGAGCCCGTCCACTACACCGTGTCGTACGAGATCAACCCGTGGATGGACAAGACCCGGTTCACGGACGCCGAGCTCGCCGTGCGGCAGTGGCGGACGCTGCGGGACACCTACCTCGACCTCGGGCACACCGTCGAGACGATCGACCCCATCCCCGGCCTGCCGGACATGGTCTACGCCGCGAACGGCGCCACGATGGTCGACGGAATCGTCTACTCGGCGCGGTTCCGGTACGCCGAGCGCGCCCCCGAGGGACCGGCCTACCAGAAGTGGTTCGCGGACCGCGGCTACGTCACGCACACCGCCGCCCAGGTCAACGAGGGCGAGGGCGACCTGCTCACGGTCGGCAACCTCATCCTCGCCGGCACGGGCTTCCGCACCGAGCGGGCCGCGCACGCCGAGGCCCAGGAGCTGTTCGGCCGACCGGTCGTGTCGCTCGAGCTCATGGACCCGCACTACTACCACCTCGACACGGCCCTCGCCGTGCTGTCGAGCACCCCCTCCGACCCGCAGATCGCCTACTACCCGCCCGCGTTCTCGCAGGGCTCGCAGGCCGTGCTGCGCCAGCTGTTCCCGGACGCCGTGATCGCCACCGAGCGGGACGCGCAGGCGCTCGGCCTCAACGCCGTGTCGGACGGCGCGAACGTCGTCGTCGCCCCCGGTGCGGTCGACCTGGCCGACGCCCTGCGCGAGCGCGGCTACACGCCCATCCCGGTGGACACGAGCGAGCTGCTCAAGGGCGGCGGCGGCGCGAAGTGCTGCACGCTCGAGATCCGCCCGGAGACCCGCACCGACGTCCGTCCGGCCTGAGGGGTTCGACGATGACCGCGGTGCAGCACGAGCCGCTCACGAGCACCGTGCTCGCGCCCAACTACCACCCGCTGCCGGTCACGATCGCCGAGGGCCTGGGCTCGTGGGTCACCGACACCCACGGGCACCGCTACCTCGACCTGCTGTCGGCGTACTCGGCGCTCAACTTCGGCCACCGGCACCCGGCGCTCGTCGCCGCCGCGCACGCGCAGCTCGACCGGCTCACGCTCACGTCCCGCGCGTTCGACCACGACCTGCTGCTGCCGTTCGCGTCGCGCCTGGCCGCCCTCGTCGGGCCGCTCGTCGCCGGCGAGCCCATGGTGCTGCCGATGAACACGGGCGCCGAGGCCGTCGAGACCGCGATCAAGGCCGCCCGCAAGTGGGGCTACGACGTCAAGGGAGTGCCCGACGGGCGCGCGACGATCGTCGTCGCGGACGGCAACTTCCACGGCCGCACGACGACCATCGTGTCGTTCTCGTCCGACCCCGACGCGCGCACCGGCTTCGGCCCGTACACGCCCGGCTTCCGGCGGGTCCCGTACGGCGACGCCGCCGCGCTCGAGGCGGCCGTCGACGAGACGACGGTCGCGGTGCTCCTCGAGCCCGTGCAGGGCGAGCAGGGGGTCGTGATCCCGCCCGACGACTTCCTGCCCGCCGTGCGCGCGGCGTGCACGCGCGCCGACGTGCTGCTGATCGCCGACGAGGTGCAGTCCGGGCTCGGCCGCACGGGCACCACGCTCGCGTGCGAGCTCTGGGGCGTCCGCCCGGACCTCGTGACGCTCGGCAAGGCGCTCGGCGGCGGCATCGTGCCCGTGTCGGCGGTGGTCGGACGGGCCGACGTGCTCGGCGTCCTCACGGCCGGCACCCACGGCTCGACGTTCGGCGGCAACCCGCTCGCGTGCGCGGTCGGCCTCGCCGTCGTCGACCTGCTCGACACGGGTGAGCCGCAGGCCCGGGCACGCGTGCTCGGCGCGCACCTGGGGGCCCGGCTCGACGGGCTGGTCGCCGCCGGCATGCTCCGCACGGTGCGCCGCGTCGGCCTGTGGGCCGGTCTCGACGTCGACCCGACCCGGTCCGGCGGGCCGACCACCGGGCGGGAGCTGTGCGAGCGCATGCTCGCCCGCGGCGTGCTCGCCAAGGACACCCACGGGCGGACGCTGCGGCTCGCACCGCCGCTCACCATGACGGACGAGGAGCTCGACCTGGCCGTCGACCGGCTCACCGACGCGCTGGCCTGACGACCGACGGCCCCGGAGCCTGCGCCCGCGCCCCCTGCCGCGGACGCGGTACCGCCCGGCACCCGAACGCTCGGGTGCCGGGCGGTACCGGTCTGTGTGCGCCGACCGCGGGCGCCGGTCCGTCGCCGGCGAACCGGCGGTCAGTCGGCGCTCAGCCGAACGTGATGGCCGTGTACAGGCACTCGCCGTACGAGACGCCGCCCATCGTGCACGGCGCGGTGACCGCACCGATGTACGCCGTGGAGTAGTTGCCGACCATGATCGCGCGGTGCCCCGCCGAGTTCGCGTACGCGTTGATCATCGCGGACGAGCTCGGCGCACTGACCCGGCCGACGATCTCCGGGGTCGCCCCGGAGTGGTAGATGCTGTTCGACGCGGCCATCGCCTGTGCGTGCGACACCCGCGCGCCCGACGACACGATCGCGAGCGACGAGAGCCCCTGCGAGGCCCGGAAGCTGTTGAGCGCCGCACCGATCGACCCCGCCGAGTAGACGGACCCGACGCCGCCCGACGTCTCCGGGGCGGGTGCGACCGACCCGCCGCCCGAGCTCGTGCTCGTGCTCGTGCGCGGCTTGGACGTCGTCGTGCGCGGCTTCGCCTTCGCGGCGGCAGCGGCAGCCGCCTGCGCGGCGGCAGCCTGCTCGGCGGCGATGCGCGCGTTCTCGGCGGCCTGCCAGGCAGCCTGCGCCTGCACCGCGGCCGCGTCCGGCGCGGCGATGCCTGCGGTCGCGGTGCGCAGCGAGGTGAACGACACGTGCGGGTCCGCGGCGGCCTTCGTCAGCGCGTCGGACGCACCCTGCAGCGCGGCCCGTGGGCCGTCACCGGCGTTCGGCGTCCCGGCGAGCGTCGTCGCGGCGTGCGCAAGGGCCGCCTGGGCGGCCGACTGCACCTGCGCGCGGCCCGCGTCGTAGACGACCAGCGTGGCGTGCTCGCCGACCGTCTGCGTCGCGGCGGCGTCGGCACCCTGCGCGGCGACGACCTCGTCGACCCGGGCGTGCGCCTGGCGCGCCTCCTCGGCGGCCTGGGCGCGGTCGCGCTGGATACCCCACGTGGCCGACCCGGTCGCGACGAGGGCGAACGCGACGGCGCCCGCGACGGCGATCGGGACCTTGCGGCGCCGCGGTGCCGGCGGCACGAGCTCGGCCGCGGGCTGGACGCGCTGCGTCGGGATGGTCGGTGTCCGGCCGACCTTCGGCGCGGCGGGGGCCCCTGCGCCCGGTGCCGTCGGCGTCCGCGTCGACCGACGCGACGAGGCCGGCGGCGCTGCTGTCGCGCCCCCGGCCTCTGCTGACGGTGCGGGCGTCGGCACGCCCGCGGCGCGCGCGACGGGCGGCGCCGTCACAAGGGTCGTCGGGGCCACGGGCGCTGCGCCCGTCGTCCCCGGAACCGTCGACAGGTCCGTCGCCTCGCCCGTGCCTCCTGGGCGTGACGTCGGGATCCTGCTCGACGACCGATCGGTGTCCTTGACCACGTCGACTCCCCCTCAACGTGAGCCCTGCCGCCCACGTGACGGAGGTGCTCCGGCCAGTGATATCGGTGCATCTCAGGTCCGGCTTGAGCGCGTTTCGTGACGACTTGAGCGCTCTCGTGTCCTCTGCGGGTCTTTGCCAGAATCGAGGCAACCAGGTCGCCTGTCCACCTGAACGGGACATGACTCCGCTCACACCCGCGCACCGGCCCGCACGCGCGATGATGTCTCCCGTGCCCGACGACGCCGCCCTCGACCCGCTCGACGCCGCGATCCTGCGGGTCCTCGCCACCGACGCGCGGGCGACGTTCGCCCAGGTAGGAGCACGTGTCTCGCTGTCCGCACCCGCGGTGAAGCGGCGCGTCGACCGGTTGCGCGAGCGCGGCGTGATCCGCGGGTTCACGGTGCGGCTCGACCCCGCCGCGATGGGCTGGCACACCGAGGCGTTCGTCGAGCTCTTCTGCCAGGGGTCGACGAGCCCGGCGACCATGCGCGACGCCGTCGAGCAGTACCCCGAGGTCGTGGCGGCGAGCACCGTGACGGGCGACGTGGACCTCATGGTGCAGGTGCGCGCGCGGGACATGCGCCACCTCGAACGCGTCGTCGAGCGGCTCGCGGCCGAGCCGTTCGTGTCCCGCACCCGCTCGACGGTGGTGCTGTCGGCGCTGGTCAGACGGCCGGACGTGCCGGGCGGACCGATCCCGGACTGAGCAGGCGGCCCGCTCGCCGACCTCGCCCGGTCGCGGCGGACCGCGTCAGGAGCTCGCGGCGTCCTGGGTCGCGGGCTCGTCCTGGGCGCACCGGTGCGTCACGACGACGACCGGGCAGTCCGAGTGGTGCAGCACCGCCTGGCTCGTCGACCCGAGCAGCAGGCCCGCGAACCCGCCGCGCCCCCGTGAGCCGACGACGATGAGGTCGGTCGCGACGGAGAACTCCGTGAGGAGCTCGGCGCCGCTGCCGTCGAGCGCGTGCCGCTTCACCACCACGTCGGGGTGCCCGACCAGCGCACGGTCGACGACGACGTTGAGCCCCTCGGCCATGTCGCGGAGCACCTGCTCGTGGTCCACCGCGTCCGGCAGCCACGCCAGCACGCCCGTCATCGACCCGATCGGCACGCCCGCGACGGCCGTCACCTCGGCGCCCCACACCTCGGCCTCGGCGATCGCGTACCGCAGCGCCTGCTCGGCGCGGGGCGACCCGTCGACGCCGACGACGATGCGGCGGACCGGCCGGATCGGGGGCAGCGCCGCGTCGTCCGGCAGCGCGTGGCCGTGCTCCCGCAGCGGCACGACGACCGTCGGGCAGTACGCGTGCGCCGGCAGCGCCGACGACACGGTGCCGAGCAGCCGGTCGGCGAAGCCGCCACGCCCCCGGGTGCCGACCACGGCCATCCGCACGTCGCGCGACAGCTCCACGAGCACGCCCGCCGCGTCACCCGTCATGACCTTGGCCGTCACGGGGACGCCGCTGTCGGAGATCCGTGCGGTCGCCTCGGCGAGGACCGCCTTGGCGCCCTCCTGGATCGCGGAGTCGTCGAGCGCGGCGTACCCGCCGTCGAGCGATGCGGCCGTGAACGACGGGAGGGCGTAGCTGCAGACCAGCAGGAGGCCCCAGCCGTGCGCCTGCGCGGCGGCGGTCGCCCAGTCCAGCGCGTGCAGGCTCGCGGCCGACCCGTCGAGCCCGACGAGCACCACGTCGTCTCGCGCCATGTGGGGCCCTCCGTGCTCGTCGATGCGCACCTCGTGTCCACCGGCCCAGGCTGCCGCCGGGACCAGTGTGGCCCCACGGGACCTGTCAGCGCACCCGTCCGGACGCGCACCAGACCATATCTTGGCACACCCTTGGTGCGACTCCCGTCGGCGGATCACCTCGACGCCGCGGGCCGACCGGCAAGCCACGGGCCCCGCGACCGGACCGCCGACGACGCCCTCGACAACCCCTCAGGCGGGCACGTACGCCGACCACAGCGGCTCGGTCCGCGCACCGCCCGCCGCGAACGACACCGACCACCGGGGAGCCTTCGGCGTGAACGCGAGCGACCAGCCGATCTCGTGCAGCAGCCGGTCGGCCTTGCGGTGGTTGCACCGCACGCACGCCGCGACGACGTTGCTCCACTCGTGCCGGCCACCGCGCGACCGCGGGTGCACGTGGTCGACCGTGTCGGCGCCACCCCCGCAGTACGCGCACCGGTGGCTGTCGCGCTGCAGCACCGTCCGCCGCGTCGGTGGCACGGGGTGGCGCACCGGCACGTGCACGTACCGCGTCAGGCACAGCACCACCGGCAGCGGGACGGACATGTGCTCGGAGTGCAGCACCCGGCCGTCGGTCTCCAGCACGGTGGCCTTCTCGGTCAGCACCAGGGACACGGCCCGGCGCAGGCTCACGATGCACAGCGGTTCCATGCTGGCGTTGAGGAGCAGCGTCCTGGCGCCCGACGCGATCAGCGGCCCGGAAGCCCGCGCGGCGGCGGGCGTGGATGTCGTGGTCTCGGTCAGCACGGCGTACTCCCGACCTCATGGGTCGGACCGGCTGGCTGCCGGTCCGGCGGAGCGTGCAACAGCGTGGTGCGCCCTCAGCGTACGCGCCGATCTGGGCAGCACCCAGGAAGTTCGCTGCGCTCGACCCGACCTCACCCGGTGAGGCACGCGTCCGTGGGCCCGTGCGGCAGACGACGAGGCCCCGACGACGGCGACGTCGTCGGGGCCTCGAGGCAGGCCGGCCGGCTGCAGGGGGCGCCGGGCGGCGGAAGGTCAGCCGATGCGGATGAAGACCGGCGCGCTCTGCCAGATGCTGCGGAACTGGACCGTCTTGCCCGGGCGCGGCGAGTCGATCTGCTCGTTGCCACCGGCGTAGATCGAGATGTGGCCGGGGCTCCAGATGAGGTCGCCAGGCTGGGCGTCCTCGCGGGAGATGACCGTGCCCGCGGCCTTGATGCCGGAGGACGTGCGCGGCAGCGAGATGCCGAGCTGCGCGTACACGTAGGAGACGAAGCCCGAGCAGTCGAAGCCGATCTCTGGGCTCGTGCCGCCCGAGACGTACGGCGTGCCGACGTAGCGCGCCGCGATCTCGAGCACCGCGTTGCCGGAGACCGACTGCGGGATCGGGTTGTTCGCCACGGCGGGGGCGGCCGTCGCGGTGCGGGCCGTGCTGCGCGAGGCGGCGGTGGTCGCGGCACGCGTCTGCTTCACCGGGGCCGGCTTGACGGCCGTCACGGCCGGGGCGTCGAACGTCCACGCGGCCTCGGCCGGGGCCGTCACGACGGGCGACGTGTTCAGCGCGGCGCGGGCTGAGGCCGTCAGCGCGGCGGTGTCCACGGCGTTGAGGGAACCGGCGGCGTCGTCGGAGTGCGAGGTGGCGCCTGCGGGCGCGCTCAGCATCGTCACGACGAGACCCGACGAAGCGGCGACGACGGCCGTACGGCGGCCGACGGTCCCCATCTGCTCCGAAGCGGCCGAGGCGAGCTCGGTCAGGGGCGTCGACGGTCGACGCGCTGCGCGATGGCGGGCGCGAGTGGTGCTCACGGTCACGTGGTGCCTCTCCTGTCGCCTGCGAGGTGAGCTGTCGGGTTCGGGTGGGAGAACACCCGGCCGCGGTGACGGTGCTGCTGTCACTGCGACTTCACCCCAAGGACACCGAGGTTACGGTGCCCGAACTTGGGTCCCCCGCCCCTGCCGGCGGTCCGTGCGGAACCTCGAAACGGCGGCAGGGTTAGGCGTTCCGCTCGAGGACTTCCGCGGAGGAGGGTTCCGGGAAGCAGGTCGAACGTACAGGACCCCTCCGGCGATTGTCACGTTCCGATCACGACGTCGATGCGGGAAGCTGGACGGACGTCCTGACCGGACACGGCTGACCTGCGCTCATGCACGTCAGCGGTGTGGGAGCGCGCACATCCGGGCACGATCGGACACGTCGCGGGTGGTCCGTCTGTCCGCCATCCGGGCGTCACGAGGGCCTCCCACGGACGTCACCGGACGCACGACTCGCGTGACGTCGCTCACACCGCCCGGCTGCCGGCGAGGACCGTGGCCCGACGCACCCCGGCCCCCGACGCACCGCGGCCCCGCTCCCGACAGGGAGCAGGGCCGCGCGGCGGGGGGCCGGGAGCCGTCAGGGCGTCCCGACGAAGATGTGCCGCGCGACGTCCTCGGGCAGGTCCAGGACGGTCTCCGAGCCGGGCGCGCCGACCGTGACGACACCGGTGCCGCGCTCGATCGCGATCTCGCTCCCGGGACGCACCCCGGCCTCGGCCATGCGGGCCAGCAGCTCGACGTCGACCTGCAGCGGCTCGGCGATCCGCGCGACGACCGCGCGCGCACCGTCGCCCGTCCCGTCACCGTCGTACGACGTGAGCGGCGTGACGCCGTCGAGGAAGCCCACGCGCGTGACGTCCTCGCCGATCTCCGCCAGCCCGGGGATGGGGTTGCCGTACGGGTCGAAGTGCGGGTGGTCGAGCAGCGAGGCGAGCCGCTTCTCGACGCGCTCGCTCATCACGTGCTCCCAGCGGCACGCCTCCTCGTGCACGTACGGCCACTCCAGGCCGATGACGTCCGTGAGGAGGCGCTCCGCGAGCCGGTGCTTGCGCATCACGCGCACCGCCTTGGCGTAGCCGGCGTCCGTGAGCTCGAGATGCCGGTCCCCCGTCACCACGACGAGCCCGTCGCGCTCCATGCGCGCCACCGTCTGCGACACCGTGGGACCCGAGTGGCCGAGCCGCTCGGCGATCCGCGCACGCAGCGGCGTGCGTCCCTCCTCGGTGAGCTCGTAGATCGTCTTGAGGTACATCTCCGTCGTGTCGATCAGGTCGCTCACCGCACTGCCTCCCGCGTCTGGACTGCACGGCTCGTTCATCGCGAGCCCTGCGCTGTGCACAGGCTAGTTGGTCGGACCGACGCCCCGGGGGCGCGGACCGCCTATTCTCGGGCCGTGCCCGATGCTCACGACGCCCCGCCCGCGATCACCCTCCCCGCGCACCTGCTCCCGCGCGACGGTCGGTTCGGCTCCGGTCCGTCCAAGGTGCGCTCCGAGCAGCTGGACTCGCTCGCCGGCCCGGGGGCGGCCCTGATGGGCACGTCGCACCGCCAGGCTCCGGTCCGCGCGCTGGTCGGGCGGGTGCGGGCCGGCCTCGCGGCACTCTTCGACGCGCCCGACGGCTACGAGGTCGTGCTCGGGAACGGCGGGTCCACCGCGTTCTGGGACGTCGCCACCCTCTGCCTCGTCGAGCAGCGCAGCGCGCACGCCGCGTTCGGCGAGTTCGGCGCCAAGTTCGCCGCCGCGGCGGCACGCGCGCCGTTCCTCGGCGAGCCGGTCGTCACGACCGCGCCGCCCGGGCAGGTCACCGTGCCGGAGCACGTCGACGGCGTCGACGTGTACGCGTGGGCGCACAACGAGACGTCGACCGGCGTCGTCGCGCCCGTGCGCCGGGTCCCCGGCTCCCGCGACCAGGGCGCCCTCGTCGTGGTCGACGGCACGTCGGCGGCCGGCGGCCTCGCGGTCGACGTCGCACAGACCGACGCCTACTACTTCGCGCCGCAGAAGTCGTTCGCCTCCGACGGGGGCCTGTGGCTCACGTTCCTGTCGCCCGCGGCCGTCGAGCGTGCCGCCCGCCTCGAGCAGTCGGGCCGCTGGGTGCCCGAGTCCCTGTCGCTGACCGCCGCCGTCACGAACTCGCGGCTGGACCAGACCCTGAACACCCCGGCGATCGCGACCCTGTGGCTGCTCGCCGAGCAGATCGACTGGATCCTCGCGCAGGGCGGCCTCGCCTGGGCCGCCGAGCGCACCGCGACGTCCGCCGGCCACCTGTACGGGTGGGCGGAGGCCCGCGACTGGGCCACGCCGTTCGTCACCGACCCCGAGGCACGCTCGTCCGTGGTCGGCACCGTGGACCTGGCGCCCGAGATCGAGGCGGCCACGGTCGCCAAGGTGCTGCGGGCCCACGGGATCGTGGACGTCGAGCCGTACCGCAAGCTCGGCCGCAACCAGCTGCGCATCGCGATGTACCCCGCGGTCGACCCGGAGGACGTGCTCGCGCTCACCGCGTGCATCGACCACGTGGTCGACCAGCTCGTCTGACCCGCACCTGGTCCGCCCACGACGACGCCCGCCCCGTGGGTCACGGGGCGGGCGTCGTCGTCGCCAGGGCCGTGGTCGCCGACGGCCCCGCGAGGGGCCACCGGCAGTCACGGGTCAGGCGGAGTGCGCGTGCCGGCGCCGGGCGACGAACAGGACCACGAGCCCACCGACGACCACGAGCGAGACGGCTCCGACGAGGAGCGGTGCGGAGTTGCTCCCGGTCGCGGACAGGACCTCGGCGCCGGTCGCGGAGAGGACCTCGCTGCCCGGAGGGTTCGTCGCGCAGTTGGGGCTCGACGGCGGGTACGCCACGGACATCGTCGCCGACGGGTTGACCTGGAAGTTCACCTGGACCGACGGGCGGACCCAGTCGAACTCGTCACCCTCGACCCACGAACCGTCGGGCAGCTGGCGCCAGCCCGGCCAGTCCGCGCCCTTGCCGTCCGGACCGACCACGGCGCCCGGCCACAGCACGGTGCCGCTCAGCGGGAGCCCGGACTGCACGACGTTCGCGCCGCCGGGGTTCACCCACGTGATCGTGACGGTGGTGTTCGGCGTGCCGATGGCCTCGGCGACGTAGCGGAGCTTCGGCACGTCGTTGTCGCAGATGGGCGACAGGAGCGTGATGTGCAGCTCGCACGGCAACGGGACGCCGTAGTCGTCGGTGGCGCCGAGGCAGCCGAACTCGCCGCCCGTGGGCGTGGTCGCGGACGGGGAGGCGGACGGCGTCGGCTGGTCGGCCGCGAGCGCGACCCCGGGTGCACCGAGCGCCACGCCGGCTGCCAGTGCAGCGATGACGCACGCCCTCAGGATCTTGCTCATGACGAAACCCCCTGGGGAGGACTGATCTGACCGAATTGCCCTCATCGTCCCTTGTCGGAGCAGCCGCAGACAGGGGCAGAACGGGTGATTTCGGACGATCCGGCGCGGTCGGGGGGTGAACGTTCCTCAGGGGCGAGGGCAGGACGCGGACACGAGGCCGGGCGACGCGACCGTGGGGGTCGTCCACACGTCGACGCGCCCGCCGCGCACGGGGACGTCGAACCGGAACGTCTGGTGCGCCCCCGGCGCCAGGACCGACCGGACCACGTGCACGGCACGCCCGTCCGTCTCGGCCGTGGCGCCCGCGACGTACCCGTCGTCGAGCCGGACCGCGCCGAGCTCGGCCCCGACCGGCGCGTAGACCGACACCGTCGAGCCGGCCCACCCCGGTGTGACGTCGCGCGAGTGGCCGAGCACGTAGGGCGGCGCCGACATGATCTCGGCGGGCGGGTCGTAGGACAGGTCGAGGCGGACCGTCGCGGTCGGGGCGTCGCCCGAGCACCGCAGGTCCTCGACGGTCACCGTGCTGCGCAGGTAGTAGTCGACCTTGCCCATCGTGGCGTCGTTGAGGAACACGCCCGTCGCGTCGCCGACGTCGCCGCTGAGGAACGCCGCACCGAGGGTGGTCGCCGCCAGGCGCGCCTGCTCGTCGGGGTGCGCGGACCAGATCCGGATGCGGCCGTCCTGGCCCTGCTCCGCGGCGGCCTTCGCGAGGCGCAGCGGGTCGGCGTCCGTCGTCGTGAGGCGTCCGAAGATCGTCGCGGCGACCGACGTGAAGAAGCGGTCGCCGTCGAGCGCGTCGGGGAAGCGCAGGTAGGAGTCGCGCAGCACGGTCGGGATCATCGTGTCGGCCGTGATCCTCGTGCCCGCTCCCCCGTCCGGCACGGTCACCGGACCGAGGACCTTCAGCAGGGCCGCCACCGCGACGGGGTCCGTCGCGACGACCCCGTCGACGTCGTCGCCGACGCTCTGCTTCCACCGGGCGGCCAGCAGCTCGGCCGACCGCGGGAAGTCGGGCGTCTGCACCGCGTTCTGCACGTTCCGGCCGAGCCCCGGCCCGGCGATCGTCAGCTCGGCGTCGGTGAGCGGCAGCACCGGCTCGGGCAGCGCGCGCAGGTCGTTCGTGGAGCGCTGCGTGACGATCGACAGCAGCCCGTCGTCCGCGTGCACGAGCACGAGGCTGCCGACGATGCCGCCCGCGCTGCGCAGCTCGGCCGAGTTGAGCGCGACCACGAGGTACGTGCGCGGACCGTCGGCGCCGAGCATCGGCGGCACGAGCGCGGCCGCCTGGGCGCCGCCGCCGAGCACGCCCGCCAGCTGCGCGAGCGCGTCCTGCGCGGTGCGCACCGGGTCGGCGAGGGGCCCGACGAGTGCGTCGGCGTCGATGCCGTCCACCTGCGCCTGCGCGGACCGGGCGACCGTCGCGGCGTCCGCGAGCGCCGGTGCGGCCGCGGCGAGCGGGGCCAGGGCGATGCGTCCGTCGGCGTCGCGGATCCCGCCCTCGCGACCGACGAGATCGGTGAGGTCCGCGGCGGCGGGCAGCGCGTCGTGCGTGACGTCGTCGAGCGCGGCCGACAACGTGGTGACGGCGGCGAGCTGCGGGCCCAGGCGCGGCAGGTGCGCGGCGGCGCGCCAGACCGGGTCCGAGGAGGCGGCACGGGCGCGCGCGGTCGCGTCCTGCGCGGTGCCGAGGTCGGCGTCCAGCCGGGTGGCGTCGCCGTCGTCGAGGCCGTGCTGCACGTCCGCCACGACCGCCTTGGCGTCGAGCAGCGCCGCCGCGGCCTGGTAGCCGCGGAAGGCCAGCCACCCGGCGACCAGCAGGACGCCGAGCAGCACGAGCGCGACCACGAGGACCGTCCGGCGCACCCACCGCCGACGGGGCGGGTCCGTGTCCACGGGCCCGCCGTCGTCCCCGGGGACAGGGAGGCTCTCGTCCGGCTCGGGTCGACCCTCCTCGACCACCGCCGGGCTCACCCCCTCGCCCTGAGCACTCACGGGGCGATCGTGACATGTCGGGCAGAAGGGTCGATACGGCGCGCATCGATGTTCACCCGGACTGCCGTGCAGGTTCAGCCGGACGGCCGCGGTGCGATGCCGACGGCCCGTCAGGCCGCGGTCTGCGCGTCCGCGGCCTCGAGCGCACCGCGCTGCTCGGGCACCCGTCCGACGCCGGCCTCGTCCCGGTACACCTCGAGGTGGGGACGGGCGAGCACGTGGTACCGGACCCGCACCTGCCAGTGCCGTCGGGCCCACAGCGCGGCACCGCTCGCGACGAGCAGCGCGGAGATCGAGCCGACCCCGATCGACCAGCGGGCGCCGAACGTCTCGCCGATCCAGCCGACGATGGGCGAGCCGATGGGCGTCGCGCCGAGGAACACCATCATGTAGAGCGACATCACCCGCCCGCGGACGGCCGGGTCGGTGCTCATCTGGATGGTCGCGTTGGCGGCCGTCATCATCGTGAGCGACGCGAGCCCCACGGGGATGCAGGCGACCGCGAAGGACGCGTACGTCGGCATCAGGGCCATGACGCCGGTCGCGATCCCGAACCCGAATGCGGCGCCGATGACGAGCCGGACCCGGGGCCGCTCGCGCCGGGCGGCGAGCAGCGCGCCGGTGAGCGACCCGATCGCGAGGATCGAGCCGAGGATCCCGTACTCCCCCGCGCCCTTGCCGAACTCGGTGCGCGCCATCATCGCGCTCGTGAGCTGG
The DNA here is from genome assembly GCF_017744555.1 of Cellulomonas sp. GTDB lineage: Bacteria > Actinomycetota > Actinomycetes > Actinomycetales > Cellulomonadaceae > Cellulomonas. The sequence continues at coordinate 200,132 of NZ_JAGIBD010000001.1, read as the reverse complement.
AAGTTGAGGCCGAACGTCGACACCACCCCGACGACGACCATGATCACGACGATGTCGCTGCGCCCGCGCACGTAGCGGATGCCCTCGCGGAGCTGGCCCTTGGCACGCGTCGTGGTCGGCATCGCGTGCAGCTCGGACGTCCGCATCCGGGTGAGCGACAGGATGGTCGCCGCGAACGAGACGGCGTTGATGACGAACACCCACCCCGTGCCGACGGCGGCGATGAGCAGGCCCGCCACGCCGGGGCCGATGAGCCGGGCCGCGTTGAACGAGGCGCTGTTGAGGCCGACGGCGTTGGCGAGCTTGGCGCCGGGGACCAGCTCGGCGACGAACGTCTGCCGCACGGGACCGTCGATCGCGGCGACGCAGCCGAGCAGCGCCGCGAACACGTACACGTGCCACAGCTGCGCGTGCCCGGACAGGACGAGCGCGCCGAGGCCGGCGGCGAGCACACCCATGCCGCCCTGCGTCGCGACGAGCAGCTTGCGGCGGTCGACCCGGTCGGCGAGCAGCCCGGCCCACGGGGACAGCACCAGGACCGGCGCGAACTGCAAGGCCGTGGTGATGCCGACGGCGACCCCGGAGTTGTCGGTGAGCTGGGTGAGCACGAGCCAGTCCTGGGCGACGCGCTGCATCCAGGTGCCGACGTTGGCCACCAGGGCACCGGCGAACCAGAGCCGGTAGTTGCGGAACCTCAGGCTGTCGAACGTGCTCACGACTGGGCGATCCTCCGGAGCAGCTCGATGGCGTCGGTGAGGAGCCGACGTTCGTCGGGGCTCATCTCCTGCAGGCGCTGGGTCAGCCAGGCGTCACGGCGCCGGCGGGTCTCGGCGACCTCGGCGACACCCAGGTCGCTGAGCGTCACGACGACCTGCCGGCCGTCCGTGGGGTGCTCGGTCTTGCCGACGAGACCGAGCTCGACGAGGCCGTTGACGGTGCGCGTCATGCTGGGCGGCTGGATGCGCTCGAGCTCGGCGAGCTGGCCCGGCGTGAGCGGACCCTTCTTGGTGAGCCAGAGCAGCACGTTGTACTGCGGGTCGGTGAGGCCCGCGTCGCCACGCTGCTGCCGGATGCGGCGCGCGGCCTGGCCGAGGGCCACGCGGAGCTCCCCGGCGAGGGCGTTGGTCGGCGGCATCTGCTTAGCGTAACTCATTACCTTGCGTAATGACACTCGTGAGCGGCGCCGCTGGACACGCCGAGAGCCGTCGCTAGCGCTGGCTCGTCGCGGACGCCCTCACGCGCCGACGAGCGGCGACCCGAGCCAGGAGCTCCCGGTCGCCCGCGGTCGCTCCGAGCCACACGTAGAGCGCCAGGTAGGCGACGACCCAGCCGAGCGACCGGGCGGCGATCTCCACGATCCCGTCCGCGGGCCACACGCGCGCCAGGACCACCCCGACGACCACGGCGGGGACGCCCGTGCCGAACGAGCGCGCGGCGTTCTCCCGGAAGAACGCCCCCCACCCGAGCTGGAGCCGCCGGAGCGCGATGCCGGTGTACACGGGCTCCAGCACGACGACGGGCGCGGCGATCGCGACCGCCGTCCCGATCACCCCGAGCGGTGGCGTCAGGACGATCCCCAGCGCGATGCTCGAGAGCGCCCACGCCACGTGCAGCCGCGCGTACGACCGGACGCTGCCCTGGCCCGCGAGGATCGGCAACGCGACGAGGTGGTTGTTGTTGGCCAGCAGCGAGATCACCAGGATGGTCGCGACGGTCGCCGAGTCCTCCCACCCGGCGCCGAGCCACCACGCCAAGAAGGCCTGTCCGAACGCGATGACCGGCCCCGCGATGCACAGGGCGAGCACGTTCGCGCGGCGCGACGCGGACAGGTACAGCCGCCTCAGCGCGACGTCGTCCCCCCGCACGAACGCCGTGGTCGCGTGCGGCAGGACCGCGGTGCCGAGCGCGTTGGTGACGTCCTTGCACAGCCGGTAGATCCGGAAGCCCGCGGCGAAGACCGACACCGCGGCGATCGGCAGCAGCGTCGAGACCAGCACCGTCCCCGTCTGCATGATGATCGTGCCTGACAGACCGACGACCAGCAGGTCGACCGTCAGCCGCGACATGACCCGCAGCTGGGCGATGCTGGACTCGCGCAGCCGGCTGCGGGACTCGGGCAGTGCATGGCGCCGGAGCAGCCACAGCGTCAGGGTCGTCGCGAGCATGATCACCGTGTCCGACGCTGCGACCACGAGGATGTCCTGGGAGACCTGGACGACCATGAGCGTGACGCCGAGCCGCACCAGGATCGTCGTGACCGCGGTGCCGTTCGCCAGGTCGAGCCGGCCGCCCCCGGTCAGCACGAACCGGTTGAGCGTCGCCCCGCTCGCGGCCACCACCTGCACCGCCGCGAGCACCGCGAGGCCGCGCGCCGTGTCCTCGAGGCCGGGCGGGATGTCGACCAGCGGGCGCAGCACGACATAGGCCAGCCCGACGATCCCCGCACCGACGAGCCCGAGCGCACAGAAGAACGCGGAGCTGGTCGCGACGACGGAACGCAGGGCGGCCACGTCCTTGCGCGCGAGCGCCTCCGCGACGTACCGCGAGGTCGCGCCGGCCATGCCGAGGTCCTGGGTCGCCAGGACGAGCATCGTCGACGCCAGGATGTAGAGGCCGTAGGCGTCGGTCCCGACGGCCGCCACGACCACGGGGAACAGCAGGAACTGGCTGAGCGCCGTGACGAGCTGCGACGCGTAGGTCGTCGCGATGTTGCGGCCGAGCGACGGGCGCGCCGCGGTCGCGGACCTCACGCGCGCTCCCGGGCGAGCCGCACGAGGTCGGCCCCCTCGGACCGCACCCGAGCGGCGGCATCCTGCGCACGCTCGTGGGCGAGGCGCCCCCGTGCCTCGCGGTCGGTCCAGGCGGCCTCGACCATGCCACGGAGCCGGTCGCCGGCGAGGTCGTCGATCGCGAGCCACCAGTCGTCGAGACCGAGCTCCTCGAGGATGCCCGCGGTCTTCGGCTGGTACGCGATCGCCACCACGGGGGTGCCGGCCGCCATGGCCAGGATGTTCGCGTGCATCCGGGTACCCACCAGGAGGTCGAACCTCGCGTACAGCAGGCTCAGGTCCGACGGCGAGACGCCCGGGTCGACGAGCAGGTGCGGGACGCCTGCCCGCGCGAGCTCACCGGCGAGCGTGCCGCTCACCGGCGCGTCCATCGACGTCTGCGGCACGACGACGACCGCGACGCCCTCCCGCGCATGGAGGTCCGCGAGCGCGTCGACCACCGCGCCGAGGTACGACCGCATGTCGCCCGCCGGGTCCGCCGAGCCGGGGAAGGAGTGCTCGCGGACGGAGACGCCGACCAGCCCGGCGTGGTCGGCACCGAGCTTCTCGACGCGCTCCAGCTCGGCGGCGCCGAGCGCGGAGGGGGCGCCGGGGCGGAACGTGAAGGCGAGGTCGGGCATCGCCCGGATGTGGGACGGGTCGACGCCCAGCTCGCGCAGGACGGCGACGCTGCGCGCCTCCCGGACGAGCACGAGGCGGGGAAGCCGGAAGAACCGGCGGGCCGCGCCGGCGTTGAGACCCGCGAACGGGCCGACCGAGCAGGGCCCGAGGACGAGCGGGCACCCGAGCGCGTCGACGAGCACGAGCGTTGGGACGTGGAACAGCCACGTGTCGTCCGCCTCACGCGGCGCCATCAGGTAGCCGCCCGGGACCGTCACGGTGAGGTGCGCCGACGCGATCGTGTCCGCGAGGCGCCCGACCTTGGCGGGGGCGACCGCCTTGGCCAGCGCCGGCCACCGCAGGTAGAGGGCCGCCCACGCGCGCACGACCGACTCGACGCCACGGGTGGACAGCACCCGGAACGCGGTGAGGGCGCGCCGGAGGGTCGGGGTCGTGCGCGCCACCCGCGCGCTGCCGCGCGCCACCACGGAGGTCGGGTCGACGAGCATCGGGAGGAACGGGACCCCGAAGTGCTCGGCGTCGGACGCGGGCGTGTACGACGTCAGCGCGACGCCCGACGCGCCCGCCGCCGACCGCAGCCACTCGATGTGCGACTGGACGAGGACGGCGTCCCCCTTGTTGCCCCACGTGTACGCACCCGGCGCGAACACGCGCAGGCCGCCCCTCTCGGTGTGCGTCATGCGGCGGACACCCCTGTCAACGTGACCAGGTGCTCCTCGAGAGCCGTCACCGCCCGGTCCCATGTGTAGGCCCCGATCGCGTCGTGCCCCCGGGCGGCGAGCGCCTCGCGGGCGTCGACGTCGACCACGAGGTCGATCAGCGCGGCCGCCATCGCGGCGCTGTCACCCCGCGGGACGACCCTGGCCGTCCGGTCGGGCACGGCGTAGTCGAGCACGCCGGGGTTGTCGGCCGCGACGACCGCGGCACCGCAGGCCATCGCCTCGGCGGGCGGCAGCGGCCAGCCCTCCGCGAGGCTCGGGTGCAGGTAGACGGCGAGCTCGTTGAAGTAGTCGACGAGGGCGTCCCCGTCGAGGTGCTCGCGGTACTCGACCCACGGGGGCAGGCCGTCCGGTCGCGGCCACCGGCCGTAGAGGCAGGGGGCGAGCCCGGGCACCCGCTCGCGCGCCTCGTGCAGCGCCCGGATCCCCACGTCGGTCGCCTTCCACGTCGCCGGGTGCACGAGCATCCCGACCCGCTCCGGGTCGCGCGCGGTGATCGGGACGCGGACGCGGAACCTGTCGAGATCGATCCCGTTCGGCACGTACGCCGTCCCGCCGCCCGGGTCCAGCTCGTCGGCGAGGTCCCGGAGCCACCGGGCGATCACGATCTTGGACAGCGGCAGCCGCCAGGTGGCGTCGACGCGGTCGGCCGGTCCGTTCCACGTCTCGTGGTGCTGGATCAGGTACGCACCCGCGCCGGCGCGACGCGGGCGGTCCGCCACGTGCGGGGCGGTGTGCCAGGCGGTCGCGATGGTCACGTCCGCGGCCGGCAGGACCCGAGGGTCGTCGCCGTGCGGGACGAGCACCCGGACGGTCCGCGGCAGGTCGAACCACGCGATCCCCGTGCCGTGCCGCACGCGGTCCCAGCGCTGACCCAGCCCGCCACGCCCGGCGAACCGGCGCCAACCGCGGATCTGGAGGCCAGGGGACGGCATCACGAGCGTCACCTCGTGGCCACGCTCCGCGAGCCGGGCGGCGTACTCCAGGACCACGCGGTACCCGCCCGAGACGGTCCTGCGGTACGCGGGCAGCACCAGCGTGATGGCCATCGTCATCGCGTGCACCTCTCGGCGGCCTTCATGAGGAACCGCTGCTCATCGCGTCACGGCACGCGACCGCGAAGGTGTCGCGCACCCGGTCGGGGGCGAACCGGCTGAGGGCGAGCTCACGTGCGCGCTCCCCGAGCCGCGTCCGCACGGACCGCTCGCGCACGCTCACCAGCGCGCGCGTCAACGCACCGACCGAGCCGGGCCGCACGAGCACGCCGGCGTCGCCGACGGCCCACCGCGTGGCCGGCAGGTCCGACACCACGACCGTCCTGCCCAGCATCATCCCGTCGACGAGCTTCACGGGGAGCTGGGCGCGGGAGTAGACCGTCGGCCTCGACGGGAGCGCCACGATGTCCGCGGTGCCCGCGACGTCGAGGCCCCGGTCGAAGGTCGTCGTGCCGATCCACTGCTCCCACGGCTTCGGGTCCGGCGGCGGCACGTCCGTCACGACCAGCCGGAACCCGTGGTCCTGCGTCCGGGCGACGGCCGCGCGCAGAACGTCGAGCCCCTTGTGCGGCTTGTCCGTGCCCACGAACGCGATCGTCGGGGCGTCGTCGCGCTGCCCCGCGCGGAGCCCGGGGTCCTCGCGGACGTGCGGCACCACCGTGCTGCGCCAGCGTCGGGCGAGCGTCGGGTTGCTCGCGATCGTGGGGGTCCGCAACGCCGCCGAGCGCAGGCGCTTGAGCTCGGCCACCCGCTCCCGGCGCCAGACGGCGCGGGCGGCCCGCCGGGCCGGGTCGGCCCACGACAGCTGGTGCTCGATGTCGGGGTCGTCGATGTCGAGGAGCAGCGGCCGGCGGGCCAGACGGCTCAGCTCGAGCGCGACGCCGAACGACTCCGGCAGCGGTTTCGCCGCGATGACCAGGTCGCTGCGCTGCACGGTCTCGGACATCGACGCCAGGGACCTGTCGCCCGCGACGTCGCAGTCCTGCGCGAACTCCGTCCCTGCCAGCGGCGCCCACAGCTCGTCGCCCTGCGGCGACAGCAGCGTGACGTCCCAGCCGAGCGACCGGCACAGCAGCCACAGGCAGTAGGCGCGCCCGAGCGAGTTGCTGCGGAAGTTGGAGGTCAGGATCACGACGTTCACCGGTGGTACTCCTGCAGCGTGACGCCCACCGCGCCGAGCGTGCGCCCGGCGCCGATCATCGCGGTGCGCACCCCACGTGCCCGCCGGTCGAGGTCGCGGCTCACGACGCCCGCGCCGGCGAGCAGGACGCCCACGGCCATCCGGGCGACACCGTCCGCGGACCCCACGAGCCGCGCACCCGTCCGTCGCAGCGGGCCGTCCGCGAGCACCACCGAGGTGCGGCTCCAGGTGTTGCCCCCGCGCAGCGCACGGCGGTACACCCAGCGGCTCGTGAGCCGGTGGGCGGGCACGTCCTCGTGCACCTCGGCGTCGTCGCACCAGACGATGCGGCCGCCGGCCCGGACGAGCTGTCGGGTGAGCAGCGTGTCGGACCCGCCGGTCAGACCGAACCTCTGGTCGAACGTCAGGCCCAACGCGCGGATCGTCCTCATGTCGAGCAGCAGGTTGTTCGTCGCCGCCATGGGCCGCGACGTCCCGGTGGCGAACCTCGGCCGCGGCGGGAACCCGAACGCGCGGACCCACGGGTCGGGCGGCACGTCGAAGTGCGAGACGACCGGCCCCACCACGGCCGCCGGACGCAGCTCCTCGTACACGTCGATCATGGTGCGCAGCCACGCGCCGACCGGCCGCTCGTCGTCGTCGACGAACATCACGACGTCGACGTCGTGCACGGCGGCGATCGCGGCGTTCCGTGCGGCGGCGATCCCGGGCTCGGGCTCGTGCACGTACCGGACCTTGCACCCGCTCCCGCTGAACCGCTCGACGATGTCGCGGGCGCTCGCCGTCTCGTCGTTGTCCACGACGACGACGGTCGCGCTCGGCTCGACCGACCGCGCCTGCTCGACGAGCAGCGGCAGCAGGGCCTCGAGCTCCCGGTGCCGGCGGTAGGTCGGCACGCAGACGGCCACCGTGGACCGGTCGGCGCCGTCGACCCGCGACGACGGCCAGTCGCTGCTCGTCGGTCCGTGGCCGTCGACCGCGCCCGTGAGGCCCGCGTACAGAGCCAGGTGCACCGCGGTCATGGCGGCGAGGTCGAACCGCTCGTCGACCTCGCGCGCGGCGGCGAGCCCGACATCGGGTGCCGCTCCGGCGGCGCGCACGATCGCGTCCGCGAGCGCCTCGGCGGTGGCGGACCGGGCCAGGAACCCGGTGCGGCCGTCGACGACCTTGTCGGGGATCCCGCCGACGGGCGTGCCCACGACCACCCGGCCGTGGGCCATCGCCTCCAGCGTCGTCAGGCTGCTGCCCTCGTGCCGGGACGGCTGCACGAACATCCCGGCGGTCGACAGCGCGCGTTGGACCTCCACGTCGGTGCGCCGCTCCCGGATGCTGAGCGGCACACCGGCGGTCGCCGCGGCGGTCCGCAGGCGCTCGGCATACGGCCCCGAGCCGAAGTGCACCCAAGCGGCGTCCGCCGGCAGGACCCGCCGGACCTCCGGTCGCCGGAGCGCGTCGAGGAGCAGGTCGTACCCCTTGTTCCGGACCAGACGGCCCACGGTGACGATCTCGAACCGCGCGGGCGGCGTCGCGCCGTCGGCCTGCCGCCGGAGCGCTGCGGCGTCGACGCAGTTGGGGATCACGACGACCCGCTCGCGCGCCACCCGCAGGTTCCGCACCACGGCGTCCACGAGAGGCGTGTCCGTCGCGATCACGCGGGACGCGTGGCGGGCCTGCCGAGCCTCCGACCGCAGGAAAACGCGCCGCGGGTAGCGCAGCAGGTCGAACGAGCCGAACTCCTCCATGCCGTGCGGGTTGACCACGGTCGGCACCCGCGACCGGCGCACCGACCGGCGCCGCAGCACCCCGGCCGCACCGCCGTGCAGGTGCCATACCTCACGAGGTGCACGCCGCGCGAGCAGCGCGGAGGCCAGCCGCCTGTTCCACTGACGGTAGGCGGGTCCGAACCCGAGGCCCGCGGTGCGCCGGTCCCACCGTGGCCACGGCACGTCGACGAGGACCACAGACGGCGGCAGCTGGCCGTGCACGTGCTCGGCGGGCGCGAACAGGCGCACCTCGACCCCGGCGTCGACCAGCTGCCGGACGTGCTGGCCCGCGGCCCGCTCCATCCCGCCGATGCCGTCACCGAACGAGATCGACCGGACCCCCACCGTGACGACCGGACGCGCCGTCATGCGCCACCACCCGCCGGGCGCTGGTCGACGACGCGTCGGCGCCAGGCCAGCGCGGGGACCTCGACCGCCCGCCAGCACAGGACGCCCACGCCGACGCCGAGCGCCACGAGCAGCGGGATCCGCAACGCCGCCGTGAGGCCGTCCACCGAGGACCCGATCGCGCGCATCAGGACCAGGTGCGCGAGGTAGATGCTGTAGCTGGCCAGCCCGACCACCTGCACGACCCGCAGCCCCGCGAGCCGCCCGAGCGCCGTCCGGAGCCGTCCGCTCGTCCTGAGCAGGCCGTACGCGATCAGCAGCGCGGCCGCGAGGGTCTCCGCCGACGGGCGCGCGACCCGCTGGTACAGGTCCTGCCGGACCAGCGCGGACGCGAGGAACAGCACCCCGGCGACCAGCACCGCCGCGTCCGACGCGAGGACCCGCCGGACCCGCGGCAGCCGGGCGGGATCGCTCAGCACGTCCACCACGACCGCCGCGATGATGCCGAGCCCGATCGAGTCGACGCGGGCGTCCGTGCCGTAGAGGATCCGGGTGTTCGACGCGCCCTCGGACCAGAGCACCGTCCGGACGACGGGCCCGGTGAGCACCGCGGCGGTGCCGATGACGAGCAGCCACCGTGTGCAGTGCCGCGAGCGCACCGCCATGATCCACAACACCGCGAAGACGATGTAGAACTGCTCCTCGATCGCGAGGCTCCACACCACGGACGAGCCGGGCAGGACCCGGCCGGCGCTGCCGTCGGTGTAGAGCCAGTTGTAGACGAAGAACACCTGGGCGGACACCGCGCGCCAGTCGATGCTCGACAGCACCGCGAAGACCAGGGTCGGGACGAGCACCACCACGACGAACGGCGGTCCGAGCTTGAGGAGCCTGCGCGCGTAGAACGCGGAGGGCTGGAACCCTCCGGTCCGCCGGCGCTCGCGGAGCAGGACCGTGGTGATGACGAACCCGGAGATCGCGAAGAACACGGTCACGCCCGTGGCACCGGGGACCACCTGGGCGAGACCTGCGTGAGCGAGCACGACGAGCAGCACGGCCACCGCCCGGAGCGCGTCGACGTGCGCGTAGCGCTCGCCTCCGCCCGACGGCGCGACGACCGGCTCGCCCGCGCGCCGGACCCCCGCGGGCGCGCTCACGGCACGTCCTGACGGAGGTCACCGGCGAGGGCGGGCGCGCGTCCGCGCCGCGCGAAGGCGAACCAGCCGATGAGGACGACGGTGCCGAAGAAGACCACCGACCCGCCGAGCGGACCGCGCAGCAGCCCGACCTGCGCCGTCGCGACGAGCACGGCGAGGTGGGGGGCGAGCCCGCCCTCCTGCCGGTTGTACGCGATGTCGAGCGTCCGGGACACGTACCCGAGCACGCCCATGCCGAGCACCATGCCGACGACGGTCGCGTCCAGGTACAGCTCCGACCACAGCGGCAGGCTGAGGTTGAGGAACGAGTACCCGCGGTCGGCCGCGATGTCGAGGTTCGCGGGCATCGCCTTGCCGGACCACAGCGACCGCGGCACGAAGAACGCGAACGCCGCGAGGATGTGCTCGCCGTGCGCGTAGCCGTAGTCGCGGACGTGGGCCAGCGCCGTCATGGTGGTCTGGAAGCCGTCGAAGTCGATCCCCGTGAACGTCGACAGGTCGACGCTGCGGGACGTCTGGGTGGCCGACTTCTTGAACCAGGTGGCGAGCGGGTAGAGGACGACGGTGCCGAGAACGAGGACGACGGCCGCGACGGCCCGACGGTGCACGTTGAGCAGCGGCACCAACCCCAGCACGACGGCCCCCGCGGCGCTGAACACCAGGTAGCGGGGCGTCGACCAGGGGTTCGCCAGGATGACGAGCAGCGCGACGCACACGAGCAGCCGGAGCGCCGCGACCATGACGCCCGCCGAGCGGGAGCGCCTCGCGCGGACGAGCGCGTCCGCCGACGCGTAGCCCACGACGGTGAGGATCGCCACGGGCAGCCGGTTGATCAGGAACAGCCGCACGGTGTCTCCGCTCGCGCCCATCTCGCCGAGCGCCTCACCCACCGCCGCGCCGGCCTCGTCCCGCGTCGTGAAGCGGGTCGGCAGCCCGCCGGTCGTCGTGACGACGAAGAACGCGAGCAGGATCGCGCACACGATCAGGACGGCCAGCCGGCCCCTCGGTGCGCCGGCCGCCGGGGTCCGGTCGGCGTCCTCCGGTCGCCGCCGGCCCGACACGAGCCGGGCGCCCCCGAGGTAGGACAGGATCGCGCCGAGGAAGAGGAGCTGACCCCACGGGTACAGGTCGTCGAGCCCCGAGTCCGGCCACGGCAGCCTCCCCTGGCCCATCTGCGCGAGCGAGCCGACGCACATCCAGCCGAGCAGGAACGTCCAGAACACGAGCGCGACCGGTCCGCCGTGCGGCTGGGTCACCGTCAGCACGATCTGCCGCACGACGACGAACGACGAGATGAGCGCGACGACGATCGCGCTCGTGAGCCGCAGCTGGACGAACACCGCCCACAGCACCGTCGTCGAGATCAGCGGGACCAGCACGGCCGCCGCCCCGCCGGTCCGCCGCTCCGGCGCGTGCGGCGCGGGCCGGGTGCGCCACGTGCGCTCGACGAGCGCGGCGCCGCCCGTCATCGTCGTGCCTCCGCGACGAGCTCACGTGCGACCGCCCGGAGCTCGGTCCCCCGTCGCTCCCAGCTGTGCTCCTCGGCCAGCGCGAGCCGGCGCGCCCGGACCGCGGCGTCCGGTTCGGACCCGTACCGCGCGACCGCGTCGACGTAGCCGTCATCGGCAGGCCGCACGACGACGTCGCCGTCCACCTCGCGCACCGACGGCAGCGGCGTCGACACCACCGCGAGCCCGGCCGCCAGGTACTCGTAGGTCTTCAGCGGGTCCACGCCGCGCGTGTAGGGGTTCGAGAGGTACGGGATGAGCCCGACCGAGGCGCTGCGGTACAGGTCCGCCAGCTGCTCCGGCTCGAGCATCCCGTGGTACGTCGCGCCCGCGTCCAGGGTCCGCCGCAGCTCGGCCCCCGCCGAGCCGCCGCCCTGCGCCACCGGTCCGGCGAGGTGGACGTCCGTGCCCGACCCGGCGAGGCGCTCGAGGAGCGCGAAGTCGACCTTGGACGCCGTGAGGTTCCCGGCGAACACCGCCCGCCCCGGGTGCCGCTCCCCCAGCGTCCGCGACCCGTCGCGGAACACTGCGACGTCCGCCACGTTCGGCCACCGGAGCACGTCGGCGAACCCGGCCCGCCGCAGGTGGTCGTGCACGACGTCGCTCGTGGCGGCGGCCCGCGCGCCGCACCCCACGAGCCGTCGCTCCCCCCGCTCCACGACCGTCGCGGAGATCCCCGCCACTTCGGCCAGTAGGTCGACGCAGTGGTACAGCGCGCCGGAGGCGACGGACTCCAGTCCGTACGTCTCGGGCGAGTAGGTCCACAGGACGCGGGGACCCGGGTGTCGCACCCACGGCGCGACAGACCGGTGCAGCACCCGGCGGTTGACCGCCCGGCTCGGTCCGCGGTGGTACGGCAGGATCACCGGGGAGACGACGTCGAGACCGGGCGGCCGGTCGCGTCGAGCACCGCCCGGCGCAGTCCGTCCGCGCGTGAGCCGTCGGCGGACGCGCTGCAGGTCCCGCGCCGAGAGCTGCGGGCGCCGCAGCCCGAGGGACTCCACGAACGTGACCCGGAACTCGCGGGCCAGCTCGCGCGCCGCGAAGTGCTGGTTCGTCGCAATGGGCTGGTCCCAGTCGGCGGTGCCCAGCACCAGGACCCAGGGCTCAGCCACGGTCGGTCCCGGGAGCGGGCCCGACCTGCGGGTCGTCGACCGTGTCACGCCGACCGGTCACCCAACCGCGGAGCTCCGCGTCGAACCGGCGCGTCGAGAACCGGCGCGCGTGAACCGCCACCCCGGCTCGGTCCAGGGCGGCGGCACCCGCGACGGCGTCGGCCAGCTCGGTCCGCGTGAACCGGTGCACCGCCACGCCGCCGGCCGGGGGCATCACCGCCTCGGGAGCACCGCCGGCGGCGTTGACGACGACCGGCGTGCCGCACGCCATCGCCTCGACCGGCACGATCCCGAAGTCCTCGACGGCCGGGAACACCAGCGCGAGCGCCCTCTCGTAGAGGGCGTAGAGCAGCTCGTCGGACGGCCGCCGGACGATCGTCACCGGGACGATCGCCTCCGCGCCGCGCTGCCGGAGCGCCTCCTCCTCGGGGCCTGCGCCCGCGAGCACGACCGGAAGGCCCGCCGCCTCGCCGGCCGCGACGACCAGGTCAAGCCGCTTGTAGCCGATGAACCGACTCACCCCGAGCAGGAACGTCTCGGGCAGCCGGTCCAGGACCGCCCGCTCGTCGCCGACGACCCGGTCGGCCCAGCTGCGCGCCTCCTGGATCCGTTCGACCGCGACCGGCGGGTGGATCACCCGGGCGTCGCGGTGCCACGCCGACTCGATCCGCCGACGCACGAAGTGGCTGTTCGCGACGTACTCCGTCGCCGCGTCGGCCCGCGACCGGTCGATCGAGCGCAGCGCCGGCGCTGCGAGCACCGACGCGGCGACGCCGCCGCGGGCGTCCTGGTCGCGGGCCCACAGGTACCTCGCCGGGGTGTGGACGTACACGAGCTTGCGACCGTGCCGGGCGCGTGCGTGCCGCCCGACGTGGTGGGCGAACGCGTGCGAGCTCACAAGGACCACGTCGGCGTCGGACGTGTCCACGCCGCGCCAGGCGAGCACGCTCGCCGCGAGGGCGAGCGGCTTGTGCCGCCGCAGCGGCGTCCGCGCCAGCCAGGTCTGCTCCACGGTCCTGCCCGGGTACCGGTCGTGGTCGTCGTTCCACAGGCACAGGACCCGGGCCTCGGGGAACGCGTCGACCATGCGGTCGAACACACGCTCGGACCCGCCCGTCGGGGAGATCCACTCGTGGACCAGGAGCATGCTCATCGAGCCGTCGCACGGCGACGAACGCCACCCGGACGATGACATGGCACGCGAATGCGACCCACAACTGCCCCCCATCGCTCTGTGCTGCACTCACCAGCGCGACCCTGCGGCCAGGCTAGGCGATATCCCTCAGGAGCGACACAGGTCGTCGAGGGGCGTCCGGGCAGCCTCCGCGGGAGCGGGGACTGAGCCAAGAGACGCAGATCGACATGCGTGAGAGCATGAGCCGACCAGCAGAGCGTGGTCCGTGAGGCCACAGCAGGTGGGGGGGGCTACCTGGTGGAACTGCACGAGTACGTCGCGATCCTGCGCAAGCGGTGGCTCACCGTCACGGTCGTCACGGCGCTCGGCCTCGCGCTCGCGGTCCTCGCGACCGTCTTCGCGACGCCCATGTACACGGCGACCACGAAGACGTTCGTCTCGGTCCGTTCGGGCGACACCGTCGGCGACCTGGTGCAGGGCTCGACCTACTCGCAGAGCCAGGTGCGCTCGTACGCCCAGCTCGCGACCATGCCGGCCGTCCTCGACCCGGTGATCGAGGACCTCGGCCTCACCGTCGGGCCAGGCACCCTCAGCAAGGCAATCTCGGTGACGGTGCCCCAGAACACGGTCATCATCTCGATCTCCGTCACGGACCCGAGCGCGGAGCGGGCGGCGGCGATCGCCAACGCCGTGGCGTCGCACCTGTCCCAGGCGGTCTCCGACCTCGCGCCGACGCCGGCCACCGGCTCGGACCCGATCCGGCTGTCGACCGTCGCGGAGGCCGGCGTCCCCGGGACCCCGAGCTCGCCCGACGCCAAGGTGAACCTGGCCATCGGGCTGGTGCTCGGGCTCGCTCTGGGCATCGCCGCGGCCGTCGGCCAGGAGCTGCTCGACACGCGGGTGCGCAACGAGGACGACCTGCGCAAGGTCACGGACGCGTCGGTCATCGGCTCGATCCCGCTCGACGGCACCGCGGAGCAGAGCCCGCTCGTGGTCCAGGGCAGCCCCCAGAGTCCCCGCGCCGAGGCGTTCCGCCGGCTCCGCACCAACCTGCAGTTCCTGGACGTCGGTGAACGGTCGCGGGCGATCGTCCTCGTCTCGGCGATCCCCGCCGAGGGCAAGTCGACGACCGCGATCAACCTCGCCATCACGCTCGCGGACGCCGGCTCGCGGGTGGCCCTCGTCGACGCCGACCTGCGCCGGCCCAGCATCGCGTCCTACCTCGGCATCGAGGGCAACGTCGGGCTCACCACCGTGCTCATCGGGCAGGCGACGCTCGACGACGTTCTGCAGCCGTGGGGCAGCGACCGGCTCGACGTCCTGGCGTCGGGCCAGATCCCGCCGAACCCGAGCGAGCTGCTCGGGTCACGGGCGATGTCGGCCGTGCTCAGCACGCTCACCGAGCGGTACGACGTCGTGCTGCTCGACACCGCGCCGCTGCTGCCCGTGACTGACGGCGCCGTCCTGGCGAAGCTCGCCGGGGGTGCGCTCGTCGCCGTCGGGGCCGGCACGGTCAGCCGCCACCAGCTGGCCGAGGCGCTCGGCTCGCTGGAGTCGGTGGACGCACGCGTGCTCGGCGTGGTGCTGAACAAGCTCACACGGCGGCAGGGTGACCGGTACCCGTACTACGACTACTACGCCTCGGAGGGTTCGACACGTGCCGCCACCGGCGCGACGACCGGCGGGACGACGAGCGGCGGGACGACGGTCGCCGATCCGGACCCGGTCGGCGCCGCCCGGCACGTCCGGAGCGGCGGGGGCGCCAAGGTCCGCCTCTGGCCGGGAGCGCGCGTCCCCGAGCTCGACGAGTCCTGAGCCCGACGCTGTCGGGGCTCGCGACGCCCGGCGCGGTTCGCGCTCGCCGAGTCCTCAGCCGGCACGTCCTGCGCTCGACAGGTGCTCGTCGTCGGGTACGCACCCGGCTCGTGCCCGCACGCACGTCCGGCCCGGAGACGGGTCTCCGGGCCGGACGGTGGAAGCGCGCCCCGGGGCTCCGAGGACAGCTGCAGGGCTCTAGGCGGTCTCGCGCCTGCGTTGACGAGCGACGATCACCGCGCCCGTGCCGATGAGCAGCACGGCGGCCGCGCCGCCGGCGAGCGGGAGCACGTCCGTGCCCGTCGCCGACAGTCCACCCGCGGCGGTCGACGCGCCCGAAGCCGCCGACGTGAGCCCGCCCGCGGCGGTGCCGGTGCCGGTCGCCGGGACGACGACCGTCTGCGTGGACGACACGCCACCCGCGGTGACCGTGACGTCGTAGACGCCTGGTGCCGAGATCGCGACCCTCGCGTTGACCGACCCGTCGGCGTTGATCGGCACCTCGGCCGACTTGGTGCCGCTGATGCTGATGGCACTGTCGGGCGTGGCCGGGTTGCGCGAGGTCACCGTGACGAGGGCGGTCGCCCCGGGCGTCGGGATGAACCCCGTGCACGTGATGGTGAAGATGATGCCCTGCTGGGTGATGACGATGTTGATCGTGCACGTGATCACCGTGGGCGGGTACGCCGCCGACGCCGCGGCCGCGGGGGCCAGGGCCAGTGCCGCTGCCGTGGCAGCCGTCGCGAGAATGCGTGCTTTCATGGCAACCCCCCAGTTGCGCGTGCTACGTGGAACGAGCCCGTTGCGCTGTGCCAGGTTCCTCACGATAGCGACGGGCGTCCGGAGCGCACACCCTGGTGGCGAGAACAGGTCGCAGGACTGCGCGAGTTATGACACCGGTGAAGAGATCGCGTGACCGTGCGCTGCGAGAACGCTGAGAACGTCGCTACCGACCAGTTCCAGCATTTCTCACGATGTGGACGCCGCGCCGCAGAGCGAGGCCGTGACCACGGGTGTCGCACCCTTCACCGTGGGCGTCGAGCGGACCACCGGGACGCCCGGCTGACCGGGGCCGGAGACGATCTGGACCCCGAGCGTGAACGCCGCGCCGGGCGCCAGCTTCACGGTCCGCGCGCCGACCGCCAGGTCGTCGTGGAACTGCGAGAACAGCCCCGGCTCCCCCGTGCTCACGGTGCTCTTCGTGATCGACCCTCCGGTCGGTGCGTAGACGATCACGTTCGTCCAGATCTCGCCGGGCGGCGCGATGCCCGCCGCGCGCCCCGTGAGGTAGTCCGGCAGGTTCGCCGCGTCCGCGGGAGCTGTCGAGGTCAGCGTCAGGCTCAGGTCCATCGTCTGAGAGCCGTCGGGGCGGCATGCGGTCTGCGTCAGAGTGATCTCGGGCCGCAGGAAGTAGCCCATCTTGTCGGCGTTGGCGTCCTGCAGGTACACGCCCACCACCGGGGACGTCCCGCGGTGCCCCCGGAGCTCACCCGCGAGCACGGTGCCGCTGAGCAGCAGCTGCTCGGCCGGGTCGGCCGACCAGACGTCCAGCCGGCCCTCGCGCGCCGCGGTCGCGAGCGCCTCGACCAGCTTCGGCGAACCGCCGACACCGCTCGTGAGCGTGTCGAACACCGTGCGCGCCGAGGACGCGAAGAACGCGTCCTGGGCCTGGGTGTCGTCGGTCTCGAGGTAGACCTGGTGGAGCAGCAGCTCCTCGGCGTTCTCGGCGCTCAGCGTGCGCCCGTCGGCGAGCGTGACCGGGCCCGTCGCGCCCAGCACGTCCGCGAGCGCGCCCGGGTCGACGGACAGCACGCCGTCGACGTCCCCGCCGACGGTCCGCGCCCAGATCGCGCGGGCGAGCTGCCCGGCGCGCGGGAAGTCCGGGGTGAGGGTCACGTCGAGCATCGACTCCCCGAAGTGGGGCCCGAACAGCGCCACCTCGCCGTCGGTCAGTGCGAGCGGCGGCTCGGACAGGCCGTTGAGGCTGCTGCCCGCGTGCTCGTCGCTGATCTCGACGCGCCCGTCGTCGGCCGTCAGCAGCAGCACGGACCCCGGGATCCCGCCCGTGGCCCGCGGCTCGGCGTTGTTCTGGACCAGCAGCAGGTAGCGCCGCGGCCCGTCCGCCCCGAGCATCGGCGGCAGGAGCCGGACGGCCCGGGACGCCGTCGCCGTCGTCTCCGCGACCGACGCCACCTGCGAGCGCAGCTCGGTGACGGGCGCCTCGACGAGGGGCACGAGGCGGCTGGTGTCGATCCCCGCGAGGCGGTCCTGGGCGGTGGAGACCGCGACGTCGGCGGCCACCACCTGGGGCGCCACGTCCGCGAGCGGCTCGAGGTCGATCCGCCCGTCGACCGGCGCGAGCGTGCTGGGGTCGATGACGCGCGTCGCGTCGACGAGCGCGGGCAGCGCGCTCGTCGCGAGGTCGTCGACCACGTCGGACACCGTCTGCACGGCGCGCACGTTCGGTCCGACCCAGGGCAGCGCACCCACGACGGTCCACTGCACCCCGGTCGTCGCCTCCCGGGCGGCGCTCGTGTGCCGTTGCAGGTCCCGCACGGTCGACTGCGAGCGGTCGATCTCGCCCGCCTGCACCTGGGTACGCAGCGCGACGACGTCGTCGGCCGACGCCTGGAGCTCGTCACGCGCGGTCAGCGCGTTCGCACCGACCCAGGCCGCGCAGACCACGACCACCACCAGGACCGCCGCGGCGGTCACGACGCCCCACAGCACCAGACGTCGACCGGTCGCTCGGCGACGAGCCCTCCGTCGGCGCACCTCGGAGTCGGGATGCTGCGGCGGTCGCGCGGGCACCACCACCGACGCCCACTGCTCGCCCCATCGCGGATCTGTCACGTCAGGCCCCCGTCTGTCGTGTGGGTCCGATGCTAACCACGCCGACCCCGTCCGGGTCGTCGAACGTCACCCGTGACCGAGAAAGACCTCCGCGCACACGAGGTCGTCGCCGTCGTGGGCGCACCCGACGCCGAGCCTGTCGAGGTCCGGGGCCAGCAGGTTCGCCCGGTGCCCCGGGGATCCCAGCCACAGCGTGACGACCCGGCGGGCCGTGCCGGCTCCACGGCTGAGGTTCTCGGCCGCGAGCGACGACGCGCACGTGTCGAGAACCGGGCCGAGCGGCGCGTGCTCGAGCGGCTCGCCGACGAGGGCGCCGGCGCGCGCGACGGCCTGGTCGGCGGCGCACTCCGACCACGTCAGCGCGGGCAGGCCGGCGTCCGCGCGGGCCTCGTTGGTGCCCACGAACAGACCCCGGGCGTACGCCGCGGGGTCGACGTCGGGCGACCACGGCTCGTCCGGGTCGGCCGAGACCGCGTCCCCGGCCGACGGTGGCGTGGCGGTCGGCGGCGCCACCGTGACCGTCCCGGCGGGCGGTGCGGTCACGGTGACGGACGTGGGCGGCGGCATCCCGACCGTCGTCGACGACGACGCACCGTCGGCTCCCCCGCCCCTGACCAGGAGCGCGACGCAGACGCCCGCCAGGAGCATCCCGACGACCACCAGGACCCACCCAGCGCCCCCCGCGCCGGTGCGCCGGGTCACGGCCGGCCGAGCGCCCGGTACGTCCAGCCGGCGGCCCGCCACACGCGCGGGTCGAGGACGTTGCGGCCGTCGAGGATCCGGCGGTGCGCCACGACCTCGCCGAGCTTGTGCGGCTCGAGGTCGCGGTACTCGGTCCACTCGGTGGCCAGCAGCACCACGTCGGCGTCCTCCGCGGCCTCGAGCGCGGTGTCGGCGAACCGCAGGTCGGGCCACTTGGCGCGCGCGTTGACGATGCCCTGCGGGTCGGTCACGGTGACGTGCGCGCCCTGGAGCTGCATCTGGGCGGCGACGGACAGCGCGGGCGAGTCGCGCACGTCGTCGCTGTCGGGCTTGAAGCTCGCCCCGAGCACCGCGACACGGCGGCCGACGATCGAGCCGTGGCACACCTCGCGGGCCAGGTCGACCATGCGGACGCGGCGGCGCATGTTGATCGAGTCGACCTCGCGCAGGAACGACAGCGCGTCGCTCACGCCGAGCTCGCCGGCGCGGGCCATGAACGCCCGGATGTCCTTGGGCAGGCACCCGCCGCCGAAGCCGAGGCCCGCGTTGAGGAACCGCCGGCCGATGCGCGCGTCGTAGCCGATCGCGTCCGCGAGGCGGGTCACGTCGGCGCCCGTCGCCTCGCACAGCTCGGCCATCGCGTTGATGAACGAGATCTTGGTGGCCAGGAACGAGTTCGCGGCGACCTTGACGAGCTGGGCCGTCGCGTAGTCGGTGACCACGAGCGGCGTCCGGTCGGCGAGCGGCGTCGCGTACACCTCGTCGAGCACCTCGCGCGCGGCGACGCCGACCGCCGTGGGCTCGCCGTCGTCGTCGGTCGGGAGACCGTAGACGAGCCGGTCGGGGTGCAGCGTGTCCTTGACGGCGAACCCCTCGCGCAGGAACTCCGGGTTCCACACGAGCACGGCACCCGTCCCGTCGAGCCGGGCCGCGAGCGCCTCGGCCGTCCCGACCGGGACCGTGGACTTCCCCGCGACGACGTCGCCCGGCTTGAGGTGCGGCTGCAGCGCCGCGAACGCCGACTCGACGTACGTGAGGTCCGCCCGGAACTCGCCGTGCACCTGCGGCGTGCCGACGCACAGGAAGTGCACGTCCGCGGTGGCCGCCTGCGCCATGTCGGTGCTGAACCGCAGCCGGCCCGTGGCGCGCACCTCCGCGAGCAGCTCGGGCAGCCCCGGCTCGAAGAACGGGGCCTCCCCCGCCTCGAGCAGCTCGACCTTGCGCTGGTCGACGTCGATGCCGACGACGTCGTGCCCGAGCTTGGCCATGCAGGCCGCGTGCACGGCACCGAGATAGCCGCAGCCGATGACCGAGATGCGCACGTTCCCCCCAAGGGTGGTGAAAGCCGACGAATGCCCCAGGGCCCCTAACGTACGGTGTGCAGCGTGCGCACGGGACCGCCGAGAGGGCGAAGAACGGCCGCCGCGCTGGTGGTCTACCTCATGCTCGTCGCGCGCGTGACGCTGTGGCCGTCGCCCGCACCGGGCGAGACGTTCAACGTGGTCCGGGCGGTCGTGGGGTGGTTCTCGGACCGCGGGTGGCCAGTCACGTACGCGGGCGTCGAGGCCGTCGCGAACGTGGTGATGTTCCTGCCGTTCGGGGTGCTCGTCGGGCTGCTGGTGCGGCGCTGGTGGATCGTCGTGCTGCTCGCGCTGGCGACGTCGGCCACGATCGAGCTCGCACAGCTCGCGTTCCTGCCGACGAGGGTGCCGACCGTGCAGGACGTCGTGCTGAACACGCTCGGCGCCGCGCTCGGCGTGCTCGCGCTGCGCCTGCGGACGGGACGCACGACGGGCCGGCTCCCCGCGCAGGAGGAGCCGGCCCGTCGTGAGGTTCCGGACGTCAGCCGATGAGCGTCTGGATCGGTCCGCGCACGAAGTACAGGACGAACAGCACCGTGATGACCCACATGAGCACGTGGATCTGGCGGATCTTGCCGGTGAACGCCTTGATCACCACGTAGGTGATGACGCCCGCGCCGATGCCGGCCGTGATCGAGTAGGTGAACGGCATGAGGACGATCGCGAGGAACGCCGGGATGGCGACCTCGGGGTTCTTCCAGTCGATGCCGAGCACCTGCGTGACCATGAGGTAGCCGACGACGACGAGCGCCGGGGCGGCCGCCTCGGACGGGATGACGTCGACGAGCGGGGCGAGGAACGTCGCGAGCAGGAACGCGACGCCCGTGACGACGGACGCGAACCCGGTGCGCGCACCGTCGCCGACGCCGGACGCCGACTCGATGTAGCTCGTGTTCGACGAGACGCCCGCGGCACCACCCGCGGCGGCCGCGATGGAGTCGACCACGAGGATCCGCTGGACGCCCGGGGGGTTGCCGTTCTCGTCGAGCAGGCCGGCCTCGCCGCCGACGGCGACCATCGTGCCCATCGTGTCGAAGAAGTCCGCGAGGAGCAGCGAGAAGACGAGCAGGACGACCGCGACGATGCCGATCTTCGGGATCGAGCCGAACAGCGAGAAGTGGCCGAGCAGGCTGAAGTCCGGCGCCGCGACGACCGAGTCGGGGATGCCCGGGACGTTGAGCGACCAGCCGGACGGGTTGTCGACCTTGGAGCCGAGGCTCGCGATCGCCTCCACGATGATCGCGAGGATCGTCGTGCCGATGATCGAGATGAGGATCGCGCCGCGGACCTTCTTGACCATGAGGATGATCATCGCGAGCAGGCCGAGCACGAAGACGAGCACGGGCCACGTCGACAGCGAGCCGTTCTGGCCGAGCTCGATGGGCGTGCCGCCGCCCGGCGGGACGCGCACGAAGCCCGCGTCGACGAGGCCGATGAACGCGATGAACAGGCCGATGCCGACGCTGATGGCGGTCTTGATCTCGAGCGGCACCGCGTTGAAGACGGCCTGCCGGAACCCGGTGAGCACCAGGCCGAGGATGATGAGGCCCTCCATCACGACGATGCCCATCGCGTCCTGCCACGACATGTCGGGGAGTGCGGCGATGGAGAACGCGACGACGGCGTTGAGGCCGAGGCCGGTGGCGAGCGCGAGCGGGAAGTTCGCGACGACACCCATGAGGATCGTGAGGACGCCCGCGACCAGGGCGGTCGTCGCGGCGATCGTCGCGAAGTCGGCGAGGTTGTTCCCGGTGCCGTCCTGGACGCCGCCGAGGATGATCGGGTTGAGCACGATGATGTAGCTCATCGTGAAGAAGGTGACGAGACCGCCCCGGACCTCGGTGCCGATCGTCGAGCCGCGCTCGCTGATCTTGAAGTACCGGTCGATGGCGTTCTTGGGGGGCGCGGCGCGTTCGGCCTGCGCGGTGGGGGTGGGGGTCGAGGCCATGCGGCGAAGTGTAGGAGACACAGGACCTTCACAGGCCCCGTCCACGGCGCGCCGCAACACGGCCGTCACATGCGGTAACGCGGGCTGTCCGCGAGACGAGACACCTGCTGACCTGCGCGGTGGGCCGAACGGGTGGCGCACACACCCGATCGGCCCATCGCCCGCGTCTGCGCGGCGCACTCTGACGTGGGGTGCGTCACAGCGGCCGTCCACCGTGGTCACGTTCTCGGCATCATGGTCCCCGTGACCCCCGATCCTCTTCGCGTTCTCGTGGTGTGCACGGGCAACGTGTGCCGCTCCCCCGCGGTCGAGCGCCTGCTCGCCACCGGGCTGGGCGCCGCGTACCGCGGCAAGCGCCAGCGGGGAGCGCTCGCGCCGGCCATCGAGGTGTCGAGCGCGGGGACCGCGGCGATGGTCGGCGCGCCGATGACGCCCGAGACCGCTCACATCGTCGCCGCACTGGGTCACGATGCCGAGGCGTTTCAGGCCCGGCAGCTCACGTCCTCGATGGTGCAGCGGGCCGACCTCGTGCTCGCCCTCACGCGCGACCACCGCTCGGCCGTCGTCGAGCTGCACCCCGCCGCCGTGCGCCGCACGTTCACGCTGCGCGAGCTGGCCCGGCTGGTCGCGCTCGTCGAGCCGTCCGAGCTGCCCGGCGCGGGCGCCACCACTGCGGACCGACTGCGTGCGCTGATCCCGCTCGCGGCCGTCCGGCGCGGCCTCCTGCCGGCGCTGCCCGCCGACGACGACGTCCCCGACCCCTACGGCCGGGGCGAGGCCGCCTACCGCAAGTCCTTCACGCTGCTCGTCCCCGCCGTCGACGCCGTGGTCGCCGCCGTCCGCCGCTGACTGCAGTCACGGTCCCTCTTGCGCGACTGCACCGCTTCCGGGATCGTCGGTGGTCTGACCGACTCGTCCGCCACCCCCGAGGGGCGCGCGGACGGTCCAGGGATGACAACGGTTCGGGGGGCCCGTGGTCGAGATCCAGAGCGTCCAGAGATTGTCCAGCACAGGGCCTTCGGGTGGCGCGGACGCGGGTCGCGCCTGGCTGCCGGGGTACGTGCGGGTGCTGCGCACCGCCGACCTGCTCGCCATCACCGTGGCGGTCGTCGCCGCCTACCTGGTCCGGTTCGGGGCCGACGACCGTGCGGTCGCCGGTGCCCTGTCCCCCACGTACCTCGTCGTCTCCGTCGTCCTCGTGGTCGTCTGGTTCGTCGCGCTCGCGTCCGCGCACGTGTGGGACCGGCGCATCCTCACGCTCGGCGCCGGCGAGTACACCGCGGTGTTCACCGCGACGTGGCGGCTGTTCGCGGTCGTCGCGGTCGTGGCGTACCTCGCCAAGATGGACGTCGGCCGGGCGTTCCTCGCGATCGCGTTCCCGCTGGGGCTCGCGCTGCTGCTGCTCGAGCGCGTCGTGTCGAGGCGGTGGCTGCGGGGCCGGCGCTCCCGCGGCGAGTGCCGGACGCCCGTGCTCGTCGTCGGCCAGCGCGAGCACGCCGAGGGCCTCATCCGCGAGGTCGCGGCAGACACGTCGCGCAGCCTCGGCGTCGTCGGCGTGTGCGTGCCCGGCGGGGCGCCCGAGCGCGGCGAGCAGGTGCTCGGCGTCCCCGTCGTGGGCAACCTCGCGAGCGCTGCGCACGCCGCGGCCGACGTCGGCGCGCAGGCCGTCGCCGTCACGGGGGCCGACGAGCTCACCGCGGCCGTGGTCCGGCAGCTCGGCTGGGACCTCGAGCAGACCGACACCGACCTGCTCGTCGCCGGTGCGCTGACGGACATCGCCGGGCCGCGCATCCATGTGACCCCGGTGGCGGGGCTGCCGCTGATGCAGGTCGACCCGCCCCGGTTCTCCGGCCCCCGGTACGTCGTGAAGTCCGTGGCGGACTGGTGCGGGGCGCTCGTCCTCACCGTGCTGCTCGCCCCGGTGCTGCTCGCCATCGCGGTCGCCGTGATGACGACCAGCCGAGGACCCGTGTTCTACCGGCAGGCCCGCATCGGCCGCTCGGGGACGACGTTCCGCATGCTCAAGTTCCGCACGATGGTCGCGGACGCCGACGCGCACGTCGACGAGGTCATGGCGGACGGCCGGTCGGGGCTCTTCTACAAGCGGCGCGACGACCCGCGGGTCACACGCACGGGCCGGTTCCTGCGCCGGTACTCGCTCGACGAGCTGCCGCAGCTGCTCAACGTGCTGCGCGGCGACATGAGCCTGGTCGGACCGCGACCGCAGGTCGCGAGCGAGGTCGCGCTGTACGACCGGGCCGCGCACCGCCGGCTGCTCGTCAAGCCGGGGCTCACCGGGCTGTGGCAGGTGTCCGGACGCTCCGAGCTCAGCCCCGACGAGTCGATCCGCAAGGACGTCTACTACGTCGAGAACTGGACGCTGTTCGGCGACCTCGTGATCCTGCTGCGCACGGCCCGGGCGGTCGTCGCGGGACAGGGCGCGTACTGAGCGAGCGCTGTCGCGTGGCGTAGCCTCCCAGGGTGCCCCTGCTCCCCCGCGCCACCCGGACCCCGCCCGCGCCCGTGCCGGTCGACCTCGGCCGGGTGATGCTCGTCGGCACCGCAGTGTGGCTCGTCGCGCTCGCCGTGTGCGTGGTGCTCGCCGCCGTCGGGTCGGCGACGTGGATGCCCGTGTGGGTGTGCGTCGCGGGGATCGCCGCCGGCGCGTTCGGGTGGGACTGGGCCCGGCGGCACCGCCCCGCCCCGGCAGAGGCCGACGCAGCAGCCTGACCTTCCACCGATCGGGTCACACCGGTCGAAACCCGTCAGACGAGGACGCCCCAGCCGGTACCGTCCCGCGTGTGAGTGTGCTGGTGACAGGCGGAGCGGGCTACATCGGCGCCCATGTCGTCCGCGTCCTCGCCCGGGCCGGTCACGACGTCGTCGTCGCCGACTCCCTCGTCACCGGACGCGCGTCGCGCATCGGCTCGGCCCCGCTGCTGGAGCTCGACCTGGCGTCCGACTCCGCCGTCGAGCCGCTCACCGGGTTCCTGCGCGAGCACGACGTCGACGCCGTCCTGCACCTCGCCGCGCTCAAGCGGGCCGACGAGTCGCTGGACCAGCCCGCGCGCTACTACGCGCAG
The DNA here is from genome assembly GCF_017744555.1 of Cellulomonas sp. Classification (GTDB taxonomy): domain Bacteria; phylum Actinomycetota; class Actinomycetes; order Actinomycetales; family Cellulomonadaceae; genus Cellulomonas. Next base: position 175,079 of record NZ_JAGIBD010000001.1, on the reverse strand, counting down.
AACCTCGGGGCGCTCGTCACCGTGCTGCTCGCGATGCGCGGCGCCGGCGTACGGGACGTCGTGCTGTCGTCGTCCGCGGCCGTGTACGGCGAGCCGACCACCGCCCTGGTCCGCGAGTCGCACGACACGCGGCCCCTCACCCCGTACGGCGCGACCAAGCTCGGCTGCGAGGACCTGCTCGGCTGGTCCGCCGCCGCCGGCGACGTCCGCGCCGTGTCGCTGCGCTACTTCAACGTCGCCGGCGCGGGCTGGCCCGACCTCGGCGACGACGGCACGACGAACCTCGTGTCGATCCTCGTCGACCGCGTGCTGCGTGGGAGACCGCCCGAGATCTACGGCGACGACTACCCGACCGCCGACGGCACCTGCGTGCGCGACTACGTGCACGTGCTCGACCTCGCCGAGGCGCACGTCGCCGCGCTGGAGCGGCTGCGCACGTCCGGCGCGCCGCACGAGGTGTTCAACGTCGGCACCGGCGCCGGGACGTCCGTGCGCGAGGTCGTCGACCAGCTCGAGCAGACCGTCGACCGTCCCCTCGGTGCGGTCGTGCGGCCTCGTCGCAGCGGCGACTCCGCGAGCGTCGTCGGCGCCGTCGACGCGTTCCGGCGGGCCACCGGGTGGCAGGCCCGCCGGACCGTGCGCGACATGCTCGTGTCGGCGCTCGAGGCCCGGCGGGCCGGAGCGCCGACTGACCGTCAGACGACGAGCAGCGAGAACCCGCCCTTGCCGTAGCCCGACACCTCGACGTCGAGGTCGCAGCGCGGCACGAACGCCCCCACCCACTGGGCCACGTCGGCCGGCAGCGGGTGACCCGGCTCGTACACCGCGTCCAGCCGGACGTGCGGCGCACCCTCCGCGTTGAACAGCGACGACATCACGTTGAGCACCTCGCTGGCGTTCTCCAGCAGGTTGTCGGGCAGCCCGCCGTGGTCGGCCGCCTGCTGAGCCAGGCGGACCGGGACCAGGCCGAGGGCGGCGCCGACGTACGCACCGAGCGGGACGTCGAGCAGGATCAGCCCGCTCATCGCCTTGCGGTTGTCCGTGTAGACGCCGACGAGGTTGCCGTCGCCCACGGCGGGGTCCTGCTGCTTGCCCGTCGCCCAGACCTCGACCTCACGGCCGACGAGGTTGTGCAGCAGGTCCTTGACGTCCTTGGGGGTGGCCAGCGGGGTGTCGGCGCTCATGCGAGCACCGGCTCGATGACCTCCCGGAAGGACTCCGGGGTGAAGGGCTTCGAGATGAGGAAGAGCGCCCCGGCCGCCTCGGCGGTCGCACGCATCTCCTCGGAGCTCTCCGACGTGACGAACCCGAACGGGGTCTCGAAACCCTCCGCACGGAGCTGCTGGAGCAGCTCGATGCCGTTCAGGTTCGGCATGTTCCAGTCGGAGAGCACCACGTCGGGCTCGTCGGCACGGACCGCCTCGAGCGCCTCGGCGCCGTCGGCCGCCTCACGGACGTCCCAGTCGTAGCCGGCCTGGCGCAGCGTGCGGATCACGATCTGGCGCATCACGCGGCTGTCGTCGGTCACGAGGACGCGAATCATGCTGAACTCCTTTCCAAGGTGCGTGCCGCGAGGTGCTTCACGGCTGGTCGACGGTCGGGATGGCCCAGATCTCGACGACGAGCGGGCGGCCGCGCCACGCGAGCGCGACACCGTGCATGAGCACCGCGTCGGCCGTGAGGGGCAGCTCGGCGGCGACCTCGGGCAGGCCGAGCTTGCCACCCTCGGGGAGCAGCGCCTTGACGTTGCCGCCGACCACGTTGGCGAGCTCACCGACCGCGTCGGCGAGGTCGGCGTGCGAGACCTCCTCCTCGGCGTCCATCCCGAGCAGCGCCCGGGACAGGTTGTGCGCGGTGGGCGTCTCGGTGCGCAGCGCGGCGCGACCCGACCACGGACCACGCAGGTCCACCCACGCCACGACGGGGTCCTCGAGCACGGGGGGCTCTCCGACCCACGACTCCAGGAACCCGGCTTCACCGTCGATCATCGACGAGAAGATGTCCCGGGCGATGACCAGGACCTGGTCGACCTCGACCTCTGCACTCATGCGAGCTCCTTGACTGAAACGAGTCCGAGCAGCTCGAGCTTGGCCCGGAGCTCCTCTGGGGTGAACGGCTTGATCAGGTACTCGTGCGCCCCTGCCGCAAGGGCGCGCACGATCTGCGACTGCTCGGCCTCGGTGGTCACCATCATCATCGTGATGTTGCGCCACTTGCGTTCCTTGCGGACGGCGGCCACGAGCTCGAGACCGTCCATGACTGGCATGTTCCAGTCGATGCACAGGAGCTCGAAGCGGTCGTCCTCCGTGAGCACGGTGAGCGCCTCCTCTCCGTGCTCGGCCTGCAGGACCTCGAAGCCCTGCCGTTCCAGGATCCCGGCGACGATCCTGCGCATCGTGCGCGAGTCGTCGACGACGAGTGCTCTCATCGGGTCTCTCCTCTGACAGGGGCGGGGGTGGTGCGGATGACCGGGGCGGGCACCCCGGTCGGGACGGGGGCGGGTCTGGCGTGCGGGACGACACCGGCGGGTGCCGTCCGTGGGACTGCCCCGGTGACGGGGCCGCGGGCGGTGGGCAGGACTATGGGGATCGGCGCGGTCCCGGTCAGGCCCCACGCGGGGACCTTGGGGATCGCCCGGTACACGGCACCCCGCTCGAGGGGCACCCGTTCCCAGCCGTCGTCGACGCCGATCGTGGTCTCGGCGGCGCCCAGCACCAGGTACCCGCCGGGCCGGATCGCGGCGAGCACGTGCTCGAGCACCTGGCGCTTGACGGGCAGGTCGAAGTAGATGAGGACGTTGCGCAGGAACACCACGTCGAACTGGCCGCCGAACGCGGGCGGCTCCAGCAGGTTGTGGCGCAGGAACGTGATCTGACGACGGAGCGGCTCGCGGACCCGCCAGCCGTTGCCGTCGGCGTCGAAGTAGCGCACGAGCATCGACGACGGCAGGCCGCGGTTCGTCTCGATGCGCGAGTACTCGCCGGCGGCCGCGCGGTCCAGGACCGCGGCGTTGAGGTCGCTCGCGACGATCTCGACGGCGGTCTCGGGTCCGACGCAGTCGGCGAGCGTCATCGCGATCGAGTACGGCTCCTGGCCCGTCGAGCACGCCGCCGACCACACGCGCAGCCGGGGCAGCGAGCCGTCCGCGCCGCGCAGCGCCGGCACGATGTGCTCGGTGAGCAGCCGGAACGGCGTGCCGTCCCGGAAGAACGACGTCTCGTTCGTGGTGAGCGCCTCGACGACGGCCTGCACGCCCGTGGGCTTCTCCGTGGCGCGCAGCGCACGGACGTACGTGTCGACCTTGTCGTGACCCTCCTGCTTGGCCAGGGGCAGCAGACGGCCCTCGACGAGGTACTCCTTGCCGGTGTCGAGCTGGATGCCGGCGCGGCGCTGCACGAGGTCGGCGACGTAGGCGAACACGTCGGGAGACAGGCTCATCGCGTCGCACCTCCCGCCGTCGCGAGGTCGAGCACCTGCTCCATCGCGGCCGGGATCTCGGCCATCGGCAGCACCTGGTGCGCGAGGCCCGCGGTCGCGACCGCGCCGGGCATCCCCCACACCACGCTCGACGCCTCGTCCTGCACCAGGACGGTGCCGCCCGCCTGCACGACGTCCTCGCAGCCGGTCCGGCCGTCGGCGCCCATGCCCGTGAGCACCACCGCGAGGACCTCGCCGCGCACCGCCCGGACTGCCGAGCGGAACAGCGCGTCGACCGACGGGCGGCAGAAGTTGATCGGGGCCTCGTCCGAGAGGCCCGCGCGCAGCACGCCCGTGTGCGTGTCGACCACGAGGTGATGGTCGCCGGGGGCGACGTACACGTGGCCCGGCAGCAGCTCCTGGTCGGCGACCGCCTCGTGCACGCGCGCCGGACCGAGGCGGTCCAGCCGCGCCGCGAGCTGACGCGTGAACACCGGCGGCATGTGCTGGACGACGAGCACCGGCACCCGCGGCGGCGCCGTGAACGCGCTGAGCAGGCGGGACAGCGCGTCGGGACCGCCCGTCGAGGCACCGACGAGCACGAGCTTGATGCCGTGCGTCGTCGCGTCGTCGCGGACGACGACCTCCGCCCGCTCCGGGCGCTTCGCGCGCGGCACCGGCAGGTCCGACGGCACCTCGACCGCGCTCTCGCGCGGGACGAGCGCGAGGATGCGCGGGACGAGGTCCTTCGCGACCTGCGCGAGCCCCTCCCGCACGCTTCCCATGCCGGTCGGCTTCGTCACGTAGTCGGTCGCGCCCGCCGCGAGGGCGTCGAGCGTCGCCGCCGCGCCGCGCTCCGTGAGCGTGGAGAACATGATGACGGGCATCTGGTGGCCCGAGGCGCGCAGTGCCCGGACGGCGCCGATGCCGTCCAGCTCGGGCATCTCGACGTCCATGGTGACCAGGTCGGGACGCAGCTGCTCGACCTTGGCCTGCGCGAGCCGGCCGTTCGCCGCCCAGCCCACCACGTCGATCCGCGGGTCCGCGGACAGGACGTCGCTGACGATGCGCCGCACCACGACGGAGTCGTCGACCACGAGCACCCGGATCGGCATCATGCGCGTGCCCCGGTCTGTGCGCGCAGGAGCGAGCGGACGGACGCGACGGTCTCCTGCGACCGGCCGTCCCCGTCGTGCTCGACGACGGGGACGTGGGCCAGCTCGGCCATCGCCAGCACCTCGGTGAGCACCGTGCGGTCCACGGCACCCACGACGAGCGCGTCCGCGCCGTCGTCGAGCATCGCACGCACCTGAGCCACCTGAGTCCCGGGGTCGTCCCCCGCGTAGTCCGTCCGGACCCCGAAGCCCGCCGACGTGAGGCGGTGCGTGAGGTCCTCTCCGTCCGCACGGTCGTGCGGTCCGGTACTGCTGGGCAGGGAGATCCCGACGAGCTGCGTGCGGGTGAGCTGAGCCGCAGCCTCCGGCGACATGGCTCCTCCGCCCTGGCGGCCCGCGAACGCAGCCGCCACAGCGACCGCGACCAGCGCCGCGCATGCTCCTCGTCGCGACATCCCTGTCTCCCTCGTGTCCGTCAGGTCGTCCGTGACCTGCGGTGACGTCGTGCCCGGAGGCGCCCGAGGGCGCCCCCGCGCAGGACTAGTACGTGAACGACGCGACGCGTTCGCGCAGGTCGTTCGACATCCGGGCGAGCTCCTGGACGGAGTCGCCCATCTGCGTGAGGACCTGCGAGCTCGTCGCCGCCGCCGTCGCGACGCCCGTGATGTTCGTCGCGATCTCGCCCGAGCCCGTCGCGGCCTCGATGACACCGCGCGACATCTCGTTCGTGGTCGCCGTCTGCTCCTCCACCGCCGAGGCGATGGTGAGCTGGTAGTCGTTGATCGACGCGATGATCGCCCCGATCTCCCCGATGGCGGCGACCGCCCCCGTGGTGTCCTGCTGGATGGCCTCGACCCGGCGGGCGATGTCCTCCGTGGCCTTGGCCGTCTCCGACGCGAGCTCCTTGACCTCGCCGGCGACGACCGCGAAGCCCTTGCCGGCCTCCCCGGCGCGCGCCGCCTCGATGGTCGCGTTGAGCGCGAGCAGGTTCGTCTGCTCCGCGATCGACGTGATGAGCTTGACGACCTTGCCGATCTCCTGGCTCGACGAGCCGAGGCGCGACACCGAGTCGTTCGCGGACGACGCGGCACCCGTCGCGGCCTGGGCGACCTTCGCCGCCTCGGTCGCGTTCTGTGCGATCTCGCGGATGCTCGCCCCCATCTGCTCCGCACCGGCGGCGACCGCCTGCACGTTGCGGGACACCTGCTCGGCGGCCGCGGCGACCACGCCGGCCTGCACCGACGTCTCGTCCGAGCCGGCCGAGACCTGGCTCGACGCGGCGGAGAGCTGCTCCGCGGCGGCGGCCACGTCCTCGGCCGTCTGCACGACGCCCTTGAGGGTCTGCCGGACGCCGCGCTGCGCCTTCGCGAGCGCGTCGGCCATCTGACCCATCTCGTCGCGCGACGTGTTCGGCACGCTCATCGTGAAGTCGCCGATCGCCATGGCGTTCAGCGCGCGGCACACGCCCCACACCGAGTTCCGGATGCCGGCCGACGTCTTGAAGCCCATGAACAGGGACACGAGCAGACCGGCGACGAGCATGCCGGCGAGGACCAGGCCCGCCTGCGTCGAACGGGCCGTCGCGGCGTCCGCGACCTTGGCCACGCTCGCGTTCGTCTCGCCCTGCAGCTTCTCGATGTCCGCGTTGACGAGGTCGATGACCGGCTGGCTCAGCGTCTTGACGTTGACGTTGTACGCGGTCGTGTCGTCGTCGAGCGCAGGCGGCAGGAGCGACTTGTCGCGGATCGAGAGCCACTGCTCGTAGTCCGTGACGAACGCCTTGAACGTCTCCGACTTCCCGGCGTCCGTCTTGGCGTACGCGGCCATCGACTCCGCCATGGCCGCGTCGTTCTCGGTCTGCTTGTTGATCCACTGCTGCTCGAGCGACTTGTTGTCGATCGCGGCGATCTGGGCGACGATCAGGCGCGCGTAGAGCTGGCCCGTGTCGATGTCGTTGCGCACGCTCGACACGTGGCTCTGGATCTCGGCCAGGTCCCGCGCGTCCTGCGACGCCCGGTTCAGCGACACGTACGCAAATGCGCCGGAGCCGGCGGCGACGACCGCCATGAGCCCGAGCAGCGCCAGGATCTTGGTCTGGACGCCCAGGTTCGCGAAGAAGGCGAACCGGCGTCCGCCGCCGCTCTCGCGGGAGGTCTTGCTCATCGTTGGGCTCCTCGGTAGGGACTGGTCGTCGCCGTCGACGTACAGATCGGTCGGCGCGACGCAGGTGTGAGAGATCGCGGCAGGCTGTCCCGCCGGCGGTCGGGGTCGGTCACGCGGCCGACGCGGCCTCGTCGACGTCGAGGACCAGCAGCAGCCGGTCGTCGAGCGTGCACGCGGCGCGGATGAGGCTGCGCAGGTCGGGGTCGAGCGTGTCCGGCGGGCTCTCGACGCGGTCCGCGGACACGTCGACGACGTCGCCGATCTCGTCGACCAGCAGGCTCACGGGCTCGCCCGCGACCTGGACGACGACCATCATCGGGTCGGCGTCCTCACCGAGCTGGGGCAGCCCCAGGCGGGGACGCAGGTCGACCGTGAGGACGACCTGGCCGCGCAGGTTGACGAGGCCCGCGATGCCCGTCGGGGCGAGCGGCACGCGCGTGCGCTCGTGCCCCCGCAGGGCTTCCTGAACCCGCAGGACGTCGACGCCGTAGAGGCCGTCCGCCACGGTGAACGTCACGTACCGGGCCATCAGGCCACCTCCCGCTCGTCGTCGATCGCGTCGTCGTAGAACTGGTCGTCGGCGGCGAGCACGGCGGCGCGCACGTCGAGCAGCTCGGTGACCCGGCCGTTGATGACCGTCGAGCCGATGAGGCCGCGGTCGTCGATCTCGGAGTGCAGGTCCGTCTGGTCCTCGACGATGTCGACGATCTCCGCGACCACGAGCCCGACGCTGCGCTGGCCGCGCGTGTAGACGACGAGGAGCATCTCGTCGGCCGCCTCCGTGCGGGCGCCCAGCAGCCGGTCGAGCCGCGCGAGCGGCAGGATCGTGCCGCGGTACTGGATGACCTCGCGGCCGCCCACCATCTCGACCTCCGCGGACTGCACGTGCTCCAGACGCGCGACCGACGCGAGCGGCATCGCGACGCGGCGGTCGTCGCCGATCTCCGCGACCAGCAGCTTGTCGGCCTCGACCTGCTCGGCTGCCGCCGCCTGGGCGGCGCTGAGCAGCGAGCCGCTCTGGCCGCGCTCGACCTCGAGCAGCGTGCGGCGCGCGACCGCCTGGATGTCGAGGATGAGCGCGACACCGCCGTCGCCGAGCACCGTGGTGCCCGAGTAGATGCCGATGGGCTTGAGCTGCGACGCGAGCGGCGTCACCACGATCTCCTCGGTGGTGAGCACACGGTCGACGAGCAGCCCGAAGCGGTTGTCGTCCGCGCCCACGACGACGATGACGCCGTCGGCCTTCTCCAGCGCCTCGCCCCGGCCCAGACCGAGCACCTCGGACAGCGACACGAGCTGCAGCAGCTCGCCGCGCAGCCGGTACACCGGTGCGGTCTGCACGTACTCGATGGCCGACTCCGAACGGGCCGAGTCGAGCGCGACGAGCTCGAGCACGTGCACCTGCGGCACCGCGTACACGTCGCCCTCGACCTCGACGGTCAGCGCCGGGAGGATCGCGAGCGTCAGCGGGATCCGCAGCCGCCACACCGTGCCGACGCCGATGGTCGACTCGACGTCGACCGTGCCGCCGATCGCCTCGACGCGCGTGCGGACCACGTCCATGCCGACACCGCGGCCGGACACGTTCGTCACGGCCTCCGCCGTCGAGAAGCCCGGCAGGAACAGCAGGTTGAGCAGGTCGCCCGTGCTCATGCCGTTGACCTGCTCCTGCGTGCGGAGCCCCTTCGAGACGGCCTTCGCGGCGACCTTCGCCGGGTCGATGCCCGCGCCGTCGTCCCGCACCTCGACGACCACCTGGCCGCCCGCGTGCGACGCGCGCAGCTCCAGCAGGCCCTGCGACGGCTTGCCGGCCGCGACGCGTGTCGCGGGCGACTCGATGCCGTGGTCCACCGCGTTGCGGACCAGGTGCGTCAGCGGGTCCTTGACCGCCTCGAGCAGGCCGCGGTCGAGCTCGGTGTCACCACCGGTCAGCTCGAGGCGGACCTCGCGCCCGCACGCCGCCGCGAGGTCGCGCACGACGCGCGGCATCTTCGACCACACGTGCTCGATCGGCTGCATGCGCGTGCGCATGACGCCGTCCTGCAGCTCCGAGGCGATGAGGTTGATCTGCTGCGCCGACCGGGCCAGGTCCGCGTCCTGCGCGGCACCCGCGAGGCGGCTGAGCCGGTTGCGGGCCAGGACGAGCTCGCCGACCTGGCGCATGAGCTGGTCGAGCAGGTCGACGTCCACGCGGATCGAGGACTCCGCCGCGGTGCGCAGCTGGCCGACCTCCTCGAGCGGAGTCGGCGACAGCTCCTTGACCGGCACGTACTCGGCGACCGGCTCCAGCGCGGCCGCGGCCGCGGTGGCGAGCGCCTGCGCGGCCGCCGTGGCGAGCGCGGCGTCGAGGTCGGTCGCCGCCGCGGGTGCCTCGGGGGCAGCGGTGTCCGTGGGTGCGGTGGGCCACGGGACGTTGACCGAGAACGGTGTGTCGGCGGGGACGGGAGCGGGCACCGGAGCGGGCACCGGGGCGGGTGCTGCGGCCGGGACGGGTGCGGGCGGCTCGGCCGTCGCGGAGACCGGCGGTGAGGTGCGCTTGGCGATCTTCGCGCGCGGCGTCTTCGCGGCCTTCGGCTTCGGCGCGGGCTTCGCCTCGGGGGCCGGCGCGGGCTCGGCGGCAGCCACGGGCTCGATGACCGCCGGCACGGCGGGCGCGGGCGGTGCCTCGGCCACGGGTGCCGGCGCGACCTCGGCGGCGGGGACCTCGCGGGGGTGCGGGACCTCGGTGGCCCGGCCCTCCTGCACGGCGACGATGGCGGAGATCGCGCCGTCGACGTCGACACCGCCCTCCGTCCCGTCGCGCTCGATCACCGCGAGCAGCGCCCGGACCGTGTCGACCATGCGCAGCAGCACGTCCGTCGTCGCGTGGTCCATCGTCCGCTTGCCGTCACGCAGCTCGACGAGCAGGTTCTCACCCACGTGCGTGAGCCGCTCGAGGTTGCCGAACGCGAGGAAGCCGCTGGTTCCCTTGATGGTGTGGATCGTCCTGAAGACGCTGCTCAGCAGGTCCCGGGCCCCCGGGGTCTCCTCCAGCGCCACGAGGTCGCGGTCCAGCTGGTCGAGGTTCTCGTGACTCTCGACCAGGAACTCACGGACGATCTCGTCGATGTCCTCCACGCATGCCTCCCCGCCGAAGGGCGAGCGGCACACCTTCGGTACCCCACCTCATCGGTCGGGTGCGGCCTCCGTTGAGGGGTCGGTGGCGGGCTGTGCAGGAGGTGCCGGGACGAGCTTGCGCAGGGCCGCGACGGTGCTGTCGTCAGCGGAGACGGCGTCGGCATTCGCGGCCGTCACCGCGTCGAGGACCTCCGCCCGGTGCACGCGCACGTGCCGCGGGGCGTCGATGCCCAGCTTCACGCCGTCGCTGCGGACCTCGATGACGGTGACGACGATGTCGTCACCGATCACGAGGCGCTCCCCGACGCGTCTGCTGAGCACGAGCATGCCGCGACACTACCCCGGGGGTCCGTGGACCTCCCGCGCGGCGCGCGCCCGACGACCGGGTGGACCTCGCCGCGCCCCGTCAGTCCCAGCGGGCGTGGTCGCCGAGGGCCTGGCTGAGGGCAGCCGCCCACGCGACGGTCGTCGCCGGGACGCCGTCGATCCACGCGACCGGGATGCCCAGGGCCAGGGCGGCGCCGGGCTCGGCGGTGTCGAGCAGGCCGCGCATCGCGACGGCGTCGACGGAGGACGTGACCGACCGGATCCAGCGGCGCGCGTCGGCCGTTCGGGTGCGCGCGTCCACGACGGCCCACACCTGGTCGGGCGCGCACGCGCGGACGAGCGCGGCGGCCGCGGCGCGGTCCTCGGCCTCGGGGCCGACCGCGAGCGCGACGACCCACGGGTGGTCGGCGCTCGTCGCGCCCGCACGCCAGGCGGTGACCTGCTCGGCGCTGACCATCCGGGCGCCCGTGCGCGCCCGGCCCGACGTGCGCGGGCGCGAGCCGCCGGCGGGGCGGACGGCGTCCGGGGCGAGCCGGAGGCGTTCGGCGAGCAGGGCGGCGACGGCGTCGGCGTCGTCGTCCGCACCGATGACGACGAGCACCGAGCCCGGTGCACGCGGCACGGGCGGGGCGGCGGGGACGTCGGCGAGCAGGCTCGACAGCGTCACGCGTCCGCCGGTCAGGAGGCTGCGCGGGACGCCGATGTCGGCGAGGGCGTCGTGCAGGTCGGCGTCGGGCGCGTCGTCGTGCGCGGCACCGGTCGGAGCGCCGGTCTGAGCACCGGCCGGGGCGGCGGTCGGGACGGCGGGCACCGCGGCGAGCGGCTCGAACGGGACGGGCTCCGGCTCCGGCTCGGGGTCCGGGACGGCCGCCCGGGACACGAGCGCGGCGACGGCGTCGGCCGACACGGCCGGCATCGCGGTACCTGCGGTCGCGACGAGCGCGGCGCGCTCCTCGCCCTCGGGCAGGTCCGGGACGTCGCCGTCGACGAGCCCGCTGACCTTCTCCAGGACCGCGGCGAACTCCGACCGGGCCGCCAGCCGTCCGGCCGGCATCGCCGACAGGCCGCGCGCGTCGTCGAGGCCCTGGTCCGCGTCGTCGGCCGCCGCGACCAGCGCCTCGATCCCCCCGGCGGGCACGGCCCGCAGCGCGGCGCGCGGCCGGACGACGGGCTCCGGCGGCACGTCGACCGTGATCTCGTACTTCTCGCGTGCGAAGAACCCGCCGATCCCGCCCGAGCGGATGCGCTCGGCGCGCACGACGCGGGCCGTCGGACCGAGCTCGGAGCGGACGTGCGCCATGAGCTCGGCGAGGTCGGACCCCTCAAGCAGCAATCGCGTGGTCACCGCGCACCACCCCCACGGTCTCGACGGAGACACCCGCGCCGGTCACCTCGGCGTAGGAGAGCACGGGCAGGCGCGGCAGGCCGAGCGCGACGAGCCGGTGCAGGGCGGGACGGATCGCGGGCGCGCACACCAGCACGACCGCGCGGCCGTCGGCCTCGGCGGTCGCGACGGCGCTGCGGAGCTGGCCGAGCATGGTCTCCAGACGGTTCGGGTCGACGAGCAGGTGGGTGCCCTGGTCGCCGGGACGCAGCGACTCGACGAGCGACTGCTCGAGCGCCGGGTCAAGGGTGAGGACACGCAGGACGCCCTCCTGGACGTAGGTGGCCGCGAGCGCCGGGCCGAGCGCGGCACGGGCCGCCTCGACGAGCCCCTCCGGCTCGGTCGACACCCGCGCGCGCAGCGCGAGCGCCTCGTAGATGCGGCCGAGGTCGCGGATCGGGACCTCCTCGGCGAGCAGCCCCTGCAGCACGCGCTGGACCTCGCCGAGGCTGAGCAGCGACGGCACGAGCTCCTCGACGACGGACGGGTTGACGCGCTTGACCGACTCGGTGAGCACCCGGACGTCCTCGCGGCCGAGCAGGCGCGCGGCGTTCTGCGTGATGAGCGCGCCGAGGTGGGTGATGAGCACGGACACGCGGTCGACGACGGTCGCCCCGGACATCTCGGCGGCGTGCCGCAGCTCGGCGGGCACCCACTTGCCGGGCAGGCCGAACACGGGCTCGTGCACCGCTGTGCCGGGCAGCGCGGACAGGTCGTCGCCGAGCGCGAGCATCCGGCCGCCGGGCGCCTCGCCGCGGCCGACCTCGACGCCGGCGATCTTCACGACGTAGGTGGACCGCGGCAGGTCCACGCTGTCGCGGGTCCGCACGGGCGGGACGACGATGCCGAGCTCGAGGGCCGTCTTGCGCCGCAGGCCGCGGACGCGCGCGAGCAGGTCGGCGTCGGGCCCGGAGCCCACGAGGTCGACGAGGTCGGGTGCCAGCAGGATCTCCAGGGTGTGCACGCGCATCTGCTCGATGAGCTGCTCGGGGGTGTCGGCGGGCGGCGCGGTCGGGGACGGCAGCGCGGCCTTCTCGGCGGCGGCCGCCTCCTTGGCCTGCGAGGCCTTGACGCGCTGCGCGGCGAAGATCAGCGCGCAGCCGACCAGCATGAACGGGAGCTTCGGCATGCCCGGCAGCAGGGCGAGTGCGATCGCGCCGCCGCCCGCGATGAGCATGGCCGTGCGGGACTGGCCGAGCTGCTTGGCGGCGGCCGTGCCCATGTCTCCCTCGGCGGTCGCCCGGGTGACGACGATGCCGGTGGACACCGAGAGCAGCAGCGCGGGGATCTGCGTGACGAGGCCGTCGCCGATCGTCAGCAGGCTGAACCGCTGCAGCGCGTCGCCCGCCGACATGCCCATCTGGACCATGCCGATGACGAAGCCGCCGACGAGGTTGATGACCGTGATGACGATGCCGGCGATCGCGTCGCCCTTGACGAACTTCGAGCCACCGTCCATCGCGCCGTAGAAGTCGGCCTCGGCGGCGACGTCCGCGCGACGCTTCCGGGCGGTGTCCTCGTCGATGAGGCCGCTGTTGAGGTCGGCGTCGATGGCCATCTGCTTGCCGGGCATCGCGTCGAGCGTGAACCGCGCCCCGACCTCGGCGACACGGCCCGCACCGTTCGTGATGACCGCGAACTGGATGACCACGAGGATCAGGAAGATCACGAGCCCGATGACGAGCGAGCCGCCCACCACGAAGTGGCCGAACGCGTCGATGACCTGGCCCGCGTAGCCGTCGCGCAGCACGAGCCGGGTGGACGCGACGTTGAGCCCGAGCCGGAACAGCGTGAACACGAGGATGAGCGACGGGAAGACCGAGAAGTCGAGCGGCCGCTTCACGTACATCGTGGTGAGCAGGATGACGAGCGACGCGGTGATGTTCACGGCGATGAGCACGTCGAGCAGCGGCGCGGGCAGCGGCACCACGAGCAGCAGGACGATGCCCACGACGCCCGCGGGGACGGCCATGGGGGCGATGGACCGGGGCTTCATCGGGTGGTCTCCTGCGGGGTGGTGGCGGACGCGTCGGCAGCGGTGCCGGCGGCCGGACGGGGCTGGGGCCGGCGCGCGGCGCGCGCCACGGCCCTGTGGTCGGTGGTGTCGTCGGCGGGCAGCGTCGACCCGCCGGGTGCGCGGTGCTGACCGGCGGCCATGCCGCGACGGCGCAGCGACATGACGAACGCGAGCACGCGCGCGACGGCCGTGAACAGGTGCGACGGCACCTCCTGGCCGAGCTCGCACGCGGCGTGCAGCGCACGGGCCAGCGGCACGTCCTCGACCATCGGCACGCGGTGCTCGGACGCCTCGGCGCGGATGCGTGCGGCGACGGCGCCGGCGCCCTTCGCGACGACGCGCGGCGCACCGGTGCCGGGCTCGTAGCGCAGCGCGACGGCGACGTGCGTGGGGTTGACGAGCACGACGTCGGCGTTCGCGACCTCGGCCATCATCCGGTTGCGGCTCATCGAGAGCTGCTTGGCCCGGATCGCGCCCTTGAGCATCGGGTCCCCCTCGGTCCGCTTGTGCTCTTCCTTGACCTCGCGCAGCGTCATGCGGGTCTGCTTGCGGTTGCGCCGCGCGACGACGACGACGTCCATGACGGCCAGCAGCACGCCCGCGCCGATGCCGAGCCGCAGCAGGTTCGCGGTGCCGGACGACGCGGTGCCGAGCAGGTGCGACAGCGGCAGGCTGCCCGAGGCCATGAGCGTCGGGACGAGCGCCTGCACCGCCGTCAGCAGGACGAGCGCGACGACCGCCGTCTTGAGCACGGTCTTCGCGGCCTGCCACCACGCCTGCATGCCCACCAGCCGCTTGACCGCGCCGCCGAGCTTGAGGTGGTCGACGTGCAGCGTGAGCTTGCGCGGCCGGTAGCCGCCCTGGGCCATGCCGACGGCGAGCGTGACGCCGACGAGCACGACGAACAGCGGCGCGAGCGTGGTGAGCACCGAGCCGAGCGCGTCACCGAGCACCTGCACGGCACCCTCGGGCGTCGGGTCGTGCGCGACGGCGCGCACCTCGGCGAGCTGGTCGAGCGCGGCCGCCTTGCCGCGGGTCAGCACCATCGGGAGCATCACCGCCGCCGCCGCGAGGCCCACCCACGCGGACAGGTCCTGCGACCGGCCGAGCTTGCCCTTGCGGTGGATGTCCCGCATCCGCTGCGGGGTGGCCTTGTGCGTCCTCTCCTGCCCGTCGCTCATGGCAGCACCCCCAGCAGCTGCTCGACGGACCGCCCGGTCAGCGCGTGCACGACACCGGGCAGCGCCAGGAACGCGAACGAGCCGAACGCGAGCGTGAGCAGGATCTTCAGCGGGAACCCGAGCGCGAACGCGTTGAGCGCGGGCGCGACGCGCGTCAGCAGGCCCAGCCCGACGTCGGCGAGGAACAGCACGACGACGAGCGGGCCCGCGATCTGCAGCGCGGCGACCATCATCTGCGTGAGGCCCGTGGTGAGCGTCTCCGCGAGCGGGCCCGGCTCCATGAGCACGCCGAGCGGCAGCGCGTCGAACGTGCGGACCAGCCCCGCGAGCACCACCTGGTAGCCGTCGCTCACGAACAGCAGCACGAGGGCCGTCATCTGGTAGAGCCGCGCGAACTGCGCGCCGCTCGTCATGCTCATCGGGTCGTACGCCGCGGCCATCTGGAAGCCGCCGAACATGTCGATGAGCCCGCCCGCGGACTGCACGGCCGAGAACACCAGGTACACGAGGAACCCGAGCCCCGCGCCGATGACGGCCTGCCCGGCGAGCGCCCCGACGAACAGCCCCGTGGTGTCGGACGGCAGCGGCTCGAGGCGCGGCCCGACGGCGAGCGCGAGGCCCAGCGCGAGCATGACCTTGACGGTCGCCGGCACGGACCGGGCCGCGAACGGCGGTGCGATCGCGAGGAACGCGGCCATCCGCACGCCCGCGAGCATCGTCGTCTCCACGAGGGAGACGGGCAGCGACAGCGCCATCGGGTCCACGTCAGCCCCCGACGAGCGTCGGTATGCGCTCGAACAGGTCGTGCGTGAACGTCACGAGCTCCGAGATCATCCAGTGCCCCGAGACGACGAGCGCGATCGCGACCGCGATGGCCTTCGGCACGAAGCTGAGCGTGACCTCCTGGATCTGCGTCACCGACTGCACGAGCGAGACGGCGAACCCGACCACGAGGGCCGTGACGAGGATCGGGGCGGCGAGCTTGGCGGCGAGCACGAGCGCGTCGACGCCGACGTCGAGGACCGCGTTGGTGTCCATGTCAGCCGCTCCCCGTGTAGGAGCCGACCAACGACGTGACGACCAGACCCCACCCGTCCACCAGCACGAACAGCAGCAGCTTGAACGGCAGGGAGATCATCACGGGCGGCAGCATCATCATGCCCATCGACATCAACGACGCCGACACCACGAGGTCGATCACGAGGAACGGCACGAAGATGACGAACCCCATGATGAACGCGGACCGCAGCTCGCTGAGCAGGAACGCGGGCACGAGCGTCGCGAACGACACGTCGTCGTGCGTCTCGGGGTTCTCCTGGTGCGCGGCACGCGTCAGCAGCGCGAGGTCCTGCTCGCGCGTGTGGTCGAGCATGAACTCGCGCAGCGGGGTGCCGCCGTCCTCGACGGCCTGGGAGAACGTCACCTCGCCCTTGAGGTAGGGCTGGATGCCGTCGCTGTTCACCTGGCTCACCGTGGGGGCCATGACGAACAGGCTGAGGAACAGCGCGAGCCCGGCGAGCACCTGGTTCGGCGGCACGCCCTGCAGGCCGAGCGCGTTCCGGGTGAACGACAGGACGACGAAGATCTTGGTGAAGCTCGTCGTCATGAGCAGCAGCGCCGGCGCGACGGACAGCAGCGTGATGCCGAGCAGCACCACGATCGAGCTCGACGGGGTGCCGTTGACGCCGTTGACGGCGACGGAGACGGTGTCTCCCGTGGCGGGCGCGGTGGGGGCCGTCGGGTCCGTGGGCGCGGCGGACGCGGCCGCGGCGCTCGTGACCAGCCCGACCGTCACGAGGGCCACGACGAGCAGCACGCGCCGGACGAGCGACGAGCGCAGCAGGCTGTGGAGCGCCGGGACCCGGCGCTCGCGGGCGGCGGCCGTCACCGCCGCACGGTCCTGTCCTGCAGCGCGCGCACGGCCTGCTTCCACGTGGCCGGCGACAGCACCGACCCCTGCAGGGGCGCGGGGCGCAGGCTGTCCGCGAGGCCCGCGGGCAGGTCGCCCGTGCGGGGCTGCGGCACGCTCGGCTTGGCCGGGGCCTTGGGCGCCTTCGGCACGACGGGGCTCGGCTGGACCTCGGCCACGGGCGCGAGCTCGGTCAGCAGCGTGACCTGCTGCTCGCCGTAGCCGACGAGGATCCGCCGCGCGCCGACGGCCACGACCGCGACACCGGAGTGGCGGCCGACCGACTGCCGCCCGACCACCTGGAGGCTGGCCTCACGCGACGCGCCCGCCGACCGTCCCTGACCGCCCCAGCGTCGCCCCACGTACCAGATGAGGGCGATCACGCAGGCCAGGGACAGCAGGACGCGCAGCGTCAGCATGAGACCGTTCATCAGCCGATCTGCTCCCCGCCGGCGACGATCTCGGTGACGCGGATGCCGTACACCTCGTCGACCACGACGACCTCGCCGCGCGCGACGAGCCGGCCGTTGACCATGACGTCCGCGGGGCTGCCGGCGGTGCGGTCGAGCTCGAGCACCGCGCCGGGCGCGAGCTCGAGGACCTGGCGGACGGGCAGCCGCGTGCGGCCGATCTCCGCCGTGAGCGTCATCTCGACGTCGTAGAGCATGCGCAGGTTCGCGCGCGGCGTCGGCACCTGCGACGTCGTCGGCGTCGTCACCTTCGCGCCCCGCACACGCACCGCGAACCAGGCCGCGGCGACGTCACCGGCCATGAGCGCGTACACCTCGGTGTCCTCCGCGAGGACCTTCGCGACGGGCTCCGGGCGGACCGTCTCGAGCACCCCGGCGCCGAGCGCGCGCGACGCGGCCTCGAGCGCGGGGCGCAGCGCGTCGACCGGTGCGAGGGGCGTGCCGGCCTCGACCGCGGCCGACACCGCGTCCGCGACCGCGCCGTCCGCCACGACCGCGAGCTCGGCGCTCGGCGACCCGACGAACGAGGCGACCATCGCGGTCGAGTCGGCCGGCACGTCGGCGAACGACGCGGGGACCGCGACGAGCGGCACGCTCGACGGGACGAGCGCGGCGGCGGCGTCGGCAGCGGCCTTCCCGAGGGTGGTGGTGGCGATGGTCATGCGGGGATCTCCTCGACGGTGACGACCTGGCAGGCGAGCCGGGACCCGTGGCTGCCGGCGGCGGCACGGGCGAGCACGACCCCGTCGACGACGACGTCCAGCGGCTCGGTCGACGGGTGGGACAGCGGGAGCACGTCGCCGACGGCGAGGTGCACGACGTCGCGCGGGTGCACGACGACGGGGGCGAACCGCACGGCGACGTCCACCGGGACGTCCTGCACGGACCGCTCCAGGTCGGAGTGCGCGAGCGCGGCGACGCGCTGCTCCTCCTCCGACCGGGTGTTGGCGCCCTCGTTCGCGCGCAGGGCGCCGAGGAGCAGGTCGGACGGGACCATGAACGACATGGCCTCCTCGCGCTCCCCCACGCGCAGCGAGAACGTCGCGACCAGCACGGTCTCCTGCGCGGCGACCGCCTGCACGAACTGCGGGTTGTACTGCACGCCGCGCACCGACAGCGCGAACGCCGTCACGCCGGCGAAGGCGTACTCGAGGTCGCCCAGTGCGTGCGCCAGCAGGTCCTTGACCAGGGTCCACTCGATCTCGGTGAGCTCACGGCCCTCGCGGTCGTCGCCGCGGCCGTCGCCGCCGAACAGGTAGTCGATCCACACGAGCATCGCGCCCACGGGCATCTGCAGGACTGCGGTCTGCTTGTTCTGGTCGATCGTGCACAGCACCATCGCGGTCGGCGTGGGCAGCCCGCCGACGTACTCGTCGTACGTGCGCAGCGTGATGTCGTCGAACGTCACCTGGCTGACGACCCGCAGGCGCGCGGTGAGCTGGGTGCCGAACTGGCGGGCGACACGCTGGAAGGCCATCTCGAGATGGCGTGCGTGCTCGCGGGAGAGGGTGAGGGGGCGCCGGAAGTCGTACGGCTCCGGCTCGGTGCTGCGGGTGCGCCGCGAGGTCCCCTGGTGCGTGGTCACGAACCGCCTATCGGCGGGTGCACGACGGATGTGAGCCATCCGAGTGACGAGAATCTCCGCACCGACCCGTCCTGGGTCGGCTTCCCTCGAGAAGGGGGCGAAGCGATGCGGCGCCCTCCGTGGCGCCCCGGTTCGCCGGCGTCGTGCCGGCCTACTGCGTGACGAAGTTCGTCAGGTAGACGTCCATCACCTCGCCGTCGTACTGGTCGGTGAGCTGCTTGACCAGCTCGGCCTTGAGCGACGCCCGCGTCGCGGGGTCGGAGATCTCGGCGACCGTGCGCCCCGAGTAGAGGCTGATCGCGATGTCGAGCGCGCGGGCCGTGTCCGGGGTCTCGACGGTCTCCTTGGTGAGCTGCAGCCCGAACCCGATCCGCAGGTAGTGGCCGTCGGCCAGGTTGAGGCTCACGGGGTCGACCGTGACGACCGCACCCGGCTCCGGCGCCTTCGGGATCTCCGGGCCGGTGCTGCGGAACAGGAACCAGTACGCGGCACCGCCGGCCAGCAGCACGACGGCGACCACGGCGATCAGCACCGGGCGGCGCATCTTGAGCTTGCGCTTCTTCGCCGGCTCCGGCTCCGGGGTCGGGTGCGGCACCGACGACGCGCCGCCGCCGATCTTGGCCCCGATCTTCGGGCCCGAGATGACTCGCTGCTCGATGGGCATGTCTACGCTCCTGCCGTCAGCGCGGGGATGAGGGCGCGCACCGCCTCGGGTGCGCTGCTGAGGATGACGAGGTCGACGCGACGGTTCGCCGCGAGCGCCTCGGGCGACCCGTCCGTCATGAGCGGGCGCGTGTCGCCGAAGCCCACCGCCATGATCCGGTTGCCGGGCATGCCGTCCGCCTCGACGAGGTGCCGCAGCACCTGCGTCGCCCGGTCCGACGACAGCTCCCAGTTGGTCGGGTAGCGGCCGGACACCGGGATGTTGTTCGCGTGCCCTTCGACGGACACGTTCTCGCCGAGCCCGACCATCACCGGGGCGGCGACGTCGAGCACGCGCATCGCGGTCGCGGTCAGCTCCGCGCGGGCCGGCGCGAAGAACACGTCGTCCGCGACGAGGCCCATGACGAGCCCCCGCTCGTCGATGCGGAACCGCACGACGCCGTCGAGCCCGTTCGCCGCGAGCGACGCCGCGATGGCGTCCCGGATCTGCTGCAGGTGCGCGGCCTCCGCCTGCGCCGCCGCGAGCACCGCCGGGTCCACCGTCGAGGCGGGGGTCTGCGTCTGCGGCACCATCGGGTCGGCCGCCTGCATGCCCAGGCCGTTCTCGGCGTTCACCATGCCCGCGGTGCCCGCCGCGGGGGTGTCCTCCTGGTGCACGCTGCGCCCGTCGAGGTTGCCGGACGTGCCGTCGAGCACCGACGGCGACGTCGTGGTGTCGAGGAACCCGGCCGACAACGAGTCGCGCAGCGCGATGTACTTCTCCTGGTCGACCTGGCTGATCGCGAACAGCACGATGAACAGCGCCATGAGCACGGTGATCATGTCGGAGTAGCTGATCAGCCACCGCTCGTGGTTGACGTGGTCCTCCTCGACGTGACGGCGGCGTCGACCGCCGCGCCCGCCGCCGAGCGTGCTCACGCCGCGGCCTTCGCCGCCGGCTGGTCGGCCAGCAGGCTGCGCAGACGCTCGCCGACCAGACGCGGGTTGGCGCCCGCCTGCACCGCGAGCAGACCCTCGAGGGTCATCTCCATCTGCGTGCACTCGAGGTCCGAGATGCGACGGATGCGGGTCGCCAGCGGCAGCCACACGGTGTTGGCCGACAGGATGCCCCACAGGGTCGCCACGAACGCGGCGGCGATGGAGTGGCCCAGCTCGGCCGGCGCCGACAGGTTCTCGAGCACGTGCACGAGCGAGATGACGGTGCCGATGATGCCGATGGTCGGCGCGTAGCCGCCCATGTCCTGGAAGTACTTGGCGTACATGCGCTCCCGGGTCCGCTTCGTCGCGATGCGGTCCTCGAGGATCGTGCGCAGGTCGTCCGGGTCGGTGCCGTCGATCGCGGCCTGCAGGCCGCCGCGCAGGAACATGTCGGGGATGTTCCGGGCCGCGTCCTCGAGCGCGAGGAGACCCTCGCGCCGGGCGCGGTCCGCGAGGTCGATGAGCGTGTCGACGGTGTGCGACGGGTCAGGCACGGAGGCGCGCAGCGCCCGCGGGACGGCCGCGAACGCGCCCTTGACGTCGCGCAGCGTGTGCCCCGCGAGGCCGACGCCGAGCGTGCCACCCCACACCAGCAGCAGCGGGGCGGGCAGGAGGATCGCCATCGGGTTCGTGCCCTCGATGGTCATCGCGCCGAAGATCGCCGCAAAGGCGACGCCCAGTCCGATCAGTCCAGCCGGGTCCATTCAGATGCTCCTCGGTCGGATCGGCACGGCGGGGGCGAGCGGCGCGGCGGCCTGCTCGTCGGACTCCTCAGGCAGGTCCGGCACCAGCTCCATGTGCGGCGACGCCTGGATCTCGCGCGCCCGGGCCAGGATCGACGCGCGGTGCTCGTTGATCCGGTCGATGACCTCGTCCATCGACTCGACGACGATGTACTTGGTCCCGTCGATGAGCGTGAGGATCGTGTCCGGCGCGCTGTCGATGCGCTGGACCAGGTCGGGGTTCACCCCGATCTGTCCTCCGTTGAGGCGCGTCACGACAATCACGGCTTACCGTCCCTGGTCACCTGGTTCCTGCGTGCGGCTTCTCCCGCCGGGCCCGTCCGTGGGCCCTTCGAGTCTCTGATCGGCCGCCGCGGCGCGGCGATGAGGGAAACGGGCGGTCGGGAACGCGTGTGCGCGTCTGACCTGCGGCGACGGACGTCAGCCGGCCGGCCGCGCCGCCGTGACGCCGAGGAGCGGCAGGTAGAGGTCGTCCACGATCTCCACGAGGACGTCGTCGGGCACGCGACCGAGCCGCATGAGCACCTCGTGCCGGAACAGGTCGAAGGCCAGCGTGCGGCGGCGGGGTGTCAGGCCCTCGCCGCTGAGCTCGCCGCGCGCGACGGCCCGGTCGAGGATGACGTCGACCGACGTGGCCCGTCCGCCGATCGAGGACTCGCGGAACTCGGCGGGACTGGTGCCCGTCTCCCGGAAGTAGCCGGCGAGGTGCGCGGTGAGCAGGGCCGTGGCGTCGACGCGCTTGTCGTTGGCCTCCCGCAGCAGGCCGAGGATGTCGTCGCGCAGGTTGCCGGTGTCGGGGACGTCCATGCGCTCCTGCCACAGCGTGTGCGCGGCTGCGGCCCGGACGAGGTCGGCCTTGCTCGCCCAGCGGCGTGAGATGACCGGACGGCTGGTGCCCGCGCGCTGCGCGACGCCCTCGAGCGTGAACGCGCCGTAGCCCCGCTCGACGAGCTCGGCCCAGGCGGCCTCGAGCAGCGCCTCTTCGAGCGCGGCACCGCGGCGGCGCTTCCGGCCGTCGTCGTCGGGATCGTCTAGATGCACTTGCGCATCTTAACTGCTGCGGCGTACCGTCGGCGATAAGAAGCAGCCCCGCATCTTATTCAGGAGCGCACCCATGTCCCAGAGGCTGGCGACCGACGAGCGCGCGTCCGCCGCGATCGACCCCGAGCTCAAGCGCCTCGCGACGGCGATCATCGTCGGGGCGATCGCGGTGATCCTCGACACCACGATCGTCAGCGTCGGCCTGCACGAGCTCGGCACGTCGCTGCACGCGAGCGTCTCGACGATCCAGTGGGTCAGCACCGCGTACCTGCTCGCGATGTTCGTGACGATCCCGCTGTCCGGCTGGGCGCAGGGGCGGCTCGGCAGCAAGCGGCTCTGGATCGTCGGGCTGTCCGTGTTCCTGCTCGGCTCGGCGCTGTGCGCCGCCGCGTGGGACGCGACCAGCCTCGTCGCCTTCCGCGCGATCCAGGGCGTCGGCGGCGGCGTGCTCATGCCGCTGATGACGACGATCCTCATGCAGGCCGCGCGCGGCCGGAACCTCGGCCGGCTCATGGCGACCGTCAGCCTGCCCGCCGCGCTCGGCCCGATCCTCGGCCCGGTGGTCGGCGGCCTGATCCTGCACCAGCTCTCGTGGCCGTGGCTGTTCCTCGTCAACCTGCCGCTCGGCGCGGTCGGGCTCGTGCTCGCGGTGCGGCTCATCCCCCGCGACCTCCCCGGGCGGCGGGTCCCGCTCGACGTGGTCGGCGTGCTGCTCGTGTCGCCCGGCATCGTCGGCGTGATCTTCGGCCTGACGCAGGTCGGCGTGCTCGGCGGGTTCGGGCACTCGCGCGTCGTCGTCCCGCTCGTCGCGGGCCTCGGGCTGCTCGCCGCGTTCGCCGTCTGGGCGCTGCGCCGCGGCGACCGGGCCCTCATCGACGTCCGGCTGCTGCGGCACCGCGCGCTCGGCACGTCGACCGTGCTGCTGTTCCTCACGGGCGTCGCCCTGTACGGCGCGATGCTGCTGCTCCCCCTGTACTGGCAGCAGGTCCGCGGCGAGGACGCGCTCGGCGCCGGCCTGCTGCTCGTGCCGCAGGGCATCGGCGCGCTCGCGTCGCGCACCCTGTCCGGGCGGCTCACCGACGCGATCGGCGGCCGGTGGGTCGCCGTCGGCGGGTTCGCGGTCCTCGCGCTCGCGACCGTGCCGTTCGCACTGTCGACCGAGCACACCAGCACGTGGGTGCTCATGACGACGCTGCTCGTGCGCGGGTTCGGGCTGGGGGCGGTGCTCATCCCGCTCATGACCGGGGCGTTCGTCGGGCTCGAGCACGACGAGGTGCCGCACGCCAGCATCATCACGCGCGTCGCGCAGCAGGTCGGCGGCTCGTTCGGCACCGCCGTGCTGGCCGTGATCCTCGTGAGCGCGGCGGCCGGTGCGACCTCGCTGACGGCACTGGCAGCTGCGTTCGACACGGCCTTCTGGTGGGCGACCGCGTTCACCGTAGTCGCCGCCGGCCTGTCGCTTCTGCTCCCCTCGGGCCGTCGGTCGGCCTGATCCGCGGCCGCGGGACGGGACGCGCACCTACCTCCCGATGGGCGCAGTCCCTGGAAGCCGCGCTCGCCCTCGACGACCCGCGGGTGCTGGCCGTGGTGCGCCGATAGTGTCCCGACATGGTGCACCGGAAGGACGTGCAGCAGGTCGAGCTCGACGAGGACGACGACCTGGTACCCACGTCTCCGGCCGCCGCCCGACCGCTCCGGCTGCCGTTCCGCCGCCGGTGGCTCGTGGTCGGTGCGGCGGTGGCCGCGGCCGGCATCGGGGCGGGCGAGTGGGTGGCGACCGCCCGGGAGGACGCGGCCGTGGCGCGGCTCGCCGAGGTGCCCGGCGTGCTGACCCCGGTCGACGAGACCCTCACGGTCGGCCGGCGCCTGCCCCAGAACCTTCTCGCCGAGCCGGCCCCCGTCCCCGGCGGCACCCTGCGACGCGGGTCGGACGGGTCGCTGGCGTACCACTGGGCAGACCCGGCCGGCGCTGGGTGGACGGCACCGCTCCTGCCCGCCGACGCGAGGCTCGCGGGTGCCGCACACGTCGCGTCCGCCAGCACGTGCGACACCGACGTCGTCCCCGGCGTCGACCCGCTGTCCGCGACCCGGGTCGTGTGCCTCGTCGCCGACGGGGGGACCGCGTTCACCGAGAGCGGCGCGATCGAGACCGTGCCCACGACCGCGGTCGGCGTCGTGGTGCTGTCCGCCACCGACGGGTCGGTCGAGACCCGCTGGCCCGTGCCAGCCGGCGAGACGCTGGCGCTGATGCCGGGCGGGCTCGTCGCCGTCGGGGCGCTCACCGGCCACCTGGCGGTCGTCACGGGCTACGACATGCTCACGGGCACCGAGCGCTGGACCTACGAGCAGGACGCGACACCGACCGCCGGCCGGCAGGGGGTCGGCGCCCCCGACGTCTCGCTCCTGCGGTCCGGCGACCTGATGGCCTTGGTGCCGCCCGACCGGGCGGCCGTGCTGCTCTCGACCGACGGACGGTGGGTCCGCGGCGGCCTGGTCGACGCCGACGCGACCGCGTGGGACCTCCGCCGCGACGAGCGCACGCGCCGCCTCGTCGTCACCACCGACGGCGCCTTTCGGTCCAACCGGGCGACGTTCGTCGCTCCCGACGGCGACCCGGAGAACGACGTCGTCCTCGACGGCCACCCCCTCGCGGTCCAGGTCGACGACGGCAGCCTGTCCGGGGTCGCGCTCACCGCCGACGTCCGCTCGGTGCACGGCGCCGAGGTGGGTCCCGGCCGCACCCGGTGGACGGTCGGCGTCGAGACGCCCGGGCTCGCCCTGGTGCTGCGGGGTCGCGTGCTGGTCACCGGGGCACACGGGGTCACCGCGGTCGACGGGCGGTCGGGCCACGTGCTGTGGCGGAGTGCCGACGAGGACGGCCTCGCACCGGAGAGCCTCATGGCCGACCCCCGGCACGTGCTCGTCGCGTACGAGCGCACCGGCGCCGACGCGCACGCGGCCGTGGTGGCGTACGACCCGAGCTCCGGGCAGGAGGTGTTCCGGGCGCCGTACCCGGACGGCGTCCAGGACCTGCAGCCGTGGGGCCGGCACCTCACCGGGTCGGACGACGAGGGCGGCCGGGTGCAGCTCGACTGAGCCCACCCGGCACGAACGCCGACGAGCCCAACACCGATGTCGTCCCACGGACTGCGGATGACCCTGATGTTGGGCTCGCGCGATGCGGCGTCGGGGCCGGGGCCCCGGGCGTCAGCGCTTGAGGTTGACCAGCTCCTGGAGGACCTCGTCGGACGTCGTGATGACGCGGCTGTTCGCCTGGAAGCCGCGCTGGGCGATGATCAGGCTGGTGAACTCGCTGGACAGGTCGACGTTCGACATCTCGAGCGCGCCGCCCGCGAGCGAGCCGCGGCCGCCCGTGCCGGCCGAGCCCACCTGCGCGGCACCCGAGTTGACGCCCGTGCGGAACAGCGAGCCGCCCGCCTTCTCCAGGCCGGCCGGGTTGGTGAACGAGCCGAGGGCCAGCTTGCCGACCGTCTGCTTGAGGCCGTTGCTGAACGAGCCCGTGATGGTGCCGTCGGCCCCGAGCGCGAACGACAGCAGCGTGCCGGCGGCCTGGCCGTCCTGCGTCTTGGCCTTGACGGTGTCGAGGCCCGAGAAGCCCGTGATGGTGGACAGGTCGACCGTGAGGCCGCCGACCGTGAGCGACGTCGGCGTGGTGAGCGAGCCGTTCGCGGCGAACGTCATCGCCTGCGGGCCGGTCGTCGTCGCGCCGTCGATGCCCTCGACGGACCAGCCCGTCGCCGACTTCGTGAACGTGAGCTCGAGCTCGCGCGCCGCACCCGTGGAGTCGTAGACGTCGATCGTGCGGTTGAGGACCGTGCCGGCCGCGGCAGCCGCGTCGAAGTTGCCCTCGTACGTCGCGGACGTGGTGGCGACCGCCGCCATGAGCGTGCCGGCGGGCACACGCAGGTCGGTGAGCGGGCCGTTGGTGTCGACGACGCCGTTGACGGCCATCCAGCCCTGCACCAGGGCGCCCTCGCCCGGGAGGACCATCTGGCCCGTCGCGTCGAAGTCGAACGAGCCCGCGCGCGTGTAGTAGGTCTCGGGGCCCTTGCGGACCACGAAGAAGCCGTCGCCCTGGATCATCATGTCGGTGCTGCGGCCCGTCATCTGCGACGCACCCTGCGTGAAGTTCGTCGTGATGCCCGCGACGCGCACGCCGAGGCCGACCTGCGCCGGGTTGGTGCCGCCGACGCCGGCCTGCGCGCCGCCCGCGTTCTGGATGACCTGGCTCAGGGTGTCCTGGAACTGGGTCTGCGACGACTTGAAGCCCGTCGTGTTGACGTTGGCGATGTTGTTGCCCGTGACGTCGAGCATGGTCTGGTGGCTGCGCAGACCGCTGATGCCGGAGAAGAGCGAGCGGAGCATGGGAGTTCCCTTCGGGTGGTCGTGCGCTGGATCAGGCTGTGGGGGTGGTGACGGCGGAGACGGCGTCGAGGGTGACGTCCTCGTCGCCCACCTTCACCGTCGGGACGGGACCGGCGTAGGACACCGACTGCACGACGCCCGAGTGGGCCCCGCCGTCCGCGTCGGTCCAGGAGACCTGCTGCCCGACGAGCTGGGCGGCGGACATCCGCATCTGCAGCGCGAACGACTCGCTCTGCGTCTTGGACAGCTCGACGAGGCTCTCCATCACGGACAGCTGCGTGGTCTGCTGCATGAGCTGCGAGGAGTCCATCGGGCTGCTCGGGTCCTGGTTGCGCAGCTGCGCGACGAGCAGGTCGAGGAACGCCTGCTTGTCGAGCTCCTTGGTCGGGGTCTTGCCGGAGCCGGCGGTCCCTGCGGCGCCGGTCGCGCCCAGGAACGAGACGTCGATGCTCATCGTGCCTCCGAGGTGCGGGTAGGGATGCGGGTCACAGGTCGAGCTCCAGCCCGGTGCTGCGTCCCGGTGGCGCGAGGGTCGGTCGGGGGCTGCGGCCCTCGGTCCGGTCGCTGCGGTCCGCGGCCGGCGCGTCGCCGGGTGCGCGGTCCGAGGACGTGCCGCCGGGCTGCCGGTCACGGGCGCCGCCCTGGTCGCTGCCGGTGCCGACGTCGACCTGCACGCCGCTCGACGCGAGGTCGCGGCGCAGGTCGGACAGCGAGCCGCGCAGGGCCTCGCGGGCCGCGTCGGTACCGCCGACGAGCTCGACGCGCACGGTCTCGGGGCCGATGTGCGCGACGATCCTCACCGGGCCGAAGTGCTCCGGGTCGACCGGGACCGTGAGCACGTGGCGACCGTGCGACAGACCCGTGAGCTGCGTGAGCCGGGCGCCGAGCTGCTCGGAGAGCGGAGCCGGGGCCGGGGCGGGGGCCGGGGCGGCGGGGGCCGGTGGCGGCGTCGCCGCGGCCGGGGCCGTGGGCTGCGCGACCGGGACGGCCGGCGTCACGACCGTGATGCCGGGGGCGACCGCGTCGACGGCCGGGGTCGTCGCGGCGGCCACGCGCGGGCCCGCGGTCGTGGGCGTGGTCGTCGCGGCCGTACCGGTCGCGACCGCGCTCGCGGGGGCGGCCGTGACGGACGCCGTGACTGGACGGTCCGCGGTCCTGGCGGCCGGCGTGGGAACGCCGGAGCCCGCCGCGGCAGCCGAGGGTGCAGCCACGTCCGACCCGGCCTCGGTGGGCGTGGTGCCGGGTGAGCCGGGACCCGTCGCGGCGGTGCCGGCGTCGGCGGTCGGGGCGGCGGGTGCCGGTGCGGCCGGCAGCCCGGTGGTCGGCGCAGCGACGGTGGTGCCGGCCGCGGGCACGGACGCTGCGGCGACCGGGGCAGCGCCCTCGGCACCGGTGCCGGCAGTGGTCGTCGACGCTGCGGCCGGACCCGTGTCGGTGCCCGCGGACACGGACGCCGCGACGAGCATCGCGAACGCGGCCTGCTCGAGCATGCCGTCCGTCACCGGCGAGGCGGCCGTGGCAGCGGCGTCGGTGGCGATCGTCGTCGACGCGGACGGCGCGGCGGTGGTGTCGGCCTCGGCCGGCGTGCTCGACGAGGTCCGGGTCGAGCCGTCGGCGGCCGCGCCGCGGTCGGTCCGGTCCGTCCGGTCGGGGCGGTCGGGGCGGTCGGTGCGGTCGGCCCGCGGGGAGCCGTCACGACGCTCGGCCCGGTCCGTCCGGTGGATGCGGTCGGCGCGGTCCGTCGGGCGCCGCCCGTCGACGTCGCGTCGGCCCGCGTCGTCCGCGGAGCGCCGCGGCCCGGTGCCGGACGCGCTCGCCGGGGCATCCGCGTGCGTGGCGTCGAGCACGCGCGCGAACGCGTCGCCGCTGCCGGCGTCGGTCCGGTCCTCGGTGCTCGTGCGCTGCGTGGGGATGCCGCGCAGGGCCAGCGCGAGGGCCGCGGTCATGACGCGACCTTCGTCGTGCCGAGCGACGTGAGCAGGTCGAGCTGCGCACGCTGCGACAGGGACGAGACCGACGCCGACGACGTCCCCGACGCCCCCAGCACCGACCTGAGCTGCGCCGCGAGGTCGGCGGACGACTCCTGCGGCAGGATCCGCCGGATCGCGGTGGGCGTGCCCCACACGTCCCGGATCCCGACCTTCCCGCCCGGCTTCGGTGCGTCGATCATCTTCCCGTCCCCCTCGTAGATCGCGATGTGCGTGCCCCCGCCGAACACCAGCAGGTCGCCGGGCAGGGCCTGGTCGAGCGACGGCACCGCGGTGCCGAGCCTCTGCTGGTCCCGGGCGACGCGCGGGACGTCGGTCACGCCGATGTCGGCGAGCGAGCGCAGCACGAGGCCCGAGCAGTCGAGCCCGCCCTCGTCGAGCGACTCGCCGCCCCACACGTAGGGCGTGCCGACGTACTTCTCGGCGGCCGCGAGCAGGGACTGCGCGGTCGCGCCCTGCGTCGGCTCGGGGGCCGACCCGGTGACTGCGGCGAGGGTCGACGCGAAGTCGGTGCCCGTCGCCGTCGTGCCTGCCGTGCCCGTCGTCGACGTCGTCGTCGTCGCGGGCGTGCTGACGAGCGCCCGCAGCTCGGCCATGCGGGCCTGCACGGCCTGGATGCCGTCGACCGTCATGCGTCTGCCCTCCCCTGCCCGGCGGCCCGTCGTCCGGCCACCTCGTCCAGCACCAGCTGCTCGGCGCGGGCCTCCTCGACCCGGACCATGTCGTCGTGCCGCTCCTCGAGCCGCTCGATCGCGCGCACGTGCCGGCGCGCGTCCGACCAGACCTCGGTGCGGCGCTCGGTCTCCTCCTGCGCGGCGACCGCGGTGGCGCGCTGCTCGACGAGCATCGACGCGAGCGCGACGCGGCTCGCGACGGCCGCCTGGAACGCGCGCTCCTCGGCGACGGTCGGCAGCCCGGACGCCCCGAGCCGGTCCTCGGTCGACCGGGCGCGGGCCGCGGCGGCCCGCTCGTCGCGACGCGCGGTCGCGAGCTCGGCGGCGGCGCGCTCCTCGGCCATCGCGCGCACGCGCAGCAGCCCGGCGAGCGGGAACCGGCGGTTCACGTCAGGTCCCCGAGCGCGTTGACCAGCGCGTGCAGGTGCGCCCACGCCTGGGAGGCGGGCACGACGTCGTCCATGCCCTGCTGCAGGAACTGGTCGATTGCCTTGCCGTGGGTCACGGCCGCGTCGACGAGCGGGTTGGAGCCCGCGACGTAGGCGCCGACGTCGAGCAGGTCCTGCGCCTGGCGGCGGGCGGCCATGACGGCCCGCAGGCGACGGGCGAGGTCGCGCTGCTCGGCGGTCGTCACGCGCGACGCGACACGGCTGATCGAGCCGAGCGCGTCGACGGACGGGAAGTGGCCCGCGACCGCGAGGCGCCGGTCGAGCACCACGTGGCCGTCGAGGATCGAGCGGGCCGCGTCGGCGATGGGCTCGTTATGGTCGTCGCCGTCGACGAGCACGGTGTACAGCCCGGTGACCGAGCCGGTCGCACCGGTGCCGGCGCGCTCGAGCAGCTGCGCGAGCAGCGCGAACGTCGACGGCGGGTACCCGCGGGTCGCGGGCGGCTCGCCGACGGACAGGCCGATCTCGCGCTGCGCCATCGCGACGCGGGTGAGTGAGTCCATCATCAGCACGGCGTGCGCGCCGGTGTCGCGCAGGTGCTCGGCGATGCGGGTCGCGACGAACGCGGAGCGCAGGCGCACGAGCGGCGGCTGGTCGGACGTCGCGACGACGACGACGGACCGGGCGAGGCCCTCGGGCCCCAGGTCGTCCTCGAGGAACTCGCGGACCTCGCGGCCGCGCTCGCCGACGAGCGCGATGACGGACACCTCGGCGTCCGTGCCGCGCGCGATCATCGACAGCAGCGACGACTTGCCGACGCCCGAGCCGGCGAACAGGCCGAGGCGCTGGCCCCGGCCGACGGTGACGAGCGTGTCGAGCACGCGGACGCCCAGGTCGAGCGGGGCGTCGACGCGGCTGCGCTCGAGCGGGTGCGGTGCGGCGCCGTCGACCGGCACCCACGCGTCGGGGCGCAGCGGGCCGCAGCCGTCGATCGGACGACCGAGCCCGTCGAGCACGCGGCCCAGGAGCCCGGTACCGACGGGCACGCTCAGCGCCTCGCGCATCGGCCGCACCGGCATCCCGGCCCGCAGGCCGGACGTCGGCCCGAGCGGCATGCAGCGCGCGGTCGGCCCGTCGGTCGCGACGACCTCCGCGAGCACGTCGTCGTCGATGCGCACGAGCTCACCCACCGCGGCTCCGGTGCCGAGCACCTCGACCGTGAGGCCGACCACGGCACGCACGGTGCCCACGACCTCGGGGGCCGTCGCGGCGAGCGCGCGGTCCCAGTCGGTGAGGAGCGCCGTCACGCGATGCTCCCGTGGTCGGCCGACCCGTCGAGCGCACGACGCGCCCGCGCCACGGCGGTGGTGAGGCGCGCGTCGAGGTAGCCGTCGGCGTGCTCGGCGACCGCGTCACCGGGCACCAGGGAGGCGTCGGCGACGAGCACGAGCCCGTCCCGCGGCGCGTCCGCACCGGCGGCCTGCAGCGCGGCGAGGTCGGCCGGGTGCAGCCGCACCGTGACGGCCTCGATCTCGTCGGCGTGGCGCAGCGCACGCACCAGGGCGGCGCGGCCGGACCGCTCGTGGTCGGCGAGCTCGGTGCCGAGCAGCGCCTCGGCGAGCTCGAGCGCCGCGAGCTGGAGCCGGGCCTGCAGGTCGGCGACGACGGGCTCGGTGCGGGCGCGGGCCGCGTCGGCGCAGGCCGCGAGCACGTCGAGCGCGCGTGCGGTCACCGCGGCGGCCTCGGACTCCTGCGCGAGGCGGGCAGCGAGCGCCTCCCGGGCGTGCAGCTCGGCGACACGGGCGGCCTCGCGGGCACCGGCCGCGAACCCGGCGGCGAACCCCTCGGCGCGCGCCGACTCGCTCGCGGCACGGTCGACGACGCCGACCCCGCCGACGGGCGCGGGGCGGAACGTCACGACGGCGGGGGGCACGTCGCTGGACGCGACGCGGAACTGCACGGGCGTCGCGCCGGCGGCGACGTCGGACGGCAGGAACCGGCCCGGCGTCGCGGTGGCGGTGGGGTGCGTGTGCGGCACGAAGGTGTCAGGCAACGAACTCGTCCTCTCCCTCGCGGCGGATCAGGATCTGCCCGGACTCCTCGAGCCGGCGGATGACCTGCACGATCGACGCGCGGGCGTCCTCGACGAGCGACAGGCGCACGGGCCCGAGCAGGTCGATCTCCTCGAGCAGGTTCTCCCGGGCACGCTCGGACAGGTTGCGCATGACGGTGTCGCGCACGCCCTCGCTGACGCCCTTGAGCGCCACGGACAGCTGCGCGGTCTCGACCTGCCGCAGCACGAGCTGCATCGCGCGGTCCTCGAGCAGCACGATGTCGCCGAACACGAACATCCGGCTGCGGACCTCCTCGGCGAGCTCCTCGTCGCGGCTCGCGAGCCCTTCGAGGATGACCTTCTCCGTGGTCGGGTCGGCGCGGTTGATGATCTCGACGAGCGGCTGCACGCCACCGATGACGGCGAGCTCACGCGGCGCGAGCACGGTCGACGCCTTGCGCTGCAGCTGCTCCGCGATGACGCCCACGACGTCGGGGTTCGCCCGCTCCATGAGCGCGATGCGGTGCGCGACGTCGGCCTGCAGCTCGGGGTCCAGACCGGCGAGGATCTGCGACGCGTGCTCGGGTCGCAGGTGCGCGAGCACGAGCGCGATGGCCTGCGGGTGCTCGCTGCTCAGCAGCGAGACGACCTGGCGCGCGTCGGCCTGCTGCAGGAACTCGAACGGCTGGCCGGCGAGCGTCGTCTGGAGGCGCTCGAGCATGGTCGACGCCTGCTCCTGGCCGAGCGACGCGACGAGCAGGTGCTCCGCGAGCCCGAGGCCGCCGTTGACGCCGGGTCCGACGACCGAGACCTCGTAGAACTCCTCGAGCACGTCGTCGGCCATCGCCTGGTCGATGCGGTCGAGCCGCATGATCTCGGCGGTGAGCGCCTCGATCTCGTTGACGTCGAGCTGCGCCATGACGCGCGCGGCACGCTCGCGCCCGAGCTGGAGCAGGAGCATCGCCGCCTTCTGCGACCCCGTGAGCGCCGCCATCAGCGCCGCCCGGACGTCGTGGGTGCGAGCCAGCCGCGCAACAGGTCGGCGACCTCGGCGGGCTGCTCGTCGGCGAGCGCGGAGATCTCGGCGCGCTTGCGGGTGACGAGGTCGGGCTCGTCGTCGCGCGGTGCGGGCGGGAGCTCGGGCAGACCCTCGGCGGCGATGCCCTCGAGGGCTGCGCGTCCGCCGGCGTCGCCGAGCACGGGCAGCTCGCCGAGGTCGAGCGCGGTGCGGCGCGCGCGGCGGGACCGGCGAGCCATCGCGACGGCGATCGACAGCAGGAGCAGCAGCACGACGGCACCGATCGCCGCCTGCTTGATGAGGTCGTCCTTGCGCGCCGCCTCGGCCGCCTTGTCGGCGGCCGCGAGGGCCTGCTCCGCGGCGGCGGCCTGGGCGGTGTCGAACGGGACGGCCTGCACCGCGACGGTGTCGCCGCGGGTCTCGTCGATGCCTGCGGCGGCCGCGATCGTCTTGCGGAGCTCGACCATGTCGAGCGGCGCGGCGGCCTTCTCGTCGAGCACGACGGCGACGGACTGCCGCTCGATCGCGCCGGGGCCCGCGTGCGTGACCTCGGTGCTCTTGTTGACGGCGTTGGTCTTGTCCTCGGTCGTCGACTTGTACGAGCCGTCCGTGCCGGTGCTGTCACCGTTCGGCACGGCGATGTTGTCCGGGCCGAGCACGCCGGTCGCACCGGTCGCGCCGCTGCCCGTGTACTCCTCGGACGTCGTCGACTGCGCGAGCGGCGGGGTGTCGGGCGTCGCGGAGAACTGCTCGACGGTCGTGTCCTTCTGGGTCTGGTCGACCTGCGCGGTCACGGTCACGGCCGACTTGCCGGGGCCGACGACGCGGTCGAGCAGCGCCTGCACGGACGACTGCACGCGGGCCTCGTAGTCGCTGGCCTGCTGGCCCGCGACGCCGCCCGTGGTGCCGGTGCCGACGGCCGACAGGACCTCGCCCGTGGAGTCGACGACCGCGACGTCGGTCGGCTTCATGCCGTCGATGCCCGCGGACACGAGGTGCACGACGGCCTGGACCTGGTCGAGCGACAGCGTCACGCCGGGCTTGGTGCGCACGAACACGGATGCGGTCGGGTCGGACTTCTCCGAGACGAACACGCTGTCCTCGGGGATCGCGAGCTTGACGGTCGCGGCCTCGACGCCGTCGATCGCGGAGATGGTCTTGGCGAGCTCGCCCTCCATCGCGCGCTGGTACGTCTTCTGCTGCTGGAACTCCGACGACGTCATGGGCATGTCGTCGAGCAGCGAGTAGCCGCCGCCGTCCGCGTTGGTGGGCAGGCCGGCGGCCGCGAGCTTGATGCGCTCGGAGTACAGCGCGTCGGCGGGCACGAGCACCGTGGAGCCGCCGTCGGCGAGCTGGTACTTCACGCCGTCCGACGTGAGCTGGTCGACCACGGCGCTCGCGTCCGAGCCCGACAGGCCCGTGAACAGCGGGCTCATGGTGGGCCGGGACATCCAGCTGCTCAGCGCGAACGCGCCGAGCAGCACGCCGGCGAGGCCGATGATCGCGAGCGTGCGCTGCGCGACGGTGAACTGCTTGATCGCGGCGGTGGTCCGGTCGAGGGCCGCCTGGAGCTGCGCGGGCATCAGGCCTGCATCCGCATGATCTCGGTGAACGCCTCGACGGCCTTGTTCCGCACGGCGGCCGTGAGCTCGAGCGCGGTCGACGCCTTCGCGGCGGCGATCGTGTAGTCGTGCACGTCGTCGAGGTCACCCGTGACGGCCTTGACGGCGAGGTCGTTCGACGTGGACTGCAGCTGCTGCAGGCCGTCGACGCCGCTCAGCACGGACGCGAAGCGGTCGCCCGACGTGGGGTCGGCGACGGGCGCGGTCGGCAGGCCCGGGGTCGCGGCCGTGACGGCCTGGACGGGGGCGACGGCGAAGGTCATCAGGAGCGTCCGATCTGCAGCGCTGCGGTGTAGGTCTCCTTGGCGCGGTCGACCACCGCGGCGTTCGCCTGGTAGCCGCGCTGCGCCATGATCAGCTGGGTCATCTGGCTCGACATGTCGATGTCGGGGTAGCGCACGTACCCCTGCTCGTCGGCCAGCGGGTGGTCGGGCTCGTAGACGAGGCGGCCCTCGCCGCTGCCCTCGAGCGTCCCGGCGACCTGCACGCCCTGGTTCTCGCCCGCGCTCTCCGTCGCGATGACGTACTTCTGCTTGAACGCCTCCTCGGAGGTCGCCCGGACGGTGCTGACGTTGGCCAGGTTGTCGCTGACCGCGTCGAGCCACTTGCGGTGGACCGTCAGGCCGGTGCTCGCGATGCCGATCGCGCCGAAGATGGTCATCAGCTGGTCCTCATCGCCGCGCGGATGCCGGCGAACTGCCCGGACACCGCCTGCGTGGCGAGCTGGTAGCGCAGGTTCGTGTCGACGTTGAGCAGCGTCTCGGTGTCGAGGTTGACGTTGTTGCCGTCCTCACGGGTCGGCTCGAGCGACCGCGCGGTCGTGGCCTCGACGGCGCCGTGGCCGTGGCTCACGGCCTTCGCCAGGGCGTCCTCGAACGCGACGCGCCGGGCGTGGTAGTTCGGGGTGTTGACGTTCGCGACGTTGTCCGCGATCGCTCGCTGGCGCAGCGCGAGACCGTCGAGGGCGCTGTTGAGCGCGACGGAGCTCACGGAATCGAACAAGCCCATGAGAAGGCACACCTCACCGACGAGGAACGAGTCGGCCTATCCGTGGCCTGCTGCGCGAGCGATCCGTGCTCATGCTGCCCATCGGAGGGTTCCGGCGGGCGTTGAGATGTTTCAGAAGACTTTCGTCACCGGGTTGAAAGTTGCCCGGGTGAACCCCGAGGTCAGGCCTGCTCGTCGACGTAGACGGGCGTCTCCAGCGGGCGCGGGCGCGCGAGGTCGGCGGCCGCGAGATGCCGTCGGGAGTACGCGAGCGCGTCGGCGGTGCGCCGCGCGACGTCGAGCTGGCGCTCGAGGATCGCGGACGCCCGGACGTGCAGGGCCGCGGGCAGCGGGCCGAGCTCCGTCGGCGGGTGCCAGACGGACGCCGCGGCGACCTCCTGCACGGGCGTGAGGTGCGCGGTGCGCAGCAGCTCCTCGGCGGCCGCGACGTCGAGCTCGATCGCGTCGAGCGCGTGCGTCCAGGCGGCGAGCCAGCCGTCCACCTCGGCCACCACGGTGCTCATGTCAGCCGACGCCGAGCAGGCCGACCGACGTCGCGGTCTCGAGCGCCGGCGCGTCGGGCTGGGTCGGGACGTCGACGTGCGCGAGCGACCGGGCCGCCTCGTGCCACGCCTCGGCCAGCGGCTCGATGAGGCTGCGGCACGCCAGGGCGCGCTCGACGTCGCCGCGCGAACCGGTCTCGATGAGCTCGGAGAGCAGGAACCGGTAGATCGACATGAGCTGCGGGCCGCCGTCCCACGCCTTCTCGTCGAGGCTCACGATGAGCTCGGCGACGATCTCCTGCGCGTGCACCAGGTGGCCGGTCGCGGCGCCGCGGTCGTCGGCGCGCAGCGCCTCCACGGCCCGGTCGACGTCGAGCAGCATGCGGTCGTAGAGCATCGTGAGCAGCCGGGCGGGGCCGACCGTGGCGACCGCGTCGGCCATGTACCGGGAACGGATGTCAGGCATCAGTGACCCTTCCGTCAGCTCGAGCTCGAGAGCGAGGCGAGCTGGCCGGCGAGCCAGCTCGACTGGGACTGCATGTTGGACAGCGACACCTCGAGGCGCGAGTACGTCGCCTGCAGGCCCTCGCGGCGCTGCGCGAGGCGGATGTCCCAGTTGTCGATCTGGGCACCGAGGTCCTTGACCACGGCCTGCTGGCCCGTGATCTGCAGGGTGAGGGTGCCGTCGACCTTGTCGGACGCCTTCTTCGCGACGTCCGCGACGCGCTGCGCCAGCCCCGAGATGACCTTCTGGACCTTGTCCGGGTCGGCGGTGAGCGCCGCGGTGAACTTGGCCTGGTCGAACGTGAACGTGCCGTCCTTGCCGACGACGAACCCGACGGTCGAGGGCGAGACGCCGCCGACCGGGTAGGACGCGGCGGACTGCAGCTGCTGCTGGAGCCCGCGGATGCCGCTCTCGCCCGAGAACAGGCCGCCCGAGATGACCGTGCGGCCGTCGTCGCCCTTGGTCGTCGTCGTGGCGGTGCGGGACGTGATCTCGGAGAGCACGACGCCGAGCGAGCCGACGAGCCCCGAGGCCAGGGACTGCAGCGCGGCGTCGTCCCGCTTGACAGTGAGCGTCACGGGGTCGGTCTCGACCGCGGACACCGTGATCGACGTGTTCGCGAGCACGTCCGAGAACGTGTTCGTCGAGGAGGTCACCTGCTGCGCGGCCGCCGAGCCGGACCACAGCGTGATCGCGGCGTCCTGCGCGGTGCGCGTGTGCGTGAGGGGGACGGCCGTGGCGGTGCCGCCCGTGACCTGCGCCTTGGTGCCGGCGAACAGCTCGAAGCCGCCCGCCTCGCCCGTCGAGGTGCTGGTCAGCTGGAGCCGCGTCTGCCCGTCGACCTTGACGGCGACCGCGTTCACGCCCGCACCGGACGCGGTGATCGCGCGCGCCGTGGCGGCGGCGTCGGCGCCGACCGCGACCTCGGTGAGCGTGCCGTCGGGCTTGCGGAAGGTCAGGGAGCTCGCGCCGCCCGTGAGGGTCGCGAGGTCGGTGAACGCCGGCGTCAGCGACACCTGGCTGCGGGCGACCTTGTCGACCGTGAACGAGAGCTCGGTCGGCTGCGCGCCGGTCGTGGTGGTCGCGGTGACCGACGTCGCGGAGGACGTGGCCTTCGTCGCGGACCAGCTCGTGGCCGTGGCGGCCTTCGTGGCGGCGTCGAACAGCGACGACACCTTGGTGTTGAGCGCCTGCAGGGCCGTGACGAGGTTCGTCGTCTCGGTCTGCTTGGACTTCAGGAGCGTCTGCGGGGCCGACTCGACCTGCATGAGCTGGTTGATCAGGTCGGTCGTGTTCAGGCCGCTGACCAGACCGTCGATGCCCATGGCTGCCATGTAGGAGTCCGTCCGTCCGTTCGTGTGGGGGTGAGACACCGGTGGCGGGTGGCCTTCGCCGACCCGCCACCGGTGCGTTCACGTGGTGACCGGGTGGTCACCGGTCAGGTCACCGCAGGAGCGAGAGCACGCCCTGGGGGATCTGGTTGGCCTGCGCGAGCATCGCCGTGCCGGCCTGCGACAGGATCTGCGCGCGGGTGAAGGAGACCATCTCCGACGCCATGTCCGTGTCGCGGATGCGGGACTCCGAGGCCGACAGGTTCTCGATCGCGACGTTGACGTTCTTGATCGTGTGCTCGAACCGGTTCTGGTACGCACCGAGGTTGGCGCGAGCCGTGGAGACCGACTTGATCTTGTCGTCCAGCAGCGAGATCGACGCCTGGGCGTTGGTCGGGCTGTCGAACTTCAGGCCGATCGTCGAGGTCGCACCCGCGGTGCCGACCGCGGTGAAGCCCGCGCCCGCGCCGTCGGGGTCGGCCGTGCCGACCGCACCGCCGTTGAGGGCGGAGACCACGATGCCGGTGCCGGCACCGTTGGCGTCCTTCACGACCGAGACCGAGAAGTTCGCCGCGAACGCAGCGTCGTTGCGCAGCGCGTTGGCGTACTCGTCCACCGACTGGAAGTTGGCGGCGGAGCCGTCAGCGGTGTCGTTGAGCGTGCCGGTCGTGATCGTCGTCGCGACGCCACCCTTGGTGACCGTGAAGGTCGCCGGCGTGGTCGCCAGGGCGGAGACGCCCGCCGCGGCGATGTTGAACTGCGTGCCGGACGTCGCGAGGGCGCCCGTCTTCAGGTCCGTCGCGAGCGCGCTGATGTTCGCACCCGACAGGTCGACGACGATCTGCGAGTTGGCGTCGCCGTCCGCGCCGACCTGGAACGTCAGCTTGCCCGAGCCCGCGCCGGCGGAGCCGTCGAGGAGCTTGGTGCCGTTGAAGTTCGTGGAGCCCGAGATGCGGTCGAGCTCGGAGACGAGCTGCGTCGCCTCGGTCTCGATGTTGGTGCGGGCGTCGGCGTTGTTCGAGTCGTTACCGGCCTGCACCGCGAGGTCGCGGACACGCTGCAGGATGGAGTGGACCTCGGTCAGGGCGCCCTCAGCGGTCTGCACGACCGAGATGCCGTCCTGAGCGTTGCGGGCGGCGACCTTGAGGCCACCGACCTGCGAGCGCAGACCCTCGGAGATCGCCAGACCGGCCGCGTCGTCCGCCGCACGGTTGATGCGGAAGCCCGACGAGAGCTTCTCGAGCGACTTCGCGAGGTCGTTCTGGGTGTTGCTCAGGTTGCGGTACGCGTTGGTGGCCGCGATGTTCTGGTTGATCGAGAGACCCATCGTGATCTTCCTCCATGTGTCGGGTCAGAGCTGCCCATCCGTGGGCGTACCCCTTCCATCGGCAGCGCCGACCCGGTGTGAGGAGTTTCTGCGACGAGTTTTCAGGCCGTCCTGCTGGCCGCGGGCGTGCGGGCGTCGTCGGCCGCTCCGGTGGTGCTGCGCTGGGTCGGGACGCCCGACATCCGCGCCGAGGTGGGCACGGCCGTGGCGAGCGCGGCGCGGGCGGCGACGGCCGCGAAGTAGCTCTGGCGGCGGCGCTCGGCGACGCCGTCGGGGCGCGCGGGCGCGCTCACGAGGTCGGGGTCGAGGCCGGCGTTCATGCCGTCCTTGAGGAGCGCGAGCGCCTCGGTGCGCAGCTGGCTGATGCGGGACTGGGTGACGCCGAGCTCGTCGGCGAGCTCCGCGACGGACCGGTCCTGCAGGAAGATCCCCTCGACCACGGTGCGCAGCCGGTCGGGCAGCGACTGCACGGCGGCGCGGAGCCAGACCTGCTGCTCGCCGACGAGGAGCGCCTCCTCGGGGCCGGCGGCGGGGTCGGCGACGAGCGTCGCGCCCATGCC
The DNA here is from genome assembly GCF_017744555.1 of Cellulomonas sp. Classification (GTDB taxonomy): domain Bacteria; phylum Actinomycetota; class Actinomycetes; order Actinomycetales; family Cellulomonadaceae; genus Cellulomonas. The sequence goes on along the minus strand of NZ_JAGIBD010000001.1, from coordinate 135,626 downwards.
CTCGGTCGCGTCCATCGACAGCACGCGGCGCTCGGCGTCGCGCGCGGCGGCGTCGACCGTGCGGACGTCGGTGCCGAGCGCCTCCGCGAGCTCCTCGCGCGTCGGGCGGCGCTTGAGCACGGCGGTGAGCCGCTCGGTGGTCGCGGTGAGCTCGCGGACCCGGTGCCGCGCGCCGCGCGACGCCCAGTCCATCGAGCGCAGCTCGTCGACGAGCGCGCCGCGGATGCGCAGGGACGCGTAGCGGGCGAACGGCACCCCGGTGGACGGGTCGTACGCACGCGCGGCGAGCACGAGCGCCAGGCTGCCGGCGCTGGCGAGCTCGTCGCGGGAGACCGTTGGCGGGACGCGGTGCAGCAGCTCGCTGACGGCATACCCCACCAGCGGGAGGTTCTGCAGGACCAGCTGCTCGGGTGTCTCTGTGGTGCTTGTCACTTCAGGTCGGTCGGCCCTTCGTGGACCGGCCTTGAGTGCTTGACCGCATCGATATCTCCGGGCAACCGGGTGAGTTCTGACTGCCCGGTAGGCAAATCGGAAGGAAGTCGGGGAAAGCCCACGTGGGTGCTGCCACTTCGGCCAGACGAGTGTGACGCAGATCACACCGCCACGGAATCCCGACACTTCCGGACCGTCGGGAGATAGCGCGCGGAACCGCTTCGACGATCGCCGCTGCGGGAATCCGCCCGCAAAGTCGTCAGGAACCGACAGACCCGGCCGATACCTCAGTCAGACGCGCGCCGAGCAACCGGAGCGCGACGCCGGACTGGGAGGACCCCCGATGCCCCTCAACGGGCTCTCCGAGGTGCTGTGGCACCAGCGGAACCTGCTCGAGCTGCTCCTGTTCAAGCTCGAGGAGGAGCAGATGATCCTCACGAGCGGACGCTCGCGCTGGCTGTCCCACGCGACCCGCGAGGTGGAGACCGTGCTCGACGAGATCCGTCAGGCCGAGCTCGGCCGCGCCGTCGCCGCCGACACCGCGGCGATGCACCTCGGCCTGCTCCCCGGCTCGTCGCTCGCCATGCTCGCCGAGCACGCCCCCGCGCCGTGGGACGAGCTGCTGCGCGCGCACCGCGACGCGTTCGCGTCGCTGAGCGCCGAGATCGGCCAGCTCGCCGACGGCAACCGCGAGCTCCTGCGCATGTCCCACCGCGCCACGCAGGAGACGCTCGCGTCGCTGCAGGACGTCAGCACGTACGACGGCACCGGCCAGTCCGCCCCCTCCGAGCGCGTCGCGCAGCTCGTCGACCGCACCTTCTGAGGAGCCCCGACCCCATGAGCACCTTCTCCGGACTCAGCACCGCGCTGAGCTCGCTGATCGCCCAGCGGCAGGCCCTCGACGTCGCCGGCCAGAACGTCGCGAACGCGAACACCGTCGGCTACACCCGCCAGCGCGCGACCCTGTCGTCGCTGCCCGCGGCGCAGGTGCCGTCGATGTTCTCCGTGCCGAACGGCACCGGTGAGGGCACCCGGGTGTCCGGCATCCAGCGCCTCGGCGACTCGTTCGTCGACGCGCGCCTGCGGACCCAGACCGGCGGCGCTGCCTACCTCAAGGCCCGCGCGGAGGCGTACACGACGCTCGAGTCGAGCACCGCGGAGCCGAGCGCGCAGGGCCTGTCGACGCAGCTGTCCGCGATGTGGAGCGCGTGGGGCGACGTGAGCAACACGCCGGACAAGGGCTCGGCGCGCGCCGTGCTCCTCGAGAACTCGCAGGCCGTGGTCGGCCGCATCCAGACCCTCTACACAGCCGCCCAGACGCAGTGGACGCAGGCCCGGTCGACCACCACCTCGCTCGTCGAGGAGGTCAACACGACCGCCGCGGGGGTCGCGGACCTCAACGCCCGCATCCTCGAGATCACCAACGCGGGCGGCACCGCGCACGAGCTCGCCGACCAGCGCGACCTGCTCGTCACGCAGCTGTCCTCGCTCGTCGGCGCGACCGTCTCGCAGCGTGCCGACGGGCAGCTCGACGTCATGGTCGCCGGCAACATGCTCGTCAACGGCAACCGCCCCCACGCGATCGCCGTCACCGGGGCCACCACGTTCCAGCAGGCCACCGGCGACACCTCGACGCCCGGCCAGGCCGTCACGGTCGTCTGGGCGGACCGGCCCACGCAGCAGGTCGGCCTCGACTCCGGCCGCGTCGCGGGTCTCCTGTCCGTCCTCGCACCGCCCGACGCCGCGGGCACCGGCGGCATCCTCACCGAGGCCGCCGCGCGGTACGACGACCTCGCGACGGCCATCGCGACCCAGGTCAACGCGCTGCACACCGGCGCGGTCACCACCGCGGGCACGACCGGCACCGACTTCTTCACGTTCGCACCGGGCCAGTCCCCCGCGATGGGTCTGCGCGTCGCGATCACCGACCCCGTGGACATCGCCGTCGCCGCCCCGGGCGCCGGCGCGCTCGACGGCTCGGTCGGCGACACCCTCGCCGGGCTGGGCACCTCGAGGACCGGCCCCGACGCGCTGTGGAGCGCCACGGTCGTCGAGCTCGGTGTCCGCACCGCGAGCGCAGGCTCGCGAGCGACCGTCGCCGAGGCCGCCCGGGCCACCGCCGAGCAGCAGCAGCTCGCGATCACCAGCGTCGACACCGACGAGGAGACCGTGAACATGCTCGCGTTCCAGCGCGCCTACGAGGGCGCCGCCCGCGTCCTGACCGCCGTCGACGCGATGCTCGACACGCTCATCAACCGCACCGGCCTGGTCGGAAGGTAACGGCCCATGATCTCGCGCATCACGCACCAGACCATCCAGCGCCAGACGCTGGCGAACCTGCAGGGCAACCTCTCCACGATGGCCACGCTGCAGGCGCAGATGTCCAGCGGGAAGAAGATCAACGTCCCGTCCGACGACCCCGCCGGCGCGTCCGACATGCTGCGGCTGCGCGGCGACCAGCGCGCGCTCACGCAGTACGCCCGCAACGCGAGCGACGGCGACTCGTGGCTCACCACGGTCGACTCGGCGCTCACGTCGTCGCTCGCCGCGCTGCGCCGGGCCCGCGACCTCACCGTCCAGGGGGGCGACGGCGCGCTCGGGCAGACGTCGCGCGACGCGCTCGCCTCCGAGCTCGACGGGGTCCGCGACACGATCATGGACCAGGCGAACGCGACGTACGTGGGCCGCTCCGTGTTCTCGGGCACGTCGGACGCGGGCAAGGCCTTCGACACGACCACCTACGCGTGGACCGGCACCCCGACGAGCGCCCCGGTCGAGCGCCGCGTGGGCCAGGCCATGACGGTGCGGGTCGACTCGGACGGCTCGCAGGTCTTCGGCCAGGGCGCCGGCTCGGTGTTCGCGCTGCTCGACCAGGTGTCCGCGACGCTCCGCGCGGGCGGCGACCCCACGCAGCACCTCGACGCGATCGACGCCCGCATGGAGGCCATGCTCACCGAGGTGTCCGCGGTCGGCGCCCGGCAGAACCAGATCGGGTCGGCGCAGACGTCGATCACGGGCCAGCAGCTCACCACCAAGTCGCAGCTGTCCGGCATCGAGGACATCGACCTCGCCGAGACGATCCTCGGGCTGCAGATGCAGGAGGTCGCATATCAGGGCGCTCTCGGCGCGGCGGGCAAGGTCCTGCAGCCGAGTCTGATGGACTTCCTCCGATGAACCTCGCGCCCGCCACCGTCCGCGTCGCCGTCGCCGGCGACACGTGCGACGTGCCCGCGGACCTGCACCTGGTCGTCGCGTTCCCGGGCCTGCCCGGCCGCGAGCACTACGTGCTCGACGCGCTCGACGACGCGGCCACCCTGTTCGCGCTGCGGTCGGTCCCCGACGGCGACGACGCGGCGCGCGAGGTGCGGCTGTTCGTCGTGAGCCCCACGCTCTACTTCCCGGACTACCACCCGGTCGTCGACGCGTCCGCGCTCGGTCCCGACACCGACCCCGCCGACGTCGTCCTCCTCGTCGTGGTGCACCCGGGCACGGACGGCGCAGCGCCGACCGCCAACCTGCTCGCCCCGGTCCTCGTGGACCGGCGGACGGGACGCGCCGTGCAGTCGGTCCTCGACGAGGACCGGCCGCTGCGTGCGCCGGTCGGCTGACCCGACCGCTTTCCCCTCATCCCAGGCCGCGGCCTGCCGATGTAGACCGTAGATCGTCGTCGCCATCTGGGGAGCACCATGTATGCACTGGACGAACCGACCGCACGCGTCGGCTCGGCGGTCATCCACCGCCAGCCCGTCGTGCACCCGGACCGCTCCGTCTTCGGGTACGCGGTCCGCGGTGTCGTGCTCGCGGCGGACGGCTCCGAGGAGCCCGAGAACCGCGTCGAGCAGCAGGTCGAGGCCCAGTACCGGATCCTCGACCCCGACCTCCTGACGGGCGACAAGCTCCTGGTCCTGCGGGCCACCCGGCGCATCTTCGGCGACGAGGTCGAGATCCCGTACGCCGGCAACGGGCTCGTGCTCGAGATCCCCGGCGAGCTCGCGATCCGCCCCGACGCGTACGACCTCGCCGCGACGCTCAAGATGGCCGGCTACGGCCTCGCGCTCGGCGAGTACGCGGGCTCCTCGCGGCTCGACCGCATGCTCACGCTCGTCGACTACGTGAAGGTCGACCTGGTGAAGCAGCACGACGACTTCGCGTCACTCGTCGAGCGCGCCAAGGGCGAGGGTGCCACCGTCATCGCGGAGCGCGCCGACAACACCGACCGCGTCCACTTCGCGCTGGAGGCCGGGGCCGACCTGCTCCAGGGGCCCATGTTCGAGCGCCGCCGGCCCGACAACGAGCGGCCCCTGTCCGCGGGCCAGGTGCAGTGCCTCGAGCTCGTGCGGCTGCTCAGCGCCGAGTACCCCGACCAGGACGCCGTGGTCCGCGTGATCAGCACCGACCCCGAGCTCACGATGCGCGTGCTGCACCTCGTGAACTCGAGCGCGACGGGCGTGCGCCGGCACATCGACTCGGTCCGCCAGGCCGTCGTGCTCGTGGGTCCGCGCCAGCTGTTCGCGCTCGCGATGGCGTCGATCGTCGACGCGCGCGCGGCATCGGTCGGGCCCCTGTGGTCGGTGCTGACGCGTGCCCTCACCGTCGCGCGGCTCACGAACTCCGACGCCGGCTACACCGTGGGCATGCTCTCGGCCGTCGCGTCGCACCTGCAGATCAGCGTCGACTCGATCATCGAGCGCTCCGGCGTCTCGGACGCGATCGCCGACGCGATGCGCGACCAGACGGGCCCTCTCGGCCCGGTGCTCGCCGCCGTCCTCGCGCACGAGGAGAACGACACCGCGGGCGTCCGCGCCGCCGGCTGGGAGCCCATCGAGATCGCGCACACGCACCTCGCGGCCATCCCCGAGGCCCTCGCGACGGCGACCGCGCTCGCGACGCCGCAGGCGGGCTGAGACCCCGCACCCCACGGCCCGGTCCGGATCCCACGAGGGTCCGGGCCCGGGCCGTCAGCGTCCCTGCGGCGGCCGCCACGCGGCGTCGAGCGCGACCGCGGCCGCACGGCCCGGGTCGACGAGCAGCGCCTCGACGACGTGCCGGTCCGCCCACCGCCCGGCCGCCTGCGCGAGCCCGGCGGCGAGGCCCTCGACGTGCACCGCGTGCACGACGGCCCCGCTCCCCGTCCCCTCGACCCACCACTGGACGGGCGTGCCGTCGACGAGCAGGTCCTCGTGCTCGACCCACGTCGTGGGCGCGTCCGGCAGCACGGTCCGCACGACGTCCGGCACGTCGGCCGTCTCGCCCGGGTCGCCTCCGACGAGCCCGTCCGCGAGCTCCTCGACGAGCGCGACGTCGAGCGCCTCCGCGGCCGCACGCGGGTCGGCCGCGGGGACGATCGCCGCCACGTCCGTCCGCTGGCACCACATGGGCGCACCCGCGACCGCCACGTCCTCGGCGTGCGTGAGGGCCACCCGGTCCGGCGCGACGAGCGCGGGCACCAGCTCCGGCGGGCGGTCGGGCGCCATCGCCGCCCACACGGCCACCGCGACCGACGGCGCGACGGGCGACCCGGCGGGACCCCACCCGGCGAGCAGCTCGCTCCACGCGGTCCCGTCGAGCTCGTCGAACGCGGTGACGCCGCCCAGCGCGCGCTGCACGCCCTCGTCGACGCGCGCGAGCACGTCCGGCACGGGCGACAGCACCCCGGCGACGGCCTCCCCGATCGCGAACGGCCCGCCGAGCCCGAGCCCCGCGCGCTCACGCAGCCACCACGCGGTGTACGACGGCGCTGTCCCGCCGAGCTCCGCCCGCACGGGCTCGACGAGCGCCCGGCGCAGCCGCGGCACGGTCGCGAGACGCTCGAGCACGTCGGGCCACGCACCGTCGGCCACCGCGTCGAGGTCCGCCACCGCCGTCGCCTCCCCCACGTAGGCGCCCGCGCCGAGGCGCTCCGCGAGGTGGACCAGGTAGTCCTCCCAGCCGTCGAGCGACCGGGCAGCCAGCGTCGCGTCGTCCTGCGCGTCGGTGTCGAGCGCGAGCGGGTCGACGACCACGTCCTGCACGCGCACGAGCACCAGGTCGGCGCGCACCCCGACGGCGGTGAGCGTGCGCTCGTCCCACCGGTCGAGGACGGCGACCGCGACCGGAGCCATCACGCGGTCGTCGAGCAGACGCGCCGCGACCGACCCGGGCACCACGAGCCCGTCGGCCGGCGTCGGCTCCCCGTCGGCCGCGTCGATCGTCAGCAGGCCGAGCCACGGCGGCGGTGGCGCGTCGTCGTCGTGGGTCGCCGCCGACACGAGCGCGAGGACCGCGTCGGTGACCTCGTCGACGGTCGCGAGGTCGTCGTCGTCCGCCTGCGCGAGCACCGCCCGCCGCACAGCCGGCTGCGCGAGGACCTCGGCCGCGTCGGCGTCGACCGCGCCGAGCCGCACGAGCACCGGGTGCTCGGCCGCCGGGTCGACCACCCGGACGCCCCACCGGCCGAGCGTGCGCAGCGTGTCCGGCTCGAGGCGCTCCGCCAGCTCCTCGGGCAGCACGAGCGTGCCCCGCGCACCCCGCACGACCCGCCCGTCCGCGAGCGGCACCGGTAGCGCACCGAGCGCCTCGCGGGCCTGCGGATCGCCCGCGAGGCCGGCCAGCGCGTCGTACAGGTCCCGCCAGTCGGCGTCGACGACGCCCGGCAGGTCCTCGACGACGTCCGCGAGCGAGCGCACCTCGACCCCGACCGTGCGGGCCTGCGCGTCCCGGCCGGCGGGCAGCCGCACGAGCCCGGCCAGGCGACGGCCCAGTGCCGCGAGCGCGCGGGTGTCGTGGCCCGCCGCACCCTGCAGCGCGACGGCCGTGCCGGGCGCGACGAGGACGACGTCCGTGGCGTCCTCCGGGGCCTCGGCGGGGCGCAGCAGCGGCGTCCGCGTCAGCCGGTCGACGAGGCGCGCGCGCAGGTCGCCGTCGAGCGCTCCCGCCGCGAACCCGGTCGGGACGAGCGCGAGCACGTCGCCACCCGCGGCCGCCACGTCGGTCGCCAGCCGGGCGTAGACGTCGGCCGCGTGGTCGAGCAGCGCGTCCGTGAGCGGACCTGTCGCCACGTGCCGCCGCGTCGGGTCGAGCGGCAGGGTCGCGACGAGCAGCGCCGGCACCGTGCTCGGCTCGTCCGTCGGGGTCGGTGCGTGCACCACGCGCGTGGCGGGGTCCGTGCCGTGCCGGGGCAACGCCCACGTCACCCGCCAGTCGCGCGCCGCCCGCTCCTCGACGGGCCGGTCCGCGAGCAGCGCGAGCGGCAGCTCCCCCTCGTCCGACGCCACGACCCACCGCTGCTCGACGTCCGCGACCCGGCGCGGCGGCACGTCCGACGTGAGGTCCTCGACGAGCACCTCGACGAGCGCCGGCAGGCCCAGCAGCAACGGGTCGCCCACGTCGCGCAGCAGCCCGCGGACCTCGTCGGCCGCCACCTCGTCGCGCAGCCGCAGCACCACCGCGGTGTCGTACCCCGTCGGCGGCCGCCCGTCGGCGGGGAGCGGCAGCCGCAGGGCGGGCAGCTGACCGTCGCGGCGACGCACCTCGTCCGCCAGCACCGGCACCTCCGCCGCGACCTGCGCGAGCAGCTCCGCCGTGTCGGCGACCGAGAACCGCACGCCGCCGCTCGTCGACAGCACCGAGACCTCGTCCGCCACGGCCCGCACCGCCGCGAACCCGACCCCGAACCGCCCCACGGTCCGGTTCCGCCCGTCCGGGCGCTTCGACGACGCCCGCATCGACGCGAGCGACGCGACCCCCTCCGCGTCGAGCGGGTCCCCGGTGTTCGCCGCGACCAGCACCGTGCCGCCCTCGGCCTGCACGAGCCGCAGCAGAAGCCGCCCCGGCACACCCGCGCGTGCCGCCGCGTCCGCCGCGTTCTGCGCGAGCTCGACGAGCACGCGGTCGCGGTAGTACCCGCGGGCGTGGTCCTCCTCCGTGTTGGCGTCCTCGCGCAACCTCGCGGGCAGCGCGCGCCACGCCCCCAGGACGGCAGCCCGCAGGGCCGCCGTGCCGAAGGCGTCGGCGGTCACCGCTCCGGTTCGGGCTCGGTCGGCGGCTCGTCGGCCGGAGCCTGCTCGGCGGGCACCTCGTCGACCGGAGGCTCCTCCGCGGGCACCTCGTCGAGCGCGGCGCTCTCCACGGGCGTGTCCTCGACGGGCGCGTCCTCGACGGGCGCGTCCTCGACGGGCGTGTCCTCGACGGGCATGTCCTCGACGGGCGTGTCGTCGACGGGCGTGTCCTCGACGGGCGCCTCGTCCACCGGGGCCTGCTCGACCGACGCGTCCTCGACCGCGGCGTCCTCGACCGGGGCGTCCTCGACCGGGGCGACGTCGACCGGCAGGTCCGCGGTCACCGCGGCCGTCGCAGCAGCCGCCCGGTCCCGCTCGCCGCGCGGTGCACCGCGGTCGACGACCTCGACGAGCAGCTCGTCGATCAGCGGCGCTGGCGCGGGCCAGTCGCTCGGCGGCGTCCCGGCGTCGGTCTCGGAGTGGGCGCCGCACCCGTGGTCGAGACTGACGACGCGGCCGTCGTCGGGCGACCACTCGTTCGCGCAGACCCCGAACACGGTGCCGAGCGACCCCTGCAGGGGCACGAGGAACCCGCACGACCCGCACGCGGCGGACGACGCGAGCGCACCGGCCGTCGTCGGGCCGTGCGACCCGCGGTACCAGCGCTCGGCGGCCTCGTCACGGCCCTGGGGCGAGAGCACCCGCACGCGGGCGAGCGCGAGCTCGTCGATCGCGACCTCGTCGAGCTCGGGGTCACCGGTGGGCGTCCAGCCGGGCTCGAGACGGGGGTCGTCGGCCTTGAACGGGAGCACGTCACCGGGACCGATGTCGCCGGGGCGCAGCCGGTCGGCCCACGGCACCCACGCCTGACCGAGGATCGCGTCCTCGCCGGGCAGCAGCTCGGCCTCGCACACGGTCGCGGACCGGCCGCGGGGCACGCGCGCGACCGTGACGGTCCACTCCCAGCCGCGGTAGCCCTTGGCGTTGCAGGCGAACCGGTGGGAGACCAGCCGCTCGCCCTCGACGACGAGGCCGAGGTAGTCGCCGACGTCCGACGGCTGCTCGGCGATGCCGATCGCGACGTCGCGCGCGAGGTCGACGGCCGACCCGAGCACGGCGTCCTTCGTCGCTGCGGCCACCGTCAGGCCTCGAGGTCGTCGGCCACGGCACGCAGCAGCGTCGCGTACTGCGTGGCGCGGGCCTTCTCGGGGTAGCGGCCGCGACGCAGGTCGTTGCCGACCTTGTCGAGCACCTTGATGAGGTCCTCGATGATGACCGCCATGTCGTCGGCCGGCTTGCGGGCGGCCTTCGCGACCGACGGCAGCGGGTCGAGGATCTTCACGGACAGCGCCTGGGGGCCGCGGCGACCGTCGGCGACGCCGAAGTCGACCTTGGTACCGGGCTTGGGCACGACGCCCTCGGGGAGAGCCGACGCGTGCAGGAAGACCTCGCCGCCGTCGTCGCCGGCGATGAAACCGAAGCCGCGCTCGGTGTCGAACCACTTGACCTTGCCGGTGGGCACGGCAGACCCCTGTCGTGAGAGAAGTAAGAACGTCCTGACCCTCCAGGCTACCGGGCCCGCCGCGTGCGGAGCGCGCCACAGGCACCGGGCGCGCCCCGGACGGGGCGACCCCGCGCGGTCAGCCCTCCGCGAGACGGTCGAGCGCCAGGGCGGCGAGCACGGCCGGGCCGACCGCGAGCGCCTCGTCGGCGAACCGGGCCTGGGCGGAGTGGTTGTAGGCGGCGGTCTGCGGGTCCTCCCCCACGGGCGTGGCCCCGAGCCCGAGGTAGACGCCGGGCACCTCCTGCAGCAGGTAGGAGAAGTCCTCGGCGCCGGACAGCGGCTGCGGCGCGGGGTGGTACGCCTCGTCGCCGAGCAGGCCGCGCGCGAGGGCCGCGGCGCGGTCGACCTCGGCCGGGGTGTTCGACGTCACGGGGTACCCGCGCTGATAGTCGACGTCGACGGTCATGCCGTGCGCGGCCGCGATCCCCTCGCACAGCCGCGCGAGCCGCTCGGGGACCACGGCGTGCACGGCCTCGGAGAACGTCCGGACCGTGGCCTCGAGCCGGGCCGTCGACGGGATGACGTTGTCGGTCGTCCCCGCCTCGATGCGGCCGACGGTGACGACCACGGGGTCGAAGATGTCGAACTGCCGCGTGACCATCGCCTGCAGTGCGAGCACGATCTCGGCGGCGACGGGCACGGGGTCGGCCGCCAGGTGCGGCATGGACCCGTGACCGCCGCGGCCCGTGACGGTGACGTGGACGGTGTCGGCGGCCGCGAGCATCGTGCCGGGACGGGACGTCACCAGCCCGGCGGGCAGCATCGACGACAGGACATGCAGCCCGTACGCGGCCACCACGCGGGACCCGGCGGCGTCGAGCACGCCCTCCTCGATCATGAGCCGGGCGCCGTGGTCGCCCTCCTCGCCGGGCTGGAACATGAGGACGACCGACCCCGCGATCGCCGCGCGCCGGGCGGCGAGCAGGCGGGCGGCCCCGACGAGCCCCGCGACGTGCAGGTCGTGCCCGCACGCGTGCATGACGCCGGGGTTCTCGGACGAGAACGGTTCGCCGCTGTCCTCGGTCACCGGTAGCGCGTCCATGTCGCCGCGCAGCAGCACCGCCGGACCGGGCCGGTCGCCGCGCAGCACCGCGACGACCGACGACAGACGGTCACCGGTGGTGACCTCGAGTCCGAGCGGCGCGAGCGCGTCGAGCACGAGGCGCTGCGTCGCGGGCAGGTCGAGGCCGAGCTCGGGGGTGCGGTGCAGGGCGTGCCGCAGCGCGGCGATCTCGGGGAGCTGGGCGGCGGCGTCGGCGCGCAGGCCGGCGAGGACGTCGGCGTCGATCAGGGTGGTCACGCGTGGCCTCCGGGGTGACGAGGGGCTCGCTCGCGCGCGTGCAGGCGAGCGTGTCGACATGGTGCACGAACCGCTCCGGGACGGGCCAGGAGCCGACGTCGGACACCGTGAGCCCGACCGCCGCGGACCCGAGCACCAGCCTGGGCGCGACACCGTCGATGAGCCACTCGGTCGCCGGGCCCGACGCCGAGTCCGTGGGTTGTCGCCGAGTCCGGCGCCTGCAACCCCATGACTCGGCGACAACCACCGGACTCGGCGACACCCACCGGACTCGGCGACCACCGCCGCACCGGAACCCGCACCCGGCAGCCGGGCGGGCACCCAGCGCACGTATCGTGGTGCGGATGGCCACGTTCACGGGGTACCTGCGGGCGCGCAGCGACGACGAGCTCGTCGCCCTGCTGCGGCTGCGCCCCGACCTGGCCGCCCCGTCGCCGTCGACGCTGTCGTCGCTGGCGGTCCGCGCGACGAGCCGGTCGAGCCTCGACCGCGCGCTCGCGTCCGTCGACGCGGGCGTCCTCCAGGTGCTCGAGGCCGTGGTCGCGCTCGACGAGTCCGGGCCCGTGTCGGCCGCGCAGGTGGTGCGTGCGGTCGCAGGGACCGCCGACGAGGCCGCCACCGCCGCCGTCGAAGGCGCGCTGCGGGCGGCGGAGGCGCGCGCGCTCGTCTTCCCCGAGGACACCGACCCGGACGCGGCGCTGCACCCGTCTCCCGGGCTGCCCGAGGCCCTCGGCCCGTACCCGGCGGGTCTGGCCCCGGTGGACCACCACCGCGCGGTGCACCCGCCGACCGACCCCGACGTGGTCCGCACGCTGCTCGACGACGCCCCGGCGGGTGCCCGCCAGGTGCTCGACGCGCTCACGTGGGGCCCGCCGGTCGGCCTGTCGCCGTCGCCGGGCAGCCCCACCGCGACGGCCGTCACCTGGCTGCTGCGGCACGGCCTGCTCGTCCCGGGCGACACCAAGCACGTGCTGCTGCCGCGGGCTGTCGCGCTCACGCTGCGCGGCGGCCGCACCCACCGCAGCCCGGCGACCGCCCCGCCCCTGCCGCACGACGCGGCCGTCCGGGCCGACGCGCTCGTCGCGTCCGAGTCCGCCGCCGCGGGTGAACGGGTGGCCCGCCTCGTCGCGCGGCTGGCGCGGTCGTGGGAGCAGTCGCCGCCGCCCGTGCTGCGGGCGGGCGGCCTGGGTGTCCGGGAGCTCAAGCGGACCGCGGCGGTGCTCGAGGTCGACGAGGGCGAGGCCGCGTTCGTCGTCGAGCTCGCGGGCGCCGCGGGGTTCGTCGCGGACGACGGCGAGGAGGTCCCGTCGTTCGTGCCGACGGTCGCGGTCGACGACTGGTGGGGCCAGGACGTGGCCGACCGGTGGGCGGCGCTGGCGCACGCGTGGCTCATCTCCCCGCGGGCGGCGTGGCTGGTCGGCACGCGCGACGAGCGCAGCGCGCTGCGGGCCGCGCTCGACCCCGAGCTCGTCCGGGCGTGGGCCCCGCGGCTGCGTGCGACGGTGCTCGGCACGCTTGCCGACGCGGGCCGTGGGGTCGCGCTGACCGCTCCGCAGGTGCTCGAGGTGCTGCGCTGGCGCACGCCCCGCTCGGTGCCGCCGACGAACGCGGTCGAGGCGGTGCTGCACGAGGCGGGGCTGCTCGGCGTGCTGGGCGCGGGTGCGCTGTCCGACGCGGGCCGTGCGCTCGTCGCGGGCGAGGACGCCGCCGCCGCGCTCGCCGCCTCCCTGCCGTCCGCCGTCGACGAGGTGCTGCTGCAGGGCGACCTCACGGGCATCGTGCCGGGCCGCCCGTCCGCCGCGCTCGAGGACCTGCTCGACCGCACCGCGCGCGTCGAGTCACGCGGCGGCGCGGTGACCGTGCGGTTCACGGCCGACTCGGTGCGCGCCGCGCTCGACGCCGGGTCGACGGCCGACGCGCTGCTCGCCGAGCTCCAGGCGCACGCGCGCGGCCCGGTCCCCCAGCCGCTCGAGTACCTGGTCCGCGACGCGGCCCGCCGGCACGGGCGGCTGCGCGCCGGTGCCGCGTCGAGCTACCTGCGCGCCGACGACCCCACGCTGCTCGCGGGCCTCGTCGACGACCCCCGGTTCTCCGACCTCGGCCTCGTGGCGCTCGCCCCGACCGTGCTGGTCGCGCAGGCGAGCACGCGCGAGCTCGTCGACGTCCTGCGTGACGTCGGGCTCGCGCCCGTCGCGGAGGGGCCGGACGGACAGGTGCTGCACCTGACGCCCGAGGTGCGCCGGGTCGGGCGTCGTGGCGCGGCCGCGGCGCGACGTCGGGCGGCGGACGCCGCGGCCGTCGTCGGGCCCCAGGAGGCCCTGCCCGCGGACCGGCTGGCCGCGCTCGTCCCCCGGCTGCGCCGCGCCGACGACGACCACACGGCGGCCGCCCCCGCTCCCGTGACGCCCGGCAAGCAGGCGAGGAGCACCATCGCCGGAACAGCCGACCCCGCCGGGGCGTTGGTGCTGCTGCGCGAGGCGGCCGCCGAGCGCGCACCCGTGTGGGTGGAGCTCGTCGGGCCCCAGGGCCTCACCGAGAAGCGGCTGCTGCGACCCGTGCTCGTCGAAGGGGGTCGCGTGCGCGCCGTGGACCCCGCCCGCGAGGCGGAGCTGACCATCGCGGTGCACCGCATCGCGTCGGTCACCCGAGAAGAGGAGAGCCCGTGACGAACGGCCCGTTGATCGTGCAGAGCGACAAGACGCTGCTGCTCGAGGTGGACCACGACCAGGCCGAGGCCTGCCGACGGGCCATCGCGCCGTTCGCGGAGCTGGAGCGTGCCCCCGAGCACGTGCACACGTACCGGCTCACGCCGCTGGGCCTGTGGAACGCGCGGGCCGCCGGCCACGACGCCGAGCAGGTCGTCGATGTGCTGCTCGAGTACTCGCGCTACCCGGTGCCGCACGCGCTGCTGGTCGACGTCGCGGAGACGATGTCCCGGTACGGGCGCCTGCAGCTCGTGCAGCACCCCGTGCACGGGCTCGTGCTGCACGCGCTCGACGCCGCGGTGCTCGCCGAGGTCGTCCGGTCCAAGCGGACCGCCGGTCTGCTGGGCGCACGGGTCGACGACACCGACGTGGTCGTCCACCCCTCCGAGCGCGGGCACCTCAAGCAGGTGCTGCTCAAGCTCGGCTGGCCCGCCGAGGACCTCGCCGGGTACGTCGACGGCGAGGCGCACGCGATCGCGTTGCAGCAGGACGGCTGGCACCTGCGCCCGTACCAGGAGCAGGCCGTCGAGGGGTTCTGGCACGGCGGGTCGGGCGTCGTGGTGCTCCCCTGCGGGGCCGGCAAGACGATCGTCGGCGCGGCGTCGATGGCGAAGTCGTCGACCACCACGCTCATCCTCGTGACGAACACGGTCTCCGCCCGGCAGTGGCGCGACGAGCTCGTCAAGCGCACGACCCTGACCGAGGACGAGATCGGCGAGTACTCGGGCGCCCGCAAGGAGATCCGCCCGGTCACGATCGCGACGTACCAGGTGCTCACGACGAAGCGGAAGGGCGTCTACACGCACCTCGAGCTGCTGGACGCCCGCGACTGGGGCCTCGTCGTGTACGACGAGGTGCACCTGCTGCCCGCGCCGATCTTCCGCATGACGGCCGACCTGCAGGCGCGCCGCCGGCTCGGCCTCACCGCGACGCTCGTGCGCGAGGACGGCCGCGAGGACGAGGTGTTCAGCCTCATCGGCCCCAAGCGGTTCGACGCGCCCTGGAAGGACATCGAGGCGCAGGGGTACATCGCCCCCGCCGACTGCATCGAGGTGCGCCTCACGCTGCCCGACGGCGAGCGCATGGCGTACGCGACGGCCGAGCCGGAGGAGAAGTACCGCCTGGCGGCGACCGCCGCGGGCAAGAACAAGGTCGTCGAGCAGCTCGTCGCGAAGCACACCGGCGACCAGGTGCTCGTCATCGGCCAGTACCTCGACCAGCTCCACGAGCTCGCCGAGCACATCGGCGCCGACCTCATCACGGGCGAGACACGGGTGAGCGAGCGGCAGCGGCTGTTCGACGCGTTCCGCAACGGCGAGATCCACAAGCTCGTCGTGTCGAAGGTCGCGAACTTCTCGATCGACCTGCCCGAGGCGTCCGTCGCCATCCAGGTGTCCGGCTCGTTCGGGTCCCGCCAGGAGGAGGCGCAGCGGCTCGGCCGGATCATGCGGCCCAAGGCCGACGGCAAGACGGCGCACTTCTACACGGTCGTCGCGCGCGACACCGTCGACCAGGACTTCGCGGCCCACCGGCAGCGCTTCCTGGCGGAGCAGGGGTACGCCTACACGATCGTGGATGCCGAGGACTTGCTGCACCCGAAGGACGACGAGCTCGAGCGCGACTGACCGGACGGGCGCAGCGGCAGGTTCACCACCGGGCTCGTCGCCGGGGCGGCGTCAGCGGCACGGGTCGGGATCGTTCCCCTCGCGGCGGCAGCGCGGCTGCTCCGACGTGCGGCCGCCGACCGCCGCGCGCGCAGCCGCGCCCGACCGGCACCGAGCGGCGTCGCCACGGCTTCACCGCGCACCCCCCGTCACTGGCCGAGCCGCCCGTCGATGCGTTCGCGCAGCAGGTCGACGTGGCCGAGGTGCCGCGCGTACTCCTCGATCATCCCGACGAGCAGCTCGCGCAGCGAGATCGCCCCGCCGCCGCTGCCCTTGGTGTTGTCGCCGTCGTCGACCGTCAGGTCGAGGCTCGCCGCCTGCGCGACGAACCGCGTGGCGAAGTCCACCTCAGCACGCCAGTCGTCCCACGCCTGCGCGACGACCGCGTCGTCCGGCACGGCGCCGTCGAAGTCGCCGTCCGGCTCGTCGGGCGTGGTGTACAGCCGCGGCACGTCCTCACCGGCGAGCATCACCCGGAACGTGTCGCGCTCCGTCTCGGCGAGGTGCCGCACCAGGCCGAGCAGCGAGAGCGTCGACGGCGGGACCGAGCGCCGGGCCATCGCCTCCGCGTCCAACCCGCCGCACTTGAGCTCCAGCGTCAGCCGCTGGCGCCGCAACGACTCGGCGAGGGTGGTGCGCTCGTCGCCGAGGTGGGGCCCGTGCTCGCGGGGGTCGTCGTCCGACGGACGCCCGTCCGCCGTGAACATGTCGGCCCGCCGCCTCGCCACCATGCGGCCCATGCTCCGGCCGCTCGCGGCGGCCGCCAACGGAATATCGCGCCGCGCGACGCCGTGCTCCCGCACCCGTGAGCACCCGTCGGAGCGGTGCCGGGTGGTCTGGGGAACCCGTTCGGCACATCCCTCGTTGCGACCGGTACAGCCCTCCGGAAGGATCATCGGGTGCTCCCCCGTCGTCGTGCGTCGCTGCTCCTCGTCCCTGCCCTGCTCGGCCTGTTCCTGCTGGTGGGAGGGACCCCGGCGTCGGCGGCCGAGCCGCAGACCCTGACGGGCGAGATCACCGACCAGGTGGGCGCCCTCGACGGCCAGCAGGGCGAGGTGCAGGCGGCCCTCGACAAGCTCGCGCAGGACACGCAGTACCAGCTCTACGTCGTCTACGTGTCGGACTTCGGCGGCGCGGACCCCGTGGCGTGGGCGCAGGACACGGCGCAGCAGTCCGGTCTCGGAAGCGAGGACTTCGTGCTGGCCGTCGCGACCGACGCCCGCCGCTACGCACTCGTCCCGCAGTCCACGGGAGACCTGTCGACCAGCGACGTCGAGAAGGTCGCCCGCGCGACGGAGGACCAGCTCCGCAACGACGACTGGGCCGGGGCCGCGATCGCCGCGGCGGACGGGCTGCGCGAGCAGGCGACGGGCGGCGGCGCGGGCGGCTTCGGGTTCGGCGGGATCCTCCTCGTCGGCCTGCTCGTCATCGGCGTCTTCGTGCTGGTCGGCTGGATCCGCGGCCGCTCGCGGCGCCAGCAGGTCGCGGCGGCCCCGCAGGCGGCACCCGCCGACGAGCTCGCGATGCTCCCGACGGCCGAGCTCGACCGTCGCTCGTCGACCGCGCTGGTCGCGATCGACGACGCCCTGCGCACGTCGGAGCAGGAGCTCGGCTTCGCGCAGGCGCAGTTCGGCCCGAGCGCGACGAAGGAGTTCGAGGAGGTCCTCGCCGGCGCGAAGCAGCGCGTCACGGAGGCGTTCCGGCTGCGCCAGACGCTCGACGACGACATCCCCGACTCCGAGCCGCAGGTCCGCGAGACGGCGACGCGCATCCTGCGGCAGTGCCAGCAGGTCGCGGCGGACCTGGAGGCGCAGAAGGCGGGCTTCGACCACCTGCGCGACCTGCAGGCGGGCGTCGAGCAGGCGCTCGACGCGCACGAGCAGTCGGCCGCGGCGCTGCAGGGCCGCATCGAGCCGACCCGCGCGACGCTGACGACGCTCGCGGCGCAGTACCCGGCCAGCGCGCTCGCGTCCGTCACGCACAACCCCGACCAGGCGCGCCTGCTGCTCGAGGAGATCGCGGCGACCATCGCGAAGGGTCGCGAGGCCGTCGCGCGCGACGAGCGCGGCACCGCCGTCGGGTACGCGCGCGCCACCGAGGAGGCGCTGGACCAGGTGTCGACGCTGCTCGACGCGGTCGACCGGGCCGGCGCGACGCTCGCGTCGATCGGCCCGCGGCTCGACGCCGCGATCGCGTCGATCTCGTCCGACCTCGCCGACGTCCGCCGCCTGGCCGCGACCAACCAGGACGTCGCCGGCCCGGCCGCCACCGCGACCGCCGCCATCGAGACCGCCCGCACGGCCCGCGCCGGCACGGGCGACCCGCTCGCGGCGCTGCGGACCATCACCGAGGCGGAGGCCGCGCTCGACGCCGCCCTCGCCCCCATGCGCGAGGCCGACGAGCGCGCCCGCCGCGCCCTGGGCCTGCTCGACGACCTCATCGGCCGGCTCGACTCGACGCTGCGCGCCACGAGCGACTTCATCGCGACCCGCCGCGGCGCGATCGGCCCCGAGGCCCGCACCCGGCTCGCGGAGGCCGAGCGGCTGCGCAGCCAGGCGCTCGACCAGCGCGGGCACGACCCCGAGCAGGCCCTGGAGTCCGGCCGCCGGGCGCAGGAGCTCGCGGTCGAGGCGCAGCAGCTCGCACAGGCGGACGTCGAGCACCAGCAGGACTTCGCCGGGGTCGGCGGGCGGCAGGGCGGCGGCTTCAACAACGTCGGCGGGATGGTGCTCGGCGGCATCCTGCTCGACTCGATCCTGCGCGGCGGCGGCGGGTTCGGCGGCGGGCACCACGGCGGCGGCTGGAGCGACGGAGGCGGTGGCGGCTGGGGCGGAGGCGGCGACGGCGGCGGCTTCGGGGACGGCGGCTTCGGCGGCGGGTTCTGACCCGCGCGTGAACGACGCAGAGCTGGACGAGCAACGGCACGAGCAACGGCACGACGAGCACGGACGACGAGAGGCAAGGGCACGATGACCGAGAAGCAGAGCATCTTCGGCCGCATCACGCAGCTGACCCGCGCGAACATCAACGCGCTGATCGACCAGGCGGAGGACCCGCAGAAGATGCTGGACCAGCTGGTCCGCGACTACACCAACTCCATCGCCGAGGCCGAGAAGGCCATCGCGCAGACCATCGGCAACCTGCGCCTCGCCGAGCAGGACTACAACGAGGACGTGCGGGCGTCGCGCGAGTGGGGGCAGAAGGCGCTCGCCGCGTCGACGGCCGCCGACCAGGCCCGTGCCGCGGGCGACCAGGTCAAGGCCGACCGGTTCGACAACCTCGCGAAGGTCGCGCTCGGCAAGCAGATCACCGCCGAGGGCGAGGTCCGCGACGCCGAGCCGCTCATCGCCTCGCAGCGCGAGACCGTCGAGAAGCTCAAGACCGGCCTGGCGCAGATGAAGGACAAGCTCGGCCAGCTCAAGACCCGCCGCGACACGCTCGTCGCCCGGCAGAAGTCGGCGCAGGCGCAGCAGACCGTGCAGACGGCGATCAGCTCGATCAACGTCCTCGACCCGACGAGCGAGCTCGCGCGCTTCGAGGAGAAGGTGCGCCGCGAGGAGGCGCTCGCGATGGGTCAGGCGGAGCTCGCGTCGTCGTCGCTCGACGCGCAGTTCGCCGAGCTCGAGTCGTCGGGCGAGCAGCTCGAGATCGAGGCTCGTCTGCAGGCGCTCAAGTCGGGCAGCGCCCCGACCCAGCTCGGCACGACCCCGGTGACGGCCCAGATCGAGGCCCCGCAGGACGCCCCGCGCGACGCCTGACCTCGGCACTCTCCGCCGACTTCGGTACGTCCGGTCGAGTTGGGTAGCTGCAGCTGCCGAACTCGACCGGAAGTACCGAACTGGCGCGCAGCTGCCGAGCTCGGCACGGCGTCTGGCGGAACGACTGCGGCCGGCGTCCCCTGAGGGGGCGCCGGCCGCAGTCGTGAGTAGACGTGAGGTCAGGCGGGGGTGCGCTCCGCGGCGCGGGCCACGACGATGCCCGCGAACGCCCGGGCCAGCACGCGCCCGGCACCGGCGACGACCTCGTCGTGCTCGGCCGCCGCGGCGTCGACGGCGTCGGTGTCGACGTCGTCGTGCAGGGACGCCCACGCGTGCAGCGTGGCGGGCGACGCCTCGGGGTGGAACTGCACGCCCCACGCCGACCCGACGCGGAACGCCTGGTACGGGTAGGCCCGCGAGTGCGCGAGCCACCGGGCGGCGCGCGGCAGGTCGACGATGGCGTCGGCGTGCATGCTCGGCATCCGGGTGGCGCGCCGCTCCTCGGGGAGGTCGGCGTCGACGAGCCCGCCGACCAGCTCGTCGTCCAGGGCCTCGGGCCGCCAGTGCACGTCGATGATCCCCGACTCGCGCCCGGGAGGGGCAGCGACGTGCACCTGGCCGCCGGTGGCGACGGCGAGCAGCTGCGCGCCGAGGCAGATGCCGAGGGTCGGCACGCCGGCGGCGACGGCGTCGGTGAGCAGGGCACGCGTCTCCGCGATGCCGGGCTCGTTCGACTTGGCGGACATCTGGCCGCCGAGCACGAGCAGGCCGTCGAGGGCGTCCGCAGGTCCGGCGCTCTCGCCGAGGTCGGCGCGCACGAGACGGACGTCGACACCGTCGAGCCAGTCCGCGAAGCGGTCGAGCGACACACCGTCGTCGAGCTGGACGACGGTCAGCACGGGGGTGGTTGCATCGGTCACGAGGAAGCACCGTACCGGCTTGGACACGCGCTCAGAACCGTCGGAAGTCCCTCAACGGGTATCGGTTCGGACACGCGCAGGGTGATCTCAGCCGCCGACGAACGCCACGACGCGCTTGATCGTCTCCTCGTCGCGCAGGATCCGCCGGTGCCCGAGACCGTCCGTGACGACGAGCTCGGCGCCGGGCCAGGCGCGCGCGATGCGGGGGCCGTCCTCGTGGTCGGCCTCCTTGTCGGCCCGGTCGGAGAGCACGAGCGCGGGCGGCAGCCGGTGCCGGGCGTTGGCGGCCCGGACGGGCACGTCGAGCGTGGACAGGCGGCGGTCGACGAGCGACTCCATGCGCACGACGAGGCGGTGCCGGCTCGTGTCGCCGAGCCCGAGGGCGGTGCCGAACGCGGTCACGTACGTCAGCGGCGCGGCGAGCGGGGTGATCAGCGCGAGCCGCTCGGTCGGGGTGCCGTCGAGCACCGCGAGGGCGCTCGCGGCGGCTCCGAGCGAGTGCGCGACGACGGCGTGGGCCGGTCCGTGGGCGGCGACGACGGCGTCGAGCGCGGCGACCAGCTCGGGCAGCGTCGACTGCCGCCCCCCGAGCGCACCGGGTCCGGACTCGCCGTGGCTGGGGGCGTCGTAGGCGACGACGCGGAGCCCGGCGGCGACGAGCGGCTCCACGAGCGGTCCGGCGACCTGCGCACGGTGGCCGCCCCAGCCGTGCACGAGGACGACGGTCGGGCCGTCGCCCCACGTCTGCCCGGCGATGTGCGAGCGGCCGAACGGGAGCCTCCACTGTGTGCCGCCGTCGAGCGTCGGGCGGTGCTTGGCGTGCGGCGGGCGGCACCACAGCCGCAGGGCTCCGCGGGCGACGAGGTCGGGGGCCCACGGATCGACGGCGCGGACGCCGGCCCTCAGCGCGGGCGGAACACCGAACTGATAAGAACGAACGGTCGTGCTATTTCTGGTCGACGGCGAGGTCATGGCGGACTCCTTCGAGGAATGTCAGTCGGGCAGCAGCGACTGCATGAGCCGCTCGAACGCGAAGCGCGTGCGGGTCTCGGCCGCCGGGTCGTGCAGCAGCCGGAACGCGTGGAAGTGCGCGAGCATCAGCCCGTGCAGGTCGTGGGCGAACTGCTCGGGGGCCAGGTCCTCGCGGAAGGCCCCCTCCTTGACGCCCGAGCGGTACACCTGGGCGAGCGACTCCACGAGGTCCCAGTGGTCGCGGACCACCTGGTCGCGGACCGGTCCCGGCTGGTCGTCGAACTCCGTGGCCGCAGAGACGAACAGGCAGCCGGCGCTGCCGCCCGTCGAGGCCACCAGCCAGCGCTCGAACAGCACCCGGACACGCGGCTCGCCCCGAGAAGCCGCGAGCGCCGGACGGATCACCTGGTCCACGAACCGTTCGCGCGCCGCGCCCAGCACCGCGAGCTGCAGCGCCTCCTTGGACCGGAAGTGCGCGTAGAGGCCGCTCTTCGACAGCTCGGACGCCGAGGCCAGCGAGCCGATGGTGAGGCCGGCGACGCCGAGCCGCCCGGCGATCTCGACCGCACGGTCGATGACGGCCTGCCGGGTCACCTCGCCCTTGCTCACCGCGCGAAAATAGCACGGTCGTACTCCGCGGGTCGAGACCGGCTTCGCAGCCGGCTCCCAGGCAGCACCCAGGGTCCGTGGGCACACTGGGTGGATGACGTCCGTCCCCGCCGCGCCCGAGGCGCGCCTGCTCGTCGTCGACGACGAGCCGAACATCCGCGAGCTGCTCTCCACGTCGCTGCGCTTCGCGGGCTTCGAGGTGCACGCCGCAGCCGACGGGGGCGCCGCGCTGCGGCTGGCCCGGGATGTCGAGCCGGACCTCGTGGTGCTCGACGTCATGCTCCCCGACATGGACGGCTTCACGGTGACGCGGCGCCTGCGCGAGACCGGCCACCACGTGCCCGTCCTGTTCCTCACCGCGCGCGACGACACGGCCGACAAGGTGCAGGGCCTCACGGTGGGCGGCGACGACTACGTCACCAAGCCGTTCAGCCTCGAGGAGGTCGTCGCCCGCATCCGCGCGATCCTGCGGCGCACCGGCGCGGGCCTCGACCTCGACGCGAGCGTGCTGCGGTACGCCGACCTCGAGCTCGACGAGGACAGCCACGAGGTCACCCGCGCCGGCCAGCCCGTCGAGCTGTCCCCCACCGAGTTCAAGCTGCTGCGCTACCTCATGCTCAACCCGGGCCGCGTGCTGTCGAAGTCGCAGATCCTCGACCACGTCTGGCAGTACGACTGGGGCGGCGACGCGAACATCGTCGAGTCCTACATCTCCTACCTGCGGCGCAAGGTGGACCAGCTCGACGACGCCGAGGGCAACCGCCTCAAGCCGCTCATCCACACCAAGCGAGGCGTGGGCTACCTGCTCCGCGAGACGCCGTGACCGGAGCCCCCGCACCCGCGTCGCGGCCCGGCGCACCACCGGTCGCCGCGCCCGACCCGCCCGCCGCACCGGCCGGCCCGGCGGCCGCGGCAGCCCACCCGACGACGCCGCGCCCGGCGGCACCGAGCAGCGCGTCCCTGGCCGACCGGCTCCGGGCGCGGTGGTCGGGCGTCCCGCTCGTCGCGCGGCTCGTCGGGATCACGACCGTGCTGCTCGCGATCGGCCTGGTGCTCGCGGGGATCGCCGGCACGACCCTGCTGAGCCGCACGCTCGTCAGCCAGCTGGACAGCAAGCTCGTCACCGAGGGCCGCGCCGTCGCGAGCGACGCGCTCAACCCCTTCAGCGCGCGCGACTTCGGGCAGGAGGCGTACCCGAGCGACTACTACGTCGAGTACACGACCGCCGCCGGCGTGTCCGACTCCCGGCTGCGTGGCACCGTCTCGAACGCGTACGGCACGCCGGACGTCCCCGACCTGTCGCCCGACGAGGTCGTGGCCATCGCCGGCGAGCCGTTCACGACCGGGTCGGACCACTCGGGTTCCGACTGGCGCGTCGTGATGTACCCGGTGTGCCCGGACCGGGCGTGCGCGCAGCCGGTCGGCACGGTCGCCGTCGGGCTCCCGCTCGAGGGCGTCGAGGACACCGTGCGCCGCATGGCGCTCGCGCTCGCGCTCACCGGCGTCGGCATTGTCGCGATCGGCGGCCTCGTCGGCGGCTGGGCGGTCCGCCGGTCCCTCAAGCCGCTGCGGGAGATCGAGACGACGGCCGCCGCGATCGCCGCCGGCGACCTGTCGCAGCGTGTCGCGACGGCTCCCGGCACCACGGAGGTCGGTCGGCTCGGCGCCGCGCTCAACGGCATGCTCGCCCAGATCGAGCAGGCGTTCTCCGTGCGCACCGCGTCCGAGGCCCGCATGCGCCGGTTCGTCGCGGACGCGTCCCACGAGCTGCGCACGCCGCTCGCGACGATCCGCGGGTACGGCGAGCTGTACCGCATGGGTGCGCTCACCGAGAAGGACCAGGTCGACGACACCATGCGGCGCATCGAGGACTCGGCGACCCGCATGGGCGGCCTCGTCGAGGACCTCCTCGCGCTCGCCCGGCTCGACGAGAACCGGCCGCTGCGCTTCGACCCCGTCGACCTCACCGTCCTCGCGGCGGACGCGGTCAGCGACCTGCACGCCCTCGACCCGACGCGCACGTCGCGCCTCGAACCGCTCGTCCCCGGCGCCCCGACCGGCGCGGTGACGGTGATCGGCGAGGAGCCGCGGCTGCGTCAGGTGCTCGCCAACCTGCTCGGGAACGTCGTCCAGCACACGCCGTCAGGCACGCCGGTGGAGGTCGCGGTGGGGGTCGTCCCCGGCCCCGACGGAACGCCGGTGGGCGTCGTCGAGGTCCGCGACCACGGCCCCGGGATCGACCCCGAGCACGCCGCGCGGGTGTTCGAGCGGTTCTACCGGATCGACGCGTCGCGCGGCCGCGACTCCGGCGGTGCGGGCCTCGGGATGGCCATCGTCGCGGCGATCGTCGACGCGCACGGCGGCACGGTGGGCCTCGCGCAGACGCCCGGCGGTGGCACCACGGTGCGCGTCGCCCTGCCTGTGCACATGTCCGGTTCGAGCAACGGACCGTCCGCCTGAGGGCTACGATGACGCGTCCTAGTCACCGTCGTGAGGCTGTTGTCCATGGGCGTCCATGACGCACCACAGTGGTTGTTGTCCGCGTACCAGCGCAGCTCGTTGGGTGCCGGTGCCACCGCCGACGTCGAGGAGATCCGCGACGCCGGGCAGGCGCTGATCGACCGGTGGTCCTCCCCTGGACGGGACTTCCACAACCTCAAGCACCTCGTCGACGTGCTGGTCCGGGTCGACGAGCTCGTCGAGGAGACCCACGAGCCCGACCTCGTGCGGCTCGCCGCGTGGTACCACGGCGCGATCTTCGACTCCGCGAACGCCAAGACGTACGCGAACCGCGGCGGCGAGGACGAGATCGCGAGCGCCCGCCTCGCGCACGACGAGCTGACGCGGCTCGGCGTCCCGGAGCGGCGCGCGCAACGCGTGCACGACCTCGTCGTCGCGCTCGTCCGGCACTCGCCCGACCCGACCGACTTCGACTGCGCCGTGCTGTGCGACGCCGACCTCGCGATGCTCGCCGCCGAGCCGCAGCGCTACAAGGCGTACCTGCACGACGTGCGCGCCGAGTACGCGCACCTGCCGATCGAGGACTACGTCCGGGCCCGCCTGCGCATCCTGCACAAGCTGCTCGCCCGGCCGTCGCTGTTCTCCAGCCCGCTCGGCGCCGCGTGGGAGGAGCCCGCCCGCCAGAACGTGTCGGCCGAGCTGCAGCGGCTCGAGAAGGAGCTCGTGAAGATCGACGCCGAGAAGGACGCGGCAGCGGCCGACGCGGCGACCGAGCACACCACGAACGGGGCGACCGACGACGCGACGGCCACGGCCGCGGCGGCGGCCCGGGCGGACGACGCCTCCGGGCGCTGAAACGAACGAGCACGGCACGCTCCCGCGCGGTCGGCCGACGGACGCGACACGCACCGTCGTGTCCTGCTGAGCCACGGCACTCGGTTCCGGCCGCGTCCCGGCTGGGTCCGAACCGCCCACAGCCCTCCGCCGCCGGCGCCCCTCCACGGCGGACCGGCGGTGCCCGACGACGGCGTGCCGTCCCGACGTACGTTCGGCGGACCCGGCGGCGCCACGGAGCGCGCCGCCGCCGACGCACGGAGGTCCGGCATGACGAGGTTCGAGGTCGACAGCGCCCAGGTCGCGCAGGCCGCCGCGGGGGTGCAGGCGCGGACGGCGTCGATCCGCGCGGAGGTGTCCGCGATGCACCGCCAGCTCGCAGAGCTGCAGGGCACCTGGCGCGGCGGGGCCGCGACGGCCTTCGCCGGCGTGCTCACGGACTGGTCGGCCACCGAGGCGCGCCTGGAGCAGTCGCTCGAGTCGATCGGCGCCGCGATGCACGCGGCCGCCCGCACGTACGCGGAGGCCGAGCAGCAGGCGTCGCGGCTGTTCACCGTGTGACGTGAGCGCCCTGCCGCGGTTCGCGCGCGCGTCCCGCGGTCGCACGTCGACGGCGACGTACGCTCGGGCGGTGACCGTGCTCGTCGACCCGCCCCTGTGGCCCCGCCACGGGCGGCACTGGGCGCACATGGTCAGCGACGCGTCGCTCGACGAGCTGCACGCGTTCGCCGCCCGGGCGGGTCTGCCCGAGCGGGCGTTCGACCTCGACCACTACGACGTGCCCGACGAGCGGATCGACGCACTCGTCGCCCTCGGGGCGGTACCGGTGAGCGCCGGTGAGCTCATCCGCCGGCTGCGCGCGTCGGGGCTGCGCGTCCCGGGCCGGGACCGCGAACGACGGCACTGAGGCGTCGGAACCGAGACGTCGGCACCGAGACGTCGGCACCGAGACGTCGGCACCGGGACGTCGGCACCGGGACGTCGGCACCGGGACGTCGGCACCGGCCGGAGGCCGGGTCAGCCGACGGTGGGAAGGCCGCGGCGGAGCGCCTCGACCCACCCGCCGGCCGCGGTGACGTCCGCCGCCGCGGCACCGGCCTCGGCCGTGCAGCCGAACCCGACCACCCATGACCCGTCGGACAGCTCGACACGGCCCAGGCTCATGGGCGCGGGCAGCTCGGCGAGGAACCGGCCGAGCGCCCCCGACGAGAGGCGCCACACCTCGCCGGCGATCGGTGCTCCGCGGCCGGGGCCGGCGCGGACCAGGCCGGGCTTGCGGGGCACCGTGTCGAGCGCGACGAGCCGGTAGGCGTCGGACGTCCGGACGGAGGCCACGAACCGAGCCCCCAGGTCCTCGAGCTCGTGGTGCAGCGGCTGTCCGCGCAGGTGCGCCCCGACGACGAGCACGTCGACGCCTGCGTCGACGACGAGCGCGGCGTCCGGGTCGGCGACGAGAGCCGCGCCCGTGTCGGCGACGCGAGCGGCGCCCGGGTCGGCGACGAGAGCGTCGCCCGGGTCGGCGACGAGAGCGCCGGGGGCCGTGCTGCCGGCGAGCAGGCGCGCGGCGAGGTCGAGCGCGAGCTGGTCGTCGAACGCGCGGGACACGACGGTCACGCCGAACGGGCCGCCGTCGGCCTCCCCCGCCGGGACGGCGACGGCAGCGAGGTCGAGCAGGTTGACGAAGTTCGTGTAGGTGCCGAGCCGTCGGTTGATGCCGACGGGGTCGGCCTGGACGGCGGCGATGGTGGGGTGCTCGGTGGTGGTGGGCAGGAGCAGCAGGTCGCACCCGTCGAGCGCGGCGAGCGCGGCGGCGCGGGCGGCGTCGAGGCGGGCCCGGTCGGCGACGTACTCGGCGGCGGGGATCGCCGCGCCGGCGAGGATGATCGACGCGACGGTCGAGTCGGCGTCGGCGGGACCGGCCGCGAGGAACGGCCCGACGGCGTCGTACCGCTCGGCGAGGATCGCGCCGTCGTACAGGAGCCGGGCGGCGTCGAGCATGGGCGACACGTCGACCACCCGCACGGATGCCCCGGTCGCGGAGACGGCGGCGACCGCCGACGCGAAGGCTGTACGCCACCCGGGCGAGAGGGGGGCGAGGTCCGCGACGCGCGGCACGGCGACCACGGGGGCGGCCCGCAGCCCGAGCCGTACGTCGACCGGCCAGGTCCGCGCACCGCCGACCGCCATGAGCCGCGTCGCCAGCGCGCCGAGCTCGAGCCCGCGGGTGAACGTCGTGACGACGTCGTACGACCGGCACGCGGGGACCACGCCGGTGGTCGGCACGAGCCCGACGGTCGTCTTGATGCCGACGATCCCGCCGAACGCGGCGGGCACCCGGCCGGAGCCGGCGGTGTCGGTGCCGAGGCCGATGTCGGCGATGCCGAGGGCGACCGCGACGGCCGACCCGGAGCTGGACCCGCCGGACACCCGCTCGGGCAGGGTCGCGTGCCGGACGGCACCGTACGGGGACCGGGTCCCGACGAGCCCGGTCGCGAACTGGTCGAGGTTCGTCTTGCCGATCACCACGGCGCCGGCGTCGACGAGCCGCTGCACGGCGGGCGCCGAGACGGCCGCGGGGCCGGAGGCGAACGACGGGCAGGCGGCGGTCGTCGGGAGCCCGGCGACGTCGATGTTGTCCTTGACGGCGAGCGTCGTCCCGGCGAGCGGCAGGTCGGCACCGCCGGCGAGCGCGGCATCGACCGCCGCCGCCGCCTCGAGGGCGTCGTCCAGCGGCACGAGCGTGATCCACACCTCGGGCCGGTCGACCTCCGCGATCCGCGCGTAGGCCGCCCGGACGCGAGCGACCGCGGTCCCGGTCACGAGCACGGTCATGCGCCCACCGCCACGAGCGCGAGCGGGGTGCCCGGCGCGACGTGCTGCCCGGGTTCGACGAGCACCCGGAGCACCCGCCCGCCCGCGGGCGCGACGACGCCGAGCTCGAGCTTCATGGCCTCGAGGGCGACCAGCAGGTCGCCCTCGGCCACGACGTCGCCGACCTGCGCCTCGACCCGCCACACGCTGCCGACCATGGGCGCCTCGACGAGCACGCTCCCCTCGGGCACGTCGACCTCGGCGGGCAGCTCGGCCGCCGAGTCCGCCGGTTCGTCGGCGGGTCCGGAGAGCTCGCCCGCCGCCGCCCAGGCGGACCGTTCCGCAGCGAAGGCGTCGGCCTGGCGGGACTGGAACGCGGCGATGTCGTCGGAGTGCTCGGCCAGGAGCGCGAGGTGGTCGCGGTACGAGAACGTGCCGTGCTCGACCTCGACCTCCAGCCGCCCGGCGGCGAAGGCCTCCCGCTGCTCCAGCAGCTGGGCCGGTCCGACGGGGTGCCACACGATCCGGTCGAAGAACCGCAGCAACCACGGCTTGCCGGGTTCGAACACCCCGCGCTGGCGGTGCCCGGACCAGATGGGCACGGTGCGGCCCACGAGCTGGTACCCGCCGGGCGAGTCCATACCGTAGACGCACAGGTACTGGCCGCCGAGGCCCACGGTGTCGGACGCGGTCCACGTGCGGGCCGGGTTGTACTTGGTCGTCATGAGCCGGTGCCGCGGGTCGAGCGGCACGGCGAGCGGCGCGCCGAGGTACACGTCGCCGAGGCCCAGGACGAGGTACTCGGCCGAGGTCATCGTGCGGAGCACGTCGTCGGTCGAGGTCAGGCCGTTGATGCGGCGGACGAACTCGATGTTCGACGGCAGCCACGGCGCCGACGGCCGCACACCCGCCTGGTACCGCTCGACGGCCTCGCCGATCACGGGGTCGTCGAACGACAGCGGCAGGTGGATGCGGCGCGACGGGACGACGAGGTCGGCGGTCGCGGGCAGCCCGGCCTCGATCTCGACGAGCACGTCGACGAGCGCGGGGACGGTGAGCAGCGCCGGGTCGACGTGCACGTGCAGCGACCGGACACCCGGGGTGATGTCGACGACCCCGGGCAGGCCACGCGCGCGGAGGGCCTCGCCGAGCGCGTGCACGCGCATGCGCAGGCCGAGGTCGAGCACCATCGGGCCGTACTCGACGAGCACGTTGTCGTCGGCGCCGCGCAGGTAGACGACATCGGGCCGGTCGTCGTCACCGGCGACCCGGGCGAGCACCCCGTCGTCCCCGTCCGGACCGACCGGGAGCGACGCGGGGACCGACGCGAGCGCCCGCAGCGCGTCGGACGACCGCAGCGCGTCGGCGGTCGCCGCCGGGACGGGCACGAGGCGCACGGTGTCGCCGGGCCGGATCTGGCCGAGCTTCCAGCGGTGCCCGACCACGACGGTCACGGGGCACGCGAACCCGCCGAGGCTCGGCCCGTCGGGTCCGAGCAGGATCGGGGTGTCGCCGGAGACGTTGAGCGCGCCCACCGAGTACGGGTTGTCGTGCAGGTTCGACGGGTGCAGGCCGGCCTCGCCGCCGTCCGGCCGGGCCCACTGCGGCTTCGGCCCGGTGAGCCGGATGCCCGTGCGGTTGGCGTGGGTCTGCACCTGCCAGGTCGCGGAGTAGAGCATCGCCATGTCGTCGCGCGTGAAGTACGTCGGCGCAGGCTGCGGCCCCTCGGCGACGGCGAGCTCCCAGTCGTGCACGAGCTCGGGTCGGTCGGCGGACGGCACGATGGACGTCGGCCCGGCGGGCGCGACGCCCGGCACCAGCGTGTCGCCGAGCACGAGGGCCCGGCCGGTGTACCCGCCGAACCCGCCGAGCGAGAACGTCGACGCCGACCCGAGGTACTGCGGCACGTCGAGACCGCCCCTCACGAGCACGTACGTGCGCAGGCCGCGGTCGTGCGGCGCACCGACGTCGAGGACCCCGCCCGCGGGCACGACGACCGGCTCCCACTGCGGCACGGGCTCGCCGTCGACCGTGACGGGCGCGTCGGCACCGGTCACGCACACGACCGTCTCGTGGCTGAACCGCAGGCGCGGGCCCGTGAGCGTGCACTCCAGGCCGGGAGCACCCTCGGGGTTGCCGAGCGCGCGGTTGCCGAGCCGGAACGACAGGTCGTCCATCGGCCCCGACGGGGAGATGCCGACGTCCCAGTGCCCGAGCCGACCGGGCCAGTCCTGCACCGTGGTCATGACGCCGGGCCGGAGCACGTCGACCCAGGGCTCGTCGTCGACCACCCCGGCGAGGGTCCCGGTGGTGTGCGCCGCGTCGAGGACGGAACCGAGCCCGACGATCGTGCGCAGCAGCGGCAGGTTGGTGGCGATCCCGGCGATGCGGGTCCCGGCGAGGGCGGCCGCGGACGACGCGAACGCCTCCCGCCGGTCGGCGCCGTGCGTGATGACCTTCGCGAGCATCGGGTCGTAGTGGCTGGTCACCTCCTGCCCGGTCTCGGCCCACGCGTCGACGCGCACGTCGGACGGGTACACGACCTCGGTGAGCAGCCCGGCGCTCGGCCGGTAGTCCTTGCGCGGGTCCTCCGCGTAGACGCGCACCTCGACCGCGTGCCCCCGCACGGGCGGGCCGGACGCCGGGACGTCGTCGAGGAACGTCGTGTCGCCCTGCGCGAGTCGGAGCATCCATTCGACGAGGTCGACGCCGGTGACGAGCTCGGTCACGGGGTGCTCGACCTGCAGCCGCGTGTTGACCTCGAGGAACGACGCCTCGCCGCGGTCGACGTCGTACACGTACTCGACGGTGCCCGCCGAGCGGTAGCCGACGGACGCGGTCAGCGCCCGGGCGGACTCGTGCAGCCGCGCGCGCACGTCGTCTGGCAGCGCGGGCGCGGGGGCCTCCTCGACGACCTTCTGGTGGCGCCGCTGCAACGAGCAGTCCCGGTCGCCGAGGCTGACGACGCGGCCGGCGCCGTCGCCGAACACCTGCACCTCGAGGTGCCGCGCACGGGCGACGAACCGCTCCAGGAACACGCCGCTCGAGCCGAACGACGCCGACGCGACGCGCTGCACCTTCTCGTACGCGTCGACGAGCTCGGCCGGCCCGGCGCACGCCTGCATGCCGATGCCACCGCCGCCGCCGACCGCCTTGAGCATCACCGGGTAGCCGACGACCTCGGCCGCCGCGAGCGCCTCGTCGACGGTCGCGAGCAGCCCGGACCCCGGCACGAGCGGCACGTCGGCGGCGAGCGCGGCCTGCCGGGCCTGGTGCTTGTCGCCGAACACCGACAGGTGCGCGGGCGTCGGCCCGACGAACGCGAGCCCGGCCGCCTCGACGTGCCCCGCGAACGAGGCGTTCTCCGAGAGGAACCCGTAGCCCGGGTGGATCGCGCCGGCGCCCGTCTCGGCCGCGGCCTGCAGGACCAGGTCGGCGCGCAGGTAGCTCTCGACGGCAGGGGCTGGGCCGAGCCGGACCGCGACGTCCGCCAGACGCACGTGCGGGGCGGCGGCGTCCGCGTCCGAGTACACGGCGACCGTCTTGAGTCCCAGGTCGCGCGCGGTGCGCAGGATGCGGACGGCGATCTCGCCACGGTTGGCGACGAGCAGGGTGTCGAACACGGCGGTCCCCCGGATCGAGTGCGGCGTGGGTGTATACACCCCGGTATCCCGCACCGTACGGAGGCCGTGTTTCCCGCCCGACGTCCACGGGTAAACGCCGCGTTACGCGCGTCCGGGCGCGGCGAAGGGGCAGGTCAGCCTGCGAGCGCCATCCGGGTCATGGCCGCCGTCGCGCGCTCCATGACGACCTCGAGCGACTCGCCGACGTGCTTGTGCAGCGCGGTCAGGGCCTCGGGCAGCCGGCGGTCCAGGACGAGCTCGACGATCTCGATGTGCTCGTCGATGGTCGCCGCGATCCGGTCCGTCTCGACGAAGTCGTGCATCCGGACCGCCCGGATCTTCTGGTTGACGGCCACGAGGGCGTCCGTGAGCTGTGCGTTGCCCGACGACCGCGACAGCACCTGGTGGTACCGCTCGTCGAGCAGCACGAAGCTCGGGTCGGGCTCGGGCGGCGTCACGCGCAGCGCGTACCAGCGGTCGAGCTCCTCGCGCAGCGCGGCCTCGTCGTGCCGCACCTCGGGGTTCTCGATGGCACGCGCGATGCCGCGCAGCTCGAGGGTGATCCGCAGCTCGTACAGGTTGCGCAGGTCCTCGAGGCTCGGCACGACGACCGCGTAGCCGAAGTCCGTGCGCTCCACGAGCCCGTCGGACAGGAGCCGCGACAGCGCCTCGCGCACGGGCGTGCGGGACACGTCGAACGCCTTGCCGAGCTTGGGCTCGGTGAGCCGCTCGCGCGGCGAGATGCGGCCGTTGAGGATCTCGTCGCGCAGCCGGTGGTAGACGACCTCGCGCAGCGAGCGGGCGGCGTCCGCACGCTCGTCGCCGGCTGTCTCGCCCTGCCCGACGACCCCGGACAGGGCGCCCGTCCGACCCGTGCTCATGCCCACGAACTGTAGCCCTCCCCCGGTCCGCCGCCGCGGACGTCGACCCCTGTCCACGACCCCGTCACAGCGCCATCGCGGCCCGCACGTCGGCCTCCTGGTCCGCCCCGCCCGCACCGGTCCGGGTGACCCGGCCCGACTCGAGCACGTAGTAGCGCCCGGCGGCGGCCAGCGCGAAGCCCACGTGCTGCTCGACGAGCAGCACCGCCAGCCCGCCCGCGCGTGTGAGCGTCCCGACGGCGTCCTCGATCTCCTGCACGACGGACGGCTGGATGCCCTCCGTCGGCTCGTCGAGGATCAGCACGCGCGGACCCGTGAGCAGCGCCCGCGCGATCGCGAGCTGCTGTCGCTGCCCGCCCGA
The DNA here is from genome assembly GCF_017744555.1 of Cellulomonas sp. GTDB lineage: Bacteria > Actinomycetota > Actinomycetes > Actinomycetales > Cellulomonadaceae > Cellulomonas. The sequence goes on along the minus strand of NZ_JAGIBD010000001.1, from coordinate 102,756 downwards.
GAGCAGACCGGCGCGGCGTCCGAGGAGCGAGCGCAACGCCGGGAACAGGTCGAGCGCGTCGTCCATCCGGCCGGCCGCCGATGCGCCGGCACCGTCCGCGACGAGCTGCAGGTTCTCGCGCGCGGTGAGCTGACCGAACGCCTGCTGCCCCTGCGGCACGTACGCGAGCCCGCGGCGCACACGCTGGTGCGGACGCAGCCCCGTGACGTCCTCGCCGTCGAGCGTGACCCGTCCGCTGCGGACCGGCAGCAGGCCGACGGCCGCCCGCAGGAGCGTCGTCTTGCCCGCGCCGTTGTGGCCCATCACCGCGGTGACGCCGCCGTCGTCGACCGCGACGTCGACGCCGTGCACCACGGACGTGCGCCCGTAGCCGACGTGGACACCCGTGAGCTCCAGCATCATGCGCCTCCCGTCTCGTCCCCGGCGCGCTCCGCCGGAACCGCGCCCCGTGAGCCCGTCCCCCGCGTCCCGGCCGCCCGTCCCAGGTACACCTCGACGACCCGTGGGTCGGCCTGCACCTGCGCGACCGTCCCCTCGCTGAGCACGCGGCCCTGGTGCAGGACGGTGACGGACGAGGCGAACGACCGCAGGAACTCCATGTCGTGCTCGACGACGACGACGGTCCGCTGCTCCCCGATCCGCTGCAGCAGCTTCCCGGTCTCCTCGCGCTCGGCCTGGCTCATCCCGGCGACGGGCTCGTCGAGCAGCAGCAGCCGCGCGTCCTGCACGAGCAGCATCCCGATCTCGAGCCATTGCTTCTGACCGTGCGCGAGCACCCCGGCGGGCGTGTCCCGCAGGTGCGTGAGGCCGACGGTCTCGAGGGCCGCGTCGACCGTCTCGGGCACCGTGCGGCGGCGGCGAATCAGGGACCACGCGCCGCGACCCGCGCCCGCGGCGATGTCGAGGTTCTGCAGCACGCTGAGCTCGTCGAACACGGACGCCGTCTGGAACGTGCGGCCGACGCCGGCCCGGGCGACCTTGTGCGACGCACGCCCGACGAGCTCGACGCCGCCGAACCGCACCGACCCCGTCGCGGGCGCGAGGCCCGTGATGGCGTCGACGATGGTCGTCTTGCCGGCGCCGTTCGGGCCGATGAGGAACCGCAGGTCGCCCTGCGTCACCGTGAGGTCGACGCCGTCGACGGCGACGAAGCCGTCGAACACCACGCGCAGGTCGCGGATCTCCAGGTAGTCATGACGGAACCGGGCTGGTGGTGCCGCGATGACGGTCTCGAGGGCCTGCACGTCGAGCGTGGCCTCCCCGGGTGGGGTGACGTCGTCGGTCATGCCGTCCTCCCGGTCAGGCTGTCGGCGGGGTCGTGCTCCTGCTCGTCGTGCGGGTCGCTGCGCGGCGTGCCGTCGTCAGGCCCGCCGGACTCGTCATCCGGGGTCCCCGGACCGGCGCGACGCCGCCGCCACACCTGACCCAGCGTGGCGAGCCCGTTGGGCAGGAACGCGACGACGCCGATGAACAGCGCGCCCTGGAAGTAGGTCCAGAACGACGGGAACTGCTCGGACAGGCTCGTCTCGGCCCAGGACACGGCGATGGCCCCGAGCACCGGACCGAGCAGCGTGGCCCGGCCGCCGATCGCGACGCCCACGAGGAACGCGATGGACGGCACCACGCCGACGTCGGCGGGCGAGATGATGCCGACGATCGGCGTGAACAGCGCGCCTCCGATCGCCGCGAAGCACGCCGCGGTGGCGTACGCGACGACCTTGACGCCCGCCGGGTCGTACCCGAGGAACCGCACACGGTTCTCCTGGTCGCGCACCGCGACGAGCAGCTCGCCCCACCGCGAGCGCATGAGCAGCCGCGTGACCGCGACCATCACCAGCAGCACGCCGGCGGCGATGAAGTAGAGCATCCGCTTGTTCACCGGGTCCGACAGCGTGAAGCCGAAGAAGGACTTGAAGCCGTTGAGGCCGTTGGTGCCGCCGGTGACCTTCTGCTGGCCGATGAGCAGGATCGCGAACGCCGCCGCGAGCGCCTGCGACAGGATCGCGAAGTACGCGCCGCGCACGCGCCGCTTGAACACCGCGAGGCCCAGCAGCGCGGCGAGCCCGGTGGGGACGACGAGGATCGCGACGACCGTGACGACCGGGTCCCGGAACGGCTCCCACCAGCCCGGCACCGTGCCGTCGCCGTACAGCAGCATGAAGTCGGGCACCCCGCCGGGGCCGGCGTCGGCGAGCTTGAGGTGCATCGCCATGAGGTACCCGCCGAGCCCGAAGAACACGCCCTGGCCGAGCGTGAGCATGCCGCCGCGCCCCCAGGCCAGGCCGATGCCGACGGCGACCATCGCGAGGCACAGGAACTTCGCGAGCAGGTTGAGCCGGAAGTCGGACAGCGCACCGGGCGCCACGACGAACAGCAGCACGGCGGCGACCGCGAACCCGCCCCACAGCCGGATCCGCGCGCTCATGCCAGGCTCCGCGACCGGACCGACACGAGCCCCTGCGGCCTGACCTGCAGGAATGCGACGATGACGACGAACACGAGGACCTTCGCGATCGACGCGGTGGTCGAGTACTCGAACGTGGCCTGCAGCAGCCCGAGCGCGAGCGCCGCGATCGCCGCACCCTTGAGCTGCCCGATGCCGCCGACCACGACCACGAGGAACGCGTCGACGATGTAGCTCGTGCCGAGCGTCGGGCCGATCGACCCGAGCAGCGTGAGCGCGACCCCGGCGACACCCGCGACGCCCGAGCCGATGAAGAACGTGAGCCTGTCGGTGCCGCGGGTGCTGATGCCCGACGTCTCTGCGAGGTCCCGGTTCTGCACCGTGGCCCGGATGCGGCGGCCGAGCGGCGTCAGCTTGAGCACGAGCGCCAGGGCGGCGAGGCAGACGGCTGCGAGCGCGAGGATGAACAGCCGCGTCTTCGGCACGCCCACGCCGAGCACCTGCACCGCGCCCGACAGCCAGGTCGGCGCGCGGACGTCGACGTTGGGGGCGCCGAACACGTCGCGCGCCGCCTGCTGCAGCACGAGTGCGACGCCGAACGTCACCAGGAGCGTGTCGAGCGGTCGGCGGTACATCCGTGAGATCAGCGTGACCTCGAGCAGCAGACCCAGGAGGCCGCCCACGAGGAACCCGACGACGAGGCTGACGAGCAGCGACACCCCGGCGTCCGCGACGATCCCCTGGACCACGTACGCCGTGTACGCGCCCGCCATCATGAACTCGCCGTGCGCCATGTTGATGACGCCCATCTGACCGAACGTCAGCGCCAGGCCGAGCGCCGCGAGCAGCAGCACCGACCCGAGGCTCAGCCCGGCGAACAGCTGTGAGACGAGGGCATCCATCCTGGCCCGTCCTTCCGTCGAAGATGACCGAGGGGCGGTGACCCGGCGCCACAGAGGGTGCGCCGGGCCACCGCGATCGGGGGGTCAGGACAGGTCGGCGGCCCAGTCGTAGCCCTCGAGGAACGGGTCGGGCTCGATGGGCTCCTTCGACGACCACTCGGTGTAGATCAGCCCGTCCGGGCCGATCTTGCCGATGAGCGCCGTCTTGGCGATGTGGTGGTTCTCGCCGTTGACGGTGACCGTGCCCTCGGGGGCGTCGAAGCTCACGCCACCGGCCGCCTCCTGGACCGCCGCGACGTCGAACGACTTGGCCTTCTCGACCATGCCCTTCCACAGGTACAGCGACGTGTACGCGGCCTCCATCGGGTCGCTCGTCACGCGGTCCGCGCCGTACTTGGCCTTGAACGCGGCGACGAACTTCTCGTTCGCCGGGCTGTCGACCGTCTGGTAGTAGTTCCACGCCGTGAGCTGGCCGGCGACGTTGTCGACGCCGATGCCGCCGACCTCCTCCTCGGCGATCGACACCGACACGACCGGCAGCGTGTCCGCGGCCAGGCCGACGTTCTTGTACTCCTTGAAGAACGCCACGTTGGAGTCGCCGTTGAGGGTGTTGAACACCGCGTCCGCGCCCGAGCCCTTGAGCTTCGTGACGATCGTCGAGAAGTCCGTGTGCCCGAGCGGGGCGTACTCCTCGCCGACGATCTCGATCCCGTTCGCCTTGGCGTAGGCGACGATCTCCTTGTTCGCCGTGCGGGGGAACACGTAGTCCGACCCGACGAGGAACACCTTCTTCTTGCCCTGCTCCTTGAGGTAGTCCATCGCCGGGATGATCTGCTGGTTCGTCGTGGCGCCCGTGTAGAAGATGTTCTTCGACGCCTCGAGCCCCTCGTACTGCACGGGGTAGAACAGCAGCGAGTTCTTCGACTCGAACACCGGCAGCATCGCCTTGCGGGACGACGAGGTCCACCCGCCGAACACCGCCGCGACGCAGTCGGACGAGATGAGCTTCTCGGCCTTCTCCGCGAACACCGTGGGCTCCGACGCGCCGTCCTCGGCGACCACGTCGAGCTGCTTGCCGAGCACGCCGCCCGCGGCGTTGATCTCCTCCGCGGCCATGTCGAGGCTGTCGCGGACCGTCTGCTCGGAGATGGCCATGGTGCCGGACAGCGAGTTGAGGAACCCGATCTTGATCGAGTCGCCCGACGTGTCGACGCACGACGAGCCGGACGCGGTGCCGGTGCCGCCCGCCTCGGGCTCGTCGGCCGTGCGGGCGCCGCAGGCGGCGAGGCCGAGGGCCAGCGCCGCGGCGGCGGGGAGGGCGAGTGCGCGCATGAGAGGTCTGGTCAAGGGAGGTGCCTTTCGCTGGGGACCCACGGGGGACTCACGGGCGGAACCGGACCGGGCACCTCGGGAGCGACGCGACACCGCGCTGTGTCCCGCGCTGTATACATCCCTGTGCCCATGTCCGACGACGCTAGGGAGCCGGTGTTTCGGCGAGGGGTGACGCGGCGTAAACGGTCTGTTTCCCGGACGTCCCGATCCGGTCACGACGGCCTCCTCGCTCCCTGCATCTCCTCCCGGCTCGCCGAGTTCGTGGCTTCCAGCCGAGTTCGGTGCTGACAACGCACGAACTCGACGACAACCCACGAACTCGGGCCCGCGGAGGTCCGGCGGGAGGGGGGTGGGGTGGGGTGGGAGTCGGACCGGGGTGGGAGTCGGACCGGGGTGGGAGTCCGGCGGGCCGGCGGCGGGCACGACGAAGGGCCGGCCACCCGGAGGTGACCGGCCCTTCGTGTCGTGCTGGTGCGGCCCGTCAGGCCGCGTGACTCACGTCAGCGGGTCAGAAGCCGCCGCCGAAGTCCTCGCCACCGCCGGGGCCGGCCGGGGCGGCCTTCTCCGGCTTGTCGGCCACGACGGCCTCGGTGGTGAGGAAGAGCGCGGCGATCGACGCCGCGTTCTGCAGCGCGGAGCGCGTGACCTTCACCGGGTCGTTGACGCCCGCGGCCAGCAGGTCCTCGTACTCGTTGGTCGCGGCGTTGAGGCCGTGACCCGTCGGGAGGTTGCGGACCTTCTCGGCCACGACGCCGCCCTCGAGACCGGCGTTGACGGCGATCTGCTTGAGCGGGGCCTCGATCGCGAGCTTGACGATCGCGGCACCGGTGGCCTCGTCACCCTCGAGCTCGAGCTTCTCGAACGCGAGCGCACCGGCCTGGATGAGCGCGACGCCACCACCGGCGACGATGCCCTCCTCGACGGCCGCCTTGGCGTTGCGGACGGCGTCCTCGATGCGGTGCTTGCGCTCCTTGAGCTCGACCTCGGTGGCCGCGCCCGCCTTGATGACGGCCACGCCGCCGGCGAGCTTGGCGAGGCGCTCCTGCAGCTTCTCGCGGTCGTAGTCCGAGTCCGAGTTCTCGATCTCGGCGCGGATCTGGTTCACGCGACCGGCGATCTGCGCGGCGTCGCCGGCACCCTCGACGATCGTGGTCTCGTCCTTGGTCACGACGACCTTGCGGGCCGTGCCGAGAACCTCGAGGCCGACGTTCTCGAGCTTGAGGCCGACGGTCTCGGAGACGACCTGGCCGCCCGTGAGGATGGCCATGTCCTGCAGCATCGCCTTGCGGCGGTCGCCGAAGCCCGGGGCCTTGACGGCGACGGACTTGAACGTGCCACGGATCTTGTTGACGACGAGCGTCGGCAGGGCCTCGCCCTCGACGTCCTCGGCCACGACGAACAGCGGCTTGCCGGCCTGGATGACCTTCTCCAGCAGCGGGAGGAAGTCCTTGACGTTCGAGATCTTGCCCTCGACGAGCAGGACGTACGCGTCCTCGAGGACGGCCTCCTGACGCTCGGGGTCGGTCACGAAGTACGCCGACAGGTAGCCCTTGTCGAAGCGCATGCCCTCGGTGAGCTCGAGCTCGAGGCCCAGCGCGCTGGACTCCTCGACGGTGATGACGCCCTCCTTGCCCACCTTGTCGAGGGCCTCGGCGATGAGCTCGCCGATCGCGGTGTCACCGGCGGAGATGGCGGCCGTGGCGGCGATCTCCTCCTTGGTCTCGATCTCCTTGGCCTGCGCGAGGAGCTGCGTCGTGACGGCCTCGACGGCCTTCTCGATGCCCTTCTTCAGCGCGATCGGGTTCGCACCCGCGGCCACGTTGCGCAGGCCCTCGCGGACGAGCGCCTGGGCGAGGACGGTCGCCGTCGTCGTGCCGTCACCGGCGACGTCGTCGGTCTTCTTGGCGACCTCCTTGACGAGCTCCGCGCCGATCTTCTCGTACGGGTCGTCGAGCTCGATCTCCTTGGCGATGGAGACGCCGTCGTTGGTGATCGTGGGGGCGCCCCACTTCTTGTCCAGGACGACGTTGCGGCCCTTCGGGCCGAGGGTGACCTTGACGGTGTCGGCGAGGGTGTTCAGACCCCGCTCGATGCCGCGGCGGGCCTCCTCGTTGAAGGCAATGATCTTGGCCATGGGGCTGTGATCCTTCACTGGTTCGTGGGGTGGCCGCGGGGTGCCCGCGACGGACGGCCTGTCACCTGCGGTCATGTCCCGCAGTCGACGGACCTCACCGAGCGGCCGGTGCTTCTGTCACTCTCCACCGGAGAGTGCTAAGACACATGGTTAGCACTCGACCCCCGAGAGTGCAAGGCGCGTTCGCCCTCGACGCAGCGCCCGCGCCTCGCCCGGACAGCACCCGGACAGGACCTGGACACCCGTCCGTGGGCCGGGTCTAGGGTGCGCGTGTGCAGGATCACGCCGCCGTGGTCGACGACGACGCGTCTGCCGTCGTCGCGCCCGACGCGCCCGCGGTGCTCCTGCTGGACCGCCCGGACGCCGGACCCGACGCCGCACCCGCACCCGCACCGCCGGCCGCACCCGCACCCCTGGCCCTGAGCGACGCAGCACGCGACCGTGCGCACGGGCCGCCGAGCACGCGGCGCGGCCGACGCGGACGCGGCACCCGCACCGCCGCCGCCCCCGACGCCAACGCCTTCGTCGTCCAGGAGCCGCCCCGGGACCACCGCCGTCGGTCGCGACCCGCCGCGTCCCGGCGGGCGCTCGCCCGGTCGGCGGCCGCCGCGACCGCCGCCGTCCTCCTCGGCGCGGCCGTCGCCCCGCACGCCACCGCCCCCACGGCCCCGTCGGACGATCCGGTACCTGCCCGGCTGCCGGCGTACGCGCACATCGACCTGTACCAGGAGGGCGTCACGGTCGGAGCGGGCGGTCGGCGCGCCGCTGTCGCGCCCGGCAGCGCCGCGCCGTTCTTCGCGGGCACGCACGTGCTCGACCCGGCCGCGGTGACGCTCGTCGACGCCTTGGGCGGACTGCCGCGGACCGCCTCGTCCCCGGGCTCGTCCCGGGCCGACGCCGCACAGCGGGCCGCCGGGCAGCGCGCGTGGCTCGCGGCGGGCACGGTCCCGGGCGCGGGCGGGCCGTACGAGGACATGGCCCGCGCTGCGCTGCTCGACCTGCACACGCTGGTGCTGCCCGGCGGGGCGGCAGTCGCGGGCTGGTCGCCGCGGTGGCGGTACGTGTGGCCGCGCGACTCCGCGTTCGTCGCCGTCGCGCTGGCCCGCACGGGGCACGTGGACGACGCGCTCGACGTGCTGGGCTTCCTGGACCGGGTGCAGGCCGGCGACGGCTCGTTCGAGGCCCGCTACGAGCCGGACGGGTCCGGACCGCCCGACGACCGCGGCCTGCAGACCGACGGCACAGGCTGGGCGCTGTGGGCGGCCGGCACCGTGCTCGCCGAGGTCCCCGACGCCGACGAGCGCCGCACCGCCGCCGCGCAGCTGCGCCCGCTCGTCGTCCGCTCGACGCAGCACGCGCTCGACCTCGTCGCCCGCACGGGCCTGCCGCCCGCGTCCGCCGACTACTGGGAGACGCCCGAGCAGGAGCTCACGCTCGGCACGGCCGCGCCGATCGTCGCGGGACTGGAGCAGGCGGCGACCGTCCTGCCGCTCACGGGCGACACCGCCCTGGCCCGCTCGGCCGCCGCCGCCGCTGCACGGTCCCGCGTCGAGCTCGTCCGCGCGTTCGCGCCCACCGGGTACGCCCGGTACGCCGCCGGGGGGCACCGCGACGCGGCCACCGCGTTCCTCCTGCCGCCGTTCCTGCGCGTGCCGCCGCCCGGCGCGCGCACCGCGTGGCGCGAGTCGGCGCCGACCATGGTGCGGCCCGCGAACGGGCTCGCGCCCGGCGCCGACTGGCGCGACGACGGCATCTCGTGGACCCCGCAGACGTCCCTGTACGCGTGGCTGGCCGCCGAGTCGGGCGACGCGCCGCTCGCCCACGGGTGGCTCGACTTCCTCGACGCACACCGGACCTCGACGGGGTCGATCCCCGAGAAGGTCCTCGCCGACGGCTCCCCCGCAGCCGTCGCGCCGCTCGCATGGAGCGCCGCGTGCGCGCTCCTCGCGCTCGACGCCCTGGACCGGCGCGACGACGACCTGCGCGCGTCCGACCTCCCGCCGCTCGGCTGACCGGGCCGGCACCAGCAGCCCGCACACGCAGCCCGGCACATGCACCCCCGCACACGGAGCCCGGCACGCGCACCCCGCACGCGCGAGGGCCCCGCACCAGCAGGTGCGGGGCCCTCGTCGGGACGTGCTCGGGTGGGTGGCCGGTCCGCCGTCGAGGGCGGTCCGGCCCGGGGTGTGTCAGAGCGGGCGGACCTGCTCGGCCTGCGGGCCCTTGGTGCCCTGCCCGACCTCGAAGTCGACCTGCTGACCCTCTTCGAGGGTCCGGTAGCCGTCCACCTGGATGGCGCTGAAATGCACGAAGAGGTCCTGCCCTCCGTCGGCGGGGGTGATGAACCCGTACCCCTTCTCGCCGTTGAACCACTTCACGGTGCCCTGGGCCATGCCGTACTCCTCGCCGTTCGTTGCGCGGTGCGCTCCGCCGGCGCCCCGGTGCGGCGAGCCTAGTGGGCAGGAGGGCCGCTCGACCAGGGCTGGCGTTCGGCTCGTCACCCGTCCGGTCCGGTGCGCGGGGGCCAGCCCGGGCCGGCGACGGTGCAGATCAGGCGGACGGATCGCTCACGAGCACCACGGAGATGCCGTCGCCGGCGTCCGTCGCCGACAGCGTCACGGTCGTGACGCCGAGCGCCTGACCGACCGCGGTCGCGGTGTCCTTGAGGTCCTCGCTGGCGTAGTACACGGTGTTCTGCGCCGGCTTGGTCCCGGTCACGTTGCCCGTGTCGACGGTCGTGAAGCCGGCGTCGGTGAGCTTCTTGGCCTGGTCGCCGGCGAGCCCCTTGATCCCGGCGCCGTTGAGCACCTGGACGGGGGTGGTGAGGACCGGTGTGGGTGCGGGCGGCTCGGCCGTCGCCGGGGGCTCCTCGGTGCCGGTGCCGGTGCCGTCGGCGGGTGCCTCGGTGCCGTCGCCCGGGTCGCTGGTCTCGTCGTCCTCGGGCGCGGTGACGCCCGAGTCCTTGGCGTCGTTCATCGAGCTGTCGTTGACCATCCCCCAGACCGTCACGGCACCGAACGCGAGCAGCGGTGCCAGCACGACGACGGCGAGGAACGGCCACCAGCGGCTCCACGTGCTGCGCGGGGCGCGGTGGACGCCGCGCGGGACGTCTGGGTCGGCGTCGGCGGCGCGGTCGAACTCGTCGTCCGGGTACGGGTAGTCGGCCTTGCTCACGGCCGACAGGCTAGCCTGCCGCGCTGTCGTCAGGCGTCGGCTCCGAGGCGACGCGCGGTGCGGGCTCGCTGGCGCGACGTGCGCATGCGGCGCAGGCGCTTGACGAGCATCGGGTCGTGCGCGAGGGCCGCCGGGTCGTCGATGAGCGCGTTCACGATCTGGTAGTACCGCGTGGCGGACATGTCGAACAGCTCGCGGATGGCCTGCTCCTTGGCGCCCGCGTACTTCCACCACTGACGCTCGAACGCGAGGATCTGCTCGTCGCGCTCGGACAGTCCCGACGTCCCGGTGACGCCCTCGGAGAGCGTGTCGAGCGTGAGCGCCGCTGCGGCGTCCATACGTCCTCCTCGTGCGCGGCCCGGCGAGCGGGGGTGCGGGTCGGCGGCCATCGTACGGCGGTAATCACAGCGGTGTCATTCGCGCGCGCCGCACGTCACCCGACCCGCGCACGCCCCCGCCGTCGGGACGGACACGGGTAGCCTCGCCGCGTGACGCCGGCCGCACTGGACACCCTCGTCGCCCCCGACTGGGCGCTGGCCCTCGCCCCCGTCGAGCCGCAGATCCGGGCCGCGGGCCAGTTCCTGCGCGACGAGGTCGCGGCGGGCCACGGGTACCTGCCGGCGGGCGACGCCGTGCTGCGGGCGTTCGCACGGCCGATGGCCGACGTGCGCGTGCTCGTCGTCGGTCAGGACCCCTACCCGACGCCGGGGCACCCGATGGGGCTGTCGTTCTCGGTGCAGCCCGACGTGCGCCCGCTGCCCCGCTCGCTCGACAACATCTTCCGCGAGCTCGTCGCCGACGTCGGGGTCCCGGCGCCGACGTCGGGCGACCTGTCCCCGTGGGCCGACCAGGGCGTCATGCTGCTCAACAGGGTCCTCACCGTGCGGCCCGGCGCCCCCGCGTCGCACCGGCGCCGGGGCTGGGAGGCCGTGACCGACCGGGCCATCGCCGCGCTCGTCGAGCGGGGCGGACCGCTCGTCGCCGTCCTGTGGGGACGCGACGCGCAGTCGCTCAAGCCGGCCCTGGGGTCGGTACCGACCGTCGAGTCGGTGCACCCGTCACCGCTGTCGGCGAGCCGCGGGTTCTTCGGGTCGAGGCCGTTCTCGGCCGTCAACCGCCTGCTCGAGGCGCAGGGGGCCGCCCCGGTGGACTGGCGCCTGCCCTGACCTCGCCTGCCCGCGCGGCGCGCTGCACCGCGGCGCGAGCGGCCCGGCAGGCCGTCCGGCGCGTCGGTCCCGAAGCGTGTGCACAATGGCGGACGTGAACGTGAACGGCTCACCGCTCCCCGCGCCCCGCTGGTCCCGCTACGTCGCCGTCGGCGACTCGTTCACGGAAGGCCTCTGGGACGACCCCGACGGCCGCGACGCACCGCAGCGCGGCTGGGCGGACGTCGTGGCGGCCCGGATCTCGGCGCGGCGGGTCGCGGCCGGTCAGACCCCGCTCGAGTACGCCAACCTCGCGATCCGGGGACGCCTGCTGCGCCCGATCCTCGGCGAGCAGCTGCCGAAGGCGCTCGCGCTGCAGCCCGACCTCGTGAGCCTCATCGGCGGCTACAACGACATGCTGCGGCCGGCCACGGACATCGACCGGCTCGCCCGGAACCTCGAGGCGGCGGTCGCGCGCGTGCGGGCCACGGGTGCGGACGTGCTGCTCGCGACAGGGGCGGACGCGGGCGACAGCCCCCTCATCCGGTCGACCCGCAGCCGCGTCGGCCTCTACAACACGCACGTGTGGTCGATCGCCCGTCGGCAGGGCGCGTTCGTGCTGGACCTGTGGGGCATGCGCTCGCTGCGGGACTGGCGGATGTGGTCCGAGGACCGCATCCACCTCACGACCGAGGGGCACGCGCGCGTCGCGCAGGCCGCGCTCGTCGGGCTCGGGCTGCCCCCGGACGACGAGGCGTGGGACGACCCGTTGACCCCGCTGCCGCCCGTCCCGCGGCTGGACAAGGCACGGGAGGACGCGCTGTGGTTCCGCGAGCACGTCTACCCGTGGGCCACCCGGCGGCTGCGCGGCAGGTCGTCGGGCGATCTGCGGGTGCCGAAGCGTCCCGAGCTCAGCCCCGTCGAGCAGTAGGCGTCAGCACGGCGCGGGCGCGCCGGTCGCGGCCCCGCGTCAGGGGCAGCTGTAGACGACGTTGTTGCCGAGCGGCGACGTCAGGGACCCGACGAAGTCGAGCGTGAGCGGTGAGCCCGACGACACGTGCTGGGTGCCGCGGTTCGGCTGGCCCTGGTAGGTGACGACGCGCGTCGAGCCCGAGCAGAAGCCCGCCGGCAGCGGCTGCAGGGCCCAGTTGCCCGCGTACTCGCCGACGTACCGGGCGACGAACGGGAAGCTCGTGAGGTTCGCGAAGTCGAACGTCGCCTGCCACTGCACCGGCTGGGCGCTCGTCGTGGTGACGGTCGCCTTGATGTTGTAGACGTCCGCCCGGCCGTCGGTGTCCGGACCGAACGAGACCGCGCACGTCGCACCGGACGAGTTGGGTCCCAGGACGACGCACGACCCTGCCGCGGCGGGCGCGAACGTCCAGGTCGCCGGGACGGGCCACGTGTCGACGGAGACGAACACCTTGCCGGCGGACGAGCTCGGCGGGGTGAACGGCGTCGCTGCGGTCGCGGTGAACGCGCCGCCCGCGATCGCACCGGTGCCGTCGAGGACGACGGTGCTGGTCGACGGGCCGGTCGACGTCGAGACGATCACGCGTCCTGTCGTGCACGTGCCCGCCAGGCCCGTGACGCGGACCTGCGTGTACTGGCCGCCGGTCGAGGTGCCCGTCGGGGTCACGACCGCGGGGCCGGCGGTGCACCGCGGCCCGGACTGGTCGTACGGCGACGTGCCGCCCGTGAGCCTCAGACCCGCGGCGCCGGCGGTCGACAGGCCGGCCACGACGAGGCAGAGCAGGGCGACGACCGCGCTCACGGCGAGCCGCCGAGCCACGCGCGTCATGACGAGGAGGTGGACGACGGCGAGGCGCTGACGGGGGTGTCGACGACCGGGCCGGCGACGCCGTCCGTCACGTCGGGGGCACGGCCCGCCTCCGGGGCGTCGGGCGTCTCGTCATCGTCGTCGTCGCCGCGCGGCCAGACCAGCAGCCCGATCGCGATGACGATGAGCGACCCCCACACCAGGGGCGACATGACGGCCCGGCCCAGGAGCCCGACCCGGGGGACGTGCAGGCGTGCGACGCCGACCACGTCCGCGTCCGTCGGGCTGAACGGGTCGAGCCACGAGTTGTTGTCGCCCTGCACCTGCCACCCGTGGGTCCCGTCGCCGCCGACGAGGCGGTGGATCACCCGGGCGCCGCCGTAGCCCTCGGGCTCGTAGACGACGACGTCGCCCACCTGCGGGGTCGCGCAGCGCGACACGACCAGGTCGCCCGTGTAGTACGTCGGCTCCATCGAGTGGCCGGAGACCACGGTCAGCGTGGTGCAGCCACCGAGGCTCGTGGGCCACACCAGCCAGCCCGCGACGACCACCGCGCCGTAGAACAGGACCTGCAGGACGACGCGCAGCACCCGGCGCGCGACGTGCGCGCCGGGTGCTGCGGTGTCGACCTGCTGGTCCATCGGTGGTGCCTCAGCCGTAGATGGTGAGCGCGACCTTGGTCACCGCGTCAGCGGCGACGGCGGCGGGCAGGGTCACCGTGAGGGTGCCGTAGCCGGCCGTGACGTTCGTCAGCGCGACGGCGGTGCCGGTCGTGGCGGACGGGACCTCGACCGTGGCCGGGGTCGTGCCGTAGGTGAGCGCGACGCGCGAGAGCTTCGAGGCGCACGCCGTCGAGACGTTGCGGAACTCGAGGCTTGTCGTGCCGTACGTGCCGGCCGTCAGCGTCGGCGAGCCGAAGCCGACGGTGATGTCCTGACCGGCGGGCTGGCAGTTCGCGACCGTCTGCACGCCGGCCTGGAACTGCGAGCTGTTCGTGTTCAGGTTGAGCTGCGTGGCGGACGCCAGCGAGAGGCCGGCGACACCGAGGACCGCGAGCGCGACGGCGATGCCCTTGCGGGACTTCGAGGACTTCGAGGAAGCCATGGTGTTCTCCTGATCGTGTGCTGCCGTGGGCGTCGGCACCTCACCGAGACCCGCTCACGGGAGCGTCGAGCTGCCAGCCGTGAACGTAGGTGTCTTCGGCAACCGGCCCCCGGGCGGGGTGGGTGCCAGCACCCGGGGCCGTCAGGATGTCCGTCTTCTTCACCCGGGACGGATCAGATCCGGCGGGACGATCCGGATCAACCGCCCTCAGGTCCGGCTGCGCCGAACGGGTGATCGTCAGGCGTCGTGGGCGCCGAGCGGCATGCGGGCGACGAGCCGCGCGCCGCGCACCGTGCCGGGCGACAGGTCCACGCTGCCGCCGACGAGCGCCAGCCGGTGACCGATCCGTGCGGTGCCCGACGCGGCGCCGGCGGACGCCGGGTCGTACGTCTCGCCGTCGTTCTCGACGGCGATCACGAGGTGGTCGCCGTCCATCATGAGGTCGACCCTGACCTTGGACGCGGGGCCGTGCTTGAGCGCGTTCGTCACGCCCTCCTCGACGACCCGGACGGCGAGCAGCCGCTCGGACAGCGACAGGTGGTTGCCACACGGGTCGTCGACCTGACGCACCTCGTCGGTGACCTCGAGCTGGGTGGCGATGCTCGCGGGCAGCCGCCCGAGGAGCGCGCGGACGGCCGGGACGAGGCCCAGCTCGAGCCGGTCCGGGTAGAGCAGACGGCTCATCTCGCGCACGTCGATCTGGCGCGCCTGGTCGAGCTCGGAGCGCACCCAGTCGAGCGAGGCCCGGTCGTGCTCGTCGAGCCCGTCCTGGACGTGCGCGAGCACGGACGCGAGGCGCGCGTCGACGAGCACGAGCTTCTGCTGCAGCGTCCCGTGCAGTCCCTCGGCGACCTCGCGGCGCACGCGGATCTCCTCCTGCTCGAGCGCCTGCACGGCGAGCTCGACGAGCACGGCGTCCCGCTCCGCGGCGCGCGTCTTGGCGCGCGAGCGCCTCCGGGAGACGAGCCCCCAGTAGCCGATGGACGAGGAGATGAGCGCGATCGCGAACCCGCTGAGCAGCTCGGCCTGCTGGGTCTCGAAGTCCGGGTCGACGTACACGCCGAACGCGACCTGTGCGGCGAGCCGTGTCCCGGCGGCCGCGATCGAGCCACCGACGGCGGCGAGCAGCATCTGCCAGACCTTCGTGGCCCGCCACGCGCGCAGCCCGGCGAACGTCGTGACGAGCGCGAGCACCGCGAGCGCGTTCGCGGCGAGGCGCTGCCACACGGTGACGGCGTCCCAGCCGGGGATGAGCCGCGCGTAGATGTACGCGCTCTGCATCGAGGCCCCGACGGCGTACCCGGTGGCGACGACGACGGTGACGCGCAGCAGCACGAGGCGGTCGTTGTGGAGGTCGGCGACGCGGGCGGCGTGGACGAGGGCGGGCTCGGCGGGCGCGCTCGTGGGCGCCTGCTCGCGGCTCGTCGTCGGCATCGTGCTCACCCTGTCGGTGTCTGGTCGCGTCCCCCGGACGGGCGGCTGCGGCGGCGCTCCGTGGCGCGTGTCGCGCATCGGGCCACGGCGCAGACGATACTGGCGGCGATGAGTGTTCCCACCGCCGACCCGGTGCGCGTCGCCGTGGTCGAAGACCAGCCGCTGTTCCGCTCGATGCTCGAACGCATGCTCGACGAGACCCCCGGTCTGCACGTCGTCGCGGCGCTCGGGACCGTCACCGAGGCGACCCGCGTGCTGCGCCCCGGGCTCGCCCATGTCGCGGTCCTCGACATCGACCTGCCGGACGGCAACGGCATCGCCCTCGGCGTCACGCTGCGTCGTGCGCAACCCGACCTCGGCATCCTCCTGCTGTCCGCGCACGACGCGATGGACCTGCTCCTCGACCTCCCCCGGGACGTCGCCGCGGGGTGGGGCTACCTGTCGAAGACGTCGTCGACGAGCGAGGAGGTGCTGGTCGCAGCGGTGCGGGCCGCGGCGGTCGGCGAGACCGTGCTCGACCCGGCGCTCCTGGAGCGCATGACTCCGCGGGCCGGCTCGGCCGTCGCGCGGCTCACCGACCGGCAGTACGACGTGCTGCGGCTGCTGGCCGCCGGGCTGTCGAACGCGGGCATCGGGACGCGGCTCGGCATCACCGAGAAGTCGGTGCAGAACCACGTCAACGCGATGTACGCGACGCTCGGCATCGACACCGACCCGAGCCGCAACCCGCGGGTGAGCGCGGCCCTGCGGCTGCTCGAGGAGACCGGTCCGTCCGCCTGACCGACGCGTCCCGTTCCTCCCGTTCTCACTCCTCGGTCACTTTCACCCGGTCGACTCCTGCCGCGACGTCCGTCGCAGCAGGGGGACGAGACGGAAGGACCACCATGAGGACACGAGCTGTCCGTCCGATCGCGGCGGCGGTGACCGCGGCAGCACTGGTGCTCGGCGGTGCCGCCGCCTGGGCCACGACGTCGGACCTCACCGGCAACGGCCAGGCCCGCCGACTGTCCGGGGACCAGACGAGTGCCGTCCGGGACGCCGTCAAGGGCGGGCCCGCGCGGAACGTCATCCTGCTGATCGGCGACGGGATGGGTGACTCGGAGATCACGGTCGCCCGCAACTACCGGTACGGCGCGGCGGGCCGGTTCCCGGGCATCGACGCGCTCCCGCTGACGGGCCAGTACACGACGTACTCGCTCGACAGGACGGACGGGAAGCCGGACTACGTGACCGACTCGGCCGCGTCCGGCTCGGGCTGGGCGACCGGCACGAAGACGTACAACGGCGCGATCTCGGTGGACGTGCACGGCGCACCGCAGCGCACGCTGCTCGAGATCGCCCGGGCGAACGGCCTGCGCACCGGTGACGTCAGCACGGCCGAGCTGCAGGACGCGACCCCGGCCGTGCAGGTGGCGCACGTGACCGACCGGTCCTGCTACGCCCCGACGGCAACGACGACGAAGTGCCCCACGAACGCGCTGCAGAACGGCGGCCTCGGCTCGATCACCGAGCAGCTCATCGGCGCGCGCGCCGACGTCACGCTCGGTGGTGGCGCGAAGTCGTTCGACGAGCAGGCCGTCGCGGGACCGTGGGCGGGCAAGACGCTGCTGCAGCAGGCCAAGGAGCGCGGCTACCAGGTCGTGACGGACGCGGCCGGCCTCGACGCCGTCCGGAAGGCGGACCAGAGGTCGCCGGTCCTCGGCCTGTTCGCCCCCGGCAACATGCCCGTGCGCTGGACCGGCCCGCTCGCCACCCACACCGGCGGCACCGAGCCCGCCGTCACCTGCACGCCCAACCCGGCGTACACCGCGAACCGGCCGACGCTCCAGGCGATGACGACGAAGGCGATCGCGCTCCTCGACGACCGGCGCGACCGCAAGGGCTTCTTCCTGCAGGTCGAGGGCGCGAGCATCGACAAGCAGGACCACGCGGCCGACCCGTGCGGCCAGATCGGCGAGACGGTCGACCTCGACGAGGCCGTGCAGGCCGCGCTCGCGTTCGCGAAGAAGGACGGCAACACGCTCGTCGTCGTCACCGCGGACCACGGCCACTCGAGCCAGATCGTCTACCCGAACACGCTGACGCCCGGCCTCACGCGCACGCTGCTCACGGCCGACGGCAAGCCGATGACGGTCGCGTACGGCACGGCGGACACCGGCGGCTCGCAGGACCACACCGGCACGCAGGTGCGGGTCGCGGCGTCCGGCCCGCGGGCCGCGAACGTCGTGGGCCTCACGGACCAGACGGACCTGTTCTTCACGATCCGGGACGCGCTGCGGCTCGACCCGGACGCGCAGGGGCCGCGCGACCACCACTGACGGCCTGCGTCGCCTGACGACGCCCCGGGACGCCGGCCCCGGGGCGTCGTCGCGTGTCGGCGGCGTGCGCCAGGATGTCCCGGTGACGAAGGAGCGGGCCGTGACGACGTCGACCGTGCGCGGCGAGGACTGGTACGCCCGGGAGCTGTCCGGCGAGACGTTCGAGCAGGTCGCGTTCGTCGGTGTCGACATGACCGAGGTGCGGACCACGGGTGCGGTGTTCGACGGGTGCACGTTCCGCGACGTCAAGCTCAACGCGTCGGTCCACGTCGACACCGCGTTCAGCAACTGCACGTTCAACGGCGTGACGTTCTTCGACACCCGGCTCGAGCGCTGCAAGCTCCTCGGCAGCGTCTTCGACCGCTGCACGTTCGAGGTGATGCGGGTCGACGGCGGGAACTGGTCGTTCGTCGAGCTGCCCGCGGCGGACCTGCGCTCGGCGGAGCTGCGGGGCGTCCGGCTGCGCGAGGCGGACCTCACGGGCGCGAAGCTCGTGGGGTCGACCGTGCGGGACTGCGACCTCACGGGTGCGACGCTGCACCGCGCCGACCTCACCGGGTGCGACCTGCGCGGCAGCGACCTCGTCGGCATCGACCTGGAGACCGTCGCGCTGCGGCGGGCCGTGATCACGCTGCCGCAGGCCGTGGTGCTCGTCGAGGCCATGGGCCTCGACGTCCGGGCGGACTAGCGCCCGGTCACTCCGTGGCGTCCGGCCGCTCGACGAGGAACGAGCGCCCGCCCGGCCCTCGCACGACCCGCTCGAAGTCGGCGCGCAGCCGCTCGTCGCGCTCGCGCTCGTCGTCCGTGCGCGCGCGTCCCCGGGCGCGGACGGGGCTGATCTGCGCCGGCCCGAGGTAGGTCAGCAGCCACTCGGTCAGGTCCCTGCGCCGCCGCTCGGCCATCGCGTCCTCCAATGATTAGTGCACTCACTATAAGCGCACGACCTATCCTCGTCACATGAGCGAAGCGGTGGTCGACCCCCTCGCCGTCGAGGCGCAGGTGTGCCTCACGGTCTCCGCGGCGGCGCGCGCGCTCGTCGGCTTCTACCGCCCCCTGCTCGCACCGCTCGGCCTCACGCACCCGCAGTACCTCGCGATGCTCGCCCTCTGGCAGTACGACCGGCTCTCGCTCAAGGAGCTCGCCGCCCTGCTGCACCTCGAGCCCGCGACGACGTCTCCCCTGGTCAGGCGGCTCGAGGCGATGCGGCTGGTCCGCCGGGAGAAAGACCCCGACGACGAGCGCGCGCTGGCGATCGTGCTCACCGACGCGGGCCGGGAGATGCGGGCGTCGGCCGTCGACATCCCCGCGACGATGGTCGAGCGGCTCGGGCTCGAGCGCGCGCAGATC
Organism: Cellulomonas sp.; assembly: GCF_017744555.1. Taxonomy (GTDB): domain Bacteria; phylum Actinomycetota; class Actinomycetes; order Actinomycetales; family Cellulomonadaceae; genus Cellulomonas. Next base: position 83,682 of record NZ_JAGIBD010000001.1, on the reverse strand, counting down.
GACGAGATCCGGCGTGCCGCGGAGCTGCTCGTCGCGGCGTGCGCGGCGGCGACCCCGCAGGACTGAGCGTCAGGCGGGAGCCGGGCCCGTGCTGTCGCGCACCACGAGCGTCGTCGGCACCCACACGGCGTCCGGCCCCTCGCCCACGGAAGCGTCACCCCGCGACCGGGCGATGGCTCGCGTGAGCGCGGTCGCGGCCGCGCGGCCCTTGGCCTCGAGGTCCTGCCGCACGGTGGTGAGCGCGGGCTGCGCACGACGCGCGATCGGGCTGTCGTCGTAGCCGACCACGGACACGTCCTCGGGCACCCGCACGCCCTGCGCCCGGGCGACCCGCTCGAACGTCCACGCGATGAGGTCGGAGAAGCACAGGACGGCCGTCGGCCGGTCGTCGAGGTCGAGCAGGATGCGGGCGCCGTCCTCGGCGTTGGCCTCGGTGTTGTCGGGCAGGTGCACCACGGTCACGTCGGCGCCGGCCGGGCCGAGCGCGCTCATCCATCCCTCGACACGCTCGCGGGACACGTAGCCGGCACCGGCGGTCGCCGGGTCGGGGGCGATGCCGGTGGACCGGTCGTTCGCGGTGGTGAGGATGCCGATGCGGCGATGACCGAGGTCGAGCAGGTGCTGCGCGGCGGCCCGGGCGCCCACCCGGTCGTCGAGCAGCACGCTCGACGCTCCCGCGATCGGCGCCTGGTCGACGAACACGAGCGGCAGCTTGCGCTTGATGAGCCAGTTGATCGGCGCCATGTCGCCCGCGCACGAGTAGACGAGCGCGCCGTCCATGGGGATGTCGCGGGCGGGGATCCGGTCGGGCGACTCGACCGACGGCAGCAGCGCGAGGGCCAGGCCGGTGGGCGCGAGCTCCTGCGCGACCGAGCCGAAGAACGCGGCCGCGATGGGGTCCTGGAACGCGGAGCCGACCGACTCGGTGAGCAGCACGCCCACCGCGCCCGTGGTGCCGCGTGCGAGGCTGCGGGCCGCGGGGTCGGGGCCGACGTAGCCGAGCTCGTCGGCCGCCTGCAGGATCGTCGCGCGCAGCTCGGCGGACAGCTGGTCCGGCCGGGAGAACGCGTTCGAGACCGTCATCCGGCTCACGCCGACGCGGTCCGCGATCGTCTGGAGCGTCACCCGCCCCACGGCGCCACCCTCGCTCGTGCCATACGAGCCAGGGTAGGCGTCCGCGGGGCGCGTGGCGGTCGTCATGCGGCGTGCCCCACCTCACGGCGGAGGTCGTGAGCGGCGGGAGGCGCGACGGCCTCGGCCACCCGGTGCAGCACCGCGGCGAGGGCGCCACGCGTCCGGACCGCGTGCGGTCGGCGCTCCTTGCGCGGGCGCGGTTCGACGACCGGGGCGTCGGCCTCGGCGCTGTGCACGAGGCGCAGCGTCGCCTTGCGGGACATCAGCAGGCTGATGGGCATCGGGTCCATGGTTCCGGTCTCTCCTCTCGGGTTTCTGTACCGCTACAGTAACCCCGGCTTCTATACCGGTCAAGACGTCTTGCGGCCCTTCCCCTCACCTCTCGTCCACACGCGCCCAGGTGAATCGGCACAGGGTGCAGCATCGCCGACGTCACGGCCGCGTCGTACGTGATCGCCTGCGACGACCCCGAGACGTTCGGGCTGCGCTACTACGACGTCAACAGCACCGGCGAGTGGCACCCTGTCGACACGGACGCCGATCTCTCGTCGGCGCTGGTCGAGAGCATGCTCGGATGCGGCTCACCACGGATGCCGTGGACATCGAGCGGCCGGGCGCTGCCGGCGGCACTGGCGGAGGACGGCTGGAGTGACGCGTTCATGCTCGCCGACGAGCCCGGTGGCGATTTCCCGATCCCAGGCAGACGGGTCTGCACCGACTGAGCAGCGCGGCACGCACGGGGGCCGTCCGTCGGAGCTGCTCCGACGGACGGCCCCGCTGGGCGTGACGAGTCAGGTCACCGTGGCGAGCAGATGCCCCACGGGACCCAGTTCAGGTTCTGCGAGCCCTTGTAGTACGTGACACCGAAGGAGTTGCTCCCGGCCGGCGTGAACGTGTTGCCGTTGCGGTTGGCGCCCCACGAGCTCTGGATCGACTGCCCGCTGTTCGGGTACACCGTGACGCTCCAGTTGGTCGCGCCCGAGACGTCGTACGTCACGTTGAAGCGGTCGCCCCACTCCTGCGTCTTCGTCGCCGTCGCGGTGCAGCTGCCACCGCCGGTGTTCCCGCCACCGCCGGTGTTGCCGCCCCCACCGGTGTTGCCCCCGCCACCGGTGTTGCCGCCGCCGCCCGAGCCCTCGCTCACCGTGATGCTCGAGGAGCCGGACGACTGGTAGCCCTCCGTGGCCATGATCATGTAGCTGTGGTTGCCGAGGTTCATGCCCTTCGAGGCCCAGGCGTCGAAGTGGTTGCCGGTCGTGATGGTCCCGCCGGTCCGCTTGGACGTCCGCACCGACCAGTACTGGTAGAACGTCTGGGTGCCGTCGATGGACGGCTGGTTGACGCGCTGGGTCCGGTAGATGTCGTACGTGCCGCCGTCGCTGTTGACCTGGCCCATGTACGTGCCCGTCGGACGGTAGGTGCCCCAGTTGTCGACGATGTAGTACTCGACGAGCGGGTTGCGGGTCCAGCCGTACAGCGCGAGGTAGGAGTTGCCGCCGGGGTTGAACGAGCCGGAGTAGTTGACCGTCTTGCGGCCGCCGGTGGCCCAGCCCTTGCCGCCGACCCAGTTGTTGATGCCGCTCCACGACGAGCGATAGCTGCCACCGTCGCTCAGCGTGAACTGGACGTTCCCCGAGTCCTTCCAGAACGAGTAGTACCACCCGTTGTGGGTGCCCGTGCTGTTGTTGGTGATCGTCTGGTCAGCGGCCTGGGCCGGGGCGGCGAGCGCGATGCCGCCGGCGACCGCCGCCGCCGTCCCTAGGCTCAGGAGCCTCGTCATCAGGCGGCGGGACGCGCCTCCGCGCCGCCGAACAGCGAAAGTTTCGGCCATCGTGCACCTCTCTTTGCGGGTGGAACTGCGATAGCGCGCCCCGTCGCGCGCACACCCGGAGATGCTGGCCCTCCGCCAGGGCCTTGTACATCGATGAAAAGTTTCAGTTGGGGACGAGCGCGCCGCCCGGCGGGCGTCCACGACGGCGCGCGTCGGCGTGCCACGGCAGCGGCACCACGGTCTGTATCGGTCAAGGTTTCGCCGTTCGAGGCACCCGACGCCCGCGGGACGACCCACGCGCTCGCGATTCCGGACGTCGTGCTCGGCCCCGACCTCGCGCAGGTCACCACGAACCTCGGCGTGCAGGTCGCCGACGCGCCCGGCTGCTTCCGCGCCGGGTGACGGGCGGATGGAGCCCCCTGTCGGATTCGAACCGACGACCCCCTGTTTACAAGACAGGTGCTCTGGCCGACTGAGCTAAGGAGGCGAAGCGGGTCCCAGCGTACCGACGCCGGTCGACCCGCCGGACCGCGCCCGAGGGGTGGTCGCAACGAGCGACCACCCCTCGGCGCGTCGAGGCGTCAGCCCTTGGCGGTCTTGGCGGCCTCGACGGCGGCCTGCAGGGCACCCTCGGTCGACCAGTCGGTGAACGCCTCGCCGTCGATGAGGATCGTCGGCGTCGAGAGCTTCGGCAGGTCGGTCGTCGCCTGGTTCGTCGTCGCGGCGACCCAGGGGGCGAACGTGCGCCACGTGCCGTTCTCGGTCGCGCCGTCGGCGTTCTCGAACGTCCCGTCGACGGTGTCCGTGAACGTCGCCGCGACGTCGGCAGGCACGCCCACACCCGTGGCGATCTCCTCGATCTTGGCGTCCGTCAGGCCCTTGCTGTTCTCCTCGGGCTGGTTCGCGTACAGCGCGGTGACGAACGCCGTGAAGTGCTCGGGGTCCTGGTCGGCGACGATCGCGGCCGCGTTCGCCGTCCGCGTCGAGTAGAAGGTGCCCTGCGACGCGCGGTCGAGGAACGACAGGGGGTGGTAGTCGACGGTCACGCCGCCGTCGGCGACGATCTCGTCGAGCGCCTTCGCGTTGATCGCGTCGAACTGGCCGCAGTAGGGGCACATGAAGTCGAAGTAGACCTTCACGACGACGTCGCCGTCGCCGGGCTTGCCGACGCCGTCCTTGCCGACGGGGATCGCGCCGCTCTCGTTGGCCGGCTCGGGCGCGGTGACGTCGGACAGCGACGGCGGCTTCACGTCGCCGCCCCCGTTGCCGTACGCGATGCTCGAGTTCGCGGCGGCGGTGTCGCGGTCCTGCTTGACGATGAAGAAGGCGACGGCGACGAGCGCGAGCACCGCGACCGAGAGGCCGATGATCGCGAGCAGCCGGTTGCGCTTGGCCTTGCGCTCCTGCTCCTTGCGCATCGCGAGGGCCTTGGCGCGGGCCTCGTCGCGACGCTGGTTCTTCGTGGGACGTGGGTCGTTCGTGGGCATGACGGTCTCCTGGTCGTTCGGTGGGTTGTCGTGGGGTGGTCACACGACGGCGGGCGGCCCCCGCACCGGGAGATGGACGACGAGGAGCCGCGCGTGCGGCCGGGCTGGACCGTCGGGCACGTCCGCGCGGGCCCGGCGCACCACGAGCGCGACGGGCTCAGCGACGGGCCGGACGAGCGTCCGCAGGAGCCCGGGAACGGCCCGCAAGGCAGCGACGACCGCCGCCGACAGGCCGAGGCCGCATGCGGCGGCGAGCAGGTGCGCGACCAGCACCGGGACCGCGACGCTGAGCAGCACGACCGCACCGCTCGTGACGGACCCGAGCGCGTAGCTCCCCTCGGGGCACTCGGAGGCGTCCCGCAGGACCGCCATCCCGACGCCCCAGGGGCCGAGGCCGCCGGCGGGCAGGCACTGGTGCAGCAGCACCCGCCCCTGCGCCGCAAGCGCGAGGCCGACGACGAGGCAGAGCGCGACGACGGGGACCGCCAGGACCGGGTGCGGCACCCGCGCGAGGGCGCGCACGGGCACGGTCGCCACCGGCTCCCGTCGCGCACGCATGAGGTCAGGGTAGGGCCACGACCTGTCGGCGCGGACCGGGTCCGCGACTTCGTCGTGCGGAGGCCCCCGGCGAGCCCCGCGAGGACCGTGACGACGTCAGGGCAGCGTCGGCGTCGGCAGCGGCGCCCAGACGATCGCGGCGCCGTCGCGCAGGACCGCGAACAGGATCACCGCGGCCACGAGCAGCAGCACGACCGCGATCAGCGCGCCCCGACGGCCGGGCGCGACGACGGCGAGCACCCGGCGGGCGCCCGTGCGGGTCATCGACGACAGCGGTCCCCACCAGACGAGGAGCACGCCGAGCAGCACCAGACCGCCGACGACGAGCGACGCAGTGAGCCCCTCGGGCTCCGACCCGGACGGCGCACCCTCCAGCACCCACGTCCCGGAGTCGATCAGCCACCACAGCACCCCGACGACGATCACCACCACGCTCGTGGCGACGAGCACCGACGGGAGGAGGCCGACGACGCTGCGCAGCAGGTGCCACGGGGTCGCCGCCACGGTGACGGCGTGGTCCGACCGTCGCACGCCGGCCCGCTCGCGGCGCGCATGCATCGACTCGACGGCCGAGCCGGCGGTCCGCACGAGGACGACCAGAACACCCACGACGACCAGCGTGATCCCCGGGTACAGGCTGCCGGCCAGCAGGACGACGAGCGCGAGGGCCAGCAGCGTCCCCCAGCGGCGCCGCGCCGGCGGACGGACGTAGCCGGAGCCCTCGGGTTCGGGCACCTCGGACGCGTCGAGGTCGTCCTGGATCCAGTCGACGCCCTCGGGGTCGTAGTCGTCGTCGTACGCGAGCTCGTCGTCGGCCCACTCGCCGTCCGGGGGCGCGCCGGGACCGGCGGGCACGGGATCGACGGTGGGGTCAAACGTGCGCGTGAGGCCGTCCTGCGCGACGAGGGTCGCGGTGCCGCCGCCCGCGGTGGGACCGGCGCCGACGACGGGTGCCACGACGGTCGCGGTCGCGGCACCGCCGGTCGCTCCCGCGAGGGCCGACGCGTCGACGTCCCCCCGCCCGGTGGCGGTGCTCGCGTCGAGCTCGGTCGTGGCGACCTCGTCGGGCGCGAGGTCGCCCTCGGCGGCGACGACGGTCAGCGCCGCCACCACGTCGTCGGGGGCGGTCCGGCCGGCGGGGTCGCCCGGGACCGCACCCCGCAGCGCGGCCGCCGTGAGCGGGCCGAGCCCGGCGACGTCGACCTCCCCGGCCCGGGCACGGGCGAGCACGGCCTCCAGCGGGCGGGTGCCGAACGGGGCGCGGCCGGTCGCGGCGAACACCAGCACGGCCGCCCAGCCCCAGAAGTCCGTCTCGGGGGACGGGTCCTGGCCCTCGAGCAGCTCGGGCGCGATGTACCCGGGGGTACCGATGACGAGGCCCGTCGAGGTGACCTTCGTGTCGTCGGCGGCCTGCGCGATGCCGAAGTCGATGAGCACGGGACCGTCGTCCGTGACGAGCACGTTGGACGGCTTGAGGTCGCGGTGCACCACGCCGGCGGCGTGCACGGCCGCGAGCGCGGCGCGCAGGCCCTCGGCGAGCTCCAGCAGACCGGCCGCGTCGAGCGTCCCGCGCTCGCGCACGTGCTCCTCGAGGGTGTCGCCCGCGATCAGCTCGGTGACGATGAACGCCTCGGTGGAGTCCGCCTCGGCGTCGAGGATCGCGGCGACGGCGGGGTGGCGGAGCTTCTGCAGCGCGTGCACCTCACGGCGCAGCCGGTCGCGGACGGCCGCGTCGGTGCCGACGTGCGGGTGCAGCAGCTTGAGCGCCACCGGGGTGCCGCCCCCGTCGACCGCCCGGTAGACGGCCCCCATGCCTCCGGAGCCCAGGGGAGCCACGATGGTGTACCCACCGATCTCCGCCCCCGGCGCCAGCCCGATCCGCTCCATGACCGCACGGTAGCCGTCGGCCGGGGGGCGGGCCTCGGCGCCGCGCGGGTTCACCCTCCGGGCGGGCTGGGGCCGGGGTCCGAGCCGGTGCGGTGTGACGTGCGCCCGCCCGGCGGCGCTCGTCAGGGGCCCTCGATAGGGTCGTCGGACACCCTCCGAGGAGTTGATCCTGTGTGCCCTGACGTGGCCGCCGACGGCTACGACCTGCTCGTCGTCGCCAACCGACTGCCCGTGGACGTGAGCCTCGGCGACGACGGCGAACCGACGTGGACCCGATCTCCGGGCGGGCTCGTGACGGCCCTCGCGCCCGTGATGGCCCAGGCCGAGGGCGCGTGGGTCGGCTGGGGCGGCTCGCCCGACCTCGAGCTCGACCCGTTCGAGGTCGACGGCACGCAGCTCGTGCCCGTGGCGCTCAGCGAGGACGAGGTGGCCCGCTACTACGAGGGCTTCTCGAACGACACGTTGTGGCCGCTGTACCACGACACCATCGCGGCGCCGCAGTTCCACCGCGTCTGGTGGGACGCCTACCAGCGGGTCAACCGGCGCTTCGCGCAGGCGGCCGCCGACCAGGCGGCGCAGGGCGCGACGGTGTGGGTGCACGACTACCAGCTGCAGCTCGTCCCGAAGTACCTGCGCGAGCTGCGCCCGGACCTGCGGATCGGCTACTTCCACCACATCCCGTTCCCGCCGCTGGAGATCTTCACGCAGCTGCCGTGGCGCAAGCAGGTCGTCGAGGGTCTTCTCGGCGCGGACCTCGTGGGCTTCCAGCGGGCCGGGGACGCATCGAACTTCGTTCGGGTGGTCCGGCGGCTGACGGACGAGACGACCCGCGGCCAGATCATCACGCTGATGCGGCACGGCAAGGTGGACCGCCACGTGCGGGCGGCGGCGTTCCCCATCTCGATCGACTCGGGCGCGTTCGACGAGCTGGCCCGCAGCCCCGAGGTGCAGGAGCGGGCGCGGCAGATCCGCCGCGAGCTCGGCGACCCCGAGGTGCTCCTGCTCGGCGTCGACCGGCTCGACTACACCAAGGGCATCCGGCACCGCATCAAGGCGTACGGCGAGCTGCTGGACGACGGCCGGCTGTCCCCGAGCACCACCACGCTCGTGCAGGTGGCGAGCCCGAGCCGCGAGAACGTCGGCGCGTACCAGCAGCTGCGCGACGACGTCGAGCTGCTCGTCGGACGGATCAACGGCGACCACGGCCAGGTCGGGCACGCACCCGTGCAGTACCTGCACCAGTCGTTCCCGATGGACGAGATGGCGGCCCTGTACCTCGCGGCGGACGTGATGCTCGTGACGGCGCTGCGCGACGGCATGAACCTCGTCGCGAAGGAGTACGTCGCCGCCCGGTCGGACGACCGGGGGGCGCTCGTCCTGTCGGAGTTCACGGGGGCCGCCGACGAGCTGAGCGGCGCGATCCTCGTCAACCCGCACGACATCGACGGCATGAAGGACGCCATCACGTACGCGGTGCACATCGACCCGCGCGAGGCCCGCAAGCGGATGCGCCGGCTGCGCCGCCGTGTGCTCGGGCACGACGTGTCGGCCTGGTCGCAGGAGTTCCTCGCGGTGCTCACCGCCGTGCCCGCCCGGACCGACCATGTCTGAGACCACCGGGAGGACGACCGTGCACGAACCCGCCGACGCCGACGCGCTGCGCGAGACGTTCGCGCGCCTCGCGGCCGACGACGCCGCCCGGCCGCTGCTCGTCGCGCTCGACTTCGACGGCACGCTGGCCCCGTTGCAGGACGACCCGTCGCGCTCCCGCATCCTGCCCGCGGGCGTCGAGGTGCTCTCCCGGCTCGCCGGTGCCGACGGCCTGGAGATCGCCCTGGTGTCCGGCCGGGCGATGAACGACCTGCACGCGCTCGCCGAGGTCCCCGCCGGCACATACCTGGTGGGCAGCCACGGCGCCGAGCGGGCCCGGGTCACGCGCTTCGGGCTCGACCGGGACGTCGTGCAGCTCACCGACGAGCAGGCCGACCGGCTCGCCGCGCTCGGCGCCGAGGCCGCGCAGGTCGCCCGCGGCCGCGACGGCGTGTGGGTCGAGCAGAAGCCGACGGCCGTCGTCGTGCACACGCGGCTCGCCCCGCCCGAGGTGGCCGAGCCCGCCGAGGCCGAGGCGGTCGCGCTCGGCGAGCGGCTCGGCTCCGGGGTGCTGCACGGCAAGGACGTCGTCGAGATCTCCGTGCTGAAGGCCAGCAAGGGCGAGGCCATGGCGGCGCTGCGCGGCGAGCTCGGTGCGCCCGTCGTGGTGTTCGCGGGCGACGACGTGACCGACGAGCACGCGTTCGAGGTGCTCGGGGAGCACGACGTCACGGTCAAGGTCGGCGACGGCGCGACGCGGGCCCGGTTCCGCGTCGCGGACCCGGACGGCATGGTCGCGGCCCTCGCCCACCTGGCCGACCACCTGGCCGACCACCTGGCCGACCAGCCGGCCGCTCAACCGGAGGCGTGAGGCCCGTCCCTCCCCCCGGCCGGATGCCCCGACCGGAGTTACCGTGGCCGCATGTCCGGCCGGATGCTGGACGTCGAGCTCGTCGAGCCCGACGGTCCCGGACCGGGTGACGCGCCACCGCCGACCGTGTCCCCGGGGCATCCGTGGCTGCGCCGGAACGCCCGCCGCCTCGCGGTCGCGGGCGTGGCCGTCTCGGTCGCCCTGGTCGCGACGCAGGCGGTCGTGGACGCGCGTGAGCGCACCCGTCTCGCCGAGCTCGCGGCGATCCCCGGGGTGCTCGCCCCGGTCGAGGGCGGCCTCGACGTGCGGTGGCGCGGCGGCGTCGCGGCGCAGCAGGTGCTGCAGGGCGGGACGGTCGTCGACGGGACGCTCGTGGGCGTCGCGGGGACCGCACCGGGGTCGCTCGAGCTGTGGGGGCTCGACGCGGCGACCGGGCAGCGGCGGTGGACCACCTCGGTGGACCTCGGCACGCCGCTGATGACCGCGGACGGTGGCGCACCCGAGGCGTGGACCACGTGCGCGCCCCTGGACGCGCTCGTGGCATGCGTCGCACAGCAGTCGGGCACCGCGGGAGCGAACCCGGACATGACCGTGTGGGTCCTCGACCCCGCGGACGGCCGCCTCCTGCGGACCGCCACGCTGCCGGGCGAGTCCGGCCTGACGTTCTCGCACGGCGACGTCGTCTCAGCCGTGCCCGTCCTGCTCGACGGCACGACCGCGGCGGCGCCCGACGCCGGTACGGTCCGCTGGGCCGTGACCGCGGTGGACGGCCGCACCGGGGACACGTCCTGGACGTACACGACCCCACCGGTCGACGCCGTCGGGCGGGAGGACACGACGGCGTACGACTCGTCCACCCGGTCCGCCTCGCTCGACGCGCGCGACGACCGGGTGCTGCTCATCGTCGACCACCACGCGTGGGAGCTCGGCGCGGACGGCACCCTGCACCGGACGGTGCTCATCGACGACACGTCGTGGGTCGAGCTCACGCGGGCCGGCGGCCTGGTGCAGTCGACGTACGACGGGCGCGGCGGCAGGAGCGCGATCCTGCGCGACGACGGCACGTGGGTCCGCACCGCGTCGGTACCCCTGTGGCTGCCGGTGGACGACGGGTCGGCGCACGGTCTCGTGTTCTGCGCCGAGCAGTCCGAGGGCGGCATCTCGCGGATCGAGGCGCGCGACGGCCGCACCGGGACGCGCGTCTGGGACGTGCGGGTGCGGGCCATGACGGCGCTGCTGCTGGACGACCGGCTGTTCGTCGGCACCGCCGACGGGCTGCGGGCGCTCGACGCGACGACCGGTCGGACGGTGTGGTCGGCGGACCTCTCGCGGTCGGTGGACGAGATCACGACGGACGGCCGCTCGCTCGTCGTCCGTGGTCTGGGCCTCAGTGCCGAGGGGTACGCGCTGTCGGACGGCCACGCGCTGTGGCGCACCGACCTGCTCGCGCAGGTGTCGGCGAGCCACGCCTGGTCGGGCGAGCAGCTCGTGGTCTCGTCCCGGCTGCCACGCCTGTACGTGCAGCTCCCCGACGGCTCCGTCGCGGTGCTCGGCTGAGCGAGGGTCGGCCGTGCACGGGCAGATGCAGGACGTGGAGCTCGTCGAGCAGGAGCCGTCGGAGCCGGTGCGGCGCACGCCCGCCGGTCCCCGTCGTGCGCACCGGTGGCGGGTCCCGGCCGTCGTCGTGGGTGTCGCACTGGTGGCAGCCCTCGTGACGTACCAGGCGTCGGCGGACGCCCGGGCCCGCGCCGACCTCGACCGCGCCGCGACGGTCCCGGGCACGCTCCTGCCGCTCGGCGACCGGCTGCACACCCGCTGGCGGCCGTCGGGCGACGGCCGGTCGCCCGCGTTCGCCGCGCTCGCCGGCCGGCACCTGGTCGCCGCCGAGACGACCGCGGACGCGACGCTGCGGGTCCGCGAGGTCGACCGGACCGACGGCGAGGCCCGCTGGACGGTCGAGGTGCCCGTCGGCGCCGTCGCACCGCGCGCGGGCGCCCCCGTGACGTGCGCGCCGCTCGGCGACCCGGCGCGCTCCGCGCGCGTGGTGTGCGCGGTCGCCGGACCCGCACCGAGCACGCCCGACTCGCCCGGTCCCCGGCCGACCGCGTTCGTCGTGCTCGACGCGGACGACGGCGCGGTCGTCGTCGTCCGCACCGTCCGGACCGAGCTGTGGACCGTGCACGGGTCGCGCGTGGTGCTCGCGTCGTCGCACGACGACCCCGCGGGCACCACCTGGGTCGTGCTCGCGACCGACCTGACAGCCGTCGACGAGCCGGACCCCGTGTGGCGCACGACCACACCACCGTGGGACCGCCCGGTCGTCATCGGCCCCGACGGGCAGGAGCTCGCGTGGCAGGACCTGCAGGCGGCGGGCGACCGCCTCCTGCTCACGGACGGCGACCACGCGTGGCTGCTCGGGTCGGACGGCACGCTGCTGACCGCGCTCGACACGGGCGCACAGGTCGCGACGCTCGGCCGCACGGGCGTCGTCGGGCTCGTGGACTGGTCGGCCGCGAGCGGCTTCGACCGCCCGCGCGCGACCCTCGTCGCCGACGGCCGGACCCTCACGGTCCGGGACACCGTCCAGCCGCCCACGGTCGACGACGGCAGCGCCCCCGACGTCGAGGTCATGCAGTCGTTCGACGGCCCGGTCGTGGTCCGGTCCGGTCGTACGGGAGGCGAGCTGTGGCGCAGCCGGGAGCCCGTGACGGCGACCCTGCTGCTCGGCGGCGTGCTGTACGCGGCCTCGCCCGACGGCGTCGTCGCCCGGGACGCCGTCACCGGCCGCCGGGTCTGGGCGGCCCGCGGACCCGACACGCGGCGGCTCGCGACCGATGGGCGCGTGCTGCTCGCGCTGTCCCCGTCGCTCACCGTGCGGGCGTACGGGCTGGCGGACGGTGCTGAGCTCTGGACGCAGGACGCCCGGCCGCTCGTGGACGACGGCTCCGGCACCGCCCGCTGGCTCACGACCGGGTGGGGGATGCTCGCGATCGTCTCGCCCGACGGCCTCACCGTCGTCGGCTGACGGCCTGCCCTAGTGTCCGCGGCATGAGCCGCGACATGCGCGAGGTCGACCTCGTCGAGCACGACGAGGACCGCGGCTCCCCCGCGCCCCGGCCGGTCCGACGCCGGCCGCCGTGGCCGTGGCTGGCCGGCGGTGCGCTCGTGCTCGTCGCGACGCTCGTCATGCTGCAGACCGCGGTCGACGCGCGCCGACAGCTCGCCGAGGACCGACCGGTGCGCACGGTGCTCGCGATCCCCGCCCCCGTACGGGCCCTCACGGCGCTGTGGAAGATCGACGACGCCGCCTCGTACTCGGCCGAGGTCGGTGACGTGCTCGTGGGCCTGGCCGCGGGCGACGGGGGCCTGGCGGTCGTCGGCATCGACCCCGCGACGGGTGCGCGGCTGTGGAGCGTGGCCGTGCCCACCGGGGACGTCCCAGGTGCCCGCGACGGCGAGTGCGCGGCGGTCCCCGGGCCTGATCCGATCCGTCCCAGGTCGCCTGCGTGACCCGCCGCCCGGACCCGGCCGTGCCGGGCCCGGTCCGGGTCGCCGTGGTCGACGTCGCGTCCCGGACCCTCGTCGGCTCGTGGACGTCGCAGGCCCAGAGCTGGGGCGTGGTCGACGACCGCGTCGTCACGGCGCTCCCGGAGGACGACGGCACGACGACCGCCTGGACGCTCACGGCGCACGACCTGACCGGGACCGAGGTGTGGACGACGACGACGTCACGCGCGACGGACGCCGTGAACGACGGGCTCACGGTCGACACCGCACCGCTCGGGCAGCTCGCCGGTGGGCGCGGATGGCTCGCCGTCACCGTGGGCGACCACGCCTGGGTCGTCGGGGCCGACGGCACGGTGCTCGCCGACCGCGAGGTCAGGAGCGGGTTCGTCTACGCGTCCCGCAGCGGCGCGACGGTCGTCGCCGAGAACGTGTTCACGGGGCAGCCGCAGAGCACGGTGCTGCTCGACGGCGCCGAGGTGCGGGCGCCCGGCCTCCCCTTCGCGTCGAGGGCGGACGACGGCAGCGCCCCGGACGTCGAGCTCTGGGCGTCGCGCGACGGTGACGGCCTCGTCGCCCGCGACGCGTCGACCGGCGAGGAGCTCTGGCACGACGCCGAGGCCTTCCCCGACTCCGGCACCGTCGCCGTCCAGGACGGCACGGTCTACGTCGCGCACCAGGACGGCGTGCGGGCGCGGGACGCGCACCGGGGCACGCTCCTGTGGCGCGCTCCGCTGCCCGGCGCCACCGGCGTCACGGTGGACGGCGACCTGGTCCTCGCGGTCTCCGCGAACAACCTCACCGCGCTCGCGGTCGACCCGCGGACGGGCCGCGCGGTGTGGAAGGCGGACGTCGAGGACGCCGTCCCTGCCGACGCCCCGCACGACCTGCCGTTCCTGGCGACGTGGCGGCACCTGCTCTCCCTCAGCGTCGGTGACGACGCCTGGGTGATCGGGTGACCCCCCTGGCGGGGTCCTGAGACCTGTGTGGCATGATGACGGCGGACCGAGGATGGCTTCCGCCATACCTCGGTCCGTGTCAGCGAAGACACCTCTGGCACTCTTCACAACGGATCGTCCGGCACGTACCTGCCGGTGAAGGGAACTGCACATCATGGCTACGGTTACGTTCGACAACGCCACCCGGGTGTACCCGGGCACGGAGCGCCCCGCGGTGGACGCGCTCAACCTCCACATCGAGGACGGCGAGTTCCTCGTCCTCGTCGGCCCCTCCGGCTGTGGCAAGTCGACCTCGCTCCGCATGCTCGCGGGCCTCGAGGACGTCAACGCCGGCCGCATCCTCATCGGCGACCGCGACGTCACGGACGTCCAGCCGAAGGACCGCGACATCGCGATGGTGTTCCAGAACTACGCGCTGTACCCGCACATGACGGTCGCCGACAACATGGGCTTCGCGCTCAAGATCGCCGGCACCCCGAAGGCGGACATCCGCGCCCGCGTCGAGGAGGCCGCCAAGATCCTCGACCTCACCCAGTACCTCGACCGCAAGCCGAAGGCCCTCTCGGGTGGCCAGCGTCAGCGTGTCGCCATGGGCCGCGCCATCGTGCGCCAGCCGCAGGTGTTCCTCATGGACGAGCCGCTGTCGAACCTCGACGCCAAGCTCCGCGTCCAGACCCGTACGCAGATCGCGTCGCTGCAGCGTCGCCTCGGTGTCACCACCGTGTACGTCACGCACGACCAGACCGAGGCCCTCACGATGGGTGACCGCATCGCGGTCCTCAAGGACGGCCTCCTGCAGCAGGTCGGCACCCCGCGCGACATGTACGACACCCCGGCCAACGTGTTCGTCGCCGGCTTCATCGGCTCGCCGGCCATGAACATCGGCACGTTCCCGGTGCTCGAGGGCTACGCCAACCTCGGCCGCGCCCGCGTCGCCGTGCCGCGCAACGTCATCGCGTCGCTCACCGAGGCCGACAAGAACCACATCACGGTCGGCTTCCGCCCCGAGTCGCTCGACGTCGTGCCCGAGGGCACGGCCGACGCGTTCCCGGTCATCGTCAACATCGTCGAGGAGCTCGGCTCCGACGCGTTCGTCTACGGCTCGCTGACCAACGAGTTCGGCCAGGCCGCGTCCGTGCACTCCGGTGCCGGCGACGCGCAGGTCATCGTCCGCGTCGACCCGCGCCAGGTGCCCGGCAAGGGCGAGACGATCTGGGTGAAGATCCGCCCGGGCGAGCAGCACCTCTTCCACGCGGGCTCGGGCGTGCGCATCGCCGTCTGACGTCCCACGCCTCACCCGAAGGGCGGGTCCGGTTCTCGAACCGGACCCGCCCTTCGGCGTCCCGGGAGGTGTCCGACCCGGCGGTGCGGCGCCGGGCACCGGCGTGTGGGAAACCTCCAACGCGCGACCGGGTCACCTCGTGGGGAGAGCTCCCGAGCGGTGTGGGCATCGCCTGCGAGAATCGACCCATGACCCCCGACTCGCAGCGGCTCCAGATCACGGCGGCCTCGCCCGATCCGGCGCTGCTCGACCTGCCCTGGCACATCCCGCTCGAGGACTGGCCCGCCGAGACGCTGGCCGCCCTCCCCCGCGGCATCTCGCGGCACGTCGTGCGGTTCGCACGCATGTCCGGCCGGGTCGTCGCGATCAAGGAGATCGGCGAGACCGTCGCCTACCGGGAGTACGAGCTGCTGCGCCAGCTCAGCCGGATCGACGTGCCGAGCGTCGAGCCCGTCGGCGTCATCACCGGCCGGCGCGACCCTGACGGCGAGCCGCTCGAGGCGGTGCTCATCACCGAGCACCTGCAGTTCTCGCTGCCCTACCGGTCGCTGTTCAGCCAGTCGCTGCGGCCCGACACGGCCACCCGGCTCATCGACGCGCTCGCGGTGCTCCTCGTCCGGCTGCACCTCATCGGGTTCTACTGGGGCGACGTGTCCCTGTCGAACACCCTGTTCCGCCGCGACGCCGAGACGTTCGCCGCATACCTGGTGGACGCGGAGACGGGCGACCTGCACGACACCCTCACGCAGGGCCAGCGCGAGTACGACCTCGAGGTCGCGCGGGTCAACATCATCGGCGAGCTCATGGACCTGCAGGCCGGCGAGTTCCTCGAGGAGGACGTCGACGCCGTCGCGATCGGGGACGCCCTCGCGGAGCGGTACCGCGACCTGTGGCGGGCCCTCACCGAGACGGAGTCGTTCGGGTACGGCGAGCGGTGGCGCGTGCAGGCCCGCATCGACCGGCTCAACGACCTGGGCTTCGACGTGGGCGAGCTCGACATCACCACGGACGTCGGCGGCACGACGGTGCTCATCCAGCCGAAGGTCGTCGACGCCGGCCACCACTCGCGCCGCCTCATGAGGCTCACGGGACTCGACGTGCAGGAGAACCAGGCCCGCCGCATGCTCAACGACCTCGACGAGTACCGCGCCGCGACCGACCGGCAGCGCGAGGACGAGGCGTTCGTCGCGCACGACTGGCTCACCGAGGTGTTCGAGCCGGCCGTCCGCGGCGTCCCGAAGGACCTGCGCAAGAAGCTCGAGCCCGCGCAGATCTTCCACGAGCTCCTCGACCACCGGTGGTACCTGTCGCAGCAGCAGCAGCGGGACGTGCCGATGAAGGAGACCGTGAAGAGCTACGTGCGCGACATCCTGCCGCAGCGGCCCGACGAGCAGTCCATCCTCGGCGTCCAGGCCGGCGACCTGCGCGACACCGACGTGATCCCGCGCGTCGAGGACGACCAGATCATCGGCTGACCGGAGACCGGCGCGGCGGACGCCGGCTCACGACGAGCAGTCGGGCGACCGCGTCAGGACGCGCGTGTGCGCGACACCTCGTACAGCGCGATGCCCGCGGCGACCCCGGCGTTGAGCGACTCGACGGCCGACGCGATCGGGATGGACGCGATCGCGTCGCACTGCTCGCGCACGAGCCGGGACAGGCCCTTGCCCTCCGACCCGACGACCAGCACGAGCGGGTCCTGCGCGTAGGGCAGGTCGGCGATCTGGGTGTCGCCGCCGCCGTCGAGCCCGACGACGAAGACACCGGCCTGCTTGTACGCCTGCAGGGTCCGCACGAGGTTCGTCACGCGGGCGACGGGCACGCGCGCAGCGGCACCGGCGGACACCTTCCACGCGGACGCGGTCACGCCCGCGGCACGCCGCTCGGGCACGAGCACCCCGTGGGCGCCGAACGCCCCGGCGGACCGCAGCACCGCGCCGAGGTTGCGCGGGTCGGTGACGCCGTCGAGCGCGACGATGAGCGGCGCCTGGTCGGACGCCTCGGCGGCGTCGAGCAGGTCGTCCTCGTCGGCGTACGCGTACGGCGGCACCTGGATCGCGACGCCCTGGTGCACGGACCCGTCCGTGAGCCGGTCGAGCTCGGTGCGGCTGACCTCGAGCAGCGGGTAGCGGGCATCGGCGGCGGTGCTGATGATCTCGCGGGTCCGCTCGTCGGCCTCGAGCTTCGCCGCCAGGTACACCGTGGAGACAGGGATGCCCGCCCGCAGCGCCTCGACGACCGAGTTCCGACCCGAGACGATCTCGTGCGTCGAGCTCTTGCGACCACCCTTCGTCCCGGCGGCGCTGCGCGACGCGGACGCCGACGGTCGCCCGGACGTGCCGCGCGACGTCGCCGCCCGGCGCTCCGCGGCGGCCTTCCGCTTCGCCGCGGGGTGGTACTCGCGGTCCTCGGCCTTCGGGGTCGGTCCCTTGCCCTCGAGCGCCCGGCGGCCCTTGCCGCCCGTGCCCACGGTCGCGCCCTTCTTCGACCCCGCCTTGCGGGTCGCGCCGCGGCGCTGGGAGTTGCCGGCCATCACTGCTCCAATGTCTGATCGGTGCGCACGCGGGACGCGCACCTGCTGTGTCGTCGCGCCGCGCCTGGAGGCCCGGTGCGGGTGTCGGTGGGGTCAGCCCTGGTCGGGCGTCTGGGTGGCGAGCGACCAGCGCGCGCCGCCTGGGGAGTCCTCGACGACGACCCCCGCGGCGGCGAGCCGGTCGCGGATCGCGTCGGACGTCGCGAAGTCACGGGCCGCCCGGGCCTGCGCGCGAGCCTCGAGCTCGCCCGCGACGACGGCCTGGAGCGCGCGGGCGTACCGGGCGTCGCCGCCGGTACCGCGCCACTGCCGCCCGGCCGGGTCGAGGCCGAGCACGTCGAGCATCGCCCGCAGCGCGACCATGTCGGTCCGGGCCGTCGTGAGGTCGCCCGACGCGAGCGCCGAGTTGCCGCTGCGCAGGTGCTCGTGGACCACGGCGAGGGCGGCCGGCACGTTGAGGTCGTCGTCCATCGCCTGCACGAACTCGTCGGGCAGGTCGGCCTTCGCGACCTCGTCGTCGTCCGCGGCACCGACCTTCTCCGCGGCCCGCTCGACGAACCCGGCGAGCCGGTCCCACGTGGCCTCGGCCTCGCGCAGGGTGTCGTCGGTCCACTCGAGCATCGACCGGTACTGCACGGCCGTCATCGCGTACCGCAGCACCGCGGGCCGCACCTGCTGCAGCACGACGTCGACGAGCAGCCCGTTGCCGAGCGACTTGCTCATCTTCGCGCCGCCCTGCGTGACCCAGCCGTTGTGCAGCCAGTACTGCGCGAACCCGTACCCGGCGGCCCGCGACTGGGCCTGCTCGTTCTCGTGGTGCGGGAAGCGCAGGTCCAGACCGCCGCCGTGGATGTCGAAAGAGTCGCCGAGGTAGCGCCGCGCCATCGCCGAGCACTCCAGGTGCCAGCCGGGGCGACCGGGGCCGTACGGGGTGTCCCACGACGCCGTCGCGGGCTCGTCCGGCTTGGCCGCCTTCCACAGGGCGAAGTCGCGCGGGTCGCGCTTGTCGTCGCCCTCGGGGCCCTCGTCGGGTGCGGGGACCATGTCGTCGACCCGCTGGTTGGTCAGCGCGCCGTACTCAGGGAACGACCGGACGTCGAAGTACACGTCGCCGGTGTCGGCCGCGTACGCGTGCCCGCGCGCGATGAGCAGCTCCATGAGCTCGACCATCGCGGGGACGTGCCCGGTCGCGCGCGGCTCGTACGAGGGCGGCAGGACGCCCAGCGCGTCGTACGCGGCCGTGAACGCACGCTCGTTGGTCATCGCCCACGCCCACCACGGCTCGCCGGCCTCCTCGGCCTTGCGCAGGATCTTGTCGTCGATGTCGGTGACGTTGCGGACGAGCGTGACGCGGTGGCCCGTGCGGCGCAGCCAGCGGACGAGCACGTCGAACGCGATGCCCGACCGCAGGTGGCCGATGTGCGGCGGAGCCTGGACGGTCGCGCCGCACAGGTAGATGCCGACCTCGCCCGCGACGAGCGGGACGAAGTCGCGCACCGTGCGGGTCGCGGAGTCGAACAGGCGGAGGGTCACGCGGCAAGGCTACCGGGACGACCGGCGGGACAACGCCTCAGGACCGGGGTTCCGGCCGACCGGTCCGGTACCGCGTGGTGCCCGGCGAGCAGCACGAACACGCGGATGCACGCCGGACGTCGCCCGACCGACGCCCGGCGCGTGGCCGGACGCACGGCCGTCAGCCGAACGTGCGCCCCTCGCCGCGGTACGTCGGCACCGACGCCTCGACCGTGCCGCCCCTCACGAGGTGCACGGTCTCGAACCGCTCCATGACCTCGCCGGCCTTGGCGTGCCGGAACCAGACCCGGTCGCCGACCCGCAGGTCGGCCCCGCCACCGAGCCGCAGCGGCGTCTGCACCTCGCCGGCGCCCTCGCGTCCGGTCAGCGCGAGCCCCTCGGGCCACACGGGCCGCGGGAGCCGGGACGCGGCGGCCGGGCCCGACGCGACGTACCCGCCGCCGAAGGCCGTGGCGTAGCCGGGTGCGGGCACCCGGACCACGTCGAGGCCGAAGAAGGCCGCAGGACGCGGTTCGAACGAGCGGTAGCCGTCGAACAGGGTCGGCACGAACAGCCCCGACCCGGCGGTGACCTCGGTGACGGTCGGGTCGGAGACGCTGGACCCGACCGACCCCGAGCCGCCCGAGTTCACGAGCTTCAGCGCATGCCCGACGGCGTCCTGCACCGCGTCGACGACAGCACGTCGCCGGGTGGCGAGGTCGCGGATCGACAGCCGCTTCACCGCCCGCACGGCCGCGCTGGTGTCGGGCAGGCCCGCCACCTGGGCCTCGTAGAACATGACGCCCCGCACCTCGATCCCGTCGCGGCGTGCGGCCGCGCGCGCCAGGGCGGCGGCGTCGGCCGGCGTGTGCACCGGCGAGCGGCGCACGCCCAGGTGCGCGCCGACCGGGCCGAGGCGGAGGCGGAGCGACGCGTCGATGTCGAGGCAGGCCCGCAGCTGCGCGCCGTGCGCGGCAGCCGCCTGCGCGGCGAGGTCGACCTGCGCGACGTCGTCGACCATGAGCGTGACGGCGGCCGCGGCGCGCGGGTCGGCGGCGAGCTCGTCGAGGGCCTCGGTGTCGACGGTCGGGTAGCCCACCAGCACGTCGTCGACGCCCTCGCGGGCCAGCCACAGGGCCTCGCGCAGCGAGTACGCCATGACACCGGCGAACCCGGGCCGGGCGAGCACCTGCTCGAGGACGTGCCGCACGCGCACGGACTTGCTGGCGACGCGCACGGGCGTCCCCTCGGCGCGGCGGACGAGGTCGGTGGCGTTCGCCTCGAGCGCCTCGAGGTCGACGACCGCGAGGGGCGCGGGCAGGTGGCGCGTGGCCTCGTCGAGGCGTGCGCCGATCGTGCGGCTCATGCACCGGCTCCGGGGACAGGGGTGGCGGCCGGTGCGGTCCGGTCCGTGGGGTGGAGCGAGCCGAAGCGGCCCGCGACGACGGCGACGGCGAGGACGAGCACCGCGGGGATCGCGAAGCCCCAGCGCAGGTTCGACGCGCTGCCGACGGCCCCGACGAACACCCCGCCGAGCACCGCGCCGACGTAGTTGAACCCGTTGAGCCGCGCGACGACCGCGTCGGCGTGCCCGGGCGCGAGCGACTCGGCGGCCGAGAAGCACAGCGGCGCGATGAGCCCGAGCCCCGCACCGGCGACGGCGAACCCGACGATGGCCTGCTCGGGTGCCTGCGCGGTGAGGACGAGCAGGAGGCCCCCGGCCCCGACGATCGCGGCGACGCGCACGACGCGCGCACGACCCCAGCGGCGCACGCACGGGTCCCCGGCCAACCGGGAGACGAGCGTCATCGCGAGGTAGGCGGCGTAGCCGAGCTTGGTGAGCGTGCCCGTCGTGCTGAGCACCTCGTCCATGAAGATGGGGCTCCACGTGGAGATGGCCTGGTCGTTGACGTAGTACGCCACGACGGCGAGCCCGAGGACGAGCAGGGGTCCCCACGGGATGTCGGGCCGGGGCGACGGGTTCGGCGGAGCGGACGCCGCCGCGGCGTCGACCGCCGGCACCACCTGCACGCCCTCGACGCGCGGCGCGACCTCGTCCCGACGCCCGCGCGCGGCGACCAGCACGGCCACCGCGACGGCCACGACGCTGCCGCACAGCAGCACGATCGCGACGGGGTCGGTGGGCACCCGGTCGGTCGACACCGCGATGGCGACCGTGCCGAGGATGCCCCCGGCGGACCACGCGGCGTAGAACCCGGTCAGCAGCGACCGGCCGTAGTCCCGCTGGATCGCGACGGCCTGCATGTTCGTGCCCGCGTCGACCATGCCGAGCCCGACGCCGTAGATCGCGAAACCGACGGCGAGCACGGCGAACACCGGAGCGGTCGAGACGACCACGACGGCTGCGGCGACCACGCACAGTCCGGCGGTCAGCACCGCACGGCTCCCGCCCGACGTCCGGGCGACCCGGTCCGCCGCGAACGTGCCGACGCCCGCCATGACGCACACGCCGAGGATCACGGCGGCGATCGTGAGGTCGTCGATCCCGTACCGGTCCTTGAACGCGGTCAGGCTCGTGAGCACCATCGCGAACACGAGGCCCTGCGTGGCGAAGCCCGCCGAGGCGGCGACCCGGGCGCGACGTCGCGCGGGTGTGACGTGCGCGCGGACGTGCGTCGACGGGCTGGTGCTCACGCGGTGGCGCCGTCGGGCGCACCGACGGCGGCGCGCTCGTCCACGTCGGGCTCGAGCGCGACCGGCACGGTCAACGTCTTGAGGAACTGGCCGAACCCCTGCAGGCCGGCGCGCGCCTGCTCGCCGTCGCCGTCCACGAGCCACGCGAGCGAGTAGCCGTCGATCACGGCGACGACGGCGCGCGCGACCAGCGACCGCGGGATCGTCCAGCCGACCTGCGCCGTGCGTTCGATGAGCTCGAGCACCTGCTCGACCGCGGACCACTGGCCGCGGTACTGCTCGATCGCGACCTGGTTGAGCTCGGCGTGCCGCAGCGAGCTCGTGGTGAGCTCGTACGACAGGAGCTGCGGCCCGCGGGACTCGCTGATGCCGGTCCACAGGGCGTCGATGACGCCGTCGACCACCGTGTCGAGGTCGGCACGCTCCGGCAGGTCGCCCAGGCTGCGCGCGAGGTTCTGCGACGTGATGGCGTGCGCCATGGCACGCAACAGCTCGTCCTTGTCCTGGAAGCAGTAGTGCACGACGCCGAGCGACACGCCGGCCTCGGCCGCGATGGCCCGGACGGTCGCGGCGTCGATGCCGTCACGGCTCGCGACTGCGAGCGCAGCCTCGATCAGCTGCTCGCGCCTCTCGGCCACGGGCAAGCGATTCATGCCGGTCCCCTCCCTCTGGTCACGACCCCGCCGACACCGGCCGGCACGCGGGACCGCCCATCCCCACGACACATCTCAATGGCACTCATGACGATAGTCAAGGAGTACACACACTTGACTTGGACAACCGACCAGGACGACCCTCGTTGCTATGGGACGACCGTCCACAGCCGCCCCGTGGCACAACTGGGCCCGCACAGCGCACGCGACACCGCGAAGCGTGTCATATCCGTGCAATCTGGACGATCTGGTCTCGACGGTCCGGCGCGCCGGGACCGACGGCATGCGCGTGCGCGCCGTCGGCGGCGGCCACTCGTTCACGCCCGCGGCCGTCACGGACGGCGTGCAGGTGGTCCTCGACGCGGTCAACGCACTCGAGCGTGTCGTGCCCCAGCGGGACGGCTCGACCCACGTCACGGTCGGCGCCGGCATCCGGCTCCGCGCGCTCAACGCCCTGCTCGCGCAGCACGGCCTCGCGATGCGCAACCTCGGCGACATCGACAAGCAGTCGATCGCCGGTGCGATCTCGACCGGCACGCACGGCACCGGCGCACGGCTCGGCGGGCTCGCGACGCAGGTCGTGGGCGCGCGCATCGTCACCGCGGCCGGCGAGGTCGTCGAGACGTCGCGCACCGAGCGCCCCGAGCTGTTCGAGCTCGCGCGGCTCGGTCTCGGCAGCGTCGGCCTGCTCGCCGCGGTGACGCTCGAGGTCGTGCCCGCGTTCCGGCTCGAGGCCCGCGAGGAGCCGTGGGCGCTGGACGACGTGCTCGACGGCCTCGACGAGCTCGTCGACGGCAACGACCACTTCGAGTTCTACTGGTTCCCGCACACGCGCCGGGCGCTGACCAAGCGCAACAACCGCGTCGCGGACGACGTGCAGCACCGCCTCAACCCCGTGCGCTCGTTCGTCGACGACGAGCTGCTGTCCAACGGCCTGTTCTCGCTGACCAACCGCGTCGCGACGCTCGTGCCGCCCGCGACCGCCACGATCAACGGCCTCGCCGCCCGCGCGCTGAGCGCCCGCCGCTACACGGCCCCGTCGGCCGAGGTGTTCGTGTCGCCGCGACGGGTGAAGTTCCGCGAGATGGAGTACGCGGTGCCGCGCGCGGAGCTGATCGGCGTGCTGCACGAGATCGACCGCTGGATCGAGGCCTCGGGCGAGCGCGTGCCGTTCCCCGTCGAGGTCCGCTTCGCCGCGCAGGACGACCTCTGGCTCTCCACGGCGCACGGTCGCGAGACCGCCTACGTCGCCGTCCACCAGTACGTGCGGCTGCCGTACACGCGGTACTTCTCCGCGGTCGAGCGGATCGTCGCGCAGGTCGAGGGCCGGCCGCACTGGGGCAAGCTGCACTGGCTCGACGCCGAGCGTCTCGGGCTCGTCTACCCGCGGTTCGCCGACGCGCAGCGGGTGCGCAACCAGGCGGACCCCGAGGGGATGTTCTCCAACCCGTACCTCGACCGGGTGCTCGGACCGGTCGAGGGCCTCGAGCGCGTGCCGGAAGCCGTCGCCTGAGGTCACTCGTCCGGGTGAGGTCGGCGGGCAAGAACGGCGGACCCTGGCGGCGAACGGGTGACCGGTGCAGTCTGTGCCGGTGGCACTACGCAGCAGGGCGGTCGTCGCGACCGCGTTCGGCGGCCCGGAGGTCCTGAGGACCATCGAGGTCGACGCGGGAGAGCCCGGTCCGGGCAACGTCGTCGTCGACGTGCGGGCCGCGGCCGTGAACCCGATCGACTGGAAGGTGTACGCCGAGGGACCGGGCAACGACCCCGCGCGGCTCCCCCTGCGGCTCGGCTACGAGATCGCCGGTGTCGTGACCGCGGTGGGGCCGTCGGTCCGCTGGCTCTCCCCCGGCGACGAGATCATCGCGTGGCGCGTCTCGGGCGGCTACGCCGACCGGCTCGAGGTGTCCGAGCAGGTGACGTGCCGCCGGCCCCCGAGCCTGAGCTGGGCCGCCGCCTCCGGCCTGCTGCTCACCGGCTCGACCGCGGTGCACACGCTGTCGGCGACCGGCACACACGACGGCGACGTCGTGCTGGTCCACGGCGGGTCCGGCGGCGTCGGGCGCATGGTCGTGCAGCTCGCGGTGCTGCGCGGCGCCCGCGTCATCGCGACGGGTTCGCCGGAGACGCACGACGACCTGCGCGACCTCGGCGCGATCCCCGTCGCGTACGGCGACGGGCTGCTCGACCGCGTCCGGGAGATCGCCCGGGACACCGGCCCGGTGACGGTCGCGGTCGACACCGTCGGCTCGGACGAGGCGCTCGACGTGTCCGTGGGGGTGGTGGCCGACCGGTCGCGCGTCGCCACGATCGCCGGGTTCCGCCGGGCCGGCGAGCTCGGCATCCGCGCGCTCGGCGGCGGTCCCGGGGCCGACCCGGGGACCGCGGTGCGTGAGGCGGCCCGCGCGCAGCTCGCCGAGCTCGCCGCGGACGGGACGCTCGACGTGCGCGTCGCACGCACCTACCCGTTGGAGGACGCCGCCGACGCGCACCGGGACAGCCGCGCGGGCCACGCACGGGGCAAGCTGGTGCTCGTCCCCTGACGTGCGCACCCTGCGGCCGGCTCGGGGCGGGCCCCGCGGGTTGGTCGTGGTCGGTCAGGCGCGCGCCGCATGGGGCGCGACCTGGTGGTGCGGGCTCAGAGCGGCAGCGGCGGCGGGGTCTCGTCCGACGGAGGCGGCCGGTGGTCGTCGTCGACGTCCTGCAGGCCCGCGTGCGTCGCCTCCAGCACGTCGAGCGGGATGCGGACCCGCAGCCGCACCCGAGGCCCGGCCGGTACCCGCGCGGCGAGCGGCGCCGTCCCACCCCGCGGGAGCGCTCCCAGCGGCGGTGGCACGATCGGCTCGGCGGCTCCGGACGGCTCTGTCACGTCGAGGACGGTACCGTGACCCCGATCCGGACGGAAGTCGTCGACCGGGGCATCTCGTCCGTCGAACCGCGTCCGGCTCGGCCCGTCCCCCGTCCGGGTGAGGTCAGTCGTCGGGCATCGGGCCGCCGATGCCCGCCGCCTCGGCACGCAGCTCGTCGAGCACGCGCCGCACCACGAGCCGCTCCGCTCGGTCGGCCCGCAGCAGCGCGTCGACCCGGCGCCCGGCACGCACCTCCGCGAGCGGCACGAGTCGCACCCGGGTGCTTCCGCCGAAGGTGTGCCGCGGCAGCAGCGACACCCCGTGGCCGGCGGCGACGAGGGCCTCGATGACGTGGAAGTCGTTGATCCGGTGGACGATCCGCGGTGCGGTGCCGGACCTGCCGGCGACCTCCCCGAGCACGGTCGCGACCGGGAACCCCTCGCGCACGGCGATCCACGGCACGTCCACCAGGTCGGCGGGACGCACCGCCTCCCGGTCCGCGAACGGGTGCCCGACCGGTACGGCGACGTCGAGCGGCTCGCGCAGCAGCGGCACCACCCGAACGGCCGCCGCGCCGCTCCGAGGCGTCCACGGTGGGCTCGGGTCGGGCCGGTGCGCGACGACGATGTCGATGCGGTCGGTCAGGGCCAGGAAGTCCTCCTGCGCGACGTCCTCGTCGACGGCCTCGAGCGTGATCCCGTCGAGCGCCGCGACGCGGGTGAGCAGCCCCGGCAGCAGCAGCTGCGCACCGCTCTGGAACGACGACACCCGCACGGTCCCCGTCGGCTTCTCCAGGAACGCGTCGCACGCCGCCCGGGCACGCTCGAGAGCGACGGACACGTCGACGGCCGCCTCCGCGAGGGCCTCGCCCGCTGGCGTCAGGCGCAGCCCGCGCCCGATGCGCTCCGTGAGCACCACGCCGACCTCACGCTGCAGCACCGCGACCTGTTGAGACACCGCCGAGGGCGTCAGGTGCAGCGTCCGCGCGGCGGCCGTGACGCCGCCCTGCGAGCCGACGGTCCGCAGCACCTCGAGCGATCGCGCATCCATGTAGTGACGCTACAAGATCGGCACAGAACATTTCGATGGTGCTGAAGTCAAGTCGCGCGGCATGGTGCCGTCATGCCTGCTCGCGACCGACTCCTCGCCGTCCTCGTCGCGGTCGCCTGGGGCCTGAACTTCCCGGCGATCCACCTGTCCCTGCAGCAGTTCCCGCCGTTCCTGCTCGTCGCGCTGCGGTTCACGCTCCTCGCCGTGCCGACCCTGCTGTGGGTCCGCCGGCCGTCGGCGCCGTGGCGGTGGGTGCTGCTCTACGGGCTCGGGTTCGGGGTGCTGCAGTTCGTGTTCCTCTACCTCGCGATGGACTCCGGGATGCCCACCGGGCTCGCCTCGCTCGTGCTGCAGTCGTCCGCGCCGTTCACGGTGCTGCTCGCCGCCGGCTTCCTGCGCGAGCGGGTCACCGGCCGGCAGGCGCTCGGTGTCGCCGTGGCCGTCGCGGGTCTCGGCGGCATCGCCGTGCACCGGGCCGGGCTCGACGGCGGCGCGACGCTGCTCCCCGTGGTCCTCACGCTGTGCGGCGGCCTCGGCTGGGCGACCGGCAACCTCGGCAACCGGCTCGCGATGCAGCACGCACCCGGCGAGGGCTTCCGGCTGATGCTGTGGATGTCGGTCGTGCCGCCGATCCCGCTGGCGGCGCTCTCGCTCGCCGTCGAGGGGCCGAGCCGGATCGCCGCCTCCTTCCACGGACTCACGACCCGCACCGGCCTGCTGGCCCTCGCCGGGCTCGCGTTCACGGTGCTCGTCGCGACCGTGGGCGGCTCGGGGGTCTGGACGACGCTCATGGGACGCCACCCGTCGAGCACCGTCGCTCCGTTCTCGATGCTCGTGCCCGTCGTGGGCATCGGTGCCTCGTGGCTGCTCCTGCGCGAGGGGACCGAACCCGCAGAGCTCGTGTGGGGAGCGCTCGTCGTCGCGGGCGTGCTGCTGGGGTCGACGCGTGGACGGCGGAGGGCCGCGATGCCGGCCGCGTCCGGCGTGCCGTCGGAGGCGGCGTCGGGTCGGTCGTCGGACGTCGCCGCCGGCCGCCGGTCGGGCGGCCCGTCGGGTCAGGCCGCGGGCGAGGGCACGACGAGCGCCGTGGCGATCGCCGCGACGCCCTCGCCGCGCCCGGTGAGCCCGAGCCCGTCCGTCGTCGTCGCCGAGACGCTCACGGGCCCGCCCGCGGCCGACGACAGCGCCGCCTCGGCCTCCGCGCGCCGCTGACCGATCCGCGGCCGGTTCCCGATCACCTGCACGACGACGTTCCCGACCTCGAACCCGGCCGCCCGCACCCGTCGCGCGGCCTCCGCGAGCAGCACCGCACCCGCGGCCCCGGCCCACTCCGGCTCGGACGTCCCGAAGTTCGATCCCAGGTCGCCGAGGCCGGCGGCGGACAGCAGCGCGTCCGCCGCCGCGTGGGCCGCGACGTCGGCGTCCGAGTGCCCGGCCAACGGTCGCTCCCCCGGCCAGGCGAGCCCGGCGAGGTGCAGGACGGCGTCCGGCGCGGGGTCCGGGTCGTAGGCGTGCACGTCCACGCCGATGCCGGTGCGGGGCAGGACGGTCATCGGGCCTCCGGGGCCGTCTCGGGGACGCGGTGCGCCGCCGGGCCCGTGCCGGGGTCGTCACGCAGCAGGAGCTCGGCGATCGCGAGGTCCCGCGGCGTGGTGATCTTCGCGGCCCGCTCGTCGCCGTCGACGACCCACACCGCGCCGCCCAGCCGCTCCACGAGCCCTGCGTCGTCGGACGCGGCGAGCGCCTCGTCGTACGCGTGCGCGGCGGCCTCGTCGTGGGCGGCCCGGAGCAGGTCGAAGGCGAATCCCTGCGGCGTCTGCACGGCACGCAGCCGGTCCCGGTCCACGGTCGCGACGACGCGTCGCGCCGGCACGCCGCCGTCCTCCGGGGCGTCGACCTGCTTGATCGTGTCGGTGACGGGCAGCCCGGGGATGACGGCGGTGCGACCCGCCCGGACGGCGTCGATGACCCGGCCGACGAGCTCCTCGGGGACGAGCGGGCGCGCCGCGTCGTGCACCAGCACCACCGACGGGACCGCCCCGGCAGTCCCACCGTCCGACGAGGCGGGAGCCCCGAGCACGGCCAGCGCCGCGGCGACGGACGCCTGCCGGGTCACGCCACCCGCCACGACGACCACGCGCACGTCGCCCGCGAGCCCCGTGAGGCTGCGTTCGACGTGCGCGACGTGGTCCGCGGGTGCGGTGACGACGAGCGTCTCGATGCGCTCCCCGTCGCCGGCGCGCGCCGCCAGGAGGCGACGGGCGGCATGACGCACGAGCGGCTCCCCCGCCAACGGGACGAGGGCCTTCGGCAGGGCATGCCCGAGCCGGGACCCGCTCCCGGCAGCGGTCAGGACGGCAGCGACGCTCACCTGAGGTGCGTGCGCGTCAGGACGCGAGGACCTCGTCGAGGATCGCCTCAGCCTTGTCCTCCTCGGTGTGCTCCGCGAGAGCGAGCTCCGAGACGAGGATCTGACGGGCCTTGGCGAGCATGCGCTTCTCACCCGCGGACAGACCGCGGTCGGCGTCACGACGCGAGAGGTCGCGGACGACCTCCGCGACCTTGATGACGTCACCGGACGCGAGCTTCTCGAGGTTCGCCTTGTAGCGGCGCGACCAGTTGGTCGGCTCCTCGGTGTACGGCGCGCGCAGCACGTCGAAGACCTTCTCGAGGCCCTCCTGCCCGACGACGTCCCGCACACCCACGAGGTCGACGTTCTCCGCCGGCACCTCGATTGTCAGGTCCCCCTGAGCGACCTTGAGCTTGAGGTAGATCTTGTCCTCTCCGCGGATGGTCCTGGTCTTGATCTCTTCGATCAATGCCGCACCGTGGTGCGGGTAGACAACGGTCTCCCCAACAGTGAAAGTCATCTGCAGGTGTCCCCTTTCGCAGAGGACTATCTTATCACGCGGAATTTTGGCCCTGGACGGCGCGTCGACTGCATCGTTGCAGGTCAGAGACGTGACACGGAGATCGTGCCAGGTCGTCGGGCGGCCGGGCGGGACCTTGGACCGGCCGGCTCGGGCACCCTGACGGGTACCGTGGACGCGCGTCTGCCCCGACCCGCGGGGGCGGCTAGGCTTGCGGCGGACCGCACCCGCACCGCACCTGCAGCGCGCCACCGGTCCGACCGCATCGTCCGCGACCGGCCCCGCGCCCAGCGGCGCGCCCGACGCCCCGAGGAGTCACCGTGACCTCGCTCCGCCCCCGCACCCGCCGCCTGCTGGCCCTCACCGGCGGCGCCGTCGTCGTCGGGCTGGTCCTCGCCGGCTGCTCGGCCACCAACCCGATGACCACCGAGAACGAGTACAGCGCCTCGGACGGCGTGCGCTTCACGCTCGGTGACGTCCGCGGCACGAACCTGCTGGTCCTCAGCGAGGGCAAGGGGGACGTCGGTCGGCTCGAAGGTGCGCTCGTCAACGACGGCGACGACGACCAGACCGTGACGCTGACGTTCGGCGACGCGGACCCGACGACCCTCGAGCTCGGCCCCAAGGAGACGCTGCTGCTCGACGGCTCCGACGAGGACGGTCACGCGAACGTCGTCATCACCGCCGTCGAGGTCTCGCCGGGCGAGGTCGCCCCGCTCACAGTCAAGACCGGCAGCGGCGGCTCGATCACGTTCGACGTCCCGGTGCTCGACGGCACGCTGCCCGAGTACGCGAGCGCGGTGCCGACGCAGGAGCCGACGCCGTCCGACGAGCCCACCTCGTCGGACGAGGCGACGCCCTCGCCGTCGGCCAGCTCCTGAGCTCCAGGCGGTAACCGGCGACCCGGACACGACGAAGCGGCGGGACCTGCCCTCGGGGCGGATCCCGCCGCTTCGTCCTTCACAGCCCGCCTCCCCCGGGGCGGGACGGCCACGTGCACGCGGTCGGGCGCGTCCGTCAGCCGCGCACGGTCAGCCGAAGCGGCCGGAGATGTAGTCCTCCGTGGCCTGCTCGCGCGGCGACGAGAAGATCGTCGACGTGTCGTCGATCTCCACGAGACGGCCGGGCTGGCCCGTCGCGGCGAGGTTGAAGAACGCCGTCCGGTCGGACACGCGCGCCGCCTGCTGCATGTTGTGCGTGACGATCACGATCGTGTAGTCCGACTTGAGCTCGGCGATGAGGTCCTCGATGGCGAGGGTCGAGATGGGGTCGAGCGCGGAGCACGGCTCGTCCATGAGCAGCACCTGCGGCTTCACGGCGATGGCGCGCGCGATGCACAGACGCTGCTGCTGGCCGCCGGACAGGCCCGAGCCAGGACGGTTGAGCCGGTCCTTGACCTCGTTCCAGAGGTTCGCGGAACGCAGCGACGTCTCCACGACCTCCTCGGCGTCCGACTTCGAGATGCGCTTGTTGTTGAGCCGGACGCCCGCGAGCACGTTGTCCGCGATGGACATCGTCGGGAACGGGTTCGGGCGCTGGAACACCATGCCCACCTGGCGGCGGACCGCGACCGGGTCGACGTCCGCGCCGTACAGGTCGATGCCGTCCATCGCGACCGTGCCCTGCACGTGCGCGCCGGGGATCACCTCGTGCATGCGGTTGAGCGTCCGCAGGAACGTCGACTTGCCGCACCCGGACGGGCCGATGAACGCGGTGACCGACCGCGGGTCCACGGACATCTCCACGTTCGCGACCGCGAGGAAGTCGCTGTAGTAGATGTTGAGGTCCTTGACGTCGATGCGCTGTGCCATGGTCGTTCTCCTTGAAGGGCCGGGCTGGTGGGCGTCAGGCCCGGGTCTTGGGGGCGAACCAGCGGCTCACGCCGCGCGCCACGAGGTTGAGCAGCATCACGAGGATGATCAGGACGAGCGCGGCGCTCCACGCGCGGTCGTAGTTGATCGTCGGGATGCAGGCGGCGTCGCCGGGGGTGCAGGGCACCAGGCCCGCGGCGTACTGCCGGTAGACGTAGACCGGCAGCGTCATCATGTTGCCCTCGAACGGGTCCCGGTTGATCGAGTCCGTCGCGCCGACCGTGATGAGCAGCGGGGCGGTCTCGCCGATGACGCGCGCGATCGCGATCATCACGCCGGTCGTGATGCCCGCGACGGCGGTGCGGAGCACGACCCGGATGATCGTCAGCCACTTCGGCACGCCGAGGGCCAGCGACGCCTCGCGCAGCTCGTTCGGGACGAGCCGCAGCATCTCCTCCGTCGAGCGGATGACGATCGGGATCATCAGCACCGACAGGGCGACGGCGCCGACGAACCCGCTGCGCGAGTCCGGGCCGGCCACCAGGTAGAACAGCGAGAACGCGAACAGGCCGGCGACGATCGACGGGATGCCGGTCATGACGTCGACGAAGAACGTCACCGACCGGGCCAGCGCGCCGGACCCGTACTCGACGAGGTACACGGCCGTGAGGATGCCGATCGGCACCGAGATGAGCGCGGCGAGGCCCGTGATGAGGATCGTGCCGAGCAGCGCGTGGTAGACGCCGCCGGCATCCATGCCGCCGTACACGTTGCGCATCGAGTGCGTGAGGAAGTACAGGTCGAACCGGCCGAGGCCGTTCGCGAGCACGCTCCAGACGAGCGAGACCAGCGGGATCATCGCGAGCACGAACGCCGCGTAGATGAGCCCCCGCATGACGCGGTCCTTGCGCCGGCGCGCCGGGTCGACCTGCGTCAGGGCGAGACGGAGCGCCGACGCGTCGGGCGTGAGGGTGTCGGTGGCGGCCACGTCAGTTCGCTCCCGAGAAGTCCTTGCGCCGCGCGATGATCGCGCGCGCAGCCAGATTGACGAGCAGCGTGATGACGAAGAGCGCGAGGCCGGTCGCGATCAACGTCGAGCGGCCGATGTCGTTCGCGTCGTTGAAGCGGGCGGCGATGTTCGCCGCGATCGTCTGCTGCTGGGACGCGACGAGCAGCTTGAACGAGTAGAGCAGGCCGGGCGACAGGATCATGAGCACCGCCATCGTCTCGCCGAGCGCGCGGCCCAGGCCGAGCATCGCCGCCGACGTGACGCCCGAGCGGCCGAAGGGCAGGACCGCCATGCGGATGAGCTCCCAGCGCGTCGCCCCGAGGGCCAGCGCCGCCTCCTCGTGCAGCCGCGGCGTCTGCAGGAACACCTCACGGCTCACCGCCGTGATGATCGGCAGGATCATCACCGCCAGCACGATCGACGTCGTCATGAGCACGCGCGGCGGGTTCGAGGCGTTGCCGTGCGCGTCACCGGCGAACAGCGGGATCCAGCCGAGGTAGTCGACCAGGAACTGCCAGACGGGCTGCACCTTCGGCGCGAGCACCATGACGCCCCACAGGCCGAACACGACCGACGGGATCGCGGCGAGCAGGTCCACGACGTACCCGAGCGCGTTCGCCATGCGGCGCGGCGCGTAGTGCGAGATGAACAGCGCGATGCCGACCGCGATCGGCACGGCGACCACCAGCGACACGATCGCGGCGAGGATCGTGCCGAAGATCAGCGGGCCGACGACCGACCACAGGGTGCCGTCCTTCGGGATCCACGGGATCTCCGAGGCCAGGTCCGGGTGGGTCAGCGCGGGCATGGCCTCGATGATCAGGAAGATCGCGACCGAGGCGAGCGTGGCCAGGATGAGCATCCCCGACCCGACGGCGACGTACCGGAAGCTGCGGTCGAGGCCGCGGTCGGCCGGGCGCGAACGGCGCCGGGGCGTGCGGACGGGCGTGACCGGCGGGGTCATCGCTGTCGTGGGCGAAGCCAACAGACTGCTCCTGTCGGGGGTGAGGGTGCGGCGTCGTCCGGCGGCCGCCAGGTCGTGCCCTGGCCGGCCGCCGGACGACGGCGGTGCGATCGACTACTTCTTGACGGAGATCGCGTCGATCGAGGCCTGGACGTCCGCGCGCAGCGTGTCCGAGATCGCGGCGGAGCCGGCGGCCGTCGCAGCCTTCTCCTGGCCCTCGGCGCTCGCCACGTAGGTCGCGTAGCCCTTGATCAGGTCGACCTTGTCC
The DNA here is from genome assembly GCF_017744555.1 of Cellulomonas sp. GTDB lineage: Bacteria > Actinomycetota > Actinomycetes > Actinomycetales > Cellulomonadaceae > Cellulomonas. The sequence goes on along the minus strand of NZ_JAGIBD010000001.1, from coordinate 50,465 downwards.
TGGCTGTCGTAGGTGTTGCAGACCACCAGGTAGGACACGAGGATCGCCGGGTACGCGCCCGACTCGGTCGTCGTGCGGTCGACCTTGATGACGATGTCGCCCTCGCCGCGGGCGTCGTCGCGCGGGGAGACGTCGACCGTCTTGGCGGCGGCGTCCGCCGTCGGGGCGACGAACTCCGAACCGACACCGAGCGAGACCTTGCCGAGGTCACCGACGGCCGACGCGTCCGCGTAGCCGATGGTGCCGGTCGCGGCCTGGATCGTCTGGACGACCCCCGACGTGCCGTTCGCGCCCTGGCCGACCTGCACCGGCCACGTGTTGGAGACCTCGTACGTCCACACGCTCGGCGCCGTCTTGGACAGGTAGTCCTGGAAGTTCTTCGACGTGCCCGAGTCGTCCGAGCGGTGCACCACCGTGATCGCGCCGGTCAGCGTCGCGTCCGGGTTGAGGGCCGTGATGGCCGCGTCGTCCCACGTCGTGATGGTGCCGTTGAAGATCTTCGCGACCACGTCCGCGCTCAGGTTGAGCTCCTTGACGCCGTCGATGTTGAACGCGACGGCGATCGGGCTGATGTACACCGGCAGGTCTGTGCCCGAGCCGCCGAAGCAGCGGTCCGTCGAGGAGGCGAGCTCCTCGTCGTTCAGGGCGCTGTCCGAGCCGGCGAGGTCGAGCGACGAGTCGAGGAAGCCCTTGCGGCCCGCACCCGAGTCGGTGGTCGTGTAGTTGACGGTGACGTTCGGGTTGGCCGTCTGGAAGCCGGCGACCCACGCCTGCTGCGCCTTCTCCTGCGCGCTGGAGCCACCGCCGTTCAGCGTGCCGCTCAGGGTCGAGACCGGGGCGTCCGAACCGGTCGCGGCAGGGGCGTCCGTCGGGTTGTCCGAACCGCACGCCGACAGCGCGAGGGCGAGGGTGCCGACGAGGGCAACCGAGCCGATGCGGCCGAGGAGGGGGAGCTTCACTGTGGTCCGTCCTGTCGATCATGTGCGCACCGGGGTGTGCGCGGCATGGCCGAAGGTAGGAACCGCACGTGACCGGCCGGGCTGTCGCAGGTGAACCGCGGGTGAACGCTGGCCGACGAGTCCGGACACGTGTCCGGGAACGACGAAGGCCCGTGCGCAGATCACACGGGCCTTCGAGACGAACCGGACGTCTCAGTCTTCTTCCGTCAGCTTGTAGCCGAGTCCCCTCACGGTCACCAGCAGGACCGGGTTCGCGGGGTCGAGCTCGATCTTGGCGCGGACCCGCTTCACGTGGACGTCGAGCGTCTTGGTGTCGCCGACGTAGTCGGAGCCCCAGATCCGGTCGATGAGCTGGCCGCGGGTCAGCACGCGGCCCGCGTTGCGGAGCAGCATCTCGAGCAGCTCGAACTCCTTGAGCGGGAACGCGACGAGCTCGCCGCGCACGTGCACGGTGTGCCGCTCGACGTCCATCCGCACGGGGCCGGACACGAGCAGCTCGTCGTCGTCGGGCTCGGCCGACGACCCCGCCGGGGCGCCGACGGCGACGGGCGCCTCGCGACGACGCAGCACGGCCCGCACGCGGGCGAGCAGCTCGCGCGACGAGTACGGCTTGGTCACGTAGTCGTCGGCGCCGAGCTCCAGGCCGACGACCTTGTCGATCTCGTCGTCCTTGGCCGTGAGCATGATGACCGGGACGTCGCTCGTCAGGCGCAGCCGGCGGCAGACCTCCGTGCCCGGCAGACCCGGGAGCATGAGGTCGAGCAGCACGAGGTCCGCGCCGTGCTCGTCGAACTGCTCGAGCGCCTCAGGCCCGGACGCCGCGGTGAGCACCTCGAAGCCCTCACGCTCCAGCTGGTACGTGAGCGGGTCGCGGTACGAGTCCTCGTCCTCGACGACGAGGATGCGGGTCATGAGGCGCTCCGGCGCACGGTGGGGGCTCCTTGGTCGTGGGGCTCGTGGGGCCTGGCCGGGTCGTCGGCCGGGTCGGCAGGTGTCGGCAGGCTCAGGACGGCGGACGGCGGGTCCGGCACCGCGACGGTCGTCGGGGCGGCGGGAGCGACGGGCTGGCCGGTCTCGCCGACCTCGGCCCGGGGCAGGCGCAGCGTGAACGTCGAGCCGCGGCCGGGCTGGGACCAGACGGTCACGTCACCGCCGTGGTCCGCGGCGACGTGCTTGACGATCGACAGGCCGAGGCCGGTGCCTCCCGTCGCACGGGCGCGGGCCGGGTCGACGCGGTAGAACCGCTCGAACACGCGCTCCTGCTCCGCCGACGAGATGCCGATGCCCTCGTCGACCACCGCGATCTCCACCAGGCCGTCCTGCTCGCGCACGCCGACGCCGACGTGCGCGGCCTCGCCCGAGTAGGCGACCGCGTTGTCGAGCAGGTTGCGCACGGCGGTGACGAGCAGGTCGCGGTTGCCGAACACCTGGGTGCCCTGCTGACCGCCGATGTCGAGCCGCACGTGCTTCGCCTCGGCGGTGGTGCGGGCCCGGTCGACGGCCTCGGCGACGACCTCGTCGACCTGCACGATCGCCGGCTGGCCGAGCGCACCGGCGACCTGCAGGCGGGACAGCTCGATGATCTCGTGCACCAGCGCCGACAGGCGCGTGGCCTCCGACTGCATGCGGCCCGCGAACCGGCGGACCGCCGTCGGGTCGTCGGCCGCGTCCTCGATGGTCTCGGCGAGCAGCGAGATCGCGCCGACGGGCGTCTTGAGCTCGTGCGACACGTTGACGACGAAGTCGCGGCGGATCGCCTCGAGCCGGCGCGCCTGCGTCTGGTCCTCCGCGAGCACGAGCAGGTGCTTGTCGCTGACCTGGGCCACCCGGACCTGCACGAGCAGCACGCCGGGGCCGACGGGACCGCGCGGCACCTCGAGCTCCTCGTCGACGATCACGCCGTCGCGGCGGACCTGCGCGACGAGGTCACGGATCGCGGCCGGGGCGATGCGGCCGTCGCGCACGAGGCCGAGCGCGTGAGCCGGCGCGCTGGCGCGCACCACGAGGTCGTCCTCGTCGAGCACCACGGCCGCCGAGCGCAGCACCGCGAGCGTCCGCACCACGCCGTCGTCGACCACGGGGGCGGGCGCGTCGGGCACGCGGCGCTGGACGCGCTCGCTCCACCGGAACGCCCAGATCGCGCCGGCCCCCACGAGCACGCCGAGCACACCCGCGACGAGCAGGCCGATGCCGTCGTAGAACACGTCCACGGGCCCACAGTAAGCCGCGAGGACGTGCGCCCCGGCCGTCGGACGCCGACGGCGCGAGGCCGTCGACGAGCGTTCATCGACCGTTCACCGAGGCACACGTCGCCCGTGACCTGCGGGAGGTGGTGTCAGCCGAACGTCTCCATGAGCAGCGACTTCTCCGCCTCCGTGAGGTTGGTCGCCACGAGCGTCGAGTGCAGGCCGTGGAACCGCTCGCCGAGGCGATCCATGTCGCCCTCCGTGGTGACCGCGCAGAGCATCGAGGTGCCGGGCGTGACCTGGTCGCGGATGGTCTGCAGCTGGTCCTCGTTGAGCCCCACGGCCGACACCGCCTTGCCGATCGCGCCGAGCGCCGCACCGGCCGCCGCACCCAGCACGGGGACGAAGAACAGCGTGCCGAACAGGAGGCCCCAGAAGGCACCCCAGCCCGTGCCGCGGAGCTTGTCCTCGTTGGTGTGGTGCATGTCCGGTCGGGCCGCACCGTCGGGCCACGTGATGATCGCGCGGTCGAGCACCTTGACGAGCCGGTCCTGCTCCGCGCTCTTGAGCGCGTCCGCGGCGTGCTGCGCGCCGTCCGGGGTGTCGAACTTCCAGGCGGTGAACGTCGTCATCGTCGTCTCCTCTCAGCCGATCAGCTTCGCCTTGGCCGCCGCGAACTCCGCGTCGTCGAGCACCCCGGCGGAGTGCAGGTCCGCGAGCTGCTTGAGCTTGGCGATCAGGGGGTCCTCGGCCGGCGCCGGTGCCGGCGCGGGGGCGGGGGCGGGGGCCGCGGCCTGCGCCTGCGCGACGGCCTGCCGGGCGGCCTCGTCGAGCGCCGCCTGCTGCTGCTGGGCCTCCCACTGCTGCTGCTCGTAGGAGGCGGCCTCCTTGTTGGCCTGGTGCCGGTTCACCGCACCGACGGTCGCCGAGGCGGTCCCGGCGATGACGGCGGTGCGGGCGGCGGTGCCGATGAGTCCGGGGCGTCCCAGACGGCGGAGCGGTGGCATGGCGATCTCCTACTCGGTGAGGTTCTGGGCGGTGGCCTCGTCGAGCTCGACGAGGGCGTTGACGACCTCGGCGGGGATCCGCTCCGAGGCCAGGACGATGGCGCCCGCGTCGCGCGCCGCCGCGACGAACCCGCGCGCCCAGACGTGCTCGACGACCGCGACGAGGGCCGAGCCGCCCGGGGGCAGGCCGGCGCCGATCTCGTCGACGTCCTCGCCGCCCGTGAGACCCGCGCCGGCGAGCTCGACGTCGGTGATCTGCAGCTCGTCGCCGAAGTCCTCGACCTCGATGACGGACAGCTCGCCGTCGAGCGACTTGCGCACGACGACAAGGTCGACGACGCGGACGGCGTCGTTCTCGAGGAGGGCGAGGAGCTCGTCGCGCACGCGCTCCGGCACACGCTCCTCGGGGAAGCCGATCGCGTAGAGGTCGACGGGTCCGAACACTTCAGCCATGACTGCTCCTCCGATGTCTCAGGCGAGGCTGCGCTCGACCTCGGCGCCGTGGACGACCAGCGCCCACAGGATCACCACGTCGAGCACGATGACGACGAGCGACCACCACGGCGTGGCCGGCAGGGACACGAACTGGGCGACCATGTTGAGCACCACGAGCACGACCGCCGTGTAGCGGGCCCAGGCGCTCCCCCCGAACAGCGCGAACCCGGCGACGACCAGGAGCAGCCCGAGGAACAGGTGCACCCAGCCCCAGGTGGACACGTCGACGACCGCGACGCCCTCACCGGTCCACCCGATCACCTTCTGCGACGAGAAGGCGGCGACCAGTCCCGCCACGAGGTTGAACAGCCCGACCGTGAGCAGGCCGAACGCCGCGAACCAGACCCAGCCGACCCAACCCGTCACCGTGCGCGCCATGCCGGCCTCCGTCGCCGCTCGCCCTGCGGACGGGGTGCTCCCCGCCGTGGCTCCACTGTTCCCCCGGCGCCGGGACGCTGCCTCACCCGCACGGGGTGAGCCCCGCGCCGCATCTCACCCCGCGCGCGTGAGGCGGTCGCGACCGGCCCGACGGACAGTGGTCGGGTGCTGTACCACATCCGCATCGACGGCAGCCCGCGGGGCGTGGACCTGCGGGACGCACGTCTGCACGACTTCGCGGACATCGTCGAGACGCCGACGGGTACCGGCACGGTGCTGTCGTGCCGCGTGCCGGACAAGGCCGCGCTCACCGGTCTCGTCGCGCTGCTGCACGACCTGGGCCTCGACATCACCGAGCTGCACGTGGTGCCGGAGCCCGACGAGCTCAGATGAGACCGTTCGCCGCGGCCAGACGGACGGCCTCGCGGCGGCCCGCGACGCCGAGCTTGCGGTAGATCGACCGCTGGTGGGTCTTGACGGTGTTGGTCGAGACGAACAGCGCGGCGCCGATCTCGGTGGTGGTCATCGTCGACCGCAGCCGCACCAGCACCTCGTGCTCGCGGGCCGTGAGCTCCCACGCGCGGACGGCCGGGCGTGAGGTGCGGGCGGGCGGCGCCGACGCGAGCAGGCCGGCGACGAACTCCTCGTGCGCGCTGCCCCACGCCAGGTGGTCGACGAGCAGGGCGTGCAGGTCGTCGGCGCGGTCGGCGAACGGGCGGCGCACGCCTTCGGGCGCGGCGACGGCGAGCGCGTGCTCGAGCTCGCGGTGCGCGCCGGCCTCGTCGTGCTGCGCGGACCGCAGCAGCGCCCGGGTGAGTGCGGCCGAGACTTCGACGTGAGCCGGGATCCGGAGGCCGTCGAGCCGGTCGAGGGCGCGGTCCGCGGCGTCCGAGTGGCCCGCGAGCCGTTGCGTCTCGGCCTCCCACACCGTCGCGAGCGGGTGCGCGACGTCGGCGGCCTCGTGGGCGGTCCGCAGCCCGGCCGCGAGGTCGCCGTGCCGCACGTGCGCGACGGTGTCGACCACGCCGAGCACGTCCGCGAACGAGGCCACGGTCCGCCACCGCGGGTCGTCCCCCACCGCGGCGCGGGCACGCGCGAAGCCGGCGCCGTCGTCCTGCGCGAGGCAGACGAGCGCGAGCACCGCCGCCGCCCGGACCGCCACCTCGGGCCGCTGCCGACCGGCGCCGGTCTGGGCGGCGGCCAGGTGCCTGCGCGCGTCGGCGAGCCGGTCCTGCCAGAACGCCGTCACGCCGCGGGCGAGGTGCGCGGCGGCGAGCGCGCTCGTCCGCGTCCAGCCGTGCTCGGCGCCCTGGTCGAGCACGTGCCCCGCGGTGTCGTCGGCCCGGGTGAGCTCGCCGTCGTCCGCGAGCAAGAGGCTCTGCTCCGCGCGGCAGCCTGCGGCGATCGCCGGGAGCCCGTTCGCCGCCGCGACCGTCGCGCCCTCGGTGAGGTGGTCGCGCGCGCGGCGCGTGTCGACGCCGGTCTGCGCCTCGACGCGCCCCACGAGGTACAGGCCGAACGCCCGGGTGGCCGGGTCGACGTCGGGGGCGTCGAGCGCCGGGGTCGCCCACGCCACAGCGGCCGGGGTCTGGCCCGCCGACGACAGCACGGGTCCGAGGAGCCGGCCGACGAGCTCGTCGGTGTCCGACCAGGCCCCCTGCGCCGCGCGGCGGGCGTGCGCGAGCGCGACGAGGTCGCCGTCGCCGTCCTGCACGTCGGCCGCCGCCGCCGCGAGCAGCACGCCCGGGTCGCGCGCGAGCGTCGCGGGGAGCTGTGCGAGGAGCCGCCGGAGCAGGGCCGTGTCGCCCTCGACCAGCAGGTCGGCCCAGTGCGCGTGCAGCAGGCCGGCCGCGACCGCGTCGTCGCCGGCCGCCGACGCGTGCCGGACGGCCGACACCCAGTCCGTCGAGCGGCGGTGCTCGGCGACGAGCCGGTGGGTCGCGACCAGCAGGTCCGGGTCGCGCCGCCCCTGCAGCACCCGGCACTGCGCGGCGAACAGCGCGTGCCAGCGGTACACGGGGCCCTCGTCGCGAGCGTTCGGCACCGTCCGCGTGAGGAACAGGCCGCGGGCGACGCACTCGTCGAGCAGCCGCGCACCGCCGGGGACGAGCCGCTCCGCGAGCACCGGGTCCACCACGTCGTCGACCGTGGCCCGCAGCACGAACTCCGCGAGCGGGGCGGGGAGGCCGTCGAGGACCTCGTCGACCAGGTAGTCCGCGACCGGTACGGCGAGCGCGGGCATGCGCCGGACGCGCGCGCCGGGGTCGTCGCCCGCCGCGAGCGACAGGAGCGACATCCGGACCGCGACCGGCCAGCCGCCCGTCAGCCCGCGCAGCTCCTCGGCCTCGCTCGCGCTGAGCTCCACGCCCGACGACGAGGCGAGCCGCGCGACCTCCGTCCCGTCGAACGCGAGCGCCCGCTCCCGGACCTCGCCGAGCTCGCCGGCGAGGCGCAGCCGGTGCAGCGGCAGCGGCGGGTCGTACCGGCCGGCGAGGACCAGCCGCAGGCCGGGCGGTGCGTAGCGGACGAGCCGGCCGAGCACGTCCCGGACCACGTCGGCGCCGAGCGCCTGCACGTCGTCGACCACGACCACGAGCCCGTCGGGTGCGCGGTCGAGGGCCACGAGCAGCTCGTCGACGGTCCGGGCCGCCCCACCCGGGACCACCGCCGCGACGGCATGCGCGAGGCCGTGCAGCAGGCGGGCGGGGTCGTCGTCGGACGCGTCGAGCGCGAGCCACGCGACGGGCCGGTCGCAGACGGTCGCGGTCCAGGACGCCAGCAGCGTCGACTTGCCGAACCCGGCGGGCGCGACGACGAGCGTGACGCGGTGCCCGGTGACCAGCGCGTCCAGGTCGGCGACCCGGTCCGGCCGTGGCACGACGAAGCCCCCGAGCGTGGGAGCCGTGATCTTGACCCCCGGTGCGCCCACCAACGATGTGATGCCGCTCACACCCAGAACGTAACGGGCAAGTCGGACGTCTGCGCAAGATGACGGGCCCCTCCCGCTCCGCCGCGCGGTCCAACTGCCGCCCTGCGTTCACCTGGCAGAGCCCGGCCGTTCATCTGCCGGTGTCAGCCTGACGACCGCGCGGCACCCCGCCGCGACAGGAGAGGATCACATGCGGGACATCTTCGACGCCGAGCTCACCCAGCTCGGCGACGACCTGGTCACCCTCGCGAGCCGGGTCGAGCGCGCGATCACCGACGCCGGAGTCGCGCTGCTGACCGCCGACCTCGCGCTCGCCGAGCAGGTCATCGCCGGCGACCTCGAGATCGACGAGCTCGAGCGCGACCTCGACGAGCGTTGCGTGCTGCTGCTCGCCCAGCAGGCACCGGTCGCCACCGACCTGCGGATCGTCGTGTCCGCGCTGCGGATGAGCGCGACCCTCGAGCGCATGGGCGACCTCGCCCGGCACATCGCGCAGGTCGCCCGCGGTCGGTATCCGCGTCACGCCATCCCGCACGGGCTGTCCGGCACGTTCGCCGAGATGCACGACGCCGCCGTCCGGGTCGCCCGGCGCCTCTCGACGCTGCTCGAGAACCGGGACCTCGCGATCGCCGAGGCCATCGAGCAGGACGACGACCTGCTCGACGAGCTGCACGAGGACACGTTCACGGCGCTGCTCAACGGCTCGTGGGCGGGCACCCCGCAGGAGACCGTGGACGTCACGCTCGTCGGTCGCTACTACGAGCGGTTCGGCGACCACGGCGTCTCCGTCGCGCGCCGTGTCGTGTACCTGGTGACCGGCACCGTCGGCGAGGAGATCTCCGCCTCCTGACGGGCACCCGCTCGACCCGCGCGGACCACCTCGTGCCTGCGCCGGACGGGCGACGGGACCGCGGCGCTCGCGCGGCTGGGTGGCACGAACCCGGCCACCGCCGCCCTCGCCGCCCCGCCCGTCTGACCCCGGGTCGGTCCCGGACCTGCGGAGCCGAGTTCGTGGGTTCGAGGCGACTTCGTGGGTTGCAAGCCCCGAACTCGACCGCAACCTCCGAACTCGACGGGCGACGCAGTGCACCCGGCGTCGGTAGCGTGGGGCGGTGAGCCAGGGGCGGGTGCTCGGGTGGGGCGACGACGACGTCGCCGAGGCACGACGGCGGATCGGCGACGTCGTCGCGCGGCTCCCCGAGGCGACCGCCGAGGTCGACCCGTACGGGAACACCGGGTTCTTCACGCGCGGCAAGCGGTTCGCGTGGATCCTGCCCGACCACCACGGCGACGGGCGGCTCGCGCTGTGGTGCAAGGCGGACCGGCACGAGCAGCAGGCGATCGTCGCGCGCGACCCCGACCGGTACTTCGTCGCGCCGTACATGGGCCGGCACGGGTGGGTCGCCGCGCACCTCGACAAGGCGCACTCGCCCGACTGGGCCGAGCTCGAGGAGATCGTCGAGACGGGCTGGCGGATGTCGGCCACGCGGGCCGCGATCGCGGCGTTCGACCGCTCCGACACGACGACGCGCCGGTCACCCGAGGGGTGACCGGCGCGTCGGTGGATGCTCCCGAGGGTCAGCGACCCTGGTTCGCGACCGCCTTGATGGCCTCCGCGGCCGCCTCGGGGTCGAGGTACGTGCCGCCCGGGTTGGTCGGCTTGAGGGTCTCCTCGTCGAGCGTGTAGAGCAGCGGGATGCCCGTCGGGATGTTGATCCCGGCGATCGTCGCGTCGTCCACGTCGTCGAGGTGCTTGACCAGCGCGCGGATCGAGTTGCCGTGCGCCGCGACCAGCACGACCTTGCCGGCCTGCAGGTCCGGGACGATGTCCGAGGTCCAGTACGGCAGCGCGCGGTCGAGGACCTGCGCGAGCGCCTCGGCCAGCGGGATCGGCTCACCGGCGTAGCGCGGGTCGGCGTCCTGCGAGAACTCCGAGCCGGGCGTGATGTCCGGCGGCGGCACGTCGTACGAGCGGCGCCAGAGCATGAACTGCTCCTCGCCGTACTCGTCGAGCGTCTGCTTCTTGTCCTTGCCCTGCAGGGCGCCGTAGTGACGCTCGTTCAGGCGCCAGCTGCGCTTGACGGGGATCCAGTGGCGGTCCGCGGCGTCGAGCGCGAGGTTCGCCGTGGTGATCGCGCGGCGCAGCAGCGACGTGTGCACCACGTCGGGCAGCACGCCCGCGTCGGTGAGCAGCGTGCCGCCGCGCTTCGCCTCCTCGATGCCCTTCTCGGAGAGGGCCACGTCGACCCAGCCGGTGAACAGGTTCTTGGCGTTCCACTCGCTCTCGCCGTGGCGGAGCAGCACGAGGGTGTAGGTCATGGGGCCATCCTGCCGCAGCGTCGCCGGGTGCGTGCGGGACGTCCGTCGCTTGTCCGTCGACCTGCTGCCATGCTGAGCGCCATGGAGCGGGTGACCGGAATCGGTGGGTACTTCGTGCGCGCGTCCGACCCCGCGGCGCTGAGCGCCTGGTACCGGGACGTGCTCGGGCTCGACCTCGACGAGCACGGGCTCTGGCAGCCGTCCGCAGGGCCGACCGTCTTCGCGGCGTTCGAGCGCGCGAGCGACTACTTCCCCGTCGAGCAGCAGACGATGCTCAACTTCCGGGTGGACGACCTCGACGCCATGCTCGCGCAGGTGCGGGCCGCGGGCGGGACGGTCGCCGACGAGGTGCAGGACATGGACGGCGTCGGCCGGTTCGGGTGGGTCAGCGACCCCGAGGGCAACCGGATCGAGCTCTGGCAGCCGGAGTGAGCGTCAGCGGGACTCGGCGGCGACGCCGTAGACCTTGAGGAGCTGGTCGGCCGTCGTGCCCCAGCCGAAGCGTTCGGCGACCTGACGGGCGCCGCCCGACATCGTGGCGAGCGCTGCCCGGTCGGCGAGGACGTCGGACAGCACGTCGGCCCAGACCGCCGGGTCGTGCCCGCGGACGAGGCGGCCGGACGTGCCGTCCTCGACGATCGACCGCAGGCCACCGACGGCGGCGGCCACGACCGGCACGCCGCTGGCCTGCGCTTCCGCGGCGACCAGCCCGAACGACTCGGAGCGCGACGGCATCGCGACGACGTCAGCTGCGTGGTACCAGGTGGCGAGCGTGTCGCGGTCGGCGGGCGGGCGGACGACCACGTCGTCGGGCACGCCGGTCACGGCCGCGAGCGCCTGCAGCTCCCGCACGGCGGTGGAGCGGCCGGACGGGCCCCCGAGCACGACGAGGAGCGGCACGGGCCGGCCGGTCGCGCGCAGCACGCCGAGCGCCTGGACCAGCACGTCGGGCGCCTTGAGGGCCTGGACCCGGCCGGCGAACAGCACGATGTCGCGGTCGACCGGCAGACCCAGCGCCTGACGTGCGGCGACGCGCGAGGCGGCGGGGACGGGGGCGAACCGGTCGAGGTCCACGCCGGGTTCGACGACGTGCACGCGGGACGGGTCGGCGCCGTACAGCTCGACGAGCTCGTGCGCCTCGCACGGCGTGCTGGCCACGAGCGCGTCCGCCTCGGCGACCACCTGCTCCTCGCCGAGCACGCGGCCGTGCGGCTCGGGGGTGTCGCCGGGGGCGAGGGACGCGTTCTTCACGCGGGCGAGGGTGTGGGCGGTGTGCACGAGCGGCACCTCCCACCGGTCGGCGGCGATGCGGCCGACCTGGCCGGACAGCCAGTAGTGCGAGTGGACGACGTCGTACCAGCCGGGACGGCGCGCGGCCTCCGAGCGCAGCACGCCGGCGGCCATGCCGCACAGCACGCCCGGCAGGTCGTTCTTGTCGAGCCGCTCGAACGGGCCCGCGGGTACGTGGTGCACCAGCACGGGCGGGGTGATGCCGGGCTCGACGGCGTGCGCGAGGAGCACGTCGCGGGACTCGTCGGGCGTGAGCTCGCGGCCGGCCGCGTCGGCGCCGGGCAGCACCACCGTCTCGGGGAGGTCCGACGACGTGGCGCGCGTGAAGATCTCGACGCGCGCGCCGCGGGCGGCCAGCGCCCGGGACAGCTCGAGCACGTAGACGTTCATGCCGCCCGCATCGCCCGTGCCGGGTTGCTCCAGGGGTGAGGTGTGCACCGAGAGCATGGCGACGCGGGGGGCGTGCTCGAAGGTCACGGGGGCTCCAGAGGGCGGACGGGTCTGACGCCCATTCTCACGCACACCCCGGGCAGCCCGCGCGGGAACGGGGGTCGCGCGCGGGCTGCCCGCCTCTCAGCGCACCACCAGCAGGTGAGGAAGGGACGCCCACGGGAGGTAGCCGTCGTCGCCGCGGTACGTCACGACGACGAGCGAGGTCCTGGTCGACGACGGCAGCGTGACGGTCGCGTGGCCGGCGGCGTCGAGGGTCGCGCTGCCGCGGCGGGCGCCGTTGACCCACACGTCGACCGTGCCGGTCGGTGTGACGCCCGGGACACCGCTGACCTGCACCTGGACCACCTTCGGGTCCTTGGCGCGGACCGACCAGTCGGTGCCGTCGGTGGAGACCCTCGGGAGGGTCTTGAGGACGGTGAGCGGGACGGCCTTCGACGACGAGCCCAGCACGGGCGGGTCGGCGGCGGGGGCTCCCCCGTAGACCGCGACGAGCCGGTGATGGCCCGCGGCGAGCGTCGCCGGGAATGTCACCTTGCCGGTGCCGTGGGTCAGGGTGACGTTCGCCACCGGGACCCCGTCCGCCTGGATCTCGACCGTGCCGGTCGGGGTCGTCCCCTCCGCGGTGACCGTGACGCGGGCCGTGACCGGCCGGCCGAGGACCGCGACGGGCGACGAGAGCGAGAGCGTCGTCCTCGACGCCACCGGCGCGGTCGTCGAGACACCGGCGACGCGTGCGAGGAGCTCGGCGGCGTCGCCCGCCGCGCCGGACATGAGGGCGTGCTCGGCGTCGGCGGTGAGGGCGACGGCGTCGTCGGGCAGGGCGTTCATGGACGCCCCGACGACCGTCGCCTGCGCGAGGTCGCGGAGCAGCGAGACGACGAGCCCCGCCGCTCGCGCCGTGCCGCGGTCCGTGCCGTCGAGCAGGCCGGCGGCGTGCGCGAGGAGCGGGACCGACGTCGCGAGCGTCGCCGGGTCGAGCGACGAACCCGACCACACGGGTGCGTCGAGCACCGCCTGCACCGCGTCGCGCGCGGCACCCGCCGGGAGGTCGGCCACGACCGTCGTGAGGCGGTCGCGCTGCGCGTCCGTGCGCAGGCCCCACCCGTACGCGTACAGCGGGTCGTACGTGTCGTCGCCGACGTTGACCGGCACCTGCTCGGCGGTCGCCGGCCACGTCACGGGCAGGCGGCCGGTGAAGGGACGGTCGCCGAACAGCACGTCCGCGACCCCCGCACCCTCCGAGCCGGGCAGCCACGACGCGACGAGCGCGTCGATCTCACCGAGCTGGTCCGTGACGAGCTGCGGGCGGCCCGAGACGACGAGCACCGCGCACGGCACGGCGCCGCAGACGCGGTCGATCGCGGTCCGGTCGGCAGCCGACAGCGACAGGCTCCTGCCGTTGTTGCCGACGTCGCCCTGACCCTCGGCGTACGGCGTCTCACCGACCACGACGACACCGACCGTCGCGTCGCCGACGGGCGCCGAGGCGTCCTCGGAGTACGTGACGGAGGCACCGGGGGCGACCTGCTGGATCCCGCCGAGGATCGTCGTCCCGGTCGTGATCGGACCGGACGAGCCCTGCCACGAGATCGTCCAGCCGCCGGCCTGGTTGCCGAGGTCGTCGGCGTTGGAGCCCGCGACGTACACGTGCGCGTCCTTGGCGAGCGGGAGGACGGCGTCGTTCTTCAGGAGCACCTGCGACTCGGCCGCCGCCGTCCGGGCGACCGCCCGGTGGGCGTCCGAGCCGACGACGCCGGCCTGCGACCGGTCGGTGAACGGCTGCTCGAACAGGCCGAGCGCGAACTTCTGCGTGAGGATCCGGCGGACCGCGTCGTCGACCCGGGCCTGCGAGACGGCGCCGCTCTCGACGTTCGTCGTCATCGACTGGACGAACGTCGCGAAGTTGTACGGCGCCATCGCCATGTCGAGACCGGCGTTGACCGACCGCGCCGCCTTCTCGGCGTACGTGCCGCCCGGGAGCTTGTCGATGCCCTCCCAGTCGCTGATGAGGAACCCGTCGAAGCCGAGCTCGCCCTTGAGCAGGTCGGTGTTCAGCGCGCCGTTCTCGTGCATCCGGACGGGGTCGCCGCCCGCGACCGAGACGGCCGAGTACGACGGCATGATCGACCCGACACCCGCCGCGATCGCCGGCTCGTACGGCGCGACGTACAGCCGTCGCAGCTCGTCCAGCGAGGCGACGTGCGTGATGCCCTGGTCGATCGGGTAGCCGGAGCCCGCGAGCGCCGGGTCGTACGTCGTGCCGCCGTCGCCGGTCCAGTGCTTCGCGGTGGCGAGCACCTCGTCGGCGCCGGACATGTCGGCCGCGTCGAGTCCCTGCAGGCCGGTGATCGCGGGCTCGGCCATGGCCGTGACCAGGGCGGGGTCCTCGCCGAACGACTCGTAGCTGCGCCCCCAGCGCTCGTCGCGCGTGACGCACAGGCACGGCGCGAACGCCCACGGGACGCCGGTCGCACGCACCTCGGCCGCCGTCGCACGGTGCGTCTGCTCGACGAGGTCGGCGTCGCGCGCGGCACCGAGGCCCTCGTTGTGCGGGAAGATCGTCGCCCCGACCACGTTGTTGTGGCCGTGCACGGCGTCGACGCCGTAGATCAGCGGGATCTGCAGCCGGGTGGACAGGGCCTGGCGCTGGAAGCCGTCGACCATGTCCGCCCAGCCCGTCGCCGTGTTGGCCGCGGGGACGGAACCGCCGCCCGACAGCACCGAGCCGAGGGCCAGGTCCGCGATCTGCTGCGGGGACTTCAGACCGAGGCGCTCGGCCTGGGTCATCTGGCCGAGCTTCTCGGCCAGCGTCATGCGGCCCAGCAGGTCGTCGACGCGCTGCGCGGTCGGGAGAGTCGCGTCGAGGTACGGCGCGCCGACGGCGTCGAGCACCACGCGGGGCGACGTGCCGACCGCAGCGCCCGTCGCGGCGAGGGTGACCTCGACCGTGCGGGCGTCGTCGACCGTGGCCGTGGCGTGGGTGACCACGTCGACCGTCTGCGTCGTCCCCGAGGCCGTGCCCGCGTCGAACGTGAGCGTGCCGCTGAAGGCGTCGTAGTGCTCGCCCGCCGTCGCGGTGCCGGGCCCGTTGGCGTACGTGACGGTCACGGGGCCGGTGAGCGGCTGGCCGTCGGTCGTCGTGAGGACCACCGGCACGTGCGCGGTCTCGCCCGGGTCGACGAGCACGACGTCCTGCGCGGCGGTCACCGTGGCGGTCGGCGCGGGGACGGCCGAGCCGTAGAGCTGCACGTCGTCGACGGCCCACGCCTTGGCGGCAGCCGTGCCCGGCACGAACGTGAGCGCGTACCCCCACGACGACGTCAGGTCGAGGGTGCCGTTGCGGGTCGCGGCGTCGCCCGGCTGGTAGCCGCTGAGCGTGAACTGCGAGAACGGCAGGTCGACGATCTTCCACCGGCTGCCGTCGGGCGACCAGTTGTCCTTGAACGTGGTGGCCCACAGCTCGGAGTGCTCGCCGTCGGGGCCGCCGTCCTTGAGCTCGACCTTGATGTCGTCACCCGCGGTCGGCGACGCGGGCCGGTTGTCCTGCGACGCGTACCAGAGCAGCCGGATGCCCCGGAACGAGCTCCAGTCCTGCCCGGCGGCGAGGTTCTCGCTGAACCCGCCCCAGCCGCCCGACGGGATGAGGTACGTGCCGGACAGCACGTGGTTGTCGGCCGGGCCGCCCTCGCGGTCCTGCTGCGTGACGCCCAGCGTCACGTCGGCACCGGCCGAGCCCCACGTGAACAGGCCGACGGTCGTGCCCGGCTCGGCGATCGGCACGTCGCCCTCGGCGTCCTCGACCGTCGTGACGCGGTCGTACAGGCCGAGGTCGTCGAACTGCCACGCACCCGCACCGAGGTCGGTCAGCGTCACGGCGAAGCCGGCGGACACGTGCGGGTCGAACCGTGCGTCGGACGCCGGGTCGTTCTTGAGCCGCAGCGTCGCGAACGCGACGTTGACCCGCCGCCAGCCTGCGGTGTCGTCGACAACGGACGTCTCGAACAGCTGGCCGTTGCTCTTCACCTCGTGGCGGAGGAGGCCGCCGCCGCCCGTGCCGAGGAACCAGAACGTGAAGCCGTCGTGCGCGGACCAGTCGGTGGGCGACGTGTCGTGCGTGAAGCCGAACCAGTCGCCGGGCGCGGGCGCGCCCGACACGGTGGCGACGAGCGCGTCGCCGTCGTGGTCGGCCGGGGCCGTCGTGAGCACGGGGGTCACGGGGGCGCTGATGCCCCACGTCGTGTAGCCCGCGGGGACGCCGTCCTCGTAGTCGTCGAGCACCGTGACGGCACCGACGTCGGGGAGCTGGCCGTGCGGGGTGATCGTCACCGTGGCGGTCGTGCGGCCGCCCAGGACGAGGCCGGCGGACGGGGAGTCGAGCGTGAGGACGACCGTGCCGACCTGCGCGAGCGGACCGTGGTCGACGGTGGTCACCGTGACGTCCTTGCTGGTCTCACCGGGTGCGAACGTCACGACCTGGTCGACCGCGGTGTAGTCCGCGCCGGCCGTCGCGGTGCCGCCGGTCGACGACACGTGCACCGACTGCGTCGTCGCCGCGGGGACGGCGAGCACGACCGGGACGGTCGCGTCGCTGCCCGCCGGGACGGTGACGCCCGACGTGCCGAACGCCGTCGCCACCTCGGCGGGCGTGCCGTAGACCTCGAGCGAGAACAGCGAGTACCCGTACCAGTGCAGGCGCGACGGGTCCCAGTCGAAGCTCGTCCGCTGGTTCATCTGGAGCCGGACGTAGCGCGCGTCCGCGGGGGTCGCGAGCGTGACGTCGTCCGTGCCGCCGTCGCCCGCCGCCTCGGTGTGCACCGTGCTCCACGACGCCGGGTCGCCCGGGTCCGCCGTCGCGACCTGCAGCTCGTACCCCCGCGCGTACGCGGCCTCCCAGGCGAGCACCACGTGGTCGACGGCCGCCGTCGTGCCGAGGTCGACCTGCAGCCACGCGGTGAACGGGACGTCCTCGTCGGGCCCGTTGCCGCTCGCCCACCGCGTGCCCGGGTCGCCGTCCGTCGCCGCGCCCGGCGGGAAGGTGCCGTCCGCGTCGGACTGGAACTGCGACGCGCTCGCGGTGCCGGTCAGCGCGAGGTCGCCCGGGGCGGCGGTCGCGGGTCCGGCGGTCGCGACGAGCGCGAGCGGCACGACGGCCGCGAGAGCGGCGAGCGCACCGGTCCAGCGCTGGGGACGGGGACGGGTGGTGCGGGCTCGACGCACGGGTCACTCCCTTGTGACGCAGACTCGGCCGGCCCCCTGCCGGGCCGACTCGCGCGCCCGCTCCTGCCGAGGCGTCGTTGCCCCGGCGTCGCTCACAGCGGTCGCTCGGCTGACGCCAGGCAACCACAAAGACTTACCGGACAGTAAGTGCAGAAGGTCACGATTCGGTCACGGTGCCTGTCACGATCGCGCGCTCCCTGTGACTTCGCGGGCGGCCGCGCCCGGTCGGCGTCCGGGCGTGATGCTCGTGGGGCCCCTTAGACAGCGGCGGGCGCGATGCATGCGGGCCCCTCAGACAGCGGCGGGCGCGATGCATGCGGGCGACGGCACTGGCGCCGACCCGACCGTGGCACCGTCTTCGCCGAGCACCACCACCCCGCCGCTCTCCTGGTGCGCGACGACGGTCCAGCCGTCGACCACCAGGTGGTGCCGCGGCCAGGACCCCGGCAGCGCATGCTCGTCCTCGGGCCGCAGCAGCCCGTCGCCGTCGACCGAGAACCGGGCGACCCCGTCCGGGCCACGCACGCCGACGAGCAGCCGGTCGCCGTCGAGCAGCACGTGCGCGGGGAGCCGGCGCTCCGGGTCGCCGCTGTCCGTCGCCGGGAGCGTCTGCACGACCTCACCGTGCGCCGCCCCCTCGTCCCACGCGACCACGTGCACCGACGAGTCGAGCTCGCCGACCAGGTACGCGCGGCCGCCGTCGGGCGCGAACGCGAGGTGCCGCGGCCCGGTCCCGGGCGGCAGCGCGACGGCCACGCCGTCCTCGGTGAGCAACCCGGTGTCCGCGTCGCGCGAGTAGCGCCGCACCTCGTCCGTGCCCAGGTCGACGACGAGCACGTGCCGGCCGCCCGGAGCCACGGCGACGAAGTGGGCGTGGGGCGCCTCCTGCCGATCGGGGTGCGGGCCGGCGCCCGTGTGCCCGAGCACCTGCGCGGGACCGCCCACGGCCAGCACCTCGGCGGTGAACCCGCCGTCCGCCTCGAGCGGGATCACGCCGAGCGTGCCCGAGCTGTAGTTGGCCACGAGCAGCGTCCGGGCGTCGACGTCGAGCAGCAGGTGGCACGGGTCTGCCCCGCCCGACGCGACCGTGGCCCGCGGGCGCAGGCCGCCGTCGACCACGTCGAACACCGTGACGGCGCCCTCGCTCTCCTCGTCGACGGCGTACAGCACCGGCGCGGTCGGGTGCGCGACGACGAACGACGGCGCGGGTGTCTCCACGACCAGGCGCGCGCCGGACAGGACGCCGGTGGCGGGGTCGAGGTCGACGCGCCAGATCCCCTCGCCCCGGCCGGCCGGGGTACCGGCGCCCGCCTCGGGGTAGGTGCCGATCCAGAGCGGTCGAGGGGTCGCGGGCGTCGGGGTCACGGTTCACGAGCCTACGGTGGCCGCACGCGCCCGGCCGCCGAGGCGGTCAGGATGGGCGCAGGCGGGTCGTCGTGGAACGATTCCAGCATCCGGCCGACACCCCCGGGACGACGATGACCGCGCACCGCAGGACCGCAGTGACCCTCACCCTGCTCGTCGCCGCGTCGACCGCAGCGTGCACCGGTGCGGACAGCCCTGCTCCCACCACCACGTCCGGTGGTGCGGTGGACGTCGTCGGGTTGTGGAGCGGCCCGGAGTACGACGCGTTCGCCTCGGTCGCGTCCACGTGGGAGAGCGACACCGGCGGCTCGGTCGACTGGCACGGGTCCAGCGACGTCGCGGCCGACCTGGCGGACCGCACCGCGGCCGCGGACCCTCCCGACCTCGCCGTCCTGCCGAACCCCGGGCTGCTGCACGAGCTCGCGCAGGCCGGGGCGCTCGTGCCGCTCGACGGCGTGCTCGACATGGACGAGGTGACGGCGGACTACTCGCCGGCGTGGCGCGACCTCGGCAGCGACGACGGCCGGCTCTACGGCATCTACGTCAAGGTCTCCGACAAGTCGACCGTCTGGTACGCGCCGCCGGCGTTCGCGGCCGGCGGGTACGACGTGCCAACGACCTGGGACGACCTGACGGCGCTGGCGGACCGCATGGTGGCGGACGGCGGCACCCCGTTCTCGCTCGTGGCACCCCGCGGCCCGGGCAGCGGCTGGGCGCTCACCGACTGGATCTCCTCGCTCGTGCTCGGCGGCTGCGGACCGGACCTCTACGACCGGTGGGTCGCCGCCGACGTGCCGTGGACCGACCCGTGCGTCCGGGGAGCCTTCGACCGGTTCGACGCCCTCGTCCAGGCGCCGGGGTACGTGCTCGGCGGCACGCAGGGCATCCTCACGACGGGCGACGCCGACGGGGTCGTCCCGCTCTACGCCGACCCGCCCACGGCGTTCATGTACTCGATGGCGTCGTTCGCACAGGGGTTCATCTCGTCGTCCTTCCCGGACCTGACACCGGGCGACGACTACGGCTTCTTCCCGTTCCCCGCGGTGGACCCGGCCCACGCCGGGGCGGTCACCGTGGGCGGCGACGTCGTCGTCATGATGAACGACACGCCCGCCGCCCGCTCGTTCCTCGCCTACCTCGTCGGCGCCGACGCGCAGACCGCCTGGGTCGAGCTGGGCGGGTACACGTCCGTCAACCGGAGCGTCCCCGCGGAGGCGTACGACGACCCCGTCGCCCGCGCGGTCGCGGACCACCTCACCGGAGCCGACGTCACGCGCTTCGGTGCGGGGGACTCGATGCCCGCGTCGGTGCAGCGGGCCTGGTGGGACGGGATGCTCGCGCTCGTGCAGAACCCGACGACGCTCGACGGGATGCTCGACTCGATGACGCAGACCGCCGCGAGCGCCGCCTCGTAGCATCACCGGATGGACGAGCCACGGGCCGACGCGCGGGAGGTCACGCCAGGTCCCGGGTGGCTCGTGCGGGCCGCCCGCGAGGACGACGTCGAGGCGATCTGCCGGTTCGGTGAGACGCACGTCCGCGCGCACTACGAGCCGCTGATCGGGCCGGAGCATGCCGATACCCAGGTCGCGCGGTGGTGGAGCACGGCGTACGTCGGCCGCGCCGTGTCGCGCGGCCTGGTCGTCGTCGCACTGGCGGGCGATCGGCTCGCGGGGGTCGCCCAGCGCGGGCACGACGGCATCGACCACGTCCTCTACAAGCTGTACGTCGACCCCCGGGACCGCGGTCTGGGGCTCGGCCCGCACCTCGTCGATGCCATCGAGCGGGACCTGCCGGCAGACGCCCGCCGGCTGTGCGTCGAGCACGTCGCGGCGAACGTGCGCGCCGCGGCGTTCTACGAGCGCGAGGGCTTCACGGTCGAACGCGTCGAGGCGAGCGCGGTCGGCGACCCGGCGCTGGACGTCGTGTGGCGGGCCCGGAGCCTCCACCGAACCGGCCGCGCATGACGCGGATCATTCGCCGACGGCTCCGCGGTCACCGCACCGCGACGGTCTCGGGCTCCACGAGCCACGACGACGGGTCCGCGACGACCTGCCCGAGCACCGCGAGCGCTCCCCCGGTCATCGCCGCGACGTCCCCGCCGCGCGCCACGTCGACGGTCGGCTGGACCCACGGGGCGGCGAGCACCCGGGCGGAGAGCGCGGTGAGCACGGGTGCGCGCAGGTGCTCCGCGAGGCGGGCGTAGGTGCCGCCGAGCACGACGTGCCCGACGTCGACGACGTTGACGACGTTCGCGAGCGCGGCACCGAGCGCGGTGGCCGCGGCGACCAGCGCCGCCAGCGCGTCGGGCTCGCCCGCCCGGGCGGCGCGCAGCAACGGCTCCACGCCCGCCTGCCGGTCGAGGCCCGCCGCGCGCAGCATCGCGTCCTGGCCGGCGACCTGCTCGAGCGTGCGGCCGTCGGCCACGAGCGTGTGCCCGAGCTCGCCGGCCCAGCCGTGCCGTCCGCCGAAGATCTGCCCGTCGAGCACGATCGCGCCACCGATGCCGATCTCGCCGGAGACGTAGACGAAGCTCGGCGGGCCGTCGGCGCGGCGCAGGTCCGCCTCCGCACGGGCGGCCAGGTCGGCCTCGTTGGCGAGCAGCGGCGGGTGCTCGCGCAGCACGGACGACGAGCGGGCGAGCAGGCCGGCGACGTCGACCTCGCGCCACCCCAGGTTCGGGGCGAGCAGGAGCGTCCCGGCGGTGCGGTCGACGAGGCCGGGGAGCGCGAGCGACGCACCCGCGAGGCGCACCGGCCGGGCGTCCGGCACGTCGGCGCCGTGGCCGGGTAGGGCGCCGACGGCGTCGTCGACGAGCGCGCCGAGCTCTGCGAGGACGGTGGCCGGGTCGCTGCCGCGGTGGTCGCCGTGCACGACCCGCTCGACGAGCACGGACCGCGCGAGGTCGACGATGCGGACACCCAGGTAGTCGACGTTGACCTCGGCGCCGACGGCGGCCAGCGTGCCGGACGGCGCGGCGAGCGGCACGGCGGGACGCCCCGCGCGCAGGGTCGGCACGGGCTCGAGCTCGGCGACCAGGCCGGACGCGACGAGGCGGTCGACGAGCGCCGAGACGGTGGCGCGCGCGAGCCCGGTCGCGGACGCGACGTCGGCGCGCGACGGTGGAGGGGCGCCCGTCGCGGCGGCCTCGAGGACCTCGCGCAGGACGATGCCCAGGTTGTGCTCGCGCAGGCTCCCCTGCCGCGCCGGCGTCGACCTCATGGCTTGACCCTAGCGGGATTCGGGGATAAGTTCATCCATACAACAAATCTCGACGCTGAGAGGTTCGACGATGGTCCGCAAGCCCACCCGTGACGACAAGTTCTCCTTCGGCCTGTGGACCGTGGGATGGAACGCGCAGGACCAGTTCGGTTCCGCGACCCGCCCCTGGCTCGACCCGGTCGAGTCGGTCCACAAGCTCGCCGAGCTCGGCGCTTCCCACGTCACGTTCCACGACGACGACGTCGTGCCGTTCGGCTCGGACGCCGCGGAGCGCGACCGCATCCTCGACCGGTTCAAGGGCGCCCTCGCCGAGACCGGCATCACGGTCGAGATGGTCACCACCAACACGTTCAGCCACCCGATCTTCAAGGACGGCGCGTTCACCTCGAACGACCGCCGGGTGCGCCGCTACGGCCTGCGCAAGGTCGTCCGCAACGTCGACCTCGCCGCCGAGCTCGGCGCCGACACGTTCGTCATGTGGGGCGGCCGCGAGGGCGCCGAGTACGACTCGGCCAAGGACCTCAACGCCGCGCACGACCGCTACGCCGAGGGCATCGACACCGTCGCGTCGTACATCAAGGAGAAGGGCTACGGGCTGCGCATCGCCATCGAGCCCAAGCCGAACGAGCCCCGCGGCGACATCCTGCTCCCGACGATCGGCCACGCGCTCGCCCTCATCGCGAAGCTCGAGCACGGCGACATCGTCGGCCTCAACCCCGAGGTCGGGCACGAGCAGATGGCCGGCCTGAACTACACGCAGGGCATCGCCGAGGCGCTGTGGGCCGGCAAGCTGTTCCACATCGACCTCAACGGCCAGAAGTCGATCAAGTACGACCAGGACCTCGTGTTCGGCCACGGCGACCTGTTCTCGGCGTTCGCCACGGTCGACCTGCTCGAGAACGGCTTCCCGGGTGGCGGCCCCCGCTACGAGGGCCCGGTGCACTTCGACTACAAGCCGTCGCGCACCGAGGACTTCCAGGGTGTCTGGGACTCGGCCGCCGCGAACATGGCCACGTACATCCTGCTCAAGGAGCGTGCGCAGGCGTTCCGTGCCGACCCCGAGGTCCAGGCGGCTCTCGAGGAGGCCGGCGTGCTCGAGCTCTCGCAGCCGACGCTCGCCGAGGGTGAGACCCTCGCGGACCTGCTCGCCGACCGGTCGGCCTACGAGGACCTCGACGTCGACGCGGTCGCCGCGCGCGGCTTCGGCTTCGTCCGGCTGAACCAGCTCGCGATCGAGCACGCGCTCGGAGCCCGCTGACCCTCAGCCGTTCCGACTCCCCGCCGGCCGGGTCCGTCTCCGCAACGGGCCCGGCCGGTCCCCTTTCCCCCGGCCGCCCCTCCCCCGATCGTCGCGACGACGCCGTCACGACCCGTCAGTCCCGAAGGAAACCCATGGCTCTCGTCGCCGGCGTGGACTCCTCCACGCAGTCCTGCAAGGTCGTCGTCCGCGACGCCGACACCGGCGCGCTCGTGCGCAGCGGCCGCGCCTCGCACCCCGACGGCACGTCCGTCGACCCCCGCCACTGGTGGGACGCGCTCCAGACCGCCATCGCCGACGCGGGCGGGCTCGACGACGTCGAGGCGATCTCCGTCGGCGGCCAGCAGCACGGCATGGTGGCGCTCGACAAGGACGGCGAGGTCGTCCGCGACGCGCTGCTCTGGAACGACACCCGCTCGGCCTCCGCAGCCCTGCAGCTCATCGACGAGCTCGGCGGCCCGCAGGCGTGGGCCGACGCCGTCGGCTCGGTCCTCGTCGCGTCCCTCACCATCACCAAGCTCCGCTGGCTGCGCGACGCCGAGCCCGAGAACGCCGCCCGTGTCGCCGCGGTCGCCCTCCCCCACGACTGGCTGACGTGGCGGCTCGCCGGGCACGGTCCGGGCTCGGGCTCGACGGGCCTCGACGCGCTCGTCACCGACCGCTCCGACGCGTCGGGCACGGGCTACTGGTCGCCCGCCACGGGCGAGTACCGCCACGACCTGCTGGAGCTCGCACTCGGCCACTCGGCCGCGCTGCCCGTCGTGCTCGGCCCGTCCGAGGCCGGCCCGAAGTCGGCCGTCGGCGCGCTCGCGCCCGTGCTCGGCCCCGGTGCCGGCGACAACGCCGCCGCTGCGCTCGCGCTGGGCCTCGGCCCCGGCGACGTCGCGGTGTCGATCGGCACGTCCGGTGTCGTCTCGGCCGTCGCGCCGACCGTGACCGCCGACGGGACCGGCATGGTCACCGGGTTCGCCGACGCGAGCGGCGCGTTCCTTCCGCTGGCCTGCACGCTCAACGCGTCGCGCGTGCTCGACGCAGCCGCGCGCCTGCTCGGCACCGACCACGCGGGCCTGTCCGCGCTGGCCCTGTCCGCCCCGGCGGGCGCCGACGGCCTCGTGCTCGTCCCCTACCTCGAGGGCGAGCGCACCCCCAACAAGCCGGACGCCACCGGTGCGCTGCACGGCGTGCGGCTCGGCAACACGACGCCCGCGCACCTGGCCCGGGCCGCCGTCGAGGGCATGCTGTGCGGGCTGGCCGACGGCATCGACGCGCTGCGCGCCCAGGGCGTCACGGTCGAGCGGCTGTTCCTCATCGGCGGCGGCGCGCAGTCCGAGGCCGTGCGGCGGATCGCCCCGTCGGTGCTCGGGCTCGACGTGCTCGTCCCGACGCCCGGCGAGTACGTCGCCGACGGTGCCGCCCGCCAGGCCGCGTGGGTGCTGTCCGGCGCCGCCCAGCCGCCCGCGTGGAGCTCCGCGGCGACCGCCGAGACGTACACGGGTGAGCCCGTCGCGCGCGTGCGCGAGCAGTACGCGGCCGTGCGGGACCTCACGGCCGTCCGGCCCGCCTGACGGGCGGGCGCCGGTCCGCCCCCCTCGCGACCGGCGCCCTCCTGGTCCGCGGGCCGGCACACCCCGGTCCGCGGACATGACGAGAGCCCGGCACCCTGACCGTTCCAGGGTGCCGGGCTCTCGAGCTGCGCGACCGCGGGCGGGGGGACCCGGTGGGTGCGCTCAGTCTGTGAGGCTGTGCTCAGTGCGCTGCGTCGTACGCGGCCTTCACCTCGGCCGAGATGCGACCACGCTCCGAGACGTGGTGACCGTTGGCCTTGGCCCACTCACGGACGGCCTGCGCGTCGCCGCTCGCGGCGCGACGGTTGCGGGTGGTGGCACCCGACCGTGCGGACGACGAGCGGCCCCCGACCTTGCGCGCGTGACCGACCCACGACGCGAGCGCGTCGCGCAGCTCGGCGGCGTGCGCCGTGGTCAGGTCGATCTCGTAGGTGACGCCGTCGATCCCGAACGTGACGGTCTCGTCGGCAGTTCCGCCGTCGATGTCGTCGACCAGGGTCACGACAGTCTTCTGCGCCATTGTTCGCTCCGGGGTATGCGATGTGCGAAATGCGGGACTCGTGCAGCATCGCATCCGGGCTAATGCACCGTCAAACGCTCGACGGAGATTCGCCATTCTTCCCGGCGGCTTCTGCCGCGCGTTCCGCGGCATCCATTCTCGCCAAAGCCTGCCGCTCGGTGCGGTCCGCATTCACGAGCGCGCGGATCGCGAGCCAGAACAGGAAGCCGACACCGACCGACGGGATGATCGCGGCCAGCGCCGTGAGCAGCGTGTCCATGCCGTTCTCCTCAGGCCTGCGGCTTGACGAGCGGGAAAAGGATCGTCTCGCGGATGCCGTAGCCCGTGAGCGCCATGAGCAGACGGTCGATCCCCATACCCATGCCA
Organism: Cellulomonas sp.; assembly: GCF_017744555.1. GTDB lineage: Bacteria > Actinomycetota > Actinomycetes > Actinomycetales > Cellulomonadaceae > Cellulomonas. Next base: position 24,936 of record NZ_JAGIBD010000001.1, on the reverse strand, counting down.
CCGGCCGGCGGCATGGCGTACTCCACGGCGGTGAGAAAATCCTCATCGACGCGCATCGCCTCGTCGTCGCCGGCCGCGGCGAGCCGTGCCTGCGCCTCGAAGCGCTCACGCTGGATCACCGGGTCGACCAGCTCGGAATAGGCCGTCGCGAGCTCGAAGCCGCGCACGTACAGGTCCCACTTCTCCACGAGTCCGGGCTTGCTGCGGTGACCGCGCGTCAACGGGCTCGTCTCGACCGGGAAATCACGCACGAATGTCGGCGCGGACAACGCGTCACCGACCCGGTGCTCCCACAGCTGCTCGACGAGCTTGCCGTGGCTGGCCTTCTTCGGGTCGACCTCGACATCGAGCTTCGCCGCGATCGCGCTCAGCTCGGCGAGGCTCGTCTCGGCGGTGATCTCGGTGCCCAGCGACTCCGACAGCGAGTCGTACATGTTGAGCTGCGCCCAGTCGCCGCCCAGGTCGTACTCGGTGCCGTCCGGGAGCGTCACGAGCGTGCCGCCGAGCACCTCCTTGGCGGCCGTCTGCACGAGGTCCTTGGTGAGCTCGGCCATGGTGTCGTAGTCGCCGTAGGCCTCGTACGCCTCGAGCATCGCGAACTCGGGCGAGTGCGTGCTGTCGGCCCCCTCGTTGCGGAAGTTCCGGTTGATCTCGAAGACCCGCTCGATGCCGCCGACCACGGCCCGCTTGAGGAACAGCTCGGGCGCGATGCGCATGTACAGGTCGATGTCGAACGCGTTCATGTGCGTGACGAACGGCCGGGCGGCCGCGCCGCCGGGCTGCGTCTGCAGCATCGGCGTCTCGACCTCGAGGTAGCCGCGGCGGTGGAAGTTGTCGCGCAGCGACCGGACGACGCCCGCGCGCTGGCGGACCATGTCCCGGGCGGCGGGCCGCATGATCAGGTCGACGTAGCGCTGCCGGACGCGCGCCTCCTCGGACAGCACCGTGCCCTCGTAGAGGTTCGGCAGCGGGCGGATCGCCTTGGCGGCGAGCTGCCACGCGTCGGCGAACACGGACAGCTCGCCGCGGCGCGACGAGATGACGCGGCCGTGCACGAACAGGTGGTCGCCGAGGTCGATGTCGGCCTTGAACGCGGCGAGCCGCTCCTCGCCGACCTCCGCGAGGCTGAGCATCGCCTGCAGACGGTTGCCCTCGCCGTCCTGCAGCGTCGCGAAGCAGAGCTTGCCGGTGTTGCGCAGGAAGACGACACGACCGGCGACGCCGACCTCGTCGTCCGTCTCGGTGCCTGCCTCGAGGTCGGGGTGCGCCGCGCGGACCTCGGCGATCGTGTGCGTGCGCGGCACGCCCACCGGGTACGCCTCGACGCCCTCGGCGAGCATGCGGGTGCGCTTCTCCTGCCGGACCCGGATCTGCTCGGGGGTCTCGTCGTCGACCGTGCCGTCGACGAGGTCCGGGGCTGTCACGGGGGCGTCAGGCGTCTCGCTCACCGGGCGATTCTACCGGGGCGACCGGGCGCCCCTCCCCCGTCGGACCGACCGCCGGGGCGACCGTCGAGCCGACCGTCGGGCGACCGTCCGGGCGTCAGGACGCGCTCAGGTCCAGGGCCAGGTCGAGGATCGGCGACGAGTGCGTGAGCCCGCCGACGGAGAGGTAGTCCACGCCCGTCGACGCGACCTCGCGCGCCCGGTCGAGCGTGAGGTTGCCGGTCGCCTCGAGCTCGACGCGACCGGTGGTCGCCTCGCCCGCGCGGACCGCCGCGACCACGTCGGCCAGCACCGCGGTGGGCATGTTGTCGAGCAGCAGGAAGCGCGCGCCGGCCGCGACGGCCTCGAGCGCCTGGTCGAGCGTGTCGGCCTCGACCTGGATCGCGACGTCGGGGAACCGGGTCTGCACCGCCCGCACCGCGGCGGCGACCGAGCCGGCGGCGACGACGTGGTTGTCCTTGACCATCGCGACGTCGTACAGGCCCATCCGCTTGTTCGTGCCGCCCCCGCAGCGCACGGCGTACTTCTCCAGGGCGCGCAGGCCGGGGGTCGTCTTGCGCGTGTCCAGCACGAGCGCGCCCGTGCCGGCGAGCGCGTCGGCCCAGCGGCGGGTGTGCGTCGCGACGCCGGACGCGCGCGACGCGAGGTTCAGCAGCGTGCGCTCCGCGACGAGCAGCACCTGGACCGGGCCGGACAGCTCGGCGAGCACGTCGCCCGCCGCGACCGCGGTGCCGTCCTCGACGAGCTGGTCGTTGGTCGCGGCCGGCAGGCCGAGGCGGTCTGCGACCTGCCGGAGCACCTCCGGGACCACGACGAGCCCCGCGACGACGCCCGGCGCCCGCGCGACCAGCGCCGCGGTGCCCTGCGCCTCCGGCGGGATCGTCGCCTGGGTGGTGACGTCCCGCCCGGGCGCGGCCCCGAGGTCCTCGTCGAGCGCGGTCGCGACGACCCCGGCGACCCACTGCGGGTCGAGCCCGGACCGCGTCGAGACCGTGGCTTCCCCGCGAGGCCGGGGGCTGGAGCCCACGGACTCGGCGGCAACCCCCGGACTCGGCGCGGCGGACGGGACGGGGGCCGGGGTGGAGGTCACGAGCGTCACCGTAGTCGGTGGCAGCCGGGGACGACCGAGGGGCCCGGGGAGCGGCGTGCACCGCTCCCCGAGCCCCTCGCGGCCCACCAGGCCGACCGGCGGGGTACCGGTCATCTCGTGACGACGGCCCACACCGTCGTCACAGCGTCAGCTCCGCAGCTCACCCCCCGGGCGAGCGAACCCGCGGCGGCGGTAGAGCACGAGTGCGACCCCCGACCCGAGCAGGCCGATCGCCAGGGAGATGACCCCTGCGACCTGCGCACCCGTGGCGGCGAGCGTGCCGCTCGCACCCGTCACGGTGATCGGCACCGACACCGAGCTGCCCGACCACAGGCCGCGCACCTCGATGGTGTGCTGACCCGCGGGCAGGGTCTTCGGGATCGTCACCGTCACGGTGTACGTGCCCGTCGAGGAGGCGACACCCCGGGCCAGCAGGACCGGCGTCGAGTGGATCCAGACCTCGACCGGCTCGTTCGGCTGCAGGTGGGTCGCGGTGAGCGTCACCTTGCCGCCGGCCTTGACCGACGTGATCCCGCCCTTGAGGGTCAGCGTCACGCCGTTCGTGCCCGTCGCGGACGGCGACGGCGACGGCGTCGGCGACCCGGAGGCGCCGGGCGTCGGGGTCGTGCCCGGGTCCGTGCCGGGGTCCGTGCCCGGGTCGGTGCCGGGGTCGGTGCCCGGATCCGTGCCGGCCGCGGCGACCAGCCGGCCGACGCCCCAGCGCTCCGTCGTCTGGTACCCCGAGCCCGTGGGCTCGGCCCAGCCGCGGACGGACGTCCGGACGCCGTCGCCCGTGGCGTCGTTGACCTGGAAGTCCAGACCGTGGAACGTCCCGAGGCCGCCGTTGTCGTGCAGGCCGATCGCGGCCTCCACGACGTAGCCCGTCGAGGTCAGACGAGTCGCGGACACGACGTTGGCCTTCTGGTAGCCCTCGTCGCCCGTGCCGACCGACACCTTGTTGTTCGCGGTGATGCGGATCTGGGTGTCGTCGTACCGGTACGAGTCGTTCTTCGCGTTGCCGGGGTCGACGAAGATCTCCAGCGAGTCCGCGAGCCACGGCGAGCCGTCGGCGGCCTGCACGTTGATCAGCGGGTCGGTGACCGTGGCGTAGACGTACAGCGTGTCGCCCTTCCACAGCGTCCGGACGTCGGCCGTCGCACCCGTCGGGTTCGGAGACACGGCGCTCACCTTCGACGTGGTCACCGAGTGGGCGGCCGCCCACGCGGCGTCCTCGTCGCCGTCGATCGTCGGGACCGCGGCGGCCTCGACCGCCTCCAGGTAGGACAGCGGCTCGACGAGGGACAGCGTGCCCATCGCCCCGAGCTTGTTCCAGCCGGTCGTGGTCGAGCCGTCCGTGACCGCGACGTCGAACGACGGCGTGTCGCCCTCCGTCGCGCCGGCGAGCGGCAGGTGCACGACGAGCGCGTACCCGGTGCCCGTGTCCGAGACGGCGGCGGGGAGGTCCCCGCTGCCGTCGCGCTTCACGGTGTAGGCGGTGCCGTCGAGCGTCAGCGTCACGGCGTCCGACGCGTTGTGCGTGCCGTCGTCGACCGTGACGTACGCCGTCAGGTGGTCGGCCGCCCAGCGCAGCTGGAACGCCGTGCCGCCCTCGATGACGTGCAGCGGGAGCTGCTTCCACGTGAGCGCGTCCGTCGCGCCGGCCTGCACCGCGACGTCACCCTGGAACACGGTCGCGGTCCGCAGCGGGGCCGCGAGCGTGCCGTCGACGACGCCGTAGAACGCCGGCTTGGCCTTGAGCTCCTCGTCGAACAGGAGCGGCGCCCCGGAAGTGTTGCGCCAGCTCAGGTTGTCCGTGAGGCCCCACACGGTGGCCGAGAAGAGCTTCCCCGTGGCCGCGTGGAACGAGCGGAAAGCGTCGAACGCCGCCTTGTAGTAGTAGCCCTGGTCGACGAGCTTGGCCTCGGTCACCGGCGTGCCGGTGGTGACGTCGAGCTCGGTGACGGCCTGCTTGAGGGGCAGGTCGGCGAACGCGTCGAGCGTGTCGCCGAGGGTCGCGACCGGCAGCGACATGCTGACGTGGAGCTGGTGGCCCACGCCGTCGAGCGGCACGTCACGAGCGAGGAGCCGCTCGATGAGGTCGTGGTACCGCTTCTGCTTGCCGGGCAGCTCCGAGTTGTAGTCGTTGATGAACAGCGTCACCGGGTGGGCCTGGCCCGCCGCGGCGTACGTGCCGTTGAACGACTCGTTCGCGTACTGGAACGCCAGGTCGATGAACTGCTCACCGAGCACGTCGTGCCAGTGGCTGTTGCGCAGCCCGTCCGGCGTGCCGCCGCTCGTGTCGGACACGGTCTCGTTGACCACGTCGAACGCGTACAGCGGGTTGGTGGCGCTGCCGAACTTGCCGAACTTGTCGCTCAGGTACTTCGCGACGTTGTCGATGTGCGTGCGCATCCGGTCCTTGAGGACCTGCTGGTCGGCCGGGCTGCTCGTGAGCCAACTGCCGTCCGCGTGCTGGAAGAACCAGTCCGGCGTCTGGCCGTGCCACACGAGCACGTGCCCGTAGACCTTCGTCCCGTTGTCGCGGGCGAACGTCATGAGGGCGTCCGCCCCCGCGTTCGTCGTGACGAACGTGTGCGCCGCGTCGCCGGTGTACCAGGACTCCGGCTTCATCGTGTTCTCCGGCGTGACCTGGTCGAAGTGCTTGACCACGAGGTCGGAGTACGGCTTGTCCGGGCTGGAGACCGCGGCACCGACGGCGAAGTCGGTGGTGCTCTTGATCGGGACGAGGTTCGTCTCGATGCCGAGCGGCGCCACGACCGTGAGCGTGATGTCGTCGAACATGAACGGCGAGATGTTGCCGGCCGCGCCGTTCGCCCACCTCGTCTCGAAGTAGAGCTGCTCGGCCCCTGCGGGTGCGACGAACTTGCCCGTCACGTGGACCCACTGCGAGTTCGACATGTCGGCGAACGCGAGCAGGTTGAGGTACTGGTTGCCGGCCTTGACGCTGAAGACGACCTCGCCGGGCGTCTGGTCGGCGGCGAACTTGATCCACGCCGACAGGTCGTACCGGTTGCCGCCGACGAGCACGCCCGCGGTGTCGTGCGCGAGGCCCTGGCCCTGCGACGACCGGTTGCTGACGAGCGCCGACTGCGCGCCGCCGTGCTTGTCCGTCGTGGTGATCGCGGCCGTCGGGCTGCCGCTGCCGGTGTCACGGACGTACCAGCCGTCCATGCCGCTCTCGAAGTCCGTGCTGAGGGCGGTGTCGCCGGGCGCCTGCGTGGGGGCGACCGTCACCGACGGCAGCGTGAACGTCCAGCCGAGGTCGAGGCGCTCCTGGATGACGGCCTGGGCCGCCGCGACGGTGTTCGTGCGGTCGCCGCCACCGTCGTGCATGAGCACGATCTGGCCGTTCTTCATCGAGGTGCGCAGGTTGGACTTGAGGAGCTCGACGTCCGCCTGCGTCGCGGCGTCCCAGTCGTTGATGGTGTTCGTGACCCCGAGCGGCTGCATGCCGAGCGCGACCGCGTCGGCCGCGAGGTGCGAGCCCCACGAGCCGTTCGGGGCACGGAAGAACGGCACCTGCTGGTTCGGGTTGCCGAGGGCCGTCCGGATGATCGCGAGGTTGTCCTTCATCTTCTGCGTGGCCTGCGCCGACGTGAGCGAGCCCATGTCGGAGTAGTCCGTCGAGTGGTTGCACAGGGTGTGGCCGTCGGCCACGATCCGCTGCAGCACCGCGGCGCCACCGGGCGCCGTGACGTTCTGGCCGATGACGCAGAACGTCGCGTGCAGGTTCTTCGACTTGAGGAAGTCGAGCAGCGCGACGGTCGTCGCACCGTTCGGGCCGTCGTCGAACGTGAGCGCGGAACGGTCGCCCGTGCCCGCCGCGGTGGTGACCGGCGTGGTCGTCGGGTTGATCGCGCCGCCGGGCACGAAGGTCGGGTCGACCGGGGTCGTCGTGCTGCCGCCCGCGGTCGTGACGAGGATGTCGTCGACGAGGAAGCTCGGGAGCACGCCGCCGATGGCGTCCGCCTCGATCGAGACCTTCGTGGTGGCCGCGGTGGCCGTGCCGAGCAGCGTGTACGTGCCCGTGACCGTGGTCCAGCCGTTCGCGTCGACCGTCGTCGCGCCGACCCACGTGTACGAGCCGTCGGCGACCGTGAAGTGCGCCTGCGTCGACCCGGTGGTGCCGGCGGCGAGCTTCACGCGCATCGAGAGCGTGTACTCCTTGCCCGCCTCGAAGATGCCCGTCGGGGACTGGATCGTGTCCCACGAGTTCGCCCGGCCGCTGACCGACAGGACCTGGCTGCCGCCGTCGGCCACGATCGCGAGGGTCGGCGAGCCGCTCTGCGACCAGGAGCCGTTGGTGCCGTCCTCGAAGTCCACGGCGGAGACGGTGTCGACCGTCGGGGTCACCGGTGCTGCCGCGGGCTTGGTGATGAGGACGTCGTCGAGCAGGAAGCTCGGCAGCACGCCGCCGATCGCGCCGACCTCGAACGAGACGCCCGTCGTGGACGCGGTGGCCGTACCCGGCAGCGTGTACGTGCCGGACACCGTGGCCCATCCGGACTCGTCGACGTTCGTCGTGCCGACCCAGGCGTACGTGCCGTCGGCGACCGTGAAGTGCGCCTGGGCCGTGCCGGTGGTGCCGGCCGCGAGCTTCACGCGCGCGGACAGCGTGTACTGCGTGCCGGCCTCGAACAGGCCGGTGGGCGACTGCAGGGTGTCCCACGAGTTGGTGCGGTTGGAGACGCTCAGCACCTTGCCGGCGCCGTCGGCGACGACGCCGAGCGTCGGCCCGCCGCTCTGGAACCAGGTGCCGGTGGTGCCGTCCTCGAAGTCGACGGACGAGACGACCACGGGGGCGGGCGCGGCGTTGGCGCCCAGACCCGCCGCGATGGGGACGGCCACCACGGCGACAGCCGCGATCGCACCCCCGATAGTTTCGAACAACCTACGCCGTCTCATCGACGCTCCTTTGCGTGCTCCGACAGGTATCCGGCACAAGGTAGGGGTGCCATCCTGCGGAAACAATGCACGTATCGGGTGATGACCGCGCGATTGATCGGTCTTCCGTCCGACACTTTCGAGAATCGTCCGAAATCCGACACACGATTCACCCGTTCGCCTCGCACGGCGTCGCGCGCCGTGTCCACCACCGGGTGACGACACGGACGCGATCTCCGGACAGCACTGCGCCCCCGGGACCGTGCGGGTCCCGGGGGCGCAGACGGGGGTGGTCAGCTGCGCCTGACCACCAGGGTCGCCGCCGACGAGGTCGCCGAACCGGCCGAGCTCGTCGCCACGGCCCGGTACTGCGTACCGTCACTGCTCGGCTTCACGGCGACGCTGAGCGTCGTGCTCGTGGCGCCGGGGACCTTGGCCCACGACGACGAACCCTTCGCCTTCTGGTACCACTGCACCGTCGGTGCCGGGTACCCGGTCACGCCGACCGTGAACTTCGCGGTCGAGCCCGACCTGGCGGTCACGTCCTTCGGCTGCGACGTGATCGACGGCGCAGTGGGCGCCACCGTCACGGTCGCGGCCTCGGTCGTCGCCGAGCCCAGCCGGTTGGTGAACACCGCGCGGTACCGCGTGCCGTCGGTCTTCGCGCTGACCTTCACCGACAGCGTGGCGCCGTGCCCGGCCGCGGGCCGCCACTTCGACGAGCCCGCCGCACGCTCCTCCCACCGGACCGTCGGCACCGGGTACCCGGAGGCCGCCGCGGTGAGCTTCACCGTCGAGCCGAGCGCCCCGCTCACGGACTGCGGCTGCGTCGTGACGACCGGCTTGGCCTTCGCCACGGTGACCGTCGCCTTGTCCGTGGTCGCCGAACCCTCCGAGTTCGTGAACACCGCCCGGTAGGTCGCGCCGTCGTGCTTGGCGTCGAGCGTGACCGTGAGGTTCGGGCTCGTCGCGCCCGGCACGTCCTTCCACTTGTGCGTCCACAGCCAGCCGTCCGTCAGGACCTGCCACTGGACCGTCGGCGTCGGCGAGCCGGACGCGGCGGCCGTGAGGGTGACCTCCGAGCCGAACGCGCCGGACACCGACTGCGGCTGCTGCGTGACCTGCGGCGCCGCGAGCGGTGGAGCCACCGGCCCGACGAGCTCGGCGACACCCCAGCGGGTCGTGTTCTGGTACGAGCGGCCCGTCGGGTCGGTCCACGAGTGGACCGACGTGCGGACACCCGCGGTGCCGTCGTTGACCTGGAAGTCGACGCCGGTCAGGTCGCCCACGGCCGCGGTGCGGCCGAACTTGATGGACTCCTCGACGACGTAGCCGCCGTCGACGACCTTCGTCGCGCTCGTCAGCCGGTCCCCGATGACGTTCAGGTCCCCGCTCACGGACTGGAAGTTCTCGAAGTTGACCCGGTACTGGCCGTCGTCCGGCAGGTACGAGCCGTTCTTCGCGTTGACCGGGTCGAGGAACGTCTCGACCGAGTCCTGCTCCCAGGCGTTGCTCGAGCCCGCGTCGAGCGACGGGTCCGTCACCTCGAACAGCAGGTGCAGCGCGTCGTCCGTCCACAGCGCCTTGACCTGCGCCGTGGCACCGTCCGCCGCGCCCTCGACGAGCGTCTCCGTCGTCACGACCGGCGCGTCGGCCCACGCCGCGTCGACGTCGCCGTCGATCGCCGGCGCCGCCTCCACCTTCGGGACCGCCACGTAGCCGACGGCCTCGACGAGGTCGAGCGAGCCGAGGTGCGCGCCGTCCTCCTGGTGGTGCGTGAGGTCGTTCCACGACGCGACCGTGCCGGTGGCGCCGTCGGTGGTCCGGACGTCGAACGGCGCGGTGCCGCCCTGCGTCAGGGCCGGGGCCGCGAGCGTCGCGACGACGTCGTAGCCGCCCTCCACCTCCGCGACCACGCCGCCGGCCCCGGTCCGGTCGACCGTGACCTTCGTGCCACCGGCCGTGAACAGGTCGACCTTGTCGGCGGCACCGTCGTTCGTGGCGTCGGCGACGTGCACGAACGCCGTCAGGTGGTCGGCCGACCAGCGGACCTGGAAGCCCGACGCGGTCGTACCGATCTGCGTGTTCGGCAGCAGCGCCCAGTCGTGCGCGTCCGGGCCCGCCGGGTCACCGGCGTGCGCGAGCGCGGACAGCGTGAGCGCCGGCAGCTGCGACGGGTCGGCGATGCCCCAGTAGGCCGGCTTGGCCTGCAGGTCGCCGTCGAACGGCAGCGGCCGGCCCTCGCTGCGCCACGAGCGGGAGTCGTACGGACCCCAGATCGTCACCGCGAACAGGTCGGGGTAGGTGCGCAGCAGGTCGAACAGGTCCTTGTAGTAGTACCCCTGCTGCACGAGCTTGTTCTGCGTGATCGTCCCGTCGACCACGACGTCCAACTCGCTGACGTTCTGCAGGATCGGCAGCGTGCCGAACAGGTCGAGCGTCTCCTTCAGGCTGGAGATCGACGTCGACAGGCTCAGGTGGAACTGGTTGCCGACGCCGTCCACCGGGACGCCCTGGGCGATCAGGTCCTGCAGGAGCGTGAACATCGCCTGCCGCTTGGCGGGCTGCTCGGTGTTGTAGTCGTTGATGAAGAGCTTCACCGCCGGGTCGGTGGTGTCGCCGCCGTTGAACGCCTGGCTCGCGTACTCGAACGCCTTGGCGACGAAGTCCTTGCCGAGGACGTCGAACCACGGGCTGCGGCGCATGCCGTCGGCCTGGCTCTCGTCGATGACCTCGTTGACCACGTCGAACGACACGATCGGGTTGCCGGCCGTGCCGTACTCGCCGTACTTCTCGCGGAAGTGCTCGGCGACGGTGTCGATGTGCGTCTTCATCCGCTGGAGCAGCAGGGCCTGGTCGTCCGCGCTGTCCGTGAGCGGCGTGCCGTCGGTGTGCTCGAAGAACCACGCCGGCGTCTGGCTGTGCCACACGAGCGTGTGGCCGTGCACGCGGTCACCGTGGGCGATCGCGTAGTCGACGAGCGCGTCGGCGTCACCGAACGTGAACGTGCCCTCGGTCGGCTGGATCTCCTCCGGCTTCATGTCGTTCTCGGCGGTGATCTGGTCGTAGTGCTTGCTGACCAGCGTCTCGCCCGTGCCGGTGGTCTCGCGGCTGTCGATCGCGACACCGAGCGGCCACGGCACCACGTCCTGCAGCGACGGGATGCCCGTCTGCACCGGCGGCGCCGTGTTGCCCGTCACCACGACGTCGTCGACGAGGAACGACGACGTGCCCGACGCGGTCTCGAAGTACAGCAGCGCCGTCTCGGCCGCGGCCATCGTGTACTGCGCGCTGATCTGCACCCACGCACCGGACGTGACGCCCGTGGCCGTGGCGATCGTGTCGTACGACGACGTGCCCGCGTTGTCGCGCTGGATGCTCAGGCGCACGTCCGCCGGGTCGGCGGTGCCGTCGGGGAGCTTGACCCACGCCGAGATGTTGTACGTGCGGCCCGTCGCGAAGACGCCGGTCACCGACGCGCCGAGGCCGTGCCAGCCCTGCGTGCGGTCCGCGACGCTCGCGGACTGCGTGCCGCCGTGCGCCTCGGTGGTGCTGAGGCTGACGACGGGGTTGGTCCCGTCACCGCGGGCACCCCACGCGCCGAGGTCCGTCTCGAAGTCGTTGGACAGGGCCGAGACGCCCGACGAGCCGCCGTCGTCCGCGGGGCCACCGACCGGCAGGCTGAACTGCCAGCCGAGCGCGAGCCGCTCGCTCACGACCGTCTTGACGGCCGCCAGCGTGCCGGACCGGTCACCGCCGCCGTCGTGCGTGAGCACGATCTGGCCGGGCTTCATCGCCGTGCGCAGGTTCGCGGTGAGGGTGTCGACGTCCTGCGTCTCCCAGTCGGAGATCGTGTTCGTGACGCCGAGAGGCTGCATGCCGAGCGAGACGGCCGCGGCCGCGACGTTCGAGCCCCAGCTGCCGTTGGGCGCCCGGAAGAACGGCACCTGGGCGTTCGGGTCGCCGAGCGCGTCGCGGATGATCGCGAGGTTCTGCTTCATCTTGTCCTGCGCCTGCTCGAGCGTCAGGCCGCCCATGTCGGCGTAGTCCGTCGAGTGGTTGCACAGGGTGTGCCCGTCGCTGACGATCCGCTTGAGGATGTCCGCGCCGCCGCTGGCCTGGATGTTCTGGCCGATCACGCAGAACGTCGCGTGCAGCCCGTTGGCCTGCAGGTAGTCCAGCAGCTGCGTCGTCGTCTCGCCGTTGGGGCCGTCGTCGAACGTGAGCGCCGCGACGTTGCCCGTGCCGCGCGCGGCGACCGACGGGGTCAGCACCGGGTCGACCGCCCCGCCCGGGACGACCGACGTGTCGGGCGGCGGGACCTCCGCGCCCGTGATCGAGATGTCGTCCACGAGGTAGCTCGGCGAGGTGCTGTCGATGTTGGCCGCCTCGATGTAGAGGGTCGCGGCCGTGGCCGCGGCGGGCTTGGTGTACGTGCCGCCGATCTTGACCCAGCCGTCGGCGGTCGTGGTGACGGCGCCGCCGACCCACGTGTACGCGTCACCCGCGGCCGACGTCTCCTGCACCGTGAAGTGCATGCCCGACGAGCCCGTGGTGCCCGGCGCGAGCTTGACCCACGCCTCGACCGTGTACGGGGTACCCGCCTGGAAGAGGGTGGCGACGCTCGTGGCGGCGCCGTTCCAGTCACCGGTGCGGCCGGTGACCGAGAGGCTGTGCGTCCCCGCGTGCGCGTCGGTGTCCGTGACCGCGAGGGTCACCGGGCCGCGCGGGCCCCACGGGGTGTAGGTGCCGTCCTCGAAGTCGTTGCTGAGGACGACGGTGTCGGCTGCCGAGGCGGGAGCCGCAAGCGCGACACCGGCGATGGGGGCGATGGCCAGCGCTGCCGCTGAGATGCCGACTCCGATACTTTCGACGACCCGAGGTCGCTTCATCCGACGCTCCTTTGCGCAGATCCATGCTGAGGCGTGACCAAGGTACGCATCGTGGTGGATCACCCGCAATGCACGTTTCGTTCGAAACTTGCAGAACGCGGCTTTCAAGTATCGGCGACGCCGATGTGAGCGCGCACATGCTGACGTCCCCGCGTCAGCCGGATCCCGCGAGCGGTGGTCCGTGGCATGGACGCCACTTCGTGAGCCGCCGCGCGCCTAACGGAGCGTCGACTCCGACCGGCGGGTCGTCACGGTCCCGTCCGGATCGAGCGCGACCTCGATCCGCACCTGCCAGTCCGGGTCGGTCGCCGGGAAGTCGGACCGGGCGTGCCCGCCGCGGCTCTCCTCGCGCTCGAGCGCCGTGGTCGTGAGCACGGTCGCGACCGCGTGCACGTTGGTCGTCTCCCACTCGGCGACCTGCGGGTGCGCGAGCAGCCGGCCGTCGTCGAGCCGCTCGTGCGCGTCCGTCGGGACCGCCGCCAGGGCGGCACCTGCCCGCCGCAGCCCGTCGCCCGACCGCAGCACGCCCGGCCCGTCGGACGCGATCCGCTGCACGCGCGCGCGGGACGCGGCCGCGACGAGCGCCTCGTCGCCGGGGCGCTGCTCGGGCGACGACTGCCGCAGCACGCCCGACTGCACCTGGGACGCGATGTGCCGGGCCGCCCGGTGCGCGAACACCAGGCCCTCGAGCAACGAGTTCGACGCGAGCCGGTTCGCGCCGTGCACGCCCGTGCACGCGACCTCGCCGACGGCGTACAGCCCGCGCACCGACGACCGCCCGACGAGGTCGGTCACGACCCCGCCCGAGTGGTAGTGCTGGGCCGGGGCGACGGGCACGAGGTCGGTCGTCAGGTCGATGCCGTGCTCGAGCAGGCGCTCGTGGATGGTCGGGAACCGCGTGCGCAGGAAGTCCGCGCCGAGGTGCCGTGCGTCGAGCCACACGTGCTCGGACCCCGTGGCGGCCATCTGCGCGACGATCGCGTGCGCGACGACGTCCCGGGGCGCGAGCTCGGCCATCGGGTGCACGGCGGGCATGAACCGCACGCCGTCCGTGTCGAGCAGGATCGCGCCCTCGCCGCGCACGGCCTCCGACACGAGCGTGAGCTGGCCGCGCGCACCCGAGCCCGCCCACAGGACGGTCGGGTGGAACTGCACGAACTCCACGTCCCCCAGCGCGGCGCCCGCCCGCAGCGCCGCGGCGATGCCGTCACCCGTCGCCTGCGCCGGGTTCGTCGACGAGCGGAACACCTGACCGATGCCGCCCGTCGCGAGCACGACCGCCTTGGCGAGCGCCGCGCCGACGCCGTCGCGCTGCCCCTCGCCGATCACGTGCAGCGTGACGCCGCACGCGGCACCGGGGCGGCCGTCGGGTCCGGGCGGGCCGGTCAGCACGTCCAGGACGAGCGCGTGCTCGACGACCTCGATGCCCGGGTCGTCACGCACCGCCTCGATCTGCGCGACGAGCGCCCGCGACACCTCGGCGCCCGTCGCGTCGCCGCCCGCGTGCACGATCCGGTCCGCGTGGTGGCCGCCCTCCCGGGTCAGCGAGATCTCGCCGTCGGGCGACCGGTCGAACCGGGCGCCCCGCGCGACGAGCTCGCGCACGCGCGCCGGGCCCTCCGTCACGAGCACCTCGACCGCGCGCGGGTCGCACAGGCCCACGCCCGCGACGAGCGTGTCCTGCAGGTGCGCCGCGGGCGAGTCCGTCGGGTCGAGCGCCGCGGCGATGCCACCCTGCGCCCACACCGTCGAGCCGGACACGAGCGTGTCCTTCGTGACGAGCAGGACGCGCGGGACGCGCGTGCGCAGCTCGAGGGCCGCCGTCAGGCCGGCGATGCCCGAGCCGACGACGATCGCGTCGACCTCGATCGTCCAGCCGGGCTCGGGGGCGGCGAGGCGGGTCGCGAGCCGCGTCGTGCCGCCGGGCACCCGGACGGCCGCGCCCGGGTCGGCCGCCGTGCTCGTCGTCGCCGTCACCGCTGCTGCAGGTGCAGGTCGTGCGGGTGCTCGACGAGGTCGCGTCCCTCGGCGAACGGCACACCGCTCGGCATCAGGCCGGACTGCGTCGTCCAGTCGTCCGGCACCTGCCCGGGGTCCTCGCTCAGGTCGACGATCTTGTTGTCCGCGTCGACGAGCACGACGTGCGGCGAGTACGTCCGGGCCTCCGCGTCGGACATCAGCCCGTACGCGATGAGGATGACGACGTCGCCCGGGTGCACGAGGTGCGCCGCGGCACCGTTGATGCACACCTGACCCGAGCCGGCCTCGCCCGCGATCGCGTACGTGGTCAGCCGGGAGCCGTTCGTCACGTCCACGACGTCGACCTGCTGACCGGGCAGCAGGTCCGCCGCCGCGAGCAGGTCCGCGTCGACCGTGATCGACCCGACGTAGTGCAGGTCGGCCTGGGTCACCGTGGCGCGGTGGATCTTGCCGGTCATCATGGTCCGCTGCAGGGTCGTCATGCGCGGGCTCCTTCCGGGGCCGTGCGGGCACCCGCGCCTGGCGACGGCGCGAGCGTGAGTGCGGTGTTGTCGATGAGGCGTGTCGTGCCGACCCGGGCGGCCAGCAGCAGCAGCGCGTCGCCGTAGCCGTCGTCCGGCACGTCGGCGAAGGTCGACGGGTCGACGAGCGCGACGTAGTCCACGTCGTCCACGCCCGACGCGGCGAGCTCGGCACCGGCCGCCGCACGGACGTCGTCCGCGGACGCGCCCTCGGCGGCCCGCTCGACGCCGGCGCGCAGCGCGCGGGACAGGCCGAGCGCCCGCTCGCGCTCGTCGGCGCTCAGGTAGGCGTTGCGGCTCGACAGGGCCAGGCCGTCGGCGTCCCGCACGAGCGGCGCGCCGACCACCTCCACGGGCACGTCGAGGTCGTGCACCATGCGGCGGATCGCGGCGAGCTGCTGCGCGTCCTTCTCGCCGTACAGCGCGACATCGGGCCGCGTCAGGTGCATGAGCTTGAGGACGACCGTGAGGACGCCGTCGAGGTGGCCCGGCCGCGCCGCGCCCTCCAGCACGTTCCCGATCGCCCCGGCGGACACCCGCACCACCGGGTCGCCGTCCGGGTAGACGACGTCGGGGGTCGGCGCGAACACCACGTCGCCCTCGCGCAGCAGCCCGGGGGCCGTGAGCAGGCGGACGTCGCCGTCGAGGTCACGCGGGTAGCGCGAGAGGTCCTCGGTCGGCGCGAACTGCAGCGGGTTGACGAAGATCGTCACGACCACGGTGTCCGCGAGCGCCCGCGCCTGCTCCACGAGCGACAGGTGGCCCGCGTGCAGCGCGCCCATCGTCATGACGACGGCACGACGACCAGCACCGTGCGACCCGTCGGGGTGGTTCAGCGCGGCCTCGAGCTCGGCGCGCGTGCGCACGAGCGTCGGCGTCCCGTTCATGCATCCTCCTGCGGGCCCTGCGGCCCGTCGTCCGCGCCGGGTGGCTGGTCGTCTTCCGACTGCAACGATCCGGCGCCCCGCGTCATGCCCGCGACCGCGTCCAGCAGGTCGGTGGCCTGCGCCGGGGCGATGAGCCCCGCCGCGAGCGCGCGCTGCGTGGCCGCGCGCGCCAGGGCACGGTACCCCGCGGGCACGTCGACCGCCCCGCTCGAGGCGGCGAACGTGGTCAACGCCTCGGCGTGCTCCCGGACCGTGCCTGCGTCACCCCGCCGCACCGGACCGGTCAGCGCCGTGATCGCGCCCGGCCCGCGCTGGCCCGCGTCGCCCGGCTGCTCGGCGCGCAGGGCACCATCGAGCGCGGCCTCCAGCAGCGGTCCGAGCATCCGGCCCGGGTCGGCGACCCCGGCCGCCGCGAGCGCCTCTGCGGCCTGCGCGACGAGCACCACCAGGTGGTTCGCACCGTGCGCGAGGGCCGCGTGGTACAGCCCGCGCGAGCCCTCCGGCAGCACGACGGGCTCACCGCCGATCTCGACCACGAGCGCCTGCCCGATCGGCAGGACCGGCGCGGGCCCCGTCACCGCGAACGAGCAGCCCGCGAGCCGGGCCAGGTCGAGCGACGTGCCCGTGAACGTCATCGCCGGGTGCACCGCGAGCGGGATCACGCCCACCGCCCGCGCGGGCCCCAGCACGTCCGCGCCGAACCGGCCCGACGTGTGCACCGCGATCTGCCCGGCCTGCCACGCACCGACCTCCGCGAGGCCCGCGACGAGCCCCGGCAGCGCGTCGTCCGGCACCGCGAGCAGCACGAGCTCGGCCCGGCGGACCACCTCGGGGACGTCGAGGACCGGCACCCCGGGCAGCAGCGCCTCGGCGCGCTCCCGGGAGGCCTCCGACACCGCGCTCACCGCGACCACCGGGTGACCGGCGCCGCGCAGCGCGCTGCCGAGCACCGCGCCGACCCGGCCCGCACCGACGACACCCACGCCGAGGCGCCCCGGGCGGGAGGACGGTCCGGCGCCCGGGGGCTGCTCGACGCTCATGCGACCGGGTCCGGGGGACTGTGCATGGTGCGGGGACTCGCCGCGTCGGTCGGCGCCGGGGTCGGGGCGACGACGTCGACGTGCTGCCGCATCCACTGCTCCGACCGGTCGCCGGCGCGCGCGGTGCGGGCGCGCTCGGCCTGCTCGTCGAGCAGCGCGGCCGCCACCGGCGCGGCGAGGTGCGCGACCGACGGCTGCACGGGTCCGGGCGTGGAGTGCACGACGAACGACGCGAGACCGAGCCGCCGCTGCAGCGGCCCCTGCTCCAGACCGAGGGACTGCGTCCGCTCGTGCGGCACGATGTCGACCTGCCGCCGCAGCCGACCGGACCGGGTGATGAGCGCCCGCTGCGTCACGAGCACGCCGTGCCGCCGCCAGCCGATCGGGTCGACCCAGCGGGCCGACCGCGGTGCGGGCGTGAAGCCGCCGTCGTCGCCCGTCCCCCGCAGCGCGGCGTCGTACACGGGCCGCACGTCGGCGACGCCCAGGTCGGGCAGCACGAGCCAGACGGCCGTCATGACCTCGTCCTGCGTCGCGACGGGGTGGAGCACGGTGTCCTGCTGCTGCTCCTTGCCGATCGCGTACCCGGCCACGTTGATCTCGATGCGCCACCACCCCGACCAGCGCCACCACAGCCCCTGGCTGATCCGGATCGCCTGCACACGCCCCGGCGGGACCGTCTGCGCGCGCGCCTCGGTGAACCCGTGCCGCAGCCGGATGCCGTCGGGCGACGTCGCCGCGCGGAAGCTCGCGCCCTGGTTGATGCGTGACCACAGGAAGCCGCCGATGCCGAAGATCATCGGGACGACGAAGAACGCCGCGCCGACCTCGCGCGACAGGACGGCCGTGACGACGGCGGCCCCGACCGCGATGACGAACCCGACGGTCGCCGACGACTGGATGGTGCTCAGCACCAGGCGCGGCATCGGCACCTCGTACACCTGGTGCTCGGGTGCCGCGGCGAACACGACGGGCGGGGCGGCCACGGCGGGCGCGGGTCCGGTGCCGGGTGCCGTCGGCTCGGCCGCCGCGTCGACCCCCGGCGTGGGGACGGCGGCGGGCGCGGCCGCCGGACGGCGCAGGCCCGCCGCGAGCGCCAGCAGCTCGGCACGCAGGACGTCGGCCTCCGCCTCCCGCAGGAACGCGAGCGACACGGCCGACCCGCTGCCGCCCGCGACCTCGAGCTTGAGCTCGGACAGCCCGACGAGCCGGGCCAGGAGCGGCTGCACCACGTCGACGGCCTGCAGCCGGTCGAGCCGCGCCTGCCGCTGCTGCCGGAACAGGATGCCCGTCTGCAGGTGGACGGCGTCGTCCGTCACCGCGAACCGCGTCATGCGCCACGCGACCGCCGAGTACCCGAACCCGACCACGGCGACGACCGCGAGGACGCCGACCGCGATCAGCCAGCCCTTGCCCTGCAGCAGGCTCGACGCCTGCTGCAGGTTGTCCATGAGCTGGTAGCCGGCGACCAGCAGCACACCGACGAAGATCTTCCAGCCCCGGAGCGCAGGCGTGACGGGGTGCATGCGACGCCACGCGCCGGGCGGCACGCTCTCGTCCACCACGTCCTGCTCCCCCTGCGGGGTGCTGCGGCTCACAGGCCCGCCAGCCGCGACTCGCCGCGGGACGCGAGCCGGTCACGCAGCCGGGCGGCCTCCTGCGGCGGCAGACCCTCGATCGACGCGCCCGTGCCCGGCGAGGCCGTGTGCAGCTGCACGGACGCGATGCGGAACCGCCGCGCGAGCGGACCCGCCGTCACGTCGACGTACTGCATCCGCCCGTACGGCACCACGACCAGGCTGCGGAACAGGATGCCGCGCCGGATCAGCAGGTCGTCGGCCCGTTCGGCGTACGCCATGGCGCGCACCTGCCGCGGGATCAGCCACGACTGCCACGCCGCGAGCGCCGCCGTCACGGCCGGCCACACCCACACCCATGCCTCACCGGTCGCGACGGCCACCACGGCACCGGCGACCACGAGCGGCCCGAACCACAGCGCCAGCACCGTGAGCCGCGCGCGAGCCAGCCTGGTCGAGACCGGGGTCCACGAGACGTCGAGCGGGGCGAACGGGTCGCGGGTGCCGTCGGCCGTGGGCGCGGTGGCGTCGGAGGTCATGCCCCACATCCTCGCACCGGCGGGGCCCGTGGACGGCAGGCCCGTGGTCCCCCTCATGAGCAGGGCCGCGACCGTCGCGCGCGGTGTCCAGGGTGTCGCCGACCCACCGGCTCAGCCCACGCTGGGGTCCGGGTTCACGTCCTGCTGCGGGACCTTGGCGTCGCCCTCGGGCGGCGGGATCCGGCAGAACCCCTCGACGACCAGCCCCACGACGGCGAGCAGCAGCGCACCGGCACCCGCGATCCCGGCGGCGACGGCACGCTGCCCGTTCGCGGGGATCTCGAGCCGGCCCAGCACCGCGAGCACCTGCCCCGCGTACCAGCCGAGCAGCAGCGCACCCGTGTAGCACGCGGCCTTCGCGAGCATCGCGGTCCGGGCCGCCCGCAGCGGGTCAAGCGACGGGCGCTTGCCCCGGAGGAACTGCCGCACCGCCCACCCGAGCACGAACACGACGGCGGCGATGACCACCTCGACGGCCACCACGAGCACGGGAACGGTCGGCGGGGTCGTGCCGCGCCCGACGAGCGTGCCGACGACGGCCCACGTCCCCGCCGCGACACCGGCCGCGAGGAGCAGGAGCGTCTGCCAGCGGGTCCGCTGCATCACGGGGCGGGAGCGGGCGGCACGGCCCCCGGCTCGGCCTGGTCCGGGGCGGCGGGCGGCGCCGGGTTCGCGGCGGGCACCGCGGCGGTCAGCCAGTCGAGCGCGAGCCAGCGGACGCCGTCACGGTCAGGGGCCGTCGCGGCGAGCGCCGCCACGGGTCCGCCGCCGAGCCCCGGCAGGAACGCGTCCGGGTCGACCTGCGCCCATGGCTGCAGCACGAACGCCCGCTCGTGCGCGCGGGGGTGCGGCAGCTCCAGGTCGTCGGACGTCGCGAGCACCGTGCCGTAGACGACGATGTCGACGTCGAGCGTCCGCGGACCCCAGTGCTCGTGACGCTCACGTCCGTGCGCCTGCTCGACGGCCTGCGTGGCGCGCAGCAGGTCGCGCGGTGACAGCGTGGTGCGGGCGAGCACGACCGCGTTGAGGAAGTCAGGCTGCTCCGGGCCGCCGACGGGGGCGGTCCGGGCCAGCGGCGAGACGTCGACGACCTCCACGCCGGGTGTCCCCGCGAGGTCCGACACGGCCTGACGGAGGGTGTCCTGCGCGGCCCCGATGTTCGCGCCGATGGCGAGGACGACGTCGACCGGGCTCGTCGGGGGCGTGTCGAGCGCGTCGGTGAGGACCTCGCCCTCGACCACGTCGTCGTCCGCGTCCGGACCGGTGCCGAGCGGCGCAGGCGGCGGTGGCGCGTTCCAGGCCGCCACCTCGGTGCCCGCCGCCACCCCGGTCGCAGGGCTCTCGACGTCCGGACCGCCGAACCCACCGCGGGGTGCGCCCACCGCGCCGCCCACCGGTCCCCCCGTCGGCCCGCCCGCCGGCTCGCCCGCCGGCTCGCCCGCCAGGCCGCCGGCGAGGACGCCCGACGGCGCCGGCCCGA
This sequence comes from Cellulomonas sp., assembly GCF_017744555.1. Taxonomy (GTDB): domain Bacteria; phylum Actinomycetota; class Actinomycetes; order Actinomycetales; family Cellulomonadaceae; genus Cellulomonas. The sequence goes on along the minus strand of NZ_JAGIBD010000001.1, from coordinate 4,580 downwards.
CCGTCATCGGCCCCGACGGCGGCAGCGGCCCCGGCCCCGGGAGCACCGGACCGACGGCCGGCGACCCGGTCGACGGGCTGTCGGCCGTGATCGGGAACGTCGCGGTCGGGTTCGGGACGGGCCGCGACGAGGCGCCCGTGGCCGCACGCGCGACGTACGGTTCGGCCGCGGGCAGCTTGGACCGGTCGCGGTGGATCGCGACGACCACGTCGCCGAACGGCACCTGGATCGGCGCCTGGGGCTTGTGCACGGCGACGTCGACGGCCTGCACGATCCCGTGGGCCAGCACGGTCGCGGCGATGCGCTCGGCGACCGTCTCGATGAGGTCCACCGGGTCGCCCGCGAGCACGGCGGCCACCTGCTCCGCGAGCTCGCCATAGTGCAGCGTGTGCTCCAGGTCGTCACCCGCCGCGGCACGGCGCGTGTCGAGGTGGACGACGACGTCGGCGACGAACGTCTGCCCGTCGCGGCGCTCGTGCTCGAACACGCCGTGGTACCCGGTCGCGGAGATGCCGCTCAGCCGGATCTGGTCCAGCCGGCGGCCGCTCGCGTCGAACGCGACACCCCGCGCCTCGTCGTACAACGTCACGTCCCGCTCCGTCCTGCCGTCGCGTCCTCGTCGACCGGCATCTCCTGGTCGTCCGGCGCATCCGCCGGCACCCGCACGTCCGCCGGCACCCGCACGTCGGCCGGCACCCGCAGGTCCGCCGGCACCCGCGCGTCCGTCCCCGCCCGCGCGTCCGTCCCCGCCCGCGCGTCCGTCCCCGCCCGCGCGTCCGTCCGTCCCGCGCCCGCGGCCCGCCACGCGGCGGCCACCCGGACCGCGTCGGCCGAGCCTGTCACCTCGTGCACCCGCACGCACCACGCTCCCGCCGCCGCGGCCAGCGCGGTCACCGCCGCGGTCGCCCGGTCCCGGGCCAGCGGCGGGGCCGGCTCGCCGTCGGGACGTGCGAGCAGGTGGCCGAGGAACCGCTTGCGGCTCGCACCCACGAGCACCGGGAAGCCGTCCCCGACGAGCTCGGGCAGCCGGGCCAGCAGCGGCCAGTTGCTCGCGCCCGGCTTGGCGAACCCGAGGCCCGGGTCGAGCACCACCTGGTCGTCGCGGACTCCCGCCGCACGCAGCACCGCGACGCGGTCGGCCAGCTCGCGTCGCACGTCGCCGACCACGTCGCCGTAGTCGTCCAGCTCGTCCATGACGTCCGCGTGCCCGCGCCAGTGCATCGCCACGTACGCGGCACCCGTGCGCGCCACCACACCGGCCATCGCGTCGTCGGCGAGCCCGCCCGAGACGTCGTTGACCAGCACGGCGCCCGCGTCCACCGCGGCCTGCGCCACGACCGCCCGTGTCGTGTCGACGCTGACCGCCGCTCCGGCCGCCGTCAGCCGCTGGACCACGGGCAGCACCCGCGCGAGCTCGTCCTCCACGGGCACCCGGCGCGCACCGGGACGCGTCGACTCGCCGCCGACGTCGAGCAGGTCCGCGCCCTGCGCGAGCAGCTCCAGGCCGTGCGCGACGGCGGCGTCGGGCGTGAACCAGCGGCCGCCGTCCGAGAACGAGTCGGGGGTCACGTTGACCACGCCCATGACGAGCGTCCGGCCCGGTGCACGCAGCGGCTCCGGCAGGGCTGCCGGTCCGGCCGGCGCTGCGACGGCGTCGCTGGGGATCACGGTGCGAGCCTAGGGTGTGGACGCCGTCTCGGGGGCGGTCGTCAGCGGCCCAGGACGAGGCTCATGGCCTCGGCGCGCGTCGCCACGTCGCGCATCTGCCCGCGCACGGCCGACGTCACGGTCCGCGAGCCCGGCTTGCGCACGCCGCGCATCGACATGCACAGGTGCTCGCACTCGACGACGACGAGCACCCCGCGGGGCGCGAGGCCCTCCACGAGCGCGTCGGCGATCTGCGACGTGAGCCGCTCCTGCACCTGCGGGCGCCGGGCGTACACGTCGACGAGGCGCGCGAGCTTGCTCAGACCCGTGATCCGGCCGTCGGCACCCGGGATGTACCCGACGTGCGCGACGCCGTGGAACGGCACGAGGTGGTGCTCGCACGTCGAGTACACCTCGATGTCCTTGACCAGCACCATCTCCTCGTGACCGAGGTCGAACGTGGTGGTGAGGACGTCCTTGGGCTCCTGGTAGAGCCCGGCGAAGATCTCGCGGTACGACCGGGCGACCCGGGCCGGCGTCTCGCGCAGGCCCTCGCGGTCCGGGTCCTCGCCGACCGCGAGCAGCAGCTCACGGATCGCCCGCTCGACCCGCTCCTGGTCGTACGCGCCGACCGCGCCGTCCGGCGCCGACACCGGTCCGAGCGCGGTCCGGTGGCCGTCGGTGCTCGTCATCGGCTCAGGCCTTCGCGTCGGGGGTCTGCGACGGGGGCACCTGCACGATGTGCTCGCTCGGGTGGCCGAACGCCACGGCGGCCTCGTCCTCGGGGATCACCTCGTGGCCGTTCAGCTCGGCCTTCTCGGCGGGCGTCAGCACCGGCGGACGCTCCGAGACGTTGCGCTGGTCGCTCGACAGCCACACCTGGCGGGCCTCGCGCTTGACGACCGGCGCGAAGATCTCGGCCAGCTCCTGCGCGTTGAGCGTCTCCTTCTCGAGGAGCTCGAGCACCAGGTGGTCCAGCACGTCGCGGTACTCGACGAGGATCTCCCACGCCTCGTCGTGCGCGTGCTCGATCAGCGCCCGCACCTCGAGGTCGATCGACCCCGCGACGTCCTCGGAGTAGTCGCGCTGGTGGCCCACGTCGCGGCCGAGGAACACCTCGCCGTCCGCCTGGCCGAACCGGATCGCGCCGAGCCGGCTGCTCATGCCGAACTGCGTGACCATCTTGCGGGCCGTGGCGGTGGCCTTCTCGATGTCGTTGCTCGCACCCGTGGTCGGGTCGTGGAACACGAGCTCCTCGGCGACCCGGCCGCCCATCGCGTAGGCGAGCGTGTCGAGCAGCTCGTTGCGGGTCGTCGAGTACTTGTCCTCGGTCGGCATGACCATCGTGTAGCCGAGGGCGCGGCCGCGCGGCAGGATCGTCACCTTCGTCACCGGGTCGGTGTACCGCAGGGCCGCCGCCACCAGGGCGTGGCCGCCCTCGTGGTACGCGGTGATCTTCTGCTCCTTGATGTTCATGACGCGCGTGCGCTTCTGCGGGCCGGCGATCACGCGGTCGATGGCCTCGTCGAGCATCTTGTCGTCGATGATCTGCGCGTTCTGGCGCGCGGTGAGCAGCGCGGCCTCGTTGAGCACGTTCGCCAGGTCCGCGCCGGTGAACCCGGGCGTGCGGCGTGCGACACCGACCAGGTCGACGTGCGGCGCCATCGGCTTGCCCTGCGCGTGCACCTGCAGGATCTTCTCGCGGCCCTTGAGGTCGGGCGGCTCCACGGCGACCTGGCGGTCGAAGCGGCCGGGACGCAGCAGCGCGGGGTCGAGGATGTCGGGGCGGTTGGTCGCCGCGATCATGATGACATTGGTCTTGACGTCGAAGCCGTCCATCTCGACGAGCATCTGGTTGAGCGTCTGCTCGCGCTCGTCGTGCCCGCCGCCCAGGCCCGCGCCACGGTGGCGGCCGACCGCGTCGATCTCGTCGACGAAGATGATGGCCGGCGCGTTCTGCTTGGCCTGCTCGAACAGGTCACGGACGCGGCTCGCGCCGACGCCGACGAACATCTCGACGAAGTCCGAGCCGGAGATCGAGTAGAACGGCACGCCCGCCTCGCCGGCGACCGCGCGGGCGATGAGCGTCTTGCCCGTTCCGGGAGGGCCGTACAGCAGCACGCCCTTGGGGATCTTGGCGCCGACGGCCTGGAACTTGGCCGGCTCGGAGAGGAACTCCTTGATCTCCTGGAGCTCCTCGACCGCCTCGTCGACGCCCGCGACGTCGGCGAACGTGACCTGCGGCGACTCCTTGCTGACCAGCTTGGCGCGCGACTTGCCGAAGCTCATGACGCGCGAGCCGCCGCCCTGCATGGACGACATGAGGAACCAGAAGATGCCCAGGATGATGATGAACGGGAGCACGAGGCTCAGCAGGCTCGACCACCAGGCCGTCTGCGGCACCGACGAGTCGAAGCCCTTGGGCGGGTCGGCGTCGGCGACGGCCTGCACGACCGACGGGCCCTGCGGCTCGACGTAGTTGAACTGGACGAGCTTGCCGAAGTTGTCCTTGTCCTTGACGAAGTCGTCCGTCAGCGTCAGGTCGACCCGCTGCTCGCCCTCGGTGATCTTGGCCTGCTCGACCTTGCCGTCCGCGAGGAGGGAGAGGCCGTCGGACGTGTCGATGTGGCTGACCTTCGGGGAGGTCAGCGCGCTCGCCCCGATCCACAGGAGCACGACGGCGACGGCGATCCACAGGAAGGGACCACGGACTAGACGCTTGAGGTTCATGGGCGATCGGGGCCAGGCCCCTCATCCTCCGGTCGCAGGGTTCTGGCCATCGAAGTTACACGGTGTTCCTGGACGTTCCCGACGATGTTCACCGAGGGCAGAGCCCGCCCTGCCCCCCGGCGACGGGCCTCACGCCCCGTAGACGTGAGGCGCGAGCGTGCCCACGAACGGCAGGTTGCGATACTTCTCCGCGTAGTCGAGGC